>NZ_JACJVI010000021.1 GCF_014237835.1 Rhizobium sp. AQ_MP
TGTTAAGCCTGCCGCCAGCGTTCGTTCTGAGCCAGGATCAAACTCTCAAGTTGAGAATTCAATCTCGACTAATCACTTTGTTCTGAATCGACGAGAACTCACTCGGCTGATTACGCATCACTGCGCCACCAGCCTGGTGTTCTCATATCAAAACGTGACCGTCGTTTGTCTTCTTAGAAAGCACATCTCTGTGCTACCTGCGCAAGACCGCCGCCCACGTTTCTCTTTCTTCCATCTTCAATTGTCAAAAAACAGACGGACAAATACCCGTCAAAAATCCCCATCCACCCAACCCTAAAGTCGGGCAACAAAACCAGCAAACGCTAAGTTCGAGATCTTTTTTGAACCAGAGTGCCAGGCCGTTTGGCGCCGCCCTCTCGTTCGGTGAGGCGGCTTATACGGCCACTCCTTTTTCCCGTCAACAGCCATTTGTCAAAAAACTGTCGTTTTTTTCAAATCGTTGATTTTAAAGCGAAAAAATCACCATATGATTCTATGCATCGCATTTGCGCCAACGGCGGCATCCGATCGCATTCGGCCCTTGGTCCTTCTCTATATGGGAAGTGACCAGCTTCGTTAAAAGACCCGGAAATCGCTTTAGCCCTTGGTGATCAGGATCAGCAAGACGAACATGATCGGGACGGCGCTGAGCGCTGGGATGATGATCGCGGGATAACCGAACGTCGCGATTGCCAGCACCCAGATCAGCAGCAGATTGACCACGAACAGGACCTTCGCCGTCGTTGGTCCGTGGATCGCCTCCTTCAGCATCCAGCCGAACAGGGGCACGCGATAGATGATGTCTGCCATTCCAAACCTCGTCTCTCTCAGCATGGACCGCAGATAGGAGCCTTCGTGGGGCCCGTTCAATGCGGCAAATTGGCTTTTGCAAAGGATGCGCGCATTCCTTTTCGCTGACGTCGCAATCTGCTGGACATCGCTTCATCCGCCGGCCTAAGCTTGCCATGTGATGGTTCCGCCCGGACAGGACAGGATGGGCGGACGAAGAGGGAATACGGTGAGGATTACCCATCAGGGGCCGATACCGTGGCTGCCCCCGCAACTGTGAACGGCGAGCGACGTCCGACATGCCATTGGCCTTGTGCTGATAAGGCGGACCGAAGCCCTGACCCGTAAGCCAGGAGACCTGCCATCGCTTTGCGGCACGAAAGCGCCATTCACTCTTCCCGCGCGGTGGGCGCGGACGAAAGGACTTGAGATATGCATATTGAACCCGGCGTCGTTGATGGCGCCAAACTCGCACTGAGCTATGCTACGGCTGCCCTCTCCTTCGGCCTCGTCGGGAAGATGGTCGTCGATGATATCAGGTCGAAGGCACGCCTGATTGGGCTCGCCGGTCGGGCACTGACCACGACCGCGCTTGTCTTCGCCTTTTTCGAGGTCTTGCCGCATCATCCCGTCGGCGTGTCGGAAGTACACCTGATCCTCGGCTCGACACTTTTCCTCATCTTCGGTGCCGGCGCAGCCTCGCTCGGCCTGGCTCTTGGCCTCCTGCTGCAGGGCCTGTTCTTTGCACCCTTTGATCTTCCGCAATATGGAATGAATGTCACGACGCTGATCGTTCCGCTTTTTGCCATCAGTCAGCTCGCTGAACGGATCATCCCGCAGAAGAAGGCTTATGTGGATGTCGGCTATCGCGATGCGCTCGCATTGTCGACCGCCTATCAGGGCGGCATCGTCGCCTGGGTCGCCTTCTGGGCCCTTTATGGTCATGGCTTCACTGCCGAGAGCCTGACGAGCATCGCAAGCTTTGGCGCAGCCTATATGACCGTGATCCTCATCGAACCCCTCGTCGATCTCGCAGTTCTCGCCGCGGCCAAGTCCTGGAAGAACGCGACCGACAACGGCCTCTTCAATGGCCGCCTGCACCGCGCAGCCGTCTGATTGCGCTGATGAGACTGAAGGGCGCATGGCACCCGCCATGCGCTTTTTTCTTTTGAAAGAGCCGCCGCTTTGGGGTACCGCGGGCCGCAAACCGCACCATCTGAGGTGCCATGACCCGTCTAGAGATCGAGGACCTCCATGCGTATCCTGTCCGAAGCCCATTATCCGGAACTGCCCAACTATTATCGTGGCAAGGTGCGCGAGAACTATGATCTGCCCGATGGCAGCCGGGTCATCATCTCGACGGACCGCCTGAGCGCCTTCGACCGCATCCTGACCTGCATTCCCTATAAGGGCCAGGTGCTGACACAGACTGCGCGCTACTGGTTCGAGAAGACGGCCGACATCTGCCCCAACCATGTCATCGCTTATCCGGATCCAAATGTCGTGGTCGGCAAGCGTCTCGATATTCTACCCGTCGAGATCGTCGTTCGCGGCTACCTTGCCGGCACGACCGGCACATCGATCCTGACACTTTATAAGAAGGGGGAGCGCAGCATGTACGGGATCACCCTTCCCGATGGCATGCGCGACAATCAGAAACTCCCGACCCCGATCATCACGCCGACGAGCAAGGAGTTCGACGGAGGCCATGACGAACCCCTGACGCCGGCGGAGATCGTCGAGAAGAAGCTGCTCACCGCCGAGCAATGGGAAACGCTGTCGCGTTACGCGCTGGCGCTGTTTGCCCGTGGCCAGAAACTCGCCGCCGAGCGAGGCCTCATCCTCGTCGATACGAAATACGAATTCGGGACTGACGAAAACGGCACGATCATCCTGGCGGATGAGATCCACACGCCGGACAGCAGTCGCTACTGGATCGCTGACAGCTATCAGACGAGCTTTGAGAAGGGCGAGCGTCCCCAAAGCTTCGACAAGGATTTCGTCCGCGCCTGGGTCGCCGAACGCTGTGATCCTTATGTCGATCCGATCCCGGAAATTCCGCAATCTCTGGTCGAAGACACCTCGAAGGTCTATATCAAGGCATATGAAGCAATCACAGGACTGGAGTTTCAGCCCGATGATAACGGCGAAAGCCCCTGGGCCCGCGTCCGCACAAATCTAGCCTCCTATTTCCCATGAGAAAGGCTTGACCCATGGATCAGGATTCTCGAGCACGCCCTGGCTCATGCTGCCCCTCGATGGGGGCGGGTGTAACCCAGCGTCGCCCGAGACGCCCGGCAGAAGAAACTCGGGAGGAGATCCTCAACACAGCCGAACGGCTGTTCCGCACCCATGGTTATGCAAGTGTCGCCATTGCCGACATCGCCACGGAACTGTCGATGTCGCCGGCCAATGTCTTCAAGCATTTTCGTACAAAAACGAGCCTCGTCGATGCGATCGCGACGCGGGCGATCGAACAGACCCTCAATGCGCTTAAAGCATTGGCAAGCGACAAGCCGGCCCCGGAGCGGCTTCATGCGCTCGCCCATCATCTGATGGAAGAGCATCTGTCCGAGCAGACGGACGCGCCCTTTGTCTTCGAAATGATCCTGGTTACCATCACCGAAGAACTGGACTGCGGAGACCGCTTTCGCGAGATCGTGGTTGGCATGATCGCCGAAATAATTGCAGCCGGGGTCCGGGAAGGCGTCTATCACGCGGATGATGTCCCGCGGCTGGCCAACGCGACCTTCGACGCACTCGCCTGCGTCATTCATCCTGTCATGACCGGGATGGAAAAGGCTGACATAATGGCAACACGCTGCCGAGAAGTCGTACGTCTCATTGATGCTGCACTGCGGTCGCCGCTTGTAAAGTGACGTTTGCTGATTTACGTCACTTCAAAGAATGGTGGGCGCCTCGGCATGCGCTTCCACTTTCCGGCGCGCCGTGTTTCGAAGGAAATGGGCGCGACAGTCTTCGATTACTGCCTTGCCATATGTATGGGATTATTTGATGCGCCCAAGCCTCAGACTTGCCTCCGTTCTCGTCATCTGTACCGCAGCCTTGGCAGGCTGCTCCGACCAGCAAGCGGCTCAAGGCGGCGCCGGCGCTGCAGCTGGTGGAGGTGAACGTCCGCCGGCAGCCGTGAGCGTTATTGTCATGAAGCAGGAAGCGCATGAGATCACGACCACTCTGCCCGGTCGCGCCTCGGCATTCCAGATGGCGGAGATCCGCCCGCGTGTCAGCGGCATCATCAAAGAAATCGCCTTCAAGGAAGGCAGCAAGGTCAAGACCGGAGATCTGCTCTTCAAGATCGAGGACGACACCTACCGCGCAGCTGTCGCCCAGGCGCAGGCCAGCCTGCAGAAGGCTGAAGCGGGTGTACCGACGGCACGATCCAACCTCGCCCGCCAGGAGCGCCTGGTAGGGAGCGGCGCCACACAGGTCGAACTTGAAAACGCGCGGGTGACGCTGCTTCAGGCAGAAGCGGATGTTGCCCAGGCCGCGGCCGCCTTGCGGTCGGCGGAGATTGCACTCGGGCTTACCGAAATCAGGGCTCCGTTCGAGGGTGTGACGACAATATCTCGTTATTCGATCGGCAATGTCGTGACCGCCAATCAGACAGACAGCCTGATGACGCTGCGCCGTCTTGACCCGATCTATATCGACCTGACGGAATCCAGCGCGAACTTGCTGCGGCTGCGCGAGGCGATCAAGGCTGGTCGCATCAATCAGACGAACCGAGAGACGGCCGACATCCGACTTACGCTGGAAGACGGCATCGATTATCCGATTGTCGGCAAGCTCGACATGTCCGAATTGGCGGTCAGCCAGACGACTGGCACCTTCTCGATCCGCGCGCTCTTCGATAATCCGGACAATCTGATACTGCCGGGCATGTATGTCCGAGCGACTGTCGATGTTGGCGTTGAAGAAGGCTATCTCATCCCTCAACGGGCTGCCACGCGCAACCCGAACGGCAAGCTGACCGCGAAGTTCGTGACCGCCGACAACAAGGTCGAGACGCGTACCTTCGAAAATGCAGAGGTCTCCGCAAACAACTGGCTCGTCGCCTCCGGCATCAAAGACGGCGACAAGCTTATCGTTGATGGTTTCCAGTGGATAGGCGACGGCGCACCGGTACAGCCGGTCGAGGCGAAGATCAATGAGGACGGGCTTGTTGAAGAGACCGCGGCCCCGGCTGCTGCTCCTGCTGCGCAACCGTGATTGTGCGACAGGCAAGGCAACCGAGGCGTAGAGGATAACCCATGGCCCAGTATTTCATCCGTCGCCCGATCTTCGCTTGGGTGATCGCGATCATCATCATGCTCGGGGGCGCATTGGCGATCTCGACATTGTCGATCGCCCAATATCCCGAAATCGCACCCACGACGGTGCAGATTTCGGCAAGCTATAACGGCGCCAGCGCCGAGACTGTCGAGAAATCTGTCACTTCGATCATCGAAGACGGGATGACCGGTCTTGATGATTTGACCTATATGACATCCTCGTCAAGCACCGGCTCGGCGTCTGTGACCCTCACTTTTGGCAATTCCATCGATCCGGAAATCGCCCAGGTTCAGGTTCAGAACAAGCTCCAGCTGGTTCAGTCCCAGCTGCCGGATGTCGTTCAGACCTCCGGCATCTCGGTGACGCGCTCAACCTCTAGCATCCTGCTGGTCGGCGCGCTCGTCTCGACCGATGGCGCCCGCAGCAATGTCGAGCTCGGCGACATCTTCTCGTCCCAGATCGAGGATCAGATCAAGCGCCTTGAAGGCGTCGGCAGCATTCAGGTCTTCGGAACGGGCTATGCCATGCGGGTCTGGCTCGATCCGTTCCAGCTCAACAAGTTTCAGCTAACCCCCTCCGATGTCACCACCGCGATCCAGGCCCAGAACACCCAGGTCTCCGTCGGCGCGCTGGGCAGTCAGCCTGCCCCGGCCGGTCAGCAGCTGACGGTGACGGTTACGGCTCAGAGCCAGCTGCAATCGGTGTCGGACTTCGAGGCGATCATCCTCAAGACCGAAACGGACGGCGCGACGGTTCGCCTGAGCGACGTGGCCCGCATTGAGATCGGGCAGGAAAGCTACGGCACGAAGACCCGCGCAAACAGAAATCCTGCGACCGGCTTTGCTGTGAACCTCGCGACTGGCGCAAATGCGCTGGATACCGCAGCCCTCGTCAAATCGCAGCTTGAGACCATCGGACCTTCGCTGCCGGAAAACGTCGTTATCACCTACCCCTACGACACGACGCCCTTTGTGCAGCTGTCGATCGAGAAAGTCGTTCACACGCTGCTCGAAGCGATCGTGCTGGTCTTCGTGGTATTGCTCGTCTTCCTGCAGAACCTGCGCGCGACCATCATTCCGATGATTGCCGTTCCCGTGGTGCTGCTCGGAACCTTCGGGGTCCTCGCCATCACCGGTTATTCCATCAACACGCTCACCATGTTTGCCATGGTGCTGGCGATCGGGCTCCTGGTCGACGATGCGATCGTCGTCGTGGAGAACGTCGAGCGGATCATGTCGGAGGAAGGACTTTCGCCGCTTGAGGCGACCCAGAAGTCAATGGGAGAGATCACCGGAGCGATCGTCGGTATCGCCCTGGTGCTGACGGCCGTTTTCATTCCGATGGCCTTTTTCGGCGGCTCCACCGGTATCATCTACCGCCAGTTCTCGGTGACCATCGTCTCGGCAATGCTGCTCTCGGCGCTCGTTGCCATGGTGCTGACGCCGGCGCTCTGCGCGACGATGCTGAAGCCGATAGATCACCACAAACAAAATCGCGGCCTGGGCGGTTGGTTCAACCGGAACTTCGATCGCGCGACAGGTGGCTATGTTTCCTCCATCGCCTACCTCCTGAAGCGCCCGCTACGCGTCATGCTGATGTTTGCGATCGTGATCGGCGGCCTTAGTTGGCTTTTCCTGCGCCTTCCGTCCTCCTTCCTTCCCCAGGAAGACCAGGGCGTGCTCATGACCATCGTCCAACTGCCTAATGGCGCGACGGTCACGCGCACGGAAGAGGTCATCAAGAAGATCGAGGACTATTATCTGGACCAGGAGAAGGACGCGATTCAGGACGTCTTCTCGGTTTCCGGCTTCTCCTTCACCGGCTCGGGCCAGAACTATGCCCTCGTCTTTGCCAAACTCAAGGATTTTGAACTGCGTGAAAAGCCAGAACTGGCGGCTTCGGCAGTCGTCCAGCGTGCCATGGGCTACTTCTTCACCCTGCGTGACGCGATGGTCTTCCCGCTGCAGCCACCTGCGATCCCGGGTCTTGGCAGTTCGAGCGGTTTCTCGATGTACCTTGTCGACAGCGGGAAGAACGGCACGGAAGCGCTCGCCGCGGCCTCACAGCAACTGATGCAGGCAGGGAGCACCAACCCCAGTATCAGCTCGCTGCGCTCCAACAACCCGCCACCGGAAACCCAGCTGAAGTTCCTGCTTGACCAGGAAAAGATGGGTGCCATGGGTCTCGACATCGCAACCGTCAACAACATGCTGTCGACGATCTTTGCCGGACGCAACGTCAACGACTTTACCCTGAACGGTGAACTGAAGCCTGTCTACGTGCAGGGTGATGCACCCTACCGATTGCAGGAAACGGCAATCAACGATTGGCATGCTCGCAACCGGGCGGGAGAAATGGTCCCGTTCTCCTCGTTCGTAAAAACAGAGTGGATCAGCGGTGCTCCGACGCTCAGCCGGTTCAACGGTGTCGGTGCAATCTCGTTGGAGGGCGCGGCTGGACCAGGCGTAAGTTCCGGGACAGCGATGGACACCATGGAAGAGCTGACCGCGGCCATGGATGGCGGCTACACCGTGGCGTGGCAGGGTATTTCCTATCAGGAAAGGCTCTCGGGTTCACAAGCGCCTCTGCTCTATGCCTTGTCCGTTCTGATCGTTTTCCTTTGCCTCGCAGCCCTCTACGAAAGCTGGTCGATCCCGTTCTCGGTGATCATGGCGGTCCCCGTCGGCGTGCTGGGCGCAGTCGCGGCCGCAACCTTCTTCGGACAATCGAATGACGTCTACTTCAAGGTCGGTCTCCTGACCACAATCGGTCTGGCCGCCAAGAATGCAATCCTCATCGTTGAGTTCGCCAAGGATCGACAGGCCGCTGGATTGAGTGTCATTGATGCAACACTGGAGGCCGCAAAACTCCGTTTGCGCCCGATTATCATGACTTCGCTCGCCTTCATCCTGGGCGTCGTGCCATTGGCTATTGCGACTGGCGCCGGCTCTGCGGCGCAGAATTCAATCGGGATTGGCGTACTTGGCGGCATGTTGACCGCAACGGCACTCGGAATCTTCTTCGTTCCGTCATTTTTTGTCATCATTCGTCAACTTTTCGGCGGTGCAAAACCAAAGGAATCGCTGTCGTCGTGAACATTGACAAACTATGTTAACCAACTAATGCGTAGGCTGCTGCGGCAGCCTACGTGTGTATGTCGGTCGTTGGCTCGAGGATCTCGAACACCTCGTCGTCGCAGGACCAGGATTTTTACAGGAACACGTGATGCTTAAGATTCGTGCTGCCGCTCCACTCGTAATGCTTTTCCTTTCTGGTTGTGTCGTTGGTCCAGACCATGAAGCGCCGCAGACCACGCTGCCTGTCAAATTCTCCGAAGGCAGCGCCCGCGCCGCCGCGGATGTGACCCTCGCACCCTGGTGGACGGCCTTCAACGATCGCCGTCTCAACGGTCTTGTGGAAACCGGTCTTGCCCAGAACCTTGACGTCCTGCAAGCGATCGAGCGCATCACGTCGGCCGAGGCAAGCTTTGAAGCTGCGGACGCTGCGGCCTTCCCGCAGGTGAATGCATCTGCCAACCATCAGGTCTCGAAGACCAACGCCAGCGGGGCACTTGCAAACAGCGACAGCAGAACCACGAACACCACCAGTGGCACCGGAAACATCTCTTGGATCATCGATCTGTTCGGCCAGTATCGCCGGGCGAAGGAAAGCGCCAAGGCCACCCTTGACGCCGCCTATGCCCGCGCCGATGTGGCTCGCCTGACCTTCCTGTCGAGCGTCGTCAACGCCTACATCGATGCCCGCTACTTCCAGGAACGCATCGCGATTGCCCGCAAGAACCTCGCATCGCGTCGTGAGACACTGGAACTGACGCGCCTCCAGTTGGAAGCCGGTGCTGCATCGCGCCTCGACGTCGTGCAGTCCGAAGGTCTTGTCAACTCGACGCTTGCCGAGATCCCCGGTCTCGAGATCTCCTTCCGTCAGTCGGTGCACCGGATTTCGCTGCTGCTCGGCCTTCCCGCGACCGAGTTGCTGGCAGACCTGCAAAAGGGCGCAGCCCAGCCCTATGCGCGTCGCAGCGTCAATGCCGGTGTCCCGGCCGACCTGATCCGCAACCGCCCGGACATTCGTGCCGCCGAGCGCAGCCTCGCAGCAGCTACCGCTGAAATTGGCGTTGCCGAAGCGGCGCTCTATCCTTCGATCACCTTGAATGGTTCGATCTCTCCTTCGCTCGTCGCGACCTCTGCGGTCAGCGGCAAGTCAACGACTTGGGGCTTCGGACCGACGCTGAACCTGCCGATCTTCGACGCCGGCACACGCCGGGCGACTGTCAAGGCGCGTGAAGCGGCTGCGCGCGAGGCCTATCTGGCTTGGAAGCAGACCGTCCTGAACGCCGTCTCCGAAGTGGAGAACGCCCTGGTTGCCGTCAGCCGCACCCGTCAGACGGTATCTGCCCTCACCGCGACTGTTCGCTCCTATGAAGAAGCGCTTTCGCTGGCCACCGCAAGCTACCGCGATGGCGCTTCGTCGCTTCTCGACGTGCTGGATGCCCAGCGTAACGTCGCCAGCGCACGGGCCAACCTCGCCCAGGCTGTCCAGCAGCTCGCCAACGGCTATGTCCAGCTCAACGTCGCGATCGGCGGCGGCTATGCCTGGGACGGCGCGAAGAAGGTCGTTGCCAGCAGGTAAGCAGCCCCCATACGCAAATGAAGGCCCGGAACCGGAGACGGTTTCCGGGCTTTTCTTTGCAGTGCTTTAGAAGGTGGCAGGCGTGTTGATCCAGATGAGAACAGTTTCGCCGCTTGAAATGTTGCGCCAGGAATGGGGCCGGCGGCTTTCGAAATAGAAGCTGTCGCCAGCGTGCAATTCGAAGAACTGATCGCCGTCGAGAATGATCTCCAGGCTACCGGAGAGCATATGGATGAACTCCTCCCCTTCGTGCTGATAGGCGCCTTCGCTAGACGCCCCGGGCGCAAGCTGGAAGCGGTTGCACTCCATCATGTTGCGCCCCTCGGCTAAGACCTGGACGGCAACGCCCGAAGAGGTGGTTGGCCAGGAAGCCCACTTGCCGTCCCGGATCAGCGACTCCCCGCCCCTTCCCTCTTCCTGTCCGCTGAGCGAAGCGAGCGTTGTCCCGAGATGGCGCGCAACCTCATGAAGTGCCGTAAAGGACAAACCTTGCGATGTACGCTCGAACGTGGAGAGCTGCGACACGGAAACGCCGGTCGCCTGGGCGACGGTGTCAAGCGTCTTGCCAGCTTCGCGCCTTAACCTTCGCATCCTCGTACCCGGACGGATGTCGGAGGCATCATCCTCTTGATCCCCCGCCTCCTCTTCACCTTCGGGCGAAATCTCTCGCAGGGTCTCTCGGATTGCCGCCGGGTTGAGACCTTTCTCGCTTCGAAGCCAGGCAATGCGCTTCAGCCGATCTATAAGAGCGCGATCGTAGAGCCGCTGGCCTGTCGGCGTCCGGATTGCTTGGATCAGGTCCTGGCTTTCCCACAGACGCAAGGTGGAGGGAGAAACCCCCGCCATTCGTGCGGCCTCTGCAATCTTGAACCGGATATCGTCCACGCTACCCCCTACGAAATGTCGCAGTCTCGCGTGATAATGCCGACAAGGCATATTGCAAGTCTACAGAAAAAATGTAGGAAATATCTCACCGGGCGATCGCAGTTTGATGCGACGCCGCTGGCAACCCTTCGCACAGGACGAAAACGATGAAGAACGCCGAAATCTCAGCCCGCAAGAACGACGCCATTTCCCGCGGCGTTGGCATGACCACGCAGATCTATGCCGACAAGGCTGAGAACTCGGAGATCTGGGATGTCGAAGGGAAACGCTACATCGACTTCGCCGGCGGCATCGCCGTTCTCAACACCGGCCACCGCCACCCGAAGGTCGTCGAAGCCGTCAAGAACCAGCTCGATCGCTTCACGCACACCTGCCACCAGGTCGTGCCTTATGAAAACTATGTTGCTCTCGCCGAGCGCTTGAACAAGATGGTCCCTGGCAATTTCGAGAAGAAGACGATCTTTGCAACGACGGGTGCTGAAGCCGTTGAAAACGCGATCAAGATCGCCCGTTGCGCGACCAACCGCTCCGCCGTTATTGCATTTACCGGCGGCTTCCACGGCCGTACCTTCCTCGGCATGGCCCTGACCGGCAAGGTCGTCCCTTACAAGGTCGGTTTCGGCCCGATGATGGGCGACGTCTTCCATGTGCCCTTCCCGCTCGAAATGCACGGCATTGATGTCGAGACCACGCTCGATGTTCTCGACAAGCTGTTCAAGGCAGACGTCGACCCGAAGCGCGTGGCTGCCATCATCCTCGAGCCTGTTCAGGGAGAAGGCGGTTTCTACGACGTGCCGCGCGCTCTGATGAAGGCGCTGCGCGAAATCTGCGATGAACACGGCATCCTGCTCGTCGCCGACGAGGTCCAGACGGGCTTTGCCCGCACCGGCAAGCTCTTCGCCATGGAGCATTATGACGTGGTTCCGGACCTGACGACGATGGCCAAGAGCCTCGCCGGCGGCTTCCCGCTCTCGGCCGTCACCGGTCGCGCCGAGCTGATGGATGCGCCCGGCCCCGGCGGTCTCGGCGGCACCTATGCCGGCAACCCGCTGGCGATCGCCGCCGCCCATGCCGTTCTCGACGTCATCGAAGAGGAAAAGCTCTGCGACCGCGCCAACCAGCTTGGCAATCGTCTCAAGCAGCGCCTGGAAGCGATCCGCGCCGACGTTCCGCACATCATGGACATCCGCGGCCTCGGCTTCATGAACGCCGTCGAATTCAAGGTCCCGGGAACCGACAAGCCGAATGCGGATTTCACCAATGCGGTGCGTGTCAAGGCGCTGGAGAAGGGCCTGATCCTTCTCACCTGCGGCGTCTACAGCAACGTCATCCGCTTCCTCGCTCCGATCACCATCCAGGACGAGGTGTTCAATGAGGCGCTCGATCTGATCGAAGCCTCGATCCGCGAAGTCGCTGCAGGAGCCTGAGGCATGACCATTTCAAAAACGCTGACCGAAAAGCTGAAGGACCCGACACTGGCGACCGACAAGTCGCTGGTCGGCAATGACTGGCTGGCTGCAAGCCAGTCGGGCAAGACCTTCGAGGTCACAAATCCCGCGACCGGCGAAGTCATTGCGGTTCTTCCGAACGTCAGCAAGGCGGAAGTGACCAAGGCGATCGACGCCGCCCATACCGCCCAAAAGGCCTGGGCGAAGAAAACCGGCAAGGAGCGCGCTGCGGTCCTGCGCAAGTTGAACGACCTGATGGTTGCCAATGCCGACGATCTGGCGACGATCCTGACCATGGAAATGGGCAAGCCGTGGCCCGAGGCCCGCGGCGAAATCCTCTACGGCGCATCCTACGTCGAGTGGTTCGCTGAGGAAGCCAAGCGCGTCTATGGCGACACGATCCCGGGCCATCAGGCCGACAAGCGGATCATGGTCATCAAGCAGCCCGTAGGCGTCGTCGGCGCCATCACGCCATGGAACTTCCCGAATGCCATGCTCGCCCGCAAGGTCGCTCCCGCACTTGCCGTCGGTTGCGCCATGGTATCGAAGCCCGCCGCGCAAACCCCGCTCTCAGCGCTGGCGCTCGCCATCCTTGCAGAGCGTGCCGGTCTACCCGCCGGTCTCTTCTCTGTCCTGACCTCTACCGATGCGGCAATGGTCGGTGAAGAGATGTGCGCCAACGACAAGGTTCGGAAACTCACCTTCACCGGCTCCACCAATGTCGGGCGCATCCTGATGCGCCAGGGCGCCGCCCAGATCATGAAGCTGGGCCTGGAACTTGGCGGCAACGCGCCCTTCATCGTCTTCGATGATGCAGACCTCGACGCAGCGGTCGAGGGAGCGATGATCTCCAAGTATCGCAATGCCGGTCAGACTTGCGTCTGCGCCAACCGTCTCTATGTCCAGTCTGGCATCTATGACGCCTTTGCCAAGAAGCTCGCGGAGAAGGTCGGCCAGCTGAAGGTCGGCAACGGCTTTGCGGAAGGAGTGACGACCGGCCCGCTGATCGACTCAAAGGCAGTCGAGAAGGTCAAGGAACACGTCGCCGACGCCGTCTCCAAGGGTGCAACCGTCGCCCTTGGCGGCAAGCCGTCCTCTGCTGGCGAGCTGTTCTTCGAGCCGACGATCCTGACCGGTGTCACCACCGCCATGAAGGTCGCGACCGAGGAAACCTTCGGTCCCGTTGCTCCGCTCTTCAAGTTCGAAACGGAAGAGGAAGTGATCGAACTGGCCAACGCCACCGAATTCGGCCTCGCCTCCTACTTCTACTCGAAGGACATCGCCAAGGTCTTCCGGGTCGCGGAAGCGCTGGAATACGGCATGGTCGGCGTCAACACGGGCCTGATCTCGACCGAGGTTGCCCCCTTCGGCGGCATCAAGCAGTCCGGTCTCGGCCGCGAAGGCTCCAAATACGGCATCGATGACTATACCGAGATCAAGTATATCTGCCTCGGCGGCATTGCCTAAGACACGACACCAGATCCCCGGCTTCGGCCGGGGGTTTTGCCTTCAGGGCATGGATCGGGCGAAGAGCTGATCCGCGATCTGGCTTGCGAGTTTCGCCAGAGCCTGGAAGTGGCTCCCCCGCGCCGACGAGCGCCGCCAGAAGAAGCCGATGTCCCGGGTTCCCTGCCAGTCGGTGACGGGCAATACCTTGATACCTTCGTCCTTGGCAAATTCGGTCCGCACATAGAGCTCCGGAAACAACGAAATTCCCATTTCGATGGAAACCATCTGCCGGATCGCATCCAGGCTGGAACCTTCATACTCCAGCGCCAGGATCGCGCCTGACATGTCAGCGAGCTTGCGCACCTCGTCCATCAGCCTGTGACCCGGGCCAAGTGTCAGCATCCGAGCACCCTTCAACGCGGCCATCGGAACGCTGTCCAGCTTGGCCAGAGGGTGTTCCCTCGGCACGGCAAGATAGATCCGCTCGCGGCAGATCTGCTCGGATACGAAATCGTCCTCATCGAAGGGGATCGGGCCAAGTCCGCAATCCGTCTCCCCCTGCAGGACCGCCTTCTCAAGAAGCCTCGGTCGGTCTTCGCGAATGTAGAGCTTGAGGTCCGGGTATTGCGAATGGAGCTTCGGCAAAAGGTGTGGCAGGAAATAAGGCCCGAAGGACGGTGCCACGCCAAGACGCATCGCACCACCAAGATTCCCCTTGGAGCTTGATGCGAGCACCGTGATCTCGTCGAGACCGTTCAGGATGATCTTCGCCGCATTGATGATATCCTGCCCCACAGGGGTGGGCGCGACCCGTCCGGGCATGCGGTCAATCAGCGTCACGCCGAGTTGCTTTTCCAGCAGCGACACCTGCACGGAAAGCGTCGGCTGAGAGACGTTGCACCGTTTGGCCGCCTCCCCGAAATGTCCGGTCTCACCAAGCATGACCAGATACTCCAATTGCCGATGGCTGGGTCGAAAGGGCATGGCGATCCCCATAGAGGAAAACTATCGAAATCATACAATCAATGAATTGGAATAATCAACTCGGAGGCATCACATTGTTGGCGTACGAAAGGAGACAGCCATGAAGCAACTGCTGAAAGCCCTCAAAGCCCGCCATACGATCGTCGCCGCCAAGATCGATGAGGAACAGCGTCGTCCGCAGCCGGACGGCATACGGGTCCGCGCCTTGAAGAAGATCAAGCTGCATTTGAAGGAGCAGATCATGTTGCTCGAGCAGGGCGAGACCACGAAGGTCAGCGCAGCCCGGGCGAAGGCGTCGAGCTTCGGCACCCCTCTTCTCGCCGGACGCTGAGCACGCTTGCGCTCCGTGATGGCGCACCGTGACCGGCGAGAGCGGCCGGCGGGGCACCCTGCGCCCCGCCGGCATTCTGAGCATCAAGATCGGACATAAAAAACCCGGCGTGGAGCACGCCGGGTTTCGCCAGTTAGATGAGGCCAGCGCTCAGTTCTTGGCGCGCTCGACATATGAATTGTCTTCGGTCGCGATGACAACGCGCGTGCCGGCATCGATATGAGGCGGCACCATGGTACGGATACCATTCGACAGCATTGCGGGCTTGTATGAGGACGAGGCCGTCTGGCCCTTCACGACCGGCTCGGTCTCGGTGATTTCAAGCGTCACGTGACGCGGCAGCTGGATGGCAAGCGCCACACCTTCGTGCATGGAGAGAATGCAAACCATGCCTTCCTGCAGATAGGCCTTCTGGTCACCCATGGTTTCGGCATCGACAACGACCTGGTCGTAGGATTCCGGGTTCATGAAGTGGAAACCTTCGCCGTCCTCATAGAGGAACTGGTGGTTCACGTCTTCGACAAACGCGCGCTCGACCTGTTCGGTCGTGCGCCAGCGCTCAGAGACCTTAACGCCATCGACGATACGACGCATGTTGACCTGGGTGACCGGCGTGCCCTTGCCCGGGTGGAAGTTTTCAGCCGTCAGAACGACGTAGAGCTTGCCGTCCACATCGATGACATTGCCCTTGCGCACGGACGAGGCGATAATCTTGACCATTGGATTTCCTTGTATCTGCGTAAGACCCGTCGTAAAGGACGGCCGTCCCGACTGACCTCTTTGAATTTCTCGGGCGCACCTAACCCAAATCCGGCAAAATAGCCAGCCCGTGTTGAGAAATGGACCGAGATTCCGGCATGACTGACAGCCGCCGATCATCCCCGCCCTGGTGGCGCACGTCCGTGCATACGGACCGGCGGCCCTTCCTGCTCGGGCGCAACCGGATCCAGGCAGCATTCCGCGCCCGTTTCTCCCAGCAGGATTTCATCGAGGTCGATACGGCGACTCTTCAGGTTTCGCCTGGAAACGAAGCGCATCTTCACGCCTTCAGCACCGCTGCCATCGGCCATGACGGCACGGCGGTCCCGCTCTACCTGCACACGTCCCCGGAATTTGCCTGCAAGAAGCTGCTCGCAGCCGGCGAAACCAGGATCGCCTGCTTTGCCCATGTCTATCGCAACCGCGAGCGGGGCCCCCTGCACCACCCGGAATTCACCATGCTGGAATGGTACCGGGTCGGCGAGAATTACGAGCAGCTGATGCGCGACTGCGCGGAACTGATCGCGCTTGCGGCGGAGACGGCCGGCACGAAGCGCTTTGTTTTTGGCGGCAAGACCGTCGATCCCTTTGCCGAGCCCGAACGGATCTCTGTTGCAGATGCCTTTACGCACCATGCCGACATCGACCTTCTGGCGACGATCGAAGCGGACGGCACGACGGACTGCGAAGCATTGGCCAGGCAACTGGCGGCAGCCGGCATGCGTATCGCCGCCGACGACACCTGGGCGGATCTCTTCAGCCGGGTCATCGTCGAGAAGGTCGAACCCAATCTCGGCAACGGCCGGGTGACCATCCTTGACCGCTATCCGGTCGCAGAAGCGGCCCTTGCCCGCCCCTGTGCCGATGATCCGAGGGTGGCCGAACGCTTCGAGGTCTACGCCTGCGGTGTCGAACTCGCCAATGCCTTTGGCGAACTGACAGACGCGGCAGAGCAGCGCCGCCGCTTTGTGGCCGAAATGGCCGAGAAGCAGCGGGTCTACGGCGAAACCTATCCGCTCGATGAAGACTTCCTGGAAGCGCTTCAGCACATGCCAGAAGCCTCCGGCATCGCGCTCGGCTTCGACCGACTCGTCATGCTTGCAACGGGAGCGCTGAGGATCGATCAGGTCATCTGGGCACCGGTTGCGGAGACCCATCTTGGCTGAACAGACGCTCAGGACCGTTTCCGACCTCGTGTCCGAGGGGCTCGTCGCCAGCGATCGGGCAACCGGCCTTGGGACGGTTGCCGAGCGCTACGCGATCGCGCTGACGCCCACGGTCCGGGCCCTGATTGATGCTAACGATCCGGCAGATCCGATCGCCGCGCAGTATGTGCCTGACGCCGCCGAATTGATCGAGCATCCCGCGGAACGACCGGATCCGATCGGGGACCATCCCCACTCGCCGGTCGAGGGTATCGTCCACCGCTATCCGGACCGCGTGCTGCTGAAGCTCGTTCATGTCTGCCCGGTCTATTGCCGCTTCTGCTTCCGCCGCGAAATGGTCGGCCCGCAGGGCGACGGCAATCTCGGCGCTGAGGCCCTGCAAAAGGCGCTCGACTACATCGCCTCGGACACGCGCATCTGGGAAGTCATCCTGACCGGCGGCGATCCGCTGATCCTGTCTGCTCGACGGCTGCGCGATGTGGCCGAGAAGCTGGCAACCATGGACCACGTCAAGGTCTTGAGGATCCATAGCCGCGTGCCCGTCGTCGATCCAGAGCGGATCACGGGCGAGCTGGTCGAAGCACTGGTATCCAGTGGCAAAAGCGTGATCCTGGCCTTGCATGCCAACCACCCCCGCGAGATGACGCCGGAAGCGCGGGCGGCCTGCCGGCGGCTGATCGCCGGCGGTGTGCAGATGGTCAGCCAGAGCGTGCTCCTGAAAGGAGTGAACGATAACGCAGAGACCCTGACATCGCTGATGCGGGCCTTCGTCGAAACGGGCATCAAGCCCTATTATCTGCACCACCCGGACATGGCGCCCGGCACCGGCCATTTCCGCCTGTCGATCGCCGAGGGTCAGGCCCTGATGCGCGAACTGCGTTCACGGATCTCCGGCGTCTGCATCCCCCACTACATCCTCGACCTGCCAGGCGGCCACGGCAAGGTGGCACTCGGCGAGGACGCGGTCCGTGATCTGGGCGATGGACGCTACGCCGTCCGCGATCGTCTCGGCGTAGAACATCTCTATCCCTGAAACGCCAACTGCCTGCCCCAGTTGAGCAATCCTGCGAGGCGTTTTCCGCCTGTTAAGCTTTCCTGCACACCATGGCGCGAATCGAGGCACGGCATCAGCGGCGGGGTGAAAAATCGTGGCGGTAAACTCGGCTTACGATCTGAATGATCGGGGAATGTTTTCAAGGCTCCTCGCATCTCCGGTGGCATGGCTCTGGATAGCGGTTGCGGGCCTGTCGATTCTTCTCGTCTTGCCCCTGGCAGTGCCGATCGGCCCGATGTACTGGGACACCTACATCTATCTCGATGCCGCCCAGCGGATTCGGATGGGCCAGATCCCCAGCCTTGATTTCTCAACGCCGGTGGGAGCCCTGGGCTACTATCTTTTCGTCTGGGGACTGGAGCTCTTTCCGAAAGCCCAACCTCTGCTGCTGGTGCAATGGTCGCAACTGGCCGTAACGGCGCCCCTGATGACGCTCGTGCTGCTCGACGCGGCGAGGACGAGCCGCGCGACATCCTTTGCACTGCTCATCCCGTTTCTTGTCTTCGCCACCTTCCCAGCCAATGCACAGTTCTTCCATTCCTATCCCGGACTTGATGGATTTGGCATCTACAACCGCCAGACCTCGCTTCTTCTCTATGTGCTGACATCAGGTCTCGTCTTCATGCGCGGCGGCCCGCGCTTCGCGCTCTTTTGCGCAATTGCGATGCTGGCTCTGTTTCTGACCAAGATCACGGGTTTCCTTGTCGGCGGACTGATCGGGCTCGGAGCCTTGCTGGCTGGGCGTATATCGATCGGCAACCTCGCGCTTGCCGCCATCGCCTTCCTGCTTCCATTGGTAGCCATAGAGCTTGGGACGGGGATGATATCCGCCTACATCAAGGACATTCTCGCTCTGATCGCCATGAATCAGGATGCCTTGCTGCCCCGCTTTCTGACGGTTGCATCGGGCAAGCTCGACGTGTTGATGCCGGCCGGCCTTCTTCTCCTGCTCATGGTCTGGGCCGATCTGAATTATGCATCAGAGCCGAGACGGTTCTTCGACCGCTCCTTCTGGTGGTTCGGCATCTCCCTGCTCGGCGGCACCATTCTTGAGACCCAGAACACAGGCAGTCAGGAATTCATTTTCATCTGGCCCGTTCTGCTGATGGCATACCAGAGGCTGCCTGCTGTCATCGACCGCACGAAGATCGCCTTTCTCGTACTCGCGGCCTTCTGCACCATACCGACGATGAGCAAGGTTGCGCACAAGACGCTACGTTCGGTCGCCGTGGCGCCGACCTATGTCGAACCCGACACCCCGCTGCTGCGTAACATGCAACAGGTATCGACCAGACCGGATGTCATGGAGCGCGCCATGATGCTGGAGCAGCATTATGCCACGCAGGGAGCGGCCTATATCGACCTCGCGAACCAGGGACAGTTGCCGAGCTGGCAGCTCTACAGCGAGCTGGATTATCAGGTTTACTGGGTGATTTCCGCAGACATCCTGGCGAAGGCATTGCTGAAATTTGAAGCCGACAATCAGATCCGGCTTGAAACGCTGATGACCCTCGACTTTGTAAACCCCTTCCCCTGGATTCTCGATCGCGACGCCACACGCAAGATCCAGATCGGAGCCGATCCCTTCCGGACAGTCCGGCAAGTCGCCCCCGAGGCGCTTGAAGCCGTTCGCGCCACGGATGGGGTATTGCGTCCGAAATGCCCGATAACAACGGGGCGCCGAGCGCTTGAAGAGCGCTATGGGGATGCGCTGTCAGGCAGGCAGGTGATCGCGATAGACCCTTGCTGGGACCTTTTGCTAAGGCCGGGTCTCATGAAGGCGTCATGAAGAAGGCCGGGTCACAAACCCGGCCTCTAAGTCTTTCAAGCGCTGCAGGTCTCCGTCACTTCACCTGTGCGGTGACGAAATCCTTCACGATCTTGATGATGCCGCGCGACATGACCTCGTCCAGCGCCGCGATGAACTGGTCGACATGCTCGCGTTCGCAGATCAGCGGCGGCTCGAGCCGGATGACGTTGCGGTTATACTCGGTGAAGGCGACGAGAACGCCGTGATCGCGTAGCAGATGGCTGCCGATGAAGCCCGGCAGCGAGCCCTTGAGCTTGTCGTCGAGCATCGCGATCACAGGGCGGAGCACCAGCGGCATCGTCTGCGAGAAGTCGTGGAACTCAAGGCCAACCATCATGCCCTGACCGCGGACTTCCTTGATCAGGCTCGGATAGCGCGCCTGCAGGAGACGGAGCTGGTCGAGCAGGTAGTCGCCGACCTCGGCAGTGCGGTCGATCAGGCCTTCGTCATAGAGCACGTTGAGCGCTTCGATCGAAGTGACGCATGCCTCGCCGATGCCGCCAAAGGTCGCCATGGCATGGATCATCGCCGTCTTCGGCGTACCATAAGCCTTCATATAGACCTCGCGCCGCGCGATCATCGCCGCCATCGCGGTTTTGCCACCGCCGAGTGACTTGGCGAGCGCGGTCACGTCAGGGACGACGCCGTAATGCTCGAACGCATAGAACTTGCCGGTCCGGCCGAGACCGCACTGGACTTCGTCGGCAACCCAGAGCACGCCATACTGGTCGCAGAGTTGGCGCAACTTCTGCCAGAAGGCAGCATCGGCCTGAATGATGCCGCCACCGCCCTGGACGGTTTCAAGCACGATGACACCGATTTCCGGATCGCTGCGGAAGGCGTTCTCGATCGCTTCGATATCGCCGAACGGCACGCGAACCGTGTTGTCGACCAGCTTGAACTGACCGCGATAGAGTGAACCGTCGGTGATCGACAGCACGCCCTTGGTCTTGCCGTGGAAGGAGTTTTCGGCATAGACGACCTTCGGCTTCTGCGGACCGGCCGCCCGCTCGGCGACCTTGATCGCAGCCTCCATGGCTTCCGAACCCGACGAGCCAAGGAAAACCATGTCGAGATCACCGGGCGAGCAGGCTGCCAGATTGTGAGCCAATGCCGTCGCATATTGCGACATGAAGGCGATTGCGATCTCGTGCCGCTTCTCATCCTGGAAGGTCTTGCGCGCCTCGATGATGCGCGGGTGATTGTGCCCGAAGGCCAGCGACCCGAAGCCACCGAAGAAGTCGAGGATCTTCCGGCCGTTCTGGTCGTAGTAATACATGCCCTCGGCACGCTCGACCTTCACCTTGTGGAAGCCGAGCAGCTTCATGAAATGCAGCTGGCCTGGATTGAGGTGCTGCGTGAAGAGATCGGTCATCTGCGGCAGGTCAAGCGCCTTGGCCTGATCGACCGACAGAAGCTTCGGCTTTTCGGTCTTGGCGCGCGGCGCCTTTACCGCATCGAGGGTCGGCTGTTCGTTCAGTCTGACTGCAGTATTCATCACTGTCTCCTCACGCAGCCTTCGATGCTGCGGCATGGGGTTCAAGACGGCCGTCGAGCGACTTCCGGTATTCTGTATAGGCGGCGATCAGCATGTCCTCATCGCGATACTGCGGCACCCAGCCGAGCTCGCGTTCGCCCTTGGACACGTCGAGAATGCACATCTCGTCGGCGATCAGATATTGCTCCGGGTCCATCAGCGGCATGTTGAGAAGGTCGAGGAAATCGAGCGTGCGCTTGACCGCCCAGGCGGGTGTCGGAACCAGGATCGACTTCGAGCCCGCATGCTTGACCAGATCGCCGAGCAACTTCTTCACCGGCGGCGGGTTGAGCGATCCGAGATTATAGACCTCGTTCGGCACGCCGGCCTTGTAGGCCGCATGCGCCGCCGAGGCGCAATCGAACACCGAGATGAACTGGTATGGGTTCTTGCCCGAACCGATCATCGGCACCGGCAGGTTGTTGTCGATCAGCTTGAAGAGCTTGGCGAGAATGCCGAGACGACCCGGACCGATGATCAGGCGTGGACGAAACAGGCTGATATTCATGCCGCGCTGGCGCCAGTCCGCCGCAAGCTCCTCGGTCTTCAGCTTGGAGAGGCCGTATTCCCCGAGTGGCTTGCACGGATGATCCTCAGTCTGGGGCCAGGTGTAGGTGTGGCCATAGACCATGTCGGTGGTGAAATGGACGAGAGACTTCGCGCCGGCTGCATCCATCGCCTTGATGATGTTCTCGGTACCGTAATAGTTCACCGGGAAGAAGAAGTCGTGCCGCTTGGCGCGGACCTGGATCGGCGACAGCATCTTGGCGGACAGGTTATAGACCATGTCATCAGCCTTGATGCCGAGACTGCGGATCGATTCCGGATCGGTGACATCGGTGTTGATGAAACGCGCGTCGCGATAATGCGGCAGGTCACTGCGGACGATATCGGCGACCACGACCTCGTGACCGTCGGCAAGCAGTCTGGGTGCCAGGTAGCGTCCGACGAACCCGTCTCCACCGAAGATGATGTGTCTCATGGTTTAAACCCCTGTTTATTCTTGATCTTTGGTTTGTTGGATGTGAACGTAGCTCAGGTCTCGGCCGACTTGGCGACAGCGCCCTGTTCCGCAGTCCTGCTTTCGGAATGGCCGCCCTGCGCGATCAGGATCGTGCCGACGCAGATGAAGGCGATACCGGCGATCTTCAAAGTGCCGAGTTCCTCCTTAAAGAGGAGCCAGGCACAGAGCGCGACGGCGACATAGGCGAGGCTGAGGAAGGGATAGGCAAAGGAGAGGTCTACCTTCGACAGCACGTAAAGGTGCGAAGCCATCGACACCACGAACATGGCAAGACCGAAAAAGACCCACGGATTGAAGAGGATCTGGAAGATCCGCTGGATCATGGTATCGGCCGAGAAGCTGATCGGCCCCAGCGAGATCATGCCGTACTTCAGCATCAGCTGTGCGGCGGCATTGGTCATCACCGTGAACAGGATGAAGGGTAGATATTTCATGATGTCCTCTCGTCGGATGGCATGTCCGGTCTCGTCATGAGTGCGGTGGAGTGAGTGCTGCACGGCGCCAGAAGTTCGACAGGAACCCGGGATCGCGCCTTGCCTCAAGTTCGGTCCAGCTGGGAAAGCCGGCCTGGAAGATAGCCGCGCTCATCCGCTGATCTTTGTAGGGATTGACGCGACCGCCCGCCTCGATCGTCAGGCGATCGAGCCTCTCAAGGAGCGCAAGCGTCGGCGCTCCGCGATTGGGAAAATCCATGGTCAGCGTATAGCCCGGCTTGGGGAACGACAGGATACCCGGCGACGCGACCTCACCGAAGCGCTTGAGCACGGTCAGGAAGGACGCGTGAGCAGCGTCGCGGCTCGCCTGCAGCAACAGCGGAATGGTCTGACGCGCCGTCTCGAACGGAATGACACTCTGGTGCTGGAAGAGACCGCGTGGACCATAGAGGCGGTTCCAGTGTGCCACCCCGTCAAGCGGATAGAAAAAGCTTCCGTAGCCTGTCTGATGCAGGTCGCGCTTCCGGCTCTTCGCGGCGAAGTAGGCCGCATTGAAAGCCGAAAGGCTAACGCGATTCAGAGCCGAGAACGGCAGATCGAAGGGGACCGACAGACGTGTCGCCTGTTTCTCGGCCCGGCGATTGCCATTGTGGGCATGGTTGCCGGTGATCAGCAGGCCCCGACCAGACGAACGCCCGGTAGCCAGCTGATCGACCCACGCCACGGCATATTCGTTGGCCTGGTCGGCGTCTTCAGCCTGATCGAAGTAGTCCTCCAGATTAGCGAAGGGCACGATCTGTTCGTCGATATCGAGCGAGGGCACGCGCATCAACTGGAGCCTTGCCCGGGTGATGATACCGGTCAGTCCCATGCCGCCGATGGTAGCCGCGAACATTTCGGGATTGCTGGTGAGCGAACAATTCAGGCTCTCGCCATTCGAACGAAGCAGCTCGAAGCTGGTGACGTGGCACCCGAAGGTGCCGCGCAGATGATGGTTCTTGCCATGCACGTCATTGGCGATTGCACCACCCAGCGTGACATACCGGGTACCAGGGGTCACCGGCAGGAAGAAGCCATGCGGTGCAACCAGAGCAATGATATCCTCAAGCGTCACTCCGGCGGCAGCATCAAGAAGACCGCTTTCGGCATCAAGCGACATGTCGGCAGAGGGGGCACGTATAGGCACAAGTGCACCGCAATCATTATGGCAGCTGTCTCCATAGGACCGGCCATTGCCAAACGGCAGGACAGTCACGCCACTGGCATCGGTCGTGCCTCGCAGTCTTGCGACGGCATCGCTCATCGGCAGCGCCGTGCGCTGTCGTCGGTCGATCCGTCCGAAGCTGTCATAAGCGCCGAGCATCAGACCATCCCGGCAACGATGAGGAGTGCAGCGCCAAGCGCGATAAAGATCTGGCTGCGCCAATCCGAAGCGATGAATACGACAGGGTCGTCATTCATTTCACGGCGATGGGCAAGCACCCAGACGCGCATGTTGATGTAGAGCACGATTGGCACCAGCGGCCAGATCAACCAGGGTTCCGAGTAGAGCGTGCCCACGGCATCGCTGTTGATGTAAAGCGCCAGAACCAGCACCGCCGTGAAGCCGGAAGATACCCCGCTCTGACCGACGATCCCGATATCCTCGGGCCGATATCCGCGGCCGGCGATCCGTGCCTGCTCCGGGGCTCCGGAACTCTGCAGTTCGACATAGCGCTTCAGGAACGCGAGCGAGAGGAAGAAGAACAAGGCAAAGGCCATCAGCCAGAAGGACATCGGGATGTCAGCCGCCAGCTTGCCGCCAAGCAGGCGCAGTGTGTAGAGCCCCGCGAGGCAGATGACGTCGAGCAGCAGCATCCGCTTGATCGCCAGCGAATAAGCCGTGGTGGTGACGATATAAACTGCGATAATCGCGGCAAACATCGGCGGCAGGAAGAAGCAGATCGCAGCAGCAATCGCCAGAAGAGCCGCAGAACACAGGAGGCCAAAGGGGATGGACAGCGCACCACTGGCAAAGGGCCGATGCTTTTTGCGTGGGTGGACACGGTCCAGTGGCAGGTCGATGATGTCGTTTATGATGTAAATGGCCGAGGCTGACGCCGAAAAGGCGATGAAGGCCAACGTCGCGGAGAACATCGTTTCTGCGATCAGAAAATCATGGGCGAGCACCACAGGCGCGAAGACCAGCAAGTTCTTGAGCCACTGATGGACCCGCAACATCTTCACATAGGTCTTGAAGTTCTGACGGGGCGCGTCGAAACGCATCGTGTCATGCGCCTGCTGATAGCGGGACGTCGCCCTGTCAGGCGCCACGACGATTGCATTGCGGGCCTGATCGAAGATCGCAAGGTCAGCGCGATCATTGCCGGCGTAGTCGAAGCCATATTCACCATAGGCCTCCACGAGCGCGGCAGCCTTCGCTTTGCTGGCGAGATTGGTCCCTTCGCTGGTGGCGAACACCCTCGAGAATATACCGAGATGCGCGGCAACGGCATGCGCCAGGGGCTCAGCAGCAGCTGTCGCCAGGACAAGGGTTCGACCCGAAGCATGCTCCGCCTGCAGATAACCAAGAAAATCCTGACGATAGGGCAGACGGGAGGCATCGAACGCAACACGTCTGGCAAGCTCGAGCTTCAGTCTCGCTTTGCCTCCCAGCGCCCAGAACGGTAGGAGGAACACGATCAGCGGATTTGACTTCAATGCGAGGAAGATCGTCTCCCACAACAGGTCTGTCGCAATCAGCGTTCCGTCGAGATCGACCGCAAGTGGTAGATCCAGGCTCTTTTGTAATCTGGCGTCCATTCCCGCTGCACTCCCAGAACGCTATACCAATCGAAGGCGCATGACTGCGGGACAAGCCCGGCATGCAGACAACTGAAAGGGAAGCGATACAGACCGCTGCCGATTGCCTTGGAACCCCACCGTCGTCCGGCGAGATCCACTGAGAAGCTCTCGGAACATCCCATCCGATCAAGAGGGACGCTCGCTGCCAAACGGACGAATACCCCTCAAAAACCTGCAAAACGTTAGGTATCGAGGCATGAATTCGGAGTTAATGGCCTTCTGAATTAGGCGCGTTTAAAGGAATGTTCACGCGGCTAACTGAGAATAAGGTTTAAAATTTGCCTCTCAAAAAAGTATCGTGTCTCGCATAGGTGGCGATTTGTCCTTGCATCTGCTCTTCGTCACATCGCTCGTTGCACAAGCCAATCCTTCGACTGGGTATGAACTCGCCAACGGGGCCTTGCTTGAAGGTCTTGAACGGGCGGGCGTGCGCACGACGGTCGTCGGTTGCGCCTGGCCTGGACAGGCCGTTGCGCCCGGTGCTCATGCCTCGCTCGGCGAGGTGGAGGTGCGGACCGAAAAAGCCGGCTCCGGTCTGAAACTGAAGTGGTTGCTGATGTCGCTCGCAAGCCGGCTGCCGATGTCGAGCGCCAAGCTTCGGGTAATCCCTGAAGAGGCGGTGCGAAAGGCGATTGCCTCAGCTGGCGATTTCGACGGCTACATCTTGAACGGCGTGGCATTGGCCGGAGCGTTTCCACATGTCTTCACCGGAAAGCCTTCGATTTTTGTGGCGCATAATGTCGAGCACCGCTCGTCGGCCGAGAACGCGAGAAACGCCGGTTCTCTGATCAAGCGAATTCTGTTTGCCCGGGACGCGCGATTGCTGAAGTCACTGGAAGACCGGTTGCGGGAACAGTCGGCCGGTGTCGTTGCCTTTGCTGCCGAGGACTTGGCAGAGCTAGGAGGGCGGCCGGAAGCTTCCGTATTTCTCCCCTTGAGCATTGCCAGATCGACCCATCTGCCGGTGACCACTAAGCTCACCCACGATCTTGCCCTGCTCGGGACATGGACATGGCATCCCAACCGAATTGGCTTGGAGTGGTTTCTCAAAGAGGTGAAGCCCATGCTGCTCGACGATGTCCGTATCAGTGTCGCCGGCAGCACGCCCGACGATCTTGCGGTTGCCTGGCCCGACGTCAAGTTTGTGGGACGGATCGATCGGGCCGCAGATTTCGTTGCAGCAAGCGCCGTCATCCCTCTGATCAGTCGGGCCGGCACCGGAGTCCAACTGAAGACGATCGAAACATTTTCGCTCGGACTTCCAAGCGTAGCGACCACCAGCTCTGTCCGCGGTATCGCAACAATCCCTGCCAACTGCGCGATCGCCGATGACCCGGCAGACTTTGCAGCAGCACTGAACGACAAGATCCGTCGTGCGCGTGGAGGAGACCTGCAGCGGCTCGACGGCACGATGTTTGCCGATCAGCAACGCATCCGCATGGATGCCGGTATCGGGGCCATGCTGAGCCTCCTGACAGGCAAGAAATCGGCTCAAAAGGAAACACTGTCATGAAGACAGCCGTTGTCACCGCAAGTTATCACGCCGATTTCGAACGTTTTCGGCTGCTCTGCGAAACGCTGGACAGGCATCTCTCGGGATACACCAAGCACTACGTTCTCGTCGAAGATCGTGACGTTCCACTCTTTCGGCAATTGCAGTCGCCACGCAGGGTGATCATCGCAGAAAAGGACCTCTTGCCATCCTGGCTCAGGGTCTTCCCTGATCCGCTCACCCTGGGCAGACGCCGTATCTGGCTGTCACTCAGGACCAAACCGCTTCGCGGATGGCATGTCCAGCAGTTCCGTCGGATCGCAATCGCAGATCTGGTCGACGACGATGCGTTTCTCTATCTCGATTCCGATGTCGCCTTGTTGAGACCTTTTGATTGCAGAGAGCTCTGGCGCGATGCTTCATTGCGCCTGCTGGTCAGGCCTGGCGCTCTTGAAGCAGAAGGCATGAGCGAACATCGCCGCTGGTCGGCCAATGCCGGCGAACTGTTCGGGCTTCCCGATACGCAGCGTTCGACGACCGATTATGTCGGGACCATGATCGCCTGGAAACGCAGCAGCATCCAGAAAATGTGTGCGCACATCGAGACTGTCACGGGCGAACACTGGATCGCCGCGATGGGCAAGCAGCGCAACTTTTCGGAATGCATGATGTATGGTCGTTTCGTGGACGACGTCGAAAACGGCGCGGGGCACTTCCACGACCAGACGGAACTCTGCAAGGTCTTCTGGCTTGCTCCGCCGCCCACGGAAGACGAATTCCGCGACTTCGTCCGGAACATGGCACCCGAGCAGGTCGCTCTCGGCATGCAGTCATTCCTGGGCCTTGAACCGGCTGACATTCGACGCATCCTCGGCCTGTAATCGATTTTTCAGACCCGATTTGCCGGCATTCTCAGGCTCGAATAAGTGAACACCGCCGAAATCAGATAGAGGCCGGCGAAGACGCCGTTCAGGGCGACAATCCAGCCTTGGCCATCAAGAGCCAAACTGTGAAGCAAGGCGGCTATCAATCCTGCCTTGCTTAGCGTCACCACGGCCAGACACAGGGTCCGCAGCCAGCTGTGTCCACGGGCATACATCAACTCACTCTGATACTCCGTGAGATTGCGGAAGCCCGGAACGAGAAGAACGAGCGGCAAGAGCTCGGCCACCGGGGCCACGTTCCGACCGAGGGCATTCGGGTAGAGATGCAGGAGAAAGGCGAGCATGCCGAGTCCCGCCACGGAGACAATCAACAGCCCGGCTTCAATGAACACCTTGACCCTGAGCGATTGCAGCAGGTCCGGACTCTGCATCAGCTTCTGAACCAGGATCGTGTTGAAGGAGCGGATCGGCAGCGCGGTCAAATCGACCACACGCATGATGATCGCGTAGATGCCAGCGACGGCGGGGCCGCCGATACTGAGGACCATCATCTTGTCGAGTTCGGACTGCAGATAGAACAGGAGTTCAGCACCCGCAACGGCCAGGGAATCCTGCACGCGCCGAAGATAAAGTCGCAAGTCGAAACGCAATCGCATGCGCGGATAGAAACAGAGCGCGACGACCAGCGACAGAGCATTGGCCCCTAGATACCACCAGACCCATTGATCCAGGTCGTGTGCAGCCGACTGGTTGTAGAACAAGAAGGCAGCGGCTGCGCGTGCCGCCGTACCAAGTATCACCAGAACAGCAGCAATGGCGAATCGCTTCAATCCGTTGTTGACGATGATCACGATTTCGGCCGACCGCCACAGAAGTGTCTCGGTTGCGATCACGATGGAGAAGGTGATGAGGCCGACGTCTTCAGAAAAAAACGTGAAGTAGATTGCCAGCGCTGCGAGCGCGACAAGCGGGAGCGAGACGACAGACGCCAGCAGGTAGCCGACCGTGTATACGCCCAGGAGCTGCGGCTTGACCACCGCGATCCGATACAATGGTGAACTGAACCCGAGCGCCAGAAGGCGTGAGAGGACCAGGCCAGTGCCTGAGGCTGTGGCGAAGACACCATAATCGGCGATCGGCAGGGTATTGGCGAGAATGATGAAGTAGACGAGGGATACGACCAAGCGCCCGGCCGAACCGGAGATCACGGAAAGATACGCGCCCACCAAATGCTGGTTTGCGGCGAAATGTCGGAGGATCGCTTTCACATCGGGTCCAGAGTTGCTCAGGTTGTCAGCCATAAATCGGGCAGTGCTGGGATGCTAGCAGCATAAGTTCGAAAGAGTTAATTTTCCGATTTGTTAACCATTTGTTTTTCTAAAAAAATTAGATTTGCGCCAAGCGAACCATTTGCCGAAGCAAGGGGCGATATGTATCTGCGCGACGAACGCAATAGCCACGGAGACAAGAAGCACGGCCTGGGAGCCACCGGATCTGTCTCCGGCCAGTCTTCTGGTCCTCGCTCCGGCCGCCCCTCGCTCAGGGACATGCTCGAGCGTCATGACGATTATCTCGATTTTCTCCGGGCCCGGGTCTCCATGTTGGAGGGCCAGGTCAACAGCATGGAGTTCGAGGAACCAAAGCCGGAGCCGCAGTCGGCTGCGCCCCAGGAGAAGCCTGCTCCGCAAACGACGGCCCGTCAGGGCCTCGGTTCAAATCCAGACGCCAGGCCCTCGGCAGAGGAAATGGCCGATTGGAAGCCACTGATCGATCCTCTCGTCGTCATCGACATCTTGAAGCGCTCCCATCGCATCCTGATCGCCTCGACGATTGTCGGCGGTGTATTTGCTGGCGCCTACGCCATGACCCTGCCGAAGCTTTGGATTGCCAGCAGTGACATCCTCGTAGACCCGCGTCAGATCCGCGCCGTGGGCGACCAACTGACGACCGACCAGTTGCCGACCGATGCCTCGCTCGCCGTGGTGGAAAGCCAGGCACGAATAGTCAAATCCAACAGTGTCTTGCTGAAGGTGATCGATGCGGCCAATCTGAAGCAGGATCCGGAATTCAACGGAAGCCTGACGCCGTCGGGCCTGGGCGGACTATGGCAAAGAGCGTCCTCGGCGAATGAGCAGAACATCGAGTCTCGCGTCCTCAACCATCTGCATAGGGTCATCAATGTAAATCGAGACGAAAAGACGTTCATCTTTTCGATATCAGCGGAAACCCGGGACCCTGAAAAGTCGGCTCGTCTGGCGAACATCGTCAGCAGCGTTTTCCAGCGGGAACTCGCCTCCATGCAATCCGACGCCGTACGCCGGACATCGGATGAGCTGGCAGGCCGACTGGCCGATCTTCGTATGAAACTCGAGGAGGCGGAGAAGGCTGCAGAAAGCTTCCGCAATTCGAACGACCTGGTCAACGTGGACGGCAAGCTGATCGTGGACAACGACCTCAAGCTGCTGAACGAGAAGCTGAGCGCGCTGCGGGTGGAGACGGCGGGATTGCGGGCCAAGATCACCAGCATTGCGAAGATGTCGGCCTCGAGCGGCTCGGACCTGGCGCTTCCTGAAGATGTAAGCTCTGATACCATCGCGGTCCTGCGAACGCGCTATGCGGACCTCAGCAAAGAACTCGAAGCGATCGCCGCCCGCTATGGACCGCAGCACCCGAAATACATCGAGGCGAGCTCTCAAGCAGGCGGGATGCGCAACCAGATCCGCGAGGAACTGGGCCGTATCCGAAGTGCGCTCCAGGTGGAATTGGATCGCTCCCTTCAGCAGGAAGTGGCGCTCACGAGCCGCCTGCGGGAGCTGAAGGACACCCAGGCATCCAACAATGACCGCTTGGTCACCCTACGCGAGCTTGAGCGGGAGGCAGCAGCGCGTCGCTCCGTATACGAATCCTTCCTGCTGAGAACACGGGAAACCGGAGAACAGGAAGCGATAACGCTCGCAAATGTGCAGGTGCTCTCCGAGGCGAGACCGCCGCTCGAACCGATCGGACCTTCCAGAAAGATCATCGCCCTTGGCGGCCTGATCGCCGGCTTTGGTGTCGGAGTGCTGATTGCTCTCGGACTGAACTTCGCACGCCTGCGAAAAAATCGAGACGAGGCAACGGTCTGACGGACGGCCGTTTCAGCTGCATTTGCGGGGAATGGCCACCCGGGCTACGAGCCTTAACCCGATCACGCCGAAGAAGCAGAACATCCAGACCGGATCCATGCGCCGGAAGAAGAAACTCTCCATCATCGCATTCAGCGTCGTGAAAAAGACGATCATCATGAAGAAGTCGGCAAGCAGCCTGTTTTCCCGAACCGGCCTGCAGCGCATGTAATCCACAAGAGGAAACAGGATCAGAACTGCAATCGCCACCACCAGCGCCGGGACGCCCATCGAAAGCGCAATATCCAGATAGCCGTTATGCGCATGGACGATCCCGCGCACGTCCCAGTCGAGATAATACGGGTTGGCTGCATAGCGAACCAGGTCGGTGCTCCAGAAGCTCTCATAACCGAAGCCCGTGAGCGGACGATCGGCCAATGCATCGAGCCCGAACTTCCAGATGGACACACGCCCGGTAAATGTCGGGTCGATACCCAATGACAAAACGAACTGGTGGATCGGTTCGATCAGAACGGAACCAAAGGTCAGGAGGGCAAAGGCGAGCTGGCAGCAGAACACCGCGAGTGGCGTCAGGATGCGCAGACCGAGTGCACTCGGCAGCAAAACCAAGAAAGCCGCGACCGGGACCAGTCCTAGCGTGGTCTTGGACCCGGTCTGGCCGATGAAGACCAGTGCCGAAAGACCGATCAGGAAGCCGGCCCAGCGGTCACCACGTCTCCAAAGGTAGATGGCAGCAAAGGCGAAGGCCGCCATGACTGGACCGGCGATGTTCTTGTGCGTGAAGACGCCACGCCACAAATAGGAATTCTGTGGCTCCAGCGCGTCGGAGCCATGGGTTGCAAGCGACGGGAACAAGGGGATTCCGGCATAACACACGGCGATGACGGTTCCGGCCACCACCCTCAGCATCCGCGCGTAACCGTCGCCATCCTGGGGCAGGACCAGGACGGTCACGATCGTCATCATGACGATCAGGGTAAGAATGATGCCGCGAAACGTGGCGTTCGGATCCGGACTTGAGAAACCGGAAAGCAGAAGGAACCCCACCATCAGGATCCAGGTCGGCCCGACCAGCGACGGGAGTTTGCGCAGATCGGCCAGCATCAGCAGGGAGCACAACGCGATGAGGCCCAGCAGGCCGAAACCCAGCTGATTGACCAGATTGCCGCCTTCCTCCACCCCCTCGTGAACCGGCGAGAACGGCTGGAAAGAGATGAGCATGATGGTGAACAGCAGGATGCTCACGACAACAGCAGCCCGCCGCAACACATGGGCAGGATTGACAGGTCCTGCGATCGCGACACTTCGGTCAGCGACCGTCCGTATGTCGGTACTGTTCATCGGCATATCCGAAATGAGCAAGCGTCCGGCCGAGACCGACATGAACATAATAGAGGCTGTTCCGAAGCGATCCCAGGCGCCGGGCGGCCAAAAGCGCCTTCAACGGCGACAGGCCAAGCAAGGCCAGGCTTTTGAGGAACACCCGCGCTGCGCCCAGAGGCTGTTGAGAACGACGCCCCTTTTCCACAAGGGTCGAGATCACACCGTCACGGATTCCACGGGCACGCAACCAGGACGGTTCCAGACGATTTGCCGGCACCGTCTCATAAACAGGCGCATCGGCGCACCAGGCAGTTCTGAAGCCTCTTCGTACCGATCGATCGATGAAATTGGCGTCACCTCCGCCAATGAAGTTGAACCTGGGATCAAGGAACGGATAGTCATTGGCTTCGAGCACCTTGCGCGAGACCAGCAGATTGCCTGAGGAATAGAGAAGCGGGACGGGTCCTGTCGCGCGATACGGCGGCGTGAACACGGGATGCTGCGGCACGTCACCCGTCTCTGTCGTCGGGAAGACCGGCACCTGAGGACCACCGACCAGATCGGCGAGGAAGCTTTCCTTGGTGCGGCTCATGGTCTCGATCCAGTCGGGACCAGCGATCTCGTCATCATCGATGACGAGCACATGGCTCATGTTGGGGAAAAACCGAAGCGCCGTCACCCAGGCCGCATTATAGGCATTGCAGTTGCCGCGCAGGCTTTCGACGATGAGGATACCATTGAGCTCCCCGGCATCGAACAACGGCTTTGCCGCGATGACGCCTTCACGGCCGTCACTGTCGTTATCGACCAGCACGACGGCGAACCGACGGGCAGTCCTTTGTGAGGCGAGACTGGCGAGCGTCTTGAGAAGATGCACCGGGCGGCGAAAGGTCGGCACTGTCACAACGACAGTGATATCTTCATGCGCCAGATCCGGCGTTTGCGTGACCAGCTCGATGTGATCCGGTAAGGCCAATCTGGAACTCTTTCGAATGTGCGGAACTGTGCCGAGCAAATACGAAAACTGTTGATACCAGCTTAACCTCGAGCCCTTTCGGTCAAGACACAGGATTTAGCGGCGCTCAAGGGCCGGACAGCCTTCAGTGGCTCCGACAAAATCGTTGAGCACCGGCGCCAACCCCTTCAATTGCGGTCGGTCTCCATTCTTGGTCGGCTGGATGTTCAGCTCTTCGGTCTCAGGCCACCAGTCACCGGCAGCCCAATACGTCCAGCCGATCCAGGACGATTTGTCTTGATCGAGCAGCTTGACCACATCGGTCAGTACCGCCGTGCATTCTGGCGTGCCCGGCACACCGAATTCTCCAAGGAAGCCTCGCTGCCCCGTCTTCCTGAGCCATTCGCCGACCCGGCGTATGGAGTCGACAGCATCCGAGGCTCGGCTGCAGTTGTTCAAGGTACCCGAAAAGTCATCGTCGAAATACTGGTGGATCTCGAAGGCGTAGTTGTTGGCAGGGTCCTTGATATCCAGGAGCACCTCGGCATTCGCTCCACCATACCAGTCACCGAACCAGCTATGCGCGCCCGACCACGATGTGCCCGGGACCAGAATGAGATTGTCTGCTCCCGACTTGCGGATTTGTGCGATGGCCGCGTTGGACGCATCACGCCAATCCGTCGACGAGATGTCGAACGGCTCATTCATCAGGCCGAAGACGACATGTTTGTCTCCGGCGAACTCCTCGGCCAGCCGCCGCCAGAAGTCGACGAAGGCTGAGACGGGCACCTCTTCCGTTCCGATCAGTTTGCCGAAATACCGGGCGTAATTATGCGGATCCAGAATGACGGTCTGATTGAAGGACCCGATCGTCGCGACAGTTTCACGGAGTCGGTCAAGTTCAGCCGGATCGAACTCGCTGTTGAGCTTCGGCTGCAGACGCTCCCAGAGGAACGGCAGCCGCACGGTGTTGAAGCCCTTGCCCGCGAAATAGGTGATCGTTTCAAGGGAGGGGTAGATGTATCCCTCGCCATACACACCCTCCAGATTGCCGAACTCGGCCCCTGCCAGGTTGATCCCGCGATAGCATGCGCTATCCGAAGCTGCCGTTGAGCCCAGCGGAGTTGCCAAGGCGACAACGCCGGAAATCAGGCAAAACAAAAAATTCCGCTTCATAGTTCTCGAACCTGCCCATGACCTTCCCTGGCAGAAGTCTTAGAGGGCGTCTCGCGCGCTGTCATTCTGGTTCTGCAAAAACATTGATGCGAATAACTGCCACACCCACCGGATGACACCTTGCGGAACGGATGCGAGATACGGCCAGCCGAGATCTGCCTGCGCAATCCGCTGTAGCGGCCATCCGCATCGTGACGTTTTCTCTCTGACGACCATGGAAACAGCGAAGATGCGCCCTCGGAAGACGCAATGGGAACGGGGTTTTGCATTTCCTGGCCTAATCTCTGCCAGCGAAAAGGTGCGGAGATCGCCGCTGCGCTCACCGAAGGCCTTGAAACACGACGGAGAGGTCCGCCATGCGGCACACTTCCGATCGTGCCGCACATGCGATAGAGACAAGGCGCCTGCGCCATGCCGAGGAGATGAGAGAACCGATGACGAGCTATGTTTTGACCGTATCCTGCCAGTCCACTCGCGGCATCGTGGCTGCGATTTCGGGTTATCTTGCCGAGCAGGGCTGCAACATCGTCGATAGTTCGCAGTTCGACGATCTCCACACCGGCCACTTCTTCATGCGCGTCTCCTTCATCTCGGAGGGAGGCGTGACGCAAGCCAAGCTGGACAAGGGTTTCGTGGCCGTCGCCGAGAAGTTCGGCATGAACTGGAACCTCTATGACGCGGCCCAGCGCATGAAGGTGCTCCTGATGGTATCGCGCTTCGGCCACTGCCTGAACGACCTGCTCTATCGCTGGAAGATCGGCGCGCTCCCGATCGATATCGTCGGCGTCGTCTCGAACCACTTCGACTACCAGAAGGTCGTCGTCAACCACGACATCCCCTTCCACCACATCAAGGTGACGAAGGAAAACAAGCCCGATGCCGAGGCCCGGATCATGGATCTGGTCGATCAGACCGGGACCGAACTGATCGTTCTCGCGCGCTACATGCAGGTGCTCTCCGACGACATGTGCCGCAAGATGTCCGGCAAGATCATCAACATCCACCACTCCTTCCTGCCGTCCTTCAAGGGTGCCAATCCCTACAAGCAGGCCTTCGAGCGTGGCGTCAAGCTGATCGGCGCGACCGCCCACTACGTCACGGCTGACCTCGATGAAGGCCCGATCATCGAGCAGGACGTTGCCCGCATCACCCACGCGCAGTCGGCAGAGGACTATGTCTCGATCGGCCGCGACGTTGAAAGCCAGGTACTGGCGCGAGCGATCCACGCCCACATCCACCACCGCACCTTCATCAACGGCAACCGGACTGTCGTCTTCCCGGCAAGCCCGGGCTCCTACGCCTCCGAGCGCATGGGCTGAACCAGACAAGGGCGCCGCAAAGGGCGCCCTTCGTCTATCAACGGAAATCCGGTCCGGGATAGACGCAAAACGAAGCTCTGCTAATGTCCCGACATGATTCTCCGGGAGAAAATGTATGGCCGAATCGGCTCTGCTTCAGCGCACTGAATTGCCGCGCCCCAATGTCTCGCTCGCTGACGCCAAGATCATCTTCAATGAGTTCTATGGCTTTAGCGGTTCTATCCGGGAGTTGGGCAGCCAGCAGGATCGAAATTTCCTCATCGACACGGGCGAAGAACGCTTGGTTCTGAAAGTGACCCGCGCGCAATATCCGCAGCAGGAACTGGATGCCCAGAACCGGGCCATGGAGCATCTACGCAATCTCGATATCGGTTTGCGTGTGCCCGAACCGATCCCCGCACTGACCGGTGAGTACATCCCGCAGATCGAGGTCGGCGGCGAATACTACTGGATCCGGCTTCTGTCCTACCTCGATGGCCAACCGCTCACTCGCCAGAAATACCTTGCGCCAGAGGTCGTCGCGTCCTTCGGCGATGTGGTGGCGCGGGTTGCAAGCGGGTTGAAGGACTTCCGTCACAGCGGGCTCGAGCGCGAGCTGCAATGGGACCTTCGCCGGGCGGGACCGGTTGCCCTGCATCTCCTGAAATCGGTTTCGGACGAGAAACAGCGGGACCGGATCGCCAAGGCGATGATCGTGGCCGTCAAGCGCCTGCAGCCGCTGGCGTCAGCGCTGCGCATTCAGCCAATCCATCACGACATCACCGACGACAACATAGTGGCAACTCCGAATGCCACGGGCCGGCTCCTTCCCGACGGCGTCATCGATTTCGGCGACGTTCTCTACGGCTGGCTGGTTGCAGATCTGGCCGTCACCTGCGCTGCCCTGCTGCATCACGCCGATGGCGACCCCTTCTTCATTCTCCCGGCCGTTAAAGCCTTCCACGCGCACTACCCGCTGAACGAGGCGGAACTGAAGGCGCTCTGGCCCCTGATCGTCGCGCGCGCCGGTGTGCTGGTCGCAAGCAGCGAGCAACAACTGTCCATCGATCCCGACAATGACTATGTGCTTAGTAACATCGAGCACGAGCGAACGATTTTCGAGGTCGCGACATCGGTCCCCTATCCGCTGATGGAAGCAGCCATCATGGACGCCGCGGGCATGCTTGCCGAACCGCCTGAATTCTCGGTTTCCCATCCGCTACTCCCGTCACTCGCACCCGCAGATTTCCGGCTGACGGACTTGACGGTCACCAGTCCGGATCTGCCCCGGGACAGTTGGAGCGATCAGGAAATCGACTGGAAGCTCCTTGCCCGCGCGGCCATGGAAACCGGTGTCGCCTCGACGCGTTATGGTGAGTTCCGGCTGTCATACACCAAGCCACGGTCTTCGACCCCGCCCGCAACCTTTGCACTGCACATCGATGTTTGCCTTCCGAGCGGAACTGAAGCATTCGCCCCGTTCGATGCAAAGATCATGATGGATGGCCATCATCTGATCCTGACATCACCCGATATCTCACTGCATCTGGATGGTATCGACTGCAGTCTCGATGACGGTGCAAGCGTGGCAGCGGGCGATCGGATCGGCAAGATTGCGGGCGCCGCGGGAGGTGTGGGAGGCCTGCGCATCCAGCTTTGCCGTGATCCGGACCTCGTTCCGCCGCTCTTTGCAAAGCCTCAGCAAAGCCACATCTGGTCCCGCATCTCCCCCTCCCCGTCACGCCTCCTCGGCGTTGGCGTTGACGCACCCCAGCTTGAGAGCCAGGACTTGCTTCAGCGGCGCCGCAAGAGCTTCGCAAAGCCGCAGAAGAACTATTATGCCGATCCGCCACAGATCGAGCGCGGCTGGAAAGAGCATCTCTTCGACGTCAAGGGCCGCGCCTATCTCGACATGGTCAACAACGTCACGATCCTGGGCCACGGCCATCCGCGCCTTGCCGATGCGGTCGGCAGACAATGGGCGATGCTCAACACCAATTCGCGCTTCCACTATGCGGCAGTCGTCGAGTTTTCCGAACGCCTGGCCTCTCTTGCGCCTGAAGGCCTGGATACGGTCTTTCTGGTAAACTCGGGCTCGGAGGCCGTGGATCTCGCTTTGCGTCTCGCCTGGGCCCATAGCGGACGTCGCAACATTGTGAGCCTGCTTGAGGCCTATCACGGCTGGACGGTGGCCAGCGACGCGGTCTCGACCTCCATCGCCGACAACCCGCGCGCGCTCGAAACGCGTCCGGACTGGGTCCATCCCGTGCTCTCGCCCAACACCTATCGAGGCAAGTACCGTGGTGACGGAGCGACGGATGGCTATGTCCAGGCCGTCATCGAAAAGATCGCCGAGATCGAGAATGCCGGCGGACAGCTTGGCGGCTTCATCGCCGAAAGTGTCTACGGCAATGCAGGAGGCATTCCGCTTCCGCCCGGTTACCTGAAGGATGTCTACGCGCTGGTACGCGCCCGCGGCGGCCTGTGCATCGCCGACGAAGTGCAGGTCGGTTACGGACGTCTCGGCCATCACTTCTGGGGCTTCGAACAGCAGGGCGTGGTGCCAGACATCATCACAACCGCCAAGGGCATGGGCAACGGTCAACCGCTCGGCGTGGTCATCACCCGCCGTGAGATCGCCGACAGCCTGGAGAAGGAAGGCTACTTCTTCTCCTCGTCCGGCGGCAGCCCGGTGAGCTGTGTCGTTGGCATGACCGTGCTCGACATCATGCGGGACGAGAAGTTGCAGGAGAATGCCAGAGACGTGGGGGATCATCTCAAGGCACGCCTTGAGGCATTGGGCCAGCGCTTTTCGATCGTCGGTGCCGTGCACGGCATGGGGCTCTATCTCGGCCTGGAATTCGTCCGCGATCGCGAAACCCTGGCGCCGGCCACCGAAGAGACGGCAGCGATCTGTGATCGCCTTCTTGATCTCGGCGTCATCATGCAACCGACCGGCGACCATCTTAACGTTTTGAAAATAAAACCGCCGCTCTGCCTGGCCTGGGAAAGCGCAGATTACTTTGTCGACATGCTGGAGAAGGTGCTTTCCGACGGCTGGTGATGGAATGCACAAACATCACCAGCGCCCTAACGGGAAGCGCCGAAACCCGATCTGGCTGTAAAGAAACTGCAAAGCCCAAATCTGGGTAGACTAAATGGCCGCTTCACAGCGTTTTGAAGAGTGGTCTATCTTCGGACAGAAATGAACGCCGAAGGAAGTCACATGCCCACCATACCGGAGCAAATCGCCAGTCATCTGCTGATCTGGGCTGTCGCTCTGTTCATCCTCAAGCATCTGCTGGCCGACTTTCTTCTGCAGACCAGCTGGATGGCCATGGGCAAGGAACGCCGCGAAGGGTGGCTTGCGCCGCTCTTCGCCCATATCGCCGTTCATGCGGCGGGAACGCTGCTGATTTCCCTCTTGATGGCGCCAATGCTCGCCTGGCTGGCACTGGTCGATCTAGTCGTGCACGGCGCGATCGATCGGGCCAAGACAAGCCTGCAGGGCCGCTATCGGTTCAAGGTCGATCAGGCCGCATACTGGTGGCTCTTTGGTACCGATCAGACCCTCCACCATCTGACCCACCTGGTATTCGCAGTCTGGATTGCAGCAGCGGCAAGTCTGCCCTGACCGTCACCACTCAGCTGCGGGCGAGTTCTCTGACGATCCAGTCCCTGAAGACGACAAGCGGCGGATAGGCTGCCCGCTCGCGCGGGAAAGCGAGATAGTAACGCTGCGCACTGCGTATCGGGCGGTCAACCGCCGGCACCAGCTCGCCGCGTTTCAGCTCATCCTGGATCAGGAAGGTCGGCAAGAGCGCCACACCTAACCCACCGATTGCCGCCTGGGATGCGGTGGCGAACTGGTCGAACAGCATGCCATGCACGCTGGCAAAGGCGACGCCCGTTTCGGTGAACCAGCGCTCCCAGGCATCGGGCCGCGTCGTCAGGTGCAGGAGCGACACATCAACCAGGTCGGCAGGTGCCTCGATCCCGTTGGCACGCTTGAAGTCCGGGCTGCAGGCCGGAATCGTCTCCTCCTGCATCAACAGCGTCAGCTCCGCACCCGGCCATACAGGATCACCGAAGTGGATGGCGGCATCAATCGAATCCAGTCGGAAATCAAAGGGCGAGAGACGGGTCACCAGGTTGATGGTAATCCCGGGATTTGCGGCCAGGAACTGCCCGAGACGCGGAGCGAGCCACCGCGCGCCAAACGTCGGCAGGATCGCGAGATTGAGTGTCCCACCATGGGGATTGGCCCGGAGATTGAGGGAGGCACTGGATATGCGCCTCAGCGCCTCCCGGATCTCGCGGGCATAGCTGTCACCGGCGACCGTCAACCGGATCGTCTGCCGCTCCCGGAGAAAGAGTTCAACGCCAAGCTGGCTTTCCAATGCCTTGATCTGGCGACTGACCGCACTCTGCGTCAGATCAAGCTCGCGAGCGGCAGCCGTGATGCTGCCGGTGCGCGCGGCAGCCTCGAACGCGGTCAGCAGCGACAACGACGGCAGGAATCGACGGGCGGCGAGCATGGTCATGCCTTCCGGGAATGATCTCTTGAGAATTTATCGCTGGAATGGCGTAGAACGCTCTTCTAGAAAACTCAAGACTGTACGGGGCGGAATGATATCGGGTGTCAAGCCATGCCCGGATAAGCCTCCCCGGCACGATTGCGAGAGCCCCGAGGTCACATCATGCAAGACGATCCGCGCTCCCACGGTCTTTGGGAAAAGACGGCGCCGGCTGCACCGCAGACGACGTCGCTCAATGGTGCGTTGAAAGCCGATGTCGTGATCGTCGGTGGCGGCTATACCGGCCTTTCCGCAGCCCTTCATCTTGCTGAAGCGGGCACCAGCGTCATCCTTCTCGAAGCAAAAGAGATCGGCTTTGGCGGTGCAGGCCGCAATGTCGGCCTGATCAATGCCGGCATGTGGGTCATGCCCGACGATCTTCCAGGCGAGCTCGGCCCAGTCTACGGGGAGAGGCTGCTGGACCTGCTCGGCAACGGTCCTCGCACCGTTATGGACCTGATCGATCGCCACGGCATCGAATGCGAGCTTGAGCGGCAGGGCACGCTGCATTGCGCCGTCGGCAACGCTGGGCGCAAGGAAATCGAAGCAAGAGCAGAGCAGTGGCAGCGCCGCGGTGCGCCGGTGGAACTGCTCGACGAAGCCGAGACCGAGCGAAAGATCGCCACACGCGCCTACCAGGGCGCCCTGCTCGACCGCCGTGCCGGTACGCTGCAGCCGCTCGCCTACGCCCGCGGCCTTGCCCATGCCGCAGCAAAGGCCGGTGCAATTCTCTACACGGCGAGCCCGGTCGAGAGCTACGCCAAAGCGGCGGATGGCTGGCAGGTCCGGACATCCGAAGGCAGCGTCGATGCCCAATGGATCGTCGTGGCAACCGATGCCTATAGCCACGGCCCCTTCGCCGCCGTGCGCGAGGAGCAGGTTCACCTGCCCTACTTCAACTTCGCCACCGTCCCCTTGAGCGACAACCTGCGTAAGTCGATACTGACAGAGCGCCAGGGCTGCTGGGACACCAAGGAGGTTCTCTCCTCCTTCCGCATGGACAAGGCCGGCCGCATGGTTTTCGGCAGTGTTGGCGCCCTACGCGGCACGGGTCTGTCAATCCACCGGTCCTGGGCACGGCGTGCGCTGAAGGCGATCTTCCCACAGATCGGCGACATCGCCTTCGAAAGCGAATGGTATGGGCAGATCGGCATGACCACCAATGCGCTGCCGCGCTTCCACAAATTTGCACCCGGCGTCATCGGCTTCTCCGGGTACAACGGCCGCGGCATTTCCCCGGGCACCGTCTTCGGCAAAACCATAGCCAGCCATATCCTTGGCCAGATGTCAGAGGACGAGTTGCCCCTGCCGCTTACCGATCCACAAGCACCAGCCTTCCGCACCCTGAAGGAAGCATGGTACGAGGCCGGGGCCCAGGTGGCGCACCTGGCCGGCGCACGATTTTGAACGAACAAGAACCAGGTAGACCTGACGGAAGGACCACCATGACCCTCGCCACTCTCAAGTTTTCGGCCGAAACGGCATCGCTGATGGCAAGCTTCGGCGTCGACGCCAAGGCGCTCTCCGGCGGCACGCTTTCGGTTCGTTCGCCGATCAACGGCGAGACCATTGCAGCCGTCGCCGAAATCTCTGCCGACGACACCCGCAAGGCGATCGATGCGGCCCACAAGGCCTTCCTCGAATGGCGCCTCGTGCCTGCCCCGCAGCGTGGTGAACTGATCCGCCTGCTTGGCGAGGAACTGCGCGCGGCCAAGACCGAACTCGGTCGCCTCGTCTCCATCGAGGTCGGCAAGATCACCTCCGAAGGCCTGGGCGAAGTCCAGGAAATGATCGACATCTGCGATTTCGCCGTTGGCCTCTCCCGCCAGCTCTACGGCCTGACGATCGCGACCGAACGCGCCGAACACCGCATGATGGAAACCTGGCACCCGCTCGGCGTCACCGGCATCATCTCGGCCTTCAACTTCCCCGTCGCCGTCTGGTCATGGAATGCCGCACTTGCGCTCGTCTGCGGCAACTCGACGATCTGGAAGCCGTCGGAAAAGACCCCGCTCACTGCCATCGCCACCCAGGCCATCTTCGAGAAGGCCGTAAAACGCTACAACGCTCAGGGCGGCAAGGCGCCTGCAAACCTCTCGACGCTTCTGATTGGCGGCCGTGACATCGGCGAGATCCTCGTCGATCACCCGAAGGTCCCGTTGATCTCGGCGACTGGCTCCACCGCCATGGGCCGCGCCGTCGGTCCGCGTGTCGCCGCCCGCTTCGGCCGCTCGATCCTCGAACTCGGCGGCAACAATGCCGCCATCGTCGGCTCGACCGCCGATCTCGACCTGACGCTGCGCGGCGTCGCCTTCGCAGCCATGGGCACCGCCGGCCAGCGCTGCACCACGCTGCGTCGTCTCTTCGTGCATGAAAGCGTCTACGACACGCTGGTTCCGCGCCTCATCAAGGCCTATCGCTCGGTCACCATCGGCAATCCGCTGGAAGCCGGCAATCTGATCGGGCCGCTGATCGACAAGGGCTCCTTCGACCGTATGCACCACGCGCTTGAGGCCGCAAAGGCCAATGGCGGCAAGGTCCATGGCGGTGACCGCGTGCGCGCCGACGAGGCGGCCGACGCCTTCTACGTGCGCCCAGCCCTTGTCGAGATGCCAGAGCAATGCGGCCCGGTCGTAGAGGAGACCTTCGCGCCGATCCTCTACGTCATCAAATATACGAATTTCGACGACGCCCTGGCGCTGAACAACGACGTGCCGCAGGGTCTCTCCTCGTCGATCTTCACCAACGACATCCGCGAGGCGGAAGCCTTCGTCTCCGATCGCGGTTCGGATTGCGGCATCGCCAACGTGAACATCGGCCCGTCGGGTGCAGAAATCGGCGGCGCCTTCGGTGGCGAGAAGGAAACCGGCGGCGGCCGCGAATCCGGCTCCGACAGCTGGAAGGCCTATATGCGCCGCCAGACCAATACCGTGAACTACGGTCGCACCCTGCCGCTCGCCCAGGGCGTCAAGTTCGACATCGAGTGAACGGCGAAGGGCCGGTGGCAATGCGCCGGCCCTTGATTCTGCGACAAAGGTCCATGTGCCCGGCACTGGCCTTTGGCCTGTGAATTTGTGAAGCTGCGGCAACCGTCAGATGTGGGGGATGCATGCCAGCCGAGGACCAATCCGCAACCATCGCCTTTCTGCGATCCCGCGCAAGCCACGGCACCACCTCGCTCGTCGAAGTGATCGAGACTCACATCTCTTTGATCTTCCTGGCCGGAGACAAGGCCTACAAGCTGAAGCGGGCGGTCAAGCTACCCTATGCCGACTTCTCGACGCTCGATCTCCGCAGGCGTTGCTGCGAGGCCGAGATCGCTCTCAACCGCCGGACCGCACCGGAGATCTACCTAGGCGTCAGGGCTATCAGCCGCGACGCCAGCGGAAAACTAGCGTTTGATGGAGAAGGCGTCCCCATCGACTATGTGGTCGAGATGCACCGTTTCTCGCAGGATGTGCTATTCGACAGGATGGCGGAGTCGGGCGTTTTGTCGAAGCCCCTGATGGAAGAGACGGCCGAGCGCATTGCCGACTTTCACAAGGAGGCCAGGGTGCTGCACACCGGCAGCGGTCGTGCGAACCTCGCGGCCATTCTTGATATCAACCACGCGGCCTTTTCTGCCGTGCCTCTTTTTTCTGCTGCCGAAACTCGGCACCTGACTGATCTCTTTCAGCGGGCTCTTGATCGCCATGGCACACTGCTCGACGGACGAGAGCAGGATGGCACGATCCGTCACTGCCATGGCGACCTCCATCTGCACAACATCTTCCTTGGGCCCGAAGGTGCGCGCATGTTCGACTGCATCGACTTCAACGAGCATCTGGCAACCTCGGACATTCTCTATGATCTGGCCTTCCTGCTGATGGACCTGTGGCACCGTAACCTGCCGGACTTTGCCAATGCCGTCGTCAATCGCTATCTCGACCGCACCGGTGACGATGCGGGCTTCGGCCTATTGCCGTTTTTCCTGGCCTTGAGAGCCGCCATTCGCGCCCATGTCGGTGCAACACAGCTTCGGGACCTCGGTGACCCATCCGGCAAGGCGGCAAAGGAAGCACTTGCCTATCGGGATCTCGCACTCGATCTGTTAGAGCGAAAACAACCGGTATTGGTTGCCGTCGGCGGATTGAGCGGCTCCGGTAAATCGACACTCGCGGAAGCCATGGCGCCTCATATCGGGCTGGCTCCCGGCGCACGACTGCTCGAAAGCGACCGGCTTCGCCGCGCCATGCTCGGCCACACACGGGGCCATCCGATGCCGGAAGAGGCTTACAAACCAGAGGTTTCGGCGCGTGTATATGCGGCCATTGTCGAAAAGGCGGATATGGTCTTGAAGTCTGGCGGCTGCGTTGTTGCCAATGCGGTCTTCGCGAATGCAGCCGAAAGGGCAACACTCCAGAAGGTGGCACAGGAGAACGATGTTCCGTTTCTCGGGCTTTGGCTGGAAGCCGATCCGGCCACCCTTCGAGCCCGCATTCAGGAACGACCGGTTCGCGACTCGGATGCGACGGTCCATGTGCTTGATCAGCAATTGGAGCGCGCAACAGGCCCAATCCTTTGGCACCGCATCGATGCCGGCCGCCCTATCCTCAAGGTAAGGCAGGAGGCGCTGGACCTGCTCAGGACGGCAGCGATCAGCGCAGATTGAATCTGACCGGGGCCGTTATGGTCTTGCTGACGCCAGCAGGCGGTGCCGGAACCGGGGAAGCAGCGCGCACCATGTCAAGAACGGCATTGTCCAGCGTCGGATAGCCAGACGAGCGGGAGAGGGAGACGGACAGCACATTGCCGGAATCGTCTATTTTGAACCGGACATAGACGGTGCCCTCTTCCCGGTTGCTTCGGGCAGCGCTCGGGTAACGCTTGCGGCGTTCGAGATGGGACATCAAACGAGACTGCCATCTTGCGGGCGAGACATTCTGCCCCGCGCCGCTCGCGGAAGCGGCAGCAGCATTGCGAGTCGACTGCACGACCTCTGCCTTGGCCGTGCGCGCCGCCTGTGAAGCCGGCGGCTGCACATGGGGTTTCTTCACCACCTTCTTCGGCGGGGTCGCCTTCTTCTTCGCGATCTCGGGCTTGGGCACCGGCGGCCGCATCATCGGGATCGGAACCTCGACATTTGCGAGCTCCGCCATCACCAGCTCCTCGATAGGATCGATTTCCGGGGGCGGCTCTGGCAAGGGCTCAGGCTCGACGATCGGAGGCGGTTCCGGCAGCGCTTCCGCGACTTCCGGCTCCGGCTCGGGCTCCGGGGGCGGAGGCTCCGGCAAGGGTTGCGCGACAGGCTGCGGAATTGGCTCCGGCTGGGGCTCGCTTGTTGCCGTCTTGACCTCTTCCGCGTCCACCTGATCGGTGGAGATTTCGGTCTCATCGGTAATGACGGCTTCGGGCAGGGCCGCAAGTTCGATCATGATCGCGGGCGGCGGTCCGCTGTCGGCCAGTTCCACCTTAGGCTCGCGCAACAGAACGGCCACGGCGCCCGCATGGGCCGTGACGATCAACACGCCGGCCGTGGTCCACAACAGCCCCTCACCAAGGATCCGTTTTGTGGAGCGGGGCTCGATCATGGCCTGGGCTCCGCAGAGCCAGCGCTTGCGCCCTCCTGGACGGGGGCGGCCGGAACCGTCTCCAGTCCGACAAGCGCGATCTTCAGGTAGCCGGCCTCACGCAGAAGGTTCATGACCTCCATGAACTGGCCGTAGTCCACCGTCTTGTCCGCGCGCAGGAAGATGCGGGCATCCTTGTTGCCCTCCGTCATGCGATCCAGCGAAACGCCCAGCGCCTCGCGGGCAACCGTATCATTGCCGAGCGAAAGGCTCATGTCCTCCTTGAGGCTGACGTAAACAGGCTCATCGGGCCGCTCGGCCGGTTTTGCTGTGGAGGCCGGCAGATCGACATTCACGTCGACGGTCGAAAGCGGTGCCGCCACCATGAAGATGATCAAAAGCACCAGCATGACATCGATGAAAGGGGTGACGTTGATCTCGTGGTTCTCCACGAGATCGTCACCGGACCCGTTATCCCTGATACCGCCGGCCATCGTGATTACTCCGCCGCCATCGCCATGGCCTTGGTCGCCTGGGCGATCCGAGCACTCTTGCGGAAGTCGAGGTCGCGGCTGACCAGACGCTCGATGCCGGCGCCGGCATCGGCGAGCAGCTGACGATAGCCTGTCACCGAACGGGCGAAGACGTTGTAGATGATGACGGCAGGAATGGCCGCGACCAGACCGATGGCTGTTGCAAGCAGAGCTTCGGCGATACCGGGGGCAACGACCGCGAGATTGGTCGTCTGCGTTTCGGCAATGCCGATAAACGAATTCATGATGCCCCAGACAGTCCCGAAAAGACCGACAAACGGTGCCGTTGAACCGATGCTCGCGAGTACGCCAGTTCCGCTCGACATCTGCCGGCCGGCCCGGGCTTCGATGCGCGACAGGGCCGAGGCAACGCGTTCTTTCACTCCGTCGCCGCCAACCTGATCGATCGCAGCATCGGACAAGGACACCTCATGTTGCGCAGAGCGAACCATGGCGGCAACGACACCGCCCCGCTTTTCCAGCAACTGCATGGCATCGCTCAGATGGCGGGCCGCGATGACAGCCTTGAGGCCCCGCTTGGCTCGCGAGCGGGCGCCGAACAGCTGCAGTGACTTTGCGAGCCATACGGTCCACGTGAGCACGGAAGCGAGTGCCAGAGCGATCATCACCGATTTGACGACCCAGTCGGCCGCCATGAACATGCCCTCCGGCGAGAGATTATGCGCCTTCTTGGCGTCTCCGACGGCAGCAGCGCCTTCGACCGCAGGAGGAACCGCTTTGATTGCTGGGGTCGGCGGAGGGGATATGACAGGCTGTGCCATGGGCTGTGCCGCCGGCCGCGCGATCGGCGCGGACGGCTCTGCATCGGTTGAAGGCGCAAGTGCCGGATCCGGTGACGCGACCGGCTGTGAAGCGACGACAGGCGCCGGTGCGGCAGCCGCAGCGGCTTCAGGCACCGATGGCACCGGCGCCGACTGCTGCGCCAGCGCGATGGTCGAGCTCAGAAGCAGGAACAGGAGAATGCCAAATCGCTTGAGCAAAGGCCCCGAATGAATGAGCGGCATTGGGAGCTCCCTTATTAGATGACTGAACTAGACCTCGCCCGGGACGGGCATTCACGCTGCCTCCCAATATAAAACTTGATAATTTGTGACAAGTAATAAAACAACCGTCGGACGTTTTTCCCGAAGGCGTGATCAATCAAGCGACGATCCGGCGGCCCGGATTTCACGCCTGTAGAGATCGAGAACGTCCTGTTGGCGGCACAACTCCGTACCGGAGGTCATGACCGTTGCCGCTCCGGCGGCTTGCCCGAAGCGGAAGGCGTCTTCGATGCTGTGCCCTTCTGCCAAAGACCAGACCATGCCGGCCACAAAACTATCGCCGGCACCGGTCGCAGAGTTAACGGGCACATCGATCGCCGGCAGCTGGATGATCTGATCGGCTGAGGCAAGGACTGCTCCGTCCGCACCGAGTGTCACGGCGATGTACTTGGCGGCACCCGTGCGGATATGGGCCTGGGCCGCTTTACCGACCTCATGATGGGCGAGTTTACGACCGAGGAATGTCTCGAACTCTCCCAGGCTTGGCTTGACCAGGAACATCCGTGCGCCGGACATTGCCTGCGTCAAGGCGGCTCCGGACGTGTCCAGCACAAACATACCACCCCGCTCCGCAACCAGTTTCGCGAGCCGGACATAGGTATCGTCAGGCGCGCCTCTCGGCAGGCTGCCACTTGCGACGACATAGTCGGCATCACTGGAAGCGACGGCCTGGAAAAGCGGCTCGAGCTCAGCCCGCGTCACCAAAGGCCCTTCCGGGACGAAGCGATACTCCAGATTGGTTGACGTCTCGTGCACCGCAAAAGCGACTCGGACTGGATCGTGAATGCGGAACGTCCTCTCCACAATCGGCAGCGGCTTCAGCATGGCCTCCAGCAGTTCGCCGGTGGCGCCGCCGGACAAGAACATCAATTCGCAGGTTCCACCGAGCGTCGCAATGACGCGGGCGACGTTGATACCCCCTCCCCCGGGGAATTGCTGCTGATTATGAGTGCGGGTCTTGTGCGTGTGGCGCACCACCTCCGCATCGCTGGAGATGTCGATCGCCGGATTGAGGGCAATGCAAAGGATCTTGGTCATGAAAGAGGCCACCGAATGAGATGAGAAGGCACAGTGAACTAATGTTACGACAGATCTAGGACGGCGAAGCCTAAGCCCGCAACCCGTTCCAAAGCTGCAGACTTCTCAACCGCCCGTCCACCCGTCCGTTCCCGAGGAATGCAGATGGTGAACACTGAGAAGCTGACGAAAGCATTGTCTTTGGCGGGCGAGGCATTACCTTCGCGTCGCAGCCACTGAAGAAAGAAATCACGTCATGTATACCGGCATCGTTCAGACCGTCGCTCCGATCACATCCGTCGTTCGCCGCGATGGCTACACGACCTTTTTCATCGAATTTCCCGAGCGGCTGATGGCAGACCTGCAGATAGGGGCGAGTGTCTCGGTGGAAGGCGTTTGCCTGTCGGTAACAACGATGGAAGGAACGATCGTTACCTTTGACGCCATGGACGCAACGCTTGAGCGCACCAATCTGGGCACGCTCAAGGCCGGAGACCGCGTGAATATCGAACGCTCGGCAAAGCCCACAGACGAGAATGGCGGGCATAACATTGCTGGCCACATCGCAACCACCGCCGAACTGGTTGCGGCGAAGATGGATATGCCGGGCGCCTTCATCCGTTTCCGCATGCCTGCGGAATGGTCAAAATATGTCTTCAAGCGCGGCTATCTGGCTGTCAACGGCGCGAGCCTGACCGTCGCGGAAGCGGAAGACGGCACCTTCACGATCAACCTGATTCCCGAAACTCTTCGTCAGACGACGTTCCCGCGCTACCGGCCGGGCGACGCGCTGAACATCGAGGTCGACCATCAGACAATGGTAATGGTGGACGTAGTGGAACGAACGCTCGAACGCCTGATGTCCAGGCGCTGAAGCACGATCTCAGTGACGGCCGATCGGGCGGGGCGTCGGCGCCTCGCTCAAGAGGGATACAAGCACTTGTCGGTAATCGGCCGGCTTGGGTGCGCAAAGTTCGGGCGGGATTCCGTTTTCCTCGATTTCGCGGATGGCCGACCCCGACACGATGCGGAACGGGATCCCGCTGCGGCGAAGCTGCTGGACGATCGGCGTGACCGCGCCGTCACGAACCTTGAAGTCGAGAATTGCACCCGAGATATGCTCCGTTTCGAGAATTTCGAGCGCGTCGCGTACGGTCTCGGTTGTGATCACATTGACGCCAGCGCGCGCAACGGCGTCTGCGGCATCCATTGAGATGAAGACATCGTCTTCTACGATGAGGATGGTATCGATGGCGAGGGCCTGTCCTGGTCTCATCTTCGTTCTCCTTTTGCCACCACAACGCGTGCCACCGCGCTTTGTTCAGTTTTTCTTAAATTGCCAAACAACATGGTAAACATAGACTTAACTGCCCATTCAGGAGGATTGCTGCTCGCGGGGATGGAACATTGCCTGAGATGGAACATCCCTATGACGCCCGGCGTTTCCACGCTGAAACAAAGGGAGATTATCCATGCAGATCATCGGAACGGAAATCATCGAGAGCCCCGAAGCATCAGGTAGCTTTGTCGTCGAATTCCATGGAGACGGCGGCGAGAGAGTATCAGTCCAGATGGCGCAGACGGAAAGTGGCGCCCTGACCCGCGACAATGCCCTGGGAAAAGCCCAGGTTCTGCTGCTCCAGGCGAGTCGCTTTGACATGACCGATGCGGAAGAGAAGGAGGACGCTGAGACAGGCCAAGAGCCCAGCGAAGCTGTCGAAAGCCTGCGCCAGGAACAGCAGGAGAAGAGCATGCAACGCGGAGGCAGTGCGCTTGAAGAGGGTCTCGAGGACACTTACCCAGCCAGCGACCCCGTTTCTGCTACCTATACCTCCACGATCGCCGGCGACCGGAAGCACTAAGCCTCAGGGTGCGGGAACATGCCCTCCGAACTTTCAAGCTTCGGCACGACGACAACTCTTGAACTGTCGGCCATCGTCATCAGGCTCCTGATTGCGATGGCCTGCGGTGCTGCGATCGGCGTGGAGCGAGAATGGCGCAGCCACGCGGCAGGTTTGAGGACGCATGTTCTCGTGTGCCTGTCAGCGGCAATCGTCGCGGTCCTGACGATCGAAATTGCGCACCACGACGCCTTCAATGCCCAGGAGGTCAGGCTCGATCCGATACGTCTGATCGAAGCTGTCACAGCAGGCGTCGCTTTCCTCGCGGCAGGCATGATCGTCTTCAACAAAGGCGAGGTGAAGGGACTGACGACAGGTGCCGGCCTGTGGTTCGCCGGTGCCATTGGCCTGTCCTGCGGCCTGGGCTTCTGGCAGATCGGATTGATCGCCACCGGCTTTGCCTTGGCTGTTCTTTGGCTCCTGCGGCTGCTGGAACACCGCCTCCCGATCCCTCCCGAACGGGACTGACGGGCGGGTGGCTGCTGCTTATCTCAACAAGCTTTGGCCACCATCGACCCAGATTGGCGTCCCCGTGACGTGCCGGGAGGCATCAGAGGCAAGAAAAGCAATGACCTCGGCGACGTCCTCCACGGTCCCGGCTTCCCCGCCGGTCAGCGGAATGTCTCCTTCCGGAAACGAGACGGGTACCTCGGCCTGCCGCTTGTTGCGGACCCGGGTATTGTCGTCGATCTCGGTGTCGATCGCGCCAGGGCACACGGCATTGATCCGGATACCGTGACGGCCGAGTTCAAGGGCGAGTTGCTGCACCATGGCGAGCTGAGCGGCCTTGGTGGCAGAATAGGCCGTCGCACCCGGCGAGGTGAATGTCCTTGTTCCGTTGATCGAGGAGACGACGATGATTGAACCGCCACTCTTCTTCATGTGAGGCACCGCGTGGTGGAGCGTCAGATAGGTGCCCCTGAGGTTGATCGCGATGGTCTTGTCGAATTCTTCCGGCTTCAGGTCATCTATGGGCGCCCAGGTGCCGTTAATGCCGGCATTGGCGACAACGATTTGCAGTCCCTTGCGGGCGACTATCAATTGCTCCACGGCAGCTTGCATCGAGCGCGCATCACTGACGTCCGCCACAAGGACCATGCCATCACCGCCAAGCTTACGGATTTCGGTGAGTGTTTCCTCCAGCTCGTCTTCAGTACGCCCCAGAAGTCCGACAAATGCGCCACCGCTTGCAAGTTTCAGGGCGGCCCCCTTTCCGATCCCTGATCCGCCCCCAGTTACGAGCGCCGTTTCCCGGCCAAGCTCGCCCGGCGTCATGTGCGATCCTCGACATGGCCCGGCTTGCCTTTCCGTTTTGTCGAAGCAAGTTCTTCAAGCTCCGTCTCGCTCATGCTCTTTTCCATGCTGCGAGAAGCACCTTTCAGATCGGAGACCTTCGCATCGCCTCGTTTGGCAGCCAGTGCGGCACCTGCCGCCTTCTGCTGTGCCTTCGATTTCGCCGGCATCTGCTTCACCTTTCGTGCTGCATCAAAGGATCGTCTTGCGAGGCAAACCGGCGAGGAGACCGAAAGTTCCTGATGAAGAAGAGGTCCGGAACAAAGGTCGGAGGTTGGGAATTAAGCTCCGCAACTCCAGACATCAGAGGATCAGATGGACGCCAAGAGCACGCATTTTCATGTCACGCCGGGCGAATGGCACCAACTCGGCGCGTGCTTCGATGGAGAGGGCACCAACTTCGCTCTCTTTTCCGCCCACGCAGAACGCGTCGAGCTCTGCCTCTTCGACGATAGTGGAAGTATCGAGATCGCACGGATCGAGCTTCCCGAATACACCAACGAGGTTTGGCACGGCTATCTGCCCGGCGTTAAGCCAGGGCAGCTTTATGGCTACCGCGTCCACGGGCCTTACGAGCCGGAGAACGGGCATCGTTTCAACCCGAACAAGCTGCTGCTCGACCCCTATGCTCGCGAAATCGTGGGCGATTTCGCCTGGTCCAAGGCCCACTTCGGTTATGACTTCGACGCCGACGAGAAGGATCTCTCCTTTAACGCGCTCGATAGCGCCCCCTGTTCGCCCAAGTGTCGCGTCGTCGACCCGGCAGACAGCCGCCAGTCAAACGGGTTCCAACGCATTCCATGGGCGCAAACGATCGTCTATGAGACCCATGTAAAGGGTTTCACCAAGCTCCACCCGGCCATCCCGGACGAACTCAGAGGCACCTTCGAAGGTCTGGGTCACAAAGCTGCAGTTGATTATGTGAAGAGCCTCGGCATCACGTCGATCGAATTGCTGCCGGTCCACGCATTCCCCGATGACAGTCACCTGATGGACAAGGGGCTGCATAATTTCTGGGGCTACAACACCATCGGCTTTTTCTCTCCGGCAAGCCGCTATTATGGCCCCAAGGGCCTGCTTGGCTTCCGCGACATGGTGCGATCCTTCCACGACGCCGGCATCGAGGTGATCCTTGATGTCGTTTACAACCACACGGCAGAAGGCAACGAACTCGGCCCGACCCTGTCCTTCAAGGGCATCGACAATTTCTCCTATTACCGCACCTTGCCGGACAATCACCGCTACTACATCAACGACACGGGCACCGGTAACACGGTCAACACCTCTCATCCCCGTGTCTTGCAGATGGTGATGGACAGTTTGCGTTATTGGGCCGAGGAGATGCATGTCGATGGTTTCCGCTTTGACCTCGGCACCATTCTGGGCCGCGAGCCCGAGGGCTTCGACCAACGCGGCGGCTTCTTCGATGCAATCTCGCAGGATCCGGTTCTCTCCAAGGTCAAACTGATCGGCGAGCCATGGGACATTGGCCCAGGCGGCTATCAGGTTGGTGGCTTCCCGCCGGGCTGGGCTGAATGGAACGACAAATACCGCGATTCCACCCGCGAATACTGGCTGAACACCGACAATACGGCCCAGGATTTTGCTGCCCGCCTTTTGGGCTCGGGCGACATCTACGACCTTCGCGGCCGTCGCCCCTGGGCCAGCGTAAACTTCATCACCGCGCATGATGGCTTCACGTTGAACGACCTCGTTTCCTATGACCAGAAGCACAATGATGCGAACGGCGAGGACAACAAGGACGGCCACGATCACAATCGCAGTCACAACTACGGTCATGAAGGTCCGACCGACGATGCCGGGATCAACGAGATCCGCGAGCGTCAGAAGCGCAATTTCCTCGCCACGCTCTTCTTTTCGCACGGGACACCCATGCTCCTGGCCGGCGACGAATTCGGCCGCTCGCAGATGGGCAACAACAATGGATATTGCCAGGACAGCGAGATCAGCTGGCTGCATTGGGAAGACCTGCCGCAGACCTGCGAAGATCTACGGGAATTCACCCGCCGCCTCATCGCGCTGCGCCAGACCCAGCCACTTCTACGCCGAGCAAACTGGCGCGATGGCATGATCATCGACTGGTACAGCGTGGAGGGAGGCCATCAGGAAGCCGAGCATTGGCTGGATGGCAACCCGCTGGCGTTGAAGCTCTTGCGTCCGGATCTCGACGGCGAGGAAACAGCCTGGCCGGAGATTCTGCTGCTTTTCAACCCCGTCGCCGAGGACATCGACTTTGTGATGCCAGAGACCGGTGGCGGCAACTGGCAGCTCGAACTGACCACCTTCGATGTCGACCGTCACGGAGACGTGGCGGAGGAGGGCAAATCTTTCCGCTTGGAAGCACGGTCGCTCGCCCTGTTCAGGCGAGCCTGACAACCGCCGTCAGTCCTCTGATGCGCGCTGCAAGACCTCGAAGTCGTAAAGCTGCCCGGCCACGGAAATGCGCCGGGCAGATATCACGACAGGCACCACATTGCCGCCGCCATCGCGGATATCACCCCGCATGCCGGAGTAGCCTCCGTCGCGGTCAAGCAGCATCAGCCGTTCCGCACGTGCCTCGCTCCCGGAGACCACGCCGGACGCTACCATCTCGCTTCCCCCGATCTCATCCCAGCTTTTGCCAACAAGGTCGAGATAGGCTTGGTTGACCCGGATGTAACGGGAACTCTTCTGACCGATGCTCGAAATGGAGAAGGCAACCGGTGAGAGTTCGAACAGTGCCTGGATCACTGGCCCGGATAGGGCATTGGCTTCCGCTTGTTCGATGACCTCCTGAGAAATCGCCTCCTCGTCGCGAGCGGGCGTGAGTTCGTAGTCGGCAGGTAGCGCCAGTTCGTCCCGCAACACCGCCACGAACCGCCACAGGTCGATCTCGAGAAACTGGGGTTTGTGGCGATCTTCGACGTTTTCAAGCTGCACAGGCAGCGTCTCGATGGCATCGGTAAGACGTTGCGTCTCTCGTGCATTCCGGGCGCCGTTCAAGAGCTCGGTGAGCTTACCGATCGCAATGTTCCGGAGGATAACATAGCCGGCCTGCAGCTTTGTCGCTCGTTCGGCCTCGACCTCTTCCACCGGTCGGGTACCGTCAGCAACCGGCAACTGTTCGAGTAGCGCCCAGATGTTGCGTTCTTCGGGGCATTCCTCATGCTTGGCTGTGCCCTGCGGCGCGTAGCGAATAAGGCTCAGGATTGTTTCGACGCCGAATGCATCGACATCGGCGCTGACCGTCTTGCCGTCCGTCCCGGTTTCCTGAGCCGTCAGGCGGCTGGGACCGCCATTGTCATCGAAGTAGACGCAAACCTCAGAGATCCGGTCCGGAAACTCGAGCCAGGGGTGCTCGCTACGAAACGTCTTCAGCGCGGACTGGTCGAGCACTGTCAAAGCATACATGGCGCCTCCTCCACAACCGGTCGTGGTGCAAGGCACCGTCTCCCGCTCCACCCGAACAGGAATCACCGTACCTCAGCATAAATCAAACATAGCGGCTTCTGAACGTGTTTCTATGTCCGCACAAGTATATGAATGTTTAAGCTGAAGTCTTGCAGTTTCGACACCGACGCAAGAATGCGACAGTCCCGCTCCCGGATCAATCAATGATGGGGAGCGGGACTGAACTCACTGAGTAACGATCAGAAAAACGCCTGAATGCCGGTTTGCGCACGGCCCAGGATCAAGGCATGCACGTCATGCGTGCCCTCATAGGTATTGACGGTTTCCAGGTTCTGCGCATGGCGCATGACATGGTATTCGATCTGGATACCGTTGCCGCCGTGCATGTCGCGGGCCATGCGGGCGATGTCGAGTGCCTTGCCGCAGTTGTTGCGCTTGACGATCGAGATCATTTCCGGAGCGAACTGGTGTTCGTCCATCAGGCGACCGACGCGGAGAGAACCGAGCAGGCCGAGCGCGATTTCGGTCTGCATGTCGGCCAGTTTCTTCTGGAAGAGCTGCGTGCCGGCGAGCGGCTTGCCGAACTGCTTGCGATCGAGACCATACTGGCGAGCACGATGCCAGCAATCCTCGGCCGCACCGAGAACGCCCCAGGAAATGCCATACCGGGCGCGGTTGAGGCAGCCGAACGGACCCTTGAGGCCCGAGACGTTTGGCATCAGCGCATCTTCGCCGACTTCGACGCCGTCCATGACGATTTCGCCGGTAACCGAAGCGCGCAGCGAAAGTTTGCCGCCGATCTTCGGAGCGGACAGCCCCTTCATGCCCTTCTCAAGAATGAAGCCGCGGATTTCGCCGCCATGGGCTTCCGACTTCGCCCAGACGACGAAGACATCGGCGATCGGTGCGTTGGAGATCCACATCTTCGAGCCGCGCAGGCGATAGCCGCCCTCGATCTTCTCGGCGCGCGTCTTCATGCCGCCCGGATCGGAGCCGGCATCCGGCTCGGTCAGGCCGAAGCAACCGATGAGTTCACCGGAAACGAGACCTGGAAGATACTTGTCCTTCTGCTCCTCCGAGCCATAGGCATAGATCGGATAGATGACGAGCGACGACTGCACGCTCATCATCGAGCGATAGCCGGAGTCGATGCGCTCGATCTCCCGCGCCACCAGGCCGTAGGACACGTAGTTGGCGCCGGCAGCACCATACTTCTCGGGCAGCGTCACACCGAGGAGACCGGCCTTGCCCATCAGGCGGAAGAGCTCAGGCTCGACCGTTTCACCGAGATAGGCGTCCGCGACCCGCGGAGCGAGCTCGGCTTCGGCAAAACCCGCCGCCGCATCCTGGATCATCCGCTCATCCTCGCTGAGGATCTCGGACATCAGGAAGGGATCACTCCAGGAAAAGGGTCGCATCTCGCTCATCGGTCTCATCCATTTGTTTCGTTATGCCAGATTGCTCATGTCTGACAACAATTCAAGCCATGTTTACTCATGTTGCTATTAGGTCTATTCATATCACATGCTCACACATCAACGCCGTTTCCTGCCGTCCACCAGCGCGCTCGCCGCCTTCGATTCCGTTGCCAAGCTCGGCAGCTTTTCGGCTGCCGCCAACGAACTGGCGCTGACACAAGGGGCGATCAGCCGCCAGATCGGCCTTCTCGAGGACCAGCTCGGCGTCAAACTCTTCGAGCGCACCAATCGCGGCGTCGAACTGACGGCCATCGGCCGAACCTATGCAAGAGGTATCGGGGACGCACTGGCCACGATCCGCACGCTCTCGCTCGAAGCCATGGCGACCCGCGACGACACGCATCTGCGCCTCGCCATCCTCCCCACCTTCGGCACCCGCTGGCTGATGCCACGCATCCCCGACTTCCTGTCGAAGAACCCGGCCATCATCATGGATTTCGCCACGCGCATCGGCCAGTTTGACTTCGAGGGCTCGGGGCTGGATGCCGCGATCCATATCGGCGAACCGAACTGGCCCGGCACGGATTGCCAGTTCCTCATGCATGAGATGGTGGTGCCGGTCTGCAGCCCGGCCTTTCTCGCCGCCAACCCGGTGAAGCGGCCCGAGGATCTGCTGGCCAAACCGCTCTTCGACATGGCGTCGCGCCCGCGCGCCTGGGAGCATTGGTTTGCGAGCCTCAACATCAGCGAAGGCCGGGGCGGTGGCATGCGTTTCGAGCAATTCTCCAACGTCGTCCAGGCCTGCCATGCGGGCCTCGGCATTGCACTGGTACCGACCTTCCTGATCGAGCCCGAACTGGCGAGTGGACAGCTGGTCCGCGCCTGGGATCATGAGGTGAAAAGTGCCAGCGCCTATTACCTCGTGCGACCGCTGTCGAAGATGGCCTACGGGCCGGCAAGCACCTTTGCCGCCTGGATCCTCGAGCAGGCCAGAAGCTTCAGCGAACGACGCCCGTAAGGCACCTGCAGTCTACCCAGAAATGACTCGCAGCCTGTGTCCTGTGCCGATTGACAAGCCACCGTCATGAGCAAAGAGTAACCTCTCAAAGCCGTGATCAGGCTCGGAGGGGACCATGTTGAAGCACCGTTTTTCGGCAATTTTCACACTTGCACTTGCGCTCGTCCCGCTACCCCTCCTTCCCGCTTCCGCTCAAGATGTCAGAACCATCGAGCGGATCGACGATGCCGACTATTTCGGCTTCGATATGCGCACCGAGAAGAACGTCTCCATCGACGAATGCGAGGCGAGCTGCATCGGCGATTCCTCCTGCCGGGCCTTCACCTACAATCCGAAGGTCAACTGGTGCTTCCTAAAGTCCGACTATGACCAGCTGAACAGCTTCCCGGGCGCCATCGCCGGCCGCATCGTCGTTCAGGCGGCAGAGGAAGACATCGGCGCCCCGCCAGCCCTGGCTTTCATTTCGGATTACCTGAAAACCGAAGCCCGCAACCAGCGTGACAATCTCGCCATTGCTCCAGAGCAGGAGGGGTTGGGACGCGATGCGCTCATCGAAACCGGTCGCGCTGCCTTCACCGGCGGCAACGTCGACTTCGCCGTTGCCTCGATGAAGGGCGCGCTGTCCATCGATCCCGACGATCAGGCCCTATGGCTGGAACTGGCCCGCATGGCCAACACCGTGACCGGGAACTACGGAATGGCCAATGAAGGGGCGATGGCCGCGATCAACGGCTATCTCCTCACCCGTGGTGCCGCGACCCGCGCAGAGGCATTGGCTACCCTCGCCAAGTCACTCGAAAACAGCGAGACCTGGCGTCCGGCGCTCAGCGCCTACAAGGCCAGCCTCGAACTGGCGTCGAATGCGGAAGTCCAGGCCGCCTTCGAAGATCTGCGCTCCCGCCAGGGCTTCCGCGTTGTCAACAACACTGTTGATTCCGACAGCGCTTCGCCGCGTGCCTGCGTCGAATTCTCCGAACCGCTGGTCAAGCGCGGCGTCGACTATTCGTCCTTCGTCACACTCGATGGCAAGACGCCGAAGGCGCTCGAAGCCAAGAACAACCAGATCTGCGTCGAAGGCCTGGAGCATGGCGGGCGCTATCGCCTCGCAATCCGCGCCGGCCTCCCCTCCTCGGTGGACGAGAACCTGGAAGCCCCGGTCGAACTGGAACTCTATGTCCGCGACCGCAGCTCCATCGTGCGTTTCACCGGCGACAGTTTCGTTCTGCCTTCCTCTGCCCGTCAGGGCATTCCGCTGGTCTCGATCAACAGCGAAAGCGCCAATCTCGAGCTCTACCGGATCGGCGACCGCAACATCGCTCCGCTGCTGGCATCCTCGCAGTTCCTCACCCAGATGGACGGCTATACCGCCGGCCGCGTGAAGGATGAACTGGGCGAACTCGTCTGGCAGGGTTCGGTCGAGATCGCCAACGAGCAGAACAAGGAAGTCGTCACCAGCATTCCGCTGCAGGACGCGCTGCCGACCCGCAAGCCCGGCATCTACGTGATGACCGCGGTCTCCCCGACCGGGATCACCGAGAGCTGGGACAGCCGCGCGACGCAGTGGTTCGTGGTCTCCGACATCGGACTCTCGACCTTTGCCGGCACGGACGGCCTGCATGTCTTCGCCCGTTCGCTCGCATCGGCAAGCCCGCTTGCCAATATCGAACTGCAGCTGATCGCCAAGAACAACGAGATCCTGGCAACCGCCACGACCGATGCCGAGGGTCGCGCCCGCTTTGATGCCGGTCTCGTACGTGGCGGCGCAGCCCTTGCTCCGGCCGTCATCGCAGCCCGCAGCGGTGCCGACGACAACGTCTTCCTCGACATGACCCGCGCCGGCTTCGATCTCTCTGACCGCGGCGTCACCGGTCGCCCGGCACCGGGCCCGGTCGACATCCTGGCCTGGACCGAGCGTGGCATCTACCGCCCCGGCGAAACCGTGCATGCTGCAGCGCTGGCCCGGGACACCAATGCCGATGCCATTTCCGGCCTGCCGCTGACCTTCCTGTTTTCGCGACCGGATGGCGTCGAGTTCCGCCGCATGGCGGTATCAAGCGAGACGCTTGGTGGTTATGCGGTTGACCTCCCGATCTTGGCCAATGCCATGCGCGGCACCTGGACGGTCGCGATCCACACCGATCCCAAGAAGCCGGCGATCGCCCAGTCCACCTTCCTCGTCGACGACTTCGTGCCGGATCGGCTCGATCTCAAACTGTCGAGCGAAGCAAAGGGGATCTCGCCTGAGGCACCCGTGACGGTCTCCGCCGATGGCCGTTACCTTTACGGCGCACCGGCAGCAGGCCTCACGCTCGAAGGCGAAGTCGTCATTCGCCCGACGACAAGCCATCCGGACTTCGACCGCTACAGCTTCGGCCTGGCGGACGAAGAAGGCATCGAGGACATGCGTGTCCCGCTCGAAGGCCTGTCACCGTTGGATGACGACGGTCTCGCCACCATCGACGTTTCCCTGACCGACCTGCCCTCCACGACGCGGCTCCTGAATGCCGACGTGGTCCTGCGCCTGCGCGAAGGCGGTGGTCGCGCCGTCGAACGCAAGCTGACCCTGCCGGTCACGCCGGAAGGTCCTGTGATCGGCATCAAGCCGGAATTCGAGGGCGATCTGGCCGAAAACACCAATGCAGCCTTCAACCTGATCGCCCTTGGCCCCAATCGTCAGCGTCAGGCGCTGGCGGGCGCCCGCTGGAAGCTGATCAAGCTGGAGCGGAACTACCAGTGGTACCGCGACGGCTCGTCCTGGCGCTACGAACCGATCACCACGACCAAGCTTGTGGCCGATGGCACAACAGACATCGCAGCCGATGGCACAGCGCTTTCGGTACCCGTCACCTGGGGCAGCCACCGCCTGGAGGTCGAGCAAGGCGGCGCCGTCACCAGCGTCGACTTTGACGCCGGCTGGTTCGTCACCGCAAGCTCCACGGAGACGCCCGATGCCCTCGAAATCGGCCTCGACAAGCCCTCCTATCAGGTCGGCGAGACCGCAAAGCTGAAGATCTCGCCGCGCTTTGCCGGCCAGGTGATCGTCACCTCCGGCACGGATGCTCTGATTTCCACCCAGGTTGCCGATGTCCCGGCCACAGGCGCGGAGATCGAGATCCCCGTGACAGCCGATTTCGGCGCCGGCGCCTATGTCACGGCAACGCTCTTCCGTCCGGGTGACGCTGAGGAAAGCCGCATGCCGGCGCGCGCGATCGGGGTTACCTGGCTCGCCGTCGATCCAGGCTCCGACAAACTCGTAATCAAGCTTTCGCCGCCGGAAAAGACCCTGCCCCGCCAGCCGCTCGAGATCCCCGTGGAGGTCACAGGGGCAGGCATCGGTGAGGAAGCCTATGTGATGGTCGCTGCCGTTGACGTCGGCATCCTCAACCTCACCCGCTACGAGACACCCGATCCGGAAACCTATTATTTCGGCCAGCGCCGCCTCGGTCTCGAACTGCGCGACCTCTACGGCCGCCTGATCGATGGCTCGCTGGGCGCCACCGGACGTCTGCGCACCGGTGGTGACGGCGGACAGGTGGCTTTGCAAGGCAATCCGCCGCGCGAAAAGCTCGTGGCCTTCTTCTCCGGACCCGTGAAGCTCGATGCAGACGGCAAGGCAAGCGTCTCCTTCGACATACCCCAATTCAACGGCACAGCACGTGTCATGGCCTGGGCCTGGTCAAAGACCGGCGTCGGCCATGGCGAGACGGACGTGATCATCCGCGATCCTGTCGTCGTCACGGCGAGCCTGCCGAAGTTCCTCGCGCCTGAAGACCAGAGCAGCCTGCGCCTGGATATCGCGGCGACGGATGCACCATCCGGCACCTACACGCTCGCTGTCACCGGCAACGGTCCGGTCAGCGTCGGCGGCGCGGAAGCCCAAGAAGTTGCGCTGACCGCCGGTCAGACCACCACCGTCACGTTGCCGCTGACCGCCAACACCCCCGGCGACGGCGCCATCGACATTGCCCTGTCCGGCGCCGACGGCATTGCCGTCAGCCAGTCCCTCGATCTTCCCGTGCGCCCGGCAACCCTGCCGATCACAGAGCGGCAGGTCATTGCGCTGGCACCGGGCAAGAGCCTGACCGTCGATGGCGACCTGCTCGCCGACAGCCTGCTGCAGGGCGCCTCGGTCAGCCTCAACGTCGCCCGCGCCGATGGCCTCGACATTCCCGGCCTGCTGATGGCGCTCGACCGCTATCCCTATGGCTGCGCCGAACAGACAACGAGCCGCGCGCTGCCGCTTCTCTACTTCGATGAACTGGCCAAGCTCTCCGGCCTGCCGGAAGACGAGGCGATCAACAAGCGCGTTCAGGACGGCATCCTGCGCGTGCTGGCCTATCAGTCGTCAAGCGGCTCCTTCGGTCTCTGGGCACCCGGTTCCGAAAGCCTCTGGCTCGACGCCTATGTCACCGACTTCCTGACCCGTGCCCGCGAACAGAAGTTCGATGTGCCGGAGGAAGCCTTGGTCCAGGCGCTGCAGAACCTGCAGAACCGCATCGCCTATGACAACGACATCCGCACGCGCGGCAACGAGATCGCCTATGCGCTCTATGTGCTGGCCCGCAGCCGCAAGGCCTCGCTCAGCGATCTGCGCTACTACGCCGATACCATGCTGGGTGACTTCCCGACGCCGCTCTCGAAAGCGCATCTGGCAGCGGCCTTGTCTCTCTACGGCGACAGCGAGCGGGCCAACGGCGTCTTCCTCGATGCAGCCGGAATGAGTGAGCAGGCCCGCCTGACGCCGGTCAGCTTCTCCCGCTCGGACTATGGCTCGGCATTGCGTGATGCGGCCGGTGTGCTCGCGCTTGCGGCCGAAAGCCGACCGGTTCCGCCTGTCGTGCCAATCCTGGCAAAGGTCGTGGCCGACGAATGGAAGGCGAAGCAAACTCTCAGCACCCAGGAACAGACCTGGATGCTGCTGGCCGCACGTGCACTCCAGCAGGACGACAAGGGTCTGAAGCTGGATGTCAACGGCGCCGAAAAGACCGGTGCCTATGCCGCGACCATCCCGGGCGACGCCCTGCTCCAGGCGCCGCTGACGCTGACCAATACCGGGCTTGATCCGGTCAGTGCGGCAATCACCACGGTCGCTGCCCCGGTCGAAGCGCCGGCAGCCGGTGGCGAAGGCTTCGAGATCACCAAGACCTATTACGGTCTGGATGGCGAGGAGGCCAACGTCACCGAAGCCATCCAGAACGAACGTTATGTTGTGGTGCTGGAAGTGACCGAAGAAGACGAATGGCCGGCGCAGCTGCTGGTCACCGATCTGCTTGCGGCCGGCTTCGAGATCGACAATCCGAGCCTCGTGGACAGCGCTGCCCTCGCCAACTTCGACTGGATCGGCCAGACCGAAACGGCGCATCTCGAATTCCGCAGCGACCGCTTCGTGGCAGCGATCAATCGCGGCGAAGGCGAAAACGGCACGATCACGCTGGCCTATGTCGTCCGCGCCGTCACGCCGGGCACCTATGACCTGCCGGCAGCGAGCGTCGAAGACATGTATCGCCCGCAGCTGTCGGCGCGCACGGCAGCGGGTGCGATGACGGTCTCGACCGCACCCTGATGGGTCGGGTGAGGCGCATCGGGATCAGCATCGGGGCGGTCGCCATCGCGGCAACCGCCTCGCTCGCCGCACTCGATTGGGCAGACAGAAACTACCCTCCCCCGCTGGACGCGGCGCGGGAGGTATCGACCGAAATCCTCGATCGAGACGGCCAGCTCTTGCGCGCCTTCGCGACCCGCGAGGGCCTGTGGCGACTTGAGACCACAATCGATGACGTCGACCCGGCCTTGCTGAAGATGCTCGTCGCCTATGAGGATCGCCGCTTTGAGAGCCATTCCGGCGTCGATGTCCTGGCGCTTGGTCGCGCCGCCTGGCAGCTTGCCGCGAACGGTCGCATCGTTTCCGGTGCCTCGACGCTTTCCATGCAGGTCGCCCGCCTGATCGAGCCGCGCCGGGAACGCTCGATCAGTGCCAAGCTCATCCAGATCGCCCGCGCGATCCAGATCGAGCGGCGCCTGTCGAAAACGGAAATCCTCAACCTCTATCTCACCCACGCCCCCTATGGCGGCAACCTCGAAGGCGTGCGCGCGGCAAGTCTCGCCTGGTTCGGCAAGGAGCCCAAACGCCTGTCGACAGCGGAGGCTGCCCTCCTGGTCGCCCTGCCCCAGCTGCCCGAAAAGCGCCGCCCGGATCGCTACCGCGACAACGCGCTCGAAGCCCGCAAACGCGTTCTGGAGCGCGCCCGCGAAGCTGCCGTCGTCGACGAAACGGAGGTCGCGCTGGCGCTCAACGCCTCGCTCCCCACCGTGCGGCGGCAATTGCCGGCGCTGGCGCCGCATCTGGCGGAAGCCGCTCGGCGAAAGGCACCCGAGGCCAGCACCCACCAGACCACGATCCTGCGACCAGTACAGGAAACCTTGGAAAAGGTGGCGCTCGAAGCGGGCCGCAAGCTCGACCCCAAGGTATCGCTCGCTTTGCTGATGGCCGATGCCAGGACCGGGGAAATCGTCGCCGAAGTCGGCGCTGCCGACTATTTCGATGCATCCCGCTCCGGCTGGATCGACATGACGCGGGCTGAGCGTTCGCCGGGTTCGGCACTGAAGCCGTTCATCTACGGTCTCGCCTTCGAGCAGGGTCTGGTTGCCCAGGAAACCATCGTTGAGGACCGCCCGGCCGACTTCTTCGGCTACCGCCCGAAGAACTTCGACATGCACTACCAGGGCGATGTCAGCATCCGCCAGGCGCTGCAGCTGTCGCTCAACGTGCCTGCCGTGCGCCTGCTCGATGCCGTCGGCCCCTCCCGCCTGATGGTGCGCCTGCGCCGCGCCGGGGTGACGCTGAAACTGCCACCGAACGAGGCGCCGGGCCTGGCAATAGCGCTTGGCGGTGCCAGCATCGCGCTGAAGGATCTTGTTCAACTCTATGCAGGACTCGCCAATCGCGAACAGCCTGTCCGGCTCGGTGACGGCATCCGCGACAAGGCCGAGCTGATCGACGAAGAGCCGCTTTTCGAACCCACCGCCGCCTGGACGGTAGCAGACGTTCTCGGCGACGTCCTGCCGCCAACCGGCAGCCCGCCCGCCGGCATCGCCTACAAGACCGGCACGAGCTACGGCTATCGTGACGCCTGGTCGGTGGGCTACGACGGCCGTTATGTACTCGGTGTCTGGATCGGCCGGCCGGACAATGCCGCCGTCCCTGGCATCTCGGGCTACCAGACTGCAGCCCCGATCCTCTTCGAGGCTTTCGCCAAATCGGGCCTCGCCGGAACGGCGCTGCCCCGTGCGCCCACAGGCGCCAACCGCATCGCCGCTTCCGACCTGCCGCAGTCCTTGCGTCGCTTCTCCGTCGATCCGAACGGCCTCATCTCCGTCTCGGCCCGCGAGCGCCCACCCCAGATCGTCTATCCGCTGGAGGGCTCCGTGCTTGAACTCGGCAAGGGCCCGGATGGAGAGCCCCTGCCTGTCGTCATGAAGATGCAGGCCGGCCGCGCGCCGTTCCGCTGGCTGGTCGATGGCAAGCCGATGAGCGACAGCACCCGCAGACGAACCGGCGAGTGGCGGCCGGAGGGCGCCGGGCAGGCAATCCTGACCGTGATCGATGCAGACGGCAGGGCTGCCTCGGTCAACGTCTTCATTCGGAACTGAGGGTTCGGCGTCAGGCGACGTGATCCAGCGCTGAGCACGTTCCGTAGAAGAGCCCGTTAACCCTTTCGAACGGGAGATTTCCGAAATGACCAGCAACATGCGTGCCGGACTGATCACGCTCCTGACGATCGCGGTCATCGCCCCGGCGGCGATGGCCAACGAGCGCTTCACGGCCTCCGCCATCAAGGAAGAAATTATCGGCAAGCGCATCTACCTCGCCGTACCCTTCGGAGGTGAATTCCCGCTGAACTATCGACCCAACGGACAGGTGGATGGCTCCGGCGAAGCCTTGGGTCTGGGGCGGTTCGCCAAGCCGAACGACAAGGGTCGCTGGTGGATCAACGGCGATCGGCTCTGCCAGCAGTTCACAAGCTGGTACAAAGGCGCCCCGATGTGCTTCGAACTGATCCGCACCGGCGACAAGCGCCTGAAGTGGATCCGTGACAACGGAGAAACCGGCACCGCCCGGATCGGCAACAGCATCTGACATTGCTTGCCGCTCCTGCTGGGGGTCCCTATGCTACTCGCGTTGGACCTTGGGGACCCCGATGGCAGATTTGAAGGAACGACCGATCGGCGCGACCGCCACTCTGGGGAAGAGCGGCTATCCTGCTATACGCTCCGAGACGGGCGGCGAACTGGACATCGTGACCGGCGCGAGCGAAGCGGGTTTCAACCCACTCGATTTGTTGCTGGCATCACTTGCAGCCTGCATGAGCATGAGCGCCCGCATCGCCGCGCGTGAACTGGGCCTGGTGCGGAGTTTCGAAGGCGTCGAGGTCGGCGTCCGTGGCGAGAAGGCATCAGACGAACCCTCCCGTTTCACCAGCTTCACCGTGACCTTCGTCTTTCAAGGAGCGCTCGATCTGGAGCAGCAACAGGCAATTGCCCACCGTGCCGAAGCGATCTGCACAGTCAGCAACAGTCTGGCTGTGTCTCCGCAGATTGTCATCGGCGCTGCCTAGTCATTCAGAAGCGCGAGCGTCCGACGATCGTGCTCGCCTTCACAGAAGACCTCGATTGCATCTCGGAACAACGCGTCCTCGTCGGCATGCGCGACCGCGGCAAACAACGTCATGGACGATCGGAACTTCATGTCGTCGGGCTGACCGAAAATTTCCGACAGACTGCGTCCGGAATGGGCGAGTACCGTTCGGGTCGCAGTCCGCAGACGCTCTCCAAGCACGGGATGCCCAAGATAGGCGCGCGCCTCTGCAGCGGATTTCAGTCCGAAGTGGATAGCAGTGGGAGACCGCCCCAGCCCCTGAAGCTGGGGAAATACATACCACATCCAGTGACTGCGCTTCTGCCCGTTCTGCAATTCCGTGAGCGCCTGAGCGTAGCTCTCTTTCTGGGCATAGAGGAAACGCTGGAGATCGAAGCCCGAACTTTGCCACATCATCGTAAGCTCCCGGAAAAATTATCCAAATAGACACCAGTGCAAAGCACATCGTCCATACCTGATATGATCAACAATGGCGGCGCACCTGCCTTAAATCTTGACGAGGGACCATTGTTCGTTAACAAGAATGTGAGACGCTGTGATTTCAGCATCATCGCGTCCGAACCTGGTGCCGGGCCCCTCTGGCGAGAGTTTTACGGCGCTCTCGTGATGTCGGTACCGCCAGCAATTTGAGCCGGCGGATTCTAGAACAATGAACAATTCGATCATGCTTCTTGCGAAGGCGTGCAGGGCGCTTCGCATCTCCACCAATTCTGTGTCCTTGAGCCTGGAGGACCGCACATGAGCACCTCCGCAGCAACAGGCGCCAACTCAACTCTCGGCTACTTCCGCTGGGCCTTCATTGTCACCGTGATCGGCCTTATTCTCGGCGGCGTCCTCGGCTGGCAATCCTCCGGCACGATCGCCGGCATGGCCACCGTCTTCTTCATCTGCTCGGTCCTGGCTGTCCTTGAAATCTCGCTGTCTTTCGACAACGCGATCGTCAACGCGAACAAGCTGAAGGACATGACGCCCGTCTGGCAGCAGCGCTTCCTGACCTGGGGCATCATCATCGCCGTCTTCGGCATGCGCATCGTCTTCCCGCTGCTGATCGTGGTGATCGCTGCCAAGATCGGTCCGATCGAGGCGGTCATCCTCGCCGCCCGCGAGCCTGCGGAATATGCGCGAATCATGAACGAAGCCCATCTTCCGATCGCGGCCTTCGGTGGCACCTTCCTGATGATGGTCGGGCTCACCTACTTCTTCAACCACGAGAAGGACGTGCACTGGATCGAATGGCTGGAGAAGCACATGGCCCGTTCGGCCTCGATCAAGGGCATCGAGATCGCGGTCGTTCTTCTGCTCATCCTGCTCTTCTCCAACCTGCTCGAGGGTGAGGAATCGACGACCTTCGTCTACTCCGCCATCTACGGCCTCGTGACCTTCCTCGCCGTCGAGGTTTTGGGCGGCCTGCTCGACGCCTCCCAGAAGGCCATGAGCGAAGCGGCCAAGGGCGGTCTCGGCGCCTTCATCTATCTGGAAGTGCTCGATGCCAGCTTCTCCTTCGACGGCGTCATCGGCGCCTTCGCTCTGACGCAGAACCTCTTCATCATCGCCATCGGCCTTGGCATCGGGGCCATGTATGTGCGCTCGATGACCATCATGCTGGTTGAGAAGGGCACGCTGGCCGAATACCGCTACCTGGAGCACGGCGCCTTCTATGCCATCCTCATCCTGTCGGTCATCATGTATGTGCAGACGCTGTTCCACATCCCGGAAGTCATCACCGGCCTCGGAGGCGCTGCGCTGATCGGCATCTCTCTCTGGTCCTCGATCAAATACAATCGGGAGGAGCGCGAGGCGGAAGAACGTCTCGCCCAGGAAAGCGTCGCCGAGAACATCTGATCGGATCGGATATTCAGCCAGACAAGCAGAAGGCCGGTGTTCGCGCACCGGCCTTCTTGTCTGAGGGGACTTCAATCCGGTCCGACGTCCCCTTCTTGCGTCCCGACGTCAGGCAAGGATCCCGTTCCCGGCGTCTTCATCGGATCCTGAAGCTCTTGCTTGTCGTGCGGCCCTGCTGCAGGCATGTCCTCGGCCCTCGAGCTCTCTTTATCGGGCTTCGGGCTGCCGGCCTTTTCGATCGTCTCGCTCATGGATGTCTCCGTTTTCTGGGACAGGAGAAACATGCGGTGAAGCCTTCAGGTTCCGGAGCCATGGCATCAGTTCTTCGGGAACCGTAGAAAGCCGCTGACGTTCGGTAATCATGACCGAAAGAGGAGGCCCCCATGACCGCCCAAAAACCGACCGAACCGCACCGCTTGCAGCCGGATCCCCCCGAGGGTGATCGCGGGACCATCGAGCGCGAACTGGCAAACCAGGACGACCCGGAGGATGAACCGACGGAACAGGGCGTCGACCTCGACCCCAAACGACGGATCGATTGAAGGGAGGCACCACCATGAACAGCAAGCTGCCGCCTGTTCCCCAGGAGAACCGCAGTCAAAAGGGGACCGGCGATCCCGGATCGATGAAGAAGGGCGAGGAGCAGCACTTCGCGCCGGAAAAGAACCCCGACAAGCTGGGCCAGCAGGGCAACAGCAAGGTCAACACGACGAACCAGGGATATCAGCAGGACCGATAGGAGCAGACCATGTCGACATCGACGAAGCGTCCATCGACCATCCGCCAGGGCGGCCCCGGGCGCATCGCACGAAAATGCCAAGGCGCCTCTCGAAGTTCAAAAGCCTCCGGCAAAGTCCGACCGGAAACAGCACAGTGACGTATCAGGTGGCGGCGGAGAACGAGATACGCATCACACCCACGATCCTCATCGCAAATGACGAGGATCCCGCCGATCTTCCCTCTGAAGATCAGAGACAAGTGTAGAAGTCCGGCCCGGATCGTGGAGACGTATCTATTGACGCCGCTTGTGACCTTGCCTCCAAGTTTTATCCAGTTTTGAGTTCGCTCCGGCGGTTTTGGGTTGCTGTATTCGGGGCGGTAGCGGCGGGTTGCGGT
>NZ_JACJVI010000022.1 GCF_014237835.1 Rhizobium sp. AQ_MP
ACAATCACCGGAGAGCCTGAGGGAGCGTCGTTGACATTCGTCACCGTCGCGGTCGACGACGAGGTCAGCGGACCCTCCGACGTACCACGGGCATCGACATAGGAGACCGCCACGCTCATCACCGCGCCGACATCGCTGTCACCGAGCGTATAGGTCGAGCCCGTCGCTCCGCCGATCGCTACGGGGCCCGAGCCCGTGTTGCGATACCATTGGTAGCTGAAGGCGCCGAGACCGTCGGCATCCGTGATGCCCGACGTATCCGCCGTCAGCGTCTGGTTCTCGGCTGCCGTTCCGACAATCACCGGAGAGCCTGAGGGAGCGTCGTTGACGCCGGTTATGGCGATAGAGACGGTTTTGGCCGTACTGGAAAGATAGCCGTCATTGGCCACGAATTCCACCACCCGGTTTGTCGTGTTGGGGCTATCGCTGGTGTTCTCATACGTAACGGAGCGAAGTGCGGCCTGGTAGTGAGCGACACTGGCGCTGCCGGAGAGTGTCAGGGTACCGGTCGTGCTGTTCCACGTCCCAGAGATGCCATTCTGCGCCGAGAAGCCCAGAACGTCTTGACCTGCGACGAAATTGTTGATCCTGACCGTTGCCCCAGACAAACTCGCGCTGTCGACGTCTGACAGAAGAAGCCCGCTATCGATCGGTTGCGGCGCGCTGTCCTCTATGTAGGACGCTGTTGCCCCGGAGGGCGTAATACTCGGCGGCTGAGGCGGCGTATAGCTGACGTACAGCAGCGGTCTGGCACCGACCGTGGCGTTTTCGGAACTGCTGATGCCCCAGTTGTCGGCGCTCGACGAGCCCGTCGCAATCAGCCACCCATAGTTCACCGCCCCACTCGACCATGCCTGAACGTCTGAAGTGATGACGAACACCTGGGTCCCGTTCAGGCCGGCATCCAGGCTGTCGGTTGCCAGGCTCCTCGCCTCCACATTGTCTCTTGAAACACCGCCGACAAGCGAATTGAAGGTCGAGGCTTCGCTCCAGTTCGTCAGCATGCGGTAGATTTCGACAGTGTCCGCAGGGTCGTCCGCGCTGACGAAGACCCTCAGTTCCGCGTAATTGATCGTTGCTCCATAGGGGATCAGGTTCGTGCCAGATCCGAAAATCCCGTCGAACCGAATAAGGATGTTCTTGTCATTAGGCGTGCCGTCATCGACGAAGAGCGTGGTAGCGCTTCCCATGTTCGTCGTCGGGGAGGCTGCGATGATTTCCGTATCCTGCGTTCCGACATAACCGGACGTGCCCTCCTGGAAACTCGCCGTTGCCAGGATGTGGGCCCAGTCTGAGACGGAATGCTGCGTCAGCGCAGAAGGCGCGTCCACAGAGCCGACGTGGCGTTCGAGATCCCAGTCGCCGCCCATATCTGCGTGACCCGTCGCGTCATCACTTCCCGCGACGTCCGCCCCGGTCAGGTAGGCCAGCCTGGTGAGGACCGTCGCGCCGACGTCTCCGGCGCCGAAATCACATCCATAGACCAGAATATCCGCGTCCTGTGACAGGGACATACCGATATTCACGAGTCGTGCGGCGTAGACGCCATCCATCGTCTCGGCATTCAGAATGCCACTCCCCAACTGGAGCTGGCCGGCGGAACCGTGCGCCAGAATATGAACGGCGTCGACGCCGGCTTTCTCAGCCATGACGTCGGCGATCTGCTCAACGCCGTCCCGATCAGCGTCCAGCAAGATGATCTCGACAGAGGGATCAAGAGCGGAAAGGAGCGTATCCAGGTCCTGCACCCGAGCATCCACGAAAACGATCTCGGTCCTCGACCTTGCGTGGTCGAGATCAACATTCGGTATCAAGGTCGCCGGACTGTGCTCGCTTTCGATAGTGTCTGGATCAACCATCAACGGGTCGTCCCCGTCGATTGGTCCGTCGTCACCTTCCGACGCGAAGTCCGCGATGATGGCGCCTGCGGCAGCATCGAACACGATGCGCGGCTCCAACTCGCAGAACTCGATTTCGGCGCGCGGGAGCGCTCTGCTCGCGGCTCTCCCGTATAGCGCGCCAAAACATCGCTGGTCCGCACCGGATCCAGGCATGATGAAACACACTCCCGACTCTGCTCAAGGAAGATCGCTCCTCAACGAGCGACTAATCTAAGAAAACATCATTAAGAAATGACTGATAAAATTGACCTTCCAGCCCAAACCCTGAAAAAGATTTCATGCAGAAGCGCAAGATTTAACTATTAGTTAAACATAAATAGCTAAATTTACCATGAAATTTCAGGGGATAGAAATTGCATGGGAGGATGATGAATCAGCCTACCGTTTCCCCCCTTAAGGCGAGTCAAAAGGTGAAGTGATCAGGAATGTTCTTCAAGGTCGGTGTTTCGGCGCTTATGGTGGTCGGGCTGGTTGGATGCAGCCTCCGTCCTACACCTGGCTCTGATCTTGCGTTCCAGCGGAACGCCCAGGCCAATATTCTTCGCATGACAGCGGAGCAGGAGCCGATCTCCGGACCGATCAGCCTGGAAGAGGCGATGGCGCGCGCGCTGAAATACAACCTGGATCTCCGCGTGAAGAGGGATCAGGTGATGCTTGCGAACACCAAACTCGACCTTGAGCACTATGGCATGCTGCCGAACGCCGTGATCGAGGCGGGCTACGTTCGGCGCAGCAACGACAATGCATCGACCAGCCTCGACCTCTTGAGCAACACGAGAGACCGGAGTTTTGCCACATCGCAAGATCGCCGGCAGCGCTCCAGCGACATCTCCATCAGCTGGGATATCCTCGACTTCGGCCTCTCCTACGTCAGGGCGCAACAAGCCGCTGACGACGTACTTATATCGCGTGAGATCTGGCGGAAAGCGGTGCACGAGCTCCTGGAAGATGTGCGGGCCGAATTCTGGCGCGCCAGTACATATCAGCGCCTCATCGACCGACTGCAGCAGCTCGGCAAACGGACTGACGCCGCAATCGCAAACAGCCAGCGCCTGTCAAACGAAGACCAGCTGAACCGCCTGACAGTTCTGCACGCCGAACGCGAATTGATTAGGGTGAAGCAGGCAATCAACGACCTGGAACAAAATCTGCTCGGCGCCAAAGCTGAGCTGGCCAGGCTGATGAACTTGAAGCCGGGAACCGCCTTCACACTCGATGCGACCCGCCCGACCCACACCTCGAAGCCGCTGGATTTGCCTCTGGACGAACTTCTCGAAGTGGCGGTGGCGCAGCGGCCGGAACTGCGTCAGAACTGGTACGAGCAACGCATCAACGTGCAGGAAGCGAAGGCCCAGGTTCTGAGCATACTTCCGAGCCTTCGCGGCTATGCCACCCGCAGTCAGAGCAGCAATTCGTTTCTGGCGGACGGCAGCTGGATGTCGGCCGGTGCGGCGGTCAGCTGGAGCCTGATCAAAGCATTTGAATACCCCGCAAGATCACGGGCCAACAAAGCGCACCAAGAAATCCTTGAACGCCAAGCCTTGGCGTTATCGATGGCCGTGGTCACACAGGTCTATCTCAGCCTGTTGCAGCAGGACTACTTCACCGAGAAGCTCAGTCTGGCACAGAAGCATCTCTCCGTCCAAAAACGCATCACCAGGCAAATGCGCATGGAGGCCAAAGCGCAGCGCGTGAGCGAGCAGGAACTCATCCTGGAAGAGATGAACGAACTTATTGCGGAGGCAAAATACGATATCTCTTTTGCCGAAAGGCAAAAGGCCTATGGCAGCCTGATATCAAGCCTCGGGCTGGAACTCCCCGTCAGCCTTGATCGCCGTGCCGACATCAAAACCCTGTCCTCCGCCCTTCAGTCCGGGTGGAACGCCGACCTTCATTCACGCGTGACTGCGTCCCGCAAGGTTCAACGGCCAGCGAGACACTAGGGAGACCAGCATGCCGCGCCGTTTCAAAAGGCCATGTCGACAGTCAACTCACCCTCGCATCATAGCGTCCATGATGACCTTCTGCGCGGCCACTGCATGCTTTGTGACGCTGCCTTGGGCTGCGGCCACGGCGTCAGGCGAGGCAATCGAGCAGTTACCGGTCCGCGGCGTCATCCGATCGATCAACCATGCGACCCTGTCGACGAATATCGGCGCGAAGGTATCCGCCATTGACTTCAGGGAAGGTGAGCACTTTCGGACCGGCGATCGTCTCGTCACATTCGACTGTCGCTCGGAACAGGCGAGACTCGCGGCTGCCCAGGCCGTGAGCAAGGAACGATCGGTCAAGGTCAAAACCGCCAGGTATCTTCAGGGCCTGAAGGCGGGGAGCACGCAAGAAGTCGAAATAGCGGAAGCCCAACTCGAACAGGCACAGGCGGAAGTCGAAGCGATAACCGCCACACTGGAAGACTGTGTGCTGATGGCACCCTTCGACGGCGTCGTGGAAGAACTCCATATCCGTGAGAATGAGAGACCGTCTGACAATTCTCCGATCATCACCATTGTCGATATACGCAGCTCCGAGATCGAACTGATCGTCACATCGAACTGGATCAGAGACATGGTGCCCGGCAGGCGCTTCAACTTCCGGATAGATGAGACAGGCGAATCCAGGATCGCCGTAATTTCGAGAACCGCTCCAGTCGTGGACCCCACCAGCCAGACCCTGCGTGTCTACGCCAGGTTTGCCGAAGCTGCGGACGGTGTTCTTCCTGGAATGAGTGGCGAAGCAACCTTCGATGCGGATTGGGAGCTGCGATGAGCACCCGCCTCCAGCCCCCCAAAGAAGGTCGAGTTCATGCCAAGACCTCTCCTCTCGGTCTCAACCAATTTCCGGCCTATCGATCGCACGACGGAGAGGATGCGCGGGAGGAACCCTATTCGAGCACGGTGTTCTCCAGCTTTGTGAGCACGGTGGCCAGTGCCGGAACGGAAAACGATCTGGCCCTCGTCATTGTGAACGAAACGCGAAGGATCACCGGCGCACAACAGATCTTCCTGTTCAGCTTCAGGCCCTTTGCGCACCTAGACGCCATATCCGGGCTTCCCCGCGTCAACAGACAATCCCCACTCGTCAAAGATCTTGAGGAAATGTTCGGCGTCCTGGAGGACGCCGGCGAACTCGATCATGCTCGAATGCTGAGCCTGGGACCCACCCAAAAGACTGACCTGTCCGGCCCGCTGGATGCGTATCCGTTTCCTCATCTCCTCTGGACCCCCGTCTTCATCGGGGATGATGCCGCATTTGGCGTTCTCTATGCCCGAAGCAAGCCTTGGAAGCGGGACGAATTGGAACTCGTTACGCGCTGCGCCGGCATTTTTTCGAGGCGTGCGCAGCGACTGAAGGTGCAGACGGCCTCCGCCTCGAAATGGTCCCCGATCAAAACGCCCTTCAGCCGTCCCAAACAGGCCGGAGCGATCCTGGCCGTATTGTTGACGCTCGGCCTGTGCATGCCGACGACCATGATGGCGAGTGCTCCGTTTCAGGTTGTCAGCCAGTCGCATCTGATCGTAGCGGCGCCCCTGGAAGGCGTCGTGGAGCGGGTTTTCGTAGAGCCGGGCGAGGCAGTCGTGACGGGGCAGCCCCTGGTGAAGTTTGTCGACGTCGCCGAGAAGAACCAGGTCTCCATCGCAAGACGGCAGGTGGAGATGAGTGAAGCTTTGCTTCGGCGGGCCAATCAGATGTCCTTCGAGAAGCAGGAGAGTGGACGGGAGCTTGGCCCCTCGCTTGCTGACGTTGCGATCAAGCGTGCAGAGCTGAACCTGGCGATGGAGCGATCCGCGCGGACGACAATCAATGCCGAAGCAGACGGGGTAGCCGTCTTCACGGACGAGAAATCCCTGATCGGGCGCCCGTTTTCGATCGGAGAGCGTGTACTGGAGATCGCAGATCCCGATCATATCGAGTTCGAAATTCTGCTGGATGTCAGCGACTCCATTTCCTTGACATCCGGCATGCCGGTCAAACTTTTTCCAGACGCCGCCCCTCTCCATGCCACGGAAGGTCGGATCAGCCAGATCAGCTATCTTGCGGAACAGGATAGACTGGGACGTCTGTCCTACAAGCTGATTGCGACAACCAAGGCCGGTGAAACCGGAACCTTGCGGCTCGGCACGACAGGGACCGCCAAGATCTACGGCCAGCAGGTGCCGCTCGCTCTCTACCTGTTTCGCCGACCCATTGCCTCTGTGCGACAATGGTTCGGGCTATGAATGCTGACGCCAGACAGACCTTGCCGGCCATCAGACAGGACCTGGTGTTCATTGCCCCGTCTGGCGAAGAAGATGTCTCGAGCGATTGGCTGGTCCATGATCCCGTTCAGCATCGCTTCTTCCGTATCAGCAACGATTGTGAGCGGATCATCTCTCTTTGGAAGCCCGGCCGAACCTACGAAAGCCTGATTGGGGATTTCAGGGCGCGCTTCGGTTTTGACCTGACGCCCCATCGCCTTCAGCACTTCGTCCAGTTTCTCCAGAAAGCTGATCTTTGCGAACTTCCGCCGGAAACGGCGTGGAATGAGTTGCGCCAGCGGGCTGATCCCGCACAGTCTCGGTTTGTCCGCCTCTATGGCAGCCTGATCTCTTTCCGCGTTCCCCTGTTCAATCCGGAGGCGATGCTGCGGTTCATGAGACCCGTGAGCGATGTCGCCTTTACGCGGGCGTTCACTCTGGCAATCGCGATCGTCGCGGCCCTCGGCCTCTATCTCTCCGCCCTTGACATGGTCACGACGATCTCTGCGACGGGGGAGAGCTTCAGGCTCCTCAGCATCGTTCAAATGGGCATTGCTCTGGTGGTGCTGAAGGCCTGCCACGAGCTGGGCCACGCAGTTGTTGCTCATCGCTACGGCTGTCGCGTCCCGACATTGGGGATCGCCTTCATGGTTTTCATTCCCCTGCTTTACACAGACGTCAGCGAAGCCTGGCGCCTGAAGTCGAAACGACAACGTATTCTCATCAGCGCTGCGGGAATGATTGTCGAGATCTATCTCGCCGGGCTGGCAACCTTTGTCTGGGCATTTCTCGATGACGGTCCGGTCAGAGACACCCTGTTTTACATCGCCACCTTCGGCTGGGTCAGCAGCCTGGCGTTCAACCTCAATCCGCTTGCCAAATTCGACGGCTATTACATCCTGTCGGATGCGCTCGAATTGCCCAATCTTCAATCCAGGGCAACCCAGCTTGCGCTCTGGAAACTCCGGACGACCTTCGTGACGGAAGGCCTTGCTGCGCCCCATGTCTATTCCAGATCCGCGACTTCAGCGCTCATACTGTTCGGGCTCGCCTCCTGGGTCTACAGGCTCTCTCTCCTGCTGGGCATTGCCTACCTGCTCTATGGTTTTGTGGCCAAGATCGTCGGGATCATTCTGTTCGTTTTGACGATCTGGCTTCTTATCGTCTTGCCTGTCCTGCGTGAGCTGCAGGTCTGGCGAGCTCTAATCGGCGGGGGAGGATCGAGAAGGCCGCTGCTGCGCTTTTCCATGGTGGCGCCGGTGGCACTTGCAGTTCTCCTCCTGCCATTCGGTTCGACCGTCTATGCGCCCGCCGTTCTCATGTCCGGCAATGTCCAGATCCTGTATCCTCCCGGAGAAGCCAGGATTTCCGATATAAGTTTTGAACCTTTGAGCAAGGTGAAGAAAGGCGATGAACTGATCGCCTTCGAAAGACCGGAACTGGCAACCGAGATCGCCATTGCCGAGATTGAACTGAAAAGCCTGAAAGCCCGGCTTGGAACTGCCGTGTCGAGTAGGGATGGCCGTTCAAACCTGATGGTTCTGCAAGCCCAGGTCCTATCCGTGCAGCGACGCATCGAAGAACTGACAGCAGAAATGCAAAAACTCCGGCTGGTCAGCCGAGATGACGGTCAGGTGGTTGAGATGTCGAGAGACCTCAGAGTGGGCAGCTGGATTTCTCAGAAGCGACGGCTGGCAGTCATCACCTCCGGCAACGAACTGGTCGCCAGAGGATATCTGAACGAGCAGGATATCCGAGAGATCTCCGTCGGCAGTGTCGGGAAGTTTGTCCCGGACGATCCGCTGCGCGACACCGCCAGCGTCGCTGTTGTGCGAATAGCGCCGGACGCAACCAGAAAGCTGGAATTGCCTGAACTGGCCTCGGTGTTTGGTGGATCGATTCACACCACGAGCGACAGCCTCACCCCGGATCGCAATATATTTGCCATCGAACTCAGCCTCACCGACGACATTGAAATACCGAACCAGGCCGTGCGCGGAGTGGTATCGCTTGAAGGACGCAGCGAGAGCCTGGCGACCCGGTTGTGGCGCCGTGTGACCAAAGTTCTCGTAAGGGAGGCCAGTCTCTAGCGGACACCCGCTCGCGGGGTTGCCCCGGTGACGCCTCGTGGCCTGCAACGATGACTGTCCGATTGACACCTTCCCCGCTCGCAGCTGCACCCGGGCAGCCCTCTGCGTCCTCCCCCCACCTTTGATACTATTCCACTTGGTGTCGCCACTTGAGGATGTCCGGAGCCGCAGTTATCGCAACGATTGGCGGCCCGAGCAATTCCAGCACTTCCGAACGAGCATCAAGGCATGGTTGGTCGTTTTAGCAAACTGGGCCCGTGTCGTGAGCCAAGCCTCCGAGTGCGCACGACGACTTTCGCCATCGGACTCGATGTTCCGATGGACAAACGTCGTTTTGGTTGCCGAGGCCTGATTGGACGGAGACCTCCAGCAAGTCCGTTTCGGAAGCGCTTGAGCAGCGTTTCGCAGGCCAGCGGAGTTCCGGAACATGGTGTCCAGTGGTGAAGCATGGAGCCAAGCAAAGCGCAATCGAGGCTATTCAGCTACTCCATCATCGGCCAATACCGGACTTCAGAACTTCTAATCCGTATCCGGCTCAGGCTGCTATCATTCAACCTCTCCGGACAGCTTCCCAGGCACGTTCTACCATTGCCCCACCGATGCTGGTGCGCAACTTGATGCGAAGCGAGAAGTCTGCCGCAACGACCACGCGGGGACGAGCGGGGATCGGTGCGAAGCTCCAAATCTGGGAAGTGGCCGATCAGCCCCTGGCGGCCGTGCCATAGCGCTGAAGGATCTGCGCGATTTTCGCATCCTGCTCCGGGTCCGGCAGCAGCGCCGGCTGTCGGCTGGCACCCACTGTCGCATCTTGCAGATAGAGCGCGCGCTTCACCATGGCAGGTGCAAAGCCAAGGGCATAGAGATCTGTCCGGAAGGCCGTGAAGATCGCCTGCTGGCGCTCAGCCTCGGGGATGTCCCCACTGTTGTAACCCTTCAGGATCCCGGCCAGCACCGCCGGTAGCGCATTGCCAAGGCCCGAAATGCAGCCGGCCGCGCCATTCTGCAGCGCCCAGAGCACCAGATGGTCGGGGCCGGAATAGACATCGAAGCCGGGAACATTCCGGGAAACAGCGAGATAGGCTTCGAGCGTCTCTTTGGCACCACCGCTATCCTTGATACCGGCTATGTTGCCGTGCAAGGCGAGCTTTCGGGCCGTTTCCGGCTCTATGTGGTTCTGGGTGCGGGCTGGGATGTCGTAGAGATAGATCGGCGTTTTCACAGCATCGGCAACTGTCGAGAAATGCCGGATCAGGCCATCCTGCGTGCACGCGATGAAGAAGGGCGTGATGACCGCGATCGCGGTCACGCCGATGCGATCGAATTCCCTGGCCAGTTTGATGGTCTCGAAGGTCGCTGGCATGCCGGCATTGACGATGACATCGACCTTGCCGCCGACTTCGTCGACGACGGCCTCCGCAAGCTTGACCTTTTCCTCGAAGGTGAGTGCGGTAAAATCGCCATTGGTGCCGGCGCACATGATGTTGTTACCGGCGGCGACCTGACGGCGGACCTGGGCGCGCGTGGCTTCGTAATTGATCGTCTCGTCCTCGTTGAAGCAAGTGACAAGCGCGACAAAGGCCTTTTTCAACATCGGTATTCTCCGGTCATTCAAACAGGTTCAGGAGGCGCGGCTCAGGCGTGCGGCGCGGTTCTGCGCCTGCACGTCGGGATCGGGGTCAAGCCCGGCGGCGAGCAGTGCCTGGGTGTATGGTTTCTGCGGCGTCTCGAAGATCTCGCGCACGGTCCCGAGTTCCACCACCTCGCCCTTCTGCATGACCATGACGTGATCTGCGAAGTCCCGCACGACAGGCAGGTCGTGGGCGATGAAGATGAAGGCGATGCCCATTTCCTTGCGCAGCCTGTCGAGGAGTGCGATGACCTGCGCCTGCACCGAGACGTCGAGGGCGGAGACTGCTTCGTCGCAGACGATCAGCTGCGGCTCGAGCGCGAGCGCTCGGGCAATGGCGATGCGCTGGCGCTGACCACCAGAGAATTGGTGCGGGTATCGCCCCATATGCTCCGGGCCAAGCCCGACCTGGGTCAAAAGCTCGGCGACCCGCGCCCGCCACTTTGCCTTCGGCAGAATGTCGGGATGGATCACCCAGGCTTCCGAGATCAGCTGGTAGACGGTCATACGTGGATTGAGCGACTGGGTTGGATCCTGGAAGACCATCTGCAGGTCGCGGCGCAGCTTGTAGAGTTCGGCCGGAGACAGCTGGAAAAGGTCTCTGCCCTTCCAAAGCGCTGAGCCCGAGTCCGGCTCATCGAGCCGCAGCAGAATGCGGGCAAGTGTGGACTTTCCCGACCCACTTTCGCCGACCACGGCAAGCGTCTCGCCCGCCAGCAGATCGAATGAAATACCCTTGAGGGCCGCGAAGGCACCGTAATTCTTGTGGACGTCCCGCACAGAGAGGACCGGCTCCGCCCCCTTCAGCGGCTGATGCATCTCGCCTTTGCCTGGTGCTGCAGCGATCAGCTTACGGGTATAGGGATGCTGTGGGTTCTTGTAGACCTCGCGCACCGTGCCGGCCTCGACCAGAACGCCCTTTTCCATCACCACGACTCGGTCCGCGATCTCGGCGACGACGCCGAGATCATGCGTGATGATGAGAACGGCCATCCCGGTCTCGCGCTGCAACTCCTTGAGAAGCGCCAGCACTTCGGCCTGTACGGTGACATCGAGCGCGGTCGTCGGCTCGTCCGCGATCAGAAGATCCGGGCGAAGCGCCAGTGCCATCGCGATCATCACGCGCTGACGCTGGCCGCCGGAAAACTCATGCGGGTATTTGTCCAAGGCGTGTTCGGGGTCTGGAATGCCGACGCGTCCGAGAAGGCGAATGGCCTCAGCTTGGGCTTTCGTGCTGTCCGTGCCGTGCGTGGTCAGAGCTTCGCGGATCTGCCAGCCGACGGTATAAACCGGATTGAGGTGGCTGAGCGGATCCTGGAAGATCATCGCAATCTTGCGACCGTTGATCTCACGCCGTGCCGCCAGTGGCATCGTCAGGAGATCGACGCCGTCCAGCAGGATTTCTCCAGAGCTGATGCGCCCCGGCGGCATGTCGATCAGGTTCATGATCGCCGACGACGAGACCGATTTGCCCGATCCACTCTCGCCGAGGATCGCCAGCGTCTCGCCGCGATCGAGATGATAGGACATGTCGCGCACCGCCCTGACCACGCCGACCGCCGTATGGAATTCGACAGAGAGGTTGCGGACTTCGAGAAGATGGTCAGCCATGCTTGGACCCTTTCATTTCCAGACGCCAGCGCTGTACCGGATCGAGCGCAATCCGCATCCAGTTCGAGAGAAGGTTCAGCGACATCGTCGTCAGGATGATCGCGAGCCCCGGCCAGAAGGAGAGCCACCAGGCATTGGTGAGGTACTGCCGGCCCTGGCTGATCATCAGGCCCCAGGTGATCTCTGGCGGCTGTATGCCGATGCCAAGGAAGGACAGGGCACTTTCCGCCAGCATCACATAGGCAAAATCGAGGGTCGCAAGCGTGGTAAGGGTCGGGAACACCACCGGCAGGATATGCCGGAAGAGGATGCGTTTGCTCGACGCTCCCATGACGCGCGCCGCCTGGACGAACATGCGTTCGCGGATCTCCAGTACCTCCGCACGCGTGGTGCGCAGATAGACGGGGATGCGCGTGGTCGCGAGAACCATCATCAGGTTCAGGATGGAGGAGCCCAGAATATAGAGGACGATGACGGCGATCAGCAGCGACGGGAAGGACATGATCACGTCGGCAAGCCGCATGATGATCTGGCTGACCCGCGGCGAGGAAAAGCCGGCGATGAGGCCGAGAACCGTTCCGGTGATGGCCGATATCAGGACGGCACCGGCCGCGACCATGACGGTGTTCTGGGTGGCGACGATGATGCGGGCGAGCAATGGACGGCCGAGCGCATCGGCGCCCATCCACCAGACCCAGGCCTTCTCGAAATCGAAGGGGGCAGCGTTTCGCCCGCGCAGGTTCTGCTTGGTGGCCAGGTCTCCGAGCCAGCTCGGGCCGATGATTGCCATGATCAGTATAACGAAGAGGAATATTGCTGCGCAAAGGGCGAATTTGTCGGCGAGCAGCATGCGAAACATGCGCTTTGCCACATGCGGCTCCTCGATCACGGCTGTTGCTTCGATGAACATGACCGCCTCCTCAGCGGATGCGGGGATCGAGAACCGCGTAGGCGAGATCGATCAGCAGGTTCATGAGGAAGATGGCGAGCGCCGTCACGAGGATCGCGGCCAGCACCACGTTGAAGTCGCGTTGCAGAATGGAATCGATCATCAGCTTGCCAACCCCCGGGAAGCCGAAGATGGTTTCGATGATGACGGCGCCGTTGAGAAGGCTTGCGGCCTGATCCCCAATGACCGTGATCACGGGGAGCATGGCGTTGCGCAACGCATGGACGAAGATGATCGGGGTCGACTTCACGCCCTTTGCGCGTGCGGTTTTGACATAGGCCGAAGAAAGGGCCGAGATCATCGAACCGCGCACGACCTGAACGATAATGCCAAAGGGACGGACAAAGAGCACGGCGATCGGCAGAACCCAATGCCAGATGGTGCCCGTGCCCGATGTCGGCAGCCAGGCAAGATTGACAGCGAAAATGACGATCGCGACGATGGCCAGCCAGAAATCGGGAACTGAGGCGCCGACAAGTGAGACAATCGACGAGAAGCGGTCGAAGAAACCTCCGGCCCGGAAGGCGGCCAGCGAGCCCACGACAATCGCGGCGACCGTGACAAGGGTCATGGTGATGACGGCAAGCCAAAGCGTCCAGACGAAGGCTTCGAGCACGACGTCGAGCGCCGGCCGTGCCTTGCGCAGGGATTCGCCGAGATCGCCCGTCACGACATCCCCAACATAGCGGCCGAACTGCACCATCAGCGGATCGTTCAGTCCATGCAACTCCCGGAACTGGTTCTTCATCTCCTCAGAGGCTTCCACTGGCAGGAAGAGGGCCGCCGGATCGCCGGTCAGGCGGGACAGGAAGAAGACCATGACCACGAGCCCGATCAGGGAGATCAGACTGGCCACGGCACGTTTTCGGATGAAGCTCAGCATGGCATCCTCGGAGAAACGATGCGGTGGGATCATCCCGCCGCATGGCTTGCCTTGAAACGGGCGGCCGGAGCCGCCCCACAATTACTTGATCTTGATCTCGGACAGCTGGAGCATGGAATTCGTCGCCATTGTCGGCTTGAAGTCCAGACGCTCGGAAACGCGCGAGAAACCAACCATGTGGAAGAGAAGCACATCGGCGACCACTTCGTCATGCAGATAAGCGATCAGTTCCGACCAGAGCTTCGCACGCTCGTCACCAACGGCAGCGGACGCACGCTTGATCAGGTCATCGACCTTCGGGTCCGAAAAACCTGACTGGGTACCGTCGGTGGCATACTTGAAGAACATCGAGAAGGACGGGTCACCCTTCGAATTGTCGTGCATGGCGGCGACAAGCTGCGGACCACGACCTTCTGCGAAGGGCTTCGAGTAATACTGCTCGTGCTCCGCTACTTCGACGAACTTCAGTTCGACCTGGAGACCGACTTCCTGCAACTGCTGCTGGATGGCTTCCATGATCTCCGTGACATTGGGGAAGTTGGCAGAACGGGCAATGATCGTGATCGGGGTATCGACCTTCGCGCCATCCGCTTTGGCTTCTTCGATCAGCTTCTTTGCTGCCTCGGGATCATAGGCCGGAACCTTCACGTCCTTGTTCCAGCCGAGTGTCGGCGGCGGCACGATGGCCGTTGCCAAAATGGCGCTGTCAGGCAGCAGAGTGCCCAGGAAAGCCTCGCGATCGATGGCCAGATTGAGCGCACGACGGATGCGGATGTCATTCAGCGGCTCGATGTTGTGATCGATGCGCAGATAGACGGTTTCACTGTCGAGATAGGAGAAATCGGTCGCGGGATTCGTCGCCTCGACCTGCGAGATCGAAGGCGAAAGATCGGCTTCGCCGGCCTGTACCATCGCGGCGCGAACAGCCGGGTCGGCACGGAACAGGTAGGTCGCTTCGGTCACTTCGGGCTTTGCACCCCAGTAGTCGTCACGGCTCGACAAAACGATCTGCTGGCCGGGGGTCCAGTTGGTAAGCTTGTAGGGGCCGGTGCCAACAGGTTCGCGGACAAACTCGAGCGGTGTTTCCTCGGGAACAATGGTCACCAGGGTAAGCAGCAAAGGCAGGATCGGCTGAACCGGATCAGCCTTGAAGTCGATCGTGTAGTCATCCACGACGGTCGGGGTCACCGTCATGCCGCCGAAGTAGCGACGCGACTCGCAGGTGTTCTTGTCGCTCATGATGCGGTCGAAGCTGTGCTTGACGTCCTTGGCATCAAAACCCGTGCCGTCGGAGAACTTAACGCCCTGGCGGAGATGGAAGCGCCAGCTACCGTCGGCATTCTGCTCCCACTTCTCAGCGAGACGCGGCTGCACACCGGTGCCGCCACGGATGTCGAGTTCGGTCAGCGTCTCGCTGACATTCTCCATGATGATGCGGCCGATGTTGGAGCGCGTCGCCATGCAGGGCTCGAGCAGATCGGCTTCTTCTGCAAGCACAACCTTGATCGGGCCGGAACCGGCAAAGGCTGGCGATAGGGACGTGCCCATGACCAGGGCACACAACAATGCAGTCTTTCTCATTTCCATTCTCCTCCCAGATGAATTCAGTTTGAAGCTTTGACGCCCCGCGAGCGCGCAGCCATGAGCGCGGCAAGGCAGATCAGAACGGCACCGACCACGGTGGTCAGGGCGATGGTTTCGTTGAACAGGGCAAAACCGCCAAGCGCCACGAGGGGCAGCCGCAGAAAATCCACGGGTGCGACGACACTGGCGGGGGCAAGTGACATGGCATGCGTCATGAGGCCCATGCAACTTGTGCCGACCACACCCTGAAGAGCCAGCAACGCCAGCTCCCGGTTTCCCGGCATGATGAAAAAGGGCACCGCCATCACGAGCGAAATCGGCACGGTCAGCAGCAGATTCCACACGACGAGGGTCGACGTGGCGTCACCGCGCGACATTGACTTCAGGACAAGCTGAATACCGGCCTGCAGTAGCGCTCCGGCGAGCGCGAGACCGATGGCCACCGTGAAACCCGACGCAGATGGGCCGACAACAATCACTGCACCCAAAAACCCGACCAACACTGCCGAGAACATGGCAAGCCCTGGCCTTTCACCGAGCACTAGGGCCGCCCCGAGGACGACGAAGATCGGCGACATGAAGGCGATGGCCGTCACATCCGCCAGCGGCCCGATGCTGAAGGCCGCAAAAAAGGCCACCATGGCCAAGAGTTTGAATACAGCCCGCACGGCATGCTGGCCAAGCGCGTAACTCGACTTAAGAACGCGCGGCCTCAGAGCCACGAAAGGCAGCACGAGAACAATTCCGAAAAGAGCCCGAAAAAAGGCAATAACAAAGGGATGCACGGCACCATCCAGCGCACGCACGATCACGGCGTCGGACGCCGCCAGCACAGCAGCCCCGATCGCAAAGAGCACTGCTGCGGAAACCCGTTGGCGCCTCTCTTCACGCTGCATGATACCCTCCCGGGCCGACCTCCTCGTCGGCATGCCCAACCATCTAACTTCCACCTTTCTTTGTCAAATGATTTTGCAATGTAAAATTCTACCAAGCTTCATCACCATGATAAATCAATTTATTTCAATTATTTACAGGTACTACTCAAGCGAGTGATCCATGTTTACGACATAAACAAACTTGACAACTTTGTTGAAAAAGCGGATTTCGGAGGCTGAGAGGAGTGCTCCATGACACCTGATGACATCGCCCGGCGCATGACCGGCGCACTCACCACGACCGAGGCAGGCCGGATGGAGGCCTTTCTTCCATCACCGATGGTTCAGAACCACGCATCCTTCTTGCACAGTCTGGCGAACGGAAGTCTGATCTGCGCGTGGTTCGGCGGATCACTCGAAGGCAAGTCCGACATTTCCATCTACGCCTCTGTCTTGACCGAAGGCGCATCGACCTGGGGACCGCCGCAGCGGCTGAGCTTAGATCCTGACCATTCCGAGCAGAACCCCGTCCTGTTCCAGGCACCCGACGGCCGTCTGCTTCTGATCCACACTTCACAGCCTTCGGGAAACCAGGACGAGTGCCGGATCAGGATGACGGAGATTGCGACGGATGCTGCTGACCCGACCCGACTGACGGCTGCGGAGGGGCGCTATCTCGACCTGCCACGCGGCAGTTTCGTGCGCGCGCCGGTGGTCATTCGCGCCGACGGCGCCTGGCTTCTTCCCATCTTCCGGTGCATCCCGCGCCCCGGGCAGAAATGGAATGGCAGCCACGACACGGCAGCGATCGGGATCAGCAGGGACGCTGGCGCGACTTGGTCACTCGATGAGCTCCCGCATTCGATCGGCTGCGTGCACATGTCTCCGGTGTCCCTGGGCGCGCCCAGGACAGCTGCCTTTTTTCGTCGTCGCCAGGCAGACTTCGTCTACCGCGCCGAGAGCATGGATCACGGCCTGACCTGGACGATCCCTGCACCGACCGACCTGCCGAACAACAACTCCTCCATCGCAGCGATCACGCTCGATGACGGCCGAATTGCGATTATCTGCAATCCTGTCAATGCCGCGGCCTCCCCGGATCGTCGGACCTCTCTTTATGATGAGCTCGGAGAACAGGACGACAGACCGGAGGCGGACCCGGCCGGGGGCTGTGCGCCTGTCTGGGGAGTGCCCCGAGCACCGGTCACCGTCTGCATTTCGAGCGATGGGGGCCTGACCTTCCCGCAGCGAATACAGATCGAAGCTGGTCCGGGCACATGCCTTTCCAACGATTCGACGGACGGGCGAAACAAGGAAATGTCCTATCCCTGGCTGCTCGCAGATCGGGATGGCTCGCTGCACATCGCCTATACCTACCACCGACGCGCGATCAAATATGTCCGGCTCGCCCCCGGCTGGGATCGTATCGAAAACGGAGCATGAAATGAGCGGCATCATCGGCATCACCATGGGCGATCCCTGCGGCGTCGGCCCCGAAATATCAGTCCGCGCTCTGGCCGAAATGTCGGCACAGGATCGCGCTGCCACTCGGATCTACGGTAACCTGGCAACACTCGAAGCCGCCCGCGCCGCACTTGGGCTCGATCTGGACCTTTCGCCTCATGTCGTCGATATCGAGGTTGAAGGCGCACCTCTGCCCTGGGGAACGCTCAGCCCGGTGGCCGGTGATGCGGCCTTCCGCTTCATCGAGAAAGCCGTGCGCGACGCCGAGGCCGGCAAGATCGGCTGCATCGTCACGGCTCCGATCAACAAGGAGGCGCTCAACCTCGCCGGCCACCACTACGATGGCCACACCGGCATGCTGCGAAGCCTGACGGGCTCGAAGGCCGCCTACATGCTGCTCGCTTCAGAGCGGTTGAAGGTGATTCATGTCTCCACCCATGTCTCGCTGCAGGAGGCCATTCGGCGCGCCACGACGGAGCGTGTTCTGGCAACGATCAAGGCGGGCCATGACCACCTGAAGCGCGTCGGTTATGACAAACCGCGCATCGCGGTGGCAGGCGTCAATCCGCACTGCGGCGAAAACGGCCTCTTCGGCACGGAAGACGACGACCAGATCGCGCCGGCCGTCGCCGCTGCCCGGGCCGAGGGCATCGATGTCCAGGGCCCGATCTCCGCCGACACCGTGTTCTACCGCGCCTATTCCGGCGCCTTCGATCTCGTCGTGGCCCAGTACCACGATCAGGGCCACATCCCGATCAAGCTTGTCGCGTTCGACACGGCCGTCAACGTCTCGGTAGAACTGCCGATCGACCGGACTTCGGTCGACCATGGCACAGCCTTCGATATCGCCGGCAAGGGCATCGCCAATCACGGCAACATGAATTCCGCCATCGCCTATGCCCGCAGGCTGGTCGCTGGAAAAACCAATCAAGGATGACAACGATGACTGCATCCATCACCCTTCACCAGCCGCGCCGGCTGATCGTTGGCGCCGGTACAATCGGCGAGGTCGGTGGCCTTGTATCCGACGCAACATCTGCACTCGTCATCGCCACGCCGATCACAGCAGGTTTCGTTGACCGGCTGAAGCTGCCGGGCAAGATCGCAATCTTCGACGCAATCCCGGGCGAGCCTGACGCGGCGACGCTCGAGGCGGCGCTTGCCGTGGCACGTCGGGTCAAGCCGGAGGTGGTCATAGGTCTCGGCGGTGGCTCCGTGCTTGACGTCGCAAAACTCGTTGCAGTCCTTTGGGACAGTGAACAGACACTCACCGATGTCGCGGGCCCCAACAAGGTGGCCGGACGTAAAACCCGGCTCGTGCAGGTCGCAACCACGGCAGGCACCGGGTCCGAAGCAGGCATCCGCTCACTGATCACCGATCCGGTGAAGGGTGCCAAAATCGCGGTCGAGAGTCCCCACATGATCGCAGATATCGCCGTCCTCGATCCGCAGTTGACCTTCACTGTACCGCCGGCGGTCACGGCTGCCACGGGCGTCGATGCTATGGCCCACTGCGTCGAAGCCTTCACCAACAAGCGCGCCCATCCGATGATCGACGGCTTTGCCCGCATGGGTTTCCGCCTGGTCGGCAAATATCTCGCCCGCGCGGTCAAGGATGGCTCGGACACGCAAGCCCGCGAAGGCATGATGCTTGCATCCTACTATGGCGGCATCTGCCTCGGCCCGGTCAACACCGCGGCAGGCCACGCGATCGCCTATCCCCTCGGCACCCGTCTTGGTCTGCCCCATGGTCTGGCCAACGCTATCGTCTTCCCTCATGTGCTCGCCTTCAACCAGCCGGTGGTCCAGGACAAGACGGCGGAAGTCGCCGAGGCACTCGGCTTCAGCACCAGCTCGCCAGAAGCCCTGCTTGAAAACGCTTGCCGCTTCTGCACCGATCTCGATATAGAGATGCGGCTTTCCCGTCATGGCGCGAAGGAAGACGCTCTCGCAGAATATGCAGCGGAAGCGCATGCCAATCGGCGCCTAATGGACAACAATCCGGCCGACATGGCAGCCGAGGACGTGCTGGCGATCTATCGAGCGGCCTATTGAGCAGTCGCGCATCGCAACGAAATGAAAAGGGGCCAGGCGGCCCCTTTCTTGTTTCGGGATTTTGGATGCCTGGCGGCATGGGCTCAGGCTTCCGGCGGAGCCGCAAGTGAAGCGCTCGTCTGGAACAGACGCGCACGCGAACCGGTCAGATGGGCATGCATGAGTTGTTTGGCCCGGGCGCCTTCACCTGCCGCAATCGCCACCGCAATCGCTTCGTGCTCGGCAAACACCCGCGACAGCCCGGCCGTGTCACGTTTGACCGAGACGCCGTGGAAACGCATGCCGACGGCAATGTGGTCCTTCAGGGCTTCCATAGCCGTCGAGAAGTAAGTGTTATTGGCGGCACGTGCGATAGCGAGATGGAACTGGAAATCCGCATCCTCCCGATGCGCCTGGCGATTGGTCGCGTCTCGCATGAGTTCGAGAGCCTCACGGATCGCTAAGAGTGTGGCCGGCGTATGGCGCATGGCTGCCGCTTCTGCGGCAGCAGGCTCGAGCGTCAGGCGAAACTCGTAGCAGTTGAGAAGGTCTGCGACATTCTCCAACTGCCCGAAGCCGAGAGGCTGTTTCATGCCGACAGACCGCACGAAGCTGCCGGCACCGCGCCGCGAATAGATGAAACCCTGCTCGCGCAGCCGGCGCAGGGCTTCACGGATAATGGGACGCGACACCTCGAACTCGATGGCCAGATCGTGTTCGGTCGGCAGCCGCTCATCCGGTTGGTAAGATCCGGACTTGATCGCCCGATGCATGCGCTCGAAAACCAGATCCGCAAGGCTCTTGCGCGCCGTTCCGCTTTGCAGTCCCATTGTCAGCGCCTGCCCCCATGCAATTGTTCAGCGAGCTTCACCAAGGTGTCCGGCTGCCCGAATCCACCGGACTTGGCGATGATACACTGGCCTCTGGCATGAGCCAGCCCCAGGCCCGGCATGCATTCGCCCTCCAGACGGAAGCACTCGATGCCCATGTTATCCAGAACCGCTTCGGCCGTCGCCCCTCCACACAGGAGCATGGTTTGCGCCTGACTCGTCAAGCGAGGATGAACGCTCCGCGCGAGATTCTCAGAGACTTTTTCCGATGAAATCTGCGTTTCACCCCCCGTCGCCTGCACAAGGACCACGCGGGCCGGATCTGGTGCAGAAGGCGCCATGACACCGTTGGGAGCTGGATTGAAAGCGACCAGATCAAGACGTCGCAATTGCTCTACCTGCTCGGTGGTAATGCGATCATGCGAGCCGATGACGAAAAGGCCCGCTCCCGCAGGCGGAGCAACGAGCTCCGCATCGGCGCGCCCCGTCATGCGGAAAGCGAGCGCCTCGGCAAGTCCCCTTGCTCCGACCAGAAGATCGACATGGCTGGCCTCGGCTACTTCCAGTGCCCTGATCAGGTCACCGTCTGCCAGCGCATCGGGAATGAGCGCGCGGACTGCATGCTGCCCCAGCACGTCAACAATCGGGATCGGAGTCGCAACGCCGAAGCCTTCGATCGATCCATTGAGAACGACCCGTTTGAATGCAGGTATGGCAGGGGAGACCAGGGCACGCTGATAGGTAATGGCGTCCAGCTCAGCGGAAATGTGACCCTTCAGCCGAGAATCGATCTTCTTGAATAAACGAACTCGACGAGGAAGAAGCCCGATGACGTGCCGCATCAACCGGAACGCCTCCTCCGGAGACTTCTCGCGGGTCGCCAAATTGATGGAAAGAACGTCCGGCGACAAAGCCAGCCCATGAGCGACGGCACCGAGTTTCAGGACAACTTCCGTGTGGAGCCCTCGCGCCGCGAAAGGGGCGGCCGTATCCAGTGCGCCGGTAAGATCGTCGGCAACGATGACGAGCACGACAGAGCTCCTAGTTGTTATCTTTGCGACACAAAGATGGCTTTATTTTCATGGGAATGCAATCATTCACTGACAAATCCTGCCTGAAACAATCGATGCCCCGCTTGTCCACCAGCGCAGAACTCTTTCGCCCAACCACGGACGATCAGGAAGTCAGTTGGCAACCGCCATGATAGGACATTCCAGCTGCACCAGTCCGCAACTGCGCAGAGATAGAGAAATCCTTGCACGACTTCGATCACGTCCATCGCCCGTGTCTGATTGGGTCTGCTGACCGCCAGCGTGCACGGAAAATGGGTCGCCCGACGCCCATCTTCTTGATCAGCGTGGCGACGTGCAGCCGCCCGTGCCCGGCCTTCGCCTCTATCGTCCCCTCAAGATGCTGGTCTTCAGACCTCACCGCGATGCAAGAACTCGCTCTGCCGCCACAGCCGACCGGACCCATGACAACGAAGACGGCACCTTGCCGGAATGCTGAACGCAATCGGCAACCTTATTGGCACAGTGAAACCTGAAAGGTCCTCCTAAAACGAGGTCTCCCTTGTCTCGATCGCCTCGCTTTCCGCGCGGTCCGCGCCCTTCCGCGCGCACATCCCCGCCGCTACGCCATCGCTCTGCCGACGCAGCGCTTGGCGGCCTGGCCATGATCAAGGTGGCCTCATGGCGTGACTGGTCATGCGCCTCAGCCTGACCAGCCACGGTGAACGGCACCTCTCCGCGCCCAGCATAGCCGGATCGCAGCTTTAAGCCGGGATCGCAGGGCGATCCCGACACGGCGCCAACGTCAATTTCCTCCGACCGTCGGGAAGGGGGTGACGGTCCAAGGGGAAATGTTGTCGGCCTTCACCAGCCGACGTTCGGCGACGCCCGAGATGCTGAAGATGAAATCGCTGGCACGATAGGTCTGCTGCCAACAGTCGAAGGGCACATCGTCCGACGTGAAGCTGACGCCACGAATGCGCACGACAAGCTCGTCGTTGCCGATCTTCAGCTTCTGCTGCTCCATCCGCGACGGCGGGACCACTTCGAAAAACTGCTCGATATGGGTATCGTTGAGACCATGGGTGTCCGAAAGGAAGCGGTAGAGCGAAGCGCCGCTCGCCAGCATCTCCTGATCAAGAGTCGGCACCAGGTTGAGGGGGAGGATCGCACGTTCCAGGATTGCCGGCTTGTCGCGCAGGCTGCGCAGCCTGAGGATCTCCCAGACCGGCTGCCCCTGGGGAATTGAAAGGGCATGGGCAACCCCCTCGCTGGGCATTCCCACCGCCAGATGGATCAACTGCGTGGCCATATCCGCCGGCCGCGTTGCGGTCGAGAGCGTTTGCAAAAGCTCACCGGAGCGCGAAGGCTCCATCATGATGCGGCGCTCGGCCACAAATGTACCGACGCCCTGATGACGGATGATGCGTCCCTCGCGTTCCAGCTTGTCAAGCGCATGGCGCACCGAGATCATGCTGACCCCGGAAATCTCGCCAAGTTCTGATATGCTCGGCAGCTTGTCGCCCGGCTGAAGGTCGCGGTCGCGGATCAGATCCACGACGGCGTCATAGACCAGCTGATAGCGAAGCTTTCCCGGCTCTGCGCCATCGGCCCGTGTTTTTCCGGCCTTTTTTTCAGTCAAGGGACCGCGTGCCTCTCTTCCGTGCAATCGCCCATTTGTATGATGCACGGGCCCTATTATCAAACGGATTGACGCCGAGACACGTTGGAAAAGCACTCATACGGTGCCGGACGGCAGGATTTCAGCTCGCGACCGACGAAAGGTCGCGAAGAACAGTCAAATCGGGGTGGGAGACGAGCGCCGTCACAGAGCGGGCCGGGTCTGCCTCGCCCGCCAGGAGCGCCTTCAGCGCCTCATCCTTGCCCCGGCCGCAGACAAGCAGCAGGAGCTTGCGGGCTCTCAGGACGGTCGCAACGCCCATGGTCAGTCCATGGGTGGGGACATCTTCGGCGCGCCTATAGAGGCTGCTCTGTGCGGCACGCGTGCTCTCAGTCAGCCGCACCCGATGCGTTTCAAGGCCCCAGTCGTCACCGGGTTCGTTGAAGGCCACGTGGCCGTTGCGGCCGAGGCCGAGAATGGCGAGATCGAGGCCTCCAGCCGCCGCGATTGCCGCGTCATAAGCCTGGCATTCAGCCTCGGCATCCGGTGCGTCACCGCGCAGGAGTCGGAGCCTTTCGGGGCCGATGGCCAGAGGGCCGAAGGCGTTGGCCATGAGGAAGCTGGCATAACTGTCGGGATCGGCAAGCCCCTTGCCCTCAAACTCGTCGAGATTGAAGAAACGGGCCGCATGCAGATCGATAGTACCCTTGGCCTGCCGCGTGGCCAGCCTGCGGTAGAGGCCAAGCGGCGTCTCCCCGGTCGGCAGCGCAAGAACGGCGGTGGGCTTTTCAGCCAGGATTGATGCCACATACTCGGCCGCAGCCTCGTCCATGGCCGCCCGTGTCGAAAAATCCAGAACTTTCATGACAGTCTCGTCTCGCAAGATGGGCTCAAATGGCCTCTGGCCCGCGGCGGGCAATGACCGGATAACGCGACAGGAAGCCGGCATAGGCGCGCTCATGGAAAGCCGCAGCGGCGCCGGGGCGATAGACGGTGGCATCAGGCAGCCGCACCGCCAATGGCTCGCCCGCAAGTGCCGCAGCGCCGATAGCGGCAGAGGACTCGTAGCCGAAAACCTGGACAGAGCGGCCACTGCCATCGGCAAACATCTGCACGAGTGCGGGATTGCGCGACAGCCGCCCCGACAGCATCACCTGCCTTACCGGCCAAGTTTCCGACAGAACGTCGAGGCAACGACGCACCTCGAAGATCACACCCTCAAGATAGGCGCGGGCCAGATCGGCCCGACTACTCGCAACACTGAGGCCATGGAAGACGCCCGTCAGCGATGTGTCCCACAGGGCGCCCTGCTCGCCGCCACCGGTCATGTAGGGCGCACAGGTCACTCCACGGGCACCGGGTGGACTGGTCAGGGCTTCGACTTCCAGCGCTTCCGTCGTCAGGCCGAACATTCGGCCGAGCCAGGCAAAACCGATGCCGGTGGAGAGCAGATCCATCTCCCGCCCATACCACCCGGCTGAAACATGCGGAGTTAGAAGATAACGCGACTTCGGATCGAGATGGCTTGCCGGCGTCGCGCCGAAGATGATGGCGCTGGATCCCATAGCGATCGAGGCACTGTTGGCATTCAGCCCTGTCATGGCGTAGGCACCGGCCGCCGAATCCGCCGCGCCGGTATAAACGGGAATGCCGACCGGAAGCGAAAAGTCCGACGCCGAGGCCGGCAAGACGGTTCCGGCGACCATCGTGGTTGGCAAGAGCACCGGCAGCAGCGACATCGGCAAATCCCAGATATCGCAGAGGTCGGCGTCCCAGCTCTCGGTTTCCAATGCGTAGACACCATAGCCGGCAGCAGTCGAGGGGTCCGTCACGGCACGGCCGGTCAGCGCATGCACAAGGTAGTCCTTGGCCGAAAGAATGCGCTTCACATCACCACGCCGGTCACGGAAATGATGCAGGAACTGCGGGGCGAGATAGCGACCATCCACCGGCATGCCGGTACGGGCGTAGACAGTCGCATGCAGTCCGTCCTTCAGCCTTTCCGCCGCCATGGCGTCGGCGCGCCCGTCCTGCCAGGTGATGGCAGGCCCGATACTGTGGCCGTGCGCGTCTAGGCAAACGAGGGTCGGCATCTGCCCCGCAACTGAAATGGCGCCGATCCGGGAAACGCAGTCCCCAGGCAGTGCTGCGATCGCCTGACGGAGAGCCCGCAGCCAGTGCTGCGGATCCTGCTCGGCCTGTCCGGGCGTGTTCGAGACCGTGGGATAGGCGCTGCCGCTTTCGCCGCGCACGCAACCCTCGCCATCCAGCACCACGAGCTTGAGGGCCGAAGTACCGAGATCGATTCCCAAACGCCACTGCGTCATGCTCACCAAACCTTCCGTCATCCCGTCTGAACGCGTCATAGCAAACTTCACGGCCGCTGCGAGGCCTGTCGACTGAGCACCCGCCCGGCGTGCCGCTGCCGGTCAGGGGTGAAGTCAAAGCCGCAGTGGCCACGTCGCGCTGATCAGGCCGCGCGGATTAGCTTGGCCACTTCGCGTGCGGCATCCAGCGTCCGGTCCACATCTTCATTGGTATGGGCGAAGGTGATGAACAGGTTCTCGAAAGCGCCGGGATGGAACAGGATACCGCGATCAAGCATGCCTTCCCACCAGATGCGGAAGAGGTCGTGGTTGGCATGGCGGGCGGCATCCCGGTAGTTATGGATGTCATGTTCGGTAAACCAGACCTGATAGACTGCCCCCATGCCGACGACCCGCGTGGAGATACCGGCACTGTTGAAGACCTCGATCAGGCCGTGGCGCAGGCGATCGGATACGGCATCAAGGGAATTGTAGAAGCCGGGCTGCGAGAGGATGTCGAGCGTTGCATTGGCGGAGGAGACGGCGATCGTATTGCCCGCATAGGTGCCCGCGATCGAAACACGCCCGTCGGCCACCAGCGCCATGATGTCCTTGCGCCCGCCCATGGCCGCGACCGGGAAGCCGCCGCCGATGCCCTTGGCAAAGGTGGACAGGTCAGGCGTGACGCCGAGGCGGGCCTGGGCTCCGCCGAGGGCGAGACGGAAGCCGGTGATGACTTCGTCGAAGATGAGCAGGATGCCATGCTTGGCGGTCAGCTCGCGCATGGCTTCCAGATAGCCGGGATGCGGCAGGATGCAGCCCGTATTGCACATGACCGGCTCGGTCAGCACGGCCGCGATATTGTCACCTTCCCGCTCGATGACCGCGCGCAGCACATCGATGTCGTTCCAGGGCAGGATGATCAGACCATCGGAAATGCCGTCCGGCATGCCCGGCCCCTGGGGAATGGGGCGGGGCGCCGAATCCGGGCCTGACGTCTCGGGGTCGGGATGCTTGCTCCAGTACACGACGTCAGAAAAGCCGTGATACATGCCTTCAAAGCGGATGATTTTCTTGCGGCCGGTGAAGGCACGGGCCAGGCGGACGCTGTAGAGAACAGCTTCCGTGCCGGTGTTGCACAGGCGCACCTGCTCCAACGAGGGTACCGCTGCGATAAGCTTGTGGGCCAGCTCGGTTTCCGGCGCACTGGGCATCGCAAAGACGGTACCCATCTCACGGATAGCGCGCACCACTGCTTCCGTCACCTTCTCAGGACGATGCCCGAGCAGCATCGGGCCAAGCCCGATGAGGTAATCGATGTATTCGTTGCCGTCGGCATCCCACACGCGCGAGCCTTCGCCGCGATCGACGAAGAGCGGGTGCGGCAGCCAGCCCGACCAAGTGGCGCGGGCCGTGGAGTTCACCCCACCCGGGATGACCTGGCAGGATCGCTCAAAGAGCTCCCGGCTCTTGTCGTAACGAGAACTGGAATAAGCGTCGACAGGCATGTCTTTCTCCATTGCATACAATGACGCCTGCATTGTACGTACCAGCAGGCTAAATCCGTATTATTTATACTGTGTATAATGAGTCTGAGCAGAGGTCAACAGACAGTGCTTTCCGCTCTGTTTTTTTCTTCAGGCTTGGCTGGTGGTTTCTGGAGTGATGCGCGGTACGGCCGCGAGAAGGTCGCGTGTGTGTTGCGCCTTGGGGGCAAGGGCAATATCGAGTGCAGGCCCCTCCTCGATTATACGGCCTTCATGCATCACGGCGATGCGGTCAGCATAGCTCGCAGCGGTCGACAGATCATGGGTGATCATCAGCACGGAAAGTCCGCCCTCCCGGCAAAGGCCGACGAGAAGGTCGAGAATGCCGCTGCGGATGGAGACGTCGAGCATGGATGTCGGCTCATCCGCAAGAATGAGCTTGGGCGAAAGGACGACCCCGGCAGCGATTGCCACGCGCTGGCGTTGCCCCCCGGACAGCTCGTGCGGATAGCGCCTCAGGAAATCGTCGACGGGCGTCAGCCCGACTCGCTCCAGCGCCTGGCGGACCAGCGACATCCGCTCGGCCCTGCTGCTGCCAATCCCATGGATTTCGAGCGGCTCCATCACGGTATCGACGACCCGGAAACGGCTATCGAGGGATTCGTAAGGGTCCTGATAGATCATCTGGATATCCCGGCGAACGCGGCGCAACGCCCGCCCCTTCAGGGCCGTGATGTCCTGGCCGTCGAAGAGGATACGGCCTGCGCTGGACGGCTGCATCCGCATGACGCTTTGCAGCGTTGACGTCTTGCCGCAACCCGAACGTCCGACAAGCGCAACGAGCTCGCCGGCCGCAACCGTCAGGTCCAGCCTCTTGACGACGGCGCGTGGCGCCGGTCGACGTCCCGTCACCATCTCACGGAAACTGGGGCGCTGCGCATAATCGACCGTCAGTCCGTCGATGGTAAGCAGCGGCATTCTCGGCGAGACCTGCACCGGCGGCAGCCCGGCGGCACCATCCTTCAGCCGGGTCTCAAAGCGTGGCGAAGCCTTGAGGAGCTCAGCCGTATAGGCATGGGTCGGCCGGTGAAACAGGTCGGCGGTGGGCCCGGTTTCGACGGCGCGCCCGTTCAGCATCACCACCGCGCGCGTGCAGGCCTCCGCCACGACGCCGAGATCGTGGGTAACAAGGATGACCCCGAGGTCCAGCTTGCGACTGAGATCGACCAGGAGATCCAGCACCTGCCGCTGCACCATCACATCGAGCGCCGTTGTCGGCTCGTCCGCCAGCAGCACCTTGGGCGAGCAGGCAAGCGCCATGGCGATCATCGCGCGCTGGCGCATGCCACCGGAAAATTCGTGCGCATAACTTGTCGCCTGGGCGGCCGGAATGCCCACCAATTCCAGGAGCTCCCCGACACGCTGGAGGCCGAACCGGCCGCGCGGCATGTCCTGCACTTCCATCGCCTCGGCGATCTGCCAGCCTATGCTGCGAACCGGGTTAAAGGCGTTCATCGCGCCTTGGAACACCATGGCAATGTCCTTCCAGCGATGCGGCGCGACCGAAGCCTCGCCGTCTGCCAGAATATTCCGTCCTTCCAGGAGTATGCGACCTGAAGCTTCGGCGGAGGAGGCCAGAAGCCCCATGCATGCGGATGCAATCGTCGTCTTGCCGGAGCCGGATTCGCCGATCAACCCCAGCCGCTCGCCAGGCATCAGATCGAAGGAGACATCATGCAGCACCTGGATGCGGGCGCGGCTTCCCGCGTCGCGGGCGCCGTACCAGACATTCAGCCTTTCGACCCGCAACAGTGGCTCGCGCCCCCCGGTCGGGGGTCCGGACAACGGGGAAAGGGAGGCAGGTGCAGCGTTCATTGTCCATTCTCCCCGGATGCGCGCAGCCGCCAGCTGCGGGTCGACAGATAGGAAACCGCTAGACGCGGATTGAGACTGTCCTCGATGGAGCGGCCAACGAGATAGCAGCCGATCACGAGCAGAGCGACTGCGGACCCGGCCGGCACGATGGCCCACCAGGCACCGGCACTGACTGCGGATCGGTTAAAGGCATGCTCCATGATTGTCCCCCACGTCACCACGTTGGAATCCGAAAGACCCAGGAAGGCGAGTGCGGTTTCGTTGAAGATCGCCACCGTGATGGCCAGCACCCAGTTGGCGGCCAGCAACGGGCCGATCTGCGGCAGAATGTGGCGAAGGATGATGTGCAGATGGCCTGCGCCATTGGCTTCCGCCCGCCGCACGAAGACGCGCTCACGCATGGACTTGACCTGGGAGCGGATCAGCCGCGCCACGGATGTCCACATCAAAAGACCGATGACGAGAACGACGTGATCGATCGACGGACTCCAGACCGATGCCACGACGATCATCAGCACGATCTGCGGAATGACGAGCAAGTAGTCGGTGATGGCCATCAGGATGGCATCGACGATGCCGCCGAAATAGCCGGCAAGGATGCCGACGAGTGCCCCGACGCAGATCGCGATCAGGCTGGCTGAAACGCCAACCATGATGGAGATGCGTCCGCCATAGATAGTGAGACTGAACACATCGATGCCGCCATCGTCGCAACCAAACCAATGGGCTGCCGACGGCGCTTCGAACACGCCGCAGCTCGGTTCGAAGATCGAATAGGGAATGATCCATGGTGCGCCGATCGTCAGCAAGGCAAAGCCCGACAGGATCATCGCCCCGACCAGAAGGCCGGGCCTGTCGATCAGCCAGAGGAAGGATCGGGAAACACGCTTGGCGCTCATGATGGTTTCTCCCTCAGGCCCGTACGCGCGGATCGAGCACGAAGTGCAGAAGATCGGCGCCAAGATTGAGCAGGGTGACCACGACGGTAATGGCGAGGAAGCCGCCCTGCAGCATCGGATAGTCGCGGTTGAGCACCGCATCGTAGAGCGTGCGCCCGATGCCCGGCCAGGAGAAGATGACCTCCACCAGGATGGCGCCGGACACGATCGAGCCGAGCGAGAGTGCCGACATGGTGACGATCGGCAGAAGCGCATTGCGCAGCGCGTGCTTGAGGATGATGCGCCGACGTGGCACACCCTTGGCCCGCGCCGTCAGGATGTAATCCTCGCCCAGCGTCTCCAGCATGGACGAGCGGGTGATGAGGGCGTTTTCCGCAAAGAGTGTCAAAACGAGGGTCGCGACAGGAAGAACCATGTGCCGGAGCCGGTCCTCAAGCACGGGCCACCAGCCGTCTTCCATCAGGAAGGGGTCAGCCATGCCCGCCGCCGGAAGCATACCGGAAAAGAAGATCACCATTATCAGCCCAAGAAACTGGGTCGGGAAGGCATAGGCCAACACCGCCGAGCCCGTCAGGAGATGGTCGATCGGCCCATTGCGGCGCGTTGCGGCAATCGTGCCGACGACAAGACCGAGCGCCAGCGCCAGCACGACGCCGGTCGCGACCATGGGAATGGTATTAGAGAAGGCTTCCAGCAGATTATCGAAAACCGGCTGCCGGTTGGCATAGGAAATGCCGAGATTGCCGTGCGCCATTTCGCGCAGATAGATCAGAAACTGGTCGAAGATCGGCTTGTCCAGCCCGAACTTGATCTCAAGCGCCTTACGCATCTCGGCCGAGGCATTCGGAATGCGCGAAATATGCGTCACGGCATTGCCCGGCAATACCCGGAACAGTAGAAAATTCAGGGTAACAGCCACAAGGATCGTTACCGCCGCCGCGACGAGGCGCCGCGCCACATAGGCAAGGCTGAGCAAAGGCCCTCTCCCTCGTTCTATTGACTCATTCTAGTCAGTATAATAAGCATAATGAAAGCAAGTCAAGCCACGTCGCGAGGCCTGCGTCCCGGCATGGCACCTTAGAAAGCGGCCAGCATCGCCACGGCGCCCTAGAGACTATAAGATGACAAATTAAGGCAACAAAAAGAGGGATCCCATGACATCGTCAGCTTCATTCTCCCGCGGCCGGTTTGGAAGGCTCAAAACCCTGATGGGCGCTGCTGTCTTCGCCTTTGCGACGACCGTCAGCCTTCCGACGGCTGGGGCCTTTGCAGCCGAGGTGCTGCGCATCGGCATCAGCCAGCCGATCGATTCCCTCAACCCCTTCGTGGCCAGCTCCGATTACAGCAGTATCGCTTATCAATATGGCTACCCATTCCTCACGGTTTATGATGCCAAGCTGAAGATCGTCCCCTATTTCGCGACGGACTGGACGGCCTCCGCGGATGGGTCGGTCTGGACCTTTCACACCAGGAAGGACGCCCGGTGGTCGGACGGTGAACCGCTGACGGCGAGGGATGCGGCTTTCACTTATTCGATGATTGTCAAATACCGGGAAAGCACGACCGGCAAGTTTGCAGGCTGGCTGAGCCACCTGAAGAGTGCCGAGGCCACCGACGACACGACGCTGGTGCTGACCTATGACGGCCCGGCCGGCGACGTGCCGGTAAAGATGCAGGCCGTACCCATCCTGCCGGCGCATGTCTGGTCGGAGGTCGCCGGCGAAGACGGATCGGAGATCGACAGCTTCGAGAACGCGGCCCCCTGGGTGTCCGGCGGCCCTTTCATGCTCTCGGGCTACAAGAAGAACCAGCTCGCATTGTTCAAGGCCAATCCCAACTGGTGGGGAGAGACCAAGCCGAAGATCGGCGGCTTCGGCCTGCAGATGTTTGCCAACAGCGATACGATGGTCTCGGCGTTGACCTCCGGCCAGTTGGACATGGTCGGCCAGACGATTTCGCCAACGGCGGTGGATTCGCTGAAAGCCGCCGGCATGGTGATCGAATCCGCACCGAGCACCGGTTTCCACGAGATGATCGTCAACACCAATCCGGAAAAGACCAATCATAGAGAGCTTTTGAACCCGAAAGTCCGCGAAGCCCTCGAACTTGGCATCGACCGCGAGGCCATCGTCAAGCAGGTTTGGCTCGGCTTTGCCGAACCGGGCACCACGATCGTCGCACCCGCCACCGGTTGGCATGACGAGTCGATCGCCTCCGTCGGCTACGACCTCGACAAGGCCAATGCCATTCTCGACGAACTCGGCTACTCCAAGGGTGCCGATGGCATTCGTGTAGCAGAGGGTGTGCCGATGGACTACGAGGTTATCTTTCCGACCGAAGTAGCCGGCGCAGGCGACCGCACCTTCAAGATCATCCAGGCAAGCTACGAAAAACTTGGCATTCGCCTTGTCCAGCGCAAGATGGACTCCGATGCGGCCAATGCCGCGATCATGGGCGAAGACCAGAACTACAGAAATTTCGACATCGCCATGTGGCTGTGGGTGCCGCCGCTCGATCCGGATTTCATTCTGAGCGTGCTGACCTGCGGCCAGCGGCGCAACAACAGTGACAGCGGTTATTGCAACCCTGACTACGACACGCTCTACCTCAAGCAGGCGCAACTGAGTGATCGAGCCGAGCGTGCCAAGGTGATCAACGAAATGCAGGCCATTGCCTATCGTGACCGGCCCTATATCGTCATCGTCTATCCCCAGACCCTGGAAGCCCATGATCCGGCCTGGAAGGGTTTCGTCCCCTCGCCAATGGTCGGCTCGGTCAACAACCTCTCGGTCGACACGCTTCTGAACGTTCACAAGGAGTAAGCATCGGTGCACCTCACCATCGAAACGGCCGATGACAGCATCGGTGTGGCCGATGCGCTGCTCGCCGCCCCCTCGGGGGCGGCTTCGATCCGCGCCACCGGTCTCTTGCCGGATGCCGGCAAAGTCGATGCCGCTCTCGTGCTTACTCCGAGCGGCACCCGCCAGCGGCTATTCAGTGTCGGGATCGATGCTGACAGTGCCTCCGCACTTTATCGCGACTGCGGGCTGCGTCTGGGTCGCCTGACCGCTGACGAGACGGCGCTGACCGTGGACCTGCGGCATCTGCCACGCCTGAAGCCGGAAGCCATGACAGCGCTATGCGAGGGCATCGCGCTCGGCTGCTTCCGACCGCAGAAAGCGTCCGGCCCGGCTCTGCGTTTTTTTCTGTCTCCGGAAGTTGATCTGACCGCCCATACGAAAGCGGCCGAGACCGCGGCGATCCTTGCCCACTGGACCAACTGGGCGCGCGATCTTGTCGAGCGCCCCGCCGGCGAGCTTCGCCCGGACGATCTTGCCACGGAGGTTGCGGCGCAGGCCGCCGCGCTCGACATCGCAGCGGAGATCTGGGACGCGCAACGCCTAGAAGCCGAGGGCTTCGGCGCAACGCTCGGCGTCGGCCGTGGCTCGGACGCCAGCCCGCGCCTCGTGGTGCTGCGCACCGGCAAGAGCGACCATCCGCTCGGCCTTGCCGGCAAGGGCGTCACCTTCGATACGGGCGGCCTCAATCTCAAACGCGACCTTGAGGAAATCGGCTATATGAAGAGCGACATGGCCGGTGCTGCCGCCGTGGCCGGCGCACTCTTCGCCGCCGTGGCGCTGAAGCGCGCGCCGGCGGTGATTGCCGTCCTGCCCATGGTGGAGAACATGCCCTCCGGCCGGGCGCTGCGGCCGGGCGACCGGGTCCGCCATCCCGATGCCAGCACGACGGAGGTCGTCGATACCGATTGCGAGGGCCGCCTGCTGCTTGCCGATGCACTGGCCTTTCTTGCCCGGCAGAAGGTCCGCGCCCTCATCGATGTCGGTACGCTCAGCGATGGCGGCGGTGTCGGCGGGGAAATGTGGGGCCTCTGGTCGAACAACGCTCAGTTCGCAGACCGCGTGACCCGCGCTGGCGCCCTTGCCGGTGATCCCGGCTGGCATCTGCCGCTGCGCCTCGAGCGTGACACGATGCTTGCCTCCCGCATCGCCGATCGCCGCAACACGCTGGTCGGCGAACCCGATACCGGGCAGGTGGCCGCCTGCTATCTCGATCAGTTCACCGCGGGAATCCCGTGGGTCCATATCGACAATGGCTCCAACGCCTATCTGCTGAGGGACACCGGTCCGTGGCCGGAAGGGGCGACCGGCGCGCCGCTACGGGCATTGATCCGGCTTCTGTGCGACGAGGCCTGATGTCCCTCACCGATTTTTCCCATGGTCCGCTACTCGAGACGCTGGCCGCAACCTATGCAAAGCTGCCGGGCCAGTGGCCCCTCACTGGCGGCATTGTCGGCGTGGTCACCGCAGACGGGATGGCAGCGCACCTGCCCTTCGGCCGCGATTTCGACGGTCGGGAGATCACGGCGCGCACGCCCTTTCTGATCGGGTCGATCAGCAAGTTCTTCACTGGCCTGATGCTGTCAGCCCTGATGGAAGAAGGCCGCCTGACGCCGGACGACAGGGCCTCGTCCATCCTTCCATGGCTGGCGATCGGCTCGGACCATGGCGAACCGACACTGCGCCACCTTCTGCACCACACGGCCGGCCTCGTGAAGGGGGCGGATGATCCGCCGGACGAGTTGGCCCAGGTCTTCAGCCTGCGCGACAGCCTGACGGCCAGCCCGCCCGGCAGCTTCTTCCACTATTCCAACCTCGGCTACAACATCCTTGGCCTCATCATCACAGCCCTTGCCAGCCGCCACGCCACCGATCACGCCGCGGCCACGCTCCTCGCCCCCCTAGGCATGGTGGATGGCAGCGCCCGGCTGGACACCGCCATCCGCACCCGCGTCGCCACCGGCAGCCAGCCGGCTCGCGACGACATTCCCTGGCGCCCGGGCCTCACTCTGGCCGCCGCACCCTGGGTGGAGGCCGAAGGCGGCGACGGCAGCATCGCCGCCTCCAGCCGGGACATGACGCGGCTGATGACGGCGCTTTTGAATGACGGCCGGATAGACGGGGTTGAGGCCATCGCCCCAGCCGTGCTCGAGCGTGCCACGACCGACCTCGCCCATGCGGGCGAAGGTGGCGTCGAGGATTTCGGAGGTTTGCCAGTCGGTGAAAGCCGCTATGGCTACGGCATCAATGTCGAAACGACCGGCGGCAACCAATGCTTGAGCCATGGCGGCGGCATGATCGGCCACTCGAGCTTCATGCTCATCGATCGTACGGCCGGCCTCGGTATCATCGTCTTGACTAACGCCAATGGCTGCTATGCCGCCGGCGAGACGCTGGCCCGCCACGTCCATGCGGCCCTGTTGCACGGCCAGCCGCTTGCCGGCCGTCTCGATCTCGTCTTCGGCACCGATTGCGCCACCTATAATGAGGCCATGGTCGGCCGCTTCGTCTCCGCTGCCGGCCCTGACGACGGCCCGCAGTCGATCGACATCGCCGTGGCGGAAGGACGCCTGATGCTCACGGCCGATGGGGCCAGCGGTGCCGTCTATCGCGGCTGGGGCTCGCGCCTCACGACCGACCATCCGGCCATGGAGCGCTTCCACCTCAGCTTCGACCGTCTAAGCCGCACATGGAGCTTCGGTGGGCGGCTCTACCGGCCGGTCGGCGCGGCCCATGCCCTTCCGGCGACAACGCCGCACCCGCAGCACGCCGCCCTCGTCGGCCGATATCGCAGCTATTCCCCGTGGTGCCCCACATTCCGCATCGTGCTACGCGAGGGCCGTCCCTTTCTGATTTCGCCGGGCGGGGTGGAGGGACCCGATCCCGATATGGAACTCGTCCCGATCGGCGAGAACCTGTTCCGCATTGGCGCCGATCCGCGCCTGCCCGAACGGCTGCGGATCGCCGCGACCTGCGACGGCCGCCCTGTCACCGTCTACCGCGACAGTTGCCGCTATTCCCGCATGTCGCTGGGCTAGGACGAGAGCCCTGCTCGCCGTGGTCGGGCGGCACTCTAGATCCGGGCAAAGGTTATGGTCGCGGCCTGCGCGGCCTTGCCCGGTTTTGTGGCGTACAAACGCAAAACCGCCCCCGGTTATGCGGAGGCGGTAATTGATTTATACTCGAACTGGTTGCGGGACCTGATTGCACAGAGACTTGCATAAAGACCGCGTCGAGAGGGCCGAAGCTAGTCTTTTGCGGAACAAGTACGATTATGGATCCTACGCTGGGAGACCTAAAGGCCCAACAACCTCAGACGATCCCGCCCGAGCCACCCTTGACCGCCGGACGTTCGGCGGCAACGCGGGCCCGGTAGCCGCTCGCACGATAGGTCGCGACAGGGTCGATCGCACCACCGGCCCGACGGCGCGCCTCGGCCAGGATCGGCTCGACATCGGTGCGATAGGCACGCTTCAGCGTCTCCGTTGCCATCAGCGCGTCATTGTCGGACTGGTAACCTTCGAGCGCAGCACGATCGACCAGAAGCGCCTGCGCATAGGCGCGGCGGATCTCGTTGGCGCTTGCAATCAGGCTCTCGATCGGGTCCGTCACATTGTGGCTCTGGTCGATCATATGCGCCGGGTGGAAGCCCTTCACGCCGCGATGCTCGGCATCGACAAGTTCGTTGAAGACGAGGAAGAGGCGGTAGGGCTCGACCGAACCGGCATCCAGATCGTCATCCCCATATTTCGAGTCGTTGAAGTGGAAGCCGCCAAGCTTGCCGAACTGGATGAGGCGCGCGACGATCATTTCAATGTTAGTGTTCGGCGCATGATGGCCGAGGTCGACGAGGCAATAGGCCTTCTCACCGAGCGTCTGGGCGATCAGATAGTTGGTGCCCCAGTCCTGCACGACCGTTGAATAGAAGGCCGGCTCGTACATCTTGTGCTCTGAGAACAGCCGCCAGTCATCCGGCAGCGCCTTGTAGATGTCCCGCATCGCATCGAGATACCGCTCGAACTGGCGGGTGAAATTGCTCTGCCCGGGGAAGTTGGAACCGTCGCCGATCCACACCGTCAGCGCCTTGGAGCCGAGTGCGGAACCGAGTTCGATGCATTCGATATTGTGCTCGACCGCCTGGCGACGGGTCGCTGCGTCCACATGGCTGAGCGAACCGAACTTGTAGGAATGCGCCTGATCGGCACCATCCGAGAAGGTGTTCGAGTTCATCGCGTCGAAGCCGAGCCCGAGCATACCGGCCTTGGCCTTCAACTCCTTCGGGGCGGCCTTGTCCCAAGGGATATGCAGCGAGACGGTTGGCGTTGCGCGGGTCAACTGCTGGATCACGCCGCAGTCGTCGAGCTTGTCGAAGATATGCCGCGGCTCCCCGAGACCGGGAAAGCGGGCAAAGCGCGTGCCGCCTGTGCCGACGCCCCAGGAGGGAACGGCAACGAAGAAGTCCGCCACCTTCGCCGTTATGGCCTCGATGTCGATCGACTGACGGGAAAGCCTGGCGCCCAGCGCCTCATAGTCGCTCTGATGGGCGCTCTGACGACGCTCGTTTTCTGCCGCGATGATATCTGCGGCGATCCGGGTCTCGGTCATTTGATCCTCCTTCGCGCATGAAGAACCGTGCTTCAGCGCATCTGTCGCATTTCAGGGGACATCATGCGAGGGGCGCAACCGCCCCTCTCCTCCACACCCCATTTCATCCAATCGCCCGAGAGAGCGGCTGACAGCCTCGCGGCGAAACCGCCACGAGGCTCTTGGGAGGTCAGCGGGTGAAACTCTGGGCGTTGCCGGCATCGACATTGATGATGTTGCCGGTCGATTTCGCGGAAAGGTCCGACGCCAGGAAGTAGATGGCTTCGGCAATGTCTTCCGGGAAGACATTCAGCTTCAGCATCGAGCGGTTGCGATAATGCTCCTCGAGATCAGTGACTTCGATCTTCGAGGAGGCCGCACGCTGCTCGCGCCACTCGCCGTTCCATATCTTCGAACCGCGCAGCACGGCATCGGGATTGACGGTGTTCACGCGGATGCCAGCTTCCGCACCTTCGAGCGCCAGGCACCGGGCGAGATGGATCTCGGCAGCTTTCGCCGTGCAATAGGCGGACGCATTCGGCGATGAGGCAAGCCCGTTCTTCGACGCAACGAAGACAACGTTGCCGCCAAGCTTCTGACGCCGGAACAGGCGGAAGGCCTCGCGGGAAACGAGGAAATAGCCGGTGGCGAGGATGCTGATATTCTTGTCCCACATGGCAAGCGTCGTGTCTTCGACCGGCGCCGACGAGGCGATCCCGGCATTCGACACGAGAATGTCCACGCCGCCAAATTCCACACAGGTTTCGGCGAACGCACGGATAACCGCATCCTCACGCGTCACGTCGAGCTGGACGGAACGGACCACGTCCGCACCATATCTCTTCGAGAAGTCGGCGACGGTCTGCTCCAGTGCCACAGCATCAATATCGGCCAGCACCACGCAGGCGCCTTCCGCCATCAGCCTGTCGGCGGTTGCCCGACCGATACCACCCGCGCCACCGGTGACGAAGGCAACGCGGCCGGCCAGGCTCTTCGGCTTCGGCATGCGCTGCAACTTTGCCTCTTCGAGCAGCCAGTATTCGATGTCGAAAGCTTCCTGCTCCCCCAGACCCTGATACTCGGAAACCGTCGAGGCCCCGCGCATGACGTTGATAGCGTTGACGTAGAATTCACCGGCAATGCGGGCCGTCGCTTTGTCCTTGGCAAAGGACAGCATACCCACGCCCGGAACCAGAAAGATCACCGGGTTCGGATCGCGGATCGCAGGCGAATTATCGTGTTTGCAGGTATCGTAGTAGCGGGTGTAGTCGGCGCGATAGGCTTCGAGCGCCTTGTCCAGACCGGCAAGAACCGCATCGACATCCGGCTTTGCCGGATCGAAATCGACGATCAGCGGTCGGATCTTGGTGCGCAGGAAATGGTCGGGGCAAGAGGTACCAAGGCTGCCCAGCGGCTGCAGGTTCTTCGAATTGACGAATTCGAGCACGGCATCCTGGTCGTCGAAATGGCCGAGCTTGCGCTCCGCCCTGCCGATGCGGCCGCGGATCTCGGGCATCAGGCGCGCGGCAATCGCACGACGCTCTTCTGCCGGCAGGCTCTGCGATACCGCGCCGCCGAAGATCGTCTTGCCTTCCGTCTCCTTGGCAAACCACGCGATCGCCTTGTTGATGATCTCGAGCGTCAGCAGGTAGCAATCCTTGGCGTCGTTTGCCCAGGTGAACAAGCCATGGCTTTCGAGCACGACGCCCTTGGCGGTCGGATTGGCCCTCACGAAGGCTTCAAGATCAAGGCCGAGCTGGAAACCGGGACGGCGCCAGGGCAGCCAGCCGATCTCCGAGCCGAAGATCTCTTCAGTCAATTCCTTCGAATTCTTCGAGGCCGCAATCGCGATGATCGCGTCCGGATGCATGTGATCGACATGCGTGAACGGCACGAAACCATGCAGCGGCGTATCGATCGAGGCCGCGCGCGGATTGAGGTTGAAGGTGCAATGCGGCAGGAAGCCGACCATGCGGTCTTCGTCATGCACACCCTTGTAGATGCCCTTCAGGGCTTCGAGCTTCTCCTGATAGAGTGTCGCAAAGCCATCGAGCTTGATCGTTCCGACGTCACCGCCTGAGCCCTTGACCCAGAGCACCTTGACCTTCTCACCGGTCAGCGGATCGATCTCCATCACCTTGGCGGAGGTGTTGCCGCCACCATAATTGGTGATGCGCTTGTCGGCGCCCAAGAGATTGGAACGATAAAGAAGCTTGCCGGGCTCATCCAGCTTTGCCGCGTGGGCATCATCCCAACGGTTTTCGAGAAGGCGGGTGTGGCCCGTCATGACATCCTCCCTGCAATGGTTTTGATGAGCGGTCGGTGACGGCTCATCTCCTTCTTGTTCGCAGGTATCGCGCAGCCATCCTGCGATTGTCAATCAGTTTCGATCATTTCTTTTCATTGTGCGATGCAATATAATTATTTTTGATCGTTTCTGATTGACAGCGTAAAAACATTACGAATAAATCACCGTCAGGAGGAACCCATGCACGAACGCGAACGCCATCGCATTATTCTGAGCGCGATCCAGGAAAAGCCTGTGATCACGGTGCAGGATATTGCCGAGCTGACCGAGGCTTCAGAAGCCACGATCCGCCGGGATATCGCCTCTCTTCACGTGCAGGGAAAGCTGAGGCGCGTCCGTGGTGGCGCCGAGGCAGTCCACCCTCCGCAGCTCGGAAATCTTGCCGCTCGCCCCTTCCGCGTGTCCGAATCGGTCAACATCGATAAGAAACGCGCAATTGCGCGCGCAGCGGTCGATCTCTGCGAAGAAGGTGATTCGATCATCATCAACGGTGGCACCACCACCTTCCAGATGGTGCATTTCATGTCGGCCCGGCGCCTGCAGGTGATGACAAACTCTTTCGCCATTGCCGAGCACCTGGTGAAGCACTCGAAATGCACGGTTTCGGTTCCCGGCGGCGCGATCTATCGCGACCAGAGCCTCATCCTGTCGCCTTTCGACAATGATGCGATCCGCAATTTCTACGCCCGCCGCATTTTCATCGGCGCGCAGGGCATCAATGCACTCGGTGTGATGGAGTCTGACGCACTCGTCATCCAGAGCGAACAGAAGCTGGTGCGCCAGGCCGAAGAGCTGATTGTCATGGTGGACTCCAGCAAGTTCGCCAAGCGTTCAAGCCTGATCCTGTGCGCGCTCGACAAGGTGTCAACGATCATCACCGATGACGGAATTTCCGACGAGGCGGCCGCCATGGTCACCGACGCCGGCGTGAAGCTCATTTCCGTGAAGCCGATGGCTTCGTCGGCAAGGGAGGATACCTCTTCGGTCGCCTAGAGGAGGCGCCGGGAGGGAGAGGTAAGCAGCTCATCAACCTGGGAGGATAATATGAAACTGACAAAAATGTTGCTGGCCGGTGCAGCGATTGCACTCGCAGCCATGGGCTCGGCCGCACAGGCCGCCGACATGAAGATCGCGCTCGTGGTCAAGTCGCTCGGCATCGGCTTCTTTGAAGCTGCCAACAAGGGCGCGCAGGAAGCAGCCAAGGAACTCGGCGGCGTGGAAGTGATTTACACCGGCCCGACCTCGACCACAGCCGAAGGCCAGATCGAAGTCATCAACTCGCTGATCGCTCAGGGCGTCGATGCCATCGCAATCTCGGCAAACGATCCGGATGCAGTTGTCCCGGCCCTCAAGAAGGCCATGGACCGCGGCATCAAGGTCATCTCCTGGGATTCGGGCGTAGCGCCCGAAGGCCGTATCATGCACTTGAACCCGTCGTCCAACGCGCTGATCGGCAAGATGTGCCTGCAGCTCGCCGCCAACCATCTCGAAGGTGGCAAGGGTGACTTCGCGATCCTGTCCGCCACCACCACCTCGACCAACCAGAACATCTGGATCGAGGAAATGAAGGCACAGCTGAAGGACTTCCCCGGCCTCAATCTCGCGACCACCGTTTATGGTGACGACCTCGCCGACAAGAGCTACCGAGAAGCCAATGGTCTCCTGACTTCGCAGCCGAACGTCAAGGTCATCGTTGCCCCGACGACCGTCGGCGTTCTCGCAGCGTCCCAGGCTGTCAAGGATGCCGGCAAGATCGGCCAAGTCTACGTAACCGGCCTTGGCCTCCCCTCCGAAATGGCGGGCGCCATCAAGTCCGGAGCAACGAAGGAATTCGCCATCTGGAACCCGATCGACCTCGGCTACTCGGCAACCCAGATCGCCTATCGCATCGTCAAGGGCGAAACCGATGCCGCTCCAGGTTCGGAAATCGAAGCCGGCCGCATGGGCAAGATCAAGGTTGGCGACAACGGCGAAGCCGCGATGGCCGATCCCTTTGTCTACAACGCCTCGAACATCGAGGAATTCTCCAAGATCTTCTGATCTCGGCGAACCAGACCCGGCGGCCAAAGCCGCCGGGATTTTCCTTCAGTCGGTAAGTAAGATGATGACCGTTCAATCTGCCAAGCTTGCGGCGGGCGCGATCCCGGCTGGCGAGCCTATTCTCGAAATGCGGGGCATTTCCCAGATCTTCCCGGGCGTCAAAGCTCTGGATCAGGTGAATATTGCCCTCTATCCGGGCAAGGTGACCGCGCTGATCGGCGAGAACGGCGCCGGCAAGTCGACGCTCGTCAAAATTCTGACCGGCATCTATCGCCCAAACGAAGGTGAGATCCTGATCAACGGCAAGCCGACCACATTTGCCAATGCCCAGGAAGCCATTGATGCAGGCGTCACCGCCATCCACCAGGAAACCGTGCTGTTCGACGAACTCACCGTTGGCGAAAACATCTTTCTCGGCCACGCGCCGCGTACCCGCTTCGGGCTGATCGACTGGCGCACCATCAATGAGCGGTCCCGGGAACTGATGAAGGCGCTGGAAAGCGACATCGACCCGACTACCAAGCTCAAGGACTTCTCGATCGCCCAGCGCCATCTGGTCGCGATCGCCCGCGCACTCTCCGTCGATGCCCGCATCGTCATCATGGACGAACCGACAGCCGCCTTGTCGCGCAAGGAGATCGACGATCTCTTCCGCATCGTCGAGGGCCTGAAGCGCCAGGGCAAAGCCATCCTTTTCATCAGCCACAAGTTCGATGAACTCTACGAGATCGCGGACAACTACGCCGTCTTCCGGGATGGCCGCATGGTCGGCTCCGGCGTTCTCAAGGACACGCCCCAGGACGAGATCGTCCGCATGATGGTCGGACGCGACGTGCACGATGTCTTCCCGAAGACCGAGGCCGTGATCGGTGCACCGGTCCTCAGTGTCGTGGGCTACAGCCACGAAACCGAATTCCGCGATATCAGCTTCACCTTGCGCAAGGGCGAGATCCTCGGCGTCTACGGCCTGATCGGTGCCGGCCGCTCGGAACTCTGCCAGTCGATCTTCGGTATTAACAGGCCGAAATCCGGCAGGCTTGAACTCGAAGGTCGCGATATCACGATCCGCAACACCTCCGATGCGATCACGGCCGGCATCGTCTATGTGCCCGAGGAACGTGGTCGCCATGGTCTGGCGCTGGAACTGCCGATCTACCAGAACATGTCGCTGCCCTCGCTGATCCGCACCTCGGTGGCAGGCTTCCTGAAGGCGACAAACGAATTGAAGCTTGCGCGCCGCTTTGCCGAACGGCTCGACCTGCGCGCGGCGGCCCTCTCGGTGCCCGTCGGCACGCTCTCGGGCGGCAACCAGCAGAAGGTCGTGATCGGCAAGTGGCTCGCCACCTCGCCCAAGGTCATCATTCTCGACGAACCGACCAAGGGCATCGACATCGGTTCCAAGGCCGCCGTCCACGCCTTCATCTCGGAACTCGCAAGCGAAGGCCTTTCGATCATCATGATCTCGTCCGAACTGCCCGAAATCCTCGGCATGTCGGATCGCGTCATGGTCATGCGCGAGGGCCTGCAGGCCGGCATCTTCGAGCGCGAAGGCCTGACCGCAGAGACGCTAGTGCGCGCCGCCACCGGCAATGCGTGAGGAATGACAATGCAGAACCTTTTGAAAAACCGGGAAATGCTGCTTAGTCTGATCATCATCGGCATGATCCTCGGCTTCACCACCCGCGCGCCCAATTTCGCCAACCCGGACAATCTGGTCACGATCTTCAACGACACCTCGATCCTGATCATCCTGGCACTCGGCCAGATGGTCGTGATCCTGACCAAGTCGATCGACCTCTCGGTGGCCGCCAATCTGGCTTTCACGGGCATGGCGGTTGCCATGCTCGACAGCGCCTATCCGGGCCTGCCGCTGGCACTCCTCGTGCTCATTGCGATCGGCATTGGGGCCGCCCTTGGCGCGATCAACGGCTTCCTCGTCTGGGCTCTGCAGATCCCACCGATCGTCGTTACGCTCGGCACGCTGACCATCTATCGCGGCATGAGCTTCGTGCTCTCGGGCGGCGCCTGGGTCAATGCCCACCAGATGCAGCCGGACTTCCTCGGCGTACCGCGCCTGCCGGTGCTGGGGCTGCCGATCCTCTCCTGGGTCGCGATCGCGGTCATCCTGCTCGTCGGCTTCATTCTCGCCCGCACCGCCTTCGGTCGCTCGACCTATGCCGCCGGCGGCAATCCGGTCGCGGCCATCTATGCCGGCATTGATGTCGGTCGCGCCCGCTTCCTGGCCTTCGTGCTCTCCGGGGCGCTTGCCGGCCTCTCCGGTTACCTCTGGGTCTCGCGTTATGCGGTCGCCTATGTCGATATCGCCGCCGGCTTCGAACTCGATAGCGTCGCGGCCTGCGTCATCGGCGGCATCTCGATTGCAGGTGGCATCGGCACCGTGATCGGCACGGTCTTGGGCGCACTCTTCCTCGGGGTCATCAAGAATGCGCTCCCCGTCATCGGCATCTCGCCCTTCGCGCAGATGGCGATCTCGGGCATCGTCATCGTGCTCGCCGTTGTCTTCAACGCCCGCGCCGAAGCCAAAAAGGGCCGCATCATCCTGCGTGACCGCGCAGCCGGAAAGGAGGCGACCGCATGAGCACTGCAACCGAACACACCAAGCGCGTCATTCCCGACCGGCTCGAAACACCGTTTCGCCGACTGCTCGGCAGCTGGGAAGTCCTGCTCTTCTGCGTGGCGGTGCTGATCTTCATCGCCAATTCGCTGGCCTCGCCCTACTTCCTGAATGCCTGGAACCTGTCGGACGCCACCTTCAACTTCACCGAAAAGGCGCTGATCGCCTTTGCCATGGCGCTTCTGATCATTGCCGGAGAGATCGACCTCTCGGTTGCCGCGATCATTGCGCTCGCCTCGACGGCCATGGGCTATGCCGCACAGCTCGGCGTCGGTGCGCCCGGTCTGGTCGCGATCGGGATCACCACCGGCCTTGCCTGCGGCGCCTTCAACGGATTGCTCGTTGCCGGCCTAAAGCTGCCCTCGATCGTCGTGACGATCGGCACGATGAGCCTTTTCCGCGGCATCTCCTATGTCATGCTCGGCGACCAGGCCTTCGGTAAATATCCGTCGGAATTCGCCTATTTCGGACAGGGCTATGTCTTCTGGGTCTTCTCCTTCGAGTTCGTCCTCTTCCTGGTGATGGCCGTCATTTTCGCCATCCTCCTGCACCGGACAAATTTCGGCCGCCATGTCTATGTCATCGGCAACAACCCGCATGCCGCACGTTTCTCCGGTATCCCGGTCGAGCGGGTCAAATTCATCCTTTTCCTGCTGACCGGCCTGATGAGCGGTATCGCCGCCGTCTGCCTGACCTCGCGCCTCGGCTCGACCCGTCCCTCGATCGCTCAAGGCTGGGAGCTTGAAGTCGTCACCATGGTCGTGCTCGGCGGCGTCTCCATCCTCGGCGGTTCGGGCACAATCGTCGGCGTCGTCATCGCCGCCTTCGTCATGGGCCTCGTCACCTTCGGCCTTGGCCTGCTCAACGTGCCGGGGATCGTTATGTCGATCTTCATCGGCCTGCTCTTGATCATCACCATTGCCCTGCCGATCGTCGCCCGCCGGATCAAGCATGCGAGGAACGCACAATGAGCGAGACCGAACGCCACGTCTTCAAGATGAAGCTCAATCCCGGCATGGAAGCCGAATACAGGAAGCGGCATGACGAGATCTGGCCTGATCTCGTCGACCTCCTGCATGATGCCGGCATCAACGACTACACGATCCATCTCGATCCCGAGACAAACCTTTTGATCGGCGTTCTCACGCGCACCAAGACGCACAAGATGGCCGACTTGCCCTCTCACCCGGTGATGAAGCGCTGGTGGGCCCATATGGCGGATATCATGGCCACCAACCCCGACAATTCACCCTGGGCCGTCGATCTGAAACCCGTCTTCTACATGCCATGAGCCAGTCCTTCGAACGCATCGCCGTCATCGATATCGGCAAGACCAATGCCAAGGTGGTGCTGGTCGACGCCGCGACGGGCCAGGAGATAGCCGTCCACAAGACGGCAAACGCGGTACTGTCAGGCCCTCCCTACCCGCATTTCGACACGGAACGGCTTTGGGCCTTCATCCTGCAGTCATTGTCGAAATTTGCGCAGGAACCAGGTTTCGATGCCCTCTCCATCACCACCCATGGAGCAAGCGCTGCCCTGCTGGATGCAACGGGAGCGCTCGCACTGCCGGTGCTGGACTACGAGCATCAGTATCCGGCTGCCGTGAACACCGCCTACGACGATTTGCGGCCCGCCTTTTCTGAAACCTTCTCGCCAAGGCTCACCGGCGGGCTCAATGTCGGTGCCCAACTTCACTATCAGCGCACCTGCTTTCACGCAGACTTCTCTCGTGTGAGGACCATCGTCACCTATCCGCAATACTGGGCCCTGCGCCTGACGGGCGTGGCCGCCAACGAAAAGACATCGCTCGGTTGCCATACAGACCTCTGGCTCCCCTTCGACGACAGGTTTTCGCCGCTCGTCGACACGCTCGGCCTCACGGACAAGATGGCGCCGATCCACTCGGCTTTTGAGGTTCTCGGCGAGATCCGCACAGACATCGGCCGCCAGATCGGACTGCCGAAACCTGTTCCCGTCTATTGCGGCATTCATGACTCGAACGCTTCACTGCTGCCACATCTCGTCGATCGGACCGAGCCTTGCACCGTCGTTTCCACCGGCACATGGGTCATCTGCTTTGCGCCAGGCGGGCAACCCTCAGGGCTCGATCCGGCCCGCGACACGCTGGCCAACGTCGACGCCTTCGGCACCCCCGTGCCGTCAGCCCGCTACATGGGCGGACGCGAATGGGAGATGACGACCGCGGAAGTCTCCTCAGTGGCCCCAGAGGCAGAATGGAGCGCACTCGACGCAGTTCTTGCCAGGAAGAGCATGCTGCTGCCCGGTACGGTGAAGGGCACCGGCCCCTTCCCGATGGCACAAGGCAACTGGACCGCCGAGCCGGCCGATGCCGCTGAGCGTCGAGCAGCAGCCGGCCTCTACCAGGCCCTGATGACAGCGACGTGCCTGGAGATGATCGGCTCCAGGGGAGAGATCATCGTCGAGGGACCCTTCGCGACAAATCAGATCTTCCTCGCCGGTATCCGCAGCCTGACCAACCGTACCGTCCTGGCCTCTGCATCGCAGACCGGAACCGCCCTTGGTGCTGCGATCCTCGCGGGACTGCGGCCTGAACATTCCCTGTATCGGGTCGGGCGAACAATTCCCGGCCTCAGTGAGTACGCCGAAGCATGGCGAGACCAGATTGCTCTGACCTATTCCCATGATTGACCGCTTTTGTAAGCATGGCCAGTTCATGCTTGGTCCTTTGGACTGGTTGCAAACTCTCACGCTACCGGTCTGCGGCCGAGTCTTTGTCCAGTCTTGGGTTCCCTCAAGCGCCCTTAGGTTGCTGCAATCGGTGCGTTAGCGGGTGTTGCGGTGCGACCATAAGATCACACCGAAGAGCGAGAGCCGGGACGGGCAATGCCCCGTGGCCATGGATACTGGCCCACCACCTCTGCCTGGCGGTCTCCCGGAAACGGCCATTTCCTGATACCACGATCCATGGGAGCGCGGCCAGTCACCGGTCTTGCAAGGATCCCCTGGCGGCTGCGGGCCAGGACCATCTTGTCCAAGGCGAGATCTGGAACTGCATGCCCCAACCCGAGCCTTCTCCGTCTCCTCCTCCTGCAGGCGCTAACCTGATCGCCCTTCAGACAACCGTCATCGGCTTACTAGCCGCAGTTCAATAAGGTTTGCTTTCGGGCCAACACCATCGGCTCCATTGGCAACTATATCAACCAACCCGGGTCTTCTGAACTACAAGAATCGGTATTCCTTGCCGCTCATCGGTGAGGCGTGGATCACTTCCCCCGATGCAATTTCGAAATCACCGGGCACGCGGGCCACCATCTGCTTGAGCGTGGGGTGGTCGAGGTAAACAACGGTATCCGCGCCCAATCGTTCGATGTGGCGGACCCGCCCCTGCCATTTGCCCTCACTTTTCGACAGGATGAGGTGCTCAGGGCGAATGCCGTAGGTGGCACACCCTTCGGCAGCGGCAACCTCGCCATCGTAGAGGTTCATCTTCGGTGACCCGATGAACCCAGCGACGAAAGGGCTGACTGGGTTGTTGTAGAGGTCCATCGGGGAGCCAACCTGCTCGATCCGTCCCCCATTCAGAACGACGATCTTGTCGGCCATGGTCATCGCCTCGACCTGGTCGTGGGTCACGTAGATCATGGTGGCACCGAGATTGGCATGCAGGTCGGTCAGTTCCATGCGCATCTGTGAGCGAAGCGCTGCATCGAGGTTGGAGAGCGGCTCGTCGAACAGGAAGACCTGGGGATTACGGATGATCGCACGCCCTATCGCGACGCGCTGGCGCTGCCCGCCGGACAGAGCCTTCGGCTTGCGATCGAGGAGATGGGTGAGTTGCAGGCTTTCCGCCGTCTTCTCGACCTTTTCGGCAATCTCGCTCTTCGGACGGCCAGCGAGCGACAGGCCGAAGCCGATGTTCTCGCGCACCGTCAGGTGCGGATAGAGCGCATAGGACTGGAAGACCATGGCAATCCCGCGCTTCGACGGCTCGGCGTGGGTTACGTCCTCGCCATCGATGAGGATCTGGCCAGAGCTTGACGTTTCAAGCCCTGAAATCATCCGGAGAAGAGTGGACTTGCCGCAGCCGGAGGGACCGACGAAGACGCAGAACTCGCCCTTCTGGACGGTCAGATCGATGCCCTTGATGACCTCCAGGCTGCCGAAGCTCTTGCGGATGTCCTTGAGAACGACACTGGTCATGCGGCTATCCTTTGACGGCACCGGCGGTCATGCCGGCCACGATCTGTCGGTTGAAGAAGATGTAGACGATAAGCGGTGGTATGGTGACGAGCAGGATGTTCATGAAGAGCAGATTGAACTGCGTCTGGAACTGACCCTGGAAGTTATAGAGCGTGAGCTGCACCGTCACGTTCTCGCGGCCCGGCAGATAGTAGAGCGGGTTTGTGAAGTCGTTGAAGATGGTGATCGACTGCACGACGATGACGGTCACCGTCACCGGCTTCAGGAGCGGCAGGATCACACGGAAAAAGATCTGCAAGGGCGTTGCGCCGTCGATCAGCGCCGCCTCATCGAGATCGCGAGGGATCGTCGCGATGAAGCTGCGGAACAGCAGCACCGAGAAGGCGAGACCATAGGCGACCTGGATAAAGATCATGCCGGTGATGGTCTTGAAGAGACCGATGGTCTGCAGCACCCAGATTGTCGGCACCACTGCCGGCGGGATCATCAGACCGGCCAGCACGAAGCCGTAGATTACCTTGTTCCAGCGTGAAGGGCGGCGCTGCAGGACATAGCCGACCATGGCGCCGAAGAGCACGAGCAGTGTCACCGCAAAGACCGTGATGACGGTCGAATTGAAATAGGCGAGCAGCAGGAGGTAGTTGCGAGTCTGTAGAACCTGCAGGAAGTTTTCCCAGAGCTGCCACTCCGTGGGCAAGGAGAAGACCAGCCGCGAGGCGTCCTGCCTTGTCTTCGCAGCGGTCAGGAAAATGAAGATGAAGGGCAGGATGAAGATCACCGACGCAAGCGCCAGCGAGACGATCCCGGTATAGAGCTGGCGACGGGTCACAGGTCCACCTCACGACGATTGAACCAGGCAGTCAGCGGCAGGATGATCAGCCCGATCAGCAGGAAGAGGATGACATTGCCGGCGGTGGATAGGCCATAGAAACCAGCCTGATACTGCTTGTAGATGACGCTTGCGAGCACATCCGACGAGAAGCCCGGGCCGCCCCGGGTCATGGCCCAGATCAGATCGAAGCTGCGAAGGCCGCCGATCAGAGACAGCGTCACCACGGTCACGGTTGCCGGGCGCACCAGAGGCACCGTAACCCGAAAGAACATCTGTGTGCGGGTAGCGCCGTCGATCCGGGCCGCCTCGTAGTAGTCCTGGCTGATCGTTGCGAGACCGGCAATATAGATCAGCGTCGCAAGACCGACCCCTTTCCAGAGATCGACAAGGATGACCGAGTAGAGCGCCAGCGAAGGATCGGTCAACCAGCCGGGACCTGGAAGCCCCACGGCACTCAGCGCCACATTAATCATCCCGTTCGTCGGATGCATCAGAACCGCAAATGTGATCCCGATGCCGATGGTCGACACGAGGACGGGAAAGAAGACGACGGTTCTCAGAAATCCCTGAGCCCATATTCCCGATGTCAAAAGCACGGCGAGCAGCAAACCAAGGACGGATTTGGTGGCCGACGTCGCGATCGCATAGATGAGCGTGTTCACCGTGCCCTGAATCAGGAAAGGCTCACGCAGGAATTGCCGGTAGTTCTCCAAGCCGATGAACTCGGCCGAGAACAGGTCCCACCGCGTCAGACTGAACCAGAACGACGCGAATGTCGGCGCCAGGAACAGCACCGAAAACACGATGGCAGCCGGCAGCACGAACCAGTAGGGATAGGGGGATTTCTGCGTCACCATGTCTCTTCTCCGATGCAGACCCCGCCCGGACCTGGGAGACCGGACGGGGTTCGACTGGCGGGAGGTTACCAGTTCGGCAGGCCGAGTTGCTTGGCCTGCTTTTCGACATCCTGATCATAAAGGGCTGCCGCTTCAGCAGCGGACCGAATTCCAGATCCGACTTCCACGGTGATCTGTTCCAAAGCCGGGCCCTTGACCGGTGACAGGAATTCGAGCGCGGGAGCCGTGCCGCCCTCAGCTTCGAAGTAGGGCAGCATGTCCTTCACCGCCTGCGAAACATCTGCGGGAAGCTGGCAGTCCTTGATCAGATAGGGCCCCGAGGGAACGGCCTTCGCCATCAGTTCGCAGGCTTCCTTGGAGGCAACCCAATCGAGGAATTTCTTTGCTTCTTCGCCATTCTCGGCGCTGGACGGGCTGTACAGCGCAGATGGCATCCAGACCGTCAGACCATTCTTTGCGGCATCATCGCCCGGCTGTGCGAAGAAACCGAGATCAGCCAGATTGTCCGGATAGTTTTGTGCGACATTGCCGATACCGAAGGTCAGCATCGGATAATGGGCCGCCTCCCCCGTCGCCACCATACGCATGCCGTCATCGAACTTGGCGGCTCCAAAATCGGCGTTGAACAATCCGGCTTTGCCGGTCTGCTCGAGGCGCTCGAAACCCTTGGCCGCCGCGGGTGTCGTTGCGAATTTTGCCTTGTTCTCGGTGAAGTCCTTGGCAAAACTCGGGGCTGCCGCGTTGACGTTGTAGTAGTCGGCCAGCACGAAGAGCTGGGATGTCCAGGTGTCGCCATAGGTCTGAGCGATACCGACCTTGCCGGCCGCCTTGACCTTTTCGCTGTTGGCGATGAAGTCTGCCCAGGTCTTCGGTACCTGCAACCCAAGTTCAGCGTAGATCTTCCTGTTGTAGAAGATCCCGCCGCCCATGGCCGGACCGAAAGGCACACCACGCACGGTGCCATCGGCGGCACTGACCACGGGTTTGAAGCTGTCGGAGATATTGCCGGCATTCGGCATATCGGAGAGATCTGCCAGTGTCTGCTCCGGCTTCAGCGCCTGGAACAGCGAGCCGGAGTTATACTGGAAGATGTCGGCCATCTCACCGGTCGCAAGACGTGTCTTGACGATGTTGTCTCCCTCCGCCCCACCCGCACGATTTTCGATGTCAAAGCTGACGTCCGGACGTTTCTCGCTATAGGCCTTGGTCAGCACATCAAGGAAGGTGACAGTTTCCTGGTTTGTGTCAGCGAGGATCGTCAGCGTTACGTCTGCATGCGCAGCGCTTGCCAGAAGGCTGGCGAATGACGCTGCAAGTATGGTTCCTGCTTTCATTCTCATGGTCGTTTCCTCCTCTATAGACCACTTAAACTCATGCCGTGTCCGGCCCTCAGGGGCAGCGGATCAGATCCGGAAGGTGATGGTGTTTTTGCCGGGCATCAGCCTGCTCTCCGCGCCAGACGTGACGGCCGCACCGTTGACAGTGAGATTCATCCGCCCGTTCGCTGCGGTGATCGATGCTCCAACTCCCTCTGGCAGAACGATGTTGTAAGTCACCAGATCGCCCTCCAATGTCCATTCCGCTTCGAGGCGACCCTGGCTCAGGTCGTGCCAGGCTTTAACAGGCGAGAGCGAAGGCAGGATCGCCGGATCAAGCGTCAGATGCGTGAAGCCGGCCCCCTCAGGTGTCAGCTTCAGGCCAGCCACATCCTCGAACAACCACTGGCAGACGGCGCCATATGCATAGTGGTTGTAGCTGTTCATGTCCGGATCGTAGATCGAGCCATCCTCGGCGATCGCGTCCCAACGCTCCCAGATCGACGTTGCGCCACGCTCGACCTGATACAGCCAGCCCGGCACCTTTCGGTTCAGGAATATCTTTTCGGCAAGATCGAGCATGCCGAGGCGCGTGAGTGCCGGCAGCAGCGCGGGCGTGCCGATAAAGCCCGTACCGATGACGCCATCGGTTTCCTCGACCACGCGGCGGAAATAGGCCTTGCCTGCCTCTCTGTAGTCATCCGGGACGAGATCATAGAGGAAGGCCAGCGCCCAGGATGTCTGGTCGTTGTGCGCGATCCGACCGGAGGGCGAAAAGAACTCGGTTCGGAAAGCGGCGCGGATTTCCTTGACACGCTCATCGAGCCGGCGCGCTTCGTGATCGCGGCCGAGAATGCGGGCGATGCGCGCGGTCAACTGCGTCGAGATGAAATGGTACAGTGTGGCCGCACAATCGTCGGCGACGGTCGGCCTTGGCTTCCTGTTGTCACCGACGGGCTGCAACCAGTCGCCAAAGGTGAAACCATGGTCTCCCCATACCGCTGGCGGATGAATGATCGGACCATCCGAAATACCCCAGAGATAGTCGAGCCATTTGATCATGGCCGGAAAGCACTCCGTCAGCACCTCCCGATTGCCGTAATGCAGGTAGAGCTGCCAGGGGATGATGACGATGGCATCGCCCCAACCGGTCGAGCCGGCCCAGTCGCCGCGCGCATCGATCGGATGCAGTCGCGTCGGATCCGGCGAGAAGTGCGGAACCGCACCATTGTCCCGCTGGTCATGCATCACGTCGCGCAGATATTTGATCAGGAAGCGTTCGCTGTCCGCAAGCCAGCAGGCGGTGCCAGCAAAGACCTGCGCATCGCCCGTCCAGCCGAGGCGCTCATCGCGCTGCGGGCAGTCCGTCGGGATCTCGATGAAGTTCGAACGCTGTGACCAGATGGTGTTTTCGACGAGCCGGTTGACTGCGGCAACACCCGTCGTAATGCCACCAGTGGCGACGGGCACCGAGCTGATCGGTACCATCTCGATGGAAAGGAGGCTGACGTCTCCCTCAAGCGTTACCCGGGCATAGCGAAAACCCATGAAGGTGAAGAGCGGCGCATAGGTTTCCTCGCCCTCGCCGGACAGGATGTAGCGCAGCTCGGCACGAGCACTTCGGTAGTTGCGGTTGTCGAAGACCTTGTCCGGTCCAAGGATCTCGGAGTGCTCGACGCGGACCGACGCGCCCGGCTTTCCACTGACGCGGAGCCGAATGTACGCGCCGGCATTCTGGCCGAAATCATAGAGCCGTCGGCCTTCGGCATCCTGCCACTGATCGATCGGCGCGAGCGGTGCGAGTTCCTTCACCGCATCCGCTTCATGTGGCACAAGCAGGCCCTTGTCGAAATCGAGCAGGTCAATGCCGGCTTCCGCGCTAGGCTGTATGCGAGCATCATAATCTTCGCCGAAATAGATACCGTTGCGCGTCACCGGGGATAGACCGCTCTTCCAGCTCGCATCGGTGACCAGCAGCGCTGCGCCGTCGGCCTCGATTTCGGCGATGGCCGCAACGCGGTCACCCCAGCAATTGAAGATAGGATTGGAGGCCCAGAGCAACTGGCTGCGATACCAGCCATCGCCAAGCCAGATCTCGATTCTGTTTTCACCGACCTGCAGAAGCTGTGACACCTCATAGGCCTGATAGGCGATCCGGTCGTCATAGCAGGTCCAGCCGGGTGTCAGCAGGTCCTCACCGACGCGCTTGCCATTGATGAAGGCGCGGTAGAGACCGAGCGCCGAAATCCTCAAAATGACCTCTCCTGGCACGCGATCAAGCTGCCAGGCCTTCGACACGAAACTCCCTGCGCCGCCCTGCCCGGCATCCTTTGCGGGAGCGATCATCTTTGCCGCAGAGAACAGTCGGCCAGAGACGCTCCGATTGGCCAGCGAAAGCGAAGATCTACCCATCGGTGCGCCTCTCCCTCCGACCGCTGACGTCCAATTTCGTCGCTGCCGGCGTTTTTGTGTATCGTTCTATGTATATCATTCTACAACTTTGTTTGCCGCGCAAGCGCTTTTTGCATATAGTAGACGCGAGGATGATGTGCAGACGGGATTACCCATGGAAAAACAGAAGCTTGGCCTGCCGACGGATCGCGTGACGATCCGCCATGTCGCCGAGCATGCGGGCGTCTCGGTGGCTGCCGTGTCGAAGGTCATGCGCAACGCCTATGGAGTTTCGGAGGCGCTGCGGACCAAGGTCGAGCATTCGATCGAATTGCTGAAGTACCGTCCCTCCACGGCAGCACGTGCCATGCGTGGCCGCACCTTTACGGTTGGCATCCTCGTTCGAGAACTGACCAACCCGTTTATTCCGGCGCTGCTTGAGGGTATCGACGCGGGCCTCGCTGAGGCGAACTACAAGGCGATGGTGGGCGTCGGCCGCGCAGCCTCCCAGCTTGAAACGTCGATGATCGAGTCCATGATCGACACCAAGATGGACGGCCTGGTCCTGATCGCACCGCAGATCTCAGGGGCCGTTATTGTGGACTATGCCAAACAAATCCCGATTGTCGTTCTTGGGCATCACGATCCACTGGCCCGGCTTTACGATACCGTCAACTCGGACGATTTTCGTGGTGCTGAAATGGCTGTTGAGGCGCTGGCAGCCAGCGGTCATGAGGATATCGCTATGCTGAGCTACGATCGGAGCCAAGACCCCACCTCCGTCGTGTCAGTCGCTCGCGAAGCGGGGTACCAATGTGCCATGAAGCGTCTGGGCCTTGAGCGCCGGACCCGCATTTTTAGACTGTCTCATCGTCCGGGAAGCCGCGAGCAGGAGCTGCAAGATCTAACTACCCGGAAGGATAGACCGCGCGCGATATTCGTTTGGTCGGATCTGGACGCCTTACCCCTTATGGCGGCTTGCCATCAGGCAGGGGTCGACGTTCCACACGAACTTGCCATTATGGGCTATGATGATTGCGAGACCGGACACCTACCCTTTGTCGGTCTGTCCAGCTTGAACCAAAACCCGCAAGCTCAGGGGCTACACGCAAGCCAGTTGCTGCTTAGCCGGATCGAGGGACGAGAAGAAGCGCAGCACGTCCTCGTTCCTCCAATGGTCGTGCTCCGCAGTAGCGGGTAATCTGCAGTTATCAGGCGAAACGTCAGCGTGAATGCGGTTCGAATGTCATAAACGCACCTGTTTTGGCTGAGCAGCAAAACAGGTCGTCGGACGCTAGTGCTCCTCTCAACTGCCCAAAACGATCTGATGCGCGCCAGCTGTCCGGTGAACTCGACACAGAGGACAAAAAACAGAAACTCCTCGCCGGTTACGCAGAGGAGCTTTAAAGGAAACGACTTGAGTGGCAGCAGATTCAAGTCTCGTTGGTTGCGGGGGCCTGATCGCACGGAGACTTGCATAAAAGCTATGGGCGACGAATCAAATTAGGGCTTAGTGGGTAAGTCTAAGCACGGGCCTACTGCCCGCGGAATCTACGTCTGGCTAACGGTCCACATAAAGACGCGATAGCCGCCTTCAAGGCCATACGCTCACAAATCGGCTTAGCACGACAAGATTCCCAATGTACACTCAAGACAGGTGCCGCGCGGTGTATCCGGCACCTGTCGACCTGAAGAATTGCGGCGCGGTTACTGCGCGGTGATCTCACCGACAATCTGCTCGGGCGTAAGTGACAACTGTAACAAGTCCGCTAACTGGTCACTTCATCTAGAAGATGGGCGCGAGCATAGTTGAGGTGGTAGTGATCAGCATCCTCAGGAGCTAACTCAAAATTTGATAAAGCTTGAGGGGCAGGTCACTTTTACAGCCAGAGTCCATTAAAGGACCTTACTAATAGCGTCACATGTCTGCCGGGGAGCACCAGAGATAAACCCCACAACTGCAGAGCACCCACCACGGAAGTCAGTTTCACTAACCGGCTTATCACCCATTGAATTGGATCTATTTTGGTTCTATTTATCTTGCATGACGGATTCGAACTCTCTTTCCATCTCCATTCGCGCGGCAGTGACCAGTCCAGAGCAGACTGGCCCGATCTACCGCAGGATTGCCCAATCTATAGCAAAAATGATTACGGCCAGCGAGCTCCCGGTCAACCAGGTGCTTCCGACCGAGCGCGATCTGGCCGAGGCCTTGAACGTTGGTCGGGTGACAGTACGAAATGCCTACAAAGAGTTGATTTCGAGCGGGTTTGTCGAACAACGGCAGGGAAGCGGCACCTTCGTTGCTGAGCGTCCAGGCCGGATCACGCAACCTTTGTGGCGGTTAAGTTCATTCTCCGAAGACATGCGGTCTCGCGGCAGAGTGCCCGGATCCAGAGTGCTTCAGAAAGTCATGGCCTACCCATCTCCAGAGGAAGCCTTCGGTCTCGGCATTGGATTGGACACGCGAATACTTCGCCTTCACCGCCTTCGCTCCGCTGACGGCAAGCCCCTGGCAATAGAGCGCGCTGCAGTCCCTGCGACATACATTGACGAGTTCCAGCTCGTGGACGATTCCCTTTATCGCTCGCTTGAACTGCGCGGCTTTCGACCGGTTCATGCCCTTCAAAGATTGAGTTCCGTGCCTGCGGATGCTGCCAGCGCCGTCTGGCTTGAGATCGAAGCTGGCTCTCCCGCCTTGCAAATCATCAGAACATCAAGGCTGGCCGACGGCAGAGCCGTTGAATACACCCATTCACTCTATCGAGGCGACGCCTACGACTTCGTGGCTGAACTCAAGAACGGGGCTCCATTTTGACTGTCACTCGAGGAGGCGCTGATTCCGATCCCCAAGCACCAGGATCCGGCACCGGCATGAGCCCGTCCTCGGCAACATCGATGGAACAGACTACCTCCCAGGGGCATTGTTCAACGACCGCCTACTTCATTGGCCTTGATGCCGGATCATCGGTTATAAAGGCGGCAGTTTTTGATCATAGTGGGCGGCAGCTTAGTGAGGCACAAAAGCGAACGCCGCTTTTGCGCCCCCACCCAGGCTGGAGTGAACTCGACCCCGATCACAGCTTGGATGCTGCAGTGGAGGTCATAAGCCAGGCCGTCACCGAAAGCGGGCTCAACCCAGAGCAATTTGGCGGGATTGGCCTGTCTGCGGCCATGGTTGGCGCCTGGATCGTCGACCGGGACGGACACGCATTGCGGCCTGGCATCATTTGGGAGGACAGCCGTAGTCAATCGATCATCGAAGAGCTCGTTGAACGCGAACCGCAGGTTTTGTCTCGCATCTTCAAGTCTTCCGGCTCGGTCATGCAGCAGGGCTGCACGCTACCTCTGCTTGCCTGGCTTGTGCGTCACGAACCGCAGCTCATCACAACCGCTGCCCATGTCCTAAGCTATAAGGATTATCTGCGCCTCAAGTTGACGGGACAAATCGCAACAGACAGAAGCGAGGCATCGGTCATACCAGGCGATGCACGCAGCCGCGATCGTTCCGATGCAATGATTGCGCTTTTCGGCCTCGATGCGTACCGCCACCTCCTTCCAGAGGTTCGTGAATCGGAAGAATTCGTTGGCGGGCTAGAGACCAGCATCGCAAAACGTCTTGGTTTGCCGGCGGGCTTGCCAGTTGCTGTGGGAGCAGGTGATGTTGCAGCGACAGTCATTGGAGCCGGCGGCCTGAATGACGGCGCGGCGGTGGCTGTCCTCGGCACGACGGCGATGGTCGGCGTTTGCCATTCGGCACCGGTCTTTGATCCGCCCGATATCGGACTTCTGTTTTCATTGCCGTCGAACCTCTGGTATCGTGCGATGGTCAATGTCGCCGGGACACTGAACCTTGACTGGGCGATCAGCACGCTTGCGCCGGATTTGTCCGAGCATGAGGATCGTTACGATCTGGTGACGAGACTTGCCGCGTCAACATCGATTGGCGCGGGGGGACTTACCTATTTGCCATATCTCAGCGAAAGCGGGATTATTGCGCCTGTGGTCGCCCCCGATGCGCGAGCCCAGTTTTGCGGACTGACTTCGCGTCATGCTCGTGCGCATCTGTTTAGGGCGGTCTTCGAAGGCGTCGCCTTTGCTCTAAAAGATCTGACCGATGCCCTTGATATACCGATGGGTCCACTTGTGCTTACCGGCGGAGGCGGACGCAGCAGCTTCTGGTCACAGATGATTTCAGACTGCTTGCAGCGGCCGATCCTCGTTCCGGACGGAACCCAGTTTGGAGCACGCGGGGCAGCCCTTCTCGCCGCAACGGCTGCGGGTCTTTATCCCGACGCAAGACAGGCGTCTGCCGCCGTCGGCAAAGATGGGACGATCTATCTGCCCCAGCCCGATCACGCCGCCGCCTATCAACTCGCGCATGCTGCGTATCGCCGCCATCGCGACCGCCTGCTGATGGCGATCGAGCGCTGACGAACCAATATCGTCAAGTTTTCCGAAATGGTATAAACCAATATTGACATTGGAGCGCACCACCTGCAGCATGCTGGTCTGAGTGGAGCGAGATATCGGTTCACCCGCCGCCGCAGGGTACCAGCCCATTTAGCCCCTTGATGGGTTGGTACCCGTAGTGACGTTGCCCCCCGGGCCACCATTCATGAGATCTGCAAAAGGGGGCTTGGAAGACCTTAGATGGGCAAGGCGAGTGATCGGTATCTGGACGAAGTGATTGAGCGCCTGCAAGCGATCAAAACGGACCTGCGATTGCCAATTGAAAGCGCAGCCGCTCTGATTGTCGATGCAGCACGCCTGGACGGGCGACTGTTTGTGTTCGGTACTGGCCATTCCCACATCTTGGCGGAAGAAGTCCATTACCGTGCTGGCGGTTTGGCCATGACTGTGCCGATCCTGTCATCACCGACCATGCTGCATGAAGGTGCCGTCGCAGGCACTGTCTATGAGCGGCTTGAGGGCGTGGTTCACCCCATTCTTGATCGCTACACGATCGGACCAAACGACGTGCTTGTGGTCTCATCCAATTCTGGCGTCAACGCGGCGCCCATAGAGGCTGCGCGGGTTGGGCGAGCGAAGGGCGCAAAGATCGTGGCCATCACATCGGTCGCCTATTCGACGGCAGCAGCTCAGGGCCGCGTGCGGCTCGCTGATCTTGCTGATGTTGTTCTCGACAACAACGCGCCGCCCGGAGACGCCGTGGTCGGTATCACCGGCAGCGACGTAAAAGTGGGCCCCGTGTCCACCGCGATTGGCGTGACAATCCTGAACGCGATCCTGGCGCAGGTCGCCGAGACCCTCGCGGCAAGTGGTCAAGCACCAATCTACCTGAGCGCAAACATGGAAGGGGCCGACGAGATCAACCGTCACCTCGTCGAGCGCTATCGGGCCCGCAATCCGCATTTGTGAACGATACCAAAATCAACAACACAAGAAGGGAACTGAAATGATCAGAAGAACAACCGTAGTCTTTTCTCTCGCCGCCGCCCTCTTTTCGTCGACTGCCTATGCAGCGCCGATTGAGCTGACCTTGTGGCACATGGAACAGCCACCCCATCGCGTGGCCCGCATCCAAGAGCTGATGGATGCATTCAATGCATCTCAAAGTGACATCGTCGTCAAGCAGGAGCCGCAAAACTGGGGGGAAATCTACGCCAAGGCGCCAGCTGCGATTTCAGCCGGATCAGGGCCGGACATGCTGTTTGCGATCCCGGATTTCGCACCGATCCTCAAAGACATTGGCGCACTGACCTCGGTTGCGGATTTCGTGACGACACTTGACGCAAAACACAAATTTGTCCCGAGCACGGTCGAGGCATATTCCTACGACGGAGGCGTCTGGGCGATCCCGCTTTACAACATGACCATGAACCTCTGGTATCACAAAAGCGAACTTGAGGCAGCCGGCATAAACGTGCCCCAGACCTGGTCGGAATGGGAAGCAGCAGCGACAGCCCTTGGCAAGGATGGAAAGTTCGGGATCGGCGTACCCGCCAATAAGCAACTTTACACAGATCAGACAATTTACAGCCTGATGGTCAATGGCGGAGCAAGTGAGCTTTATAACGAAGACGGCAGTCTGCGGTTCGACAATCCCAAAACCGTCGCCGCCTATGAATTCTATGGGAAGCTGAACAAGCTCTCGCCTCCCGACAGCACTTCGTGGACATGGGGCGAAGCAGAAGCGTGCTTCGTATCGAAAAGCTGCGGGATGATCATGCAGTTTTCGGTGATTTCCACCTACGACACCCAAGGCGGTGGTGACCCGGCAGATCTCGGTATTGCGCCCATTCCCCATGCCGAAGGCGAAGAGGGCAACAACACGATCGCCTATGCCAATGCCGTCATGCTTCTGTCCAAGGATGAGGCCAAGCGCAAGGCATCGGAAACCTTCATAGCCTGGCTGCTTGAACCCGAGCAGTATGGAAAGTTCCTCAATATGGAGCCGGGTCTGTTCATGCCGGTCACGGAGGCCGGAGCAAAAGCAGAAAGCTTCTGGAGCGATCCAATGGTCGAGAAGTACAAGCCACAGATTGAGGCCGCAATTGCCAACGGCAAGAACGGCAAGCTTTTTGGCTTCACCAGCGGCCGAACCTTTCCGTCGATTGCTGCGATCTCGGCGCAGAACATCATCGCCGCAGCACTACAGGATATGGTGGTCAATGGCAAAGACGCGGCCACGGCGGTCAAGGACGGGCAAGCCGAGATGACTGCAGCTTCGAAGTGATGAACATTTAACGGACCGGGATCGCTCAAATGCCGACATCGCGCCTTTTGGCTTTCAGCTTCGTCGCGCCGGCCTTGCTCGTCCTGGTCCTCATCCTCGGCTGGCCCTTGGTTTCAGCAGTTGTTCTTAGTCTCCAAGATGTCAGATCGATCGGCACGCAGGGACAATGGGTTGGACTTTCCAACTACCAGGTTGTTATTGCAGATGACGGGATGTGGCGTTCGATAGGACTAAGCCTGGCCTGGGTCGTTGCAAACGGCCTTTTGCAGACCGGGCTAGCGCTTGTGGCAGCTCTCGTCCTGAACGAACAGTTCCCAGGTGTCAGGATCGCCAGAAACTGGATAATTCTGACCTGGATCGTACCGACCGTTGTGGTCGTGATAATATGGCGCTGGCTGTTTTCGACCTCAGGCGGGATGATTAATCCGCTCCTAGTGAGCAGCGGCATTGTCGAGCGTCCGATCGGCTTCTTCAACACGCCGTGGACCGCTTTTGCGACACTCGTGTTCATCAATTCATGGCGCTGGTTTCCTTTCATCACGCTTATGCTGCTTGCGGGAATGACGCGCATTCCTTCGGACCTTTACGAAGCAGCGAGAATAGACGGAGCAAACGCCTGGAAGCGCTTTTCGCGCATCACCTGGCCCCTCCTGAAGCCGACACTCACCGTTCTGGCTGTTGTTGGCACGCTCTTGTCATTCAATGTCTTTGACATCATCTGGCTGCTGACCTCAGGTGGGCCCGCAGGCGGCACGCGCACATTGCCGATCCTAATCTACGAAACGGCATTCAAGGGATATCGGCTCAGCGAAGCTGCGACCCTTTCGGTGCTCGCAACGCTGCTCCTGGTTGGTTTTGCCTTGATGACTTCTCGTTCAATGACACGAGAGGAGAGCGACCGATGAAACGCTCAAGGACTATAAACCTGTTTCTTTTCCTCGCTGCGACGTTGATCCTGGCTTTGGTTGCCCTCCCCTTCTGGTGGGTATTCAGCGGTTCGTTCAAAACCGCGCAGGAAATCATCTCGCGTGTCCCGACCTTGTTTCCGCAGTCCTTCACTCTCGATCATTACGTGCGGCTTGTATCTCGTTCGGCTTATTCAACCTATGTAATCAACAGTCTCGTCGTGGCCACGGCTTCAACAGTCATTACCATTCTTCTCGCCGTGCCGGCGGCCTACGCATTTTTCAGGCTGGAGTTTCCCGGACGCGAGGCACTTTATCGGATTATCCTTCTTGCCTACGCATTTCCCAGCATCGTCATTCTCATCCCGCTTTTCGGGATGTTCGCCAAAATCGGAATGATCGATACTCTACTGGCGCTGGTCCTCGTCAATGTGACCTTTGCGCTTCCGTTTTCGATCTGGATGCTGCGGTCCTTCTTTGCCTCTGTGCCAAGAGAAATCGAGGAAGCAGCCGTCATGGATGGCGCAGGCCCCGTCACAATCTTGAAGCGGATCCTGATCCCCCTCATCGCACCTGGCATAGCTAGTGTTGCCATCTTCGCCTTCATTTCCTCATGGACCGAATATGTCTTCGCTTCCGTCCTGATCATCTCGGACGCAAAACGAACGGTGCCAGTGGGGTTTTCGGGCATTATCGGACAATATCAGATCGACTGGGGGCTGCTGCTCGCTGGTGCCGGACTTGCGGTCCTACCTGTCATTATCCTCTTTGCCTTCATTGGCCGCTGGTTCGTTGGCGGGCTGACCGAAGGCGCAGTAAAGTAGATTGAGCGCAATCATGGCAGAACTAAAATTGAAGAACGTCCGCAAGTCGTTTGGCGCGACAGAGATCATAAAAGGCGTCGATCTCTCCATTGCCAGCGGCGAGTTCGTGGTTTTCGTCGGGCCTTCTGGCTGTGGTAAATCAACTTTGCTACGCATGATCGCAGGACTTGAAGCCGTAAACTCAGGCCAGATTGAGATCGATCACCTAAACGTCACCTCGACCGAACCATCCAAACGCGGCATCGCAATGGTGTTCCAGTCCTATGCTCTCTACCCGCATATGACCGTGGAAGAGAATATGGGTTTTGGCCTGGAAATGGCGGGGATCGATAAGGCCGGACGCCGAAGCATGGTGCTGGAAGCTGCCCGAATCCTGAACTTGGAACCCTATCTCGAGCGGAAGCCGAAAGCCTTGTCGGGCGGTCAACGACAGCGCGTAGCGATCGGCCGGGCAATTGTCCGCAAACCGAAGATTTTTCTCTTCGATGAGCCACTTTCAAATCTCGATGCGGAGCTGCGGGTGCGCATGCGGCTAGAGATTGCCAGTCTGCATAGACGACTTGGGGCAACGATGGTCTACGTCACACATGATCAAATAGAGGCGATGACATTAGCCACCCGGATCGTCGCATTGCGCGCCGGTGTGGTCGAGCAAGTCGGGTCTCCGATGGAACTTTACAGAAATCCGGACAACATGTTCGTTGCAGGCTTTATCGGCTCTCCCAGAATGAACTTCGTGCCGGCCAAAACTTTGGGAATGGATGGCCTGGGCAACTGCATACTGGAGGTGGCTGCGCTTGGCATCGAAACCATCCATGTGCCCTTAAGAAGGCCGCAAGCAACTTTTCCGGCAGATGTCACTCTCGGTATTCGTCCCGAACACCTTTCGGAGCAGCGATCGGAAGGCTCGACTAGGATCTCCTTGTCTTGCGATATCGTCGAGCAGTTGGGTAACGTCTCATACGTGCATGCGTGGACGAATTTGGACAACGATTTCATCGCCGAATGGCGCCGCGTTGAGAAACCGTCAACAGGTGACGAGTTGACGTTCTGGATTGCACCGGAAGACTGCTTGCTTTTTGGTCCTGATGGCCAACGTCTCTAATCAAGGTATCAGAAACAACAATCAACGCACTGTAGATTCGAAATAACCTAACCCGAGTGCGAGAATTCGGACTCAACCTAAACGGCGTTGCCGGCGACCATTTGATTGAAGTTATGCGGCCATGGCGGGCCCTTCCAGGATGGCATCGTATCGGTCTTATGCCTCGGCTGACGGGATGTTGACGATGGGCTTCAGAAGGGCGCGGTTGTTGATGACCTGAGCTTCCCCGCTCCGATCTATGCGACGCTGACCGAGGTTGAGGGCGAGGAGGGCTACCAGCTGATCTGGTCCCGTCCCAGCCGAGATTGAGTGACAGCAAGAGGCCCTGCCATTCGTGGGGCCTCGTACTTCTTGACCGTTCAAATGCAACAGAGTTGCTGCAGATATCGGATCTTGCGTCATTCTGCCGGTCCAAGGGTGACGCTTTAACCTAAAGGAGTTGAACGATGACCAGCCCTCAGCATCCTGCTTCTTGGAAACTGCAAGTGCCTGTTGATGGTTGCAGAGAAGGTGATCTTGCAGGGCGATGAAGCGTGCTAGGCCGCATCTATGAGTGGGGGACCCGCGGCCAAGAAAATCGCGGATCAGGCCTCTTTGTCATATTCGCGCTGTCACCTCTGATGACATCAACATGTCCAGCATTTTGACCAGACACGCAAAATTCTCATTTGAATAATTTTTGAGCTTTGGGGTTGATTCAAACCTGTTTGAATGTGACCCTTATGTCGCGGGTGTGATGGTGAGCATCTTGCCCCCCAAAGGCAGCCAGCAACCCCCTTGGCCGCCCGCAGCTTTTTTTCGAAGACATGTTGAACGCCTTGATTGCCCGCTGCAGGAAGGATTGAAAACCAGGCCTTTGATCGATCTGCGGACCATGCTGTACGGCTCGTCAATCCGCACGGTCAGAGCCGGCATCTGACAGCTTTTTCAAATCAAAGGATGCAACTGAACCAGCTGCAGCGTGACTTCAAGAACTATCGACCTACCCCCTGGGTGCAAGGTATGACCGTCCAGCGCAGACTGCGTCGTTGGCCGGCCGCAATTGTACCACGAGGTTCGTGCGCAGCATCTTATCGTGGTCTGCAACGACTTTTCAGACCAACACCTAAGCCGTCATCCATCAGCGCGATATCATTACCCGTTTCGTGTTCGCCTCTGCCAGTGGATTGTGGCCCCTCAGCCGCTATACTCCTGGCAGTTGCTTACATTTCGCTTGAACGGGTTTGACCTTTGGTGGATCACTTGCTGTCATGTCAGGCAGGCGCTCATCCTCCGACGATGTTGCCCTCAAGCTCCCCTGCTGGGGCAAACCTGGAACCTGTATGATTCCAGCGACCGCGCCTTCCTTCGAATACAAAGAGCGGAGGTTTGGTGTTCAATCTGCGTCGCACGCTTTATCCGCACGGATGCCGGCTCGCTCAAGAATCAATTTGAGGACGGTTTCGGCCAGCATGATTTTCAGCCTTTCGTTTTCGGCCTTCAGCGCCGTTATCCGATCTTGACGCGTTGCATGGTTCGGTTCAGCCTTTGATACCCAGTTGTAGAGCGTCGTCTTGTGAATGCCGTGGATGCGGGAGATTTCTGTCGCCGACGTTCCCGCTTTGTATTGCCCGACGATGTGTTCAATCTCACTGTCGGAGTGCCTTTGTCTCGTCATGTCCGGTCCGTGGTTGGTTTAACTCGGAGCTTGAAGCTTGGCTTGATATGGGTCCGTCTCATTCTTCTGGTCAAGAAAACGAGCGGTTTGGTCGGTTGCTCGAGCAGCTCCTGCCCGGGTCCTTCCGAAACCAGGCAGCAAGAGATAGGCTCATTTTCTGAAAACTGCTTCACTGGATATGTCCATGGCCATCGATCCGAACGATTGCCCGGCTCGGATCTTCAATACTCCATAACTTTTTGAATAATCAAACGACACTCTTCAGACCGGTTGCTGCGCTGGGCACGAGACCGTCGCAGGGTCTGCATCGCATCAATGTCGGACCAACTCTTTCTGCTCGTCTGGGTGAAACCTGAAGATCTCAGACCACAAGGGTGTTTTGTAATAGACGCCGTCCTCCAGCAGCGTGAGGCCTTGGCGCTGTTCGTAAAGAAGTCCGATCCAGCACAATCGTCTCAGAAACCCGTATTTCAGCTCTGACCGTAGATCCCATGTTTGCAGGGCGATTTGCGTATCCGACAGCAAGCCGAGCTCCGGATAGAGAGCGACAAGCACATCCGTCGGAGAACAGCCTCGCGCAGCCTCGACATCGAGCAGCGGCAACAGCGGTTCCCAAATATGGAGGCGCTCACGCACGCCGACCGCGCGCTCGAAGCGGTCCACATGGGAATAAAGGTAGCTGGAAGCAATGACCGCAAACTCCGATCCTGGATCGGTCAGAAACGACCTGCCCCTTTTTGTGGGCACAAGCAGGTTTCCGCCCTTGCGCAGGAGTTTCAGCCGCTGGGACACCTGTCGGACCGGCCACAGGGGCGGCATGTCGCCTTCATTGAGAACCTTGTCTACGCTGTAGAGTTCTTCGGTCGTATAGTTGGGCCAAAGGAAGTTGCCCGCTGCCCAATCGACAAATTTGCGGTTCAGCGCGCCAGACTTGGTGAGACCTATGCCGCCATGTTGTTCCGCGTAGGAAATAGAAAGAACCATGCCCCGCAGAAGAGGTGACGCGGCAACCACATCAATGTTGCCTTGCAGGTGAATCTCCGGAATCATGAATGGCATATCCCCCCTGCCAACATGTAGAAATCATAAACACAACTTCAGTAAGTCCATCTTTGCGTAAAATTGCAAGAGCAAGCCTGGCGCTCAGATTCTCCCTCCCTTTTGCACGGAATATGTCAGTGCAAAGTCGCGGCTGGGTCAGGTGTTGTAGAGTTAGTCTCTGCACGGCAGGTTGTCGATCACCTTGAGTGAGGTCGATGCAGACTGAAGCATAGCCGTGAAGCCGGCAGATATCAGCGAGACCTCGCCGATCTATCGGGTTTCATGCCCGTTGCAGCTGAACTGCCCCCCATTTCGACCGGACATTCGGCATAAGCAGAAAGGCTCAAGCACAGGCTTGAGGACAGGCTTATGTCTAACGAGTATCTACATGTTGAATTGCTGACGGGTGATGTCCGCCGTAGACGGTGGACAACCGAGCAGAAGCTGACAATCATCGAGCAGA
>NZ_JACJVI010000023.1 GCF_014237835.1 Rhizobium sp. AQ_MP
TGAGGTGTGTCGGTCTCCCATCCGCCACCGCGCCTGCCATTACAGCCTCAAACGCGGCTTTCGGGAAGTTACAAGGTCGCCGCAAAGCGGCGGGTGGGGGTGAACAGCTGCGAGTTCGGCCTATCAGGTGATGGCAAGCGTGCTGCCGGTCACCCCACCCTGGAGCTTCGCTCCGACCCTCCCCCTCAAGGGGAGGGTGGCTCCGCCGCGTAAGTCCCAACCTTCCCATGCCTAAGACAGTCGCCACCCCGCCACCTCACTCGATCCGGACACGCGCCATCTCACCCTTGATGCGGATGTCTGGCTTGGCGCCCGGCGTGTTCGGCAGCGCGCTGTCGACATAGGAGGCAACCGCCTCGATCCCGTAGGAAACCGGCGTCGGCACGAGGAAGCGCAGCGTCGCATCCAGCATCTTGCCGGATATGCGGATTTCCTCCGTGTTCATGACCCGCTCGAAGGCGAGATTGGCCCGGAGCGCTGCCCCGGCAACAAGAACGGTTGTCGCATGGCCGGTAAAGGCGAAATCGCCGGCATCGCTGTCGATCCTGATTTCCGCAAAATCACCGGACAGCCGCATGCGGGCGGCATTCTGCCGGATCGAGACACTTGCCTCCGGCGCGAGCCTGGCAGTCAGCGTCAGCGTGCAATCGTCCCAGTCGTTCCAGCCGAAGAAGCCGCCACGCTCGCCCATGTCGACGCGCAGCGTATCGCCGTCGCGGCTCATCTGTGCCTGCCCGGTGCAGTCCCCGGCAAACCAGCCGGAGCGCCAGATCGCCCCCCAGCCACGCCGGGTGCCAGACAGCACGGCCTCCGTCGCGCCATCACCCCGTGTGGAGATGGATATGTCGCTGGCCGCGCCCGTCACCTCGAGCCGTGTGACGCCGGAAAGGTCGATCGGCCCGGAGATCCGATCGCTCGCCTGGATCACCTGCACGCTGCCGTCGAGGATGGCAAGGCCGACAAGACCGCCGAGAATGGAAAGGAGGATGGTACGTTTGCGCATCTGAGGCACTCCTGATTTGGTCGCCGCCTGTCCGGAGACCGGTTTCGATGCCATCATCTGCGGCCGTCCGCACATCATCCGCGACCTTGATCGCGATCCGGGTCGACCGGGAACGCGCTTTCGGTCATGGTCTGCCGACAATCCGATCCGCCATCACGAAACCTCCGCATGCTGCTTGTTCCGCTCTCCTTCCTCGTTGCGCTTTTCCTGTCAGTCTTTCTCGTGCGCCTCCTGCGCGAAGGCCGCGAAATCTGGGGCACGCATGGACTCTTCCTCGTGCTGCTGGCGCTTTATGTCGTCCAGAGCCTGATGGTTGGCCTGCGCTGGGGCTATGGGATGATGGAGGTCCTGCCGCTTCTGCCGGTCATGGCCAGCCTGGTGCCGGCACTTTCCTTCCTCGCCTTCCGCGATCTGACGCGCGACACCCCGGGTCTTGCCTTCAGCGACTGGCCCCATCTCCTGCCGACCTTGGCCACACTGCTCCTGCTCGCGATCGGCCGCATGCCGGTCGATCTCGTCATCATCGCCAATTTCCTCGGCTATGGCCTGGCCCTGCTATGGCTCGCGCGCGAGGGGCCTGATGGCCTCGTCGCCGCTCGCCTCGACGGGTCGATCAAGTCCTTCAGGGCAATGCTGCTGACCGGCGTGGCGCTGATCGCCTCGGCCCTGACCGACGTTGCCATCAGCCTGGACATGCTCTGGTCGGATGGCCGCTATTCACCGATGGTCGTCTCCGCCGCCACCACGCTGATCCTGCTGCTGCTTGGCATCGCCGCCGTTACCGCAGGCGGCGAAGACGCGGGCGAGGGGCGCTCTGCAGATCTTCAGGCCGGGACGCCAGGCATGGACGCGCCAACGCCGCCGCCAACCGGGCGCTTGCCCGCTGGCCTCATCACCCCTCTCAAGGCCGAGCTTTCCGACCAGGCCATGCCGAAAACCGCCAGCGACGAGCATCGGCGCCTGGCTGCGGATCTTGACCGGCTGATGACGGAAAAACGCCTCTGGTCCGACCCGAACCTCAACCTCGCCCGCCTTGCCCGCCGCCTCGGGGCGCCCGCCCGTGCCGTCTCGGAAGCCGTCAATCGCGTCAACGGGATGAGCGTCTCGCATTACGTCAACAACCACCGCATCACCGAGGCCTGCCGACTGCTGACCGGCACCGACATGCCCGTCACCCGCATCCTCTTCGAGGCGGGCTTCATCACAAAATCCAACTTCAACCGCGAATTCCTGCGTGTGACCGGCGAAAGCCCGAGCGACTGGCGACGGCGACCACTCCCACCTCCACCTTGAGCGTGGAGGTCGCCGCGAAGCGGCGGGTGGGGGCGATTGCTTGCGCAACCCAGAAAGGGTCACCCCTCCCCGGAGCTGCGCTCCGACCCTCCCCGTCAAGGGGAGGGTAAACCTCACCGCGAATACGCCGTGATCACCTCGAGAAACGCCTCCCCGTAACGCTCCAGCTTCGACTGGCCGATGCCGGAAATCCCCAGCATCTCGTCTTCGTCCATCGGCCGTTCGGTCGCGAGCGCAATCAGCGTCGTGTCGGGAAAGACGACATAGGGCGGCACGCCCTGTTCTTTCGCAAGCTCCATGCGCCGGGCGCGCAGCGCCTCGAACAGTTCCTGATCCGCCTGGTCCAGCCCCGCCTTGGCATTGGCGGTGCGCGACGCACTTGCCCCGCGCGCCGCCTTGCCCGTCGTCGGCCGGTCCTTGCGGAAGCGCACCTCGACCTCGCGCTTGAAGACCGCGCGTGCGCTCTCCTCCAGCGTCAGCGCGCCGTAAGCCGTGTGGTCGACGCGGATATAGCCGGCGGCCAGCAGCTGGCGATAGACCGACTGCCAGGTCTTGGACGACAGGTCCTTGCCCGCCCCGAAGACCGGCATGTCGCAATGGCCGAAGCGCTGGGTCTTCTCGTTCTCGGTGCCCATCAGCACGTCGATCAGATGTCCGGTGCCGAAGCGCTCACCGGTGCGATAGATCGCCGCCAGCGCCTTGATTGCAGCGTCCAGCCCGTCCCAGGTCTCGACCGGTTTCAGGCAGGTATCGCAATTGCCGCATTGGCCCGCGTGGCTTTCGCCGAAATGCTTGAGGATCGCCTGGCGCCGGCAGCCCGGCGTCTCGCAGATGGCGAGGAGCGCATTGAGCTTCGCCCGCTCCACCCGCTTGATCTCGTCGGCAGCCCCACCCTCGTCGATCATCCGCCCGCGCTGGATGACATCGGCCATGCCATAGGCCATCCAGACTTCGGACGGCAGGCCGTCTCGCCCCGCACGCCCCGTCTCCTGGTAATAGGCCTCGACAGAGCCCGGCAGATCGAGATGCGCGACATACCGCACATTCGGCTTGTCGATCCCCATCCCGAAGGCGACGGTGGCGACGAGGCAGAGGTCTTCCTCTTTGAGAAAGGCATCCTGGTTGGCGTCGCGCAGCGCCCGGTCCATGCCGGCGTGATAGGGAAGTGCCCGGATACCCTGCTCGTCGAGCCAGGTGGCGATCTCCTCGACCTTGGCGCGCGACAGGCAATAGACGATGCCGCTCGATCCCTTGTGGCGCGAGAGAAACCTCAGCAGCTGTTGGCGCGGCTGGTCGCGCTCGACAATCTCGTAGGCGATGTTCGGCCGGTCGAAGGAGGTGGTGAAGACAGCCGCATCCTGAAGCCTGAGACGCTCGATGATATCCCCGCGCGTATGCGGATCGGCGGTCGCCGTCAGCGCCAGTCGCGGCACGCCGGGAAAGAGGTCCGCAAGCTTGCCGAGCTCGCGATATTCCGGGCGGAAATCATGGCCCCATTGCGAAACGCAATGCGCCTCGTCGATGGCAAACAGCGCGATCTCCACGCCCTGCATCATCTCGACGAAGCCGGGCGTGGCCGTGCGCTCCGGCGTCACATAGAGAAAGTCGAGCTCGCCGCGATCGAGCGCCCTGCGGATCTCGATATAGTCCTCGCGCGACAGCGTCGAATTCAGCGCCGCGGCTTTCACGCCGAGCCCTTTCAGCGCCTCCACCTGGTCGCGCATCAGCGCAATCAGCGGCGAAACGACGACGCCAACGCCGGGCCGGCAGAGTGCGGGCACCTGGAAGCAGAGCGATTTACCCGCCCCCGTCGGAAACAGCACCACGGCATCGCCGCCGGACACCACATGGGAAACCACCTCCGCCTGCCGCCCGCGAAAGGCCGAATAGCCATAGACGCGCTTCAGCACCGAAAGCGGGCTCTCGCTAGTCTGGTCTGAGAACAGGGGATCGGTCAGGGAGTGAGTCGGCATGCGCAAAGGTCTAGCCGACAGGGCAGGGGATGGCCACCACGCAGGCATGTTTCCCGGTGGAGAAGGTTCATGCCGCCTTGCCAGTCCCTCCGTCGGCTGCTCCTGATCGGTTAACCCCTCCCAAGCATCCGGATCATCTCCCATGTCCCTCAAACTCTACCTCGCCGGCCCCGAAGTCTTCCTCCCCGATGCCCGGGCCATTCTCGACGCCAAGGCCGATCTGACCCGCGCTTACGGTTTCGAGCCGATCTGCCCAGGTGACCTCGTCATCCCCCCGGCGCCGACGAAGCACCAGTTCGGCCTGAACATTTCCGAGGTCGACGAGGGCTTCATGAACCGGGCCGATGGCGTGATCGCCAATCTGACGCCGTTTCGCGGCATCGCTGCCGATCCCGGTACGGTCTTCGAGCTCGGCTATATGTGCGGTGCCGGCAAGATCGTCGCCTGCTACACCAATGTCGCCGACAGCCATTATCAGCGCAGTGCCGATTTCTATGGCGGCGCGGTTCATGTCGGCGAGGATGGCCGAAAGCGCGCGCCCGATGGCACCATGCTCGAGGATTTCGAGATGATCGAAAATCTGATGCTGCATGGCGGCGTCGAGCGCCGCGGCGGCCCGGTGGCGGTGCATGCCGCCGATCCAAAGCGGCTCTGGACCGACTTCACCGCCTTCGAGCAATGCCTGAAGGCGCTGGCGGGGAGGGGATGATGTCGGCACCTTGATCAAGGTTTGAACGCTGATATCCTATGCGCGTAAAGATTGATAATAGGGTTGAATTTATATAATCTTAAAGTTATGTTTCATGTCGTGGGAAGTTGTTTTTGATGACGATTTCGCCAGGGAATTCGCGGACTTCGAGCAAGAAGTCAAAATTGAGCTGCGTGCAATGGTCCTTCTTCTTAACGCGCGGGGACCTGAACTCGGAAGGCCAAGGGCGGACACGCTCAAGGGTTCGGGTTATCCCAACATGAAGGAACTGCGTTTCGATGCGGCTGATGGTGTCTGGAGGGTGGCCTTTGCCTTCGATCCTGAAAGGAAAGCCGTGATACTCGTTGCAGGTGACAAGTCCGGTAAAGGTCAAAAGCAGTTCTATAAGACATTGATCCGTAAGGCTGATAGGCGCTACGCGGCCCATCTTGAAGCCCTGTTGAAGAAGGAAAAGTCTTGATGGCCAGATCCGCCGACGACGTGTTTGCCGAAACCATGACGCCCGAGATGATAGCGGCCTCAGAGTATCGGGCAGCCGAGTTGCTGGATGAGTACGACACGCTGCAGAAGCTCAGAAAGGCGCTTGACCTCACGCAGGAGCATATCGGGCGCAGGATGGGTAAGAAGCAGGTCTCGATCGCCCAGTTGGAAAAGCGCTCGGATTTCCTGCTCTCCACCTTGCGAGACTATGTCGAAGCGCTGGGCGGTGAGCTTGATCTTGTCATCCGGTTCAAGAACCATGCACCCGTGCGTCTCGCAGGCATCGGTGAAAAGAGCCTTTCGGAGGTGCCACGAAGGTCTGGGCCCGCACGCAATGTCGGGCCTTAAGGCCAGATTGCGCGACCGCAAGTTCCCAATCCCGGTCCATCATGCGCTTCCCGATCCGCACGGATCACCGCATAGACATCAATATCGAGGGCCGACTGCACGCTGATGCGTCGGTAAAATTCCGCAGCCGGTTCGCGACCCGTCTGCTGCGTCTCATAGGCTTCCAGCGCCCGTTCAACGATGTCGGCGATCGAGCGGTTCTCGCGACGTGCGAGCCGGTGCGCCAGATCGCGGGCTCGGGCGCTGCGGACAGAAAGCTGTGGTTCGGCCATGGTCAATCTCCCTGCTGGACAATATTGCCCCGCGACTGCCCGCCATCAAGATGGCAGCAGATGGCGAGCCATCTGCTGCCACATCTGTGCACCAGTTGAATCCCGAACTGAGCTCTCAAGCTGAAGCTGTCACCCTTTCTTCGCCGCCGGTTTGGCGGTCGGATCTTCGAACCGGATGCCGCAATTGTTCTTCAGTGAAGCCATTTCGATCGCCTTCATCTCGCCCTTGAGGCGCGCGACTTCCGCTGCCGTTGCGCCGTCGCCCTTGGCGAAGAACAGCGCAGGCCAGAAGATCACCACGCCAACGCCGACAGCGACCGCATCATTGTCTGCCTTCTTCTGCTGTGCGCCGCTGGCCGCGATCGCGCGGGCGGAAACGGCGGTTGCCTCTTCGCGCAGGCGGTCGCAGGACAGGCTTTCATAAAGCGCCGGCGAGACATAGGCCGCCTCGATATCCTGCGGCTTGCTGGCGCAGGCGGAGAGAGTCGCAGCGACGGCGACGGTGACGATAATGCGTGCAGACTTCATGGTGACCCCCGGTTGTAAAAACAGATCCGGCGTGTCCCTTTGCGCGCGAGTCGTCAAATCCAAAGATTGCAGGTTTTCCGTAAGCCAGGCTGCGTCCACAGCCAAAAGTGGCATTGATCCGAAACGGCAACGTCTGCGTACCTCTCCCTCTTCCAGAAAGGGCAGGGCAGGCACGCAGCGTGTCTCACCGGGGTGAGTTGTGTCCGCATCACTTCAGCGGTTCGAACACCATCGAATGGCCGTTGATGCAGTAGCGCAGACCCGTCGGCTTCGGACCATCGGGGAAGACATGCCCGAGATGGCCGCCGCAATTGGCGCAGCGGATTTCCGTGCGGATCATGCCGAAGGACATATCGCGATGTTCGGTCACCGCATCCGGTTTCACCGGCTCGAAATAGCTCGGCCAGCCGCAGCCTGCGTCGAATTTGGTGTCGGAGACGAACAGCGGCTCGTCGCACGCGGCGCAGCGATAAAGGCCCTTTTCGAAATTGTCCCAGTAGGGACCGGTAAAGGCGCGTTCCGTGCCGTGTTCGCGCAGGATCCGATATTGCTCCGGCGTCAGCTGTTCGCGCCATTCGGCATCGGACTTGACGATCTTCGGGGCGGTGGTGGAGGCGGTCATGGTCTTCTCCTTGGGCCGGCGCGGGGCGGATAAGCATAGCCCCGCTGAAAGTGAACTATAGATAGGGTGGCATCCCCATGGCGGCAATTGTCCCGCCCACGTCCTTTGTCGTCCGGAGCGTCTCGTCCTTTCACGACAAACTGAACGGATCGGCTTGATTTCACCGAAACGTGGGTTGACGCGTCCGTGAAGGGAAAGGGTTCCGTTTTTGCTTGAGACGAAGGTTGGGTTGTCCTAACACCGTATCACCTTGTATCGACTTATGATCGAGCGCCGATCCGATACCCGCGGGGAGATGGAATGCCTGAGATGACGAGCGACATGACCTGGGTCGCCATGCTGTTGCCGTTTGCCGCCGCCGTTCTGGCGCCATGGATCGTCTCCCGTCTCGGCGCACATGGCGCCTGGGTCCTGGCGCTTGCGCCCGCTCTGGCCTTTGCCCATTTCGCCGGCTTCCTGCCCGAAATCGCCGCCGGCGAACGGGTGACCGGCGGCTATGCCTGGGTGCCGAGCCTGAACCTCTCCTTCTCCTGGTTCATCGACGGGTTGTCGCTCACCTTCGCACTGCTGATCACGGGCATCGGCACGCTGATCGTGCTCTATGCCGGCGGCTACATGAAGGGTCATCCGCAGCAGGGCCGTTTCATCGGCTTCATCCTGCTCTTCATGGGCGCCATGCTGGGCCTGGTCGTCTCCGATAGCTTCCTGATGCTCTTCGTCTTCTGGGAGCTGACCTCGATCACCTCCTTCCTGCTGATCGGCTTCGACCACACGCGCGAGGCCTCGCGCCGCGCCGCATTGCAGGCGCTGGTCGTCACCGGCGGCGGCGGTCTGATCCTGCTCGCCGGCATGATCTTCATCTGGAATATCACCGGCGTCAGCCAGCTCTCGCTGCTGCTCTCCACCGGGGACGCGCTACGCGAAAGCCCCTTCTATCTGGCAGCTCTGCTGCTGGTGCTCGGCGGCGCATTCACCAAGTCGGCGCAGTTCCCGTTCCATTTCTGGCTTCCCAATGCCATGGAAGCGCCGACCCCGGTCTCCGCCTATCTGCATTCGGCCACCATGGTGAAGGCAGGCGTCTATCTGCTGATGCGGCTCAATCCGGTGATGGGCGAAACGCCGGCCTGGGAGATCCTGCTCCCCTTCTTCGGCGGGATCACGCTGCTTGTCGGTGCGGTGCTTGCCGTGCGCCAGACCGATCTGAAGCTCATGCTCGCCTACACCACGGTCGCCTCGCTCGGTCTGCTCGTCATGCTGACCGGCTTCGACACCGAAAGCGCCATCGAAGCCGCCGTGCTCTACCTGGTTGCCCATTCGCTGTTCAAGGGCGCGCTGTTCATGGTCGCAGGCGCCATCGATCATGAGGCGGGCACGCGTGACATCACGCGGCTCGGCGGGCTTGGCAAACTGATGCCGCTCACCTTCGCTGCTGCAATTCTGGCGGCCGTCTCCATGGCTGGCCTGCCACCGCTCTTCGGCTTTCTTGCCAAGGAAGAGATCTACTATGCGCTGGCCGGCACCGATCCGCGCGCCATCCTCTTCACGACGGTCGCCGTCATCGGCAATGCGCTGATGTTCGTCATCGCCTTCGCCGTCGGTCTCAGACCCTTCATCGGCAAGGAGGGCAAGACGCCGAAACATGCGCATGAGGGCCCGCTTCTTCTCTGGATCGGTCCGCTTCTTCTTTCGGTTCTCTCGCTCCTTGCGGCCGTGCTCTCAAGTCTCACCCACCGTTTCATCTCCTCGCCCATGGCAAGCGCCGTCGATGGCGAGACGCAGCCTGTGACCATCGGCCTGATCCCCTCGCTCGGGGTGGCACTTGCGCTCTCCGTGCTGACGGTCGTCATCGGCCTCGTGCTCTATCTCGGCCTTGATCGTCTGCGCGCCACCGTGGATCGCCTTGTCACCGGTCTTGGCATCAGCCCCGACCGGGGTTTCGACCACTTCATCTCGGGCCTCGTGCGCTTCTCGACCGCCATCACCCGTTTCGTCCAGAACGGCCGACTTGAAACCTACATCACCCTGTCCTTCGTCTTCGTCGCTGTCGTGCTGCTCGCGACCCCCTTGGCCTTTGGCGAGTTGCCCACGGCTCTGGCCCTGCCAACGGATGTCGACCTGCATGAAATGGCGATCCTGGTGATTGCCGTCATCGGTGTCGTCGCGGTGCTGACGGCCAAGGACCGCCTGACCGCCATCGTCTGCCTTGGTATCCAGGGCTTTGCCGTCGCGGTCATCTTCTTGCTCTACGGTGCGCCGGACCTGTCCTTCACGCAGTTCATGGTCGAGACACTCTCGGTCGTCATCCTGGCCTTGGTCATGACCCGCCTCAGGCTCTCGCTCTCCGACCATCGCCCGATGTCGGCGCGCCTGCTCGATGGCTCGCTCGCGATCGCCTGCGGCCTGGGCTTTGCGCTGATGCTCGCCGCCTCGACCGCCGGTCCCTTCGATGGCTCGCTCTCGGCCTTCTTCGCCGAGCATTCCAAGATCATTGCCCATGGCGCCAATGTCGTGAACGTCATCATCGTCGACTTCCGTGGCGTGGATACGCTGGGCGAGATCGCTGTCGTGATGATCACCGGTCTGTCGATCCTGGCCCTGATCCGCATCCGGGTCGGCCAGCCCGCCATCCCGACACCGGCGCCCTCCGCCGTCGTCCCGTCGCCGGCACCGGCGAAGAAGAAAAAGGGGGCAGGCAAATGAGTCTGGTCTGCGTGATGTCTGAGTTTGTGGCCCACCCCCCTCTGTCGGCTCCGCCGACATCTCCCCCTCAAGGGGGGAGATTGGCCACGACCGTTTCGCTCGCCTCCCGCCAATTCCAACATCTGCTGCGGGCACTGGAGCCTGCGGGGGTCCGATCTCCCCCCTTGAGGGGGAGATGCCCGGCAGGGCAGAGGGGGGTAGCCTACCCACCAAAACTTGCATTCTCCCGCCACCCATCCGTGGAGGCCCGGCCATGAACACCCTGATCTTCCGCACCTTCGCACCCTTCCTTACGGTGCTGATGCTGGTCTTTTCGATCTTCGTCCTTCTGCGCGGCCACAATGAGCCCGGCGGCGGCTTCATCGGCGGTCTGATCGGTGCCGCAGCCTTTGCCATGTACGGCATCGCCTTCGGCGTCCAGGCCGTGCGACGCGCCATGGTCTTTCATCCGATGTCGATTGCGGGCCTTGGCCTGCTCGTGTCCACCGTCTCCGGCTTCATCTCGGCTCCGCTCGGTTACCCCTTCATGACCGGCATCTGGATCTATCCGAGCCTGGCCGGCGTCGAGGTGCCGCTGGCCACGGTCATCTCCTTCGACATCGGCGTCTATCTCGTGGTCGTCGGCACCTTTGCCTCGATCGCGCTTGCACTCGAAGAAAGGGATGACGGCTGATGGAAGTCATCTTCTCGCTCGTTGTCGGCATCTTCTTCGCCGGCGCCGTCTATCTGATGCTGTCGAAGAAGATCGTCCGCATCCTGCTCGGCCTCGTCTTGCTCGGCAATGCCGTCAACATGCTGCTCTTCACCGCGGGTCGGCTGACCCCCGCCATTCCGCCCATCATTCCCGGCGGTGTGGACGTTCTGCCCGCGGGCACCGCCAATCCGCTGCCCCAGGCGCTCATCCTGACGGCAATCGTCATTTCCTTCTCCTTCTTCTGCTTCCTGCTGGTGCTGAGCTACCGCGCCTATCAGGACCTCGGCACCGACGACACGGGTGAAATGCGTGTTGCAGAGCCGCTGGACGAACCGCTGCCGCCGCGCGGCTACTGAGCGGGAGACACGAGGACCTCATGGCTGCCCCCACATCGACACCTGCCGACTACGCCGCCGCCTATGTCATGGAGCCGATGACGGCTGCCCACTGGCTTGCCGTCATGCCCATGGCGCTCTGCATTGCCTTTGGCGCGATCCTGATGATGATCCGCCACCGCACCGACTGGCATCCGCCCGTCGCGCTGACGGCACTGGCGCTGCTCGTGCTCAACAATGCCATGCTTTTGATGAAGGTCCTCAATGATGGACCTGTCACCATGATGATGGGGCGCTGGCTGCCGCCCTTCGGCATTGCCATCACCGCGGATCTGACCGGTGTCCTCATGGCGCTGGCGGCTTCGATCGTCGCCTTTGCGGGGGCGCTTTATGCGCAGGTCGAGATCAACACCAGCGGGCGTCGCTACGGCTTCTATCCGCTGCTTCTGCTGCTCATGGCCGGTGTCTGCGGCGCCTTCCTAACCGGCGATATCTTCAACCTCTATGTCTGGTTTGAAGTCCTGCTGATCTCGTCATTCGGCCTGCTCATTCTCGGCTCGGAGCGGGAGCAGATCGATGGTGCGCTGAAATACGCCGTCTTGAACCTGATGGCGACGACGCTGTTCCTGATCGCCGTCGGCTACCTCTATGCCATCTTCGGCACGCTCAACATGGCCGATATCGCCATGAAGGTCCCGCAATACACCGAGACCGCACCGCTGATGACGCTGTCGGCGCTCTTCATCCTCGCCTTCTCGATGAAAGCCGCCGCCTTCCCGGTCAATTTCTGGCTGCCGGCCTCCTACCATACGCCGCGTGTCGTCGTATCGGCTCTGTTTGCCGGCCTGCTCACCAAGGTTGGCGTCTACGCGCTGTTGCGCGTCATGGTCATGCTCTTCCCCGTCGAGCGCGAGGCGCTGAGCTTCGTCATCGCCCTCGTGGCGGCCCTGACCATGCTGATCGGCGCCTTCGGCGCGCTGGCCCAGAACGACATTCGCCGCTTCCTCGGCTTTGTCGTCATCGCCGGCATCGGTAACATGATGGCCGGTGTGGCGATCGGCGGTGACATGGCGGTCGGTGCCGCGATCTTCTACGCATTGCACTCCATCCTGCTGATGACCGCGCTCTATCTGGTGGCGGGCGAGATCGGTCGCATCGGCGGCAGCTTCCGGCTTGATCGCGTTGGCGGGCTCTGGATCGCCGCGCCCGCCTTCTCCGCGATTTCCCTCGCCCTCTTCTTCGCCGCGAGCGGTTTGCCTCCCTTCTCCGGCTTCTGGCCGAAGGCGCTTCTTGTGAAGGCCTCGATCGACATCGGGGCCTGGTGGCTGGTGGCCGCCGTGCTTGTCTCCGGCTTCCTGACCACGATCGCCTTCGGGCGCGTCTTCCTGTTCTCCTTCTGGCGCCCGGTTGCGGTCGAAGGCGGGGCAGGCGGGGTGGTCTCGGCTCCAGTGCCGGCCGGCGCCGTGCGGTGGCGGATGGCACCCATCGTCGTGCTGACCGGCTTTGTCGTCTGGTTCGGCCTCTTCCCGGACAGCCTGATCGTTGCCACGCAGCAGGCTGCCGCCGGCCTGTCGGATCCCACCGCCTACATCCGCTCCGTCTTCCCCGAAGGAGGTGCCCCATGAGCCTCTATGCAATCAGCATCCTGATGGCGGTGATCTGGGCCACCGTCTCCGGCAGCTTCACGCTCCTCAATCTGATCTTTGGCTTTGTCCTCTCTCTGCTGACGCTCTATCTGTTGCGCGAGCGCTTCGTGGGCCGCGATTACACCAGCCGCGCCCGCCGGGTTCTGTCGCTGGTTCTGCTCTTCCTCGTCGAACTGGCGAAATCGGCCTGGCGGGTCGCACACCTCGTGCTTAAACCGAAGATGGACCTGAAGCCCGGCATCTTCGCCTATCCTCTGACGGTGAAGAGCGACTGGGAGATTTCGCTGCTGGCAAACCTCATCACGCTCACACCGGGCACCCTCTCGGTCGATGTCTCCGAGGATCGCCAGACACTCTATATCCACGCGATCGACTGCTCCGATGTCGAGGCCGCCCGTCGCGACATCGCGGAAGGCTTCGAGAAGAAGATCATGGAGGCCTTTGCCTGATGACCCCGGAAATCATCGTCGAATACGCCTCCGTTTTCGCGATCGTCATTCTGGTGATCGCGCTGCTCTTGACCGTCTATCGCGCCGTGGTCGGTCCCACGCTGCCGGACCGAATCATTGCCCTCGACATGCTGGTCGGCATCGTCATCGGCTTCATTGCGGTGATTGCGCTCAGAACCGGCTACACGCTCTATATCGACATCGCGATTGCGCTCGGTCTCGTCGGCTTCCTGGCAACCGTCGCCTTTGCCCGCTTCATCCTGGCCCGCGGCCGGGTGGGGGAAGGCGAGGAGGTTCAGGCCGGGCCCTCGCCGAAACAATCCGCAGGCAAGGGCGGAAGCTCCAAATCCTCCAGACAGGCCCGGGACATAAAGTCGCCGACATCGCTCGGCAAGGAGGCCAAATGATCACGCTCCTCGTCGCCATTGGCATCGCGCTCCTGACTGTCGTTGGAGCATTGTTTTCGCTGATCGCCGCGATTGGCCTCAATCGCCTTCCGGATCTCTACACTCGCATGCATGCCGCCTCGAAGGCGGGAACGGTGGGCTCCGGCCTGCTGCTCCTGGCCGTCGGCCTGCATGCCGCCGATGTCGCGACCTTCGGGCGCGCGGTCGCCGGCATCGTCTTCTTCGTCCTCACCGCCCCAATTTCCGCCCATCTTTTGGCCCGCGCGGCGCACAAGGTTGGCTATAAGCTCTCCGCCGTATCGGTACGTGATGATATGTTGGGAAAATGAAACGGCTTGTATTGTGGGTTGAGTGACGCATCTCCATTCAAATCTGAGCTTTATCCACCAGTTCAAAACCTGTGATCAGCGAATAAAAAAGGTTTATACCCGTCATATCTAGTAGAATTATGATGTGGACATTTGCGAAGGGGATGATAATCCACTGTTGAGGGCGCTGATCTGTCGCGTTCACGATATGTAAGCGAAGTTGACTATTCGGTACTGGGCCTGTCCCACGTCTGATCTTCGCTGAAATCGATGTCGCAGAGCGCCGGACGGTTTGGGGCCGTTGCGGCAAATTGGTGATCTTCTCGGGGGTGTCTTTCATCTTCCGGATCGCGTCAGCGGTTCGGGGGAGCCACGATGTATTGACTGCTGGAGCGGCGGCTTTTGCAGTTTCTGAACAGGAGAACTCAATGAGTGAAGTACTACAGGGTCCGAGTCAGCAGCTGCTGGTCGAACTCACTGCGGACATCGTCGCTGCCTATGTCAGCAACCATGTGGTCCAGGTCAGCGATCTGACCAATCTGATCGCCGATGTCCACCAGGCCTTGAACAACACTGCCTCGCCCGCACCGGCGCCTGCAGTCGTCGAAAAGCCCAAGCCGCCGGTTCCGATCCGCAAGTCGATCGAGGACGACTATCTGATCTGCCTCGAGGACGGTCAGAAGTTCAAGTCGCTGAAGCGCCACCTCATGACCCACTACAACATGACCCCGGAAGAATACCGCGAGAAGTGGGGCCTGCCGGCCGACTACCCGATGGTTGCCCCGGCCTATGCCGAAGCGCGTTCGCGCCTTGCCAAGGAAATGGGTCTTGGCCAGCGCCGCAAGCGCGGCAAGTAAGCGGCCGCCGCCTTAAAGGCGGGAAGAGCTGAAGGCCGGTCCCCCGACCGGCCTTTTCTGCGTTTTGGCCTAGGAAAATAATCATTCCTTCATGGTCGCAACTTCGGATCATTCCGGGCAAGCATGCAGAATTTCTCGTCCCCCTGAAAATCGGGGGTTCAAATCATCGCACACTCTGATAGCTTGAATAGGAATAAAATCCTTATCCGGAGTCTGCGATGTCCCGTCTCGAACAGCCTGCCTCCCCGCAGCCGCCCATATCCGTTGCGCCCTCGCTCGAATGGTCGCCGGATGCAGAAGAAGACGAGCTTGCCGAAAAGGCACTGACGCCGGAGCGGCGGCTCCTCTGCATGATCGTCCGCCAGCTGACCGAAGAGTTGCTGCGCGCCACCGGGCTCGACCACGATCAGGAGCCTGGCCGCCGATCCACGAGCCATGTCCGCCAGGTCGCCATGTATGTCTGCCACGTGGCCTATTCCATGCCGATGGGGGAGGTCGCCCAGGCTTTCGGGCGCGATCGCTCCACCGTCGGCCATGCCTGCCGCATGGTCGAGGATCGTCGCGACGACCGCGCCTACGACACCTTCGTCGCCATCGTCGAGCGCATGGCAAGCGCTGTGCATCTTTTGGCCGGCAAACGCATCTGACAGGGGAGGGAAGCATGAACCGCCACGAAAGGAAGGAAATCCGCCAGATCCTGCGCCGCGCTCTGGCCGCGCCGCCTGTTACGGTATCGAGCGGCTCGCAGCCGGATCGCCTGGCCCGTCTTGTGGCGGCAGGTCTGCTCCGGCCGACGCCCGGGGGCTTCGTCGCCACGTCGGAAACGGCAAGCTGGCTTCGCCGCGACCTCTGCGATCTCCCGGAGGAGGTTCACGCCAGCCAGCACCGGAGCATGGCGCTCGAAACGATCGAACTGCCGCAGGGGCGCCAGGTGGTTCGCCGCAACCTGCAGGAATCCCCGCTGTTTCCGCTTCTGCGCCTGAAGGAAAAGGACGGCCGCGCCTTCCTGCCGGAGGAAGCGATCGCCGCCGGCGAGCGGCTGGCTGCCGATTTCGAATTCGCCGGTCTGCAGCCAAGGGTCACCGCCAGCTGGCAGCCGCGTCTCTCGAGCCGCATCAAGGGCGCCCCGCCCAAAGCCGGTGAACTGGCCGACGAAAGGCTGGCAGCCCGCAACCGCGTCACCCGCGCCATCCACGCCATGGGACCGGAACTGGCGGGCGTCGCGCTCGATGTCTGCTGCTTCGGCAAGGGGCTCGAAACCGTCGAACGCGAGCGGCAATGGCCGGCGCGATCCGCCAAGCTGATGCTGCGGGCCGCCCTGCTGGCCCTTTCCCGGCACTACACCCCGCCACCCCCGCGCCCACGCCCCCGCCACTGGGGCGAGGAGGGATTTCGGCCGGAGATGGGGTGAGGGATGGCTCCGTATCGCCGGCTTCCGGCGTCGTCTTGCTGCTGGATCGATGCGCCGACAGCATCACCCGGCGCGTCGCGCTGAGCCGGCAACCAGCCACAGGTCATCCTATGGGTTTCCATCATCGAGAGTAGGTATCAGGTCTTCCAGGAACTCCCAATTGCGGCGCCTTCATCGACCTCGTGAGGAAAATCGACGAACTTCCGCGCGTCTTCTGGCCGTCTTCCGGCCCGGCATCGGGCAGGATGATGGTGCACCTTTTCATCCCATCTTCCAGAGCTCTACGAAGGTCGCGGCCTGCTTTTCGATCTCTCAGATCGGAGGAAGCGGCAGGGGCAGATCAGCGTCTCCCAACGCGACGAGGAGATCGACATAATCCCTCAATCCGATACGGCGTGTGGTTTCGCGACCGGAGAGGAGGCCCTTGGAGTAGGCGAGGAGTGTGTCCTCAGCGAATGCCTCCGGTTGATCCAGGGTCGTGTGCTTCAACATCGAACAAGCCTGCGTTAACGAGGCATTCGCATGCTGAACGCCACCCCAAAACAAGGATTGCCGCTTCGCCATGCCTGCTCAACGAGGTAGGCGGGCCGAGGCATGACGACTTGGCGTAAGGCAGCGCTCACACCAGCCGGCGGGCGGCCTCTTCGCGGATCCGCTGGATCATCGAGCGCAACCCGTTGGCGCGCTGGGCGGTCAGGTGTTCCAAAAGCCCGATTTGCTTGAAAAGGTCGAGCGCGTCGAAGGCCACGACCTCCGATGCCTTCTTGCCGGAATAGGCGGCCAGTACGATCGCCACGAGACCGCGCACGATGAAGGCGTCGCTGTCGCCGCGAAAGGTCATCTCCGGATCAGCGCCGTCCCCGGCCGAGACCGAAAGCCAGACCTGGCTCGCACAGCCCTGCACCTTGTTCTCGGCTGTCTTCTCGCTGTCGGGCAGATCCGGCAGCGCCTTGCCGAGTTCGATGACATAGCGCATCCGGTCCTCCCAATCCTCGAGGAAGCCGAAGTCGTCGATCATCTCTTTCAAAGTCGCCATGCTGCACCCGCTCGTTTCGTCGGACCGATATAGTTGAGACGCCGACGCTTTTGAACCGCCTGCGGCAAGGAAACCTGTCGGAGACAGTCATGCAGCGAAAGGCAGGGTTATACCAAGTGTCGATGATAGGAACCGATAGGATGGCGTATTGTGGGTTTCTGGCTAGGCGCGGTGCGCCGGGCGATGCTGTCGCATCGGCCAAGCGGCGCAACAATGCCAGCGGCCTACAATACGCCACCTTTGGTCGGCTTCCCGCCCGTTCTGGCGTCGTCGAGCTCCTTGACCGATGCGTCAGCATCGCTCTTCGGACCTCTCCTAGCCAGAAAGGGCGGTCGAGCCGATCCTATGGGTTCCTATCATCGACACTTGGTATGAGCCGAGGTCCCGGGCATCAGGATCGTCCAGCTCCGGCATCGGTATCTGCATGCGGCCATGCCGGATGTTTGCGATCTCGATGGCACTCTCTGTGAGCCTATAGTCAATCAGATATTCGCCGGCGACGAGTGTCCGAAAACCGGCAACTTGCAAACCGTGGTGAGTGTTGCCGGCTTCGGGAAACTGTTGCGGCAACGCGCGCGCTCGTTTCATCGTTTCAGACAATGCGCGTGCCGCGGCGGGGCTGCGTTCTCTGAGATCGGTGCTTTCCCCGCGCAGGTAGTCTGCCGCCGCGCGGGAAAGCCGGACGGATCTCATGACACCTTGCCCGCGATAAGGCGGTCCATCTCTGCGAGCACGGCATCGAAGTCCTCATGTTCTCCGGCATCCAGTTGCGCTTGCCCGTCTATCGCGGCAAGCACATCAGCCCCCTCGTTCAGGAGATAGCCCTTTAAGGCGCGCAGAATGATGAAGCTGCGCGAGCGTTCAGTCGCCGTCGCAATTCTGTCGATATCCCTGAGGATTTCACCCGGAATCCGAAGCGTTACGGACTCTGTCGATTTACCGGCCGACATAGCGTTCTCCCTTGCTCTGCAAGACACTGTAAGACAGGTCCGCGCCGATGACAAATTGAGCCAGGGAAAAGAAAAAGCCGCGCAGCTTGCGCTACGCGGCCCGGCAAATGCCGAATTCAGTCAGGGACAGGCAGACAGGCAACCGCCTATGGCAGGACGGCTGCAAGCGGAGAGGGGGCAGGCAACCGCCCCGGAATTTTTAAGTGACCGCGCCGGGGCGGCCAGGGTTTGCCGATGCCTTAAGGCTTCGGCGGCTGATAGGGTTTCGGCAGATGCTTCGGCCGCTCGGTCGGTGACACCGTGCCCGTCACGATCGGCGTGTCTGCTTCGACATTGGCAAGCTGCGGCGCCTCGACCTCTGGCTTGATGATCTCCACGATGCCGGACTTCGGCGCCGGTGGCTCGACTGCACCGTCGGCTGCCACCTTGCTTGCGCCATCCGCGCTGAACTGACTGTCCAGCAGTTGGTAGGCAACCAGCGCGCCTTCGCGGGCTCGCTGGCCGAGTGCCTGGAAGGTCTGCGCGCCCTTTTCGCAGACGTCGGGTTTTTCGACGCATAGCGAAGTCACATAGTCATAGGCACCGCTGGCGGCGGTGATGGCCGCGCCCATGTCGAAGCCGGCGCCACCCTTCTCCTCGGCGGGCGGTGCCGCGAGGAAGGACAGCGCGACAAGCGTCGCGGTGCAGTAGAAAGTTCCCTTGATCAGAAACCACATGGTCTTCACCAAATCCCTGTTGCCGGTCTTTGCCGGAACGGTCCGGGTTTCTCCCCGAACTCGTAGACGCCACCCTAGGTTTGATTCGCCAAAATCGATTTGCGATCGACGCTCGGTTTTGATGCGAATTCGCCTAAAATTTGAGTGATCTGCCCGTTTCGGGACGCCTCGATAAAAGTTTAGCGGTCGCCGTTAAGCATAAATGTGGCCGCGCGCCGGAAATCCACCGCTTCTTCGGCAGGCTGCGCGACACAAATCTTAACGACACCTCGAAAAACTGAATGATTTCAGCGCTTACGCCCCGTTAACCATATCAGGGAAAGCCTCGATTGCCTGTCCTGTTTCAGGTCAGATTGGCCTCTCTTGGGCCGCTCGGGGGCTTCGCCTTATCTATTCCTTAAGCGCGAAGGGCCTATCTTCCGCAGGTATTTCAGATGAACCGGTCGCGGATTTCTGGCGTGGTTGTATTGCGTAGAATGTCGGATGCACTGACGGTGACAATGGACGGGCTGCTCGCCCGGCTCCTGTCGCGTCATGCTGCCGGCCGGCCCGTCGACCGGGCGGAAATCGGCGCCCTGCGCAAGCTGACCTTCGCGGCTCTGCCGGCCGTCGTCGCCGTGCCTGTGGCCCTCACCCTGGTCTTCGGCATCGCGACCGGCCTGCCGATCGGCTTTGCCCTCGTCACGGCCCTGTATCTCCTGGCTGCCCTTGTTCTCGTCTCCGGCCTTCGTCTCGGCACCCCTGCCGATGCACAGACGGTCGCGGCCAGCAATCCGGTCGACCCCTACGATTTCTGCCCGGGCCTGTTTCTGACGCTCGATCCGACCGGCATCGTGCGCGCTGCCGGTGGTCGTGATCGCCAGATGTTCCTCTCCTTCCTGCGCGAACCGCTGTCGCGTCCCTTCGTCGAGCAGGTCCACGTCTCCGACCGGCTTGCCTTCGTTCAGGCGCTCGATGAACTGCGCCTCGGCGCAGACGTCGTGGTGACCGACCTGCGTCTCGACCGTCCGGTGATCGGTCTCGATCAGGCCCAGTTCCTCAATGTCCGCCTCGACATGACCGCCATGCGCGCCGAAGACGGCGCGCTGTCCGGCGTGCGCGCCCAGATGCTCGATATCGAGGGCGAGATGCTGATACGCGACGAAGTCACCCGCCGTCAGGCCGAGGCAAGTGCTGCCCATGAGATCAAGAGCCGCTTCCTGGCGGCCGTCAGCCACGAGATGCGCACACCGCTCAACGCCATCCTGGGTTTTTCGGACATCCTGGCCGGCGAGTATTTCGGCAAGCTCGAGAACGATCGCCAGCGCGAATATGTCCAGCTGATCCGCCAGTCCGGCGCCCATTTGCTCTCTGTCGTCAACACCATGCTCGACATGTCGAAGATCGAGGCCGGTCGTTATGAACTGATGCTGGAGGATGTTGATCTGGCTCAGTCGCTGACCGAATGCGAGCGCATGCTCTCGCTGCAGGCCCAGACCAAGGGCGTGAAGCTGACGAGCCGCCTGCCGCGCGGTCTGGGTGACATCACCGCCGACGGCCGGGCGCTGCGCCAGATGGTCATCAATCTCGTCGGCAACGCGATCAAGTTTACCGATGCCGGCGGCGCCGTGATCATCGACGCCGCAAGGAGCGGCAACGAGGTGACCATCAGCGTCAGCGATACGGGCATCGGTATTGCGCCGGAGAAGATGGCGCTGATCGGCCGTCCCTTCACACAAGTGCAGAACGATCTCAATCGCAACTACGAGGGTTCCGGCCTCGGCCTTTCGCTGGTAAAGGGATTGACGGCACTGCATGGTGGCACATTCCGCATCGAAAGCCGTCCGGGCGAGGGGACCGTGGTCATGGTCACATTGCCGGCCGACGGGTCTGGAGTGAGGGCCGCAGACGAAACGAACATGGTCGAGTTCCCGCCGCGCCTGGCCGAGACGGGACCCGACGTAAGGACGGGTGGGAAAGCACCGGGGCATGACAAAGCGGAAGCGAAAATCGCCTGAGAAGAAGAAGGGGGGCTCGGCGGTCCTCCTCGTTCTGTCGAAGGGCGCAGGCGCCTTGGCGCGACTGGCCGGACGCCATCCGCGGGCCGTCGGCGGTGCTTTTTGCTTCACGCTGGTTTTCGGCACGATCGCCGCCAATGCCCTGTGGTATCAGCCCGGCCAGCACCCTTCACCTTTGCTTCGCACCCGTGACGCTGCCGATTTCACGGCGCTGGCGGGGGTCCCGCGGGCGCCCCTCCTGAGCCACGAAGACGCCGAAAACGTCACGACCTTCCGCATCGAGCGCGAGAAGCCCGGCAACGAGACAGAGGCTGCCGAGGCGCCGACGCCGGTATCGGTCCCCGCAGCGGGGGAAACGGTTGCTGCCCGGCCGGCAAAACTGCCGTCCGATCTGCCCGCCAATGCCGAGGAAGCCGCAGAGCTGATCCGCAACGTCCAGACCGAATTGCTCCGCCGCGGTCTCTATGACGGTGATGCGGACGGCGTCATCGGTCCGCGCACGGAAACCGCGATCGCCATGTTTCAGAAGACCGTCGGCATGGAAGCCAATGGCCTGGTGACACCCGAGCTTCTGGCCGCTCTCGCGGTCGATCGCGGCATCACCGCAGCCGTCCCCGCACAGCGTCCCGTCATGGATGTCGATGCCGGAAGCGAGGATCCGGTTGCCGTAGCAATCCGCAGCGCGGAGACGCAGGTCGTGACCGCGCCCCGCCGACCGATCGCCCCGATCCAGCCGGTGCCTCCGAAGGCTGTCGAGCCCTCGGCGCCACCGCCGGTCCAGCAGGCCAATTTCGATCCGGGCCTCGTGATGGAGATCCAACGCGGCCTCTCCAACATGGCCTACAAGGATATCCGCATCGACGGCGTGCCGGGCGACGACACGCGCGCCGCCATCCGTCGTTTCGAGCGCCACTATCAGATGCCCGAGACCGGCGAGCCGAGCGCCGCCGTTCTGAAGAAGCTCAAGGCGATCGGCGCGCTCTGACGCCCCTGGCAGCCGGATCTACTCGGTCCAGGGCAGCATGGCCTTCGGCTGTGAGACGACCGGCGCCTTGAAACGGGCGGGATGCAGGCTCTCTCCCGCTTCGATCCGTTCGTAAAGATCGAGATAGCGTTCGGTCATCCGCTCTGCTGTGAAGTTGTCGCGGAAATGCGCGTGGATTGCGGCGCGGTCGAAGCGCCCGATATCCCGGATCGCATCGGCAAGCACCTCCGCCTTCTCGGAAAGGCAGCCCACATGCTGCGGCACGAGCTCCGGCAGCGATCCATAGGGGGTGGCAAACACGGGAAGGCCGAAATACATCGCCTCGATCACCGCAATCCCGAAGGGTTCATGCCAGCGGACCGGGAAGAGCAGGCCGGCCGCCCGGCCGAGAATGGCGGCTTTGCCCGCGTCATCCACCATGCCGTGAAAACGCGCATTCGGATCCAGCGTCAGACGGAAGCCCATTTTCAGGTTCAGCCGGTAGCCGCCGAGCACCTCGAGAGGCCTTCCTGCCCGACGGGCGACGCGGATCGCCCCGCGCACGTTCTTCACCTTCCAGGCTGCCTTGGCCAGGAAGACGAGTGACCGCCCGCCATGGGCGAGGTCTGGCTCGGGATAGACACGAGGGTCAAGCCCGTTATGCACGAACACGGTCCCGCCATGCCGCCGGGCGTGATCGGCCGATATGAAGATCGAGTTGCGGTGCAGTTCGGCTCCGGCTGCGTTGCCATGCACGGTCTGGCAGGCCTTGCCGTCGAAATCGGGGTCGAGCCCGATATGACTATGAAACACGTCCGCCTGTGCGGGGATCTGTGCCTCCAGCGGCCGATGCGGATCAAGGATCGTCAGGGGACCATAGGGCCAGCTTGATCCGGCTGGACCCAGCAAACCCACAACATGGCCCCTTTCCGACAGGGCCCGTCCGAGCCACAATATGATGCGTTCGGTGCCGCCATAAAGACGAGCGGGAATGCGGGTGTGTGAGGCGAGTACGATATGCATGAGGCCCAGCAGTCAAGTTTTTGCGATCTAACACGCCGGCTGCCGCTCGCGCAATTCGTGCCCCGCCTGTGTTTGCTGATCGTTGGCCCCGCACAAGACTTTCGGCTAGGTGAATTTTCGCAGTCTCTAACGCAACCTCTCGTTAAGTATGCGGTCGGTACTCTTCTCCGATTGGAGGAGGATGATCCATGACTGCTGCGATGACCGCGCGTTTCGACGAGAACGATCACCTGCACGCGGAGACCGGGCCCGACAAGGCTGCGGTCGTCGACACGGCGAAGCTGCGCGACATCGTCCAGCGGCTCGCCGAAGAGGCCTCGACACTGGGCGTAGACCTTGTCGATATCGCCGGCGCGATCCAGGATATCGCCGGCATTTCCAAGCGCCACGCCTCGACCTTCGACGGTATCACCAGGACAGCGCTGTCGATCGCCGAAACCAATCGCGACGTCGCGTCCAGCCTGCGCGAGACCGATCAGACCGCCGGCGAAGCTCGTCGCATGCTGACCGACAGCGCCACCCGGTTGACCGGCGCAGTCGGCAAGATCGACCATATGGTCTCGACCTCCGAAGAGATCGGCACGGAAATCGGCAGCTTCTCCCAGTCGCTCTCCGAAGTCGACAAGGTCGCCGAGGAGATCGGTACGATCGCCCGCCAGACCAACCTTCTCGCGCTCAATGCCGCCATCGAGGCGGCCCGTGCCGGCGAGGCTGGCAAGGGTTTTGCCGTGGTCGCAGCCGAGGTTCGGGCTCTGGCCCTCCAGACCTCCCAGGCGACCGGCGCCATTCAGGAAACCCTGAACCAGATCCGCCAGAAGATAGTCCGCCTGACCGAGGCCGGTCGCGGCGCGACCGCCAGCGCCCGTGATGTGCGCGAAACCTCTCAGGCCATGAACCAGTCCTTCTCGGCCATGGAGCACGTCATCACCCGCATTCTCGATGGCTCCTCTGCCATGGCTCAGACAACAGACCAAGTCGATCGCCAGTGCTCGGAATTTGTCGCTACACTCAGCGACATGTCCGCGGAAGTGCGCCAGTCCGACCATCACCTGCAGCAGACCGCCGGCCGCGTCGACAAGGTGGTGGCGCTCTCCGAAACTCTGATCCAGTTGACGGCCAGTGCCGGGATCCGGACCGCAGACAGCGACTGGATCGATACCGCTGTGGATGTTGCGGCCCGTATTTCGCAGGCCTTCCAGAATGCCGTCGACAGCGGCCGCATCCGAACGAGCGATCTCTTCGACCGCAACTATCGTCCGATCCCGGGCACCGACCCCGTGCAGATGATGACCGGCTTCACCGAATTCACCGATCAGGTGCTCCCCTCGATCATCGAGCCGGTCGCCGCCTCATCCGACCGCATCGGCTTCTGTGCGGCCGTCGACGAGAACGGCTATCTGCCGACCCATAACAAGAAGTTTTCTGCCCCTCAGCGGCCCGGCGACAGCGTCTGGAACACCGCCAACTGCCGCAACCGCCGCATCTTCAACGACCGCGTCGGCCTGGCCGCCGGCCGCTCCACGGCCCCCTTTCTCGTCCAGACCTACCGCCGCGATATGGGCGGCGGCAATTTCGTCCTGATGAAGGACATCTCCGCCCCGATCTTCGTCGCCGGCCGGCACTGGGGCGGGTTGAGGCTGGCGGTGAAGGTGTAGCCCCAAATCTCCAGGATCCCAGCAGGGACGATCGAGCCGATCCTATAGGCCCCTATCATCGAGACGGGGTGTAAGGCGTCGCTTCAAGGTCTTGATGGCAAGCATCGCTATGTTTGTCTTGCCGCTGTTCCGACAGATTGCACACCTCCATAAGTTGTGGGAGTTGTGCGTGAGGGGACTATGGGAGCGTGTACGCAATGCTAAGTGATGAAGAGCGTCAAGAGCTCGACATGCTCTATGGTCCCGCACGTCCTGCTGGCGGCAACGGTGTTCAGCCGCACGAACTGACCCTCCATCCACGAAGCTGGCAGAAGCTCGACAGCGCGTCTGCGACGGCGCTCGATGCCTATCTTGCACGGGCCGCAGCGCTTCATCTCAGTAACCTGTTCCCAGAAATCTTCCATCTCCTTTGGATTGTCGATGAAGAAGGGGACCTGTGGTTCTCGGTTGAAGAAGTCGTCGATCAATCCGGAGTCACGATTGGGATGTTGCCAAAGACAGTGCAAGCTCGCCCTCTTAACTTGATGAAGCTCGGCCATCCGGCGCTGATCGCTGATCCACTCAAGCTTGGCCGTATAGGCGGGGAAGTCGTGTTCGATCCGGATGATCCAGACGACAGCGGTCGAAACTTTTGTCTCACAAACGCTTCTGGACGCTACGGCCTGCGCTCAGGCCAGCGTCGGGAGCACCTTCAGTCTGTTGCTGGTAAATTCGAGGAAAATGGCCTATCTTTCTGGCTGGACTTCCAAACCCCTCGATAATGGGAGGGTAGTAATGGTTGATATCGCGAACATGCGTCCTTCCATGCTCCGGAAGCTGCATGCCAACCTGGCCGATGCGGACTATGCCGAGGAGTTTCTTGCCAGTCTTGCCAAGTATCTGGCCTTGAGCGCCCCAGATGGCGGTGTCGATACTGATCGACTCTACGTAATCGGCCTCCAGCTCAGCAACGCAAAGGTCTGGGACTGCTTGAAGCCTGAGGATGTCATGCGTCGCGCAGGTCATATTTCATCTGAAACGCTTTTGACCTTCACAGCCGGCATGCCGGATTCCGTCGCCCGATCATTTCTTGAGAGCCGCTTGCGCGAGGCTGCCGAGTAGCGGGTGAGCACGTCTTGGTGACCGACCGTCAATCGCCTCCAGCCTCGCCCTCGACGCCGCCTCCGCAATCCCCTAAACCCTAGCCCATGCGCATCCGCTCCGACATCTTCGTCTCCGCTCTGACCCGTCGCGTCTTCTCCGATGGCGGTTATGCCGCTGTCGTGCACAAGGGCTCCGAAGCCTCGGGCGCGATCTTCGTCCGGCAGAGGTTTCGCGACGGACTGGAGACGCTCTACGGCCCGGCACCGCAGACCATGATCGGGCAGGGGGATCGCGACAACAGGCTTTTCGAGCCGCGCCTGACGCGATCTGAGCCGGACGCAGTGGAGGCTCTCATTGCCCGTGAGCAGAAATTCGACGGTGATCTCTGGCTGGTCGAAATCGAGGTCGAGGATCTCGGCAGCTATCTGACGCTCGCGGATGACACAGGCTGAAGGTCTCCAGCCCTTCAATTGAAGGGAGGCTCGGAGCAAAGCTCCGGGGCGGGGTGACCGCCTGATGTCGCAGTTCATATGCCGGCACCAGGCAGAGAGACCCACTGCCGACGGCCCAGTCCCCACTGCCTCAATCCTGCCGATTACCGCTTGCGGGCCCTGAGCACCTGGCGCCCGTGTTCGTCGCCCACCGGTTGGCGCTTGGCCGAGGCCTGGTTGGCCGCAGCAAGCGGCATTGCCGAAGACGTGACCTCGCGATCGGCCGTGTCCCGCGGTTCGGTCACCAGTTCCTCGCCGGCAAAGGTGTAGCGGTCGGCTCGTACCCAGCTGTCGATCCGGTCTTCTGCCTGATCGGGATCCATGCCGAAGAGCAGGTTTTCCGCCCGGCTGGCGCCGTCCTCGCGGCGGGCGAGATGCGGATAGATATGCTCGAGGATGAAGATGGCCTCCTCGTCCTCCATGGCGACACCCGCCAGTGTCGTGGCCAGTTGCCGGCCGGAAATGTCGAGCAGGATGCGCTCGGCCAGCCAACGGCTGGAAGACAGCATGTCGGCCAGCGTGGTGGCAAAGAGCCCGCCGTCATGCATACGCGCAAAACGCACGAGGAGGGCCGTCTGCACCGGGGTTGCCTGACGCCGGCCGAGGCGGTCGCCGCGCGGCGGGCGCTGCTGATGCGCCATGCGCTTGATCGTCTGTCGCAGCGCCTCGTCGCGGCCCTTATCTTGGACCGGCGGATGAACGGGTTTGGCCTTGAGGATCGCCGCCGGAAGGTCGGTCATTTCGAGTTCGGCCATCACCCGGTCGAAGGTCGAGGCGGCAACGGCGGGCCGTGTCTCGGACTTGGTCTCCGCATTCTGTGACAGCTCGATCTTGGCTTCTGCACCCCTTGCCTTCTCCGGCCGTGGCGGCAGCGCATGCCGGAGCGACACGAGCGCATCGATCACCGTCGGCGACAGCCGCTCGCGCTTGACGATCGCCCGGGCGTGATCGGCCCCTTGCGTGCGGGCGATCATGATCAGCATGTCGTCAGAAAGGGCAGGTGACGAGGCCAGGAAGGGCGCGGCAATCGCAATCGGCTGCGACGCGATGAAGGCGCAGACCGAGAGTGGCAGGTTCGGGCTTTGGGAGAGGGCTGCCACGGCGTCGCGGCGCGCTTCCATCGAAGACCCCGCAAAGAGCGGCAGAAACAGCTCCGCGAATTGTCGAAGCTCCGATTTGCCGGGAAAGGAGAGCGCCTGGAAACTCGTGACCGTGGCCATCAGAACGACATCCTTGTTCCGCGCGCCGGCCGGCTTTTCAAGCTCCCTGAACTGTTCGCTCACGACAAACCCACTCCAACGCAATACAGATAGATGTGAGCCAGATTAGAACGAATTTGTTAGCAAGCTGTTAACTAACCTATGGCTTCTTGTCGGCAGGTGGATGGTCATATCAGATGATTCACCGCATGTTTCTGATATTAGGCATATGCGTACCCCTTTTCGTGGGGTGAACCGCGACAGGGGGAACGCGTCGGAGATAGGCGCAGATGACCCCGGTGCGTGCGAAACTTTCCGCAGCATGAACCGGATTGTGCCGGCCCTCGTAATGGAAGGGCAGGGCGAGATGAACCTCTCGACCCTCTCGATCTTTCTTCTCGAAAGGAGACGAGCATGGCGGACATCATCAGGATTTCGGACCGGCTGAACCCCGCTCGCCGTTCGGACCGCAAGGTGTTTCAGAAGGCGGAGATCCTCTTCTTCACCGGCATTCGCTACGAGCGACTGGACCCCAATGCAATCTGGCCTCGCGTCGAACTTCCGACGCTGCCCGCTCTGCCGGCACCCCAGGGCCCGGTTTTTGGACCCGATCGCCGCCCCTGGTGAGCAGCACTTGTCCCGCCATACCCAGGCTTGACGGCGGGCCGCGCCGGTCCGCGAGCGCCAAAACGCGGCCATTCCCCTTCGCTCCACCGCGCAACTAAATGTGAAATCGCGCGTTAAAAAATAAACTGCAGATTTCACTTACTTTTATAATCTAAAATTAGAACATAGGGCTGTATTGATTCACCCGATGTTTCAGGATCCCCGCCGGGATCCGTCTTGGGGAGCCTTGATCCCGTCCCATGCTTGTCAAAATTGCCAAGGACCGTATCCGCAAGGGCATGTTTGTTGAGAGCGTTGCCTGTCCAAGCCGTGAATTCGCACGGCGGCGCTTTCTCCTGCAAACCGATGACGAACTTGCCGCGATCCGCGCCACCTCGGCGCAGGAAGTGTCGATCAACATCCGTCTCGGGCTTGATCCGGATGGCCGCTCGCCGAACAAGGAAACGCGCAAGTCGTCGCGCGTTTCTGCCGATGCTCGGCAGAAACAGGCGCTACGCGGCGAAATCCACCAATCTGCCAAGATGCTGAGATCAAGCCTCGGCAACCTCGTCACTGGCGGGGCACTCGACCTGCAGAGCCTCTCACGCGCGGCGGAAGACAATGCCGGTATCTGGACGGACAGCACCTTGCTCGCGCTGGAGGTCACGAGGCTCAAAAGCAAGGACGAGGCAACCTACCAGCATTCGCTGGCTGTGAGCGGCATGATGACCCTTCTTGCCCGGTCACTGGACCTCGATGACGACACCACCGGCATCCTGGGCCTGGCGGGCATGCTGCATGACATCGGCAAACTCCTGATCCCCGACGAGATTCTGACCAAGGCGGGCAAGCTCACCGACCGCGAACGTCTGATCATCCGCAACCATCCGGAAGCAGGCTATCGAATTCTCACGACCTATCCGGAACTGCCGCCCGTCGTGCTCGAGATCTGCCGCCTTCACCACGAGATGCTCGATGGCTCCGGCTACCCGCTCGGGCTGAAGCAGAAGGATCTGAGCCTGCCCGTCCGGCTGAGCACCGTCTGCGACGTCTTCGAGGCGCTCACCTCCGTACGGCCCTACAAGCGGCCCTGGACGACCCCGGAAGCCCTCGACTGGATGTTCGGCAGACCGCATCTCTTCGATCGCAAGATGGTCATCCGTCTCGGCAGCATGCTGACGGACGCCCCATTGCATTGAGCCGCGCGGTCGATCCTGCTTCAGGGCGAAGGTGCGGCTTGTAGGAAAACGTCAGCGCCCGGTGAACGGCAGACATTCGGCCTCGGCGAGAAACGCCCTCGCATCCGCCTCATAGCTGGCCTGCGGCGCCAGCACACGAAGCACAACATAACCTTCCGTCCCCGGATGTTCGACGAGAATGGTCTCGGCGAGCGCCGTGATTGGCGTCTTTCTGAGTTGCGCCACCTGTACGGGCGTAGCCACCAGCACATCGAGATCGCCGGCAACCGATGTCCGGTCGTTCATGGAGAATACTTCGTTGGCGTCGCGGTCGTAGATCGCGACCGACCAGAAATCGACGCCGCCACCCAGTGCCACCAGCGACAACGGCTGGCGGTTGATGTCGAAATGGCAGACGGCGACGCGCAGATAGGGATCGAGACTGGAAAGCCCCACCGCATCGGGTGTCGCGCCGAGCGAATGGAAGACAAAGGGCGCTCCCTCTGCCGTCACCCGCGTATAGGCGTCACGGCCGGTGAAATGGGGCACGCCCAGAATGATGATGATGTGCAGAAGCACCGCACCGAAGAAGCCCGTGAGGATGGCGTAGAGAAGCTTGCTCATTCGCCACACCCGATCTGTTCGATGACCGGCATCGCAAGACCGGAGAGGCCGGTGGAGGCCGCAGCCGGCGTGTCGAGCAGCGTCAGCACCAGCTGGAATGAACCCGCATCGGGTATGGCAAGCCAGTTACCGGCCTTGGCGGTCCGCGAGATGACGAGATCGAACGAGCCGTCGCGCCGCCGCAGAACCGTCTGCGAATTCTTCGCCGTCGGCAGGTCTGCTCCGGCATTCAGGGGATTGCCCGCAGCATCGGCAGCATAGAGTGTCCAGAGCCGCGCAGCCGGGGTGCGCCCGCTCATCCGGTAGCTGCAGGTGCCTGTCAGCGTCAGCCCGTCCTTGTCCCGCGAGGCGGTGAACTGCAGGCCCTCCGCCGACCCATAGAGCAGCCGCCCGCCCTTGGCCCTGTGGGCCTTGGCATAAGGGTCGGCAGACGCCGTCTGCGCTGTCGGAAACGCCCGCCACCCGGCGACCTCGATCGCCCCGAAACCGACCGAGGCATTCAGCATCGACAACGCCGAAAGGATCCCGCCCCCGAAGGCGATGATCAGCGCAGTGGCGACGATGAGCGGAACACGAAACACGGGCGGGTCGAGACCTTCGGGTATGCTGGCGCAACGGCGCCGGTCGGCAGTGCCCGAGGCGTATCACTGATTCGGGGGAGAGGGAAGTTTGGGGGTGTGGGGAGAACCGCCATGCCGTCTCCGGCGCAACAACGCCATGGGCCTGCAATAAGCCTCCTTTGGGGTGTCTGACCGGCTGACGCTCGTGAGATGCTGTGAGCAAGCAAGATGTCATGGTCCAAACGGACCTGGATCTTCGAGGACTAGGAGCGGCAACTTTCTCCAATTTTCAGGAAAAACGGAGACCCGTCGCCGCCACCAATCGATTCGCAGTTGCCGAGCCCGGCCAAACAGTTCGCTTGGCAACACGAAATACACCATGCCAAATCCGGCAAGTGCTGCACCCCACGGATACTCAAGTCCATACTTGTGCCCGAGAGCCAATCCTGCAATCAAACCGAACAGAGCGATAATCGACTTCGCCACTGGCGGGCGAAGCGCATTTAGAAGCGTCATCTCAATTGTCAGGATTACCAAGAGGATTGAGAATTCGAGCTTTTGCAATGCGAGCTTCCAATATCTTGACGATAGACCATACCGCTTGAGGGCGACGTAATCAGACGCATTCATGATCTGAGAATTGTCTCATCGAAATCGAAGGCGCGCAACCCAAAGTGAATACAATGCGAGGCGTCACGTTTTAGTTTTATGTCTCTGGTCTCGGCGGCAGGCTGCGACCTCTACTTCAGCACCCCTGCAGCCAGCGCCCGCTGTATCCCACGCACATCCGAGCCCTTCTTCAAGGTCTTCGTCACCGGCTCATGGCTGCCGGAAACCCAGATCTTCAGCTCGCTGTCGAGGTCGAAGGTGCCGGCGGTCTCGACGGAGAAGCGGGTGATCGCGCGGTAGGGCACGGAGGTATAATCGACCTTCGAGCCGGTGATCCCCTGAACGTCGATCAGGATCATTCGCTTGTCGGTAAAGACGAAGACGTCGCGGATGACCTTGAAGGCAAGCGACACCCGCTCGCCCTCGATCAACACGCCATCCAGCCGCTTGGCAAGATCGGAGGGGTCCACGCTCGATCCATGGCCCAGCAATCCGTCAAACAATCCCATCATGTTCCTCCTGTGGTGTTGGAGCGGAGATGGGAAGCGGCGGGTCAGGCGTCAAGATGACGTGCAGCGCTGCGCTGACGTCACGCCTTCTCACAAAATGCGACCCGGTTGCTGAACGGGTCGGTGACCGTCATCTGCAGGCCCCAGGGCGCATCCTCGATCCCTGGTTTCAGATAGCGATAGTCCTTGGCTGTCAGTTCCGCATGAAAGGCCCTGATGCCGCGCATCCAGGTGAAGGCCTTGGCGCCGGGGGAGGCGTCGCCGGCATGTTCGGAGAGATGCAAGACGCAAGTCCCGCGCGACACCTGGCAGTATAGCGGAAAATTCTCGCCGAAGCGGTGCTCGAAATCGACGGAGAAGCCCAGGAAGTCACGGTAGAACTCCATCGCCTTGTCGACATCGAAGATGCGGAAGATCGGTATCGGGGCTTCGATTGCGATGTCGGCTTGCAGGCGCTCATCGGCCGCGATCCGGGCCGCGAGAATGTTCCAATGCTCGAAGCCCATTTGCCTGGCCACCAGTTCCAGTGCCCGGGAATGGGTAATCTCAAGATTGGCTTTGGCCAGTTCCGCCTTCAGCGTCCTTGCCATCAGTTTGGCATCGCGAAAATCGCGCATGGTCTTTCCTTCCTCGGTGGCAACAGGTCACATCAGTGTCCGCGTTTGCTGATCCGTCGCCATCTTCCGCAGAGGGAAAGGATGAGGAGGTATTCTTGTGATGCATTCACCATCGCGTTCCAATGAACGTCGCGGAGCGGCAGGCTGCATCGGCCTGCCAGAGAGGCTAGCAGACCCCTTCGCCAAGGCAAGAGGGGGCAAGGCGCCTTTCTGCATCCCTGTCGCTTCCGCCGGCAGCGCCGTCATCCCACCTTTTCGTAAAACGCCTCAAGCGTCGCCACCTCTACACCAAGCTTGGTCAGGGAGGCATGCACGCTCATATGCCGTTCGTCATGCAGGATGAACCAGTCGTCGAAGCCGAAGCGGGTCTTGGATCCGTCGGCCTGGGGCACGTCCCGACTGTATTGCCAGCGGAAGGCACACCCGGCCTGTTCGCCCTCCGCCGTGCCGTCGATCAGTGTTTCGCGGCCCTCGTAGCGGCCCTTGTCCCGCTTCAGGATCGTCCAGGTCAGCGTGTCCGAATGACTGTCGTCGAAGAAGTAATCCTCCGTCAGCGACAGCACATTGGCGGAGGCATCGAAGCGCCCGCGCGCGTCGATCGTGAAACGGTTCTGGAAACCGCCGAACCGGCCGATCGTCATGCCATAGCCGCGCAAGCTGCCGGAGAAGAATTCCTCCAGGATGAAACGGGGCTCTTTGTCTGCAAAATCCTGAAGGTTCAAGGCGTCTCTCCTCGGTTGCCGCTGCGTCCGGGAAAACACGGCGAGGGCTCTTCCGGTTCCCGCGCCCGCCGCCCTGCGTTTTGGCCCCTTACTCTTTTGCAATGGTCGCGCTATCTGGTCATCCGACAACCAGTTCCAGGAGGAGGTTCATCATGGGCAAGCGGATCGTGTTCACCGGCGGCAGCGGCAAGGCGGGGCGCCATGTCGTGCCCTATCTTCTGGCCCAGGGGCACAAGGTGCTGAATGTCGACCGCACCGTGCTCGATGTGCCGGGCGTGCATACGCTGTTGACCGATGTCACCAATGCCGGAGAAGTCTTCAACGCGCTCTCCTGCCATTTCGGCTATGACGGCTATGAAGAGGAAGGCGGCCCGAAGACGGTCGATGCGGTCGTGCATTTCGCTGCCGTTCCCCGCATCCTGATGCATCCCGACAACAAGACCTTCGCCGAAAACACCGTCTCGACCTATAACGTCATCGAGGCCGCCGCCAAGCTCGGCATCCGCAAGGTGATCATCGCCTCGTCGGAAACCACCTATGGCGTCTGCTTCGCCGAAGGCGACAAGGACTACAAGGAATTCCCCCTGACGGAAGAATATGACGTCGACCCGATGGACAGCTATGGCCTGTCCAAGGTGGTCAACGAAAAGACGGCGCGTGCCTTTGCCATGCGTTATGGCATCGATGTCTATGCCTTGCGCATCGGCAACGTCATTTCTCCGGAAGACTATGCGAATTTCCCCGGCTATCTCGCCGATCCGCCGGTCCGCAAGCGCAATGCCTGGTCCTATATCGACGCCCGCGATCTCGGCCAGATCGTCGATCTCTGCGTCAGGAAGGACGGTCTCGGCTTCCAGGTTTTCAACGCCGTCAACGACACGATCACGGCCACGATTCCCACCCGCGAGTTCCTGGCAAAATACGCCCCGAACACTCCGATCACCGGTGACATTGACGGCTTCGAAGCGCCGCTTTCCAACCGCAAGATCCGCGAGGTCCTCGGCTTCAGGGAACAGCACGACTGGCGCAACTATGTGAAGGTCTGAGACCGGGCCCCTTCACATCCGGTTCACTCGAATGTCAGACGCCCCGGCCTCCCGGGGCGGAACACCAGGCTGAACTTGGCCATTCAACCCCTTGTAATCGCAACGAAGACAAAGGGAGACGGCCATGGCTCAGTCACGCCGGATGGAACTGAGATTGCTCGACGACAGCGAGAAGCAGCTTGTGGAGGCCTCGCGCCATCCGCACCTGGCCGAGCGCGACGACGAGGAACTGGCAGATCTGCGCAAGGCGCTTCGCGAGCGCCGCGATCGGGCCCGCGACATCGCCAACCGCCAGCGCCGCGAGATGCGCGGCAAGGCGGCTCCGGCTGGTGCAAAGCCGTCTGCGGACGATGCCGGAAGCCGCGAGAAGTTTGCGGCCCTCTCCGCCGCCCTGCAGCGCGTCAATGGCGAAGTTTCTCGCCGGCAACGTTACGCCTCCCGCGCTGAGCTGAAGCGCAATGCACAAAAGGCGCTGGAGATGCGCCGGGCCGCCAGCCGCCCCAACCGCCCGACATCCCGCCGCGCCGGAAAGGGCATGCGCTCCGTTCCCAATGAGCGCGGTCCGGACCTGGTCAATCCGATGGAGGTCGGGCGTGTGTCGCAATTCGTCAAGAATGGTCAGGCGCGACGCGACAGCCGTTGAGGCCCACCCGTTCCCTGTCGGCTTCACCGGTAGGGAACGCGGAATGCCTGCAAATTTTAGCGGTTAAAATCCTAAATTGGTGGATGAAACCAACGGGCTTTTCACATATGAGGAATATGGAAAAACCCTTCATATCTAGGGTTTGTGGACGGCCTGAAGCAGAGTTATGCCCGAAAAACGCATGGAAGTCGCCAATTGCGCACGGACCGAAGTGCATGGCCAATGGTTCGTCACATTCGACGTCGCCATGCAGGGTTATGTCATCACGACGGTCGATGCGCCGCTGATGTCCGGGCGCATTCTATGGTCACACGCGGCCTTTCACGGCTTCCGGGATTTCGATCCGAAAGAGAAGACCGAGCTTGAGGCAGCCGTTGGCCGGATTTTGCTCGGAGAGGCCGGTTTGCAGATCGAAGGGGATAAGGCCTCCGGTCAATGCCGCCATTGATGCGCCGACCTCAACGGTTCCAGCGCGGCAACAGATAGGCAAAGGCGATCGTCACCGCCAAAGCCGTGACGAGAGCGATCAGCAGGGCAAGCGCAAAGAGTGCAACGGCCTTTCCGGCGCCGATCCCAAGATCCCGGCGGAACCAGCGGATTTCCGCCTGACCGTACCAGGCAAGCGCAGCGAGCCCGAGAACCGCAGCATAGGGGATGCCCCGCCCATCCGGGATCATCAGGAAGTCAACCGTCAGCCCGAGCAGGAAGACAAACGGTCCCGCCACGTAGCACTGGCTGAAGAACGGCGGCCGCAGCGTGGAACGGGTCAGCACAAGCCGTTTGTGCAGAATGAGCGTCACCGCCATCACCATCGGGAAGACACCGAAGATCACGCCACGGGCGATCAGCAGGTTCGAGAGCGACTGGGTGAGTGCTGCCGCCTCCGCCGTGGAGCCCATCGTCGGGAACGCCGCGGAAACGGCCTGCGACAACAGCAGCGTGATCAACAGGAAAAGCGGTGGACTGATCGTATCGTCATACTGGTCTTCCGGCCGGTCGCCCAGTTCGTCATCGGCATAGCGCATCATGCTGAGCGGACGGGTCAGCGCCCGCCAGAAGGTCAGGGGATAGAAGACCAGCCACGAAACAAGCTCGTAAAGCAGTTCCTCCAGCGATTTCAGCAACCTCATGAAATCCATGTGCACCTGCCGCCTGACCGTGACGCGCCGGGATCGTCTCGCGGCAAGGGTCAGTGCGACGATGCCAGCCGGCAGAACGGCGCGCAAGTCCGCCCGACGACCCCGGAGGCGACATGCCAAAAGGCTGCGAAGGGGAACCTTCGCGTGGAACCGGCTGGCCCCGGGGTGCAGCCGGTCTCTTACCCTCCTCGAAATCGGCAGGATGGCAACGCGAAACGCGTGATGAGGGGGGGCAAAGCTCAGGCCGACCGTTTGCCGATCGGCAACCCTTGATCTCGCCTCTGCGTCTGCTTGGCGTTTTCGGCACGAGGGGAGGGTCTGTCACGCTGACGACGGCCCGCATCTTCGGCAAGCGCGAACTGTCGCCCTTGAGAATCGTCCCACCCCCTGCCAGTGTCGCCCGGTCGACATGCCTCCGGAGTTCCGATGCTCGCCCTTTTCCGCAAGACGCCGATCCTCGGCGCGCTTCTCGCCCAGGTCGTTGCCCTGCCGGTCGTGGCGGCCGTCACCGGGCCGCTCTCGACCTCTGTGGAGCGCGTGCCGCTGATCGGTATCGCGCTTCTCCTGCAAGGGCTGATCGCCGCCGGCATCACGGGCGCGCTGGGCCTTGCCCGCTGGTGGCTGCTGATTGCCTTTCTCTTTCCGCTCGCCTTGGGTTCGGCCATGTTGCTCGGCAATCTTCCCGCCTGGCCCTTCGGCATCGCCTTCCTGCTGCTGGCCCTGGTCTTTTCCAACACCACGCGCGGCCGCGTGCCGCTCTATCTCACCAATCCCGAGACGGCCTCGGTGTTGAAGGACCTCATGCGGGATCGCAAGGCCGCCCGCATGCTCGATCTCGGCTGCGGTCTCGGCGGCGTGGTGCGGGCGCTGGATGGGGAGGGCAGGCAGGCGCGCGGTGTCGAAAACGCCCCCGCCGTCTATCTTGCCGCCCGCCTGCTCTCGGCCGTCAACGGCAAGGGCAAGATCCGGCGCGGCGACCTCTGGCGGACGGATGTCTCGGGGGAAGACCTGGTCTACGCCTTCCTGTCCCCTGCGCCCATGGCTGGCCTGTGGCAGAAACTCTCGGCGGAAATGAAACCCGGCAGCCTCTTCGTCTCCAACAGTTTTCCCGTGCCGGATGTCGATCCCGACGAGATCTGGGAGCTGTCGGATGCGCGCAAGACGCGGCTGTTTCTCTACCCGATCGGCAAGGCGGAGGCGGGATGAGGCGGGCTGAAACCGGCTGAGGCACGTCCTCGGCCGGTGTCGGATCCCTTCCGGCGGACGGTCAGCAAATATCGAGGCGAAGGCCACCCGAGAGGGCACGCAGCCTGAGGGCTTTGCCATACCCAGCTTGACCTGCGGCCATCGAGCCGCCATTCCGCCGGAAGCGCGGGGCCCCCGCCTGAGAACCTGCGTTTGGCAGTCAGCGTCTCAAGCGCCGAGTTTCCATTCCCGGCGCAGGATCGCATATTGCATCGTATTTTCGTAAATCGGATTGCCGTCATCGTCATTGGTGAACGACACGAATTCGATGAACACGCCTTCCCGGCGCATGCCGAGTTTTTCGCACAGGCGCTGCGACGGGATGTTGTGGTCTTCCACATATGCATAGATGCGGCGAAAGCCCCGCGCGTTGAACAGGTGATCGAGCAGGGCCCTTGCGGCTTCAAACGCATAACCCCGACCGACGAACTGCGGGTTGAGGTGCCAGCCGACCGAGGTTGTCAGGCTGTCCTCGTCTTCCTCTGCCGCTTCGCCGCCAAAGAGGTCGCCGATCACCTGACCGGTCTCCTTCAGGCAGATCGCCAGGCTGCCCGGGTTGCGCGCGCGTTTCTGAACCTCGGCTTCCGCAGCGGCGAGGTCGGCGAGCGTCTCCGAGAGAAAGCAGGTGGCGGTCGGCGCGCGGAGATAGGCGAAGAGGTCTGCGGCGTCCCCTTTTCGGAATCGCCTCAGGATCAGGCGCTCGGTTTCGACGATCTGCATGGTGTCTGCTCTCACAAAACGGTCAATGATGGGCCTGCGACAGGCTGCGGTGCCTGGCCAGGGTAAAGAAGACGATCACAGCCAGCGCCGCAATGACCAGAGCCGCCGTCATCAGGAGGAGCGTGTGGGTCTGGCTGAACGCTGCCTTGCCGGCTTCAATCAGGGCCATGGCCTCGTTCTCTTGGAGCGTGCCGGCCACAATATAGGTGTCGCCGATGGAGCGGGACGCCTGGTCGGACAGGGCCGGGGAAAGGCTGGGCGGCAGCACCATGGCATGGCGGAACACACTTGAGATGAAAACGCCGAAAAGGGTGATGCCGAGACCGGTACCGAGCTCGTAGCCTGTCGCCTCCAGCGCGCCCGCCGCCCCACCCTTGCTCGCGTCGACGGAGCCCATGATGGCAATGGAAGAGGCCGTCAGTCCGATGCTCAGCGTGAGGCCGAGAAGGGCAAGGGCCGAGGGAACGACGACGCCCGGATTGTTGAAGTCGCTTCGCGCGAGGAGGACCAGCAGGCCCGCGGCAATCAGAAGCGAAAGTGTGGCGACCAGCCGCAATCCGAACCGGTTGGACAGGTAGCCCGCGACCGGACCGCCCACCGCTGCCGCCGCCATGATCGGGATCATGAAGATCCCGGCCTCGAGCGGCGTCTTGTCCAGCACATATTGCAGTTCCTGCGCCAGCGTCAGTTCGACGCCGGCCAGCGCACCCGATGCGACCAGCGCCATGAGCAACCCGGCGACGACAGCGGGATGCGACAGGAGCGAAAGGTCCAGCATCGGGTCGGATGAGCGCAGCTGCTTGCGGACGAAGAGCGTGAGCGCCACAAGTCCGAGGACAACCACGATGACGATGATCGTCAGAGGCTGTTTGCCCGCAAAGCTGGCCTTGATGCCATAGACCAGCGATATCATGCCGGTGATCAAGAGAAGCGCCTGGCCGATCGGCCATTTTCCGGATGTCGTCTGTTCGACGCGCGGCAGGAGGAAATAGCAGGCCGGCGCGACCACCAGCATGACCGGCACATTGATCAGGAAGACCGAGCCCCACCAGAAGTGCTCCAGCAGAGCGCCGCCGACGAGCGGCCCCACGGCAGCACCGGCGGCACCGACCGTCCCCCACAGGCCGAGCGCCATGGCGCGCTCGCCCGGATCTTCGAACGTCTTGCGGATGAGGCCGAGCACGCAGGGCATGATCATCGAGCCGCCCAGGGCCAGAAGCACACGCGCCGCAATCAGCATCGCGGCACTTTGCGCAAAGGCAGCGAATGTCGAGGCCATCGCAAAGATCGCAAGCCCGACAAGCAGGATTTTGCGGTTGCCGACCCGGTCGGCGAGGGTGCCCATCGGCACCAGAAGCCCCGCCATCAGCAGCGGGTAGATGTCGATGATCCAGAGCACCTCGGTGCCCGTGGCATTCAGCGATTGCGTCAGGGTCGGGATGGCGACATGCAGGATCGTCATGTCGAGCACCACCGGCAGGAAGGCCAGCATGACGGCGATAAGGACAAGCCAGCGATTGGCGGACACAGATGTGGATGGCATAACGGACCTACGGACAGGGATTGCGTCCGCCCATATAAATACATACGTATGGATTTCAATAGTGAGCAAGAAAAAGGAGAGCCGCGTTGGGCAGGAAGCCGACGATCACCCGCGAGGGGCTGCTCGAAATTGCGGAAGGCATCGTCCGCAATGAGGGGGCCGCAGGTCTGACGATCGACGCTCTGGCCAAGGCGGCAAGCATCTCGAAGGGCGGCGTTCAATACTCCTTCGCGTCGAAGGACGAGTTGGTGCGCGCGCTGATCGAGAGGTGGACCTCGCAGTTTGATGCACTGCTGGGGAACGTGGAGGGCGTCTCGCCGGTCGAGCTCGTGCGCAATTACATCAAGGTCATGCGCAGCTCGCAGACGACCATATACGCCAAGATGGCAGGCCTGATGATTGCCTATATCCAGAACCCGCAAAACATCACGGAAACACGCCAGTGGTACCAGTCCATGTTCGAGCGTCTGGGGGATGGATCGCGCGAAGCGCAGGCCGCCCGGGTCGCGCTCCTGGCGGCCGAGGGCCTCTTCCTTCTGCGCATTGCCGGCATCGACGAAGACGGCGAATGGAGTGCCTATCTCGACGATGTGGAGAGCGTTTTTGAACGCCTCGTGGCGGCGGATTCTGCCGGTTGATCAGGGGGGCAGGGCAACTTTCGCGCCGGATGATCCACGAGGCGCAGAACTCGCCTCCCGCCCCCGCGCCGCATGCTCGCGACGGCCGGACCCCTGACCGCGCCGAGGCTGGATCGAAGCCTGGACGCGAGGCTCAGGTGCAGCTCACGCCACCACCCGTTGCTCCTCGTCGGCCACGCTTACCCGCCAGGTATTTCGCCCGTCGGCTTTGGCGGCGTAGAGCGCCCGATCGGCCGCGTCGAGCAGGCGTTCGAAATCGCCTTCTGCCTGGATCGCACCACAGGCAGCCCCGACGCTGATGGTCACGAATGCATTGCGGTCGCCGGTAAAGGCATGCGCGACGCCGAGCTGCCGCACGGCACGGCGCAGGTTTTCGGCAAGCGCTGGCGCTTGTTCTCCATCGGCGCCGGAGAGGATGGCCAAAAATTCCTCGCCGCCATGGCGGGCGAGATGCGCTTCGATCGGCAGCGACCTGCGCATGGCGCGCGCCACGCGTTTCAGACAGTCGTCGCCAGCGCCATGGCCATAGGCGTCGTTATAGGCCTTGAAGTGGTCGACATCGGCGACGAGAACCACCACCCGCCGCGCATCATCCGCCACCTCCGTCATCAACCGCATCAGCTCCATTTCGGTGCCTCGGCGGTTGGCCAGCTTCGTCAGGGGATCGGTCACCGAAAGGCGTGCGAGCTCCTTGTTCTGGCGCGCCAGCTCGCGTTTAAGCGCCTCGTTTTCCTGCATCTGCAGATGGCTGGTCAGCGCCTCCACCTCCAACTGGTAGGAAACGAGCAGCGTCATGATCACGGTCGGCATGTAAACCGCCAGATGCTGGATGACATAGGAGGGGCTGGTCCCTGCGAGAAACCAGATCGCCGAATAATTCAGGCAGAATGTGAAGATGCTGGCCCTGAGCGCCGGCCGAAAGGGCGAGGCGGCGGCAATCGTGATGGCCATCTGAAAGCTTGCCGCGGCATAGAAATAGGAGAGCACGCCGGGGCTCTCGCTCGAGACGAGAATGGCACACCAGCAGACATTGGCGAGGAGCGCGACCAGGATCGCCGCGATCTCCTTCTTCTCGATGGGATGATCGCCGGCGATATAGAAAAGCAGGCCGATCGCGATCGGCAGCATCACGCCGAAGCGCAGCGTGGCGGACAAGGCGGTGACGTCGCCCAGCAACCACAGATCGAAGAGAAAACAGCTGAGATAGAAGATCAGGACGCAGAAGACGGCTGCGCGCAGCATACGGCTGCGAAGGGGCGCACGATCTTCCAGAAAAGCCGCATATTGTTCCGCCGAAAACCGGGGTCTTGCGGGAAGTCCGAGCCATCGCATCATAAAGGTCCAATCACCGATTGAAATATAGGATCCGTCAAAAACAGCGAAACGTTAGGATCGACCCCCTTAATTTGGGGTGAAGGTCATGTACCAATACGAGAAATCATGGATGAAGACATCGGCCATGGTTAGCGGAAGCTTAACGCGCCAGAACACTAGGCGACAGATCGAAAAAAACTGTTTCAATTCAGGATAGTATCGCCGCGACGGCCGTTGATCTCTTCTGCAGAGGCAGGTCGGTATGCCTGGCGAGCGCCATCGGAGCGTTGTGACAAGCGCCCATGATGTTTAGCGGTTGGTAAACTTGTGATTGTCTTAACGGCCGGATTTAACGACTTGTCGAGCCGGTGGTCTGCGGCTCGACGGCGGCCTGTGCCGTCCCGCCGGCCGGCACGACGAGCTGATCGGCTGCCTTGAGCCTCGCGGCGAGATCGCGGATCAGCTGCGTCGACTGCGACGACAGGGACCGCGGTCGCACCATCGGCGGCAGCGCGTCCGGGTTTGCGGCATCCGCCACCTGCGGTTTGGCTTCCTTTTCCGGCATCGGCTGGTCGACGCCGGGGATCGGCTTGATGTCGATGCCCTGATGGGCATAGTCCATCAGTTTCTTGAAGGTCATGGCCGGCAGCGACCCGCCCGTCATGTTGTTGGTCGAGGTGTAGTCGTCGTTGCCGAACCAGACGGCGGCCGTGTAGTTGCCGGTATAGCCGACGAACCAGGCATCGCGGTAAGCCTGGGTGGTGCCGGTCTTGCCGGCGGTCAGGATCCCGTCGACGGCGGCGCGCCGCGCCGTGCCGATATAGGGGATCTTCGACATCATCTGGTTCATCGAACGCGCCGCCTGTTCCGACAGGATACGTTCCCGCGGCGGTGCATCCCGCTCGAAATCGTAAAGGACGTCGCCGGCGTAATTCATGATCTGCGCAACGCCGTGGCGCCGCGACGCATAGCCGCCGGCCGGCAGCACGGCATAGGCCGTAGCCTGGTCCATGACGGTGACTTCCGAGGTGCCGAGCGGGATCGTCACATCCTTCTTGATCGGCGTCTCCACACCCATCGCCTTGGTCGTCTGAATGATCGCGTCGATCCCGAACTTCTCCTTCGCAAGACGAACGGGGATCGTGTTGATCGATTTCGCCAGCGCCGTTTCCATGGTCACCCGGCCGGAAAAGCTGCGGCCGTAATTCTGCGGACTCCAGTTACCCCAGGCGACCGGCGCATCGACGACAACGGTTTCCGGTGTGTAACCGTTCTCCATCGCGAGCGCGTAAGTATACATCTTGAAGGACGAGCCCGGCTGGCGCAGCGCCCTCGTGGCGCGGTTGAACTGGCTTTCGCCATAGTCGCGACCACCGACCATGGCGCGCACGGCCCCGCCATTCTCGATCATCACCAGCGCGCCCTGCTTGACGTTATAGCTTTCGCCATATTCGCGCAGGGACGAGGCAACCGCCTCTTCGGCTGCCTGCTGCAGGCCGAGATCAACAGTGGTGCGCACGACCAGCGTATGATCCTTGAAGCGCGCCGCAATCCGCTGCACCTCCTCAAACGCCCAGTCGAGGAAGAAGTCTGGCGCATCCATCTCGTCACGGTCGATGACGGAAGCCGGATTGCGCCGGGCGGCAACCACCTGGCCCTCGGTCATCAGCCCGCTCTGCACCATGTTGGTGAGCACGTCGTTGGCACGTGCGCGCGCCGCCGGCAGGTTGACATGCGGCGCATATTTGGCCGGCGCCTTGAAGAGACCGGCGAGCATGGCGGCTTCCGCCAGCGTCACCTCGGTGATGTTCTTGCCGAAATAGAATTGCGAGGCGGCTGCTGCGCCAAAGGTGCCGCCGCCCATATAGGCGCGGTCGAGATAAAGCGACAGGATCTCCTGCTTGGAGAGATTGGCCTCGAGCCAGAGCGACAGGAAGGCTTCCTTGATCTTGCGCTCGATCGACCGCTCATTGGTGAGGAAGAGGTTCTTCGCCAGCTGCTGCGTCAGCGTCGAGCCGCCCTGGACCACTTCGCCCGCCTTGGCGTTTTCGGTCATGGCGCGAGCGAGGCCGAAGAAGTCGATGCCGAAATGCTCGAAGAAGCGCCGGTCTTCCGTGGCCAGCACCGCCTTGACCAGATGGTCCGGCAGCTCATCGACCGGCACGGAGTTCTCGTGGATGATGCCGCGATGTCCGATCGTATTGCCGTAGCGGTCGAGGAAGGTGACGGCGAAATTGTCGTGGTTGCGCCAGTCTTTCTTGGTTTCCTCGAAGGCCGGCTGGGCAAGCGTCAGCAGAACCACCATGCCGGCAGTGCCAAGCGTCATCGCTTCGCCGGCGATCTCGAATCCGAGCTTCTTCAGGCCCCGAACGCGAAAACGGCGGAAGAAGATGGTGATCTCCTCCCAGGCCTCGACCAGATCGTAACCGGCATTCCACAGGGTCGAGTCGAGCCAGCTGTCGATCTTCAGGAAGATATGGCGCTTGAGCTTCGGCGGCGTCTCGGTCCTGGCCTCGGTCCCGAGCGAAGCCGGTCGATCGGCGCTGTCGGCAGCACCCAGGCGCTCCGTGGCGTCGAGATCATCAGGCTTGTCTGTGTCGGCCACCGTCGCTTTTTCCCGAAATCGTGTTGCCCACTCCCTTGACGCGCCCGTCGATTGGGATCAGGACCCAATGGGAGAGGGGCAGGTCGTCATTATGCGAGTGATGGGCGATTTGCCGGCAAAGAACAAGCGGTTTCGCCGCGCATGGTGAACCCGGCCCGGCCCCGGGCGCGCTTTTGAGCCAGGGCGTTGCACCCCTGCACCGGCCGCGACACGAAAGCCGCCGCACGCCGCTGCCCCATCGCAGGACCAAAGCCAGTTGAACAAGACAATGACCGAACAGCCTTTCTGGAAGACCAAGACGCTCGCGGAAATGAGCAACGCGGAGTGGGAAAGCCTCTGCGACGGCTGCGGCCTCTGTTGTCTCAACAAGCTCGAGGACTGGGACACCGGCGAGGTGGTCTTCACCTCGGTGGCCTGCAAGCTCTTGGACGGTGAGAGCTGTCGCTGCAAGGACTATGAAAACCGCCAGGACACCGTACCGGACTGCATCCAGCTGACACTGAAGGGCCTGCGCGAAATCAAGTGGCTGCCGCCGACCTGCGGCTACCGCCTGATCGACGAAGGCCACGACCTCTACTGGTGGCATCCGCTGGTGTCTGGCGACCCGGAAACCGTCCACACCGCCGGCGTCTCCGCCCGCGGTCGCACGATTTCGGAAGAGGGCATGGATGTCGAGGATCTCGAGGACTACGTCGTCGACTGGCCGCTGAAGGTGGGGGCGGAACGGGGGTAGGGGAAGAGCCTAAAAACTTAGCCGTCTCTTCCGTCTCCGAGCCTGCGGGCTCGTCTTGCAATGGATTTCAGTTCCAGCCACAGGCCAAAGATGGCGACCGTTACTCCGACGCCAAACAGAAGGATCATGAGCAACACGTCCCTGTCGGTGATGTCTGGCACTGCCTTGAGCAGGGTGATGGGGGGAGCAAGAGATACAGGAGAATGCGAAAGGCCGCGCCGGCATCAAGTGCCCGCATCCAATCCTGAGGTCGTGTTTTCCTGTGTTTCATGGTCGTAATTCCAGCCTGAGTGACAGCAACGATTGACCGACAACGGTGATTGCCTTTTTTCACCTCAGTGAACCCTCAACCCATCCCCAAAAACACAGCCAGATTGCGCGTCACCGTCATCAGCGTCTCTTCACGCACCCGACCGATGGCCCGACCGACCCGTTCGCGTTTCACGGACATGGCCTTGTCGATCATCACCCAGGATGGCTGCAGAAGGCCGCTCTCTGCGTCCGGCTCGACAAAGACGCGGAGAAGCGGCGCCTCGATGGCCGTGCTTGTGATCATAAGCACCGTGACAGTTCCCGTCTCTCGAAAACTGTCGCTCTGGATGACAAGCGCCGGGCGCGGCTTCCCGAAATCACCTGAAATGGCAACCGTCACCAGGTCGCCGCGTGTCACGCCTGTGGCTCCGCAGGCAGATCGTCAAGTATGTCGTCGAGCAGGGCGTCGAGGCCGGCATCACGGCGGTCGGCTTCCGCCGTCAACTGCGCCTGACGAGCGCATTCTTCTGCAAATCCCGGCTGACGTATATCTGGCAGCCAGAGTTGTACGGGCCTGAGACCCATGGCCCTCAAAGCTTCACGCCTTTTCTCCACGCGCTTTCCAACCGGCAGTGCCATGACCGAAACCCTTTTTCGCGTCGTTACATGTAACACATGGCGACCAAGACAGCAACCGAAGTCAGGCCAGGTCCCCTCACTCCACCGTCTGCGATGACCACAGCACCCTCGAATCGGGGCCGGCAGCGGGAAGACCCAGCACCGCGCGGGTATCCGGGCTGAGACCGGGGCCGGAGGAGGTTGTACTGGTGAGTTGATACGCAGCCTCCCTTGAAAACTCGAAGGCGAGCTTGTTCAGCCGCTTTGAGGCGCCGTAGTCCGGCGCCTTTGGCCCGCCGCCGACGATCATCACCGTGCCGTCGTCGATCTTGGTGATCGGCGGCACCTGGATCAGCGTCTCACCGGTCTGGATATCGACGATCCTGAGGCCGGCCCTCAGCTGCGGATTGTCGGGCCGCCGGACGCCGTCGATGGTCACCTGGGTGCCGGTCAGCTGTTGCAGGCTGAGCGGGCTGCGCAGGAAGACGGAGTAAACAACGACTTCGGCCCGCGCCGGCCGCGTGCCCTTGAACAGCGGCGTCAGCTGGTCGCGCGCATGCGGGGTGATGTGGGCGGTGATGGCCTGCTGCAGCGCCGCCTTCTTGGCCTCCTGATTGGTCAGGCCGAGCCGCGTGCCAAGGCCATCGAGCGCCGACGGTCCTGAGACCGCGCGGTTGATGTCGCCCTCCAGTTCGGACACCAGCAGCGGCTGGTCGAGCCTGGAATAGTCAACCGTGATCTCCGCGAGCGCAAACTGGGCGAGGAAGCTCGGCGCCTGCGTCGCGGGGGGCGCCTGGCAGGCCGCAAGCCCGGTCAGGAGAGCGGCGGCAAGCGCCAGGCGCAACCGGACAAACGAGGAGCACAAGGCAAGCGAGGCGCGCATGAAAGACATCGGTTCTCTCCGTCTCGGTGTCTTCGCATGGAGGCAAAGACCGCAACTGCAGGCGTTCTGGACCGAAGGCTAGGATGAAATCTTCCCCTTGTCTCCGTGGCTGAGAGGCGAGACGCCCGGTTAGCCACAGTTTGACGTCTTGCCGATGGACGAGGCGATGTCCTGAGCTCTATCGGGGAAACGCTGCGAGAAGCGGGGTTTCGCCTGCAAGTCTATGATCATGAAAGATTTTCCGCTTGATACTTCCTCAGGCCCATTCCTTCGCTAAGACGCGCTACCCGGCCGGAGGAGGTTTGCGTGAAAATCTTTCTGATCCTGTCACTGTCCATCATCGGGCTTGCCGCCCTTGTCTTTGTCGCAGGGCTCTCCCTGCCGCCGACCCGCGAGGGCAGGGCGGATATGGAAGTTGCGGCGCCGCCCGAGCGGGTGGCCGCCGTGATCACCGATGTCGCCCGCCAGCCGGAGTGGCGCGACGGTATCACCACAGTCGAGGTGGAGGGCGATGGCTGGGTCGAGACGACCACGCGCGGCGAGGTGATCCGCTTTGCCTGGACAAGGCGCGAAGCCCTGACGCTTGCCCTGACATTCCGCTCCGATGCCGGCTATCATGGCACCTGGCAGGCTGATCTTCAGCCGCAGGCGACCGGCACGCGGGTGACGGTGGTGGAGCGCGCCACGATCGATAATCCGCTCGGTCGCATCATCGCCCGCCTCATGTTTGATCCGCAGGCCTTTGCGGCACGTTATCTGCAAGCCCTGAAAATCGAAGCCGAGCGTTGAGAGGAGGAGGCCCATGGCCAAGAGCGAGAAACCGAAGAAACCGACCGACTGGCGCAAGCGCTTCGCCGCCGCCAAGGACCCGCATGTGGTGATGCTCTCCTCGCCCTTTGCCGGCGTGCCGGCCGGCGCGATGATGCTGATCTCCTCGCCGGGCGAGATCGCCCGCTATGTCGCCGCCATCCCTGCGGGCGAAACCCGCACCATCGCCCGCCTGCGCAGCGATCTTGCCAAACGCGCCAAGGCGGATGCCATGTGCCCCGTCACCACCGCGATCTATCTGCGCGTCGTGGCCGAAGTGGCGCTCGACGAACTGGAGGCGGGAAAGCCGATGGACGAGGTCGTGCCCTTCTGGCGCGTCATCGAACCGAAGGACAAGCTCGCCGGAAAGCTCTCCTGCGGCCCCGAGCGCATCGAACATTTGCGGGCACTGGAGACGGGCTGAGACCCACCTCCCCCTCGAGGGGGAGGTCGCCGCAAAGCGGCGGGTGGGGGTGACATGTCGACGAGTTCCGCCGCTGGGATTGTGGTGCCGGTCGCGCGCGTCACCCCACCCCGGAACTGCGCTCCGACCCTCCCCCTCAAGGGAAGGGTGGGCGTCAAGCCGCGTCGCGGATCTGCAGGTCGACCGTCAGGCCGGCAGCAAGTGCCATCTGGACGAGGCCGTCGAGTGCGAAGAGATCGATCTTGCCGCGCTTCAGGTCGGAGATCCGCGGCTGTGTGACGCCCAGACGCCGGGCGGCCTCGGCCTGGGTCCAGTTCCTGGCCTTGATGTGCTGTTCCAGGGCCATCATCAGCTTCGACCGCAGTTTCATGGTCACGGCTTCTGCCGGGCTGTCTTCGAGGACGTCCCAGATGCTCGTGCCGCTGTCCTGGCTCATGCCTTTCGCTCCTTCATCATTTGCTCGTAACGCCTCGTAGCAAGCTCGAGATCCCGTTTCGCCGTCTTCTCACTCTTCTTCTGGAAGCAATGCAGCACATAGACCGCCTCGACGAACCTCGCGACATAGATGATCCGGAAGGCGCCGCTCAAATCCCTGATCCTGATTTCCTGAACGCCCGATCCTATGCTGGACATAGGTTTCCAGTCGCCCGGTTCGAGGTTGTGCTGAACGCGGTCCAGCTGATAGCCCGCATCACGTCTGGCTCCGGCAGGGAACTGCCGGAGGTCATCAAGAGCGCTGCCGACGAAGAGCACGGCTTTCATGGCGGGATCATACAAAATTTTGTATAAACAGCAATTCCAGATTTCTCCGCAAAACCCTCACCCCACCCCGGAGCTGCGCTCCGACCCTCTCCCTCAAGGCGAGGGTGGTGGGCGCGTGATTGTCGACGTCATGCAATTGAAGTACAGTGCTGTGAGGAGAACGGCACGACCAAAGCACTCGTCCAGACACGCATCGATCCCGAGATCCGCGACCGCGCGGCCGCCGTGCTGGAGGGCATGGGGCTGACGGTGTCCGATGCCGTGCGGATTCTGCTGACCCGCACCGCCAACGAAGGCGCTCTCCCGATCGAACTCCTCTCGGATCCCGCCATGCATGATGCCTGGTTCCGGGCCAAGGTGCGCGAGGCGCTGGAAGATGTGCGCGACGATATCGAGGATGAGGCTGTGAGCAGGGGTGGCACAACGAAAAAATAGTTAGCAGAGTGGGGAGTATACTGATCAATAGTTGTCTTGGCTGCGGACTCTGCTACCATTTCAGATGGCGCGGGAGCAGGCGAGGCTGAGATGAGTTCGTTCTGGAAGTGGGTATTGGGGATAGTTGCTGGAATTGCAAGTGCCGTCTTCATCGGTATGCAGCAGTACGTGCAAGACAAAACCTCTGAAATTCTTCAATCGCTGAATTTTTTTCAGAGGGATGACGTAAACAATGATCCTTTGCTGAAGCAAAAGTGGTATTTGACGCTTTTTTACATGAACTTGGATTCCGCAGGTGGATGGAAGCCAGCATTCGAGGAGTACAGTGTCACATTTAACCGAAGCCCCAATCTGGAGGGGCAAATGGTACATATCGAAGACGACGGTAGAACTTACCAAATCGCTGGTTTCAAATGGCCTAAGAAGCTTGCGTTTACCTATAAGCCCCTAGACGATGAGGGGCCCGGTTTTGGCACATATATTCTTCAGCGTGTAGAAAGAATCACCGGCGGTCTCGATGTTTATGTGGGTAGCGCTTATGTAAATGCTTGCGCTAATACTTTAAAAGGCTCTTGTGACGATGCTGGCCCCCAGAAGGTTTGTCGAGTAACCCTATCCGACAAGCCGCAACTCATCATGAATATGCAATACAGCAGGCACTACAATACGCCTTGCGTGCAAATTGATGGCGGTTTGCTAGGAAAATTCGCGCCAAGGCTGAACGAAGCTGATTTGCGATAGACCATCCTTCACTTCATGTGATTCCGCAAAATCGTCACCCCACCCCTTGACCCTCCCATGATGGGAAGGTCCATGGTGGATAGCGGAGGTGACCGCTATGAACATGCAGTCCAGGCCGGATCAGGCCGAGAACGTTGACGATACCATTCTCCTGCCCGTCGAGGGCATGACCTGCGCCTCCTGTGTGCGGAGGGTGGAGAAGGCTGCGGCCGCCGTGTCGGGCGTGGCCGAAAGCTCCGTGAACTTTGCCAGTGAGACCCTTGTCCTGAAGCCGGGGCCGGGCTTTTCGGCAGAGGCGCTGCTCGCGGCGATCGACAAAGCCGGTTACGAGGCAAAGGCCGAGACGCTGGTGCTGGAGGTCGAGGACATGACCTGCGCCTCCTGCGTGTCGCGGGTGGAAAAGGCGCTGAAGGCGGTGCCGGCGGTCGAGTCGGCGAGTGTCAATCTCGCGACCGGCGAGGCGGTGGTGAAGGTGCTGGGCGGGGTCTCTGCCCTGCCGGCGCTTGCCGCAGCCGTGGCCAAGGCGGGTTATGCCGTCAGGCTTGCCCATGGTGAGAGCGGTGCCCAGGCGGGCGGGCAGGGGGGCGGCGGCCATGAAGGGGCTCATGACGGGACCCATGACGCAACGTCCACGCATCCGGCGGGTTCGACAGGCCAGGCCGTCGACGGCCGCGAGATCAGGCGCGAGAAGGAGATCGCGGGGCTGAAGCGCGATGTCCTGATCGCGCTGGTGCTGACCCTGCCGCTCTTCGTCGTGGAGATGGGCGCGCATATCTACCCACCGCTGCATCATCTGCTGATGGATATTTTCCCCGGCAACAGCCTGTACCTGCTGCAATTTGCGCTGGCGACGGCGGTGCTTGCCGGCCCCGGCCGGCGCTTCTACGTGAAGGGTGTTCCGGCCCTCCTGCGGCTTGCCCCCGACATGAATTCGCTGGTCGCGATCGGCACCGGGGCGGCCTATCTCTATTCCCTGGTGACGACCTTTGCGCCCGGCCTGCTGCCGGAGACCGCCCGCTTCGTCTACTACGAGGCAGCGACTGTCATCGTCTCGCTGATCCTGCTCGGACGGCTGCTGGAGGCCCGCGCCAAGGGGCGCACGGGAGCGGCGATCCGCAAGCTGGCGGGGCTGCAGGCGAAGACCGCCCGGGTCGAGCGCGACGGGGCGATGCGCGACGTGCCGCTGTCAGAGGTGAGGCTCGGTGAGACTGTTGTGGTGCGTCCGGGCGAGCGCATTCCGGTCGATGGCCGGGTTATCGATGGCGCGACTGCCGTCGACGAGGCGATGATTTCGGGCGAGCCGATCCCGGTCGAAAAAGGGCCGGGTGCCACCGTCATCGGCGGCACGGTCAACGGCTCCGGCTCCTTCCGTTTCGAGGCGACCGGCATCGGCGCCGACATGATGCTCTCGCGCATCATCCGCATGGTTGCCGAAGCGCAGGGCGCGAAACTGCCGATCCAGAAGCTGGTCGATGAGGTGACGGCCTGGTTCGTGCCCGCTGTCATCGGCATTGCGCTTGTGACTTTTTTCCTATGGCTGATCCTCGGGCCGGAGCCGGCCTATACGCACGGGCTGGTGGCGGCGGTGGCCGTTCTGATCATCGCCTGCCCCTGCGCCATGGGGCTTGCCACGCCCACCTCCATCATGGTCGGCACGGGCCGCGCCGCCGAACTCGGCGTGCTCTTCCGAAAGGGCGAGGCGCTGCAGAGCCTGGCGGACATCCAATGGGTGGTGATGGACAAGACCGGCACGATCACCGCCGGCAAGCCGGAGGTGACGGAGATCGTCACCGCCGAGGGCTTTGCCGAGGCGGAGGTGCTGCGCCTGACGGCAAGCCTTGAGGCTCGCTCGGAGCATCCCCTGGCGGATGCCATTGTGCGCGCGGCGGAAGGCCGGGGCATTGCGCTGGCAGCAGTGGATCAGGTCGAGGCGGTGGCAGGCTTTGGCGTGACCGGCATGGTCGAGGGCAGGCGGGTTGCTGCCGGTGCCGACCGGTTCATGGTGAAGCTCGGGGTGATGACCCACGGCCTCTCCCCCCTTGTGGGGGAGATGCCCGGCAGGGCAGAGGGGGACTTTGCACCAGCCTCGTCGCTAGCGGAAAAGCCCCTCCCCAACCCCTCCCCACAGGGGGGAGGGGCTGTCTCCGCCGCCAGTCTCCAGGCTGCCGTGACCCGTCTTGCCGATGACGGCGCAAGCCCGCTTTATGTGGCCATCGATGGCAGGCTTGCTGCCGCCATTGCAGTTGCCGACCCGATCAAGCCGACGAGTGCGCAGGCGATTGCGGCGCTGAAGGCCCGGGGCCTGAAACTGATGATGGTGACTGGTGATAACAGGCGCACGGCAGAGGCCGTGGCGCGTCGGGCCGGCATCGATGCCGTGGTCGCGGAAGTGCTACCGCAAGGAAAGGTGAGCGCAATCAAGGACCTGCAGGCAAGGGGCGAGAAGGTTGCCTTTGTCGGCGACGGCATCAACGATGCGCCGGCGCTGGCCACGGCGGATGCCGGGATTGCGATCGGCACGGGCACGGATGTGGCAATCGAAAGTGCCGATGTCGTGCTGGTCGGCGGCGATTTGCTCGGCGCGCTGCATGCGATCGAGCTTTCGGACAAGGTCATGGCCAATATCCGCCAGAACCTCTTCTGGGCCTTCGGCTACAATGTGGCGCTGATCCCGGTGGCGGCGGGGCTGCTCTATCCGCTCTTTGGCCTGACCTTCTCACCGATGCTCGGGGCCGCGGCCATGGGGCTGTCGAGCGTGTTCGTGTTGACCAATGCGCTCAGGTTGAGGGCGGCGAAGGTGACGGGGTGAGGGGACACTCTCCCCCTTGTAGGGGAGATGTCGGCGGAGCCGACAGAGGGGGCGATCTTGGTGGGACATGTCGGCGGACAGGGGTGGCGGGCGTGGCACCCCCCTCTGTCCTGCCGGACATCTCCCCCACACGGGGGGAGAGCGGATTGCGGCTGATGTCGCCATCAAAAGGGCGAGGACCGGAAGGAGAAAACGACGATGACGATGAATATCGGGGACGCCTCTGCCGCCTCGGGCGTGTCGGCCAAGATGATCCGCTATTACGAGGAGATCGGGTTGATATCGCCGGCGGGGCGGACCACTTCGAATTACCGGGTTTATGATGCAGACAGCGTCAACCGGCTGCGTTTCGTGCGGCGCTCCCGCAATCTCGGCTTTTCGCTGGAGGAGACCGAGCGGCTGCTGAAGCTGTGGGATGACAAGGAGCGGGCGAGTGCCGAGGTGAAGGCGCTGGCGCTACATCATGTCGAGGAACTGGAACAGAAGATTGCCGAGATGCAGGCCATGCGCGACACGCTCGCGCATCTCGCCGAGCGCTGCCAGGGCAATGACCGGCCGAACTGCCCGATCCTGGCCGATCTCGAGGGCAGGCCGCTGCGACAAAAGACCACCGTCAAGACAAAGGCCGGCGACTGCTGCGGGGATTGACCTTGCCCCCATGGGAAGGTGCAGAAAGGACGTTAGCTGCCAACCGCTGACACACCCTGTGGGCTTTGCCGACGGCACCTGCTCATCGGCAGGGAGTGGAGCGCGACCGGCAATCGGCGTGCGGCCATGGCATTCCGGTGGAACGTCGCCCTGCAGGCATGAACATGAAAGACCGCCGGGCCAACCGGCAACGGACCAGGAAGGATAACAGCATGATCGGACAGACGATTTTCAGGATCGAGGACATGACCTGCGGGCACTGCGAGAAGACCGTGGTCAAGGCGCTCGCGGAAGTACTGCCGGGCAAGGCCGTCACCATCGACCTCGCCGCCCGCAAGGCCTTTGTCGAGGGCGATGCAGTGCTTGCCGAACAGGCGATCCGCGAGGCGGGCTATACGCCGGTGCGGGAAGGGTGAGGGAAGCTAGGCAGTAGGCAGTGGGCAGTAGGGAGTGGGGAGTGGGGAGTGGGGAGTAGGAAGTAGCCAATAGCCAATAGGGATTAGGAGTTGGTGGGTAGCGGAGAGCGATGAAGACGTAGGGTTGCCATCCTGCTCGCGAATCAATCCCATCTCCCTGCCTACTGCCTACTGCCTACTGCCTACTGCCTGTTCCCACCTTGCAATGTCCACAAGTCTCAATATATATGAAGTATCGTATATATTGGAGGCATCGCCATGAGCAAGGACTACATCGCCATCACCCGGCAAATCTCGAGCGGGATCAAGACGCTGCGCAAGGATATTCCGGATGTGATGCAGGGCTTTTCCGCCATGGCGGGCGCGGCGACCAAGGACGGGGCGCTGTCGAAGAAGGTCAAGGAACTGGTGGCGCTCGGCATTGCGATTTCCACCCGCTGCGACGGCTGCATCGGCTTTCACACGGAAGCCCTGATCAAGCTTGGCTGCACCAAGGCCGAATTCGAGGAGGCCTTGGGCCTGGCGGTCTATATGGGCGGCGGCCCCTCGCTGATGTATGCCGGCGACGCCATGGCCGCCTGGGAGCAGTTCGGCGGACCCGAAGCCTGATCCGGCATGGCCGGCCGGCCCCAGACCAAAGGAGCAGCCGCGAAAACCCGTCCGGCCATCAAAATGTCACGGCTAAATTAGCAGAATTTTTGGAACAACCGGGCATTCTTCCCGAAGGCACGATGTGGGGTCGCGGCCGGACGGGCGAAGGAATGCATGCGGACTGAGGCGAATGCGAGAGGGCGGCTCAACTGGCTGTTGCGGATGCCGCCCGAGGTCGAGCGTGCCGAGGAGCGCGATTTCGGCATCGAGCGCATCCGCCATCTGCGCCATGCCATCATTGTCGGCCTGATCGTCTACAACATCTACAACCTGACCAGCCTGCACCTGATGGCGGATATCCAGCCCTTCACGGTGGCGATGCGCCTTCTCGTGCTGGTGCCGGGGTCGCTGGCGATCTTCCTGCTTGTGCCGCGTGTGCCGCCGGCGATCCGCGAACTTCTGCTGCTTGCCGGGATGTTCGTCGCCAGCCTCCTGCCGCTCTACCTGCTCTATGTCTCGCAATCGAGCTATGCGAGCTACACGCTGGGCGAGCTGCCGCTCGTGCTGCTCTTCGGCAACATGCTGCTGGTGCTGCGTTTTCGATGGGCGCTGATCTTCACCTCGGTCACCTGCCTGACCGCGCTCTGGGTCATCCACAACAAGCCCGGCCTGGACCCGAACCTGATCTTTCCGCTGACCGTCCAGGCCGTCACAGGCCTGTTCTTCACGCTATACGGCAACTGGCATGTCGAACGACAGCGCTGTCTCACCTATCTCGCCCGTTACGATGCGCAGAACCGCGCCGACCGGGCGGAGCGCCGCGGCGACGAATTGCGCGACCTGACGCTGACCGACATGCTGACCGGCATCGCCAACCGCCGGCATCTCGACGAGACGCTGGACAGCTGGCTCCTCACCCGTGACAAGGTGCTGCTGCTGATGGTCGATGTCGATCATTTCAAGGCCTTCAACGACCGCTTCGGCCATGTCGCCGGCGATGACTGCCTGCGCCGGATTGCCTCCACCCTCTCCACCTTCGCCACCCGCCACGACGGCTTTGCCGCCCGTTATGGCGGCGAGGAATTCACCCTGCTGTTTGCCGTGGACCTGGAGACCGGCGGCGCCTTCCTCGCCGACCGTCTGGTGCGCACGGTCCGCGAATTGTCGATCCCCCATCCCGCCCGCGCCGACGGGCTGACCCATGTCACCGTATCCGTCGGCTATGCCGGCACGGGCGAAAACGGCCTGCGCGACGCCCGCGATCTCGTGACCCGCGCGGATCTGGCGCTGTATGAGGCGAAGAGCGCAGGGCGGAACAGGTCGAAGGCGGGGTGAGCGGGCTGGTGGCCTCGATCCTTCGAGGCCCCTGCGATGCAGGGGCACCTCAGGATGAGGGGAGCGGCGGCCGCAAACACAAAACCCCGCCTGGTACGGCCACCGTCAGGTGGACTTAACTGCCGGTGAGACCTGCGACATAGTTCAATTGACTTAGATTTTGAACAGTCGGTAGTCTTGTATCGATGCCAACTCGCTAATCATCCAGAGACCGCACTTAATGCCGCGCATCCCGAACGAATTTCTTGACAATGTATTTTATCTGTATCCGGACGACAACTATGCGCGGAATTCCGTGCATTTTGGCGGCACAGGTTTCTTTGCACTTGCTCTGTTGCCGAGTGGAGTAGACGGCGTTGTGTATGCGATAACGAACCGACACGTAATCGAATCCGGCAACACCACCATGCGTCTGACTACGTCGGATAATGCCATGGATACGTGCGAAACCCCAGAAAGGGATTGGATATTTCACCCCAACAAAGATGTCGACTTAGCAGTCCTGCCAATTCGGATGGCTGGGCAAGGGCTTCGCTACAAAGTTTGGCCAACAGATCGTTTCTTGTCCAAAGAACTCTTAGTGAAGCATGATATAGGATGTGGAGACGAGTGCTTCACTGTGGGACGCTTCGTTAATCGCGAGGGCAAGGCGCGTAATACACCTACAACTAGAATGGGAAATATAGCTCAGCTCCCATCCGAGGAGAATATTCATTTCTTGGCTGAAATGAGGACGATCGGCGGATCTAGTGGGTCACCAGCATACGTCTATCGTCCACCCGCGTGTCCACCTATCGGTGGAGACATATTCGATCCGAAATCCTACCGGAAATACACAGGTCCGTTTCTTCTTGGAGTTAATGAAAAATACGTTCCGGGTGAAATGTCTCTCCCATACGTCAACAGAGTCGGGATGCAGAAAATTGAGCCCTTTAACACAGGAATGATGGAGGTTATACCTGCATGGTACCTCTTGGATATCATCAATTCCGAGATGCAGGTTGAACTGCGAACAGCGTACGATCGTCAGCTGTCAGCGAGTGTGGGGGCCTTCTTAAAAGAGGAATAGGAAAATAATCCTTGACAGCGTGACGGTCGTCGGATAGGGTTGTGGCATGATCGGGAAGTTGTGGCCTTGAAGGCTGGAGCGGTTCCGGGAGAGGTTTTGGGAAGGGTCCGCTTGGCGGGCCCTTTTTCGTTTCGGAGGGACCCATGCGTGGCGAGGATGAGCCGGGGGAGGCACTGCCCGAGGTGATCGAGGTGAAGGCGGCGGGGGCGGGCGATCTGGAGAGGTTGCTGCAGGAGTTTACCGCCGAGATGCGCGCCCAGTTCGACCTGTTTCGCCGCCTGCGGGCCGGCGCCGAGAGCCTGATCGACGGCGCCGACGAGGCGCTGGCCAAACAGGCGCGCGCCGACATCAAGGCCGCGACCGATGCGATTGCGCTGATCGTGCGCACGCTGGAAAAGATCGATGCGCTCTTGCGCCAGCTGGAGCGCGACCGTCTGGATGCCGAGGAGCGGCTGATCGAGGCACGCGATCCGGAGATCTTGCGCGGCGAGGTCGAGGCGCTGATTGCGGCACGGGTCGAGGCGGAACTGGCCGGGCGGATTGAGCTGGCGGTGGCTGCGCGCATGGCGGAGGTTTCGGGGTGGGCCGAGGGAAGGGGGCCGCCACCCTCCCCTTGACCGCCTGCACAGTCGCTCAAAGGGGAGGTGGGCGCGCGCGACCGGATGCTTCGAGGCCCCCCTAGCGCGGGCACCTCGGCGTGAGGGGCGCCGTGGGGGCTCACGCTGTTTTGCATGACCGGCCAAGGAGACTGCCGATGACGCCGAAATCCCTGGGGCGGCGGATGAGGGATCGGGTGGTCGAGACGGAACGGGCCGCGTCCGCCATGATCGGCCAGGCCGCGGTGGAAGCCGAGGCGCTGGCCGGGAATGGCAGGAGGACCACGACCGCTCTGGAGGCTGTTGCCACGACGGTGACGCCCGAAACCTGGGCGGCGGCGGGGCTTGATGCTCCGGAGGCGGCCGCGGCGGGCAGACGGGATTGGGCGCGGGATGTGAGGATGGCGGCAGGGGCGGTTGGGCATGGTGCAGGTGTCGCCGCCCGCCCAGAGGGACCGCTCGACCTTGCACGCCTCACGCCCGCCGATCTCGCCTTTCTCGCCCGCGACTGGCGGCTTCTGGCGCGGCCTGAGCAATGGCCGCCGGAGGGAGACTGGCGGAGCTGGCTGATCCTCGGCGGGCGGGGATCGGGCAAGACGCGGGCCGGTGCCGAATGGGTGCAGGCGCAGGTGATCGCCGCGGGCAAACGGACGGATCTGCGCATTGCGCTGGTGGCGGAGACGCTCGGCGATGCGCGCGAGGTGATGATCGACGGGGCCTCGGGGCTGGCAAGGATTGCCAGGCGGATGCGGCCGGAGGTGGAGATTTCGCGAAGACGGCTTGTCTGGCCGAACGGGGCGATCGCCCAGATCTTTTCCTCCGAAGATCCCGAAAGCCTGCGCGGGCCGCAATTTCATCTCGCCTGGTGCGACGAGCTCGCCAAATGGAAACATGCCGACGAGACCTTCGACATGCTGCAGTTTGCACTGCGGCTCGGCGACGCGCCGCGCCAGGTGGTGACGACGACGCCGCGGCCTGTGCCGCTGTTGAAGCGGCTGATGGCGGATGAGGCGACGGCCCTGACGAAAATGGCGACTTCGGCAAATGCCGCGCATCTGGCACCGGGGTTTTTAGGCGCGCTTCAGGCCCGCTATGGCGGGACGCGGCTCGGGCGGCAGGAACTGGATGGTGAGCTGATCGAGGACCGGCCGGATGCGCTGTGGAAGCGCGCGAGGCTCGACGAGATCGTGGTGAAACTGGCCGAACCCTTGCGGCGCATCGTCGTGGCGGTCGATCCGCCGGCAGGTGGTCTGTCGGCCTGCTGCGGCATCGTGGTCGTGGGGCTGAAGGAGAATGGCCAGGCGGTGGTGCTCTCCGATTGTTCGGTCGAGGGGCAGGGCCCGGCCGGCTGGGCACGGGCGGTGGTCTCGGCCTTCAGGCGCTTCGAGGCCGACCGGGTGGTGGCCGAGGTCAACCAGGGCGGCGACATGGTGCGCGCCGTGCTGGAAGGCATCGAGGCGCGGCTGCCGGTGACGACGGTCCGGGCGACGCGCGGCAAGTTCCTGCGCGCCGAACCGGTCGCGGCCTTGTACGAGCAGGGCCGGGTTCTGCATGCCGGCCGGTTTGTCGAACTCGAAGACCAGATGAGCGATTTTGGCCCGGAGGGGCTGTCGAACGGGCGCTCGCCGGACCGGCTGGACGCGCTGGTCTGGGCGCTGACGGCGCTGATGCTGGAGGGCGGTGGAGAGCCACGGATTAGGGGGGTGTGACATCCCTCATGCTGAGGCGTCCGCACACCGTGCGGACCTCGAAGCATCCGGCCCGCGTGAGGTTGGCCTCGACCCTTCGAGGCCCGCGCGGGGCGCGGGCGCCTCAGGGTGAGGGGAGATGATGTACGCGGCTTTGCCCCTCATCCGCCCTTCGGGCACCTTCTCCCCGCAGGCGGGGAGAAGGAGACGCCGCCGCCGATCGGATCCGCCTTCTCCCCGTTCACGGGGAGAAGGTCCCGGCAGGGGGATGAGGGGCATTGGCACCCCAAACGAAAAACCGGCCCCCTTTCGGGCGCCGGTTTTCCCACGCGATGCGGTGGATCAGTTACTTGGCCTGGCCGGGCTGCGGGGCCGGCTGGCGGACCTGGCGCCATTCGTTTTCGAGGCGCTGCAGGACATGGGCCGGGATGGTGGCCGGAGCGGCGGTCTTGGTCGAAGTGTTCGTCTGCATCTCTTCCCTCCTCGGATTTGGAAGTCTGGCCTCCAAAACGTGTCTGTGGGCGAAAAGTTCCACAGCGTTAAACCTTTGTAAATATGAACGGAACGAGCTCTAAACGATTGAAATTTCTTCAATCGTTTTAATTTCCAACTTTTTCATCGCCGACGGCGCCCCCTGGCTCCGGGCGGCGGCCTTTCTCCTCGGACATCAAGGATCTGACCATGCGGATCGACCGGCGAATCGTCTTCGCGGGGCTGCGCAATGCCGTATTCGGCGGGCGGCTCAGCCAGGGCCAGGTGGAGGGGATCGAGGCGGTGCTGACGCGCTTTTCCGCGCGCGGCTGGGCCGATCCGCGCTGGCTCGCCTATATGCTGGCGACCGCGCATCACGAGACCGCCGGCACCATGCAGGCCGTCCGCGAGACGCTGGCTGCGACCGACGAGGAGGCCGTGGCGCGGCTGGAGCGGGCCTGGCGTGGTGGAAAACTGCCGACGGTGACCACACCCTATTGGCGACGGGATGCCGAGGGGCGGAGCTATTATGGGCGGGGGCTGGTGCAGATCACCCATCGTGAGAATTATGCGAAGATGAGCCGGGTGACCGGGCTCGATCTCGTGGCTGAGCCGGATCTGGCGCTGAGGATGGACGTTTCGGCAACCATCCTGGTGGTCGGCATGACCGAGGGGCTGTTTTCAGGCGCGAGGCTCTCCGATTTCTTTTCCGGCAGCAAGGCCGACTGGACGGGCGCGCGCAAGATCGTCAACGGCACCGATCGGGCGAAGAAGATCGCGGTGACGGCAAGGACCTTCGACGCGGCGATCAGGGCCGGGCTTGTGGTGTGAAGCGGCCAAGCGGCGCATTGAGCGGCGGCCCGTGCGATGCTATCGGCTGTTGCGCTGCAACAGCTCTTCGAGGTGCCCCATGATCCGCCACATCGTCTTCTTCACCGTGAAGCCGGAGAATATCGAGGCAGTGCGTGCGGGGCTTTCGATCCTGACGGAGATACCCCATGCGACGCGGCTGGAGATCGGCACCAATGTGAAGACCGACGGCTTTCACCGCAGCATCGACCTCGTGGTTTACGGTGAATTCGAGGATGAGGCAGCCCTTGCCGCCTACAAGGCGCATCCGCTCTACGAGGAGAGTATCCGCCGGGTGAAGCCGCTGCGCGAGGAGCGGTTTGCGGCGGATTATGTGGTGGGGGATGCGGTGCGGGCGAGGCTTTGAGGGGCGTGTCAGGCCGGGCTTAGCAGGGGCTCCAATAGGTCCGCGAGTAGGGACGGGTCGTCGTGGCCGATGATCAGCGCCTCGATCTCATGTTTCAGGTGCTCCTGCTGTTCTGCATCGAGAGACAATCGGTAGCCGTTGATTGCAATGAAATAACGGCCCGAAAGCCAGGCTGTCCGTTTGTTGCCCTGTTCGAAGGCATGCGCCTTGCCGATCGACTGGATGATGCAGCTGGCGAGCCAGGAGACGGATGATATCTGGCGATACTCTGCCTGGAACCGCGGACGGTACAGGGCGCCTTCAAGGGCAGAGCGATCGCGCAGGAAGTGGTTCTCCGAGGTGCCGAGAAGCAGCCGTCTGTTGATCGCAATCACATCCTCGATTGCAATCCAGAGGGGCTCGCTCATGCTCACTTGGCCAGATGATCCAGGATGATCTTGTCGGTGACGAGCAGGTCTTTGACGAAATCGTCGAGATCCGGCGTGGCTGCAACCGGTATTGCGGTCTTGAGGGCTAAGTCTTCGGAAGACGCGACCGAAGCTTTGCGGCCATCGCTGTTCCGCCTTTCGTCCACCCGACCTATTTTCGACTTTGAACTCATGGACGGAATATAGCGCAGGATTGGTGTTTTGACGAGCACTGCTGCGCTATCCGTCTCTCGGCCTCCATTCCAGAGGACATCCCCATGAAACTCCCCTTCCGTCTGCCCTGGGCGCAAGCCCGGGATCGAACCTCCGTGCCTGAAGAGAAGGCGCTCAACCCCCGTCCCGGAACGGCGCTGGCGCTGATTGCGGGGGAGGGCGAGGCGCGGTGGACGGGGAGATCCTATGCGGCGCTGTCGCGCGAGGGCTTCATGAAGAACCCGGTGGCGCATCGCTGCGTGCGTCTGGTGTCGGAGGCCGCCGCCAGCATCGGTTTTCTCGCCTATCAAGGCGCACGAGAACGGGAGGGGCATCCGGCCCTTGCTCTGCTCTCGCGGCCGAACGGGGCGATGACGGGGGCGGATTTCTTGGAAACGCTCTATGGCCAGCTGCTGCTCTCGGGCAATGCTTACGTCGAAGCGGTGGCGGCCGGCGGACGGGGCGCGGCGCGGGCGGCGGAGCTGCATCTGCTTCGACCCGACCGGGTGAGCGTGGTGACAGGCGCCGATGGCTGGCCTTCGGCCTATGTTTACCGCGCCGGCACGAAGGCGAGGCGGATTTCGCTCGACGGTCTCCTGCATCTGAAGCTCTTTCACCCGCTCGATGACCACGAGGGCTTTGCGCCGCTGGCGGCAGCGCAAGTGGCGCTTGATCTGCACAATGCCGCGGGGCGCTGGAACAAGGCGCTCTTGGACAATTCGGCAAGGCCATCAGGCGCGCTGGTCTATCAGCCGAAGGAGGGCGGCAATCTCTCGGCCGACCAGTATCAGCGGCTGAAGGTGGAGCTCGACGAGGGCTATTCCGGCCCGATGCGCGCCGGGCGGCCGCTGCTGCTCGAGGGCGGCCTCGACTGGAAGTCGATGGGGCTGTCACCCAAGGACATGGATTTCGTCGAGGCGAAGAATGGGGCTGCCCGCGACATCGCGCTCGCCTTCGGTGTGCCGCCCATGCTGCTCGGCATTCCCGGCGACAATACCTATGCCAATTACCAGGAGGCAAACCGCGCCTTCTATCGCCTGACCGTGCTGCCGCTGGTGACACGGACCGGGGCCTCGCTTTCGGTGTTTCTGGGCGAGCTGACGGGCGAGGCGGTTCGGCTGGTGCCGGACCTCGATACGGTGGCGGGGCTGGCCGCCGAGCGCGACGCGCTCTGGGCAAGAGTTGGCGCGGCGGGGTTTTTGACGGACGAGGAGAAGCGCGAGGCGGTGGGGTATTGAGGGGGGTGTGTGACGACCTCATCCTGAGGAGCCCTGCGCCAGCAGGGCCTCGAAGGATCCAACGGCTCCGCAGCAAGGAGGGCCTCGTGCTTCGAGGGTCGCTCCGCTCCCACCTCAGCATGAGGGGATGGGTGGGGCGCTCACCCCCACCCGCCGCTTTGCAGCGACCTGCCCCCGCATGGGCGGTGGTGGGGTGCCGCAAGCCTGACGTCTGTGGCTTTTGCCCCCTTGCATTATACGGATGCCGACGACCGAAGACCGCGCTACGATGCACGCTCGATCGATACGGACACCCGCCCATGGAGACCCAGCGCAACCTGCCACCCGGTGCCAGTCTCACCGCCGACTGGATCACCCCTCAGCAGGAAGCCGCGCTTGTCGCCTTCCTCGACGCTGGCGCGTGGAGTGGAGAGCTGCAGCGCCGCGTGCGGCATTTCGGTTATCGTTATGACTACCGGGCGAGGAGCGCCACACGAGACAGTCGGATCGGGCCGCTGCCGGACATGCTGCAGGGGTTGGCGGAGCGGTTGGTGGCGGAGGGGTTTTTCTCAGACGTGCCCGACCAGGTGATTGCCAACGACTATCTGCCCGGGCAGGGGATCAGCGCGCATGTCGATTGCGAGCCGTGTTTCGGCGAGGTGGTCGCCTCGCTCAGTCTGCTGTCGGCCTGCGAGATGCGGTTTGCTTGCCTTGAGAGCGGCGAGACGCGGGCAGCCATCTTGCCGCCACGCTCGCTGCTGGTGCTCACTGGACCGGCGCGGCGGGACTGGACGCATGCGATCCCGGCGCGACGGTCGGACATGGTTGACGGGCTGCGGATTGCACGGCAGCGGCGGGTGTCGCTGACTTTTCGGACCATGCGGTTTTGACCGAAGGCCCGGTCAGGCAGGACCGGGCGTGGCTTCATCCATCATCTCAACCGGCGGAATCAGATTGTGAACCTCGACCGCCAAGCGATTCCAGGGATTCGGAAATCTGCGACGACTTCACCTGACGGGTGAAGCGCTCGGCTTGGGCTGAAGGGGAAAAGGGGCGCCGGCCGCAGCCTTGAGGGCGGGATCGTTCCGGCCGGCGCTCTGCCAAAAGCTAACCGCGAAAGATGAACAAATGACTGACTTCGGCCATGACGGCGGGGTGACCTCCGCGCGTCTGATCGGTGCTGTCGCGGGCTCCGCGATTTCGCTGGTCTATCTGCTTCCCAGGCACCGCCGCGAGGCCGCCGTGCGCTTTCTGACCGGGGTTGCCTGCGGGCTGATCTTCGGCGGACCGACGGGTGTCTGGGGTGCGGGGCAGCTGGGGCTCGAGGGCCGGTTGTCCCCGGCGGAGATCATGCTGGCGGGGGCGACGCTCGCCTCCTTCACCGCCTGGTGGGGGCTTGGTGTCCTGGTCCGGCTGACGGGCCGGGCGGGGGACAAGGTGGGTGGGTGACGCCGGGCCCTCATCCCGAGGAGCCCCTGCGCAGGCAGGGGCCTCGAAGGATGCTGTGTGTTTGACAGGGGTGGCCTGGACCCTTCGAGTCCCGCGCGGCGCGCGGGCACCTCAGGGTGAGGGGCGATGGCGCACGCCGGTCTCCACCCTCCCCTTGAGGGGGAGGGTCGGAGCGCAGCTCCGGGGTGGGGTGATGCGAAGGGGCCTCCGTCTGGGTTTCAACGTGTGAACCGCTGCCAGGATCACCCCCACCCGCCGCTTTGCGGCGACCTCCCCTCTCAAGGGGGAGGTGGGTGGCGCCGCATTTTGCGCGTCGCAAGGCGGCCGAACCAAATCAACATCACGAGGAGAACGAGCCATGCAGGCTTTGGAAACGCAGGGTAGGCCGCGGTTTTGTTATGCCGGGCTGACGCTGAAGGGCGTGGCGGGCGACGGGCGGTTTTCGGGGTATGCGAGCCTGTTCGGCGAGGTCGATCTCGGGCGCGATGCTATCGAGCCCGGGGCCTTTGCCGCGTCGCTGACAAAGCGTGGGGCGGGTGGCGTTCGCATGCTGTTTCAGCATGATCCGGCCGAGGTGATCGGCCGCTGGATCGAAATCCGCGAGGACGAGCGGGGGCTCTATGTCGAGGGCAGGCTCGCGACCGATGTGGGCCGCGCCCGCGAGGTGCATGCGCTGATGAAGGCCGGGGCGCTGGATGGCCTCTCGATCGGCTTTCGTGCGGTGAAGACCAGGAGCGACCGCAAGACGGGGGTGCGGCGCATTCTCGAGGCCGATCTCTGGGAGATCTCCGTGGTGACCTTTCCCATGCTGCCGACGGCGAGGGTCTCCAACATCAAGCACAGGCGGTTTTACCGCGACAGGGAAACCGAGCTTGTCCGGCTGATGCGCCGGGCGGCTCGCGCGATGGCGAACAATCACTTCACGAAAGGATGAGCGACATGGAAGACGCGATGATGGCAGGCGACGGCAGGATGGATGAGGCGGGGCGTAGTGCCTCTGCCACAGGCGGGCGTGGCGGCAAGCGGGCAGGTGGCACTGCCGCGGCCAGGTTGGCACCGGAGGTGAAGGCGGCGCCCGATACGGTGACGGCGGCCTTTACCGAATTCATGACGGCCTTCGAGGCTTTCAAGGAGGCGAATGACGAACGCCTGGGCGAGATCGAGGAGAAGCTGACAAGCGATGTCGTGACCCGCGACAAGGTCGAGCGGATCAACAAGGCGATCGACGAGCAGAGCCGGCTTCTCGACGAACTCGTGCTGAAGAAGCGCCGCCCGGCGCTCGAACGGCCGGGCCGCGACGAGGCGGGGCTTGCCGAACACAAGGCGGCCTTCGAGGCCTATGTGCGGCGCGGCGACGACCAGGCGCTGCGCGATCTCGACCAGAAGGCGCTCTCGGCAGGTGTGTCGGGGGATGGCGGTTACCTCGTGCCGCCGCAGGTGGATGAGGAGATCGGCCGCAGGCTCAGGGTCATCTCGCCGATCCGGTCGCTCGCAACGGTGCGGCAGGTCTCGGGCTCGGTGCTGAAGAAGCCGTTTGCGGCTGCGGGCTTTGCCAGCGGCTGGGTGGCCGAGACGGCGGCGCGGATGCAGACCGGTACGCCGGAACTCTCCGAACTCGCCTTCCCGACCATGGAGCTCTATGCCATGCCGGCGGCGACACAAGGCCTGCTCGATGATGCCGCCGTCGACATCGAGGCCTGGATCGCAGCGGAAGTCGACATCGCCTTTGCCGAACAGGAGGGCGAGGCCTTCGTGTCGGGTGATGGCGTGCTGAAGCCGAAGGGCTTTCTGTCTTACGATCAGGTCGCCGACACTTCCTGGGAATGGGGCAAGATCGGCACGATCGCGACGGGTGCGGCCGGCGCCTTTGCGGCAAGCGGGGCGTCGGACGTGCTGATCAACGTGGTCTATGCGCTGAAGGCGGGGCATCGCCAAAACGGCACATTCGTCATGAGCCGAAGGACGCAAGGGGCGGTGCGCAAGCTGAAGGATGCCGACGGCAACTATCTCTGGGCACCGCCGGCCCGCGCCGGCGATCCGGCCTCGCTGATGGGATTTGCGGTCGCCGAATCCGAGGACATGCCGGAAATCGCGGCCAATGCAACGGCGATCGCCTTTGGCGATTTCCGCGCGGGCTATCTGGTCGTCGATCGGGTCGGCGTGCGGGTGCTGCGCGATCCCTATTCGGCCAAGCCTTACGTGCTGTTCTACACGACCAAGCGCGTCGGCGGCGGCGTGCAGGACTTCGAGGCGATAAAGCTGGTGAAGTTCGGGGTGTGAGGGTTTGACCCTCCCCTTGAAGGGGAGGGTCGCAGCGCAGCTCCGGGGTGGGGGTGAAAGTGCGCCAGTCTGACGCCCGGTCACCCCCACCCGCCGCTTTGCGGCGACCTCCCCCCTCAAGGGGGAGCGACTGTCTTGGCAGTCAAGCGTTTTGCCATGGTTTTTCGTCCCGGATGATGGCGTTGAGGATGGTGAGC
>NZ_JACJVI010000024.1 GCF_014237835.1 Rhizobium sp. AQ_MP
TCTGCCGTGTTGAACGGCGAAGCCAATACGCTGAGCCAGATGATCTCCCGCTTCGTCGTCGCCCGCGCCGTCGCAAACAGGGCGGCGTGATCGGCAGCGGAGTAAAAGGGCATTGTTCCACTAACGGATCACGATCAGAGGGCCGAGATGTGTCGCCTTCACGCCGAGCGCGTTTGTCAAGAAAGCAAGCGCGTGATCGGTGTCTGCAACCTTGATTGTGCCGCTGACGCGGCGCTCGGCCAGCGTTGGACCGGCGATCACGATCCGTCCGTAGAAATGGCGGTTCATCTCCTCGACAACGTAGGAAAGCGGCGCATTGTCTACCGCGATCTGACCGCGCGTCCAGGCGAGAGCTACGAGCGCATCGACGGTTGAGATGGCTGCCTTCTCATTCTCATGGTCCAGAATTGCCTGCCGGCCCTGGGGGACGCGGATCGGACTGGGGTGCTGCCCAGCGAAATCCACCTGTACGGCATTTTCCGTGACGGTCACTTCCGTGTCCTCTCTGCCGTAGCGTACGTCAAACGCCGTGCCGAGCGCCGTGATTTCCGCTTCCCCTGCAACGACCGTAAATGGCCGTTCGGGCGCGTGAGCGACCTTGAAGAAAGCCTGCCCCTGCAGAAGGCGAATGACGCGGCGCTCTCCTGTGAAATCCACGGCGATTGCCGAGGAGGCGTTGAGTTGCACCACCGAGCCGTCCTGCAATGTGTGCACCGGCATCTCGTTTGTCCCTGCGATCACGTCTGCCTGAAGGCGCAGCGGGCCGCCGAGGGCAAAAAAGGCGCCGGTCGCCATCCCGGCAATGACAATCGTCGCGACAATCGGCCTTGCAACGCTCCTTGGCTTGATGTCGATCTCGGCAAGGTCAGGATCGGACTGGATCGCTTGCCGAGCGTCGCCCAGCATGCGTTCTGCTGCACGATAGGTACGACAGTTCTCCGGATCTTCCTCAAGCCACTTCTTGAAGCGGGCACTATCGGCAGGTGATCGATTCGGGTTGGTATTGCGCAAGAGCCAGTCGGCCGCTTCGCGATTGCGCTTTTTCCGAATCTGATTCTCTCCCTTGAGCGGCATGAATAATTCCAGACGTGTCCTTTGAGTATGAGACGCTTGAGGTCGGCGCTGTGGGACTCCTTGGTACATTGGGTCCGTACATATAACGATTTTCACCCGAGATGGATGACCTTTTGTCGCTCTAGAGAATACGGTCAAGGCAATGGGCGAAGGCGCGACGCAGGTGGCGGTCCACCATATTCCTGGAAATATTCAGCTTGGCGCTGATCTGGTCCGGGGTGAGATGATGAAGGCGATGCAGAATGAAGACAGCCCGGCGTCGTTCCGGCAGTTCGGCGATCGCCGTGCGCAGGATTGAGAGCCGCGCCTCAATGTCGAGCCGGTGGTCCGGTGCATGTCCGGAGTTCGGGACCAAAAGCGCTTCGCGCTCGGAGCCGGAGAAAAGGCGGGCTTCCTTCGTTTCTCGGCGTTGGAGGTCAATGCCAAGATTGATGGCGGCGCGGCAGAGAAAGGCCTTGATGGAGCGCTTGTTCTGCAGCACCTCCGGTCTGGCGGAGAGTTTCACATAGAGATCATGCACGACATCACGGGCGGTGGAACTGGGATGGCCTCGCCGGCGGACCGCATTGGTGATGTCGGCATAGTAGGCTTCCATCGCCAGATTGAGCAGGGCGTCACTATCAACACCATCCCAGGCCAGGTGTGAGGAGGAAGAGCTCGGCATTGGTTAACAGGTCCCAAACAGCATTCCGGTTCACGCTGAAATGCCCGAACCGTGATCACAAAAAGGGCTAATCGATCCTAAAAAAACGTTCAACCACAATAGGTTAGAAGAATTCAAAACTAAACAGCAGAGCGCGTTAAATCAAGAGCAAAAATCTCATGTTTATGCCTGATTTCATTGCCCGATTCGGGTTGTTCATTTTGGCCAGAGAGAAGGGCAGGTGCGTGCCATTCGCCTAAAAGCACCGAGGATGTGATTTTTTAGCAACGCCGCTGATGGTCTCACAGCGGAACGCAAAGCGGGGTTCCGGCAACCGGGTCGTAGATCACCATGGTCTTGACGTTGAACACATCAAAGATCGTCTTGGCGGAAATGACCGCGTCAGGCTTTCCTGCCGCGACCATCCTGCCTTCCTTCAAGATAATGATGTGCTCGGCAAAGCGTGCTGCCTGATTGATGTCGTGCAGAACGGCAACAACCGTCTTCCCATGCTTGTCGACCAGCATTTTGATGAGGTTCATCAGTTCGATCTGATGCTCGATGTCGAGATAGGTCGTCGGTTCATCGAGGAGAAGTGCTTCGCCCTCCTGCGCCAGCGCCATGGCAATCCAGACACGCTGGCGCTGGCCGCCCGAGAGGCTATCCAGCATGCGATCGGAAAGATCGGTCGTGCCTGTGAGCATCAAGGCCTCGTCACAAGCCTGCTGGTCATCGACAGACCACCGGCCAAACAGGTTTTGATGCGGATAGCGTCCCTGCCGTACCAGATCTGCCACAGTCAAACCTTCCGGCGGGACGGGTCCTTGCAACAGAACGCCCACCTTTCGCGCGATCTCGCGGGTTGACATTTCTGTCATGTCGCGGCCATCGAGCAGCAGGGCACCGCTGGACGGCTTCATGAGCGCCGCACAGCTGCGCAGGACTGTGGATTTGCCACTGCCATTGGGGCCGATTAGTGCGGTGAAGCGTCGTTCCGGAATGGCGATATCAAGATTGTCGACGATACGATGTCTGCCGTAAGCAAGGCTGACACCTTTGCCTTCGATCTTGCCAAAGCGCGCCGGCTTATCTGTGGTCATGTCGGCGTACCCAAAGCAGATAGGCGAAGAATGGTGCACCAAGGAGCCCGGTAACGATGCCGGCTGGAAGCTGGACCGGCGGCAGGACTATGCGGCCGACGAGGTCTGCGGCAACGACAAGGCAGGCGCCGATGAGCGCTGCGATCGGAAGTATCCGGCGATGTGCACCCCCGACCAGTCGCCGCGCCATATGCGGTGCTATCAGGCCGACGAAGCCTATGAGTCCGGAGGCTGCTACGGCAGCGCCCGAAAGCATGGTGGCCAGCACGATTGTGATGCCCCGGACGAGATCAACAGGCTGTCCGAGGCTTCTGGCCAAATGGTCTCCGAAACGAATGAGATCGAGTTCACGCGCCGAGAGGAGGGCAAACGTGACGGGAACGACGAGCCAGAGTGCGAGCAGGCGAACCTTGACCATATTGGCATCGTAAACACTGCCCGCCAGCCAGATCATCGCGCGCTGCACGTCGCCGATCTCGCCGAATGCTGAGAGAAGGGTCGTGAAGGCCGTGGCGAGGGACGAAAGGCCGATGCCGATCAGGATGATGCGAAGCGAGGATGTGCCGCTGCGCCTTGCAAGCGCATAGACTGCGAGTGCCATTGCAGCCGCACCCAGAAAACCGGCCCCTTGCAAGAATTCGACCGGTGGGTCCTCAACCAGGACGATGACTGCCAATGCCGCCGCCGCCGCGCCACTGTTGATGCCGAGCACTCCCGGCTCCGCCAGCGGATTGCGCATGATGGCCAGCGTTATCGTGCCGGAAAGAGAAAGAGCCACGCCGACGAGGAGTGCGAGAAGCACGCGCGGTAGACGTAGGTCGAAAACAATCATCGCGCTCCGTGGGGCGGTGGCGTCCGTGCCGGTCATGGCATGATAGAGTTCGCGCCATGTCAGCGAGACCTCGCCAAAAGCAAGGCTTGCGGCGACAAGACTGGCCAGTAGAAGCGTAAGGCCGAGGAAAAGGCGGATCATGTCTCGCCTCTCAATCGTGTTCGGGCGAGATGGAGGAAGAAGGGAGCGCCGATGAGCGCGATCGTCACGCCGACTGGAAAGCTCTGACTGCCGAAGAGAAGCCGGCCGACCATATCGGCGGTAACGACCAGCAGTGCACCGCCGAGTGCCGCGAAAGGAATGACCAGTCGATAGTCGGCGCCGATGCACATTCGAACACTATGCGGGACCACAAGTCCGACAAAGGCGATCGGTCCGGCAAGCGCAACGGCCCCGCCGGCCAGCAGGATGACGATGGCGATCGATGCACCTCGCCAGACGAGAGGGTTCTGTCCGAGTGAACGGGAGGCATCCCTCCCGAGGCTGAGTGTCGTGAGATGTCGGCCGAGAAGCAGTGCTGCAGTGAGGCCGGCAACGATGAACGGTGCGACGGTTTTCGCCTGCGCCATGGTTCGACCCGTTACCGAACCGGCTGTCCAGAGGCGCACTGCATCGAGCGTGCTCTGATCGAAAATCAGCATGGCTGTGGTGACCGACGTCAGGAAGGTTGCGACAATGACACCCGCCAACACAAGTGCCAGAGGAGAATGCCCGACCCTGCCTAGAGAGCTCCCGGCGTAGACGACGACCGCGGCGACGGCGGCCCCCGAGAAGGAGAACCAGACAAAAGTGTTGCCGGTACGCGCGCCGAAGAGCGTCATCACCATGACAACGGCGAAGGCGGCACCCGCGTTGATACCGAGCAGGTCAGGGGAGGCGAGCGGGTTGTTGGTGACGGCCTGCATGATGGCGCCCGCCACGGCCAGTGCGCTGCCTGCGAGAACGGCTGCGATAACGCGGGGGAGGCGGACAGTCATCACGAGCAGATGGTCCCGAGAGCCGTCGAACTGAAGGATCGCGCCCGCAATTTTGGAAAGCGGCATGGTCACCGCGCCCATCGCGGTTGCGCCCCATGCTGCAATAATGAGAAGACACAGAAGCGTTGTCAGCCCGAGCAGCGGATTGCTGCCGGCCCTCGCCGGGCGACCGGATCCTTGGCCTGTCATCGGTAAACCAGGATGTAGCGCTCGACATCATCGAGAATGCGATTGGCCGAACTGATGCCATGGAAACTCTGCCAGGGGCCGCGGTCGACCCGATGGGCGCGGCCGGCCTGAACAGCCGGAAGCAGTTGCCAAAGCGGGTTGTCCGTGACCTGCTTCTCCAGCGCGTCGTCCGGCGCTTTTTCGAAGCCGCTGGCCGACACATACAGCAGCACGTCGCCATCCAGATTGGCAAGTTCTTCCCAGTCCGGCCTCTTCACGATCGTACGATCGGTCACCGTTTCGTAATCCGTCCGTTTGACGCCGGCCTCCCGCAGCACGGCAAAGGGCGCGTAGGCATCCGGTCCATCGACAAAGACGACGAAGCGATCAGGCGCAAAGCGGACGGTAGAGACCGTAATCTTCTTGTCCTTCATGCGTTCACGAATGGCCGCGACGCGGATCTCATAGGTGGCGAGCGCGGCATTTGCCGCACCTTCGCGCCCGGTCACTTCGGAGAGGCGCTCCAGATACTTCTTCCAGTCCATATGCTTGAACAGGACCGTCGGTGCAATCCGTGCTGCCTGGTCGTAGATTGACGCATGCGCTTCGACCGAACCGATAATGAGGTCGGGCTTCAACACGGCGAGCCGCTCAAGGCTCGGCTCCTTTGGATTGCCGAGATCGATCATCTTCTTGGTCTTCACCACATCGAGGATCTCGTTCTCGGTGATCGCCATGTAGGGTGTTGCAACGACAGGAGCTTCGAGTTCGATCAGCATTCCAAGCGTGATCAATGGATCGAGCGTGACAATCCGTTTCGGTTCCGCCGGAATGCAGACCGGCGGATTGTAAATATCCTCAGTTACGGCTTTGCCGAGGCAAGCCGCCTGTGCAAGCGAAGCGGACAGCAGTGAAACGAAAAGAAGGGAACAGAAACGCAACAGGGACACCATAACCTCATTGAGAGTCAGAATGGCCGCGGAGCACGAGCCCCGCAGCCACCGCAATCAGAACTTCGCCTGGAGGTTCAATCCGAAGGAACGGCGCTTGCCGGCCTGGCCGAATGGCAGGGAATAATCGGGATCGATAAGCGTGAAGTATTTCTCGTCGGTCAGGTTTTCCACGAAGGCGGTCACCTCCCAGTTGTTCTTCTGGAATCCGACCTGCGCATTCAGTATGAGGCGTGGGTCGATCTTGTACATGCCATTGGTGCCAAAGCGCGAATTGTAGCTGGTCGTGTACTTGCCGTCGGCGCTCACGAAGACCCCGTTGTCAAACTCGTAGCGACCGCCAAAGCTGAAGTTCCATTCCGGTGCTTCGGGGAAGGATTTCCCATCCTGCGGTCCGCGCAGTGCCGCATGTTTGAAGTCGATGAACTTGGTGTTCAGATATCCGATCGAAGCGAAGGCTGTGAACTGGTCGTTGACCTCCATGCTGGGTTCGATTTCGAAGCCCCAGGCCCTCGACGTGGCTGCATTCGAAATGATCCGGTAACCGGGGATCTTCGGGTCCGGTCGTATTTCGACCTGCTGATCTTCATATCTGGTGTAGAAGAGATTCGCATTCAGCGACAGCCGATCGTCAAGCCACGTGCCTTTGTAGGAGAGTTCGACGTTCTGTGAATACTCCGGATCATAGGAGCCAAGCTGTTTCGTCACGCGGTCATAGTAGGATGCACCCGACCGGAAGCCTTGGGTATAGGTCAGGCCGACGGTCTGACTGTCGCCGAACTCCTTGGAAATCCCGACTTTCGGCACAAAGTTCAACTCTGTCAGGGACGACGGCTGCCCTGTCAGAACCGGTGATCGGTTGATAAGGCCGAAATAGTTCTGCTGATGGTCCTTGTCGTACAAGTAGTCCAGGCGTCCACCCACTGTGGCGAACCAGGTGGGGACGAATTCGTAGGTTGCCTCGCCAAAGATGGCGAGGTTCGAGGTTTGGCGCCGCTGCGTGTCATTCTGCTGGTAGAGGTTGAATGCGACGATATCCGTTGCGCCCACCCAGCGTTCATGGCTGCCATAGATCCCCGTGACCCATTTCCACTTCTCTTCTTCGTAGTTCAGACGCAGTTCCTGGGTGAATATTGAGTTGTCGTCCTCGCCCGTGATGCCATTGATCAATCCTGGAGTGCCGTAATCGATGGAGCGCCGGTTGTTGATTCCATATTGAAAGCCGGTTTGCGAGGTGATGCGCAGGGCGTCGGAAATGTCGTGGGTCAACTCCAGCCCGAGATTGTGGACTTCCGTCCAGCGGTATTCGGTGTAGGTGACGGGCGAATTATTGAAATCGCCACGCCCCGAATAAAGTCCGACAAGCGCATCATTTGGCCGGTCCTTGGAATAGGAATAGGTCAAAAGAGCGCGCGTCTCTGGCAGTTCTGCTGGGGTCACCAACATCTTGGCACGGAAGGTGCCGCTGATGTCTGTAATCAGGTCGCTGTAGTTGTCGTAGATGTAGAAGTTCGAGTAATCCGGCTGTGCGCGCGACCTCTCAAAAGCGCCTGACATGCGCAACGCAATCTCGTCTTCCACAACAGGTGTGTTGAACATGAAGGCGCCGCCAACCAAATCGTCTGACCCAACGGTGCTGGAAAGAACTGCCTCCTTCTCGAAGGTCGGATCTTTCGACTTGATGTAGACTGCTCCGGTCATGGCAGCGCGACCGGAAAGCGTCGATTGCGGGCCGCGGTAGACCTCAACCTGTTCGACATCCCAGAGATTTCGAGAGCCGAAGCGTGCATTGTAGCGTGTCTGAAGGATGCCATCGATGTAGATTGAGCCCGCTGGTCCACCGGACGCTACAAGACCTTCGGAACTCATACCGCGGATGACGAAACCGGAATTGACCGTGGCGCTGTCCATCACGTTCGCCATGCGGCGATAGGTGTCCTGCGTGGTGCGGATCTGGCTGTCCGCGAGACTCTGCGCATTCAGGATGGCTACACTGCTTGTTGTGCCGCTGAGCGTTGTCGTATTGCGTGCTCCATAGACCTGAATCGGTTGCAGCAGGGTACCATCTTGATCGGAGGAGCCGGAACCATAAGCTGTATCCAGCAACGTGACCTGATTTTCACCGGCGAAGCGGGCATCGACGCCGGTTCCGGAAAGCACGGCCCTCAACGCCTGTTCGGAGGTCAACTTACCATTCACGCCGCGTGTAACCTTCCCCTCCGCGACCGATGCATCGAACAGAATCTGGAGGCCTGTCTGCGCCGCCAGGCTGTTGAGAGCGGCGGTGAGCGGCCCCTCCGGCACGGAGATTGATTGCGTCGTTGCCTGCGCTCGCGCTTCCAGCGTTACCGCCGGCAAGGCAGGCGTGAGCATCGCAAGTGCCGTCCCCGTCATCAGTAGGATCCGCCGGAGACCTTTCCTGGCTCCCACCTGCACGGCAATCTTTCTCGTCATCGAAATCCCCAAATCTCAGGCAGCTTAACGCGCCGCAGTCCACCACTCAGAGCAGCAACTCATGCTGCTGCTCCTGCGAGTTAGACGATCGCGTTTCCGGATTTGGGACTGTGACTTCGGGAAATTTTACGAGTTTCTTCTGTCAGACCAGACGCAGGTGCTGGCGCATGGCGAGACGCAACTCGTCGTCTCGTTGGCCAGGGTCTTTCAGAACACATGTCGAACAGTATTCGCCGCCATCAACCTGATAGAACCGGCAACATCCCCCACGCTGGCGGAAGGTATAGGAAAACTCTCGTTGATGTTCGTCGAGCACCGTCAGGTCGAAGAATTGGAGTTGTCGATTGCTCAGTGGCGAACCGGGCACTTTGAGAATTCGCATCGCGGACGTCTTTGCGGCCTCGACCGTGCCGAACCGGCGACCACAATCGAGAAAGCGACCGGCGATCGCATCTGCGGCAAGCCGCCACAGCGCGGCGCGGGATAGGCGTGTACGTGCGTGAACTGTTTCGACCACTGGGGTGAAATGCCGCTCGATTTCCAACCGAAACCGTTCCTCGTCAGGGTGACTGTCCAACTGTCCCTGCCAAAATCCATCTTCCAGGAAACGGACATCGGCACGGCGCCTCAAATGAAGCTTCCCGTCGTGGTCCTCCTCCTTAGTATGAAAGAGAAGCGCGATACTGGCGGGAGAAAGGTCGGGAACGAGGCCGAAACCGACGTAGAGTGGAACGACCGCAGCAGCAATGATGTAGCCGTAATCGGTCATCAGCAGCGCTGCCGCTGTCTTCACGTCGGCGCCTTCGTTCAGCGATTGTTCGAATACCAGAAATTCCCCGATGGCCTTGTCGTCATTGAAGAATGCCTCGACTGTCGTCCAGCCTTCGCCGGGCAGACCCATGTCCGCCCTGACATCCTGCAGATAGGCTGCTTGCGCTTCGAGCGCGCGCTGGACAAGTCCTGCTTCCGCTCTTGATGCTTCGATTATCGCCACTATCGCCTCAGACCTGAAGGCGAAAGTGATATTCGCTAGATATAACGCTAATCACGGAAGGTGTCCTCGTAACAAAGCCATGAAATTGTGGGAGCATGCCAAGGCTCTGAAACGAAGACGTCCTCTACGCCCCATTTGGGACCTTCGCCTAAAATTTTTTGTCAGGGCTGGCACGCCACTGACAATTTCCATCAGGTCTTCAAAATCGATTTCAGGTGCAGCGCTTCGGCTACTTGGCTTCCGACGAACTATACGGCCAACCTTGCTTCGGTATTCATCTCCGCCCTGCGGGACGTGTGTTCAGAGGGCGGAGATGCGGTCAGCGGGCAGCGCTCAATAACCCAGCGCACATCCATCCACACGGCTGTCCGATCCGCCGATCAGAACACCCTCCTTCCAGTCGATCATGATCATCTGCCCGCCGCCGTGGGGCTCCGGTGCAACGAGGACCTTGTGGCCTATTTCCTGAAGCCCTCTGATCGCGGGCCCTGGAATCCCGCGTTCGACGATGGTTTGGCCCATGCTTTGGAAGATGCGCGGCTGGCTATCGCCTCCTGCGGATCAAGGCCGAAATCCGTGACGCCGGTGAGCACATGCGTATGCCCGAAGGGTTGATAGTCCCCGCCAAGCGATGTCCGATCGCTTGTTGCGGATGCCCCAACCACTCTGTAACAGAAGGATGTTAGCTCCGCGATGTCCCGCATTACTTGGTGAATTCTCGTAGTATGGACGGGGACTTTTCCGGCTTTCGACAGTGTCTCGGCGTGCGTGAACGCGACCGGAAGCCGGCTGCGAAGCCGCAATTCGCGGTAAAGAGTGAGCAAAGATGAGAGGCGCCAGAAGGCGCAGTATCAGGCAAAATCTGAGGCGTTCCCGCCGTTGACTTGGCTTTGTCTCAGGCGCCTTTTGTCCTCAAGTCTGCGGGTATCTCGCCAATGGCTTGATCGAGTGTCTCAAGGCATCGCGCAACGTCTGCCAGGCTGAAGACCAGAGGCGGGCGGATCTTGATGATGTTTCCGAACGGGCCTGTCGACGAGACGAGCACGCCAAGCGATTTCAGCCGTTCACGAACCCAACGTGCGGCAAGCTTGGCCGGAGCCTTCGTTTCGTGGTCGATCACCAGCTCAACGCCGATGAACAATCCTCGACCGTGGATGTGGCCGATGATGTGATGCCGGCTCATCAACGCTTCCAGACCCTGTCGCAGCGCTGCCCCGCTACGGGCGGCATTCGCCTGCAGGTTCTCTCCGATCAGGACATCGAGACAAGCGTTGCCGACCACGGCTGATACCGTGTTGCCACCGAAGGTGTTGAAGTACCCCGTCCGCTTCTGCAGCAGTTCTGCGATCTCGCGCCTGGTCACCAAGGCGGCGATCGGATGACCATTGCCCATCGGTTTGCCCATGGTCACGATGTCGGGTTCAACACCGAAGGCTTGAAAACCCCACATATGCGTTCCGGAGCGCGCAAACCCCATCTGGACTTCGTCGGCAATGGTTAGGGCGCCGGCGGATCGCGCTGCCGCATAGGCGCGCGAAAGGTAATCCGGGGGCGGCACCAGCGCACCGTTGGCGTCGAAGATCGAGTCGATCATCAAGCCGGCCATGCCGTGAGAGCGGCGGTCCAGCCGTTCGGCCGCCTGCTTTACGTGGTCGGCATATCTGGCGCCGGCATCCGGTGTACCTTCCCGGTAGATGCCTCTGTAGAGATTGGGAGGGGATACCGTTTCGACCCAGTCGGGTTTGTGCTGTACATCATAGTCGATGAGCGACAGCGGCGACACGATCGTGGTGTTGCCGTGATAGCTGTTTTCGGTGACCACGACCCCCTCATTGCCTGTCGCGATCCGTGAGAGCTGGACGGCCAGGTCGTTCGCTTCCGATCCCGAGCAGACAAAGAACCAGGTGTCGAGGCTATCCGGCAGAGTGGCGCCCAGCCGTTCCCCCAGCCTGACGATCTCGGCGTGTAGATAGCGGGAGTTTGTGTTGAGCGTGCTCGCCTGACGTGCCAGGGCATCAACGACATAGGGATGGCAATGGCCCAGATTGGCTACATTGTTGTAGCAGTCGAGATATTCCTTGCCCGAAGCGTCAAAGAGCTTGCTACCCTTGCCGCGAACGATTTCGAGGGGTTCGTTGTAGAACGTATAGGTCTTGCCGAGCACCGCTTCGCGCCGCTTCAGCAAACCGGGCGTGGGCGAATTTGACATGAGGGCCTGCGGGCTGACCCCGGGGACGACTGAGGGCACCATTGCCTGAAGGAATTCCTCGTTCGGCAGCGCGTGCAGCTTCAACAAGGCGTCCACATACATTGACTGCAACTCATCGAGCTTCGAGCCAGACGCGCCGTCCTGAGCCGCTTGATGCGCGACGAGCCCAACCTGCAAGAGCAGACGCGCCACCACGAGTGGCTTGAGGATCTCAAGCTCGGCCGCCTCCAGCGGCATCTGGCGCTGGTAGCCGCGGACAAGGCAGGCGGCGGCATAGACCGGATCAACCGACCAATGGATCAGCGAAGCGATCGTCACGCTCAGATCCTGGACGACCGGCCCGAAGATCATGTCGCCGAAATCGATGATACCATCAATCCTGAAAGAGGGTTCAAGGCTGACAAGGACGTTGGATTCGTGGAAGTCGTGGTAGACGACCTGCGCACGAAGCCGGGGCAGCCGGTCTGACAGTACAATTCTCAGTTCGTCCAGAACGGACTGTAGCACCGGACCGACATCTTGCGGCATGGTCGCTTTCAGTGTGTCGGAGAACAACAATCCGTTCGAGAGGTCCCATGGCATGACGTGGGGCGCACCGTCTCCGCGAAATCCCTGCAGGGCGCGTGTCAGACGTCCGCCCATCTCGCCAAGCGACATGAGCTCTTCGGCACCCAAGACCGCTCCAGAGCTCTTTATGACTTCGAGGAGTGTGCTGCCCGTGACGAATGTCAGGATGCGAAGCGCATAGCTGCGCCCGTCCGTATCGGTGATGTCGGAGATTGCCTTGCCCGACAAGGTGTGCTGCACGCGAGGCACGGGTATCTCAGGATCAATCCGCTGGATATGCTCCAGAGCATTGATCTGGAACATGAGGCTTTCCAACGGTTCTGTCTGGGCAGCGATCTTCACGACGAAGAGGCTTCCATCCAGCGTGGTCAGCCGAAAATTCTGTTCGCGCTCGCCGCCAAGGCGCTTCCACTCTCCGGTCAGCCCGTAGACTTCTTCGACGCGTTGAGCGATCCGATCGACGGGCAGGTCTGGCGCCGAAATGCTGCCGAGCAGAATCTCGGTCTCCTCTGCGTTCGGAACACGGAGCATCATTGGTCAAAGTCCCCTTCATGAAAGACCAGACGGTACCATATGCCTCAGCCAGGCACGGTCATGAGCGGCACATCATCGGTCGGCATTAATCAGTATTCTCACGGCGTGCGTATGGCGCACATTAAGATTGGCACGAGTTTACTTCGGAAAATGCCAAACTTTCCTGCGGCCGCGCGTGAGGTGAGGCGGGGACGCGCCTGCCGATGCATGGCATCGGCCTGCGGGCGCTCCGACCCGCAGTGATGACCTGCTGCTGTAGGACGTCGATCAGGTCCATTGAGGCCATGGTCTTGGCGATGTGTCCATGGACTGCAGGCGTGAGGGTTCGTGGTTGGCGTCTTGACGGTCACGACCGTGTGGATGTTGTCCCCAGCAATTGGCATGGGTTCTTCTTTTGCCTTCCAAGGGGCTCTATGCCGCGCTAGGCTCAACCCATGAAAAAGGTCTTCAATCCTCCCTCCGTCCGCCGTCCCTTCGGGCATTACAACCACGGTCTGCTGGTCCCGCCCGGCGCCAGCCTGCTGGTGACGTCCGGTCAGCTCGGCATCCGGCCCGATGATAGCATCCCAGCCGATGTGACCGGCCAGGCCGAGCTGTGTTTCGAAGCGATCAAGGCCGTTCTCGATGAGGCCGGCATGACCTTCGCGGATGTAATCCGGATCTCCGGATTCGTCACGCGACGAGAGGACTTTCCGGCCTATATGGCTGTCCGCGATCGCTACACGTTCGATCCGAAGCCGGTCTCGACGTTGCTCGTCGTCGGCGGCTTTACGCGGCCGGAATTCCTCGTCGAGGTCGAGGTGACGGCGGCCAAGGTCGTCTGACCGCCGGCCGTTCTCTTAGAAGTTTTCCATCTCGCGGCGCACCTTGGCCATGAAGGCTGCACGGGTTTCTTCCGTGCAATTGTTCATGTCGTAATGGGCGAGATACTTGACCGGTGCGCCGATCTTGATCTGAGCCCGCAGTACGCGGGTAACGATCTTCTTCGGCGGATTGCCGGCGAGGAAGGCGCGCATGGGGGTCGCGCCATAGGTCATGACGGCGGCGAGCTTCTTGATGTGGCGGAGCGTCGGGGTGAGCTTGCCATCCACCAGGTCGAAGGAAACGCCGGGCAGCCAGACGCGGTCGAAATAGCCTTTCAGCATGGCCGGGAAGCCGAAGTTCCAGACCGGCGTGACGATCACCAGTGCTTCAGCCTTCAGCAGGCGCTCGACATAGGGTTTCACCAGCGTCAGATTGTCCGGGATGTCGTGATAGACGCGGCGGTCATGGGCCGAAAGGACAGGGTCGAAACCCTCCTCGTAGAGATTGCAGCCATCGACCTCGTGGCCTGCCTTTTCCAGGGTCTCGCAGGTGAGCTTGTAAAGCGCCCGGCCGAAGCTTTCATCGAGAGGGTGGGAGTGAAGGACGAGTACGCGCATATCAAAAGCTCCAAGTCGTTACCCGCCGCTTTCGCAGTCGGGGTTCAATTCAAAACTTCCGCGCCGTTTGTCCCAACATCCCGATCCTTCGCCGCCTGATGTCGAGGGATGGGGGATGCCATGTCAGGTTTTGCATGAGCCGGAAGGCCGGCCGGGAGTACCTTCGGAATGGTGTTGGTGTGGCGGTAGGGTAGTTCCTTGTTGTTGTTTGTCGTTGCGCATGGGGTACCCCCCTCTGTCCTGCCGGACATCTCCCCCACACGGGGGGAGAGTGGATGGGCGCGCCGGTTTCATTCCCTCAATCGTTGCGAATGACGAAGTCCTGCTCCAAGTTTGTCATGTCCAAATACCGTAGCCGCATCTTCAATGGTGGCGTTTGTGCAAGGCGTCGGCCGTATCCCGCTCTCCCCCCCGTGTGGGGGAGATGCCCGGCAGGGCAGAGGGGGGTATCAAGAGCACCAAGGCAAACCGTCGAGTCGCTATTCTCCAGCCTCCGCAAACACCTCCAGGCCCGGGAAAAGGTAGTTCTTGCCTGCGGAGAAATCGAAGTCCGGGTTTTCCCAAGCGATCATCTTGCCGGGGTTCAACAGACCCTTCGGATCGGTCTCCTTCTTGAAGGCGAGCTGGACCTGGTCGGTCTGCTTCATGCCGCCTTCTTCCAACGTGTAGCGATGCGGGTTGAAGATCGGGCAGCCATTCTCTTCGTGGATGCGGATGATTTCTTCCAGCCGTTCCTTGGTGGTGTAGCGCACCAGTGGCAGGCCGGCGCACTGGATCTGGCCGTCGAACTTGATGAATTCCAGATGGCCGATGACCTCGTCGGGGAAGAGTTCGGTCATGATCCGGACCTTCTCGACATGATCGGGGCCGGGATACTGGACCTGGAGATAGGTGATGTTGGTGTCGAGCTTGAGGGCCCGCAGCGTCGTGTGGTTCCATGTCAGCTCATAGGCATGCGGGATGCCCTTCATGCTTTCGACCGTATCGGAGCGGAAGCGGATGTCGCCATTCATGCGTTCGGCGAGCGCCAGGAAGGGTTCCATCGAATGCGGGGCCACCATCAGCACCACGACCGACTGGCCTTCCTTCAGCCAGGGTTTGTGGCGGGTGAAGTAGTCGAACGGGATCGGGGCTGCGATCGGGGCGACTTCCTTCAAAAGGATGCCGTTCTTGTGGGAGAGTGCATCGGCGAATTTCACCGCGTCCATGAACTCTTCATAGCCGACGATGACGTCCACCCAGTCGTAAGCGGGTGCCAGCGGCATCTCGACTTCGGTGATGATGCCATTGGTGCCATAGGCGTGGGAGACCTTCTGCAGGTCCCAGGCGGAGAGTTCGAGCACGCGGGGCTCGGCTTCCATGGTCACGACACGGAGCCGCAGGATGTTGCCCAGATCGCGCAGGCCGCCCCAGGTGATCGATCCGACGCCACCTGAGCCGCCGGCAATGAAGCCTGCGACCGAGGCAGTCTGTGCGGTCGAGGGATGGAAGCGCAGTTCCTGGCCGGAATGGGCTTTTGTCTGCTTGTCGAGTTCGGAGATGATGATGCCCGGCTCGCAGATCACCCGACCGGGCAGGATCTCCTTCACCTTGTTCATGTTAATGAGGTTCAAGACGATGCCGCCCGAGAGCGGCATGGCCTGGCCGTAATTGCCGGTGCCGCCGCCACGCGGGGTGACGGGCACGCCATGGGCATAGGCGACCTTCAGAACCCGGATTACCTCGTCTTCCGTCGTCGGGGAGACCACGAGGTCACCGACGACATTGTCGAGCTCTTCTTTCAGGATCGGCGAATACCAGTAGAAGTCGCGGCTCTTCTGTTTGACGAGCGCCGGATTGTCTTCGACGGCGATGCCTTCAAGCTCTTCCTTGATTTTGGCGTAGTCGGCCATGGCTAAACTCCAAGCAACGGGTCAAGTTCGCGGTAATCCGGCAGGCTGCGGTCGATGCCCATGCCATTCCGCATCACGATGCGGTCGGCCTGCGGACGGGACAAAAATTCGCTCCAGCGGCGGGCGCTGAAGAGGACGAGATCGGCCTTGGCGCCGACGGCGATGCGGCCATGATCCGGGCGCTTCAGGATGTCGGCCGGCGTGCGGGTGACGACCCTTGCTGCCGTATCCAGCGGATGGTCGAGATGGATGATGCGCACCGCCTCGCGGAAGACTTCGACCGGATCAAGATCACCATAGGCATAGAAGGGGTCGCGGGTGTTGTCGGAGGAGACGGCGGTTGCGACACCGGCGGCTGACAGTTCGTGGAAGAGGGTGACGCCGCGTTGGCGGGGCGTGCGTCCTGACACGCGGTCCTGCAGATACATGTTGCACATCGGCAGCGAGACGACCGAGAGGCCGGCCTCAGCCACCAGATCGATCGTTCGTTTTGCGAGATCATCGTCCTGGCGGGCAAGCGAGCAACAGTGACCGACGGTGACTGCGCCCTCGAAGCCATTGCGGAGCTTGGCTTCCGCAATCGTCTTCAGCGTCAGGGTTTCCTTGTCCTGCGTCTCGTCGACATGCAGGTCGATGTCGAGGCCCTTCTCGGTTGCGGTGCGGAAGAGGATGTCGAGCTTCTCATCAAGCCCGGGCATCAGGTAGGTGACGCCACCGAGCAGGCCCTTGTTGGCGACGATGACCTCAACGAGATCCTTGAAGAAGGCCTCATCGGTGATCTGGTCAAAGGGGAAAAGGGCGGCGGCCTGCAGGTCGATCTTGCCTGCCCAGGCGTCGCGGACTTCGGCGAAGACCTCGAATGAGATGCGGTGCTGGGGCGCCAGGCTGTCGAGATGGGTGCGGATCAGGCTCGTGCCGTGGGCGTAAGCCGTGCGCAGGGAAAATTCCATCCGGGCTTTGACGTCGTCAGCCGTCCAGCGGGCAACGCGGTCGGCCTGTACGGCTTCGAGCGCGCCGATGAAGTCGCCCGTCGGGTTGGGCTTGCGGTCCCAGATATGGCCCTTGTCGAGATGGGTGTGCATGTCGACGAAGGTCGGCCAGACCATGCCGTGGCGGAGATCCGTAGAGGGGAGGCCTGATGGGGCGGTCCCGGGCCTCAGGATCGCCTCGACCTTGCCGTCGGCGACAACGATATCGGCGCTGATCAGGCCCTCGCAGGCCGGGGCCTCGACACCATCGACGCAGATCTCGGGCAGCGTCGCATTGGCGAGAACGAAGCGCTTGGCGGCGGGCAGAGTGGCAATGGCATTCGACATCAGTTTTCTCGTTTCAGGCTGCTCTCATGCCAGCGATGCAGCGCCAGCCAGGAAATGAAGGAGGTAATGGCGAAGATGACCACGCCGAGGCAGGAGAGCAGGAAGAGGGCAGCGAAGAGTCGGGGAATGTTCAGACGGAACTGGGCCTCCAGCAGGCGGAAGGCAAGGCCCGAGCCGGCGCCGGCCGAGCCTGCTGCAAATTCTGCGACCACGGCGGCGATCAGCGCGAGGCCGCCACCGATGCGCAAGCCTGTCATGAAATAGGGCAGGGAGGCCGGGAGCTTCAGATAGAGCAGGGTCTGCCAGCGGGAGGCGCCGTAGAGATCGAAGAGGTTCAGGAGATTGTGGTCGACGCTCTTCAGGCCCTGCACCATGTTCGAGAGGATCGGGAAGAAGGCGACGAGGAAGGCGCAGATCAAAAGTGCGACCTGTGTCGAAGGCGCGTAGATCAGGATCAGTGGTGCAATCGCGACGATCGGGGTCACCTGCAGGATGACGGTGATCGGATAGAAGGCGACTTCGATCCACTTCGACTGGACGAGGAAGACCGCGATGCCGACGCCGCCGATCAGCGCCAGCGCGAGTGACATCAGGGTGATCTGGGTGGTGACCCAGAGCGCCGGCGAGAGCGTGCCCCAGTCCTTGACCAGAGCGCCGGCGATGGCGATCGGGCCCGGCAGAATGTATTGCGGCACTCCGGAGACCCAGACGCCGACCTGCCAGATCACGAGAAGCACAAAGACGACGAGGATCGGAATGAGGATCTTCAGGAGGGTTTCGGCCGGTCCGGTCATCAGTGCTCCTCCCCACCCATGGCTTCCAGCAATGTCTTCGAGACCGTTTCGCAGGCCTGGCGATATTCTTCCGAGGAACGGTAAAGCGCGTCGCGTTCAAGGCTGGTGACCAGCGGAAAATCCGCATGCACGCGACCGGGGCGCGCCTTCATGACGACGATACGGTTGGAGAGGTAGGCGCTTTCGAAGACCGAATGGGTGACGAAGATGACCGTGATGCCGGTCTCCTTCCAGAGGCGCAGCACGTCGTCGTTCAGCTTCTGGCGCGTGATCTCATCAAGTGCGGCGAAGGGCTCGTCCATCAGCAGCAGTTTCGGCTTGGTGACCAGCGCTCGGGCGATCGACACGCGCATCTTCATGCCGCCGGAGAGTTCGCGGGGATAGGCGTCCGCGAAGTCTTTGAGGCCGACGCGTTCCAGGGCGGCGAGAATGTCCGCCTTTGCTGCGGCCTTCGTGACGCCCCGCAGCTTCAACGGGAGGTAGACATTGCCGAAGACGGTGGCCCACGGCATCAGCGTAGGCTCTTGGAAGACGAAGGAGATGTCGCCTTCGGGCAGTCCCTTGGAATTGATGCGGGAGCTTGGCCAGTCGATTGTGCCCGTGGTGACGTCGCCGAGGCCGGCGATGATCCGGAGTGCCGTCGACTTGCCGCAGCCGGAGGGGCCGAGAAGCGAGACGAATTCGCCGCCGTTCACCGTCAGCGACATGCCGGTCAGCGCGACCGTGCCGCTGGAAAAGACCTTGGACACGTCCTTCATCACCACCAGCGCCCGGCGCTGTTCGGGGGGAGGAGCGAGCGTCTGGACTTCGGAAAGGGACATGGATGGCCTTGGACTGTGAACGAAGAGGAGCGCTGCCCCTCACCCTACCCTCTCCCCGCGAGCGGGGAGAGGGGATGTCATCCCCGGCGCTTGCCCAGAAACTCCTTCTCCCCGCTTGCGGGGAAAGGTGGCGGCAGCCGGATGAGGGGCAGAGCCTTACTTCTTCAACGCCATCCCTACGCCCTTGCAGACGAACTGGGTGGTGTAGGCTTTCTTGTAGTCGAGGTCGGCGGGCTGGACGCCGATCTGGACCATGGCGTCGAAGAAGGCCTTGTACTTCTCGTCGGTCATGCAGCCGATGCCCTTTTCGAGCGCTTCGGCGGATTCGAGAATGCCATATTCCTTCATCTTGGCGATCGAATACTCGATCTGGCCATCCGTCATTTCCGGATTGTCCTTCTTGATGAGGTCGTTGGCGGCCTTGTTGTCGCCGTAGATATAGTTGTACCAGCCCTCGATCGAGGCATCGACGAAGCGCTGGACAACATCCGGCTTGGTCTCGACCATGGTCGTCGTGGTGGTGATCATGGTGGAGTAGGGGTTGTAACCGTTGTCGGCGAGCAGGAAGACCTTCGGAGCCCAGCCGGCCTGCTTCTCGATCTCATAGGGTTCGGAAGTCAGGTAGCCCTGCTGCGCAGACTTCGGATCGGCTATGAAGGGGGCGGGGTTGAAGGTGTAGGGCTTGTACTTCTCGTCGGTGAAGCCCTCGAAATTCTTCTTCATCCACTCGTAATAGGTGACGTAGCCATCCTTGCCCATGAAGATGGTGTCGAGCTTGGCGAGATCGGCAAATGTCTCGATGCCCTGATCGGGGTGGGCGAGCAGGACCTGCGGATCCTTCTGGAAGATGGCCGCGACGTCGATCAGCGGAATGCCTTCCTTGACGGCGTCCATCTCGCCGAGCGGGCTTCCCATGTAGAAATCCACCTTGCCGGCGATCAGCAGGGAGCGGTTGGCCGCCTGCGGGCCGCCCTGGATGATGGTGACCTTCAGGCCGTATTTCTCATAGGTGCCGTCGGCGACGGCCTGGTAGAAGCCACCGTGTTCGGCCTGGGCGAGCCAGTTGGTGCCATAACTGACCTCGTCGAGGGCCAGTGCGGTTGAGGCAGAAGCCAGCGAAGCTGCAAGGCCCAACAGGGCAAAGAGGCTGGTCTTGGTGAGCGTGTCGCGCATTGATCGTTCCCCTGTTCGTTGCAGGACCCGTTTTCGGGCTCCTTTTTGGTCATTTGATCGGTCGCGTTGCGTCTTGAAAAGCATCAAATTTCGTCCGCATCGATGCTTTTTTTGCATCGCCCCCGAGATTGATGCATAGTGATGCGGCATGACTAATTTTTGCGCAGCGGAGGTCCCGTGCTGCACTCCCGAAAGCTCGTCTACATCAACGAAATCGTTCGCTGCGGCTCGATCCGGAAAGCGGCCCAGCGCCTCAATGTCGCATCATCGGCCGTCAACCGCCAGATCTTGGCGCTGGAGGAAGAGTTGGGGGCGCCGATCTTCGAGCGGCTGCCGAAAGGCTTGCGGCTGACGGCGGCGGGTGAGCTCTGTGTCGAGCATATCCGCGACGTTCTGAAAAACTACGAGCGGCTGGAAGGGCGCATTCGCGGACTGAAGACCCCACAGGCGGGCAAGGTTTCGCTGGTGACGACCGTCGGCCTTGCCTCGGGGCCGCTGCCGGCGATCCTGGCCGGTTTTGTCGCCGAGCATCCGAGGGTTCAGATCAAGCTGCGCAATGACGGCGGCTCGACGACGATCAACCCGGTGTTGACCGGAGAGGTCGATCTCGGCCTCGGTTTCAACATCCCGGCGACACCCGGCATCCGGACGCTCGCTAATTTCGATGTGCCTGTCGGTGTGGTGCTGCCGCCCGGGCATCGGCTGGCGGAGGAAGAGGGGCCGGTCGATCTGGTCGAGGTGGTGCAGGAGCCGCTGATCCTCGCCCAAGCGGGCACCAGCCTGCGCAACATCATCGATCTCGCGCTTGCGCCGCTGCCGCTGCCGGTCGAGCCGGTCGTCGAGACGAATTCCTCGGAACTGATGAAGCAGCTGGTGAAGGCGGGGACGGGGCTGACGATGCTCAATCCGCTTGATGCGGTGGCAGAATGCCGGCGGGGCGAGCTGATTTTTCGGCCCCTCACCGAGGCGCATATCCGGCACCAGCCGATGAAGCTCTTTGCGCGGGCGCGTGCGCCGCTCGATTCCGCGACGAGCCTCTTTGTCGAATATCTGATGCAGGAACTTCTGGCTCTGGTCCAGGATCTGAAGGCCCGGGGCCATATCCCCGAGACTATTCGCGGCCAGGTCTGAGCCCTCTTCATCCGGGCGTATAGAGGTTGGACAGCGGGTAGGCCGCGACGTCGCGCAGCATTTCGATGAAGCCGGCCACCTGGTGGCGGCAGATCGCGGCACCCTTTTCCGCCGTGCCCTTCGAGGCGTCGCCAACGACGCCATAGGGGTTCAGGTCATGGGCGATCCAGGCCAGAGAATGCGGTGGAAGCGGTGTGAGGAACTTCGAATTCGCGCGCATCTCCTCGGCTTTCGAGACGAAGTTCTGCGCCTTGTCCATACGCACCAGTTCGGGTCGGAAATGCAGCATCAGCGAGGTCTCGACTTCGCCGCCATGGATGCCATAGCGGCTTTCATGCTCGGAGATCATCCCCTCCGGGTTCCCGAAACGGCCCCATTGGGTCGAGACGACGACCATCTGGTGACGGACGCGCAGTTCGCGAGCGACAATGCTCATGACGTCGACATTGCCGCCATGGGAGTTGACGATGACCAGCTTGCGGATGCCGGCTTCGGCAACCTTGCTGCCGATGGCCGTCCAGGCCGGGATCAGGATCTCTGGGCCGAAGGACAGGCTGCCGGGGCCGTACACGTGTTCGTTCGCCTTGCCGATCTCCTGGGTAGGAAGCACGAGAAAGTCGAGGTCATCCGGACGCTGAACTTTCAGTTCGGCCAGCATGCCATTGGCGATGGCGACGTCGGTTGCGATCGGTAGGTGGGGGCCATGCTGTTCGGTCGAGGCGATCGGCAGGATGGCGACCGTTGTTTCGGGCGAAAGTGCTGCGAAATCATAGGTCGTCAGTTCGTTCCAGAAGAATGGTCTGGCCATAGCCGTTCCCCGCTTTCGTAACCTTTCCCGTTCGATAGGCAAAAGCGTAGAACTCGAAAAGCACCATATTTCGCTCGCAGCGATGCCAAATTGCGCTCGCAGGCTGGCCGATCGGGCAAATTCCGACGACGACAGTGGCCATTTGGAATGCCTGCGGCCAGATGGCTAGATGCGGCTAAGGTTCAGGTGCTCCGCGTCTAAACATGGAGAACCACACGACGTTCTCGGTCGTTTCAAATTCTGGCGCAGTTTCGGCGGGGCTGGTTTCGGAGCCGCACATGGCGCTTTGCCGCTTTCTGTTGCCGGCGGCCCTTAATCTGCGGGTTTGGCCTGTGGTCCGCCATGGCGACGCGCGAGGAACTCGAAGAGGCGTGCGACGGCCTCTGCGCCAGGATCAACGTGGCCCTCAAGCTGCCGGGCATTGATGTAGGCAGCTCGGCCTGCCCGTGCCTTGAGATAGGTGGCGGTCAGGTTGGCACCCGTACGAGCCGCGGTGGCTGCCGCTGCAAAACCCTTGTCGAAGGCTTCCAGCGCTGGTGACAGCGCATCCACCATCGTTCGGTCACCGAGGCCGGCACCGCCAATCTCCTGCATACGCGCCAGTCCCGCTTTCAGCGCCTCACGCATGCTGAGCCCGCTGGAGGCACCGTCTCCGGCCGCGGCAAAAAATATGGCGAGCAGAACTCCGGAAGAGCCGCCCATGGTCTGGCTGAGTTCCTGGCCCATGGCGCGCAGCAGCTGCGTGTGATCTGCCAGCGGCAATCGGTCGAGGGCTTCGATCAGGGCGCGGGCGGCACTGGCCAGCGTCGAGCCGGTATCGCCGTCGCCGGATTTGGCATCGAGCGCGTTGAGGTCCTTTTCCGCCTCGATCAGAAGCTTGCAGCACTCCGTCAGGAACTGGCGCGTCGGCAGATGCTCAGAGGCGAGCGGCGCGATCGGGGTCAGGCCATCGGGCAAGGCGATGATGTTGACAGGCCGGATTGCCGCCACGCCCGGCCAGGCCGCCAGCCCGACGGGCTTGGCCAGTAAATCGAGATCGGCCTTTTCTGCCGGCATCACGGAAACTGAAAAGCCGTGCATGTCGAGCGAAGTCATCATCGGCGCCGGTCCGACGATATGCGAGATGCGCCCACCGATCGGGGACTGGACCAGTTCGTTGACGACAACGGCCATTTCAAGGACGGAGGTGCCGCCGAGATTGTTCAGGAGAACGACATGGGGCTTATCCTCCATGCCAGCGGCAAGCCTCTCCGCCATGGCGGCCACCGCACCCCGGACGCCATCATAATCGATCTGTTCGACCCCAGCCTCGCCATGAATGCCGAGGCCGAGTTCAGCCCGCCCTTCCGGAATTCGGGCCTCCTTCGGAGATCCTGGAACCGTGCAGGTGTCAAGCGAGATGCCGATCGAACGGGTATTGGCGATCACCCGTCGCGCCGTCTCGACGAGGGCATCGAGGCTTGCGCCATTCTCTGCCATGGCACCGGCGATCTTGTGCACGAAAAGTGTTCCGGCCACCCCGCGCGACTGGGGCAGATCGGGCAGGGCGATGTCGTCATCGACAATCACCATGCCGACATTGAGCCCGAAGGCACGCGCGCGCTCGGCAGCGAGGCCGAAGTTCAGGCGGTCACCGGTATAGTTCTTGACGATCAGCAGGCAACCAAGGGGACCGGTCACCGCCAGGATTGCGGCCAGGATGGCATCCACGCTCGGAGAGGCAAAGACGTCACCACAGACCGCGGCCGTTAGCATGCCGCGCCCGACGAAGCCGGCATGGGCCGGCTCGTGACCGGATCCGCCGCCCGACACGATTGCGACCTTCGACTTGTCCCAGTCGGAACGTACCACGACGCGGATATGCGGATAGCCATCGAGTCGGCTCAATGCCCCGGCCGAGGCCATGAGCACACCGTCGATTGCCTCGATTACGACGTTTTCCCTGCTGTTGAGGAATTGAGACATGTGACCCTCCCTTAGACGAGACGCATTCCGGCCGCATCGAAATAGAGCGGTTCGTGCGGCTGAATTCTGATGATGTCACCGCCCTTGAGGGCGGTATGGGCATCGGTGACGGTAATGATCGGGTGCTCCGCGAGCATGAGATGCAGGCGTGTCTGATCCCCGAGATGTTCGACACGGACCACCTTCGCCTCCTGGCCCTCTCCCTCGCGAATATTCTCGGGCCTGAGGCCGATCGAATGCGCTTTTGCTGGTGCTCCGGGGAAAAGATTTGCGGGGAGCACATTGATGCGCGGCTGCCCAAGCCGGGTCGCGGCATAGATGCTGACCGGTGCTTCGTAGATTTCGCGGGGTGATCCGAACTGAACCAGGCGTCCTTCCTTGAGCACGCCGACATGGGTCGCCATGGTCATTGCTTCGATCTGATCATGCGTGACGTAGAGGAAAGTGGCACCGGACTTCGCCTGGATGCTCTTCAGTTCGACCCGAAGGTCTGCGCGTAGTTTCGCGTCAAGCGAACTCAACGGCTCATCCATCAGGTAGATCTGCGGATTGCGAACCAGTGCCCGGCCGATCGACACACGCTGCATTTCGCCGCCCGAGAGGGCCGTTGCTCGGTTGTCGAGCTTGTGGCCGATCTGCAGGACCTCCGCAATGGCCTTCACCTTCTGATCGATCACCGCCTGAGGTGTCCGCAGCAGAGGCGATTTCAGCGGAAACTCGAGGTTCTGTCGCACCGTCATGTGCGGGTAGAGGGAGTATTGCTGAAAGACCATTGCGACATTGCGTTGTGCCGGCGTCAGCCCGGTCACGGACTGTCCGCCGATCCGGATGTCTCCGCTGTCCTGCGTCTCGAGACCGGAAACCAGGCGCAGCAGCGTGGTTTTTCCCGCGCCTGTCGGGCCGAGAAGCACCACGAAGGAGCCGTCCGGGACGGTCATCGTCACGTCGTCCAGCGCGCGGGTTGCGCCAAAGGACTTGCCGATGCTGGAAAGGACGACTTCAGCCACGGGTGAGAACTCCTTCATTGGCTTCGGACAGAAGGGCCCGTCCGCTCGTCGCATCGAACAAGGTGAGAGAGCGGCGATCGAATTCGAGCCCGACGGAGGCGTCTGTCCGTATGGCATGGCTCGATGCCGTTCGCGCCTTGATCTCACCATGCGCGGTCTCGATGGTGACGATCTGTGTGGTGCCGAGATATTCGACGGCCGCTACCCGTCCGCGAAGGCCGGCGGCATCCGTCAGGCGGACATGTTCCGGCCTGACGCCGAGGGTCAGTGCGCCCTTTCGTCCTTCGCGGGACATCGGCACGTCGATGCGGGTGTCTCCGATCGTCACCGCATCGCCTCCTTCATCAATCGCACCTTCGAACTCCAGGAAGGACATGGGCGGCGAGCCGATGAACTTCGCCACGAACTTGGTGGCCGGCCAGTCATAGATCTGCTGCGGTTTGCCGAACTGCTCGATCACGCCATGGTTCATGACGACGATCTTGTCGCCCATCTGCATGGCTTCCAGCTGGTCATGGGTGACATAGACGGTTGTCGCCCCCATGCGGTCATGCAGAGCGCGGAGCTCCTCTGCCATATGCTCACGGAACTCCGCATCGAGCGCGCCCAGCGGTTCGTCCATGAAGAAGGCCTTTGGCTCGCGCACGATCGCGCGGCCAAGGGCGACGCGCTGGCGGTCGCCGCCCGAGAGGCCGCCGACCGGCTTGTCTAGGATGGATTCGATCTGCAGGATGCGGGCGACTTCCGCGACGCGACGATCCACTTCCACGCGTGATACGCCCTGGCTGACCAGGGGATAGGAGATGTTCTTGCGCACGTTCATATGCGGATAGAGCGCAAACATCTGAAAGACGAAGGCGATGTCGCGCTCGCTGGCGCGCTTCATGCCGACCTCTTCGCCGCCGATATAGATCTCGCCGCTGGTTGGCAGTTCGAGACCGGCCATCATGCGCAGCGTCGTCGTCTTGCCGCAGCCGGACGGACCCAGCAGCATGAAGAACTCGCCGTCCTCAACGGTGAATGTGGAGGACTTCACCGCATTGAAGGCTCCGAAGTCCTTGCGCAGATTTTGAACGCGGATCTGAGCCATGACTACTCCGGAAAATGACTGACGACGATGAACATGACGGTTCCGATCAGCGTCACCGGAAAGGACAAGGTAAAGAGGGTGAGCGAAAGCGGCTGCATCAGCATGATTACGCCGAGCGCGATCAGGGCCGAGGCGAGCATTTCCCATTCGGACCGGCGGAACCGGCTGAGGCGGGCAAGGAAGTTGATCATTTGCGCACGGCTCCGAAGGTGATGCCGCGGAGCAGATGCTTGCGCAGCAGCACGGTGAAGATAACCACGGGCATGAGGAACAAGGTCGCAGCCGCCGCGACGGCCGGCCAGTCGATACCGCCTCCGACCGACAGGATGGTCGGGATGAAGGGGGGCGCCGTCTGGGCATTGCCACTCGTCAGCAGGACGGCGAAGGCATATTCGTTCCAGGCGAAGATCAGGCAGAAGATGGCAGTCGAGGCGATGCCGGTCGCCGCCTGCGGCAGCACGACCTTGTAGAAGGCCTGGAAGCGGGTGTAGCCGTCGATCAGTGCAGCTTCCTCGTATTCGCGCGGGATTTCGTCGATGAAGCCCTTGAGCAGCCAGACTGACAGCGACAGGTTGACCGCCGTATAAAGCAGGATCATGCCGAGATGCGTATCCGAAAGTCCGAGCTGACGGAACATCAGGTAGATCGGGATGGCGACCGCGATCGGCGGCATCATGCGGGTCGAGAGGATGAAGAACAGGAGGTCGTCCTTGAGCGGCACCTTGAATCGGCTGAAGGCATAGGCGGCCAGCGTTCCCAAGAAGATCGACAAAAATGTCGAGCCGAAGCCGATGATGACCGAGTTCAGGAAACGTTGCCCGAAGCGCGATGGACCCGAAATGATCATGCCTCTTTCACGGGTGATCTTGTCGTACCAGGTGGTGGGCGCCGGTAGCTTGGCGAGATCGTCTGCCGAGGGGCGAGACTGGGTCGTGAAGAGGTTCACATAACCTTCCAGCGTCGGCTGAAAGACGACCTTCGGCGGATAGCTGATCGAGTCCGGGCCGGACTTGAAGCTCGTCGAGATGATCCAGAGCAGCGGGATCAGCGTGATCACCGCGTAAAGTCCGACGAGGATGCCGGCTAGCCACTTGGAGGCGGTCGACGGTTCGGTGACGGAATGGGCGCTCATCGTTCTTTCACCTTGTTCAGGGCCTTCACGTAGATGGAAGCCAGACCGAAGACCGTGACGAAGAGGACAATCGCGTAGGCGCTCGAATAGCCGGTCCGCCATTTCTCGAAGGCTTCGCGCTTCAGGTCGATTGAGGCGAGCAGCGTCTCGTCGCCCGGCCCCCCGCCGGTGAGAAGGACCACGAGGTCGAACATGCGGAAGTTCTCGATGCCGCGGAACAGGACTGCGAGCATCAGGAAGGGCAAAGCCATCGGCAGCGTGATCGTCCAGAACTGCCGCCATTTCGATGCGCGGTCGACTTCAGCTGCCTCATAGATGTAGTCGGGAATGGAGCGCAGGCCGGCCAGGCAGATCAGCATGACGAAGGGCGTCCACATCCAGGTGTCGACGATGACGATTGCCCAGCGCGCCCAGCCGCCCGGGCCAAGCATCGAGAAGCTGTCGGCGGGAATGCCGGTCAGGAATTCGACGGCGTAGTTCACGAGACCGATCTGCGGCTGGTAGAGGAAGGTCCAGAAATTGCCGACGACGGCGGGTGACAGCATCATCGGGATGACGATCAATGTCGTCACCAGGTCATTGCCCTTGAACTTGCGGTTGATTAGCCATGCCAAGGTGAAGCCGATCAGCACCTGGAAGACGATCGTCCAGATGAGGAAGTGGGCGGTCGTTTGCATGTTCGCCCAGGTGTCGGCGTCGGTCAGAATACGCTCGTAGTTGCGCAACCCGACCCATTTCACTTCCGCATTCGGCTTGTTCGCTGCGAAGTTCGTAAACGACAGGCGAATGGTCCAGATCAGTGGAAAGATGTTGACCGACAGAAGCAGGAAGATCGTGGGGGCCACGAAGATCCAGGCGATGGCCCTGTCGCTCAAGCCCCGGATGCGTCTGGCAACCGGTTGTGGCGTCGCGCGGGCGAGGTGGTCTGCGGGTGTGTCGGTCATCGTCCGGATCCGTGTGGCGTTTCCAAAGGGCGGCCGCGCGCAGTGCCTTGTCCCATGAGGCAACAAGGCAAAGCTCGGGTTGTGCCGGCGTGAAGTTTCAGACGGTGGCGCCGGCGGCAACGCTGGCTTGGGGGCTCTCCCCCGGCGCTGCTGGGGGAGAGATTGAGTGAACGACTTCCGGACCCCAGGTCCGGGCGCCTTGCTCTTCTCGTGTCAGAGCTTGCCTTCGTCCTCGAAGGTTTCCGTCCAGTCGGCAATCAGCCCGTCCAGCGCTTCCTTCGCGGTGCCATTGCCCGCGACGACATAGTCGTGGAAGCGCTTCTGCGAGGCCTGGAGGAGCGTCGCATAGGACGGCTCGGCCCAGAAGTCCTTCACGATCGCCATGCTGTCGAGGAAGGTTTGCGCATAGGGCTGGCTCTTGGCGAAGTTCGGGTCTTCGACCACGGCCCGAAGGCAGGAGAAGCCGCCCTTCGACCACCACTTGTCCTGAACGTCCTTCTGGGCGAACCATTTGATGTAGGCCAATGCGCCGTCCATGTTGTCGGTGTTGGCGACAACAGAAATGCCCTGGCCGCCGAGCTGGGCGAACTTCTCGCCACCCGGGCCTGCCGGATTGACGAGATAGCCGGTCTTGCCGCCGCCGACATTCGGATCAGCCTCGAACCCGGGCCAGGTGAAGGCGAAGTTCATCTGCATGGCCACCTGGCCCGACTTGTAGGCATCGATGCCTTCGCCCATGTAGGTGTTGGACGTTCCCGGCGCGACGCAGCAATCATAGAGCGACTTGTAGAATTCGAGACCCTTCACGGCGCCTTCAGAATTGACGAAGCCTTCCATCTCATAGGGCTTTTCCGGATTGTCATACTTGAAGCCATAGCTGTAGAGCACGTCCATCACGCCCATCGTGATGCCTTCCGAACCACGCTCGGTGTAGATCGAGGCGCCGTAGACGGTCTTGCCGTCGATGTCGCGGCCCTGGAAGAATTCGGCGACCTGCTTCAGTTCGTCGAAGGTGGCCGGCGGTGTCAGGTCGCGACCGTACTTTTCCTTGAAGGCGGTCTGGATTTCCGGGCGCTCGAACCAGTCCTTGCGATAGGTCCAGCCGACAACGTCACCGAAGGCTGGCAGCGACCAGTAGTTCGGGGTGTTCTTCGGCCATTCCGAATAGCCCGTGACGGTCGCCGGCACGAAGGCATCCATCTTGATGCCTTCCTTGTCGAAGAAGTCGTTGAGCTTGACATACCAGCCGTTCTCGGCGGCGCCACCGATCCACTGGCTGTCGCCAATCATCAGGTCGCAAAGCTTGCCGCCCGAGTTGAGTTCGTTGAGCATGCGGTCGGCGAAGTTCGGCCACGGCACGAATTCGAATTTCATCTTGATGCCGGACGATGCCTCGAAGTCCTTGCTGAGTTCAACCAGCGCGTTTGCCGGGTCCCATGCGGCCCAGCAGAGCGTCAGTTCCTTGTCGTCGGCATGCGCTGTCACCGCGCCGAAACTCATCGAACAGGCGACTGTTCCGGCAGCAAGCAGGCCTTTCATGTAAAGCGATTTCATCATGTCATCCTCCCAGCGCCGTCCGGTTCCCAACGGATGGCGAAACGCCCTTGCGGGCCAAATGCCGGCTCCGGACCCTGATCTCTGGCCGGCCTCCTCCAGCGGAACGGGCCACAACCAACGCGTCGCCCTGAACCGAGGCAAAGGTTAATTGATGTGCGCACCTCAACGCAAGCAATTTTTGAGGTGCGCACATCAATTCTTGCCTTTCGCGACGATTTGAAGGAAAGCTCTGAGGCGCAAATCAGCAGGAAGTCATCATGCGTCCAACAGCGAAAGATCTGGCCGAGGCTGCAGGCGTCAGCCTTGCGACCGTCGACCGTGTCTTGAACGACCGACCGAATGTGAGTCCGAAGGCGGCCCGGCTCGTGAATGACGCGATCGAGCGGATCGGCTTCATCCGCAATCCTGCTGCCGTCAGCCTTGCCCGCAACAAGGTCTATCGCTTCCTCTTTCTGCTGCCGAACAGCGGTGATCTCTATCTCATGGAACTGCTGCGCCACGTGGAGGAACTGACCAGTGCGCTGAAGGGCGACCTGACCGAAATCTCGTATCGGCAGATCGAGATCGACGATGCGCATGGCCTCGCCAAGCTTCTTTCCAGCCTCGACAAGGAGACGGTCGACGGCGTTGCCGTGATGGCGCCTGAATCGCCGCAGGTGCGCGACGCCATGGCCCGGCTTTTGGAGCGCAATATCAAGGTCGTACAATTCCTGTCTGGTCAGGAAAAGCTGCCGGAGGCCGATTTCGTCGGCATCGACAACTTCGCGGCCGGTGCGACCGCAGGCAAGCTTATGGGGATGCTGGCGGGGCCCCAACCGGGAAAGGTCATGGTGATCGCGGAGACCATGCAGTCCCTCGACAGCATTCAACGCCGTCTGGACTTTGACCATGTGATCAACCGTGCCTTCCCGCATCTGACCTGTCTGCCGTCGATCGAAACCCATGCCGATGAGGCCCGCACACGCCAGGTGGTTGCGCGCGTGCTTGCGGGCAATCGCGATGTTTGCGGGATCTACGTTCTGAGTGCCGAAGCCCGCGCGCCAATTCTCGCGGCCGCTGGAAACGTGGAGCTTGGCGGCATCGCGGTCGTCGTCCATGAGCGAACACCCTTCACCGAACAGGCGCTGCGAGACGACCAGATCGACGCCGTGATCGCCCAGGATCCGGGCCATGCGGTGCGCAGCGCAATTCGGATCATGCGCGCCCGCTCGGATGCCCGCGAACCTTTGGCTGCCCAGGAAAAGATTCGCATCGAGATCCTACTCAAGGAAAATCTTTGAGGCGTGAAACGCGACCAAAAAGAGGGCTGGCCTTCGGTAACACCCTGCCGGTATTGAAAATGCGGCGCTATCCGATGTTGTACTCCGATCGTAAGTGCATATCCGCCCAGGGTGGGCTGTGGCCACCGAGCTAACAGGGGTTTCAGCGAATTGGCTCGCAAGGTCACTGCAATGCTGACCCGGGTGAATGGAGAGCCATGATCTTGGGATCTGCGTCATTCCCGCCAGAGCACACGGACGGCCAGAGTGGCCGCTGAGGTGCGCTTCTCCACGGCCAGCTTGTTGAAGATCTGCTCCATGTGCTTGTTCACGGTGCGTGGTGACATCTCAAGGATGTCGGCGATTTCCTTGTTGGACTTGCCATGGGCCACCCACAGGAGAACCTCTGCCTCGCGCAGGGTCAGGCCGAAGGCTCTAGCCAGTTGTTCCTCGTCGGCGCCGCGGTGGCGGTCCACCAGCCGCAGCAGGATTTCGTCGTTCTGGCCTTCTGTCAGGCGGCGGAATTCGATGTCGTGACCGAGGCGGGAGTAATGGAAGATGTTGGGATTGCCGCCGATGTCGTTTCCTGCGCCGTCGGCAAGCCAGGACAGGATCTCCAGCGGCAGATAGCTATTGGCATCGGCACGGATCCCGACCTTGGCCAAGAGATCCGATGCCTGGGGTGTCGACCAGGCGATCAAGCCGTTGGGGTCGCAGGCGACGATCCAGCGGCCGGTGGAATCGAGCGCATGGCGGGCTGAACGGGACCGTTTGGAATTGCTCAGATGGACGCGCATGCGCGCAAAAAGCTGATCGAGCAGGATCGGCTTGACGACAAAATCCACGCCTCCCGAGGCAAGCGCCTTCACAACATGCTCATTCTCGTTGAAGCCGGTCATGAAGATCACCGGCAGGTCTTCAAAACCGCGCGCCGCCTTGAGGATCCGGCAGGTCTCAAAACCATCCAGTCCTGGCATCATCGCGTCCATCAACACGATGTCCGGCACCTTGGAGTTGGCCATGGAAATGGCAGACCGGCCGCTGCTGGATGTGTGGACCTCAAGCCCCTCCAGGCTCAGGGCGTCCGACAGCATGGCGAGTGCCTCGCTGGAATCGTCTACAATCAGAACGCGGCTGCCGTCGAACGTGTCAGGCATGGTTCCTCGTATCCTCGATGATCGCCAGGAACTCGCGCATGCGGTAGTTCGTGGCCAGTTGGCGCATATGTCGGCAGAAACGCTCGGTACCCGGCGTCGAGATCTCCAGGTCGTTCAGCATCGCTTCGATCGAGCGGACGAAGCCCGTCTCTCCGAGCGTCCTGAGCTGCTGCAGCTTGCGCGCGTCGGGCAGTTCGTCTGCGGCGAAGGATGGGCGCTGGGATGTCTCGACATGGATCCCGTCATCTAGGATCCAGGTCAGCGGAATGAGTGTCGCCAGACGTTCGAACAGGCCTTCGAAGTTGAAGGGCTTGATCAGGTAGGAATCGAACAGCGGCGCGTATTCCGGCCTGGTGCGCTCGGTGCCGGCGTCGGCCGACAGAATGAGGATCGGCAGGTCACGTCCGTAACGCTGGCGGATGCGCCGGGCGACGTCCCAGCCGGACATGCTGGGCATAGCAAGGTCGAGAATGACGATGTCCGGGCGGTGCAGGGCAAGGGTCGAGAGGCAGGCCGGCCCGTCGTTCACGGTGATCACCGAAAAGCCAAGCGGGGTCAAAACCTCCTCCATCAGCGCCCGCTGGGTGGCATCGTCATCGGCGACGAGGATCATCCTGCGGCGTCCTTCATAGCCCGCAACGGCGAGTGCCGGTGCCGCCAGGTCATCGGGCCTCTGGGCCTCCGACAGCATCAGGCGGATGGTGAACTGCGTGCCCGTGCCGGGCTGGCTTGTCAGCTTCAGGTCACCGCCCATGATCTCGACCAGCAACCGTGTGATCGTCAGGCCGAGACCCGTACCGGGCGGCTGGGTCTGGTCGACGGGCTGCTCGGCCCGTTCGAAGGGCAGGAAAATCCGCTCCAGGTCCTGGGGCTTGATGCCGACGCCGGTATCCTCGATGTCGAAGGTGGCGACCTGGCCGCGATAGGACAGCGTGAAGCAGACATGGCCCCGATGGGTGAACTTGATGGCGTTGGACAACAGGTTGATCAGGACCTGCCGCAGCCTTTTCTCGTCGGTATAGACATAATCCGGAATGGCTGAGGTGGCACGAAACTCGAAGCTGATGCCCTTCGCCTGCGCCTGCAAGCTGAACATGTCCACGATCTGGTCGAGGAAGGGACCAAGTGCAATCTTGTGACGGTAGATCTCGAACTTGCCGGCTTCGATCTTGGAGATGTCGAGCAGGCCTTCGATCATGTCGGCGAGGTGCTCGCCGCTGCGCTTGATGGTGCGCGCGGCATTGTGGACGAAGTGTGGCATGCCCTGCTGTCGCTCGAGAACCTGCGCATAACCAAGGATGGCAGTTAGCGGCGTGCGCAGTTCGTGGCTCAGGCCGACGACGTATTTGCTTTTGGCAAGGTTCGCCGATTCCGCCGCCTCCTTGGCCTTCTGCAGCTGTCGGTCGGTTTCCTCATGGGCGCGGATCTCGTCCATCAGCAGCCTGGTATGGCGGCTGGCCTCCTCCTCGGCGAAGTCACGGCTTTCCTGCGCCAGGACGAAGAGCCAGGTGACGATGCCGGCAAGGATGAAGAGGATGATGTAGAGCTTCCAGAGCTCAAAGCCGATCAGTTCGGCGGCATCCGGATATTCGATCGTGCTCTGGAAGTAAATGAGCCAGAAGACACTGCCCATGAAGGCGTTCACCACCGCGAAGAGCGCGATATAGCGCATCACGCTGCCATGGACCGCCTCGGCCATCCTGGGAGGAAGCCAGGCACGGGCGACGGCCTTTGCCTGCTGACCGAAGCGTGCGTCGGTCTTGCAGATGTCGTGGCAGCGTGCATCGAGCGAGCAGCACAGCGAGCAGATCGGTCCCGAATAGGCCGGGCAGTGGGCCATGTCCTCCCGGTCGAATTTCAGTTCGCAGATCGAACATCCCGCATGGCCCGAAGCGTCCGCATGAACGCTGCTGGTTCTCGCGATGTAATAGCGCCCGCCCGTGACCTTGGCGATCAGCGGCACGAGCACGAAGGGCAGGGCAAGCGCAACATAGACATAGATCTTGCTTGCCGGTTCGCCGAGGAGGCCGCCATAGGCGGCGAAGGCCGCAATTGCTGCGATCGTCATCGAGCCGAAACCGACCGGGTTGATGTCGTAGAGATGGGCCCGTTTGAACTCGATGATCGGCGGCGACAGGCCGAGAGGCTTGGCGATCATCAGGTCTGCGGCGATGGACGCCGTCCAGGCGATGGCGACGATGGAATAGAGGCCGAGCACGGTTTCCAGCGCCTTGTAGATGCCGAACTCCATCAGCAGCAGGCCGATCAACACGTTGAACACGAGCCAGACGACGCGCCCCGGATGGCTATGGGTCAGGCGCGAAAAGAAGTTCGACCATGCGATCGACCCGGCATAGGTATTCGTGACGTTGATCTTGACCTGGCAGATGACGACAAAGATGCCGGTGACGCCCAGCGCAAACTCTGGTGAGCCGAGCATCTGGCTGAACACGGTTAGATACATCTGCGTCGGATCGGAGGCATCCTCAAACGCAACGCCGTTGCGGAAGGCGTAGAAGGCCAGGAACGAGCCTGCCAGAATCTTCAGCCCGCCGATGACGATCCAGCCTGGGCCCGCGCTTAAAAGCGCGACCCACCACCGGACCCTGTTTTGCGCGGTCTTGCGCGGCAGGAAGCGCAGATAGTCGACCTGTTCGCCGATCTGTGCCGCGAGAGAGAAGACCACGGCCGAGCAGAGACCGAAGAGCGCGATATCGAAGCTATGGTCGACCGGGCCGAGGAGACCGGTATAGCCGGTCCAGTCGCGCACCGGCTCAAGCCCCTGGGCTGCTATGAAGACGAAGGGGGCAAGCTGCAGCACCACCCAGAAAGGCTGCGACCATGCCTGGAACCGGCTGATGAAGGTCACCCCGTGGGTGACGAGGGGAATGATTGCGACCGCGCTGACGATATAGCCGATCGTCAGCGGCAGTCCCGTGATCAATTCCAGCGCCTTGGCGATGATCGCCGCCTCGATGGCGAAGAAGAGAAATGTGAAGCAGGCATAGATCAGCGAGGTCACGGTGGAGCCGAGATAACCGAAACCGGCACCGCGGGTCAGGAGATCGATGTCCACCCCGTAGCGGGCGGCGCTGTAGGCAATCGGGATGCCGATGATCAGCATGACCGAGCATGCAACCAGGATCGCAAGCGTTGCATTGGTGAAGCCGTAGCTGAGGGTGATGGCCCCACCGATTGCTTCCAGCGCCAGGAAGGAGATCGCACCCAGCGCCGTGTTGGCGATCCGACCCGGCGAGAAACGACGCACCTCGTGCGCGGTGAAGCGCAGGGCGTAGTCCTCCAATGTCTGGTTGGCGACCCACTTGTTGTAGGTCCGCCGAATTCTGGGAATCCGTTCGGCCTGGTTCAATTCATCCCCCTGCGACCGGCGAGGCGGCCTGTCGCGCGCTGTGCCCCTGCTTTGGGAGGCAATTCTCGTACCATTCGGGGAAATCGCGATTTCAGATCCTGGCGCCAGACCTTGCGGGTCAAATGAACCGATGACGCAGGCTCTTGTTTTTCCTTGGTTTCCCGAATGGATCGCCTCTGTTGAAGGAAATCATAGGGGACAAAGACCCGGGTGGGTATACGTCAAACGCTCCATTGTTGCGCTGCACAAATTGCGACGAATTTACTGCCAGTTGGCCGGTTCAACTGCTGCCAGCCCCGCCGCAACCCTCCTAGAACGATAAAGAGGCACGCCATGTCTGAAGACCCCAAGACCCCACAGATGAGCATCAGTCGCCGAGCCCTGCTTGTGGGCGTGGCATCGATCCCCCTGCTGGCCGCCCTCAATACACCGCTGCTTGCCCAGGACACGTCTACCGCGGCGGTCAATACGACGGGCCTTGCCGTGACCGACGACACGGTCAAGGTCGGCATCCTGCATTCCGTGACCGGCACCATGGCGATTTCCGAAACCGGTTCCGTCCAGGCCGAGAAGCTTGCCATCGAGCAGATCAACGCCAGCGGGGGTATTCTCGGTCGCAAGATCGAGGTGATCCAGGAAGACGGTGCCTCCGACTGGCCGACCTTTGCCGAAAAGGCGAAGAAGCTGCTTGTCGAGGACAAGGTCGCTGCCGTTTTTGGCTGCTGGACCTCGGCCTCGCGCAAGGCCGTTCTGCCGGTTTTCGAGCAGTATAACGGCATGCTCTACTATCCGACCTTCTATGAAGGGCTCGAGCAGTCGCCGAACGTCATCTATACCGGTCAGGAAGCGACCCAGCAGATTCTCGCCGGCATCGACTGGGTGGTGAAGGAGAAGGGTGCGAAGAGCTTCTACCTGCTCGGCTCCGACTATATCTGGCCGCGCACCTCCAACAAGATCGCCCGCAAGCACATCGAGAAGCTCGGCCTCGAAGTCGTCGGCGAAGAATACTACCCACTCGGCCATACGCAGTTCAACTCAGTGATCAACAAGATCAAGCTGAAGAAGCCCGATGTGATCTATGCGATCGTCGTCGGTGGTTCGAACGTCGCCTTCTACAAGCAACTGAAGGCTGCCGGCATCGACATGACCAAGGAGAAGCCGCTGCTTCTCACGATCTCGGTCACCGAAGACGAGATCCTTGGCATCGGCGGGGAAAACATGGTCGGAGCCTATGCCGCCATGAAGTATTTCCAGAGCCTGCCGAACGAGAACAACATGTCGTTCGTCGCCGAATTCAAGAAGATGTGGGGTGACAATATCGTCATCGGCGACGTCACCCAGGCCGCCTATCTCGGCCCCTGGCTGTGGAAGGCTGCGGTGGAGAAGGCAGGTTCCTTCGACATCGACAATGTGCGCGCCGCTTCGCCCGGCATAGAACTGACCACGGCTCCGGAAGGCTATGTGAAGGTTCACGAGAACCACCACCTCTGGTCCAAGACCCGCATCGGGCATGCCCGCGCCGACGGTCAGTACGACGTCGTCTACGAGACCACGGACCTGATGGAGCCCGATCCGTTCCCGGAAGGCTATCAATAAGCCTCGTTCCCCGTCTGGAGGGCCGGCCTGGCCGGCCCCTTTTTCCCGAACATTTTTCGAGGGCATGCGAGGTGACGCAATGATCGGCGACTATACCTACAGCGAATTCTTCTCGATCCTGGCCATGCAGGGCTTTGCAGGGCTGATCCTGTTTTCCGTCTTCGTGCTGATGGCACTGGGTCTTGCCATCATCTTCGGACAGATGGGGGTCATCAACATGGCGCATGGGGAGTTCATGATCCTTGGCGCCTATGTCACCTATCTCGTCTCGACCCTGGTGACGACCTATCTGCCCGGGCTCTTCCCCTTCTACTTCTTCGTTGCCATGGCGCTTGCCTTCGCAGCCTCGTTTTCGCTCGGCGTTTTCGTCGAATGGGCGCTGATCCGTCATCTCTATCGTCGACCGCTCGACACGCTGCTGGCCACCTGGGGCCTGTCGCTCGTGCTGCAGCAACTGTATCGCTCGATCTTCGGCGCCCGCGAAGTCGGCGTAACCCTCCCTGACTGGATGATGGGGTCCGTTGCCGTCAGCGATACGATCGAGGTGCCGCTCAACGGCCTCTTCGTCATGGCGCTCACCCTGATCATCGCCGCCGGTGTCTATTTCCTCATGTATCGCTCGTCCTGGGGCAAGCGGGTGCGCGCGGTGGTGCAGAACCGCGTCATGGCCGGTGCCGTCGGCATCGATACCAAGAAGGTCGACCGCATGACCTTCGGGCTCGGCTGCGGCATCGCGGGCATTGCCGGTTCCGCCTTCACCATGATCGGCTCGACCGGACCAACGGCTGGACAGCTCTACATTGTCGATACCTTCCTCGTGGTCGTCTTTGGCGGCGCGGGCAGTCTGATCGGTACCATCGCCTCGGCCTTCACCATCTCCCAGGCCCAGTCGACGATGGAATTCTTCCTCAGCGGCTCCATGGCCAAGGTTCTGACGCTGCTCACCGTCGTCGGCATCCTGATGCTGCGCCCGCAAGGCCTCTTCTCCCTCAACATCCGCCGCTAAGGAGACCTCCCATGCCTGCTGTCGGCTTTCTCTTCTCCCGCAAGGAATGGCTCTACTTCGCTGTCCTCGCTGCGCTGCTGCTCATTGTCCTGCCGCTGGGGCTGGATGTCTTTCGGCTCAATCTGATCGGGAAGTATCTGACATATGCCTTCGTTGCCATCGGCCTCGTGCTGCTGTGGGGCAATGGGGGCATCCTCAGCCTCGGTCAGGGGATATTCTTCGGTCTCGGTGGCTACTGCATGGCCATGTTCCTGAAGCTTGAGGCCTCCACGCCCGAGGCGACGAAGATCCAGTCGACGCCGGGCATTCCCGACTTCATGGACTGGAACCAGATCACCACGCTGCCGTCATGGTGGGCGCCCTTCTATTCCTTCTCCTTCACACTTGCCGCGATCATTCTGGTGCCGTCGATTTTTGCCTTCATCATTGGTTCGGCCATGTTCAAGCGGCGTGTCGGTGGGGTCTATTTCGCCATCATCACCCAAGCCGTTGCCGCGATCCTCACCATCCTCATTATCGGCCAGCAGGGCTATACCGGCGGTGTCAACGGGATCACCGATCTCAGGACCTTGCTTGGCTGGGATATCCGTACTGACGAGGCCAAGCTGATCCTCTACTTCGTCAACGCCGTGCTTCTGATCGGCGTGCTGCTTCTCGCCCAGGCGGTCCGCATTTCGAAGTTCGGCCGATTGCTGATCGCCATGCGGGATCGCGAGGACCGGGTTCGCTTCTCCGGATATGACGTCGCCAATTTCAAGATCTTCATCTTCTGCCTGGCCGCCGCGATGTCAGCCATCGGTGGTGCGATGTTCACGCTGCAGGTCGGCTTCATGTCGCCGTCCTTCGTCGGGATCGTGCCCTCCATCGAGATGGTGATCTTTGCGGCCGTCGGCGGACGCCTGTCGCTGTTCGGGGCGATCTACGGCGCGCTTCTCGTCAATGCCGCAAAGACGACCTTTTCCGAAAGTTTCCCCGAACTCTGGCTGTTTGCCATGGGCGGTCTGTTCATCGCTGTCGTCATGGCCTTCCCCTACGGCCTTGCCGGCGTAGTCAAGGACCATGTCGAGCCGTTCGTGACACGCCGGCTACCCGGCTTCCTGAAACGCGCGCCGCTGACGCAGCCGCAAGCGGCCGAATGATGGAGGCCAGCATGCAAGTTGCTTCTCAACCCGCCAAAGACTTCATCCTCAGTATCGACGCTCTCACCGTGTCCTTTGACGGCTTCAAGGCGGTCAACGACCTGTCGCTCTATGTCGACGAGAATGAGATCCGCGTGATCATCGGACCGAACGGGGCCGGCAAGACCACAGTGCTCGATCTCATCTGCGGGCGGACGAAGGCGACGTCCGGCTCCATCCGGTTCGATGGTCGGGAGCTCACCCGCATGCGCGAGCACGAGATCGTGCATGCGGGTGTCGGTCGCAAGTTCCAGAACCCGTCGATCTACGAGGATCTTACCGTCTTCGAGAACCTCGAACTCTCCTTTCCTCGTGGTCGCTCCGTCTTCGGTGCGCTCACCTTTCGCCGGGACAAGGAGGTCATCGAGCGGGTCGAGGAAGTGGCCGAGCTGATCTTCCTCAAGGATCTTCTGAATACCGATGCGGCAATCCTCAGCCATGGGCAGAAGCAATGGCTCGAGATCGGCATGCTGTTGATCCAGAAGCCGCGGCTTCTGATGCTCGACGAGCCGGTGGCCGGCATGAGCGTTGCCGAGCGCATCAAGACAGCGGAACTCCTCAACATGATCACGAAGAACCAGTCGGTCATCGTCATCGAGCACGACATGAAGTTCGTCGAGGACATCGCCCACCGGGTCACCGTGCTGCACCAGGGCAAGGTCCTGTCGGAAGGCAGCATGGAGCGCGTCAAGAACGACCCAAGGGTCGTCGAAGTCTATCTCGGTCACTAGGAGATCGTCATGCTGTCTGTCGAAAAACTGAAGGTCAGCTACGGCCAGAGCGAAGTCATTCACGGTCTGTCCTTCGACGTCAAACCCGCCGAGATTGTTGCGATCATGGGTCGCAACGGCATGGGCAAGACGACGCTGATGAAGTCGCTGATGGGGGTCGTTCCCTCCGCCGCCGGATCGATCCGGATCGGCGAGACCCCGGTCGAGCGGCTTGAAAGCTACGAACGGGTGGCCAAAGGTCTCGCCTATGTGCCGCAGGGGCGGATGATCTTCTCAACGCTCACCGTCCAGGAAAACATCGAGACCGGGCTGACCGTGACCGGCGAGAAGGCCGTGCCGGGGCAGATCTACGAACTCTTTCCCGTGCTGCTTGAGATGAAGGGGCGGCGTGGCGGCAATCTCTCCGGCGGTCAGCAGCAACAGCTGGCGATCGCTCGCGCGCTGGCGTCGAAGCCGAAGGTGCTGCTGCTTGACGAGCCGACGGAAGGCATCCAGCCATCGATCATCAAGGAAATGGCGCGAACGCTGTGCCGGATCCGCGACGAGATCGGCCTATCCATTGTCGTGTCCGAACAGGTGTTGAGCTTTGCCCTCGATATGGCCGACCGGGTGCTGGTGATCGAAAAGGGCGAATTCGTTCATGAGGCCCCGCGCGCCGGCATCGACGAGGCCCGCGTCTCCAGCTTCCTCTCCGTCTGATCCCACGAAACCCAGCCGCTTCACATCCAAGGAAGGAGCCAAGCCATGCCCGATACCCTGATCAAGGTCGATCTCAGCGAGTCGCCCTATACCAACGAGAAGATCCACAACCGCTGGCACCCGGACATTCCAATGGCCTGCTGGGTCGAGCCGGGGGACGACTTCCTGGTCGAGACCTATGACTGGACCGGCGGCCAGATCAAGAATAACGACGATGCTGCCGACGTTCGCGACGTCGATCTCAGCCAGGTGCATTTCCTGTCCGGACCGATCGGCGTCAAGGGGGCGCAGCCTGGCGACCTGCTGGTTGTCGACATCCTCGACATCGGTGCTTTCGACAACTCTCTCTGGGGCTTCAACGGCTTCTTCTCCAAGAAGAACGGCGGCGGCTTCCTGACCGAACACTTCCCCGAGGCGCAGAAGTCGATCTGGGACTTCCACGGGATGTTTACCTCCTCGCGCCACGTGCCAGGGGTCAAATATGCCGGGCTCATCCATCCCGGCCTGATCGGCTGCCTGCCGGATCACAGGATGCTGGAGACGTGGAACAGCCGTGAAAAGGCCTTATTCGATACCGACCCGGCACGGGTGCCGGCCCTGGCGACGCTGCCGGATGGTGGGCCGACAGCCCACATGGGCAGCCTCAAGGGCGAGGCACACGACAAGGCTGCCGCAGAAGGCGCGCGCACCGTACCGCCGCGGGAACATGGCGGCAATTGTGACATCAAGGACCTGTCGCGTGGATCGAAGATCTATTTCCCCGTTTATGTCGACGGCGCCGGTCTTTCGATGGGTGACCTGCATTTCAGCCAGGGCGATGGCGAGATCACCTTCTGCGGTGCGATCGAAATGGCTGGATGGCTGCATATCAAGGTCTCGCTGATCAAGGACGGCATGTCGAAATACGGGATCAAGAACCCGATCTTCCGGCCGTCGCCGATCACGCCGAAGTATGACGACTACCTGATCTTCGAGGGCATTTCCGTCGACGAGAGTGGCACGCAGCATTACCTCGATGTGCACATCGCCTATCGCCAGGCTTGCCTCAACGCGATCGAATATATGACGAAGTTCGGTTATAGCCGGGCGCAAGCCTATGCCATTCTCGGCACGGCGCCGGTCCAGGGCCATATCTCCGGCGTTGTCGACATTCCAAACGCCTGCGCCACGCTCTGGCTGCCGCTCGACATCTTCGAATTCGACATGAAGCCGGGTGCGGACGGGCCGAAGAAGTTCCTCGATGGCAAGATCGACGTGCCGTTGGCTCGCGACCTTTGACGCTCAGACGCAGGGCGCTGTACGGCCGTGTCCTGCGTCTTGATTTACATCCGGAGGAAGACCGATCATGCCCAACTACGATTACAACTGCCCGGATTGCGGCGGCTTCACCGAGAACCGGCCAATGGCGATTTCGGGCGACCCTTGCGACTGCCCGCGATGCGGGACGCCTTCGCCAAGGGCCTTCTTCTCGACGCCCTTCTTCGCCTTGATGGACAAGGCGACGCGAACTGCGATTGGAACAAACGAGAAGGCGGCCCACGAACCCAAGACATCGAAGTCCCACGGGGCCGGCTGCAGCTGCTGTTCCGGCGCACCGAAACAGTCGAAGTCGGTGTATCGCGCGGATGGTGCCAAGGTCTTCCCCTCAGCTCGACCCTGGATGATCAGTCACTGAGGGTTGATCCGCATGGCGTTGGTGTTCCTGCGCAGGACCAAGATGCATGCCGGCGTGTCCTATCGGTGACGGAACGCTGATGCTCGTTTCATCTGAAAACCAATCCGCACGACGATAAGCGACAAGACCTTACCTTACCCGCTGTCCGAGCGGACCGTCGTTTCGCCGCGCCCGCAACGAACATGGTGTCGCTTTCCGCTTTACCGCAGGGGCCGCCTGGCGGGAAAACCGCACTGTCCCTTCGAGTTTTGTTCTTGATGCCCCCTGCGATGTGCTTCATGGCTGGTGGCTTGTCGAACGAGGAAGCTGGTTCATCTGTCCTACTGCGGCAGTCCAGATGTGTCGATTTGCAATTCTGCATGGCGAGCCGGGTACGGAGCTGTCCTGTGAAAGAGCACGAGCCACTGAACTCAAGGTTACTTCGGTAGGGAGAGAACTTGTGCTCTTCCATGCGATGGCATTCTAGAAAGTATAAAATTTTAATAGACCGTCGAAAACTCGGCTTTTTTCCTCCGAAATTAACTTCAAGTTCAATATTGGCCTATGCAAGCATAACAGGTTATGCGGCCTAGGTTAACAAACTATTGCGTCTTCCCTTTATCAGGATTTAACTGCATCCAACTTGTTAAGGGGTGAGTTACCATGTCCATCGAAGATCCGCGTCTCTCCAGCATCGATAATACTTCCGCAGCCAAGGATTTCGACTCTGCGGTCGAGCAGGATCTGGGTTTCGTTCGCGAGACTGTAGAAGGAATTGAAGTCGCTCAGGCGGAAACGCCCGACAACCGCACCGATCGTCTCCCGGCTCAGCAGCCTGTCCAGACGGCAGCTGCGACGATCCCGAGCGAAGTCACGCCGAACGCGCAGAACGTCGTCACGCTGCCAGCCGGCATCGAACTCGACAACCTCGAATTCCAGGTCGACGGCGACAATCTCGTCCTCGTCCTCGCCGACGGCACCGAAATAACCGTCATCGGCGGCGCAGCCAACATTCCGACCTTCGTCATCGGCGATGTCGAGCTGCCGCAGGTTGCTCTCTTTGCAGCCCTGGAAGACTCCAACATCAACGTGGCAGCCGGTCCGGATGGTACCTTCTCGGCACAGTCGACACCTGCCGCCAGCCGGAACTTCAACGATAATCCAATCGACGCGGGTCCGGAAGAGTTCGCTCTGGCGGATCTGCTGGGCGATACCGAGTTCGGCGACGAATTTCGTACGGCTGCGGTTTTCGGCGGCGCTGGCCGACCCTCCATCCCGAGCCCCCTGACGACCGCTCTGCTGGGCAATTCAAGCTCCGGCGACGAAGTTCGTACGGCGGTTTTCGGCGGCGCTGGCCGCCCCTCCATCCCGAGCCCGCTGACCACCTCTTTCATCTACGATGAAGCTGTCATTGCCGGCGGCGAAGGCGTCAGGATCTTTAACGGTCGTCTGCCGTTCAATCCGGGCCCGGATTCGGGGCCGATTTCCGCGATCCGTTTCACCGGTGCGTCCGATGTGGATGAGGGGGATGGCCTGAAGGTCCTCAGCGGCTTCACGTCGGGCGGTCTCCCGATCACGGTCAGAAGCTTGCCGGCGCCGACCGACGGCACGGATCTGGACTTCGTTGCGCTCGAGGGTCGTGATTCAGGCGGCAACCTGGTGTTCACCATTACAGTCACCAATCGCGTTACGGGTGACTTTACATTCGAACTCGTCGGTAAGCTTGAGCATCCGGACGCAGGCCGCAACGGTTCGCAGGATGATCTGGACGATCTTCTGCGGCTCGGCTTCACCTACACGGTTACCGACCGCGATGGCGACAGCGTCACAGGCTCCTTCAATATCGACATACAAGACGATGCTCCGACCATCGGTACGCCGGTTGGTGGAGTGCTGACCGAAGATACATTGCCTTCCGGCAATGGCGAGGGCGAGGGACCCGAGCCCGAATTCAAGATCTTGTTCGACAGTCCGTTCTCAGACTTCCAGGCTTCCACCGCCCAGGGTTCTCTTGCAATCCGTTGGGGGGCTGACAACGATCTGAAGAACGAGGATGTCACTGACGGAAACTTCAACGACGACGATCCGGTCGGCCGCACGGTCAGCTTCACGGGGCTGACGACTGAGTCGAGCTATGCCGAAATCGTTGCTGCCATTCCCGCGCTGAACGGGTTGAAATCCGATGGAATTCCGCTTGATTACCGTATCGAGCGGACTGTCGTGAGCGGCGTGTGGAACGGCGGTTACCAGTTGATCGCGTTCAAGAGCATGTTGATCCCGTCTGTCATCGACGGTGGTGATGATTTGGCCCCTGCTCGGATCTCCGAGGGCGACTTCTTCAGTGATGTTTTCATCATCACGCTCGATCCAACGACGGCCAATGGCTCTTACACGTTCGAGTTGATCGGCAATCTCGATCACTATGTGCCCGGCACAAACAACAGCGAAGGGCCTGTCTTCGGTCCACTGGTCTTGGAAGGGGATGACGCTCAGCCTTCGTTCACGGGCGTACCGGTCGCCTTCCTCGACTTCACCATTCCCTTTACCGCGACGGACTCCGACGGTGACAGTGTCGATGGCACAGTCACGGTTCGCGTCGAAGACGATGAACCTGTTGCCCGCGGCGAGAAGCTCGAATTCACGGTCGACGAGGATGACATCTCGACGATTGGCAAGGAGTACCCAGGTGAATCGCTTGGTACCAGCCCGAATGACGGTGCGGTGCGCGACGGCTCGTTCACGGGCGACCAGTTCTCCAACGGGCCAGGGCCTGCAACCGTTTCGGGCAATCTTTACGGGATTGTCGATTTCGGTGCCGACAACCGCTCGACCCGGTTCTCGATCATCGACGAAGCGGCAGCCCGTGCCGAGCTGGCCAAGCTGGGATTGACCTCCAAGGGCGGGCCACTGTCCTTCGACGTCATCGACAACACGCTCTACGCATTCGTCAATGCCGGAGCGCCGGGCGTCGTCTACAATGCCGGTCAGGACCGCCTGGTGTTCTCCCTTCAGGTCGACTCATGGGGGTATTTCACGTTCGAACTCCACGATCAGCTCGACCATGTTCGCCCTGACTCCGGTGCGGATCAGAACTCCAATCTGCAGGACATCCTGCCGCTGGTCGACGTCACCGCAATCGATTTCGGTGCCGTGATCCAAGCCACCGATTACGACGGCGACAGCACGCCGCTGACTGGCTTCGTCTCCATCACCATCACGGACGACGTTCCGGAACTCGTTCGCGGTGCTTCCGAACACCGCACGATCGACGAAGACGATATCTCCACGATTGGCGACCGTATTCCTGGTGAATCGCTCGGAACGAGCCCGAACGATGGCGGTGCCGATGACTCCTACACCGACAGCCCCGCGAACAATCGCCCCGGTCCGGCCTTCATTTCCGGCACGCTGGCCAACCTGGTGAAGTCGGGTGCCGACGAAGCGCTGACCTTCTCCTTCATCAACGGTGATGTTGCCCGCGGCATGCTGGAGAGACTCGGCCTTTCTTCCAAGGGGGCGGAGCTCAGCTACGAGATTCGTGACGGCGTCCTCTACGCCTTCGACAACGCTGGCCCTGATCTTGGCAGGAGCTACGATCCGCAGTTCGGTGATCGTCTGGTTTTCGAACTGAGGTTGAATGCCAACGGCTCTTACGAGTTTCGTCTTTACGACCAGCTTGACCACGACGCGCCCGGCGATGATTTCCGGGAACGGCCGACCAATTCCGATGAAAACTTTGACCTCCAGGACGGTCTGGCCTTCCGCGACGTCACCTCAATCAACTTCGGCGGGCTCATCAAGGCTACCGACTATGACGGTGACAGCGTTTCGCTGGACAACGTGTTCTCGATCAAGATCCGGGACGACGTTCCGGAACTGAGTGGCGCGAAAGAAAACCGCTTCATCGATGAAGACGACATCAAGAACAACCAATCGAGCGGCACCAGCCCGAACGACGGCGACAGCATCGACAAGTCCTTTACCGGCAGCCCGAGCAGCAATGGTGAAGGCCCGGCCTTCATTTCCGGCTCGCTCGCCAACCTGATCAAGGGCGGTGCCGACGACACCGTGAAGTTCTCCTTCATCAACGAGAACACTGCCCGGTCGACCCTCGACCTTCTGGGGCTCAAGTCCCAGGGCGCTGAACTCAGCTACGACATTCGCGATGGCGTGCTCTATGCCTTCGACAATGCCGGCCCACAGAAGGGCGATAGCTATGATCCGGACAATGGCGATCGTCTCGTCTTCAAGCTGACGCTCAACGAGAACGGCTCCTATACGTTCGAACTGGTCGACCAGCTTGACCACGATCGTCCCTATGCGGGCGCCAACGAAAACATCGATCTGCAGAACGGTCCCCGGGTCATCGAGGTCGAGGCCATCGATTTCGGTTCGATCATCAAGGCGACCGACTATGACGGCGACAGCGTTGTGCTGAAGAACGCCTTCTCGATCACGATCAAGGACGACATTCCGGTCCTCAGCGGCGTCAAGGAAGACCGCACCATCGATGAGGACGACATCTCGACCATCGGTGCAAATGTACCGGGTGAATCGCTCGGTACCAGCCCCAATGATGGCGCCGAGCAAGACAAGTCCTATACGGACAGCCCCAGCAACAACCAGCCCGGGCCCGCTTTCATCTCCGGTTCGCTCGCAAATCTGGTGAAAGGCGGTGCAGACGATCCGCTCACCTTCGCGTTCATCAATGAGGCTTCGATCCGCAGTCAGCTCTCGGCCCTCGGCCTCAAGTCGAAGGGCGAGCTTCTGAGCTTCGACCTTCAGGCGGACGGTGTCCTCTACGCCTTTGACAACAAGGGCCCCTATACGGGTGAAAGCTACGACAAGAACGACGACCGTCTGGTCTTTTCGCTGAAGCTCAATCAAGACGGCTCCTATGAGTTCCGTCTTTTCGACCAGCTCGACCACGACCGTCCGTTTGATGACAATGGCGACGGTCAGGGTATCGCGGATCAGAATACCGATCTGCAGAATTCCCCGTCGGTCCCGGATGTCACCTCGATCAACTTCGGCAAGCTGATCACCGCGACGGACTTTGACGGCGACTCGGTTCCCCTGGACGGCGCCTTCACCATCAAGGTGACCGACGACGTTCCGACCGCTACTGCTCGCAACACCAACGAGAGGCTTGTGGTTGACGAAACGGCTGGGACGCAGGATGACGATACCTCGGCGCTCACGATCTTTGACAGCGTGACCCTCAAGGGCTCCGACCCAGATATGACGGCTCAGTTCGCCCAGCAGGCGAACTTCGTCGCCGCCGAAGTTAACGTCGGCGCCGATGACGACGTGAAGATCGAGTGGGATCTGAAAATCATCGGTGGAAACGGCACCCCCTCGGGCCTCTTCACCACGGATGGCCGCTCGATCGTGCTGTTCCTGGAGAACGGCCTGGTTGTAGGCCGCTATGACTCGAACGGTAACTCCACCGTCGACGCGTCCGACCGGGCCGCGTTTGCCCTGGATCTTTCGGACACTGGCACCCTTTCTCTGGTCCAGTATGTCTCGATCAAGCACGATGATTATCCGTTCGACCACGACGAAACCGATGACGCGACTGACGGCAACCCGTCGACTGCGCTGCAGACGCTTGCCGGCAAGATCAACGCCGTCCTCACCGTCACCGATTACGACGACGACAAGGCTGTCAGCGAAGTGGAAGTCGGCGGTCGGATCCGGTTCGAAGACGACGGCCCGGTTGCGATCGGCGAAAGCGCAACGGTTCGCGAATCCGACCCGGCAGTGGGCGGCAATCTGATCCTCGCCTTCGACGTTTCGGGCAGCATGTCTGAGCCGGTCGACGGTCAGGGCTCCGCGTCCCGCCTCAGCGTGGCCAAGCAGGCAGCGATCAACCTGATCACGGCGAGCGACGCTGCCATGGTCATGATCGTAACCTTCGCCAGCAATGCCAGAGCAGAAGAATGGATGACGAAGGACCAAGCCATCGCCTATATCCGGAACAACATCCCGAACCCCTATGGTGGCACCGAGTATGACGACGCTGTTGAAGCCATCATGGATGCGAACAGCGGCCATAACCTGACAGGCACCAACACGTCTCTGTACTTCTTTTCCGATGGTCGGGTCGATGATGATGACGATTTGAGCAATTCTGAGTTGCGGGATTGGGAGAACTTCCTTCGCGATAACGATATCGACTCCTACGCAGTCGGCGTCGGCAACAACGTGTCGGAAAATGACAGTGATCTCGGCCAGATCGCGTTCCCGAACAATGTCGATAATGTCATTGTGATCACCTCGCCCACAGACCCGATTCTTCTCGGAACTGTCGGTGCGCCCGTTGTCCCGACAACAGCCTCCGGCAACGTCCGCGCCAATGATAGCTTCGGCGCCGATGGTGGCCGCATTCTGTCGATCACGGTCGGTGGGGTAACCTACACTTGGGATGGCGCCACCACGATCACAAAGTCGGGTATGCAAACCGGGACGATCACCGGTGTAAGCATAGCGGTGAACAGCCCGCTCGATGGGACGCTGATCTTCAACTTCCAAACCGGCGAATGGACCTACAACGCTCCGGCGGAGCTGGTGTCCAATTCGACCGAAACCTTCACCTACACGCTTGTCGATGGTGATGGCGATACGACTACGGCCAACCTGGTGGTAAACGTGCAGGCGGTCAATGACGCTCCAGAAGCGTTTGCCGACAAGATCATCACCAATGCGGGCGTGGGAACGGAATTTGAGGTGCCGGATTGGGCGCTGTTGTTCAACGACACTGATGTCGACAGTGATAATCTCTCTGTCACGTCGATCTCGGAGCGCAGTGGGCTGGACGCGTATACGAGCCCCGACGGCGTGATTGTCATCGACACGGGCCGAGTTGGGGGCCGCTTCGACTATCGCGCGTTCGACGGTGAAGACTACTCCAACTCTGCCCGCGTTACAGTGGAGCAGCGCTATTCCGACACGCTGAACGGCACAAACGGCGATGAGATTATTGTCGGAGTTGCAAAGCCCGTGGGGCAAATCACGACCATTAAGTTCTCCAACAGCTATGATGTTGGCGACGTGGTGGAGATTACTTTGAATGGCAAGATCTTCTCTCACACGGTGGTGGCAGACGGAACTTCGGCAACTGCTGTGTACAATGCTCTGCTGATGACAGCGCCGGTGGGGGGCGGGCAGACTTTGCAACAACTGCTGAATTCCGAGGGGATAGATCGTGATTGGTCCGGAACGACCGTTACCCTGACGGGTGAGCCGGGAACCGACAATGCCTTTTCGGTAAGCGCGGACATCGCGAACGCACCCTCGATGTCACGTTACACTCGGACCGTCGATTTTCCGAATACAATCACCAAGTTCAACTCTGGCCAAGACAGCCAAATCCACTTGGTCATTGGCAACGAAACCTACATCGTTAACTCGCTCAACGGTGGCAGCGGCCATGACAAACGGTTTGACGTCGCTGCAGCTAGCCTTGTTCAGCAAATCAATAATGATACAACCAAGCCTCAAGGTTTGATAAGCGTTGCTTATAATAGTGATTTCAACAGCTTTGTTTTGACCACGTCTCAGCCGCTGAGCGTCTCGGCGTATACTACCGCCAAAACTAAGAACTTCTACGGATGGGAGATAGACGCAACTCCGACCATCGGTCAGTCTGTGCTCGTATCCTCGACAACGCCGCATGAAAAGCCGGATGTTGATACCGTTCAGAATGCCGACGACGGTGGTGTTACCATCAACGGTCTGGGCGGCCACGACATCTTGATTGGTAGCGATGGCGACGACCTCATGAATGGCGGTACCGGCAACGATGTTGTGTTCGGTGGTCTGGGGAGAGACATACTGACCGGTGGTAGCGGTGCTGACACTTTCGTGTTCGATCAGACCGCCTTCGATGACATGGATGTTCGTGACGTGATTACCGACTACAAGCTTTCGGAGGGCGATACTTTGGACGTATCCGCGCTTCTTGACAGCCTGCTCGGTGAAGCGGCAACGGCAAGCCAGAGAATGGCCGCGATCGATACCAGGCTTGAGGGCGGCAACACGGTTGTCACCATTGGAACGGGAAGCAATGCGACGGATATTGCCGTCCTCAACGGGGTTCATGATGTGAAGTTCCTCTACGACGACAAGCACACTGTCGTCACCCCGCACGACTGACACACCTCCTGATTGAAGATGAAAAGGGCGCCCATCCGGCGCCCTTTTTCGTGCGCTTGTTGTCGGATGACGCCGGATCAGGTTTTGCGGCGTGTCGGCACAATACCGACACGGCAACCGTGCGGAGCTTCGAAACATTCAGCGGTTCTTTGCTTTCCTGGGAACGGCTTTCTCTGGCCGCGCTGCGAATAGGCTTCGCTCCAGGTGTCGATTCTCTTGGCCACAAGATCCGAAATTAGCAATTTTTCATAGACGTGCCGCCACACTTCGGAAACGCCAATCCAGTCCAGACCAAGCCACTGTTTGGGTTGGGTCTTTGCTCAAGGAAAGCCAATGACCAAGACTCTCGCATTCAAACTC
>NZ_JACJVI010000025.1 GCF_014237835.1 Rhizobium sp. AQ_MP
ATTGACCAGTGCATCAAGAGGCGAGGCTGTCGCATCTCTAACTGGCCCAACTGTCGCATTACTAAATAGCCCCTACAAACGGGGCCGATGTCATCGACATCAATATGGGCTGCCCGGCCAAGAAGGTCATCGGCGGCTATGCCGGCTCCGCCCTGATGCGCGAGCCGGATCATGCCCTGTCCTTGATCGAGGCAACGGTCAAGGCCGTGAAGATCCCGGTGACTGTGAAGATGCGCCTCGGCTGGGACGAGATGTCCATCAATGCGCCTGAAATTGCATCTCGCGCGGAAGCGGCAGGCGTGCAGCTGATCACCGTACACGGGCGCACCCGCATGCAGTTTTACGAAGGGCGTGCGAACTGGGATGCGATTGCCGCCGTCCGTGACGCAATCCGCATCCCCTTGATCGCCAATGGCGACGTCGAGACGGTAGCCGACGCTGAGGAGATCCTGCGCCGCTCTGGAGCCGATGCCGTCATGGTCGGGCGCGGCTGCCAGGGCAGACCCTGGCATGCTGGTGTGCTCGCGGGGCAAGATGGGCCAGCCGCGTCGGAAATTCCGAACCTCGTTGTCGAACACTACCGGGCCATGCTGGAGCATTACGGCGTTGAGGTCGGTGTTCGTCACGCCCGCAAACATTTGGGCTGGTATCTCGAGCGCTATGCGCCCGGTCTCGCACCGGATGCCAAGGCAGCCATCATGACATCGAAGAATGCCGAAGACGTGGCCAAGGCTCTGGAGCACTCGCTCGCAGCCGCTTTGGGTCCAGGCGCCAGACAGGAGGCCGCATGACGGCGAACGACAACGCGGGCATGAGTGGCAACGGCCTCGCCATGGCCGTGCTGAATGCGATCCAGAACCCGGTGGTGATGGTGGACGCCAACGGCCACATCGCCTTTGCGAATTGGGAAGCGGAAGCGTTCTTTGGCGCAAGCGCCTCGCATCTCGCGCGCTATCGCATCTCCACCTTCATTCCCTTTGGTAGCCCGCTCCTGTCGCTGATCGAGCAGGTGCGCGAACGCCGCGCGCCGGTCAACGAATACCGCGTCGATCTGAGCTCGCCGCGCCTAGGCCAGGAAAAGCTGGTCGATCTCTATGTCGCGCCGGTTCTGAGCCAGCCGGGCAATGTCGTGGTGGTCTTCCAGGAACGCTCGATGGCCGACAAGATCGATCGCCAGCTGACCCATCGTGCGGCGGCGCGCTCCGTGACCGGACTTGCCTCCATGCTGGCGCATGAAATCAAGAACCCGCTATCCGGCATCCGCGGCGCCGCGCAATTGCTTGAGACAGCGGTAACAGATGAAGACAGGGCACTCACCCGCCTGATCTGCGACGAAACGGACCGCATCGTCTCGCTGGTCGATCGCATGGAGGTCTTCTCCGACGAGCGCCCGGTGGACCGTCAGTCGATCAACATCCACTCGGTGCTCGATCAGGTAAAGGCAGTGGCTAAGGCGGGATTCGCCCGCAACATCCGCATCACCGAAAACTACGACCCCTCGCTGCCGCCGGTCTTTGCTAACAGGGATCAACTGGTGCAGGTCTTCCTGAACCTGGTCAAGAATGCCTCTGAAGCCATTGGCGAGCGCTCGGATGGCGAGATCCAGCTGACGACGGCCTATCGCCCGGGCATCCGGCTGTCGGTCGCCGGTTCTCGCGAAAAGATCTCGTTGCCGCTCGAATTCTGCGTCCATGACAACGGCCCGGGCGTGCCGTCCGATCTGCTGCCGCATCTCTTCGATCCGTTCATTACGACGAAGACAAATGGATCGGGCCTAGGCCTGGCGCTTGTCGCTAAGATCATCGGCGCCCATGGCGGGATCGTTGAATGCGACAGCCAGACCAGCCGTACCACCTTTCGGGTCCTCATGCCCATGTCGAAAGACACGGCGCTGGAAGATGCGCCCCCATCCACATCCACGGGAACGAACTGATGACGGCCACGATCCTTGTTGCAGATGACGATGCTGCGATCCGCACGGTGCTGAACCAGGCGCTGAGCCGTGCGGGCTACGACGTCCGGATCACCTCCAATGCGGCAACCCTCTGGCGCTGGATTTCGGCAGGCGAGGGTGATCTCGTGGTCACCGATGTCGTGATGCCGGATGAGAATGCCTTCGATCTTCTGCCCCGCATCAAGAAGGCGCGGCCCGAACTGCCGGTGCTGGTCATGAGCGCCCAGAACACCTTCATGACGGCCATCAAGGCGTCGGAAAAGGGGGCCTATGACTACCTGCCGAAACCCTTCGACCTGACCGAGCTGATCGCCATCATCGGCCGTGCCCTGTCGGAGCCGAAGAAGCGTCCGGCTCGTCTCGACGACGACATGCAGGACGGCATGCCGCTGGTCGGTCGCTCGGCAGCCATGCAGGAAATCTACCGCGTACTCGCCCGCCTGATGCAGACGGACCTGACGCTGATGATCACCGGCGAATCCGGCACGGGCAAGGAACTGGTCGCCAAAGCGCTGCATGACTATGGCAAGCGCCGCAATGGCCCCTTCGTCGCGATCAACATGGCAGCGATCCCGCGTGACCTGATCGAATCGGAACTCTTCGGCCACGAGAAGGGTGCCTTTACCGGCGCCCAGACCCGCTCGACCGGGCGTTTCGAACAGGCGGAAGGCGGCACGCTCTTCCTCGATGAAATCGGCGATATGCCGATGGACGCCCAGACCCGTCTTCTGCGCGTTCTCCAGCAGGGTGAGTACACGACCGTCGGCGGCCGCACGCCGATCCGCACCGATGTGCGCATTGTCGCCGCGACCAACAAGGACCTGAAACAATCGATCAATCAGGGCCTGTTTCGCGAAGACCTCTACTATCGCCTAAACGTGGTGCCGCTGCGCCTCCCGCCGCTTCGTGATCGCGCCGAGGACATCCCCGATCTCGTTCGGCATTTCATCCAACAGGGCGAAAAAGAAGGTCTTGATTCCAAGCGCTTCGACCATGAGGCTTTGGAAGTCATGAAGGCCTATCCGTGGCCGGGCAATGTGCGTGAACTGGAAAACGTCGTTCGCCGCCTGATGGCGCTTTATCCACAGGATGTGATCGCGCGCGAAATTGTCGAACAGGAACTCCGCTCCGACGTCGCCGACAGCCCGATCTCAAAAATCGGAATGCCGACGGGGACGATGACCATCTCGCAGGCGGTCGAGGAAAACATGCGCACATATTTCGCCTCCTTCGGCGATGCGCTTCCGCCGTCGGGCCTCTACGACCGGGTGTTGACCGAGATGGAGTATCCGTTGATCCTGGCCGCGCTGACCGCGACCCGCGGCAACCAGATCAAGGCCGCCGATCTGCTTGGCCTCAATCGCAATACGCTGCGCAAGAAGATCCGCGAGCTCGGCGTCTCGGTTTACAGGAGCTCCCGTTCCGCTTGACATTGATGGAACGGCCGTTGCAATTTCGCCACATTGCGTTGCTCAAAAGCCACGTTGCATCCTGATCCGTCTGCATATGCGGGTCCGGACGGCGGATTATTTGATCAGCAGAGGCGACGACGATCCAGAGACCGTCGCGTCAATGAGATCCGATCGAGCGGATCCGGGGGAAAGCATGGCAAGCGTGAAGAACGCCGCCGCAGCAGATATCGACACGGCACTGGCACAGGACCGGCGTGCGTCTTTTGCGATGCCTGGCTTGCTGCTGGCCGGTGGAGCTCTTCTGTGCGCCTCGCTCACCCTGCCGATCCTGCTCGGCCTGACCCCGATCGAGCCGACCTCGCAAGTGCTCGTTGCCTCGGCCGTGATCAACTCGCTGTTCATCGTGGGACTGATGTTCCTGATCGGACGCGAGGTGATGCGTCTCTTTAAGGCTCGCAACCGTGGGCGCGCCGCTGCGCGTCTGCATGTGCGGATCGTGGCGCTATTTTCGATCATCGCGATCACCCCGGCCATCCTGGTCGCGATTTTTGCCTCGATCACCTTGAATGTGGGCCTCGATCGCTGGTTCTCGCTCCGGACCCAGTCAATCGTCTCGTCTTCCATGAATGTCGCCCAGGCCTACATGCTGGAGAGTGCGAGCTATCTCCAGGGCCAGACGATCTCGATGGCGAACGACCTCGAACGTAACCGTGCGCTCTTTTATCTCGACCGCAAGGGTTTCGTGGACCTGATGACCCGCCAGGCCCGGGGCCGTGGCATGCTCGGTGCCTTTCTGGTTCGCGAAGACGGCTCGCCAATTACGCAGGCTGATATTGAAACCGACAAGCCGCTCCCGGCAATTCCCCGCGACGCCCTCGGTAGCGCTGCCGCCGGCCAGCCGACTTTGATTCCCCCGGGTGTGACGAACCTCGTCGGGGCCATCATCAAGCTTGAGAGCATCTCTGGTACCTATCTCTACACGATCCGCGCCGTTGATCCGAAGGTCATGCAGGCCATGCGCCTGATGGAGGAGAACACCGCGGAATATCAGTCGATGGAAGACGGCCGCACGACGCTGCAGATCGCCTTTGCCATCCTCTATCTCGGCTTTGCCCTGATCGTTCTCCTGGCCGCCATCTGGACGGCGATTGCCGTAGCCGACCGCATCGTCCGGCCGATCCGGCTTCTGATCGGTGCGGCTGATAGCATTGCCTCGGGCAATCTCAACGTATTGGTGCCCGTCCGCGCAGCGGACGGTGACGTCGGCAGCCTGTCGCGCACCTTCAACAAGATGGTCTCGCAGATCCGCTCGCAGCGCGACGAGATCCTCGAAGCCAAGGACGAGGTCGACGATCGCCGTCGCTTCATCGAGGCGGTTCTGTCCGGCGTGACCGCAGCCGTCATCGGCGTCGAGGACGATGGTGTGATCACCATTGTCAATCCCTCGGCCGAGTACTTCCTGGCGCTTCCGAGTGACCAGCTGATCGGCCAGAAACTGGCCCTGGTGGCCCCCGAGGTGGATGGCGTTCTGGCAGAAGCCGCCGTTCGCCATCGCGGGGGATACCGTGAGCAGATCAACATGATCCGGGGCGGCAAGGAACGGACGCTCAACGTTCAGGTCACCCGGGAGGAAACCCGCGGTTCTGTCGATTCCTATGTCATCACGCTCGACGACATCACCGATCTCGTGGTCGCGCAGCGCTCGACCGCCTGGGCGGATGTGGCGCGGCGCATCGCCCACGAAATCAAGAATCCGCTGACCCCGATCCAGCTCTCCGCCGAACGTCTCAAACGTCGTTACGGCAAGCAGATTGCCGAGGATGACAAGGCTGTCTTCAACCAGTGCACCGATACCATCGTGCGCCAGGTGGAGGATATCGGCCGCATGGTCGATGAGTTCTCCGCCTTCGCGCGTATGCCCAAGCCGACCAAGCAGCGTTCAGACCTGCGCGAGATCCTGACGGATGCCGTATTCCTGCGCGAGATCGGCAGCGCTGAGGTAGAGTTCCAGCGCGATTTCGGCAGCGAGCCGCTCGAAGGCAACTTTGACGCACGCATGCTGGCACAGGCGGTCGGCAATATCGTCAAGAATGCCGTCGAATCGATCGAAGCCGTGCCGAAGGAAGAACTTGGCGAAGGCGGCAGGATCCTCATCCGCTCTTCCTTCGACCGTGAACACGACCGCTTCGTTGTCGATGTCATCGACAACGGCCGTGGTCTGCCCACCGAGAACCGCCACCGGATTCTCGAACCCTACATGACGATGCGCGAGAAGGGCACCGGCCTCGGGCTCGCGATCGTCAAGAAAATCATTGAAGAGCATGGCGGGCAGCTTGAGCTCCACGATGCTCCGGCGGATTTCGACCGGGGTAGAGGCGCGATGATCCGCATCATCCTGCCACGGGCGGAAGCCCCCGCCATCGAGACTGAAAGTGACAAGGAAAAGGTCTATGGCCTCTGATATTCTGGTAGTCGATGACGAAGAGGACATTCGCGAGATCGTCTCCGGCATTTTGAGCGACGAGGGGCACGAGACCCGCACCGCGCATGATGCCGACAGTGCCCTGGCTGCCATTTCTGATCGTGTCCCCCGTCTGGTCTTCCTCGATATCTGGATGCAGGGCAGCCGCCTGGATGGATTGTCTTTGCTCGACGAGATCAAGACGCGCCACCCAGACCTCCCCGTGGTGATGATCTCCGGTCACGGCAACATCGAGACTGCCGTCTCCGCGATCAAAAGGGGTGCCTTCGATTTCATCGAAAAGCCTTTCAAGGCTGACCGCCTGATCCTGATTGCCGAGCGCGCGCTGGAAAACTCCAAGCTGAAGCGCGAGGTCTCCGAGCTGAAGCGCCGTACCGGCGATGCTATCGAGTTGATCGGCACGTCGGTTGCGGTTTCGCAGCTGCGCCAGACCATCGAGAAGGTGGCGCCGACCAACAGTCGCATCATGATCTTTGGTCCTTCCGGTTCCGGCAAGGAACTCGTCGCCCGCATGATCCACAAGCGGTCCGCCCGCTCGGCCGGCCCCTTCGTCTCGCTGAATGCCGCCGCCATCACGCCCGACCGTATGGAAATGGCGCTGTTCGGCACCGAGGGAACGCCCGGCCAGCCACGCCGCATCGGCGCGCTTGAGGAAGCCCATCGTGGCATACTGTACCTCGACGAGATCGGCGAAATGCCGCGTGAAACGCAGAACAAGATCCTTCGTGTGCTCGTCGAGCAGCAGTTCGAACGCGTCGGAGGATCGAAGCGGGTGAAGGTCGATGTGCGCATCATCTCCTCCAGCGCCTACAACCTCGAGAGCCTGATCGCCGAGGGCCGGTTTCGCGAAGATCTTTTCCACCGTCTGGCCGTGGTACCCGTCAAGGTCCCCGCGCTGGCAGAGCGCCGAGAGGACATTCCCTTCCTCGTCGACATGTTCATGCGCCAGATCTCCGAACAGGCGGGCATTCGCCAGCGCAAGATCGGCGACGACGCGATGGCCGTGCTGCAGGCCAATGACTGGCCCGGCAATATCCGCCAGCTGCGCAACAACATCGAACGCCTGATGATCCTCGCTCAGGGCGACAGCCCGGAGACGCCGATCAGCGCCGAAATGCTGCCGCAGGACCTGTCGGACATGCTGCCGAAGGTCTCCGCGAGCAACGACACCCACATCATGACCCTGCCTTTGCGCGAGGCCCGGGAAATGTTCGAACGCGATTATCTGATCGCTCAGATCAATCGTTTCGGCGGCAATATCTCACGCACGGCGGAATTCGTTGGTATGGAACGCTCGGCCCTCCATCGCAAACTGAAGTCGCTTGGCGTATAAGCGGGCGAAACAGAATCGGTAGATCCGGACCTGGGGCGGGAAGCATCGAATGAAAGTCATTATCTGCGGCGCGGGTCAGGTCGGTTACGGTATCGCCGAGCGCCTGTCCCAGGAGGGCAATGATGTCTCTGTCATCGACACCTCCGCCTCGCTCGTCTCCCACATCACCGAGACGCTCGATGTGAGCGGCTATGTCGGCCACGGCGCCCATCCGGATGTGCTGGCGCGCGCCGGTGCCGACCAGGCCGAAATGCTGATCGCCGTCACGCTGTATGACGAGATCAACATGACCGCCTGTCAGGTCGCGCACTCGCTGTTCAACGTGCCGACCAAGATCGCCCGTATCCGGTCTCAGAACTATCTCAAGCCGGAATATTCCGATCTTTTCAGCCGCGAAAACCTGCCGATCGATGTGACGATTTCACCGGAGATCGAGGTCGGCAAGATGGTGCTGCGCCGCATCTCCTTTCCCGGCGCCACCGATATCGTCCGCTTCGCCGATGACCACATCGCCATGCTCGCCATCGAATGCATGGAGGATTGCCCGGTCGTCGACACGCCGCTCAACCAGCTGAGCGAACTCTTCCCCGATCTCATGGCGACCGTCTGTGCGATCTGGCGAAATGGGAAGCTGATGGTCGCACGGTCGCAGGATCATCTGCTGGTCGGGGACCTCGCCTATGTCATCTGCCAGCGGGATCACGCGCGCCGCACGCTTGGCCTCTTCGGTCACGAGGAGCAGGAGGCGGGTCGCATTGTCATCGCCGGCGGGGGCAATATCGGCTACTATGTCGCCCGCGCGCTTGAACAGATGCAGCCGAAGACCCGCCTGAAGATCATTGAAAATGACCGTGAACGGGCGCTTTCCGTCTCGGACCAGTTGAAGGACGGCGTTGTGCTGCACGGCTCCGCACTCGACCAGAACATTCTCCAGCAGGCCGACATCCAGGATGCCGACCTCATGGTGACGCTGACCAACAACGACCAGACCAATATCCTGAGTGCTGCCATGGCAAAGCGCCTCGGCTGCAAGTCGGGTATGGCGCTGATCAACAGCCCGTCCTTCCATGACCTGGCCACCTCGATCGGCATCGATGCACATATCAACCCGCGTGCCGTGACGATTTCTCGCGTACTTCAGCACGTGCGCAAGGGCCGTATCCGCGCCGTCTACGCTGTGCAGAAGGGCAAGGCAGAGGTCATCGAGGCTGAAGCGTTGGAGACCTCTCCGCTGGTCGGCAAGCCATTTCGTGAGCTGGAACTTCCGCCCGGCCTGCGCGTCGGGGCCATTCTGCGCGACAAGACGGTGATTCGCCCCAATGGCGACACGAAGATCAAGGCCAAGGATCGCGTTGTCCTTTTCGCGGCCGCCGATGCCGTCCGCCATGTCGAGCAGCTGTTCCGCGTTTCGATCCAGTATTTCTGAAGGTCCAGATCCCCATGCCCCGCATCGCCTATGTCAATGGCCGCTATCTGCCGCATTCCGAGGCGGGTGTTCATATCGAGGATCGCGGTTACCAGTTTGCCGATGGCGTCTATGAGGTCTGCGAGATCCGCCACGGCATGATCGTCGATCTGACTCGCCATCTCGATCGGCTCGACCGCTCGCTGTCGGAGCTTCAGATGAAGAGTCCGATGAGCCGTGCGGCGCTGACCCAGGTGATCCGGGAAGTGGCTCGCCGCAACCGCGTCAAGAACGGTCTTTTCTACCTGCAGGTCACCCGGGGTGTGGCCAGGCGCGATCATGTCTATCCCTCGGCCGATACTCCGCCGAGCCTGGTGATCACGGCGAAGATCACCGATCCCGCTGTGATCGCGAAAAAGAACGAGATTGGTTTGAAGGCGATCACCCTTCCGGACAACCGCTGGGATCGGGTGGACATCAAGACCGTCGGCCTTCTGCCCAATGCCATGGCACGGCAGGCGGCGAAGGAAAAGGGCGCCCAGGAGGCGATCTATGTCGACGCGCGCGGCATGGTGACGGAGGGAGCGGCGACCAATGTCTGGATTGTCGACAAGGATGGCGTGCTCGTCACCCGTCCGGCCGAGCACGGCATTCTGCGTGGTGTCACCCGAACCGGCCTGATGGATGTAACGGCCAAAATTGGGATCAAGGTGGAGGAGCGCGAGTTCTCCCGCGATGAGATGCTCTCTGCCCGGGAGGTCTTCATCACGGCGGCAACCAGTATCTGCTTCCCGATTGTCGAAATCGATGGCCAGCCGATCGGCAATGGCCATCCCGGCGCCATGGCCGAGCGCATCCGTTCGTCCTTTTTCGACGTTGCGGAAAAGACGGTGATTTGATACCACCTCTTTTCGGCGGAGGGGCGAGGGGCCAATTGCCCGAGCTGATCAGCTGTCAAACAATAATCACACCGGTCGACAAAAGGCCGGCAAGAAAGAAAGAAGCGGCGCCATGGCGGAACGTTCTCAGAATCTCCAGGATCTATTCCTCAATACCGTTCGCAAGCAGAAGATTTCGCTGACGATCTTCCTGATCAACGGCGTCAAGCTCACCGGTGTTGTGACATCCTTCGACAATTTCTGTGTTCTCCTGCGTCGCGACGGCCACTCCCAGCTGGTCTACAAGCACGCCATCTCGACCATCATGCCGGGCCAGCCGATGTCGATGTTCGAGAGCGACGACGCCTCTTCCGGACAGGACTGAGATCATCACCAGCCGCGATACAAAGAACGAATCGATCATCCCGGAGAACGAAAAGCGCCGGGATGACATGCGGGCGCTCGTGCTCGTGCCCGTCCTGAAGCAGGCGAAGGCTCAAGCACTGCCTGAAGGGGCCCCGCCGGCCCCGAGCCGGTCCAACGAAGCACGTCTCGAAGAGGCGATCGGCCTTGCCCGTGCCATCGACCTCACCATCGTTCAGGGTTTGATCGTCACGGTCAGCCAGCCGCGCCCAGCGACCCTGCTCGGCACCGGCAAGATCGCCGAGGTCAAGGCACTGCTCGACGAGCATGACGCGGGCCTGGTGATCGTCGATCATCCGCTGACACCGGTTCAGCAGCGCAATCTCGAAAAGGAATGGGGCGCCAAGGTCATCGACCGAACTGGCCTCATCTTGGAAATCTTCGGCCGCCGCGCCTCCACCAAGGAAGGCACGCTGCAGGTCGAGCTTGCGCATCTCAACTACCAGAAGGGCCGTCTGGTCCGCTCCTGGACCCACCTTGAACGCCAGCGCGGCGGCGCGGGCTTCATGGGCGGTCCGGGTGAAACCCAGATCGAAGCCGACCGTCGGCAGTTGCAGGACAAGATCATCAAGCTCGAGCGCGAGCTTGAACAAGTGGTGCGCACCCGCCAGCTGCACCGCGCCAAGCGCCGCAAGGTGCCGCATCCGATCGTCGCACTCGTCGGCTACACCAATGCCGGCAAGTCGACGCTGTTCAACCGCATCACCGGTGCGGGCGTGCTCGCCGAAGACATGCTGTTTGCGACGCTTGATCCGACCCTGCGCCGCATGAAGCTGCCGCATGGCCGCACCGTGATCATGTCCGACACCGTCGGTTTCATCTCCGACCTGCCGACCCACCTCGTCGCCGCCTTCCGTGCCACGCTCGAAGAGGTGCTCGAAGCCGATCTCATCCTGCATGTCCGCGACATGTCGGATCCCGATAACGGTGCCCAGTCGGCAGATGTCCTGCGCATCCTCGACGATCTCGGCATTGACGAGAAGGAGCGCTCCGAGCGCATCCTCGAAGTCTGGAACAAGATCGACCGGCTCGACCCGGAAAACCATGACGGCCTGCTGCGAAAGGCGGCCGGCCGCGAGAATGTCCTGCCCGTTTCCGCCATCAGCGGCGAGGGCGTCGATACCCTGCTTGACGTCATCTCGCAGCGCCTCTCTGGCGTCCTGACCGAGGCCAGGATCACCATTCCCGCCGACAAGCACGCGGTGATCTCCTGGCTCTATGAAAACGCCGTCGTCAGCGACCGCGAGGACCACGAAGACGGCTCCGTCAGCCTCGACCTGCGCCTGACAGACCGCCAGGCCCAGGAACTCGAACGCAAGCTCGGCGGCCTGCGGCCCGCGCCGAAGGAAGACTGGGAGCGGTAAGCTCCCTCTAATCCTGTTGATCCAGGTCAACCGATCGCCCCACAAGATGTGTCAACTTTTGTTTACACACACGGGAGGTGGTCATGCGCGTCGTCTTCATCCATCCGAACTATCATTCCGGCGGCGCCGAGATTGCCGGCAATTGGCCGCCCGCCTGGGTCGCCTATCTCGGCGGCGCGCTGAAGTCTGCTGGCTTCACCGACATCCATTTCCTCGATGCCATGACCAATGACATGACCGAGGACCGGCTGCGCGAGGAATTGCGCCGCCTGCAGCCGGATTTGATCGGCTGCACCGCGATCACCCCGTCGATCTACATGGCCGAGCGCTGCCTGGAGATCGCGAAAGAGGTCTGCCCCCAGGCGCTGCGGGTCCTCGGCGGCATTCATGCCACCTTCATGTACCAGCAGGTCTTGACCGAGGCGCCCTACATTGACGTCATCGTCCGTGGCGAGGGCGAGGAGATCATCGTCGAACTCGCCCACGCCTTTGCCGCCGGCAACTGGAAGGAGGCGAGGGCAGGGATCAGGGGCCTCGCCTATATCACCGACGACGGCAAGATCATCGCGACGCCAGCGGCCCCCACCGTCAAGAATTTCGATGCCGTCGAACCGGATTGGACGCTGCTCGAATGGGAAAAATACATCTACGTGCCGCTTGGCGTCAGGGTCGCGATCCCGAATATGGCGCGTGGCTGTCCCTTCACCTGCTCCTTCTGCTCGCAATGGAAGTTCTGGCGCGACTATCGCATCCGTGATCCGAAGAAGGTGGTCGACGAGATCGAAAAGCTGGTCAACGACCACCAGGTCGGCTTCTTTATCCTGGCCGACGAGGAACCCACCATCAACCGCAAGAAGTTCATCGCCTTCTGCGAGGAACTGATCGCCCGCGGCCTGCCGGACAAGGTCAAATGGGGCATCAACACCCGCGTCACCGACATTATCAGAGACGAGGAATATCTGGCCCTCTATCGCAAGGCCGGCCTCGTGCATGTCTCGCTCGGCACGGAGGCCGCCGCGCAGCTGAAACTCGACCGATTCAACAAGGAAACCAAGGTTGCCGAGAACAAGAAAGCGATCCGTCTGCTGCGCGAAGCGGACATCTTCACCGAGGCACAATTCATCGTTGGTCTTGAGAATGAGACGGCGGAGACGCTGGAGGAAACCTATCGCATGGCGCGCGACTGGAACCCGGATCTCGCCAACTGGGCCATGTATACGCCCTGGCCCTTCTCGCCGCTCTTCCAGGAGTTGGGTGACAAGGTCGAGATCTTCGACTTCTCGAAATACAATTTCGTGACGCCGATCATGAAGCCGGATGCCATGGACCGTGCCGAATTGCTCGACCGTGTGATGAACAATTACCGCCGCTTCTACATGATCAAAGCGCTTTTCCATTACCCCTGGCGCGGCAAGGGTTTTCGCCGCCGCTATCTGCTCGGCTGCCTCAAGGCCTTCATGAAGGCTGGCTTCGAGCGCAAGTTCTACGATCTCGGCAAGCACAATTACTGGGGCCCACAATCGAAGGAAAAGATCGATTTCGGCTTCGACATGAGCCGCAAGATCGCACCCGCCCAGATGGCCGACTGGCAGGCGGCCTCCGACCGCGCCAGTCAGCTGCGTGCCCGCAAGGCAGGCGAGGCGGAAGAGGCACGAACGCCCGTCATGGCCTGTGGCGGAGGGCCGGAGAGCCACGATGCCCACGTCTGACCGCGGACTGACACGGCTGTTCGCCGACGCCGAGCGACCGGAAACGCCTCTGGCTCGTCCGCCAGCCCGTATCGGTCCGAACGCGATCATCCAGACAGGCCAGGCCCTGTCCGCCCTCTATGGGCCTGGTGCCGCACGTCTGATTTTCGAGGCAGCCGGGTTAGGGCGATACATCGGTGTTCTGCCGACGACGATGATAGACGAGCGCGAACCCGTGGCGCTCTTTGCCGCCATCCAGGCGACGCTCCCTGCCGCCGAGGCCGACCGCGTCTTGGCCGAGGCCGGGCATCGCACGGGGCACTACATCATGGAAAATCGCATCCCGCCACTCGCGCGGCAGATCCTGCCGAAGCTGCCGCCCGGGCTGTCCTCGCGACTTCTCGTATCCGCCATTGCCCGCCACGCCTGGACCTTTGCCGGCAGCGGCCGCTTTGAGGGCCGGGTGACCGGATGGAAACGCCCGGTGGTGACATTGGTCATCGCCGCGAACCCACTGGCCACAGCCGGTTGCCCTTGGCACGGTGCAGTCTTCCAGCGGCTGTTTGCGAGCCTGTGCGGTAATGTGGGATCGGTCCGGCACAGTCAGTGCTGCGCCCGTGGGGACGGCTTTTGCGTCACCCAGCTTAGTCTGGCTCCGATACCATAACGGTGGTCGCAGGCGCATCCGGGCAGGTGTCTACCTGCCCTTCGCCGCCTGCCAAAGCGCTTCCATCCGTTCCAGCGACGCGCCCTCCAACGTCTCACCTGATGCTTGAAGAGCAGTCTCTATATAGCTGAATCGGTTTCGAAACTTCGTGTTTGTTCCGCGCAGGGCCTGCTCCGGTTCTGCGCCCACATGCCGGCCGATATTCACAAGCGCGAAGATCAGGTCGCCGAGTTCGTCCTTGACCTTGTGCGGCCGGTTTTCGGCCAGCGCCTCGCGCAATTCGCCGATCTCCTCCTCGATCTTGTCGAGGATGGGGGCGGCCTCCGACCAGTCGAAACCGACCTTGGCCGCACGCTCCTGCAGCTTCAGCGCTTCGGTGAGTGCCGGAAAGGACCGCTGAACCGAGCCGAGATAGCCGGTGTCGGGATCGGCGGCCGAACCGCGGGCCGCACGGCGTGCGAGACGTTCGGCCTTTTCCTGCTGCTTGATCTTGTCCCACTGCGCCTTGACCGCCTCCGGCGTATCGGCATCGGAGCGGGCAAACACATGCGGGTGACGGCGGATCATCTTGTGGGTAATTGCCTCGACCACGTCGCCGAAGGAGAACAGGCCTTCCTCCTCGGCGATCCGGGCATGGAAGACCACCTGCAGCAACAGGTCGCCCAGTTCCTCGCAGAGATCATCCGGATCCTTGCGCTCGATGGCGTCGGCCACCTCATAGGCCTCCTCGATCGTATAGGGTTTGATCGTCTCGAAAGTCTGGACAATGTCCCAGGGGCAACCCGTCTCGGGCTGGCGCAGCGCCGCCATGATCTCGAGCAGGCGGTTGATATCGGTGGAGGCTTCCATGATGGTCCTGTCTGATCGCTCAGTTGAGCGGAATGTCGTTTTCACCCTTGGACGACTGGTATGCGTCCGAAAGGCGGTCATATTCCGTCTTGATCCGGCTGACCTGCTCGAAAAGTGCGGGGCGTTCGGCGTCGTCAGCAGAGGCCACCATTTCGATCATCGCATGGCTGAGCCAGAAGGCGTTTTGCCGCCGATAGCCACCGGGTTCGAGGCCAAAGACCTCCTTGAGGATCTTCAGGTCATGCGGGATGGCAAAGGCGTCGCGGCTATCTTCATGGCTGAAGAAATAGTAGAAATTGTCGAATCCGGCCCAGGTGATCGCCGACATGCACATGGTGCAGGGTTCGTGCGTCGACAGAAAGATCAGGTCCCGGGTGTTGGGGCGCTCGCCCCGCTCGTAGAAGCGTTTCAGAGTATGGACTTCGCCATGCCAGAGCGGGTTTTCCAGCTCGTTGTTGGTTTCGGCGAGAACGAGCGACAGGTCCGACTTGCGAAGGATCGCGGCGCCGAAGACCTTGTTGCCGGCCGCAACACCCTTGGCCGTCAGCGGCAAGATGTCGTGTTCGATCACGTCGAGCAGTCTACGGGTCAATTCGGGTGAGGTCATCTGGTGCTGCTCCGCTGTTATGCGCTGCAATCCTATCGCTTGCAGAACCGGCGCTGAAAGTGAAATGATGCTCTGTCTCCAACTTTTTCCGGCACATGGAGCGTCCTGATCCCGGACGAGGGATCTGAGCACCGGCCGGTGAGTTTTGCTCGCATCGGCAGGGGGACTAGGACAGAAATACGCAAGGTGCGGGGCGAAGGGATTCCTGTTTCTTCAATTCTTAAACCTGAAACGCGATAGTGCAGCATTCTGGCATCGGATGATTCATGGCGCAGCAGGACAAACAGCTTTCGGTCTTTCCGGCCTTCTTCAAGGTCGAGAACGAGGTCGCCGCCGTTTTTGGAAACGGTGACGAGGCCTATGCCAAGGCGCGCCTGCTCAAGAACACCGAGGCCCGCATCGTCGCCTATGCCGATGCCCCGGAAGCCGACTACGCTGCCTTCCTCTCGGCAAACGCCATCGAGCAGGTCGCCGAGCCTTTTGATCCTTCACAGGTGGTCGGCGCGCGTCTGGTCTTCGCCGCAACGGGCGAGGGCGCTCTCGACCGCGAGATCGTGACCGCCGCCCGCGCCGCCCGGATCCCTGCCAATGCCGTGGATCAGCCCGACTGGTGCGATTTCTACACGCCGGCGCTCGTCAACCGTGCGCCCATCGCCGTTGCCATCGGCACCGAAGGCGTTGGCCCGGTTCTCGCCCAGATGATCCGCGCCGACATCGATCGCCTTCTGCCGCGCTCGCTCGGCAAGCTCGGGCGCCTTGCCAATTCCTACCGCCGCGCCGTTGATCGCCTTGTGCCACGCGGAGCGCCGCGCCGGTTGTTCTGGCGCGATTTCTTCAAGGGCAAGGTCGCCGATCACGTCGAGGCGGACGAGATCAGCCTGGCCCGCCGTGAAGCTACCCGCCTGCTGAAGGGCGTTGCTGCAGATCGCGTCGAAGGCCGCGTTTTCCTCGTCGGTGCCGGCCCGGGCGCCGAAGACCTGCTGACGCTGCGCGCCCATCGCCTGATGATGGAATGCGATGTCATCGTGTATGACGCGCTGGTGCCGCGTGAAGTGGTCGATATGGGCCGCCGTGATGCGGAGCGCATTCCGGTTGGCAAGCGCAAGGGCTGTCATTCCAAGTCGCAGAGCGAAATCAATGCGTTGCTCGTCGAGCTTGGCCATGCCGGCAAGCGTGTCGTCCGTCTGAAGTCGGGTGATCCACTGGTCTTTGGTCGTGCCGGCGAAGAGATGGCAGCACTCCGCGATGCGGGCATTGCCTACGAGATTGTCCCTGGTGTGACCTCGGCACTCGCCGCCGCCGCAGACTTCGAACTGCCGCTGACGCTGCGCGGCGTGTCCTCGTCGCTGGTCTTCACGACCGGCCACGATTTGCAGGGTAATGTGCTGCCGGATTGGGCGCGGCTTGCGCTGTCGGGCGCAACCGTTGCCGTCTATATGGGCCGCACGGTCGCCGCCTCCGTCGCCGAGCGTCTGATGGCGGGCGGCCTCGCCGAGGACACGACGGTTGCCGTCGTCGAGAATGCCGGGCGTCGCGACAGCCGTCTGCTGCACGGCACGCTCAAGGAATTGCCGGGACTGGAGGCTCGTACCGAGCTAACCGGCCCGGTCATGGTCATTATCGGCGACGCGGTCGCCGGCGCCGATTTCAGCCGCTCCGAACCGTTGGGTGCGCGCGTGACGGCAGAACTGGAAATTGCGAGGAACTGACATGGCAGACAAAGTCTTGACCGCCAACCGCCTGACCGACGGCATCGCCGTCTGGCTCGATGCCAATGGCCAGTGGACCGAGCGTCTGCAGGAAGCTTTCGTAGCGCGTCATGCCGAGGCAGTCGAAGCGCTGGAAACCGCCGGCAAGCAGGCCTTCGCCAGCAATCTCGTCGTTGATGTCAATGTCATCGAGATCGAAGAAAAGGATGGCAAGCTGCGCCCCTTGCGCCTGCGCGAGCGCATTCGTGCGGAAGGCCCCACCATTGCATATGCAGAGGGTCACGGTTATGCCGACCCGGCATTCATCGCCGCTTGAGGCTTGAGGTAAGACATGTATCGTTATGACGAATTCGACCACGCCTTCGTATCGGCGCGCGTAGAGCAGTTCCGCGACCAGGTGGCCCGCCGCCTGTCGGGTGAACTTGCAGAAGACGCGTTCAAGCCGCTGCGCCTGATGAACGGCGTCTATCTCCAGCTGCATGCCTACATGCTGCGCGTCGCCATTCCCTATGGCACGCTGAATTCGAAGCAAATGCGGATGCTGGCCCATATCGCCCGCAAGTACGACCGCGGCTATGGCCACTTCACCACCCGCCAGAACATCCAGTACAATTGGCCGAAGCTGTCCGACACGCCCGACATTCTGAAGGATCTCGCAAGCGTCGAAATGCACGCCATCCAGACCTCGGGCAACTGCATCCGCAACGTGACCGCCGATCATTTCGCCGGTGCTGCTGCCGATGAAGTCGCCGATCCGCGCCCTTACGCCGAGATCCTCCGCCAGTGGTCCTCGCTGCATCCGGAATTCTCCTTCCTGCCGCGCAAGTTCAAGATCGCCGTCACCGGCGCCGAGAAGGACCGCGCCGCGATCCAGGTGCATGACATCGGTCTGCATCTGAAGAAGAACGCATCAGGCGAACTCGGCTTTGCGGTCTATGTCGGCGGTGGCCAGGGCCGCACGCCGCTGATCGCCAAGAAGATCCGCGACTTCCTGCCGGAAGCCGACCTTCTGACCTACATCACCGCGATCGTGCGCGTGTATAACCTGCATGGTCGCCGCGACAACAAGTACAAGGCCCGCATCAAGATCCTCGTGCACGAAACCGGCGTCGAAGAACTGACCCGTCAGGTCGAGGCCGAATTCGCCGAGATCCGTGACAGCGAACTGAAGCTGCCGGAAGGCGATATCCGCGCGATCGAAACCTATTTCGCCCCGCCGGCACTCACCGCCCGTCCGGACGGCTGGGAAGCGCTGGCCCGTGCGCAGAAGGCAGATGCCGCCTTCGCCGCCTGGGTGCGCCACAACGTCCAGGAACATCGTCATCCGGATTATGCCATGGTGACGATCTCGCTGAAGCCGATCGGTGGCACGCCGGGCGATGCCTCGGACGCCCAGATGGATCTGGTTGCCGATCTTGCCGAGCGCTACGCCTTCGACGAAATCCGCGTCAGCCACGAACAGAACCTAATCCTGCCGCATGTGGCCAAGGGTGATCTCTATCCGCTCTATCAGGCGCTGGAAAAGGCAGGGCTCGCCACCGCCAATTCCAACCTGATCACCGACATGATTGCCTGTCCGGGCCTGGATTACTGCGCGCTTGCCAACGCCCGCTCCATTCCGGTCGCCCAGGCGATTTCCGAGCGCTTCGGTTCGCTCGAGCGCCAGCAGGAGATCGGTGAGCTCAAGATCAAGATCTCCGGCTGCATCAATGCCTGCGGCCACCACCATGTCGGCCATATCGGCCTGCTCGGTGTCGAGAAGAAGGGGGCCGAACTCTACCAGATCACGCTGGGTGGTTCCGGTGACGAGAACTCCTCGATCGGCGAGATCATCGGTCGCGGCTTCGAGCCGGAAAAGGTAACGGACGCCGTCGAGACGATCGTCGATACCTATCTCGGCCTGCGCCTCGATCCGAAGGAAACCTTCCTCGAAGCCTATCGCCGCGTCGGTCCGAAGCCGTTCAAGGACGCGCTTTATGGCAACGCCTCTGCCGAAGCCGCGTGAGACTGGAAATACTATGACCAAGATCTGGAAAGAAACCGGTTTCGTCGATGGCGACATCTGGGTAACCGAAACGGAAGACCGCAAGGTAGGCGAGGGCGAAAAGGTGCTTCTCCCTCTGGACGCTTTCCTGGAAGCCGTTGGAGAGACCAACGATGTCGGCCTCGGCGTGCTGATCGCACCGGCTGACGACGTCAAGAAGCTTGAGCCGCATCTCGACCGCATCGCACTCATCGCGGTCGCGTTTCCGGCCTTCAACGATGGCCGTGGTTTCAGCCATGCGTCGCTGCTGCGCGAGCGTCTGGGCTATGCCGGTGAACTGCGCGCCGTTGGCGACGTCCTGATCGACCAGGTGCCGCTGATGCTGCGCACCGGCTTCGACAGCTTCGCCGTGACCAATCGCGTCGCCCAGCGGCGGCTTGCTGAGAACTGTCTCACGGGCGTTGCCCAGCGCTACCAGCCGACGGCCCGTGCATCGGAAGCCGCCGGCGGCTTCAGCTGGCGTCGCCTCGGCTCTACGGGCGCCTGAGACATAGAAATATCGCTATCAAAGGGCGGCAAATTGACCTCGGTCAAGGTTGCCGCCTTCGCTTTAACGGATATCTCGGCTGCGAAATGCGCATGCCGGCTGAATTGTGGAATGGGACGGTCTGGATTATAGGCTCTTCCCAATCGACTGAACGATAGGACCGACAGCCTATGAATGCTCCTGTGAAGACCGACAACGCCGAACTGATCGTGCCCGAAGGCGTCTATGCCGAAACGGTTCTGAGCGTCACGCACTATACCGACCGCCTGTTCCGCTTTCGCATGACCCGCCCCGCCGGCTTCCGCTTCCGCTCGGGCGAGTTTGCGATGATCGGCCTGATGGTCGAGGGCAAGCCGATCTACCGCGCCTATTCGATCGCCAGCCCCTCCTGGGACGAAGAACTCGAGTTCTTCTCCATCAAGGTTCCCGATGGCCCGCTGACCCAGCATCTGCAGAAGATCCAGCCGGGCGACAAGGTGCTGATGCGCAAGAAGCCGACCGGCACGCTGGTGCTCGATGCACTCACCCCCGGCAAGCGCCTCTACATGTTCTCGACCGGCACCGGCATTGCGCCTTTCGCCAGCCTGATCCGCGATCCCGAGACCTATGAGAAGTTCGAGGAAGTCATCCTCACACACACCTGCCGCGACGTGGCTGAACTGAAATACGGCTTCGATCTGGTCGAGGAAATCAAGAACCATGAATTCCTGGCCGAAGTCGTCGGCGACAAGCTGAAGCACTACGCAACGGTGACCCGCGAAGACTTCCCCTTCAAGGGCCGCATCACCGACCTTATCGAGAATGGCAAGCTGTTCACCGATCTCGGCGTGCCGGCGCTCGACCCCGCCATCGATCGCGGCATGATCTGCGGCTCGACCGCCATGCTGAAGGACACCAAGGAACTGCTCGAAAAGGCAGGACTCACCGAAGGTGCCAACAACAAGCCGGCCGAGTTCGTCATCGAACGGGCCTTCGTCGGCTGATGTCATCGGCAAATTGCTGAGACGAAAAGGGCGCCCCGCGGCGCCCTTTTTGATTTCGATGACAGTGGGTTGCCTCAGTTGCCGCGCCGGCGGCTCCGGCGTCCGCTTTCCTGCGCACCACTCTCGTCGGCGGTCTTGTTGCGCAGCGGGCCGATCCGCTCGACGATGACTTCGAGCGTCGGGCGTGGACCCGGCGTATAGTCGTCGAGCGCCTTCCGCATGGCCGCCAGATGATCGCAGGATGTGCCGCAGCAACCGCCGATGATCTTCGCACCGGCGTCGCGGGCGAGGCGGGCATAATCCGCCATCAGCGGCGGCGTACCGGAATAGAAGATTTCGGAGCCACGGAATTCCGGAATGCCGCAATTACCCTTCACGATTACCGTCGCTTCAGGGTTGGAGCCGGTCATGTCGAGCAGGCTCTGCAGGATGTCGGAGGCGCCCACGCCGCAGTTTGCACCGACCGCCAGCGGACCGGCGCCGATATCGGAGGCCACCCCATGAATGTCCTTCGGGTGCAGGCCCATCATGGTCTTACCGGCGGTGTCGAAGGAGCCGGTAAAGGTATAGGGCAGGCCAACCTTCACGGCTGCTTCAGCCGCGGCACGGATCTCCTCGGGCGAGGACATGGTCTCGATCCAGGCGACATCGACGCCACCGGCTTTCAGGCCTTCCATCTGCTCCGCAAACGCGGCAACGGCGTCTTCATAGGAGAGGGCGCCGAGCGGGATCAGCAACTCGCCGGTCGGGCCGACGGAGCCGGCGACGATCACCTTGCGCGGCGCCTTGTCGGCCACTGAACGGGCAATCTCCGCGGCCTTCTTGTTCAGCTCGTGCACGCGGTTGTCGGCATGGTGCAACTTCAGGCGATGCCGCGTGCCGCCAAAGGAATTGGTGAGGATGATGTCGGCGCCGGCATCGACGAAATCCTGATGCAGCTTGACGATCTTTTCCGGCTGCGCCTCGTTCCACAGTTCCGGTGCTTCACCGGCCTCAAGACCCTGCGCAAAGAGATTGGTGCCGGTGGCGCCGTCGGCGAGCAGCACGCCCTTTTCGGCCAGAAGTTCGGAAAGCGGATTGGACGGGGTTGCCATGGCGGATCCTCTCATTGACATGCCAATCATATAAAGAAGTCTTTATGTGGTTTCAATCTCGAAAAACGACAACGGCCCCGCCGAGACGGAGCCGTTGAGCGATGACCTTGTGGAAAGCGCCTGATCTATTCGGCGGCCATCTGATTGTCTTCGTGGCTCTTCGGCGTGACCATGGCGGCGATGATCTGCTGCAGATCCACCCGACCGATGCCGTTGCCGGCTTCGTCGGTGACCGTGGCGCTCGACTGCCGTGCATCGGTCATGATCCGGGCAGCGGCTTCGAGAACCGTGTTGCCGGGAAGAGCAAGGCCTTCGCCAGAGCCAGAAATCGGTCCCATGATCGTGTCGAGACGAATGACGCGACCGCGGTTCACCTCCTTGACGAAGGCGGAGATGTAATCGTCTGCCGGCTGCAGGACGATCTCCTGACCCGAACCCTGCTGGATGACCTGGCCGTCCCTGAGGATCGCGATCTTGTCGCCGAGGCGCAGCGCTTCGTCGAGATCGTGGGTGATGAAGACGACCGTCTTCTTCAGTTCCTGTTGCAGATCGAGCAGGACCGTCTGCATGTCGACGCGGATCAGCGGATCCAGCGCCGAATAGGCCTCGTCCATCAGCAGGATGTCGGCGTCGTTGGACAGGGCTCGCGCCAGACCGACACGCTGCTGCATCCCGCCTGAAAGCTGGTTCGGATAGTGGCTCTCGAATCCGGACAGCCCGACGCGAGCAATCCAGCGGCGACCGATTTCTTCACTCTTCGACCGCGGAATGCCCTGGATGTCGAGACCGTAGACGGTGTTTTCGAGCACGGTTCGATGCGGCAGAAGCGCAAACTTCTGGAACACCATCGCCGTCTTGTGGCGACGGAATTCCCGCAGTTCCAGCGGGTTCATCCGACAGACGTCGACACCATCGTAGAGAACTTCGCCCGAAGTCGGCTCGATCAGCCGGTTAATGTGGCGGATCAGCGTCGACTTGCCGGAACCCGACAGACCCATGACGACGGTAATCCCGCCACCCGGCATCTGGATGTTGATATCCTTGAGACCGAGAACATGGCCGTGCGTTTCGTTGAGCTCCGACTTCGACATGCCGGCCTTGACCTGGTCGATGAAGGCGCCGCCGTTCGGGCCGAAGATCTTGTAGAGATTGCGGATCTCGATGTCGTGACTAGCCATGGACCACCTCCGTGTGGCGCTGAAGGCGCTTGCCATAGGCCTGGCTGGCGCGGTCGAAGATGATGGCAATAGCAACAAGTGCGAAGCCGTTGAGGAACCCGATCGTCAGGAACTGGTTGGAAATGGCCTGCAGCACGTTTTTGCCGAGACCACCCACACCGATCATCGAGGCGACGACGACCATGGCAAGTGACATCATGATGGTCTGGTTGATGCCGGCCATGACGGTCGGCAGGGCCAGCGGGATCTGCACATTCATAAGCTTCTGGCCGGGGGAAGAGCCGAAAGCGTCGGCGGCTTCCAGAACCTCGCGGTCGACCAGGCGAATGCCGAGATTGGTGAGGCGGATCATCGGCGGGACCGCATAGATCACGACGGCGATAACGCCCGGCACCTTGCCGATCCCGAAGATCATGACGACTGGAATGAGGTAGACGAAACTCGGCAGGGTCTGCATCACGTCGAGTATCGGATTGACGACCGACTGTGCCCGGTCCGAACGCGCCATCAGAATGCCGATCGGAATACCGATGACGATGGCAAGGATGGTCGACACGGTGACGATCGCCAGCGTGATCATCGTGTCTTCCCAAAGACCGACAAATCCGATGAACATCATGCCGACGATGGTCAGGACCACAATGCGCATGTTGCGGCTGGCGAAGTAGACGATAAGCACCATCACCGCAAGGAAGATGAACCAGGGCGTATTGACGAACAGCGCTTCGAGCCAGTTCAAGAACAGCTGCAGCGGATGTGTGATCGCATCGATCACGTGACCATAGGCACGCACGAAGCCCTTGAAACTCTCATCGACGCTTTTGCGCACGCCGCGTAGCACCGTGTCGTCGATCTGTGGAAACCTGCAGAGCAGTTCCGGAAGGTAATTGCATAAACTTGAAGCCATCTCGTTCCCCTTTGCGACCCCCGCTTGATATGACGTCAAAGACGTTGCGTTGGGCCTTGGCGGCGATGCCATGTTCCCGAGGCGAGAGGCTAGTCGAGTTCCGGAAGGGACTTCATGCCGTCTGCGACGTCGGGAGTCGTTGAATGGCGTGATGCGGCATGCCGCTTCTCAGAAAATGCGGCGGGCCGCAAAGCCCGCCGCACGGTAAACAATGGCAGGCTCAGAGTGCAGCCTTGACCTTTTCGGCAACCTCGGGAGCAACCCAGGTGGTCCACATTTCCGGATAGGTTTCCAGGAAGTGCTTGGCGCCGTCTTCGTTGGTGCCCTGGTTGTCTTCCATCCAGGCGAGAACCTTGCCGACGGTCGCGTTGTCCCACTTGCGGGTCTTCACGTAGTCCATGGCAACGCCTGCCTTTTCGGCAAAGCCCTTGGTGACGACGGTATAGACGTCGGACACCGGATAGGCGTTGACCTTCGGATCTGCGCAGTCCGGAACGGCGGTGCACGCATCCCAGGATGCCTTGTCATGCTCGACGCCGAAGGAGAGCTTGACCATCTCGTACTTGCCGAGGATCGCGGTCGGAGCCCAGTAGTAGCCGAGCCAGCCCTTCTTGTTTTCGAACGCGTTTGCGATCGAACCGTCCAGACCTGCAGCCGAGCCGGTGTCGACGAGTTCGAAACCCTTGTCCTTGGCGCCAAGTGCCTTGTAGAGGTTTGCGGTCGAGACCTGGCAGTTCCAGCCGGCCGGGCAGTTGGTGACGGCACCCTTGGACGGATCTTCCGGAGCCGGGAAGAGGTCGGGACGCTTCAGGGCGTCTTCGACAGTCTTGATGTCAGGGTTGGCGTCAGCAATGAACTTCGGGATCCACCATCCTTCAACGCCGCCATCCGAAAGCAGCGGAGCAGCCTGGATGAGGCGTCCCTCGGCGATCGCCTGGTCAAGAGCGGTGCGCACGGCATTGACCCAGAATTCTGGAGCGATGTCCGGCTGGCCCTTTTCGTTCATCGAGGCGAAGGTCGGCATGGTGTCGCCGGTAACCACGGTCACCGTGCAGCCATAGCCGCTTTCCAGGATGATCTTGTCGACATAGGCAGCAACGCCGGCCGACGCCCAGTTCATTTCGGCAATCGAGACATCTCCGCATTCGGCAGCCTGGGCCGAACCGGCACCAGCGTAGAGACCTGCGGCGAGAATCGTGGAAGCAAGGAGCTTCTTCATGGAGTTAAGACCTCCCAGTCTTATCTTGCAGCGTTCATCGGGACGGGCAGAGACGGCTACTGCGGACCGGTCTGCCAATTTGCTCTTCACTGTGGATGAGGTGCCGGGACGCGTCGCCCCAGTGCGCCATCCAGTGGACCGAGTCTTGTCATTAGGGGCTCAGAAGCCCAGTCGACCGCGTGTCACGAAGAGCAGCCTACGTCTTTGGTTTCGAAAATCAACCTCCCGTCAGGCGTCCATGTGCTCCGGTGCGCTGGACCCAAGCTATTGGTGCGACTGATTTTGCCGCATTCAAGCGCTCGTGCGGCAGCGCGATGCTCAAAGGACCGGCAGTCGGGGTGGGTGGAACGCATGGCTTGGTTGTGCGCGTTCCCAGATGAGACCTTGGGTGTCCCAGCTGCGCCAATATCGGGTAGGCTCTGAGAATTTGCTCAAAGCACAAAAAAAATTTAAAAATGCGGGAAGCAGAAGCTCTGCTAACAATCCGGTAACATCTGTAACGATAGATGAGGTGGCCGACGCGTTACTGTCGGTTGCGCCCCGGATCGAGTATTGCGTCCCGGGGCGTTTGTGTTTTTTGAGGCGTCTCAGCCTCGCTTCGTCCAGTCTTCCGACCTTGGTGAAGCGCTGTGATCAGCCCTTGCGAGCGACCAGGGGATTGCGTACTTCCCAGCGGGCAACCCGCTGGCGTTGCGGCGCGCGGCCGTTCCAGGCGATGGCGAGGCTATTGCGGTTCTGCAGGATGTAGAGCATGGGTGCTTCCTAAATCTGTTGCGCTCTTGGGGGCGCTGGTTTCAACGTGCAGATAATCACTGTGATGCCTTCGTACCAGAGCGCAATCCGCCATCACATGTCGCGAATGAGCTACTTGAGGCGAAATGGCCGCGACAGGCTGACGCAGTGTCGCATTCGCGGTAACGCTGATGGCAAATTCGCGGCAAAACCTTGGTAAACAGGCGGTCGGCGCCGTGGCGGAAACAGGATAGATGACGATGACACGAACGATCATGTTGCAGGGGACAGGATCGGATGTCGGAAAGACGATACTGGTCGCAGGCCTCTGCCGACTGGCCGCCAACAGGGGTCTGAAGGTCGCGCCGTTCAAGCCGCAGAATATGTCGAACAATGCGGCCGTCTCCGATGACGGCGGAGAAATCGGTCGGGCCCAGTGGCTCCAGGCGATGGCATCGCGGACGCCGTCTTCCGTCCACATGAATCCCGTTCTGCTAAAGCCACAAAGCGAAACCGGCAGCCAGATCATTGTTCAGGGCAAGGTGTTCGGTCAGGCTAAGGGACGCGATTACCAGCGACTGAAGCCGCATCTTCTTGGAGCGGTCCTTGAGAGTTTCGAGACCGTCTGTATGGGCCAGGACCTTGTCGTCGTCGAAGGCGCAGGTTCGCCCGCCGAGATAAACCTGAGGGCCGGGGACATTGCCAATATGGGCTTTGCCACGCATGCCGGGGTCCCGGTCGTGTTGGTCGGAGATATTGACCGGGGAGGGGTGATTGCCTCGCTCGTCGGTACCCACACCATCCTGCCGGACGAAGACCGCAGCCAGATCGTCGGCTACATCATCAACAAGTTCCGGGGCGACGTCAGCCTGTTCGACGATGGGCTGTCGGCCATTGCGCAGTTCACCGGATGGCCTTGCTTCGGTGTCATTCCCTGGCTCAAGGCTGCGGCTCGTTTGCCGGCGGAAGACTCTGTGGTGCTTGAGCGCCTCGCGCGCGGAACTGGTGGCGCCCTGAAGGTGGCCGTACCCGTCCTCTCCCGAATCGCCAATTTCGACGATCTCGATCCGCTTGCCGCCGAACCGGAGGTGGATCTCGTCTATGTCCGTGCGGGCGACCCATGGCCCGCCGATGCCGGTCTGGTGGTTCTGCCGGGTTCCAAATCGACGATTGCCGATCTTGAAGAGTTTCGCAGCCACGGCTGGGACCGCGACCTCCAGATGCATATCCGGCGCGGAGGGCGGGTGATCGGCATTTGCGGCGGCTACCAGATGCTCGGGCGTTCTGTTGCCGATCCGCTAGGCCTCGAAGGCACGCCGCGCGCCGTCGAGGGGCTTGGCCTGCTCGATGTCGAAACGGTGATGGCGGCGGAAAAGACGGTGCGCAACAGCCGGGCCCATTCTCTGGAACATGATGTGCCGCTGTCGGGCTACGAGATCCATCTCGGCGTCACCGAGGGAGCAGACACCGCCCGCGCACCGATCACCATCGACGGGCGTCCGGACGGGGCGCGGTCTGCAGATGGCCGCGTCATCGGCACCTACCTCCACGGTCTGTTCGCCAGCGACGAGTATCGCCGAAAACTGCTTTCAAGCTTCGGCATCGAAAGCGGATCGCAGAGTTATCGCGGGCTTGTGGACGAAGCTCTCGATGAACTCGCGACGGAGCTTGAAGGGCGATTGTCGCGGGACTGGCTGGAGACCCTGCTGGGCTGATTTCAGAGAGCGACACGCTCCATCCGGGATGGCTTCACAACGCGGCGGTCACATCCACGGGCGACGCCATCAATTCGCCGCCGCCGAGCGAGTTGTTCGCATATTTGAAAGCGAGAATGCTGAGCACCGAGGCGATCAGCAGGATGAAGATGTATCTCATGTTTGGCTCCTGCCTGCTCATCGACAACGAGATTGCGGCAATAGCGGTTCCTGCCCGGGGTCGTCGCGGCATCCAGAGGGTACGAAGAAGGCCGCCTGTTGCCTGAATATCACAGAATCCCTCGTCGCCGCTTCAACCTGCCGTGATGTCAGTGACTGACGCGGTCAACTGGCCCGGCCCGAATGAGTTTTCGGAGTGTTTGATCGCCAGGATACTGAAGATCGCACCGATCATCAGGGCCACCATCACACGCATCTTCCAACTCCTTTCGCCTCAGCCTGGCCCAGAATAGGACACAGGCGTTGGTGACCGGCTAAACCAATTGCTACAATCTGATCGATCTCGCGAAGTTTTGGAGGAGTGGTGAGAGCGCAGGGATTCGAACCCTGGACCTACTGATTAAAAGTCAGTTGCTCTACCGGCTGAGCTACGCTCTCCCGTGCGGTTTTTGCGCCGCCTCAAGAAGTGCGCGGAACATATGCAGGTGACCCCGACGGGTCAACCGCAAAAATGCAGTTTTCCGGCAAAATGCAGTTCCGTTGTCGCAGTCAACAGATTGGTGATTGGCAAGTACGGCTTACGAGGATTAGGAAGGGCGCGACAACGGGTTCCGGAGTTCGTCGTGTCGATTGCCGATATTTCCTTCTTCAGCGCGCTTCTGGCCGGTGCTTTATCCTTCCTGTCCCCCTGCGTCCTGCCGCTCGTACCGCCCTATCTGTGTTACATGGCCGGCATTTCGGTCGACCAGTTCCGCGACGGGGACCAGGCTGAGAATGCGGCTGCCCGGCGCGCCGTGCTCCTGACCTCGCTGGTCTTCACGCTCGGTTTTGCGACTGTCTTCGTCTCGCTTGGAGCCGGCGCGTCGACGATCGGCGGTCTTCTGCGGCAGCACATGGATCTCCTGTCGACGATCGGCGGCTTGATCATCATCATCATGGGCCTGAATTTCCTCGGCCTCTTCCGTCTGGGCTTCCTGTCGTCCGAACACCGATTCGCAGGCGGCGGGAAACCGGCGACCCTGTCGGGAGCCTATGTGATGGGCCTCGCCTTTGCCTTCGGCTGGACGCCCTGCATCGGCCCGGTGCTCGGTGCCATCCTTGGCGTTGCAGCGTCGAAGGAAACGGTCGGCGACGGTGCATTGCTGCTTGCCATCTATTCGCTCGGTCTCGCAGTCCCCTTCTGGATCGCCGCCGGCTTCTCCGGCGCCTTCATGCGCTTCCTGACGAGATTCCGCCGCCATCTCGGCCATGTCGAGAAGGCCATGGGCGCGCTGCTCGTGCTCACCGGCCTTGCCTTCATCTTCGGCTATGTCTCAGACATGGCGATCTGGTTCCAGCAGACCTTTCCAATCCTGTCGCAAATCGGCTAAGTCCGAGACGGGCGCGCGCGGGCGTCCGCAAGGAGACTGCCCATGGCCGAGATTGTCGCGCTGGTATTGCCGTTTTTCGGCCTGATCCTGATTGGTTACGTGTCCGGCAGGCTCGGTGACCACTCCGCCCAGGCGCTCGGCTGGCTGAACTTCTTTGTCATCTACGTTTCGCTGCCGGCTCTTTTCTTCAAGCTCGTTTCCCGCACGCCGATGGAACAGCTGACCCGGATCGACTTCATCGCAGCCTGCCTTGCAGCAACCTATACGATCTTCGTGCTGGTCTTCGCGATCGGGCGCCTTGTTCGCGGTAACAGGATCGAAGAAGCGACCGTTCAGGCGCTCGCCGGCTGTTATGGCAACATCGGATACATGGGGCCGGGCCTTGCGCTCCTGGCCTTCGGTGAAAAGGCTGCAGTGCCGGTGGCACTCGTCTTCTGTTTTGAAAATGCCGCCCATTTCATTGCCGCGCCTGCCCTCATGGCCTTTGCCGGCGGTGACAAGCGGCCACCGGCACAACTGGCACTCGATGTCGCCCGTAAAATCCTGACCCACCCCTTCATCATCGCCACTCTCGTCGGCTTCATCGCCGCCGCCTTCGCCTTCGAGCCCCCTCTGGCATTGCAACGCCTGATCGATTATCTCGCCCAGGCGGCTGCCCCGTGCGCGCTCTTCGCCATGGGCGTGACGCTGGCGCTGCGTCCGCTGAAGCGGATACCCGCAGAGATCGGCTATATCGTGCCGATCAAGCTCGTGCTGCATCCGGTCCTTGTCTATGTCGTCCTGAGCTTCGTTGGGAATTTCGACCCGCTCTGGGTCTATACGGCCGTTTTGCTTGCTTCGCTGCCAACGGCCACCAATGTGTTCGTCATAGGCCAGCAATACGGCGTCTGGCAGGAACGAGCATCAGCCACAATCCTGATCACGACGGTCATTTCCGTGTTTTCGGTCTCGGCTCTGCTGTTCGCCATCACCCACGGTCTGTTACCGGCCGACCTTTTTCCGTAAAAGCGACGGAAGGTCTTTCAGGCCGCGACCAGGGGCAACGCCTTCCTGCATGACAAGGTTGCGCAGCGGCGCCACGCTCGCCAGTACCTGAAGTCCCGCAGCCCTGAGCATCTGCACGGGCAGCAGGCCGGACAGAAGGGACCTGTTGAGCAGATCGACACTGGCCGTGCGGCTCGCGATATCCAGCCGGCGCTTGCGATCGAAGCGATCGCCGCTGTCGGAGGCGATCGGCTCCAAGCTGCGATCAATGAGGATCTCTTCGAGAGCAGCGATATCGCGCAGACTGAGGTTCAGGCCCTGTGCGCCAATCGGCGGGAAGGCGTGACCGGCCTCGCCAATGAATGCGGCCCGGCCCTTTCCGTAGTGATGCGCAGTCATGCCTGACAGCGGCCAGGCCTGCACACCTTCCTCGACGTGAACCTTGCCCAGCATGGACTGCATGCGGGCTTCTACCTCGGCCGAGAGTTGCTTGGGCGCGAGCGATGTTAGTCTTTCGGCCTCCTGCGGTTTGACGACCCAGACCAGGCTCGAGCGCAAGCCGGGCAGGGGAACTTGGGTGAATGGGCCGGATTCGGTATGAAATTCCGTCGAGATATTCTGGTGCGGCAGGCTATGGCTGAAATTCATCACCACCGCAGTCTGCGGATAGGACCAGGTCTTCACGCCAATGCCGGCGCTGTCGCGGGTCTTCGACCGGCGACCGTCGGCGCCAATGACGAAATCCGCAGTCACTGTTTCCCCGCCGCCAAGGCCGATCGTCGTCGCATCGCGCCCCACATGAATAGTCTCCGCCGCAAGTGGTTTGCGCGTAATGAGGCCTTCGTCGGCAACCGCCTTGGACAGCCTTTCGAGCAGAGCGGCATTCGGAATATTGTAGCCAAAGGCGTCGAGCCCGATCTCGGCGCTGCGAAAGGCAACTGTGGGAGCCCTTAGCAGGCGTCTGGTGCCGTCGATGATCTGCATCACCTGAAGCGGCGCCGCGCGTGGCTTGAGGTCCTGCCAGAGCCCCAGGCGCTCGATCATCGTCAGCGACTGATCCATAAGCGCCGTCGTCCGGCGGTCCGATCCATCGGGCTCGGGTCCGACGAGGACCACGCGACGCCCGCCGCGCGCCATGGCAATGGCAGCGATCTGGCCGGCGGGACCTGAACCGATGACGGCAATGTCGAATTCCTGGCGCATGAGGAAGATTCCATTTGATGTTCCAAGCCTTATCTAGATCTCGCCGGGGATAAAATCCATGGGCCCAAATGGCGCAGGTGTTGGGATGCTGGTGCCGAAATCCGGGCATAGCGCGCCACTTGTGTTGCAATGCGCGTCATTTCATCCGATACCGTTTCCTCCGCAGTGCCGCCGACTGGAGCAGGGATGAAAATCTTCAATTACAAGCGCGTGCCTTATGCCGAAATTCGCGCCTTTTCGGTCCATATGCTCACCGCTTCGGGTTCCTTTCTAGCCTTCCTGGGGGTCGTTGCGGCTGCAGAGAAGCGTTTTGTCGACATGTTCTGGTGGCTGGGCCTTGCGCTGCTCGTCGACGGCATTGACGGTCCGATCGCCCGCAAGGTGCGCGTCAAGGAAGTCCTGCCCAACTGGTCCGGCGACACGCTCGACAACATCATCGACTACGTCACCTATGTGCTTTTGCCCGCTTTCGCCCTCTATCAGAGTGGCATGATCGGCGAGCCTTGGTCCTTCGTCGCCGCCGGACTGATCGTGGTGTCGAGCGCCATCTATTATGCCGATATGGGCATGAAGACGGATGAATACTTCTTCTCCGGTTTCCCTGTCGTCTGGAACATGCTGATCTTCACGCTCTTCGTCATCGATGCGAGCGCCACGACGGCTCTGGTTGCCGTTCTGGCGTCGGTCATCCTGACATTCCTGCCGATCCACTTCCTGCATCCCGTCCGCGTCAAGCGTTTGCGCCCACTCAATCTCGCGGTGTTTCTGCTTTGGTGCGGTTTCGGCGGCTATGCACTGCTCCTGCATTTCGACTCCCCGCAATGGGTGGTGATCGGCACCATCGTTACCAGCATCTATCTCTATGTAATTGGCGGTATCCTGCAGGTTTTCCCGGGCCTCGGCCGTCGGGACTGATGGTCGGCGAACGCGTCTGGGCAAAACCAAAAAAAACTTTTGCCTATATATTGTGCGCTGCCACAAACCGGTTATGAATTAATCGACTAACCGGACGGAAGATCCGGCTGTGCCGCGTGAGAGTGCAAGGGGGACCTGTGCCGCAACAAGCGCCCGAGGGCGAAAAGCCGCTATTGACCGTGCGGGGCCTGACGAAGCTGTTCGGCAGTTTCAAGGCTTGCGACGACATCGACCTCGATATCGGCCATGGTGAAATCCATGCGCTTCTCGGCGAAAACGGCGCCGGCAAATCTACCCTCGTAAAGATGCTGTTCGGCATCCTGGCGCCCTCTGCCGGCTCGATCGGCTGGCAGGGCAAGGATCAAGTCATTCCCAACCCCGCCTCCGCGCGCCGTCTCGGCATCGGCATGGTCTTCCAGCACTTTTCGCTGTTCGAGGCGCTGACGGTCGCCGAAAACATTGCGCTGTCGCTCGACGAGAAGATCTCTATATCCGAGCTCTCCAGGAAGGCGGCGGAACTCTCGGTCGCCTATGGCCTGCCGCTGGATCCCGACGCCCATGTCGCCGATCTCTCGGTGGGCGAACGCCAGCGCATTGAGATCGTCCGCGCGCTCCTGCAGAACCCGAAGCTCATCATTCTCGACGAACCCACCTCCGTTTTGACGCCGCAGGAAGCAGACAAGCTGTTCGAGACCTTGTTCAAGCTGAAGGCGGAAGGCCGCTCGGTTCTCTATATCAGTCACCGCCTTGAGGAAGTGCAGCGCATCTGCGACCGCGCGACCGTGCTCCGCCACGGCAAGGTCACGGGCGCCTGCGACCCGAGGCAGGAGACGCCGGCGTCGCTGGCCCGCATGATGGTGGGCGCCGATGTCGCCGGTGTCGAAAAGGTCGAGCCGCCGGCGGATGGGGCCATCCAGCTGCAGGTGACAGACCTCTCCGTCAGCCCGCGCACCCCCTTCGCCATGCCGCTCAAGAATGTCTCGATGACGGTGAAGGCGGGCGAGATCCTGGCGATCGCGGGTGTTGCCGGAAACGGCCAGAGCGAGCTGTTCGATGCGCTTTCGGGCGAATATCCGGTTCAGAATCCCGATGCGATCTGCCTGCGTGGAAAATCCGTCGGCCGTCTCGGCATCAATGAGCGTCGTCTGCTCGGCGCCGGCTTCGTACCCGAGGAGCGCCACGGCCATGCGGCAATCCCGGCCATGAGCCTCTCGGAAAACCTCTTTCTTTCGAGAAACGCCTCCGATCGTGCTGCCTATCTCTCCGGCAGCAAGATCGGCCTCATTCGCCACGGCCTCGTCCAGCAGGCGGCACGCCGTATTTCCGAAATGATGGATGTGCGCAAGAGCGGCGATGATCCGGCTGCCGGCTCGCTCTCGGGCGGCAATCTGCAGAAGTTTATCGTGGGTCGCGAACTCGACCGCCAGCCTTCCGTGCTGGTCGTCAACCAGCCCACCTGGGGCGTCGACGCCGGTGCTGCGAGCCGCATTCGCCAGGCGCTGGTCGATCTCGCCAAGGCCGGCTCTGCCGTTGTCGTCATCAGCCAGGACCTCGACGAGATCTTCGAAGTCGCAACCTCGATTGCGGCGATTTCGGAGGGCAGGCTGTCCGACGCCCATCCCGCCTCGACCATGACCCGCGAACGCATCGGCATCCTGATGGGCGGCGTTCATGGCCTGACCACTGCCCCGGAGGCGGCCCATGCGCATTGAACTTGAACGCCGCGCCCGCCAATCCAGCCTGTTTGCCATCGTCTCGCCGCTGCTGGCGCTGGCGCTCACCGTCCTTTTCGGCGGCATCATGTTTGCGCTGCTCGGCAAGGATCCGGTGTCTGCGCTCTACAGCTTCTTCATCGAGCCACTTCTCGAGGTCTGGTCGCTGCACGAGCTTGCGGTGAAGGCCGCTCCGCTGATCCTGATCGGTGTCGGCCTCTCTGTCTGCTATCGCTCCAACAACTGGAATATCGGCGCCGAAGGCCAGTTCATCGTCGGCGCGATCGTCGGTTCGATCCTGCCGATCACCTTCTACGAATGGACCTCGCCGCTGCTTCTGCCGCTGATGCTGGTCATGGGGGCGATCGGCGGCGCTGCCTATGCCGCGATCCCGGCGCTTCTGAAGACCCGTTTCAATACCAACGAGATCCTGACCAGCCTGATGCTGGTTTACATCGCGCAGCTTCTGCTTGACTGGCTGACGCGCGGGATCTGGAAGGACCCGGCCGGTTACAATTTTCCGCAGTCCCGTTCCTTCGTCTCCGAAGCCGTTCTGCCGGAAATCCTGTCCTCCGGCCGCGCCCATCTCGGCATCGTCTTTGCACTCGTGGCCGCCGTCGCCGTCTGGTTCATGATGCGCTACACGCTGAAAGGCTTTCAGGTCGTCGTGCTCGGTCAATCGGAGAGGGCAGGGCGCTTTGCCGGCTTCTCCTCGCGCAAGATGGTCTGGTTTTCGATGATGTTCTCCGGCGCGCTTGCGGGCCTTGCCGGCATCTCGGAAGTCTCAGGCTCGATCGGTCACCTGCAGCCGACGATCTCGCCGGGTTATGGCTTCACCGCCATCATCGTTGCTTTCCTCGGTCGCCTCAATCCGCTGGGGATCATCGCCTCCGGATTCGTGTTGGCGCTGACCTATCTCGGCGGCGAAGGCGCGCAGCTGTCGATCGGCGTCTCGGACAAGGTGACCCGCGTTTTCCAGGGCCTGCTGCTGTTCTTCGTGCTCTCCTGTGACACGCTCATTCTCTACAAGGTGCGCATCGTCTTTGATCGTGCCCGCAACGCCGCGTCCAGGGGTGTGTGATGATGTTCGAAGCCATCCTTCTGACCATCATCACCGCCTCGACACCGCTGGTCATCGCCGCCATGGGCGAACTGGTCGCAGAGCGCTCCGGCGTCCTCAATCTCGGCGTCGAGGGCATGATGATCATCGGTGCCGTCTGCGCCTTCATTGCCACGAACATGACCGGCTCGCCCTATCTCGGCGTTCTCGCCGGCATCGCCACCGGCGCGTTCTTCTCGCTGCTTTTCGGCTTTCTGACGCTGACGCTTGTGGCCAATCAGGTGGCGACCGGGCTTGCTCTGACCATCCTCGGTCTGGGCGTCTCCGGCATGGTGGGCGAAAGCGTGGTTGGTGTGCCGGGCGTCAAGATGCAGCCGATCGTCATTCCGCTGCTGTCGGATATCCCGGTCATCGGTCCGATCCTGTTTGCGCAGGATCTCTTTTTCTATCTGTCGATCGCGCTTGTCATCGGCGTGAACTGGTATCTGTTCAAGAGCCGGTCCGGCCTGAAACTGCGCGCCATCGGTGACAGCCACGGCTCGGCCCATACGCTCGGGCTCCCGGTTATCCGTACCCGCTATCTCGCGGTGATGTTCGGTGGCGCTTGCGCCGGTCTCGCCGGTGCACAGCTGTCGCTGGTCTATACGCCGCAATGGGTGGAGAACATGTCGGCCGGCCGCGGCTGGATTGCCTTGGCGCTCGTTGTCTTCGCCGCATGGCGGCCCTGGCGCGTGCTGGCGGGTGGATATCTCTTCGGCGCCGTGACCATCGGGCAGTTGCATGCGCAGGCGCTCGGCATCGGTCTGCCATCGCAGTTTCTGTCGGCTCTACCCTATGCGGCGACCATTGTCGTGCTGATCATAATCTCCCATAATCGCCGCACGACGCTGATCAACACGCCGGCCTGCCTCGGCAAGCCGTTCGTGCCGGATCGATAATCAAAACAAAAGCTTCAACCTAACCAGACAGGGGTAATCCATGAAGAACATCCTCCTCGCGCTTGCTGCCTCGGCAGCCGCCATTGTCGGCGTTGCGGCACCTGCCGCCGCCCAGGACAAGACCAAGGTCTGCTTCGTCCATGTCGGCTCCAAGACCGACGGCGGCTGGACCCAGGCCCATGACATTGGCCGCCAGCAGCTTCAGGAACATTTTGGCGACAAGATCGAAACGCCTTACCTCGAAAACGTTCCCGAAGGTCCGGATGCCGAGCGCGCCATCGAGCGCATGGCCCGTTCCGGCTGTGCACTGGTCTTCACCACCTCCTTCGGCTTCATGGATGCCACCCTGAAGGTCGCCGAGAAGTTCCCGGACGTGAAGTTCGAGCATGCGACCGGCTACAAGACAGCGGCCAATGTCGCCACTTACAACTCCCGTTTCTATGAAGGCCGCTTCATCAACGGTCAGATCGCAGGCAAGATGTCGAAGACCGGCGTTGCCGGCTACATCGCCTCCTTCCCGATCCCGGAAGTCGTCGCCGGCATTAACGCCTTTCTCCATGGCGCCCGCACAGTCAACCCGGAGTTCAAGCTGAAGGTCATCTGGGTCAACACCTGGTTCGACCCGGGCAAGGAAGCGGATGCTGCCAAGGCTCTCTTCGACCAGGGCGTCGACGTGCTGACCCAGCACACTGACACCACCGCTCCGATGCAGGTTGCTGAAGAGCGTGGCCTGAAGGCCTTCGGCCAGGCTTCGGACATGATCGCCGCCGGCCCGACTGCACAGCTCAGCGCCATCGTCGACACCTGGGCACCGTACTACATCAAGCGCACCCAGGCCGTAATCGACGGCACCTGGTCCTCCGCTCAGACCTTCGACGGCCTGAAGGACGGCATCCTGTCCATGGCGCCCTACACCAACATGCCTGACGACGTGAAGGCCATGGCGATGGACACCGAAGCCAAGATCAAGTCCGGTGAGCTGAAGCCCTTCAGCGGCCCGATCAACAAGCAGGACGGTACGCCGTGGCTGAAGGAAGGTGAGTCGGCCGACGACGGCACCATCCTCGGCATGAACTTCTACATCGAAGGCGTTGACGACAAGCTGCCGCAGTAATCCATCTCTGGATATCAAAATGGAAAGGGCGCCTTAGGCGCCCTTTCTTGTTTAGTTTTTTCAAATTGCGAGAATACTCAGATATCGACTTTCGCCGGTATTGCCTTTGATGTAACAAGCCGGGCCATGACGTTGGCATGCGAGGTGGAATGCGCAAGGAAGATGTCCGGGAAATGAAAGTCATTTCCAATCTTCGTACAAGCCATTCAAAGGTTGTCGAACAGCTCGGTTTGGCGATCGTGGGTGGCCGGTTCGCGATAGGCGAGCCCTTGCCGGGCGATATCGAGCTCGAGGCAGAGTTTGATGTGTCGCGCTCCGTGCTGCGCGAAGCCATGAAGACGCTGACAGCCAAGGGACTGATCGTCGCCAAATCGCGCGTCGGAACCCGCGTTACGGATCGCTGCCACTGGAATTTGATCGACGAAGACGTCTTGCGCTGGCATTTTCAGACCGGTGTCACGGCGGAATTCATCGATCATCTCTATGACGTCAGACTGGTTCTAGAACCTGCTTCGGCCGCCTTTGCCGCCCTCCGTGCCACGCCCGAGGACTGTGCGGAACTGCGCCACTATGCGCTTCTGCTGGGCTCCAACGATCTCGACTGGCCGAGCCAGGTGGAGGCCGATCTGCGCTTCCATGTGCTACTGACGATCGTCGGCGCCAATCCTTTCCTGGAAAGCATGATTGGTTTCATCAAGGCCTCGCTTGATGGTGCCTTCACCATGGCATTTGACCCGGCCCTCGCTGGCCGCGGCGAGGCCATCACCGAACTGCATCTCGCCGTCGTCGAGGCGATCGAAAATCGCGACCCAGAGGCTGCGCGCCTCGCCACCGAAAGGGCGATTGAGCAGGGCCGGGCGGCGGCTCTGAGGGCTGTGGAAAGCGCGCAGAAGCGGCTCTGAGCCGCTGCAGACTTGCGGCCCGCCTGCGCTGGTATTACTGAGGGTCGCCATTCTCATGTCGGAGCCTTCAATGAACCGCACCTGCCTTGCCGTCGTTCTCGCCGCTGGTGACAGCACCCGGATGAAGTCGTCGATGTCCAAGGTCCTGCATCCTGTCGGCGGGCGTCCGATGATCGCCCATGTCATGGCGTCGATCGCTGCCTCCGGTGTGTCCGACGTCGCCTTGGTTCTCGGTCGCGACGCCGAGAAGGTGGAAAATGCGGCCCGAGTCGACGGTCTTGCCGTCGAGAGCGTGCTGCAGACCGAGCGGCTTGGTACCGGTCACGCAGTCCAGATGGCTCGCGACGCCATTGCCCGTGGCTATGATGAGATCCTGGTCGCCTATGGTGATGTGCCGCTGATCACCGCAGCCCCCCTGAAGGCCGCGCGCGACGCGCTGGCCGGCGGCGCTGATGTCGCGGTCATCGGCTTCCACACCCAGAACCCGACCGGCTATGGTCGACTGCTCGTCGAGAAGGGCGAACTTGTCGCCATCCGCGAGGAGAAGGATGCGACCGAGGCCGAGCGCGCCGTCACCTGGTGCAACAGCGGATTGATGGCGATTGATGGCAGGAAGGCGCTCGATCTCCTCTCACGCATCGACAACAAGAACGCCAAGGGTGAATACTACCTCACCGATCTCGTGGAGATCGTCCGCGCGCTGGGCGGAAAGGCCGTCGCCGTGGATGCGCCGGAGACCGAGTTGACCGGCTGCAACAACCGCGCCGAACTCGCCGTCATCGAACGCCTCTGGCAGGAGCGCCGCCGCCATGAGCTGATGGTGTCGGGCGTGACGATGATTGCTCCGGAAACGGTGTTTCTGAGCCACGACACGGTGATCGGTCAGGATGCGTTGATCGAGCCTAATGTCGTTTTCGGCCCAGGGGTCACCGTCGAGGGTGGCGCGGTCATCCATGCATTCTCGCATCTGGAGGGCGCACACGTCGCGGCCGGTGCGACCGTCGGTCCCTTTGCCCGGTTGCGCCCCGGTGCGAACCTCGCCGAAGGCTCCAAGGTCGGCAATTTCTGCGAAGTGAAAAAGGCTGAGATCGGCCGCGGCGCCAAGGTCAATCACCTGACCTATATCGGCGACGCCGTCATTGGAGCCGAGAGCAACATCGGCGCCGGTACCATCACCTGCAATTATGACGGGGTCAACAAGCACGAAACCCATATCGGGGCGGGGGCCTTCATCGGCTCGAATTCTTCGCTGGTCGCGCCGGTGACGATCGGCGATGGCGCTCTGATCGCCTCCGGCAGTGTCATCACCGAGGACGTGCCCGCGAATGCGCTCGCCTTCGGTCGTGCCCGGCAAGAGATGAAAGCGGACCGCGCTGCCGTCATCCGCGAACGAAACCTTGCAATAAAGGCTGCAAAGAAGGCCGCCAAGTAGACGGGTTAGCCCGATCTTCACCGCTTGTAATGCTGCGTTGCATTACGAGACGAAACGCAATTTGACCTCACGCACAATTGCCTATTGCGTTGGAACCGCTAGGAAAGCCGCGTGGTAACTGGAAACGGAGAATTTCATGTGCGGCATCGTCGGCATTGTCGGTAACAAGCCCGTGGCGGAGCGTCTGGTCGACGCCCTGAAGCGGCTCGAATATCGCGGCTATGATTCCGCCGGTGTTGCCACCATCAATGATGGCAAGCTCGACCGTCGCCGCGCCGAAGGCAAGCTTTTCAATCTTGAGGGCAAGCTGGCCGGTGACCCGCTGCCCGGCAACATCGGCATTGCCCATACCCGCTGGGCAACCCATGGCGTGCCGAACGAGGTGAACGCGCATCCCCATTTCGTTGAGGGCGTGGCTGTCGTTCACAACGGCATCATTGAGAATTTTGCCGAGATCAAGGACCGACTGGTCGCCGAAGGCGCCGTCTTCACCACCCAGACCGATACGGAAGTTGTCGCCCAGCTGCTCGCCAAGTACCGTCGCCAGGGCCTTGGCCGCCGTGAGGCCATGCACGAGATGCTGCGCCATGTGACGGGCGCCTACGCGCTCGCGGTGATCTTCAACGATGATCCCTCGACGATCATGGCCGCCCGCTCCGGCCCGCCGCTCGCCATCGGCTTCGGTGATGGCGAGATGTTCTTAGGCTCGGATGCGATTGCGCTGTCGCCCTTTACCAACCGCATCGCTTATCTGCATGACGGTGATTGGGCTGTCATCGGCAAGCAGGGTGCCCATATCTTCGACATCGACGGCAATCCGGTCGATCGTCCGATCCAGATCTCCACGGCCTCCGCCTACATGATCGACAAGGGCAATCATCGCCACTTCATGGAAAAGGAGATCTACGAGCAGCCCGAAGTAATCTCCCACGCCCTGTCGCATTACGTCGATTTTGCCAATCACACAGTTCGCGATGCAGCCAGCGAGATCGATTTCGCCAGCCTGCGCGGCCTTGCCATCTCCGCTTGCGGGACCGCCTATCTCGCGGGTCTCGTCGGTAAGTACTGGTTCGAGCGTTATGCCCGCCTGCCGGTCGAGATCGATGTCGC
>NZ_JACJVI010000026.1 GCF_014237835.1 Rhizobium sp. AQ_MP
GATCGGGGCTGATCGGCAGTGTTAGTGTCGCGTTTCTAAGTGGCTAGTGAGCACGCGTCTCTAACCAGCTTTGACATTGTCTATAGGTTCGTGGAGCTCGATCTGCACGCTCCCCGTCTCCTAGAGATCCGCGACATGCAGGATGGTCTTGGCCGAGATCTCTGTTTCCTTGGGATAGCCGAATGCATTGTTGATGTAGGTGACGCCATCTATTGCCTTGTTGCGGTTGAGATGGCTGTGACCGTAGAAATGCTTGGTCGAACCGAGCGAGCGGATGCGGCGCTCCAGACGGTCTGTGCCCAACACCGGAAACAGCGCCTTGTGCTTCTCCGGATAGCGCGCCGGCATCAGGTCGATGCGCGGTACGAAATGCGAGACGCTGTAGACGGCGTCGAACCCCGATGTGTCCGGCATCACATTCATGGCGTCGAAACGGGCCGCGACCTCGGCGGGTGTGAGGCCGTCCCAGTTGCATTTGTAAAAGTCCATCCAGCCGCGACGGATGGTTGGGCCGGGCTCGCCGAAGGAATAGTCATACCAGCCGAGCAGCGGTGCAAGCAGGGTCTTGCCGAAGGCTACGGGTCGGGTTTCGATGCCGTAGCCGTGGCAGAGCGCGTTCAGGGTCTCGAATTTCTCGAAGGACGGTCCCTTCCCGCTTCTCGCCGTCCAGAGATCGTGATTGCCCGGCAGGAACAGAAGCTTGCGATAACGCGGCACGAGTTCATCAAAACAGGTTTTGACCAGATCGAGTTCGTCCGAGAGATCGCCGGCAACGATCAGGACGTCATCGGTGAAGTCGGCGCGCGACAGTGCACGCAACCAGTCGAGATTCTGCCGGTAATCGACGTGAAAATCGGATCCGAGGAAGAGGCGCATGCTCAAGGGATCCGTTGCGGTTTCGAAGACATTCTAGCCTTCTAATGGAATTTCACGGCACGGCAAGAGATGGCGGAGGCCCGAAGACCTCCGCCGCAGCGCGTCAGTCGATGACGGCAGGCAGAGGCGGCGCCGAGACCCCTTCCCGCCATTCGCTGGCCAAGGTCAGCGGCAACGTGGCACGGATGTCCTCGGCGTTCGCGGCAATGACGAGCTCATAGTCGCCCGCTTCGGCAATCCAGGCGCGGGCATCCGGATCGAAATAGGCGAGGTCACGGACCTGGATTGCGAGCCTTGCCGTAGCCGTCTCGCCGGCTGCGATATGTAGCTTGGCGAAGGCCTTGAGTTCCTTCACCGGACGCGGCAGGCGCGACGCCTTCGGCTTGACATAGAACTGCACCAGTTCTGCCCCTGCCCGGTCGCCGGTGTTCGTCACATCCAGTTCGATGGCAACGCCCGCAGGCCCCATGTCGAGACTGGATGCGCGCGGGGCTGACCAGTCGAAACGGGTATAGGAGAGGCCATAACCAAAGGGAAAGAGCGGCTTTGCGCCATCTGCATCGTGATGGCGATAGCCGACCGCAAGGCCTTCCGCGTAGACGACATGGCCGTCCTTGCCGGGATAGGTTTTCGGATCGCCCGTGATGGCGGAATTGTCGGCGAGACGCTGCGGGAACGTCTGCGGCAGGCGGCCGCCGGGCTCGGCATCGCCGAAGAGCACGTCGGCGATGGCATTGCCGGCTTCCTGGCCCGGATACCAGGCCTCGAGGACCGCCGAGACCTTGTCGAGCCAGGGCATTTCTACGGGACCGCCGGTCTGCAGCACCACCACGGTGCGCGGATTGACGGCGGCGACCTTCTCGATCAGTTCCTCCTGTCGACCGGGAAGGCGCATGTCGGGCAGGTCGAGGCCTTCGGTATCCCACTCCCCTTCCCGACCGACGAACAGAACCGCGACGTCGCAGGCCCTGGCCTGTTCGACGGCCTCTGCAATCTGAGCATCCGAGGTCGGCAGTTCGGCTCCGAAGCGCACCGCGCGGATCTCGATGCCTTCGTAGCCCTCCGGCATGGCGCGGTAGTCGACACGAACCTCGTAGGTTCGGCCGGCTTCGAGCGCCTTCTCGACCCGCACTTCAGTGTTACCGAGGCCGAAGAAATTGTCGCCCTTCGCCCAGCCGGTTTCGCCATCGACCAGGAGTTCGCCGTCGACATAGAGCTTGGCGAAACCCGCATTGGTCAGGCCGAAGACATGGGCGCCCGTCTCCTCCGGGCGGAAGCGCGTGGTGATGCGGGCAGAGAAGTCCCGCGGGTTCAAAGAGGCATCCGGCATGTCGAGCCAGAAGAACTGGCTTTCCTCCGCCGTGGAACGCTGCACGACCGGCCCTGACCAGTCACGGCCCCGGAAGAAGTCGACCGAGACCTCGCCGCGGATCATCTGAGTCAGACGGTTGTTGCGGCAGGCGTTCAGATGAATGACCCGGTTGGTGCCCGAGAGCGCATCGCGGATGCCCTCGAGCGGGCTCACCTTGTAATGGGCATTGATCTGGGCGCTGCCGCCACCCATGACGCGCGGTTCGGCGGCATTGGGCCCGAGGACTGCGATACGGTCAAGGGCAGTTTTGTCGAGCGGCAGGATACCGTCATTCTTCAGAAGCACCGTGCCGTCAGCGCCGAGCTTGCGAATGAGCGCGCGGTGCTCGGGGCGGTCGATCGCCTTCTCGTCCTCCATGGTCGGATCGGAGAAGGCACCGACGCGCTCGAGCAGCAGGAGAACGCGGCGAGCGGCGGCCTTGACGGTGTCCGCGGGCACCCTGCCCTCACGGACGGCAGCAACCAGCTTCTCGCCCCGATAGCGGGTGGGACCCGGCATTTCGAGATCGAGCCCAGCGATGACGGAGGCTTCCGTCGTGTGTGAGCCGAACCAGTCGGACATGACGATGCCGTCATAGCCCCATTCCTCGCGCAGGAGTTCGGTCAAGAGCCAGTGGTTTTCGCTGGTCCAGACGCCGTTGAGGCGGTTGTAGGAGGACATGATCGCCCAGACGCCGGCCTGTTTGACCGCCGCCTCGAAGGGCGGCAGGTAGATTTCGCGCAGCGTGCGCTCGTCGAGATCCGACGACATGGTCTGGCGCTCGACTTCGCTGTCGTTGGCAACGAAGTGCTTGATCGTGGCGGCGATGCCCTGCGACTGAACGCCGTCGACATAGGCGACGGCAAGCGCCGAGGTCAGCATCGGGTCTTCGGAATAGCATTCGAAATTGCGGCCGTTGAGGCCGGAGCGGTGGATATTGACGGTCGGTGCGAGCAGCACGCGGGCGCTCTTGGTCTTCGCCTCTTCGGCGAGTGCCACGCCCATGTCGCGGACGAGGTCCGGGTTCCAGCTCGCGCCAATGCCAATTGCCGCGGGGAAGCATGCGGATTTGACGCCACCGACCAGCGACCCACCGCCGCGTGCGCCATTCGGGCCGTCGGTGACCTTGATCTTCGGAATGCCGAGCCGCTCGACTGCGACCGTCGTCCAGAAATCGGCGCCGGCGAGCAGGGAAACCTGCTCCTCAAGTGTCATCCGGTCGAGCAGGTCATCGATCATTTTAAGGCTCCTCATCTTACAGTCGCAGGGGCACCCATCGCTGCCGCCGGCAACGTTGCAGCCAACTCAGGGTCTCCGTGCTTTAAGCGGCTTCGCCCATACCTTGTCCAGCCCGCACCTGACCAAACCACCAGGTTTTGCTCACGATATCGCGATGAACGACATCAAACCATCATGAGGTCTTTCCGACGGCGCGAATCGTCCTATCCTTTTATTTCGGAGTTTCTGAAACAAGGGGATGATGATGCGCATGCGGATTGGAATTGCCCTGTCTCTCATGGTCAGCCTGATGGCAGCGCCGACCTTCGCCCAGCAAGATGTGACGAGCGAGGCTGCGGGCCTCGCCAAGGACGTGATCGAACAGCAGATCACCGCCTTCCTCAACGACGATGCCACGACCGCCTATTCCTTTGCCTCGCCGGAGATCAAGTCGGTGTTTCCCAATGCGGAGCGCTTCTTCGAGATGGTGAAGAAGAGCTATGGTCCGGTCTATCGACCCGGCAATTATGCCTTCGGGCGCAACCAGGTCTCGCCCGACGGCACCGTTGCCTACCAGGAGGTTCTGATCTCGGCGCCCGATGGCAAGGACTGGGCCGTCTATTACGAGCTCAAGCGCCAGCGGAACGGGCAATTCGCGATCAATGGCGTGCGCATGAAGCGCGAGACGAACAGTCAGGGTATCTGATCGCAAGGTAGGGCGATCTCAGCGCCCTGCCCTTCCGCCTTCGGTCAGACCGGGTCGATGTCGCCGCGGTTCCACGTCTCGATGGTCTCGGCCTTGAAGTCCTCGAAGCGGTCTTCGGCAATCGCCTGGCGGATACCCTGCATCAGTTCCTGATAGTAGGAGAGGTTGTTCCAGGAGAGCAGCATACCGCCGAGCGCCTCGTTGGAGCGCACGAGGTGGTGCAGATAGGCGCGTGAGTAATCGCGGGTCGCCGGGCAGTTCGACTGTTCGTCGAGCGGGCGCATGTCCTCAGCATGGCGGGCATTGCGGATATTGACCTTGCCGCGGCGGGTGAAGGCCAGGCCATGGCGACCGGAGCGAGTCGGCATGACGCAGTCGAACATGTCGATGCCTTCGGCGACAGACTTCAGAATGTCGTCGGGTGTGCCGACACCCATCAGGTAGCGCGGCTTCTCGGTCGGAAGGACGGGCAGCGTGATGCGCAGCATATCGAGCATGACGGCTTGCGGTTCGCCGACAGCCAGGCCTCCAACCGCATAACCCTTGAGATCGAGCTGCTTCAGGCCTTCCGCCGAGCGGATGCGCAGATTGGGCTGGTCGCCGCCCTGGACAATGCCGAACATCGCCTTGCCCGGCTGAGTCCCGAAGGCGACGCGGCAGCGCTCGGCCCAGCGCAGCGACAGTTCCATGGCGCGCTCGATCTCGCGCGGTTCGGCGGGGAGCGCCACACACTCGTCGAGCTGCATCTGGATGTCGCTGTCGAGCAGGCCCTGGATCTCGATCGAGCGTTCCGGCGACATGTGGTGCAAGCTACCATCGACATGGCTCTTGAAGGTCACGCCCTGCTCGTCGAGCTTGCGCAGGCCGGACAGCGACATGACCTGGAAACCGCCGCTGTCGGTCAGGATCGGGCCTGGCCAGCGGATCAGCTCATGCAGGCCGCCGAGGCGGGCGACGCGTTCGGGACCGGGGCGCAGCATCAGGTGATAGGTGTTGCCGAGGATGATGTCGGCGCCGCCTTCCCTGACCTGATCGAGATACATGGCCTTGACCGTGCCGACGGTGCCGACGGGCATGAAGGCCGGGGTGCGGATCGTACCGCGCGGCATGGTGATCTCGCCCAAGCGAGCCTTGCCGCTTACGGCCTTCAGATTGAACGTGAAATTCTCGGTCATCGGTCAGTCGTCTTTCCGGAAGAGCAGGCTGGAATCGCCGTAGGAATAGAATCGGTAGCCGGTCTCGATGGCGTGGGCATAGGCCGCACGCATCGTATCGAGGCCGGAAAAGGCGGATACCAGCATGAACAGTGTGGATTTGGGCAGGTGGAAATTGGTCATCAGCATGTCGACTGCCTTGAAGCGGTAGCCGGGCGTGATGAAGATGCCGGTCGCACCCGACCAGGCGGGGATGTGGCCGGTGTCTTCGGCAGCACTCTCCAAGAGGCGCAGCGAGGTGGTGCCGACGGCGATGATCCGGTTTCCGCGAGCACGAACAGCGTTGAGAGCGGCCGACGTCGACGGCGAGATATAGCCGATTTCCTCGTGCATCTTGTGCTCGGCGGTATCGTCGGCCTTGACCGGGAGGAAGGTGCCTGCGCCGACATGCAGGGTCACAAAATGGCGCTCGATGCCGGCGGCGTCGAGTTTGGCAAAGAGGTCGGGCGTGAAATGCAGGCCGGCGGTCGGGGCCGCAACGGCGCCTTCCTCGCGAGCGTAAATGGTCTGGTAGTCGGCGCGATCTTTCTCGTCTTCCGGCCGCTTGGCGGCGATGTAGGGCGGAAGCGGGATATGGCCGACGGTGGCAATCGCCTGATCGAGGTCGGGACCGGAGAGGTCGAAGGCCAATTCGATTTCGCCAGCCTCTCCCTTCTCAGCGACCGTTGCGACTAGCGAACCCATGAGACAGGCGGCACTATCGCCCTGCCCCACACCGAAATCGATGCGATCACCCTGCTTGATGCGTTTGCCGGGTTTGGCAAAGGCCTTCCATCTGGAGGCACCCACCCGCATGTGCAGTGTGCAGGAGACGGCGATCTCCTCGGCGCCCTCACGGTGGCGGATGCCTTCGAGCTGGGCCGGAATGACCTTGGTGTCGTTGAACACCAATGCATCACCGGGCTTCAGGAAGGAGGCGAGGTCATAGACATGATGGTCTTCGAGAACCGGGTCGCCATTCGGGCGCACCACCAGGAATCGTGCATGGTCACGCGGGCTTGCGGGCCTGAGCGCAATGTTTTCTTCCGGCAGGTCGAAGTCGAAGAGATCTACACGCATCGCTTTCCATCAAAGCTGGCTTGGCGGGTCTAAACGCGAAAACCCGCCCGGGTGCCGTGCACCGAGGCGGGCTTCCGTAGAAGAAGCCGATCAGGCGTCGGCAGCAACCTTCATCGAGACGATCGAGTCGGGATCGGCAACTGGCTCGCCCTTTTTGATCTGGTCGATGACGTCCATGCCCTCGATGACCTGACCCCAGACGGAATACTGCTTGTTCAGCCAGGGTGCATCCGTGAAGCAGATGAAGAACTGAGAGTTCGCCGAGTTCGGGTTTTGCGAACGGGCCATGGAGCAGGTGCCGCGGACATGCGGGGTGGCCGAGAATTCAGCCTTCAGGTCCGGCTTTTCCGAGCCACCCATGCCGGCACGGCCAGGGTTGAAGTCCGAGCCGCCCTTCTTGCCGAACTTGACGTCGCCGGTCTGCGCCATGAAGTCGGCGATGACGCGGTGGAAGACGACGCCGTCATAGGCGCCTTCGCGCGACAGTTCCTTGATGCGGGCGACATGGCCGGGGGCCAGATCCGGGAAGAGCGCAATCACGACCTTGCCCTTGGTGGTTTCCATCAGGATGGTGTTTTCCGGATCCTTGATCTCGGCCATGGGAGTTCTCCTTGAATTGGGGCTATCAGCCCTTTTGATATCAGTTGCGACCGACGGTGACCTTGACCATGCGGTCGGGATCGGTGACTTCGCCGTTGCCGCCTTCGCCACGCTTGATCTTGTCGACATATTCCATGCCGGCGACAACCTGGCCGACGACCGTGTACTGGCCGTTGAGGAAGCCACCATCGGCGAACATGATGAAGAACTGCGAATTGGCGGAGTTCGGATCCTGGCTGCGGGCCATGCCGACCGTTCCGCGGACGAAGGGCTTGTCCGAAAACTCGGCGGGCAGATCCGGCAGGCTCGAGCCACCCGTGCCGGCGCGACCCGGTTCGAAGCCGTTCTCCATGTCGCCGAACTGGACGTCGCCGGTCTGGGCCATGAAGCCCTCGATCACGCGGTGGAAGGCAACGTTGTCATATTCACCCTTGGCCGCGAGTTCCTTGATCTGGGCGACATGCTTCGGCGCGACATCCGGCGCCAGCTGGATCACGACCGGGCCGTCCTTCAGCTGGATGGTCAGGAAGTCCTCATTGGACTGGGCCTGAGCGGCGCCGAAGCCGGCGATGGCCAGCACGAATGCGGTTGCGAGTTGGACGAGCTTCATGATCACTCCCGTTTGGATATTGCGGCTCAGCGGCCGTATCTGGAATTGAGGGCGGCCAGCACCGGGGCCGGCACGAAGGCGCTGACATCTCCGCCCATGGCGGCGATCTGGCGGACCAATGTGGCGGTAATGGGCCGCGAGGCGGTGGCGGCCGGCAGGAACACGGTCTGCAGTTCCGGCGCCATCTGGGCGTTCATGCCGGCAAGCTGCATTTCGTAGTCGAAATCTGTCCCGTCGCGCAGGCCACGCACCATGATGCGGGCGCCATGGCGGCGGGCGGCATCGACAGCGAGATCGGCAAAGGACACGACTTCCAGGTCCCCTGCCCGGCCGGGCAGGACGTCCGTCAGGCAGGCGCGGATGAGATCGGCACGCTGTTCGAAGGAAAAGAGCGGCGTCTTGCCGGGATGAGTGCCGATGGCGACCACCAAGCGATCAACGATGTTCAACGCCTGGACGAGAACGTCCAGGTGGCCGTTGGTCATCGGATCGAAAGAGCCAGGATAAAAAGCGGTCGCCATGAGAACCCATGTTTTGGTTTCGCCCGCCTTTTGTCACGGAAGCCGGGATATCGCAAGCACCCAACGGTGCGCCCTTCGTCACGCTTTTGCCAGCGCTCACGCCTGTCCAGGCCGCTGAACGACAGATGAACGCAGTATTCAAGACGGCTTCAGACGCGTTCATCTATTCCTGAAGCATCAACAGAACCCAAACACCTTCAGGACGTTCCCATGCTCGTTCTTCTGATCGCCACCGCCATTGCTGCATCGCTTCTCGTTGAACTCGGACTGATGGTGGCACGCGACCTGATCGAAGCGTCGCAATTTCGTCACGAAGATGAACCGCAGATGAACGAGGCGTTCAAGAGGACTTCAGGCGGTGCTTGGTAAACATCTTCCTACACTGTGCGGGAACTATTTTCGCACGCAAGCATTTTACGGCTGCGAATGCCGGCATTCAAAGGACTAAAGCAATGCATGACAAGGTTACCCTGATCAACCTCGTATGGATGATGATGATGACTGCCATGGTTGCCACCTCCGCAACCTTTTACATCAAGGACAGCAGTGACGCTGCTTTCTACGGTCCTCCGATGACCGCTCGCTACCACAGCTTCGGCCATTAATCGGATTTCAAATTCTCGCCGCTAGAAACGCTCGATCACGCTGAATAAGAGAAAGGAAAGGCCATGTTTCTGACGCTTACGGTTCTTGCCGCTCTGATCAGTGGCATGTTTGTGGCCTCTGTCGTTTCGACGATCACGGCTCTCAAGCGCGAGAATGACGATTTCCGGGCCATGATGGAGCGCCGCAAGGCCTTCTGAGACCGATCCCAAGCGGTCACAGTCGGTGGATCCACACGCCGGCCCAAACAAGACCGCATCAAACTTGATGCAGACCTCCAGCAAAAAGCCCGCTCGGACCAAGTCCCGCGGGCTTTCCGTTTGTTGATGTCTCCATACGAAAACCGGCCCTTGCGGGCCGGTTCACATTCATTCCGTCGGTGCTTCGCCACCGGCTTCCGGAGCGGGTGCTGCAGCGCCCTCGCCTTCGGCCCCTTCAGCCGCTTCCGTCACCTCATCGTCACCTTCCGGTTCCGTGATGCGCTCGACGGACACGACCTTTTCATCCTTGGCGGTGGAGAAGATCGTAACACCCTTGGTGGCGCGGCTTGCGATGCGGATGCCGTTGACCGGCACGCGGATCAGCTGGCCACCGTCGGAGACCAGCATCAGCTGGTCGGTGTCCTCGACCGGGAAGGCTGCGACGAGTTCGCCGATCTCCGCCGTCTTCGAGGTGTCGGTGGCGCGAATACCCTTGCCGCCTCGGCCCGAGGTGCGGAAGTCGTAGGACGAAGACCGCTTGCCGAAGCCCTTTTCCGAGACCGTGAGTACGAACTGTTCGCTCCTCTTCATCATTTCGTACGTTGCGTCGTCGAGCTGCCCCTCTTCGGTGACCTCTTCACCGACGAGCGCGATATCGTCTTCGTCGACGCCCATGGCGCGGCGCTCGGCGGCGGAACGCTTGAGATAGGCCGCACGCTGCCACGGTTCTGCCTCGACATGCGCCAGGATCGTCATCGAGATCAGGCGGTCGCCATCGGCGAGCGTCAGACCACGGACACCGATCGAATTGCGCCCGGCAAAGACGCGCACTTCATCGACCGGGAATCGGATTGCCTGGCCAAGCGCCGTCGTCAGCAGCACGTCATCATGCTCGGTGCAGGTTTCGACGCCGAGGATTTCGTCACCCTCTTCCTCGAGCTTCATCGCGATCTTGCCGTTGCGGTTGACCTGGATGAAATCGGAGAGCTTGTTGCGGCGAACCGTACCACGGGTCGTCGAGAACATGACGTCGAGGTTTTCCCAGCTCGCCTCGTCCTCGGGCAGCGGCATGATCGAGGTGATGCGCTCGCCGGGCTCCAGCGGGAACATGTTGATCATCGCCTTGCCGCGCGACGTCGGGGTGCCGATCGGCAGGCGCCAGACCTTTTCCTTGTAGACGATGCCGCGCGAGGAGAAGAACAGCACCGGCGTGTGGGTGTTGGCAACGAAGAGACGGGTTGCGAAATCCTCGTCCTTCATGGCCATGCCCGAACGGCCCTTGCCGCCACGACGCTGGGCGCGATAGGTGGTCAGCGGCACGCGCTTGATGTAGCCGGCATGGGACACCGTGACGACCATGTCTTCGCGGGCGATCAGGTCCTCGTCGTCCATATCCGGACCGCCATCAACGATCTGGGTGCGGCGCGGGGTGCCGAATTCGTCACGGATCGCCTTGAACTCGTCCTTGACGATCTGCTGGATGCGAATGCGCGACGACAGGATATCGAGGTAATCCGCGATTTCGGCGCCGATCTTGTTCAATTCCTCGTCGATTTCATCACGGCCAAGGGCCGTCAGGCGGGCGAGACGCAGCTCAAGGATGGCGCGCGCCTGCTCTTCGGAGAGATTGTAGGTCAGGTCATCGTTGATGCGATGGCGCGGATCGTCGATCAGGCGGATCAGCGCCTCGACGTCATGGGCCGGCCAGCGGCGCGTCATCAGCTGTTCGCGGGCAGTTGCCGGATCCGGCGCATTGCGGATCAGCGCGATGACTTCATCGATATTTGCAACGGCAATTGCCAGACCGACCAAAACATGGGCCCGTTCGCGGGCCTTGCGCAGCAGATACTTGGTGCGGCGACTGACGACATCCTCGCGGAAGGCGACGAAGGCGCGCAGCATGTCCAGCAGCGTCAGATGTTCCGGCTTGCCACCGTTCAGCGCCACCATGTTGCAGCCGAAGGAGGTCTGCAGCGGGGTGTAGCGATAGAGCTGGTTCAGGATGACATCGGCATTGGCATCGCGCTTCAGCTCGATGACGACGCGGTAGCCTTCACGGTCGGATTCGTCGCGCAGGTCGGAGATGCCCTCGATGCGCTTTTCGCGCACCAGTTCGGCCATCTTCTCGATCATCGTCGCCTTGTTCACCTGGTAGGGGATCTCGGTGATGATGATCTGTTCGCGATCGCCGCGCATCGGCTCGACACGGGCAACGCCGCGCATGACGACAGAGCCGCGGCCGGTCTCATAGGCCGACTTGATACCCGAGCGGCCGAGAATCATCGCGCCGGTCGGGAAATCGGGACCCGGGATGATCTGCATCAGCTCCGGCAGTTCGATCGCCGGATTGTCGATGAGCGCCGTGCAGCCGTCGAGGACTTCGGTCAGATTGTGCGGCGGGATGTTGGTCGCCATGCCGACGGCGATGCCGCCGGCGCCGTTGACCAGCAGGTTCGGGAATTTCGCGGGAACGACGACCGGCTCCGACATGGTGCCGTCGTAGTTGTCGCGGAAATCGACGGTTTCCTTGTCGAGGTCGTCGAGCAGCGCATGGGCGACCTTCTGCAGACGGCATTCCGTGTAACGCTGGGCCGCCGGCGGGTCACCGTCGACAGAGCCGAAATTGCCCTGACCGTCGATCAGCGGCATGCGCAACGACCAGTCCTGTGCCATGCGGGCCAGCGCGTCGTAGATCGCGGCATCACCATGCGGATGATACTTACCCATCACGTCACCGGTGACGCGGGCGCTTTTCACGTATTTCTTGTTCCAGTCGAGGCCGAGCTCGTTCATGCCGTAGAGGATGCGGCGGTGCACCGGCTTCAGGCCGTCGCGCACGTCAGGCAGCGCGCGGCTCACGATGACGCTCATGGCGTAATCGAGATACGACCGCTGCATTTCCTCCATGATGGAAATCGGCTCGATGTCGGACGGAAACTTGCCGCCGCCGGGAGTGCTTTGCTCAGTCAAATCAGGTCACGATCTCTGTTCGGAATCACTGGGAATTTTATAGCGGAACCGGCGTGAAAGCGCCAATTTTGCGGCCGGTTATAAACAGGCTTTTGCGGCGCCGGAAAGGCATTTCCCTCAATATCTTGGGCGCTCCGCTTGCAAGCCTACCATTGCTTCGGCTTTATGGGCGCCTGCACAGGAGAAAGTTGAACCATGGCGATTACCGAAACGATGATCAGCGCCTTCACCACCCTGCTGGTCACCGTCGATCCGCCGGGACTTGCGCCGCTCTTCCTCGGCCTCACCCAGGGCATGACCCGCGCGCAGCGTCAGCAAGTGGCCGTGCGCGGCTCGGTCATGGGGTTCGCCATCCTGACGGTGTTTGCGCTGTTCGGCGCCAGCATTCTCGGTGCCCTCGGCATCTCCATGGGTGCCTTCCGCATCGCCGGCGGCCTGATGCTGTTTGCGATCGCCTTCGAGATGATCTTCGAAAAGCGCAACGAGCGGAAGGAGAAGACCACGGGCGACGCGATCACCAAGGATCACATCCACAATCTCGCGGTCTTCCCACTGGCAATCCCGCTGATTGCCGGCCCCGGCGCGATCTCCGCAACCGTGCTGATCTCCGGCACCATGGACGGCTGGGTCGGCAAGGCGCAGCTTGTCGCCGTGATCGCCGTGGTGCTCGGCCTGGTTTTCGTCTCGCTCTATCTGGCCGAGCGGCTGAACCGTTTCCTCGGCGTCACCGGCCGGGCGCTTTTGACCCGCCTTCTCGGCGTCCTGCTGGCGGCTCTTTCGGTGCAGTTCGTGGTCGACGGAGTAAAGTCCGCCTTTGCGGGCTGACGACCTCGCCCCGACGATAAGGCAATTCGGCAATCAGCTAATTCTCACATCGGCGCACTGAGTTTGCTGAATCAGCAAATGAAAATGGGGACCGAAGCCCCCATCAATCCTTGCCGCTCGGAGAGCTCTCAGAACGGGATGTCGTCGTCGAGATCGCGCGAGAAGCCGCCCGAGGGAGCGCTGCCGCCGCGGCTTGCGCCACCGGAAGAACCGCCGCGCGAAGGGGCCGGCGACCCGTAGCCGCCGTCATAACCGCCGCCGCCGTAGCTGTCGCCGCCGAAGTCGTTGCCGCCACGCGAGGCGCCGCCGCCATCACCGCGACCGCCGAGCATGGTCAGGTTGCCGTTGAAGCCCTGGAGGACCACTTCCGTCGAATAGCGGTCCGCGCCGCTCTGGTCCTGCCACTTGCGGGTCTGCAGCTGGCCCTCGACGTAAACCGTCGAGCCCTTCTTCAGATATTGTTCGGCAACCTTGCACAGGCCTTCATTGAAAATGACGACCGAATGCCATTCGGTCTTTTCCTTGCGCTCGCCGCTGTTCTTGTCGCGCCAGGTTTCCGAGGTCGCGATGCGCAGGTTGGCGATCGGACGACCGTCCTGGGTCCGGCGGATTTCGGGATCGGCACCGAGATTGCCGATCAGAATGACCTTGTTGACGCTACCAGCCATGACACTCACCTTACTGCCGCGCCGCCGCGGCGTTCAAACTTCAATCAATTTGCACCTTACCCCAATCGCTCGCACGAATGGGCGCGGCGACCGGGTAATCCACAGAATGTGGGCCCCTGAAAAATGTTCTTTATTTGTTCTAGTATTTCCCTATGATCCTGTCAACAGAATCGAAATTGCACTGCGGCGGCCCCTTGTGCCTCGACTCATGGGCTGCGTTGACTACATAAGGACAGTTCTCCCAAGGACAGTCCCCTTCCCTTTGCCGATCAGAGCCTGACATGAGCGAACTCAAGACCATTTCCATCCGTGGCGCGCGCGAGCACAATCTGAAGGGCATCGACCTCGATCTGCCGCGCAACAGCCTGATCGTGATGACCGGGCTTTCCGGCTCCGGCAAGTCGTCGCTTGCGTTCGACACGATCTATGCCGAGGGACAGCGCCGCTATGTCGAAAGCCTGTCGGCCTATGCGCGGCAGTTCCTGGAAATGATGCAGAAGCCTGACGTCGACCAGATCGAGGGTCTGTCGCCGGCGATCTCGATCGAGCAGAAGACGACCTCGCGCAACCCGCGCTCGACGGTCGGCACGGTCACCGAAATCTACGACTACATGCGTCTTCTGTTTGCGCGTGTCGGCGTGCCCTATTCGCCAGCGACGGGCCTGCCGATCGAAAGCCAGACGGTCAGCCAGATGGTCGACCGCATCCTTGCCTACGAGGAAGGAACGCGCCTTTACATCCTCGCGCCGATGATCCGCGGCCGCAAGGGCGAGTACAAAAAGGAACTCGCCGAACTGATGAAAAAGGGCTTCCAGCGCGTCAAGATCGACGGGCAGTTCTATGAGATCGCCGAGGCCCCGACGCTCGACAAGAAATACAAGCACGACATCGACGTGGTGGTCGACCGCGTCGTGGTGCGCTCCGATATTGCAAGCCGTCTGGCAGACAGCCTGGAGACGTGCCTGAGGCTCGCGGATGGCCTCGCTGTCGCGGAATTCGCCGACAAGCCGCTGCCAGCAGAGGAAACCTCAGCCGGTGGTTCGGCGAACAAGTCGCTGAACGAGACGCATGAGCGCGTGCTGTTTTCGGAAAAATTCGCCTGCCCGGTCTCCGGCTTCACCATTCCGGAAATCGAGCCCCGCCTGTTCTCCTTCAACAATCCCTTCGGTGCCTGCCCGACCTGTGACGGCCTTGGCTCGCAGCAGAAGATCGATGAGGCACTCATCGTGCCGGAAGTGCATCGCAAGCTGAATGACGGGGCGATTGCGCCCTGGGCCAAGTCCAGCTCGCCTTATTACAATCAGACGCTCGAAGCGCTGGGCAAGGCCTTCGGCTTCAAGCTGACTTCGAAGTGGTCGGAGCTTTCCGAGGCCGCGCAGAAGGCAATCCTGCACGGGACGGAAGAGAAGATCGACTTCCACTATGCCGATGGCGCGCGGTCCTACACCACGACCAAGACCTTCGAGGGCATCGTGCCGAACCTCGAGCGGCGCTGGAAAGAGACCGACAGCGCCTGGGCGCGCGAGGAGATCGAGCGCTTCATGTCGGCGGCCCCCTGCCCGGCCTGCAATGGCTTCCGCCTGAAGCCGGAGGCGCTGGCGGTGAAGATCAACGGGCTGCATATCGGCCAGGTGACCGACATGGCGATCCGGAATGCAGGTTCGTGGTTCGAGGACCTGCCGGCCAAGCTTACCGACAAGCAGAACGAGATCGCTGTCCGCATCCTCAAGGAAATCCGCGAGCGCCTGCGCTTCCTCAACGATGTCGGCCTCGATTATCTCTCGATGTCGCGCAATTCCGGCACGCTGTCGGGCGGCGAGAGCCAGCGCATTCGTCTGGCGTCGCAGATCGGCTCGGGCCTGACAGGGGTGCTCTACGTTCTGGACGAGCCGTCTATCGGCCTGCATCAGCGCGACAATGCGCGGCTTCTCGACACGCTGAAACACCTGCGCGACATCGGCAACACCGTGATCGTCGTCGAACATGACGAGGATGCGATCCTGACAGCCGATTATGTAGTCGACATCGGTCCGGCGGCCGGCATTCATGGTGGTCAGGTGGTGGCCAAGGGCACGCCGCAGGAGATCATGGCCAATCCGAAATCGCTGACGGGCAAGTACCTGACCGGCGAACTGGGTGTGAGCGTTCCCTCCCAGCGACGCAAGCCGAAGAAGGGCCAGCAGATCAAGGTGGTCGGCGCCAAGGGCAACAATCTGAAGAATGTCACAGCCTCGATCCCGCTTGGCGTGTTCACGGCCGTGACGGGCGTTTCGGGCGGCGGCAAGTCCACCTTCCTGATCGAGACGCTCTACAAGGCGGCGGCCCGCCGCGTCATGGGTGCACGCGAAAATCCCGCCGAGCATGAACGCATCGACGGCTTTGAGTTCATCGACAAGGTGATCGACATCGACCAATCGCCGATCGGACGCACGCCGCGCTCCAACCCTGCCACCTATACCGGTGCCTTCACGCCGATCCGCGACTGGTTCACCGGCCTGCCGGAAGCCAAGGCCCGCGGCTATCAGGCGGGGCGCTTCTCGTTCAACGTCAAGGGCGGCCGCTGCGAGGCCTGCCAGGGCGATGGCGTGATCAAGATCGAGATGCACTTCCTGCCGGATGTCTATGTCACGTGCGATGTCTGCCACGGCAAGCGCTACAATCGCGAGACGCTCGACGTCACCTTCAAGGGCAAGTCGATTGCCGACGTGCTCGACATGACGGTCGAGGAAGGGGTCGAATTCTTCCAGGCGGTACCGGCGGTGCGTGACAAGCTGCAGGCGCTTTACGATGTCGGTCTTGGCTATATCAAGGTCGGCCAGCAGGCGAACACGCTTTCGGGTGGTGAGGCGCAGCGCGTCAAGCTTGCCAAGGAACTGTCGAAACGCTCGACCGGCCGGACGCTCTACATCCTCGATGAGCCGACCACCGGCCTGCATTTCCACGACGTCGCCAAGCTTCTGGAAATGCTGCAGGAACTGGTCAATCAAGGGAACAGCGTCGTGGTCATCGAGCACAATCTCGAGGTCATCAAGACCGCCGACTACATCCTCGACTTCGGCCCCGAAGGCGGTGATGGCGGCGGCCAGATCGTCGCCCAGGGAACGCCGGAAGAGGTGGTCAAGGTTGAGGCCTCCTATACGGGGCAATTCCTCAAGGAGCTGTTGCAGCGGCGCCCGGTCAAGAAGGTGCAGGCGGCGGAGTGATCCGCCGGTCCCTACCAGAGGCGTTGCACGCCGAAGGTGTCGAAGACACTGCCTGTGCTGACGATGATCAGGTCTTCGTGTATGGCCTGGGCGGCCAATAGGCGGTCGAACGGATCCTTGTGTTCTCCAGCCAACCGGCCAGCCTGGAGGGCATGTAGCGTCTGGATGGAGAGAAGGCCAAAGCGTTCATTGGTGATGAGTTTGATGAAGCCTGCGCAGATGGGCTGTGCTTCCGGCCATTTTCCGAGCCGATGTTTCATCGTCACCTCGAATGCCGAGACAGCGCTTGCAAGAATTTCGTTATCTGCGTCGGCGATCGCTGCCCTTGCCTTGTGGCTAAGCCGGATATCATCCAACAGCCACCAGACCAAGGTGTGCGTATCTAGCAGATATCTCACTTTCCGTTATCGCCCGGAAACGAGTATTTGCCTTCCCAAGCGTCGATTTCGCCCTCGGCCATGGGCTCAAGGAAGAGATCGGGCGGCAACGTGTCTCTCAGATGGGCCAATGCGCCGGGCTTTCGTGGCAGATTCCTCTTTTCCGTCGAGGCGAGAGGCACCAATTTCGCGATCGGCTCGTCGCCGCGCGCGATGACAATCTCCTCACCGGCTTCGACGCGGGCGAGAAGTTTGGAGAGTTCCGTCTTGGCCTTGTGGATGGTGACGACTGTCATCGTTTGCTCCAGCTTGTTTTCATATCAGCTAATCATCTAGCTAACTGCAATGGGAGGCATTTTATGACCAAATTAGGCACTATCCGCACGGGCATCGGCGGTTGGACTTTCGATCCTTGGGACGACAGCTTCTATCCCTCCGATCTGCCGAAGAAGCGGCAGCTCGAATATGCCAGCCGCCAGATGACGGCAATCGAAGTGAACGGGACCTATTATTCCAGCCAGAAGCCGGCGACCTTTGCCAAATGGGCCTCGGAAGTGCCGGATGGTTTCGTGTTTTCATTGAAGGCCAGCCGGTTCTGCACCAACCGCAAGATCCTGGCCGAAGCCGGGCCATCGGTCGAGAAGTTCCTGCATCAGGGCATTGAGGAACTGGGACCGCATCTCGGCCCGGTCCTCTGGCAGTTCATGGGCACCAAGAAGTTCGAGGCTCAGGATTTCGAGGCGTTTCTCGCGCTCCTGCCGAAGACGCTCAACGGCTTGCCACTGCGACACGTCGTCGAGCCCCGGCACGAGAGCTTTCAGGTCCCGGAATTCATCGAGATGCTCCGCCGTCACGGCCGTCTGCGCCGACCATCAGGACTATCCGATGTTTGCCGATCCGACTGCAGATTTCGTCTATGCCCGCCTCCAAAGGGGGACGGATGAGACGCCGACCTGCTATCCGCCGAAAGAGCTTGATCACTGGGCGGGGCGGCTGAAATCCTACGCGGACGGAGGCGTACCGGAGGACCTGCCGCTGATCGCGAAGGATCAGCGGGCCCAGAAGACGCCGCGCGAGGTGTTTGCCTTCTTCATATCCGGCGGCAAGGTCAACGCGCCGCGCGGGGCCCGGGAGCTCCAGACACGGATCGGTTGACGCGCGCGGACTGCTGACGGTCATCAATTTGTGACACTGGCGAATCTGGACTAGGCTCGGTCGCAGAGTCGCGGGCAAGGCCGGGGCCTGGGCCGGCATGTTTCCCGTTTTGGACGTGCACGTCCAACATTTGAGGGATCGGGGCGCATTCGATGTCAGGTATTGCCGTTTTCATCCACCTTGCCGGAGCCGTGGCGCTGTTGCTTTGGGCGACGCGCATGGTGCGAACGGGCATCGAGCGGGCCTATGGCGGCGTTTTGAAGGACAAGCTGCGGCTCGCGGTGGGGCATCGCTTTAGCGCAGCGTTTGCCGGGTTCCTGTTTGCGGTTGCCCTGCAGAGCGCGACGGCGGTTGCCCTGATTGTCGCTTCCTTTTCGGCCGCCGGGTACGTGGCGCCGGCGATCGGCGTTGCGACACTGCTCGGGGCAGACTTCGGATCGGCCTTTGTCGTGCGCATCCTGCGTTATGACCTGTCGCTTCTCGTTCCCGTCCTGCTGCTCGCCGGCACGGTTGCATTTCGGGCATCGGAAGCCCGTGGTTGGCGGCAGGTCGGCCGGATCCTGTTCGGGCTTGGCCTTCTTCTCCTGTCGCTTCGCCTGATCGGCGAGGCGTCCGAGCCGCTGCGCGAGAGCCGGATCCTGCCCGTTCTCTTCAACTATCTCGCAGGCGACTGGATCAGCGCCTTTGCGCTGGCTGCGCTGCTTGCCTGGGCCTTCCATTCGAGTGTCGCGGCCGTGCTGCTGGTCGCCTCACTGGCCGACAAGCATCTTCTGCCCGATGCCTTGATCATCCCGCTGGTCCTCGGCATCAACTTCGGCGCGGCCATCATTGCCGCGCTGCTGACGAAGAATGCCGAGCCGAAAGCGCGGATCGTGCCGCTCGGTAATGTGGTCATCCGCGGGTTGATGACGCTGATTGCGCTTGCCGGACAATTCGTCCTGTCGCTTAGCCCCACTGTCTTTTCAAGTCATCCGGGCGATGCGGTGGTCCTGGTGCATCTGGCGATGAACGGCGCCGTGCTGGTGCTCGGCCTGCCTTTTGCCGGCCTCGTGGCCGGTCTTCTGGACCGTGTGCTGGCGCGCAGCGAGGAGCGCCCCGCCAATGACGACCGGCTATCGGCGCTCAACGTGATGGATCTTGGCAATCCGCAGCAGGCCATCTCCAATGCGACGCGCGAGGTTCTGGCCGTCTGCGACAAGACCGAGGTGATGCTCAACGCAATCTTCGATCTTTTCGAGCGCTGGGACCCGAAGAAGAACCAGCGGATCGAGGCGCTCGACGACCAGATCGACACGATCCATCGCGACATCAAGTTTTACCTGGCGCGCATTTCGGAGACCGCCCTCGACCAGACCTCGGCTGCGCAATGCCAGAACCTGCTCGGCGCGACGATCAAGATCGAGCAGGCGGCGGATATCATCTCACAGAACATGCTGACACGGGCGCGCAAGAAGAAGGAACGCAATGTCGCCTTCTCGGCGGAAGGCTGGGCCGAGCTTTGCGCCATGCATAACGAGGTGGTGCAGAACGCCCATCTTGCCTTCAACCTGCTCGTGACGCGCGATCTCGAACATGCCCGGCAGCTTGTCGCGCGCAAGGAGGCGATCCGCAACCTGGTCAAGACCAGCGAGGAGAGCCATCTGCAGCGTCTGCGCCAGGGCAATGCGGCAAGCTTCGAATCGAGCTCGCTGCATATCGACACGATGCGGGATCTGAAGGAGATCAACTCGTTGTTCGTCTCGATCGCCTATCCGCTTTTGGAAGGTGAAGGCCTGCTGCGTCGCAGCCGTCTCGTGCAGCCAGCGGAAGTCTAGGCAATGCCTGCCGTCAGTCCGGCATGATGTGGTTGATCAGTGTTTCGGCGGTGAGAGCGCGGCCGGCGCGGAGGCCCCCTTGCGCGTGCTGATGGACACCGGCACAGGCGGCCTCGAAGGCCGGCAGGCCGTTTGCCAGTCTGGCGCCGATGATGCCGGCGAGCACATCGCCGGACCCAGCCGTTGCGAGGGTGGGCGGCGCCGTTTCCTCGATGGCGACGCGTCCGTCGGGTGAGGCAATGACCGTGTCCGCGCCCTTGTAGACGACGATGCCGCTCAGGGCTGATGCCGCGGCCAGAGTTCTATCAACCTTGCCCATTCCGATGTCGGCTGCAATCTCGGGAAAAAGCCTTGCAAATTCGCCCTCATGCGGCGTCACGACCAGCCGCTGATCGCTGCCGCCGAAAGCATTTTGCAGCTCACCTGCCCTGCCCTTGAAGGCTGAAATACCGTCGGCGTCGAGCACGAGCCGGCCGCCGGCCTCACCGATCATGATGGCGAACTGGCGCGCGCGATCGAGATCGCCAAAGCCCGGGCCGAGTACGAAAGTGGTGCGCCGGCTGTCCGAAAGCCAGACCGCCAGATCGCTTGCCGTATCGATGCGCGTCAGCATGACGGCGGTCAGATGCGCGGCGTTGACGGCCAGTGCCGTGGCGGGCGAGGCAAGCGACACGATGCCAGCGCCTGCCATCAGTGCCGCCTCCGCCGACAGCCTGGCCGCACCCGTCGCGGTCTCCGGACCGGACAGCACGGTCAGGTGGCCGCGCCGATACTTGTGGTCCTCGGCGGAGGCACGGGGCGTGTGATCCGCCCAAATGGCGGTGTCATTGATGTGCAGCGCGCAAGCTTCGGCCTCAACGATCCGCCAGGGAATGCCGATGTCGAAGACCTCCAGTGAACCGCAATGCATGCGCCCCGGCAGAAGCACGTGACCCGGTTTTCGGGTCATGAAGGTGACGGTATGCCTGGCCCTGAATGCTTTGCCCCGCACCGAGCCCGTCAGACCGTCGATGCCCGAGGGCAGGTCGACGGCAATGACCGGAAGATCGGCGTCCGTGATGAGGCGGACAGCAGCCTGGGCGGCGTCGGGAAGTTCGCGGCTGAGGCCTGCGCCGAACAGCGCGTCGACAACGACGTCGCCTCGCATGGGAGCGTAGAGTTCGATGGCACCGGCAGCAAGCTCGCAGTCTGCCCTCGCCCGTGCGGCGTCGCCCTTCAATGCCGAAGCGTCACCGAGGCTGAAAAGCTCCACGATCGCACCGCTCCGCGATAGTGCGGTTGCGGCGATATAGCCATCGCCACCGTTGTTTCCCGGTCCGCAGAGCACGACATAGCGCAGCGCCTGGGGATACAGGCGAAGTGCCGCCGCCGCCACCGCCTCACCGGCTCTAAGCATCAGACCATAACTGTCGATCCCGGAACGCGCCGCAGCGCCGTCGACACGCGCCATGGCGGCAGGTGTCAGCAGAAACTCGGGCTTTGCTTTAAGACTGCGCATGGTCTGACGTTAGTGCAGTTTCCCCCGTTTGCGCAATGTTGCACGAATTGAGGCAGCGCTTCATGCATATAATGTGGGCATTTGCCTATTTTTCACGCCGATCCATTCGAAATTGCGCAAGAAGCACAGGCGTTTAGCAGCGCGGCAGTTCACGAAAAAAGATTGGCTAGAATCGATATTTTGAACAAAACGGGCTGGCTTTTCCGGCCAATTTCGAGGAGATTTGCCCTGCCGGACGGAGGAGGCGGCGGTTTTTGCGCGATTTTCGCGAAAAACTGGCACGTTCCCTGCATCCATCCCGGCGGGCGGGGCTCATCCTGCTTTACTGAGGAAGCGGAGAGAAATTTTCTCATGAAAAAGATCGAAGCGATCATCAAGCCTTTCAAGCTCGACGAAGTGAAGGAAGCCCTTCAGGAAGTCGGCTTGCAGGGTATCACCGTGACGGAAGCCAAGGGCTTCGGTCGCCAGAAGGGCCATACCGAGCTCTATCGTGGCGCCGAGTATGTCGTGGACTTCCTGCCGAAGGTGAAGGTCGAAGTAGTACTGGCAGACGAAAACGTGGAAGCCGTCATCGACGCCATCCGCAACGCAGCCCAGACGGGCCGTATCGGGGACGGAAAAATCTTCGTTTCGAACGTCGAAGAAGTGGTCCGCATCCGAACCGGCGAAACCGGCATCGACGCCATCTAATTGGAATCCGACACCTAGGGAGGTCGGGTTCAAATCGTCAGCTCACGCGAGGAACATAAAAACATGACGACCGCAAACGATATCCTGAAACAGATCAAGGACAACGACATCAAGTTCGTCGACCTGCGCTTCACCGATCCCAAGGGCAAGCTGCAGCACGTGACGATGGATGTCGCCTGCGTCGACGAAGACATGTTCGCCGATGGCGTCATGTTCGACGGTTCTTCGATCGCTGGTTGGAAGGCCATCAACGAGTCCGACATGGTGCTGATGCCGGATCCGGCCACCGTACACATGGACCCCTTCTTCGCCCAGTCGACGATGGTCATCCTCTGCGACATCCTGGATCCGGTTTCCGGCGAAGCCTATAACCGCGACCCGCGCGGCACCGCCAAAAAGGCCGAAGCCTATCTCAAGGCATCGGGCATCGGTGACACCGTTTTCGTCGGTCCGGAAGCCGAATTCTTCGTCTTCGACGACGTGAAGTACAAGGCCGACCCCTACAACACCGGCTTCAAGCTCGACTCGACCGAACTGCCGTCGAACGACGACACCGATTACGAGACCGGCAACCTCGGCCACCGTCCGCGCGTCAAGGGCGGCTACTTCCCGGTTCCGCCGATCGACAGCCTGCAGGACATGCGCTCCGAGATGCTGACGGTTCTCGGCGAAATGGGCGTCGTCGTCGAAAAGCACCACCACGAAGTGGCAGCGGCCCAGCACGAGCTCGGCATCAAGTTCGACGCGCTGGTGCGCAACGCCGACAAGATGCAGATCTACAAGTATGTCGTCCACCAGGTCGCCAACGCCTATGGCAAGACGGCAACCTTCATGCCGAAGCCGATCTTCGGCGACAATGGTTCGGGCATGCACGTGCACATGTCGATCTGGAAGGACGGCAAGCCGACCTTCGCTGGCGACGAATATGCCGGCCTTTCGGAAAGCTGCCTGTTCTTCATCGGCGGCATCATCAAGCATGCCAAGGCAATCAACGCCTTCTCCAATCCGTCGACGAACTCGTACAAGCGTCTGGTTCCGGGCTATGAAGCGCCGGTTCTGCTCGCCTATTCGGCCCGCAACCGTTCGGCCTCGTGCCGCATTCCGTTCGGCTCCAACCCGAAGGCCAAGCGCGTCGAAGTCCGCTTCCCGGATCCGACCGCCAACCCCTATCTCGCCTTTGCTGCCATGCTGATGGCCGGCCTCGACGGCATCAAGAACAAGATCCATCCGGGCAAGGCCATGGACAAGGATCTCTACGACCTGCCGCCGAAGGAGCTGAAGAAGATCCCGACCGTCTGCGGTTCGCTGCGCGAGGCACTCGAGAGCCTCGACAAGGATCGCAAGTTCCTGACCGCCGGCGGCGTCTTCGACGACGACCAGATCGACAGCTTCATCGAGTTGAAGATGCAGGAAGTCATGCGCTTCGAAATGACCCCGCATCCGGTCGAATTCGACATGTACTACTCGGCCTGATTATCAGGGTTTGCAGGATAGGCGCCGGCGGAGAGATCCGCCGGCGCTTTTCGTTGCAAGTCGTACTGTTTCGATGGAATGGCGCTTTCACGAACGGCTGCGACACGGTAGCACTGATTGCCAAATTCCATGCTCGGTCAGAAATTTCCATGCCAGCCTCATCCAAGACATCCGACCCGCGCTTCTACGACTGGCTGTTGTTTTTGCTGGCACCGCTCTTGTTTTCATCCAACCTGATCTTTGGCCGGGGGATCACCGGCGAGGTCGGTCCATTTACGACGGCGCTGCTGCGCTGGCTGGGCGCCGCCCTTCTGATGTCGCCCTTCATCTGGCGGGAGCGCGAGGCGTGCCTCGCCTTCGTCCGGCAGCACACCGCGCTCTGGCTGACGCTCGGCGTCCTGGGCATGGGCATCTGCGGCGGGGTCGTCTACTGGGCGCTGACGCTGACCACCGCCTCCAACGCGACCTTGATCTACACCACATCGTCGCTGTTCATCATTCTGTTCCAGTGGCTCTTTCAGAAGCGGGCGATCACGCGGCGCGAACTCGTCGGCATGATCATCGCCTTTGCAGGCGTTGTGGCGATCGTGCTCAAGGGGCATCCCGAGGCGCTCCTCGACCTGACCTTCAACATCGGAGACCTGGCGATCCTTGTTGCTGCCATTGCCTTTGCTGCCTATTCGCTGCTGCTCCGGCGCCCGTCCGTGCGAGCCATGCCGCCGCTTCCTCTGTTTGCTCTTCTGGCGGCATCGGGCGCCATCGTGCTCGTACCGCCTGGCGTGATCGAGATGGCCTCCGGAGGCCCGCTGCCCGACACGCTGATGGAGTTTGCCAAGCTTGGCGGGATCATTCTCTTTGCGTCGCTTGCCGCCTTCTACTGCTTCCAGCATGCGGTCCAGGTCTTCGGACCGGGGATTGCGGGCATGACACTCTATCTCATGCCGCCGATGTCCATCCTGATGGCAGTGATCTTTCTCGGCGAGCGCTTCGAGAGTTATCATGCCGTCGGCATCGTGCTGGTGACGGGCGGGCTGATCCTGGCGACGGCGCCTGCGCGAAAGACGACCTAGGTGTGGCAGGCTGCCGCGCTGTCACACACCATCCCTTGATTTTGCCGGGCTTTCTTCCCAGATATGACAGGGAAAGGAAGTCAAACCATGAAACAACGAAGCGCTAAATTTGGTATCGGGGACGTCGTACGGCACAAGTTCTTTCCGTTCCGCGGCGTGATCTTCGATGTTGATCCGGAATTTGCCAATTCCGAGGAATGGTGGAACGCAATCCCCGCCGAAGTGCGACCGCACAAGGACCAGCCCTTCTATCATCTGCTGGCTGAGAATGCGGAGACCGAATATGTGGCCTATGTGTCCGAGCAGAACCTGGAACGCGACCAGAGCGACCAGCCGCTGCGCAATCCTCAGATCCAACAGATCTTCGTGATGGAGCAGGCCGGACGCTACAAGCCGAAGATGAACTTCGCCCACTGACGGCACCCGATGCCCTGAAACGAAAGAAGCCCGCGTCATCGACGCGGGCTTCTGTTGTTCTCACACGATCGCCGGGATCAATTGCCCTGCTTGGCCGCATTCTGCGCGTCGGTGATCGCCTTTGCGCGTTCTTCCTGCTTCTTCTGCATTGCTTCCTGCAGGAGACGCTGGCGCTCTTCTGCCTGCGACTGCGAGATGGCCTCGCCTTCGTAGGCACCCGTGAAGCCGGTGAGCGGGATCTTGATCGGGTTCGGCGCGCGGCGGAAATTGATCGAGGTGAACACCACTTCGCCACCCTTCTTCAGGCTGTCGATGATGGCGTCGGTCAGCGGGATTTCAGCCGTGCAGCGGTCGGGCAGGCAGACGGCGTAGTCGAGCTTGGTGCCCTTGCCGCCATCGATCTGCATCATCACGCCCGGCGGGATCAGACGCGCCGAGGGTACGGTGACCTGCAGCAGCTTGCGGTTTACCTTGCCTTCGACGGTGATGAGACCGACAGCCGTGATCAGCTGACCATTGGCGGCGACGAGCTGGTTCTGCACGACGCAGACATCGGATTCTTCCTGCTTGGCACAGGTCTTGAACCATCTTGCGTCCGTCGGTGCGGCAGCATCCTGGGCCTGGGCGGCAACCGGCATGGCTGCGGCGGCGAAGGACAATGCGAGTGCAGACACAGCCGTCCGCGTTGCGTTGGTAAATTTGAACATATGCGTATTCCGTCTCCTGAAAGCCCCTGTCGCGCGGACTTGTGTGCCGCGTCATTCGCCCGATTTGCCTGCCCTCACCTGTCGTTCAAATGAGGCAAATGCATGACCCGGCGTTCCGGCTCACCTGTTACATTGCAGCGGCTGGAATATCCAGCATTTCTTTGATGCCGGCGTTTCAACTCCCCCTGCATCTCACCCCCGTGTGTTGGTTTTGTGGTGATTGTGATAGCGTCCGCGCTTATTCGAGATTCCATTCCCGGGAGGATCAGTACCTTGCGCCGTCTGTTGTTCAGTCTATTCCTGCTGCCCTTTGCCACCGTCGCCCATGCGCAACCCGTGCACGGCATCGCCATGCATGGCGAGCCGGCCCTCGCTGCCGGCTACACGCATTTTCCCTACGTGGATCCGGGGGTTAAGAAAGGCGGCAAGGTCAACTACGGCGTTGTCGGCACCTATGATGCGCTCAACCCCTTCGTCCTCAAGGGCATGCGCACGACCGCGCGCGGTGTCTGGGATCCGGAATTCGGCAACCTGCTTTATGAACCGCTGATGACGCGCTCGGCAGACGAGCCCTTCTCGCTTTATGGGCTGCTCGCCGAAAGCGTCGAATGGGACGCGGATCGCACCTTTGTGCAGTTCAATCTGAATCCGAAGGCGCGGTGGCATGACGGCAAGCCGGTGACTCCCGAAGATGTGATCTTCACCTTCGAACTCTTGCGCGACAAGGGTCGCCCCCCCTTCAACGGCCGACTGAATGCCGTGGCCAAGATGGAGAAGGTGGGAGAGAACGGAATCAAGTTCACCTTCAATGAAAAAGCGAATCGCGAAACGCCGCTGATCTTTGCTCTGTCGACCCCGATCCTGCCGAAACATGCGATCGATCCCGCGACCTTCGACCAGGGCGGGCTCGCCATCCCGGTCGGTTCGGGACCCTACAAGATCAAGGATCTGAAGCCCGGCGAGAAGATCACATGGGCCCGCGATCCCCAATACTGGGGCAAGGACATTCCGTCGAAGGTCGGATTCGACAATTACGACGAGATCACGGTCACCTATTTCCTGCAGGAAGCGACCCTCTTCGAGGCCTTCAAGAAGGGCGAGATCGACATCTATCCCGACGGTGATGCCAACCACTGGCAGCGCGCCTATGACTTCCCGGCTGTGCAGAAGGGCGACGTCGTCAAGGAGGCCTTCCAGCCGGGTCTGCCGACCGGCATGCTGGGCTTCGTCTTCAATACCCGTCGTCCGATCTTTGCCGACGTCAAGGTGCGCCAAGCGATCAGCACCGCCTTCGACTTCGAATCGATGAACAAGACGCTGTTCGGCAATGCCTTCACTCGTACCCAGAGCTACTGGCAGAATTCCAAGCTCGGCGCCTTCGGCAATGCGGCGGATGACAAGGAACTGGCCCTGCTCGGTCCAGCAAAACACAGGTTGTCACCGGAGATCCTGGCCGGCACCTTTACCCAGTCGGCAACCGATGGCTCGGGCGGCGATCGCAAGGCGCTGGGCCAGGCGGTGAAGCTCTTCGGCGAAGCCGGCTACAAGATCCAGGGCGGGAAGATGGTCGATGCGTCCGGCAAGCAACTCGCCTTCGAAGTGATGACGCAAAACGAGGGCCAGGAAAAGATGGCTCTCGCATTCCAACGGACACTGAAGATGATCGGGGTCGAGATGGCGATCCGGACCGTTGACGATGCCCAGTACCAGGCGCGGTCGAACAGTTTCGACTATGACATGATCATCAAGTCGTATACCTCCTCGCTGTCGCCGGGTGCCGAGCAGGTCAATCGCTGGGGTTCCGAATCGAAGGATGCCCAAGGCAGCTTCAACTACGCGGGTGTCGCCGACCCCGATGTCGACCGGATGATCGAGGCGCTGCTGCAGGCGCGTGAACCTCAGGATTTCCAGGCTGCCGTGCGCGCCTATGACCGCCTGCTGGTCGCCGGCCACTATGTCGTGCCGCTCTATCACATCGGCGAACAGTGGGTGGCACGCTGGAAGCATATCGGTCGTCCGGAGGCCGCACCGCTTTACGGCTACCAGCGTCCGACATGGTTCGACGCCCGGGTGCAGTAACGTCCGAATGTTTGACTGAGTGTTTGCGGGCCGGAGCTTGTCTCCGGCCCGCTTTGCTTTAAGTGACAGGCATAGCTCTGCCAAGAAAGGACACCCTCATGGACCGCATCACCATCGACCTCGTATCCGACGTGGTCTGCCCCTGGTGTTACCTCGGCAAGGCTCGGCTCGAGCTAGCGATCGCCGAAGTGCAGGATGAGGTCAGCGTCGACATCAACTGGCGGCCCTATCAGCTCAACCCGGACTATCCGCCTGAGGGTGTGGACCACCAGGTCGAGCTTGCCAAAAAACTCGGCGGCAAGGACAGTATGGACAGGGCGCATGCCCATCTGAAGTCGCTCGGTGCCGAGGTCGGCATCGCCTTCGACTTCGAGGCGATCAAGATCGGTCCGAACACGCTCGATGCCCATCGCCTGATCCACTGGGCCGGCCAGGAAAGCCGCGAAACACAGGGACGTGTGGTTGACCTTCTGTTCAAGGCGAATTTCGAGCAGGGTCGCAATGTCGGCGATCCGGCGGTGCTTCTCGATATTGCCACCGAAGCCGGGCTGTCCCGTCCCGTGATCGAATCGCTGCTAGCTGGTGATGCCGACGTGAACCACGTGCTGTCGGAAGTCGATGCCGCCAAGCAGATGGGCGTGAACGGCGTGCCCTTCTTCATCTTCGACCAGCAATACGCGGTCAGCGGCGCCCAACCGCCGGCGGAACTGGCGAATGCGCTGCGCGAAATCGCCAAGGCGAAGGCAGAGGCTCTCCGCAATCTGAATTGACGGTTGTAACGAACACCCGTATCCCGGTGAGGCAACCTCCTCCCCGGGATCATCACCTTGTCCGCCGATACCACCCTCAAAGGCGTTTTCTTCGCCTTCATCTGCTTTGCCGCCTATTCCTTCAGTGACGCTGCCGTGAAGCTGGTGGAAGGCCGCGTGCCGGCTTTCGAGGCCGGATTCATCGGCAGCCTCTTCGGCTTTGTCGCCATCCCCTTCCTGATGAAGCGTGGCGATCGCTATACGGATCTGGTGCGCAGCACCAACTGGCCACTCTGGGGACTGCGCTTCGTCTGTTCGGCCGTTGGTACGGTCGGCAGCATCATCGCGTTCACCCAGCTCTCCATGGCCGAGGCCTTCTGCCTGATCTTCCTGCTGCCGAGCTTTGCGACGATCATGTCGGTGATCTTCCTCAAGGAAGAAGTGGGCATGAAGCGCTGGATGGCAGTCTTGATCGGCTTTCTGGGCGTGCTGGTGGTCCTGCGGCCAGGTTTCCGAGAATTGCAGCTGGGCCACCTTGCAGCCTTGATCTCGGGCTTTGCTGGCGCCGTCACCATCATCATCTTCCGCGCCATGGGGCCGCAGGAGAAGAATATCTCGCTCTATGGCGCAGGCCTGCTTGGCAGCGTGATCATCTGTGCAGCCTTCTCGCTGCCCGACTTCCAGGCGCCGGACAGCTACGACCTGATGCTGCTGGCCGCCTTTGGCCTGCTCGCCGCCGTCGGCAATATCTTCATGATGCTGGCTTCATTCTATGCCCCCGCCCCCATCGTCGGGCCGATCCAATACAGCCAGATGCTCTGGGCAATCCTGCTCGGCTACCTCGTCTTTGGCGACAAGATCGACTGGCCGATGGGTATCGGCATCGTGCTGATCGTGGGATCGGGGCTTTTGACGCTGACGCGCGAGCGCAAGCGCGGCGTGCCACTTCCGCCGCCGGTGGCCGGAAGCACGGATGCGGCGCTGGCGATCAAGCCGGATCAGTCCGAGAGCTGACAGTAACGAACGAAGCCCCGGCCTCGCTTCAACCCGCCTTCGCCAGTTCCGCCAGCTGGGTCATCACCACCGCCGCCCCTGCCAGCCGCTTTTCCGGCGTCGGCAGGTCACGGGTCAGGAACACCGAATGATCCGGCCGGATCTTCGCCATGGTCCCCTGCTTGGCGATGTAGCCAACCAGTGCTGCTGGGTTAGGGAACTGCTTGCCGCGGAACTGGACGACGACGCCCTTGGGCCCTGCTTCCAGCTTCTCGACATTGGCCGTGCGGCACAGCGCCTTGATGTAGACGACCTTGAGCAGGTGCTGGACCTCCACCGGCATCGGCCCGAAGCGGTCGATCAGTTCGGCGCCGAAACCATCGATTTCCCTGAGATCATCGAGTTCGCCGAGGCGGCGATAGAGTGCCATGCGCAGATGCAGGTCCGGCACGTAGTTTTCCGGGATCATGACAGACGTGCCGACCTGGATCTGCGGCGACCAGCCGGTATCGACCACTTCATCGACACCCTTCACCTCGGCGACCGCCTCTTCGAGCATCTGCTGGTAGAGCTCGAAGCCGACTTCCTTGATGTGGCCGGACTGTTCCTCGCCGAGCAGATTGCCGGCGCCACGGATATCGAGGTCGTGGCTCGCAAGCTGGAAGCCGGCGCCGAGCGTATCGAGCGACTGCAGGACTTTGAGACGCCGTTCGGCACCTGCCGTCAGCACCTTGTTGACAGGAAGCGTGAGCAGCGCAAAGGCGCGAACCTTGGAGCGGCCGACACGGCCACGGATCTGGTAGAGCTGCGCCAGACCGAACATGTCAGCACGGTGAACGATCAGCGTGTTGGCCGTGGGAACGTCGAGGCCGGATTCGACGATGGTGGTCGAGAGAAGCACGTCATAGCGGCCTTCATAGAAGGCGTTCATGATGTCTTCGAGTTCGCCCGCCGCCATCTGGCCATGGGCGATCGCCACCTTGAGTTCCGGCACGTTCTCGTCGAGGAAGCTCTTCACATCCGCGAGATCCGCGAGACGCGGGCAGACATAGAAGCTCTGGCCGCCGCGATAATGCTCGCGCATCAGCGTCTCGCGGATGACCAGCGGATCGAAGGGCGAGATGAAGGTGCGCACCGCCATGCGGTCCACCGGCGGCGTGGTGATCAGCGAGAGTTCACGCACGCCGGTCATGGCCAGCTGCAGCGTGCGCGGGATCGGTGTTGCCGAGAGCGTCAGAACGTGGACATCCGACTTCAGCTCCTTCAGGCGCTCCTTGTGCTTAACGCCGAAATGCTGCTCCTCGTCGATGATCAGCAGACCGAGATTGGCGAAGTTGACGCCCGAGCCGAGCAGCGCATGGGTCCCGACGACGATGTCGGTCTTGCCGTCGGCCACTTCCTTCTTGACGAGGTTCAACTCCTTGGTGCCGACGAGGCGCGAGGCCTGCTGGACGCGGATCGGCAGCCCCCGGAAGCGTTCCGAGAAGGTCTTGAAATGCTGGCGGGCCAAGAGCGTGGTCGGCACGACGACGGCGACCTGGATGCCGTTCATCGCCGCGATGAAGGCGGCGCGCAGCGCCACTTCCGTCTTGCCGAAGCCGACATCGCCGCAGATCAGGCGGTCCATGGGGCGGCCCTGGCCGAGGTCGGAGCGGACGGCCTCGATGGCGTTTTCCTGGTCTTCGGTCTCGTCATAGGGGAAACGGGCGGCGAATTCGTCGTAGAGGCCTTCCTGCGTGGTCAGGACCGGTGCAGAGCGGGTCATGCGTTCGGCAGCGATGCGGATCAGGGCGCCCGCCATATCGAGCAGGCGCTTCTTGAGCTTGGCCTTGCGCATCTGCCAGGCGCCACCGCCCAGCTTGTCGAGCTGCACCTCGGTCGCCTCGCCGCCGTAGCGCGACAGGAGGTCGATGTTTTCGACCGGCAGGAAGAGCTTGGCGTCGTCGGCATATTGCAATTCGAGGCAGGCATGCGGCGCACCGGCCGCCTCGATGGTGCGCAGGCCGACGAAGCGGCCGATGCCATGTTCGGCATGCACGACGATCGAGCCTTCGTCGATGCCGGCCACTTCCGAGATGAAGTCGGCGGCGCGCTTGCGGCGCTTCGAGCGGCGGACCATGCGATCGCCGAGAATGTCCTGCTCGCCGATGATGACAAGATTGCCGGCCTCGAAGCCGCCTTCGAGGCTGAGCACGGCGGTTCCCGCCTCGCCCTTCTTCAGCTTGTCGACATCTTTGAGGGCGGCGACCGGAACCAGCTTTTCCAGGCCGTGTTCGTTCAGCACCTGCAGCAGTCGGTCGAGCGAACCTTCCGACCAGCCGGAGACGATGACCTTGGCGCCGGCGGCGCGCTTGTCGGCGATATAGGTGACCGCCTGGCCGAAGACGTTCACTCGAGCACCCTCGGCGGTTTCCTCATTGGCGCTCTTGGCCCAGCGCGGTGTCGGGCGGGCCTCGACCTCGATGACGAGACGGCTTTCGCCACCGGCTTCGGCAAAGGGTGTGATGCGGATCGGATCGAAGGCGTCGAGCGCCTTGCCGAATTCGCCGGCACCGAGATAGAGCCGCTCCGGTGGGACCGGCTTGTAGGGCGTGCCCTGGGCCAGATGGCCCTTGCCGGGCGTGGCGGAATTCAGCCGCGCCTCGTAATAGTCGCGGATCAGCTTGGCGCGTTCTTCCGCTGCCTCACGCACGGTATGGTCGGTGACCATACGGAAGCCGCGGAGATAGTCGAAGGTGGTCTCCAGCTTGTCGTAGAACATCGGGAGCCAATGCTCCATGCCGGCATAGCGGCGACCCTCGGATACGGCTGCATAGAGCGCGTCGTCGCGGGTGGCGGCACCAAAAAGCGACAAATAGTTCTTGCGAAACCGACTGATGCTCTCCGGCGTCAGCGTCACCTCGCTCATCGGATTGAGATCGAGAGAACGGACCTGGGCGATCGTGCGCTGGCTTGCCGGATCGAAGGAGCGGATGCTCTCCAACGTGTCGCCAAAGAAATCGAGGCGTACGGGTTCTTCCGCGCCGGGGACGAAAACGTCGAGGATGCCGCCGCGAACTGCGAATTCGCCGACTTCGCGGACCGTTGCGACCCGGTCGAAACCGTTGCGTTCCAGACGCGCGGCAATGTCATCCATGCGCACCTGATTGCCGGGTTTCGCCGAAAAGCCGAGGCTGTCGATCACATCCGCCGGCGCCACCTTTTGCAGCATGGCATTGACCGTCACCAGGACGATTGCCGGATGCGGATTGAGGTAGAGCGAGATCAGGCCCGAGAGGGCCGAAAGACGTCGGGCGGAGACATCGGCCGAGGGCGAGACGCGGTCATAGGGAAGACAGTCCCAGGCGGGCAATGTGAGAACCGGGATGTCCGGTGCTGCGAAACCTAGTGTCTGCTCGAGGTTTTGCAGCCGCTGTCCATCCGAGACCACATAGGCGACCGGTTTTCCCTCGCGCGCGAGTTCGGCGAGGATGAAGGCATCCATGCCGTCGGGTACATGGGAAAGCGTCAGGGCGGATTGCGCACCGACAATCCGCTTCACATCGATCAGGGACATATCAGTTACTTTGCAGCGTGTTCTTCGCCCGTCACCGGCGAGAAATCCGGCCGGAGGGCGGCAATGCGTTCGAAGAGCGGCGTCTGGAGATGGGCGGGAACGGGCTCGGCGCCGGTGATATACTTGACGAGGTCGTTGTCTTCCTCGGCCATGATACGCTCGAGCTCGTCGAGTTCGGCCTCGCTCAGACCCTCGATCTCCGCTTCGCAGAACTGGCCGAGCATCAGGTCCATTTCGCGGATGCCGCGATGCCAGCAGCGGAACAGGATGCGCCGGCGGCGCGGATCGAGGTCGGCACTGCTTTTCACCAGTCCAGTCATCTTGCATCCTTCCAATACTTGGGGGCTTCTATAGAGCAGCATCCGGCAAATGTCAGCTTGCCAAAGGGGCATTTAACGAGGCATTTTGCCGTGATCATGCGCCCCCATCTTCTCGATCCCCTGTTTGCCTCCGTCGTCTCGCTCAGCGGAGTGGGCCCCAAGCTCGCCCAGCTTCTCGCCACGCTGCTCGGGCGTGAGGACGCCGAAGATGCACGGGTCGTGGATTTGCTCTTCCTCGCGCCGCACCGGCTGATCGACCGGCGGCACCAACCGGGCGTTGCCTATGCGCAGCAGGGTTCGCTGGTGACGATCACCGGCCGCGTCGACCGGCATCTGCCGCCGCCGAAGGGCAAGAGCAACCTGCCCTACCGCGTGATGCTGCATGACGAGACGGGGGAACTGGCGCTCACCTTCTTCCGCGTCAAGGGCAACTGGCTGGAAAAGGCATTGCCCGTCGACGAGGTCGTGATCGTCTCTGGCAAAGTCGACTGGTTCAACGGTCGCGCCTCGATGGTGCATCCCGATCTCATGGTGAAGGCGAGCGAGGCGGAGAACCTGCCGCTGGTCGAGCCGGTCTATCCATTGACGGCGGGTCTGGGACCCAAGGTGCTGCGCAAGGCGGTCGAAGCGGCGGTCGAACGCATGCCGGATCTGCCGGAATGGGCGGATGCAGCACTTGCGACAAAACAGGGTTTCGCCAGCGTGCGCGAGAGCCTGCAAGCGCTCCACAATCCGCGCGACGATAAGGACATCGATCCGCAGGCGCCGGCGCGGCGCAGGCTTGCCTATGACGAGTTCCTGGCCGGTCAGGTGTCGCTGGCGTTGGTCAGGCAAAAACTGCGACGGGTGCCGGGCACACCGATCAATCCGACGGGCGAGATCAGCGGCAAGATCCGCGCCACCCTGCCCTTCACCCCGACCAACAGCCAGCTGGCGGCGATCGACGACATCCTGAAGGACATGGCTTCCGATCAGCGCATGCTGCGGCTGGTCCAGGGCGATGTCGGCGCAGGCAAGACGCTGGTGGCGCTGTTTGCGATGGCGGCCGCCGTCGAGGCGGGCGGACAGGCGGTGCTGATGGCACCGACGGAAATCCTGGCGCGGCAACATCATGCCACACTTGCCAAGCTCGGGGCACCGGCAGGCCTCAGGATCGAAGTGCTGACCGGCCGCACCAAGGGCAAGGAGCGCGAGGCGATCCTGGAGCGCATTGCCTCCGGCGAAGCGCAGATCGTCATCGGCACGCATGCGCTCTTCCAGGACACCGTGAGCTACAAAAACCTGACGCTTGCCGTCGTCGACGAGCAGCATCGCTTCGGGGTGCATCAGCGCCTCAGGCTCACCTCCAAGGGCATCTCGCCGCATATGCTGGTCATGACGGCAACGCCGATCCCGCGCACGCTGGTGCTGGCCGCCTTCGGCGACATGGATGTTTCCAAGCTCACCGAGAAGCCAGCCGGCCGCAAGCCGATCCAGACGGTGACAGTGCCGACCGAACGCGTGCCTGATGTCATCGAACGGTTGAGGGCTGCGATCGCCGAGGGCAAGAAGGCCTATTGGATCTGCCCGCTGGTCGAAGAAACCGAAGAAAGCGAGCTGATGTCGGCCGAGGAGCGGCAAGCGGTGCTCTCCCAGTTCATCAAGGCGCCGATCGGCCTCGTGCATGGCCGGATGAGCGGGCCGGAAAAGGATGCCGCCATGCTCGCCTTCAAAAACGGCGAGACGCGACTGCTCGTCGCCACCACCGTGGTCGAGGTCGGCGTCGACGTGCCCGATGCGACGATCATGGTGATCGAACACGCGGAGCGCTTCGGCCTCGCTCAGCTGCATCAGTTGCGTGGGCGCGTGGGCCGTGGCGACGAGGCGTCGAGCTGCATCCTGCTCTACAAGGGCCCTTTGGGAGAGACCGGCAAGGCGCGGCTGTCGATCCTGCGCGATTCGGAGGATGGCTTCCTGATCGCCGAGGAGGATCTGAAGCTGCGGGGTGAAGGCGAGCTTTTGGGGACTCGACAGTCAGGCACCCCGGGCTTCAAGATTGCGAGCCTCGAGCACCACGGAGATCTTCTGGAGATCGCCCGGAAGGACGCCGCCTATCTGCTCGAGCGGGATCCGGAGCTGACCTCCGAACGCGGCGAGGCCGTGCGCACGCTCCTCTATTTCCACCGTCGCGACGAGGCGATCCGGTTCCTGCACGCAGGCTAGGGAGAACGATCAGGATCGACCGGCACGCTTGGCCGGTTCAACGGGTTCTTCGCTTGGGAGATCGCCAAAGGCGGCCATGGCGTCTGCGACCGTCGGCTTGTAATCCGGCGTCACCAATCCCGCAGAGATCAGAAGCTTCACGCCTTCTTCCGGCGTCATGTCGAGCAGCATCAACTTGCTGCGTGGCACGAACATCAGGAAGCCGGCGGTCGGGACCGGGGTCGGTGCGAGAAAGACGGCGACCATCTCCTCGCCGCTGTCGTTGAGCTTCGCCGCGATCTCACCCTTGGCGTCCGTCGAGACGAAGACCAGAGCCCAGGTGCCGGCGCGCGGGAATTCGATGAGGCCGACCTTCTTGAAGGAGTTGCCCTGCTCCTTCAGCACCGTCTCGAAAATCTGCTTGGTGCTCTTGTAGACGGTACGCACCAGCGGCATCCGGTTCAGAATGTTCTCGCTGTAGGAGACGATCGAACGGCCGATCAGGTTTCGACCGAGAAAGCCGACAAGCGTGATGAAGACGACGGCGATCAGCAGACCAGTGCCGGGCACGGCGAACTTCAGATAGGCTTCCGGATTGTAACGGTCCGGCAGATAGGGCTTTACCCAGCTGTCGGCCCAATGGATGAAGGTCCAGGTCAGATAGATGGTGATCGCCATCGGGGCACAGATAATCAGGCCCGTCAGGAAGTTGTTCCTGAGGCGCGCCGCCATCGATATCCTGTCCGAACCTTCGCTCATGCCCACCGTCATTGTGCAGTGCCGTAACGCTGCGGACAATGCCGGAGCGCTGCGGGCGACGCAAGAGCTAGAATTAGGGCGAGGGCCGCCCTAGTCCATGCTCATTCAACCGTAACGGACTTAGCGAGATTGCGCGGCTGGTCGACATCCGTGCCCATGAAGACGGCGGTGTGATAGGCCAGCAGCTGAATCGGGATCGAGTAAAT
>NZ_JACJVI010000027.1 GCF_014237835.1 Rhizobium sp. AQ_MP
ATTTACTCGATCCCGATTCAGCTGCTGGCCTATCACACCGCCGTCTTCATGGGCACGGATGTCGACCAGCCGCGCAACCTCGCAAAGTCCGTCACGGTTGAGTAATTCTTCTGTGAACTCGTGCGCAACTGACGACAGCCCTCAACGGAAGGCAGTTCGGTTTCATTAGGCCGCATTGACCGTTCTCCACCAGGCTGGTGATGGACAGGGCGTGTCTATGATCATATATGCTGGCAGACATGAACACACCTGACCTTCCCCATTGCCTGGAAGACGCTGCATGCACCGCCTGTTAGTGTTGTCGCACATGTTTCCCCGCGACCATCACAAGGTCGGCGGGATTTTCGTTATGGAACAAGTTCGGGCTCTTCGCCGTCTCGGCGTGGATGCCCGCGTTCTCTCCGGCGACCCCTACTGGACGCACAAGTACAAGCCGCAAAACATTGTCCGCTATGCGCAAGCCTGGCGTAGATCGCAGGCTGGCTGGCAATGGAGCGAACGGGATGGTGTTCCCGTAGCGTTCTTTCCGTATATGGCGGGCGGCCTTTTTCGGCCGTGGCTCCACGCCTGGACCTATGGCCTGGGGTTGCGAAGCATTCTTGCTAACATCCGCAAGGACTTCCCCTATGATCTTGTCCACGCCCATACTAGTTATCTTGACGGCCATGCGGGTCTTTCGGCGGCCCGGCTCGGGGGCGTGCCGCTTATAATCACGGAGCATACGGGTCCCTTCTCCGTACTGACGAACCATGTCCTGAAGAGGTACTTGACCCGCCGTGCTGTGAAGGCGGCAAACCATGTGATTGCCGTCGGAGGGTCTCTTCGTAAGGACATGGCAACACAGCTCGGCTTGCCAGAGACGTCCCTTTCCGTATTGTCAAACGGATATGACGAAAACACGTTCCACGCTGCGCCGGCCAGGAGGCGCGGCAACGGCATCCGGGCGCTCTGGGTCGGCCATTTCGTTTCGGTCAAGCGGGTCGACCGGCTCATCGAGGCCTTTTCGAAGGTGGCTGCCGAATGTCCGCAGCTGACCTTGTCCCTGATGGGCGATGGGGAGGGGCGGGCAGAGGCCGAGCGGGAGGTTGCCCGTCGCGGCCTGTCGGATCGTATCCTGTTCTTCGACAAGACCGACCGCGCCGGCGTGGCGGATGCCATGCGCTCTCATGATTTCCTCGTGGTTTCGAGCGAAGTGGAGACGTTCAGTCTCGTCACTATCGAGTCCTTCGCCTGCGGCGTTCCTGTCCTCAGCACCCGCTGCGGCGGTCCGGAAGGGCTGATTATTGAACCGGCGCTTGGCCGGCTCGTCTCCAACGATACAGAGGGGCTGGCCTCCGGCCTTGCGGAAATGTGCCGTGACATTCACGACTTCGATCCCGCATTCATCTCCGGCCATGCCAGGGCGCGATATTCTTGGGATGGAATAGCGAGGGAGTTGACATCGATTTACACGAGGCTGATTGAAGCAGGACCGTAAACGGAGCCTCTCTGCTTCAGTAATGGGATGAAAGGTTTGCCAGCTTGAAGACGCCAGGGAAAAACAGGGTTCTCATGGTCACGACCGACCATCTGATGATCGACCGGCGCATCCTTCTGGAGGCCCGGACCCTGATCGAGGCAGGATATGAGGTGAGGCTGCTGGCGGGCTTTGAATGCCAGGAGCCCGCCGACTACGTCGTTGATGGGCTGCACATCCACCGCTACACCTATGACTGGAGCGACCGGCGCATCGATCGGTTCCTCGGTCCGCTTTCCTTCGGGTCCCAGCGGCTGCATAAATTGCTCGGCCGGATCGGTCGCAGGGTCCTGTCTTCCCTGACTGGGTTCAGTGGCTTCGATTACTATGTGCTCGAAAAGATCCTGGGTTTCGACTTCGATATCCTGCATTGCCACGATTTTCCCTTGCTGAAGGTTGCTGTCGCAGCCGTGAAGCGCCGGCCTGCCCGGTTGGTCTACGATGCCCATGAACTCTATCACGCCCAGTCCCAGCTGCCTCCGGCGATCCAGCAGCGCTATCGCCGTCTGGAGAAACGCCTGATCGGAATTCCCGACCTCGTCATCACGGTCAATCCCTATATTGCGGACATCATGGCGCGCGATTATGGTATCAAGAAACCAGCTGTGATCCTCAACGCAACGCATGTGGAGCCAGTTCCCGCACGGGACCGTCTGCGGGCGATGACCGGGATCGCGCCCGCTGATCGGATCGTGATGTATCAGGGGTGGATGAGTCCCGAGCGGGGGATCGAGCAGCTCGTTCGATGCGCCGCCAGCTTTCCTCCCGGCATCCGTCTCGTGCTAGTCGGCTACGGTACCTTCGAGGCGGAGTTGAAGGCGATTTCCCGCGCGCAGGGAACCGATGATGGCCGGGTGGTCTTTCTGGGCCCGCTTCCCAACAGCGATCTTGCCGAGCTGACCCCTTTTGCGGATATCGGTGCCATACCCTATCACGGGGTCGATCTGAACAATTACTACTGCAGCCCCAACAAGCTGTTCGAGTTCATTGCAGCGGGAGTGCCTTTCGTCTGCAACGATTTGCCATTCCTCCGATCTGTGGCGGGGCAATATGAATGCGGGGTGACCGTGGATTTCGCGGATCCGTCTACGGCGGCACGGACGATCACCGCCATCCTGTCCGACCCTGCCCGCCTCGATGAGTTCAGGAGCGCCGCTCGCCTTGCATCTCATACGCTCAATTGGAATGTCGAGGGAGGCAAGCTCCTCGTCCTCTATTCGTTACTCTAGGCGCAGAGAGAGGAAGCTCGCCGTCGACTGTCCGGTGCCGGACATCGTATTGACCTTTTGCCGGGTCAAACCAACCTCCCGGACAAGGGGGCTCGGTACCATCTCCCTTGTCCGGCCCGGGCCTCCCTGTTATAGGGACCCGACTTGAGGTAGGCGGTCGCGATTGGCCCGTCTTGGTTTATGGCGGACCCGCTGTCCGCGAAGAGATCGGTATTCATAATGGCTAGTATCGGGTCCATGCTAAAGAGATCAAAGCAACGGGGGAGAGATTACATCCGCATGTATGGCGGCCGCCTTGTTCACGCTGTCCGACATGACGTGCAGCAGCGCTATGCGGGCTCCTATTTCGGAACTGCCTGGGCATTTCTCTATCCACTGTCCCTGCTTGTCTTCTATGCCACGATCTATGTCGTGATCTTCAAGGTCCGGGTTCCAAACATCGACCCCGCGACCTATACAATCCTCGTGATGAGCGGCCTGACCGCGATCATCATGTTCTCGGAGAGCCTCTCCAGTGGCATGAGCATCATCTCTGGTCAGCGCTCGCTGCTGATGAACACCGTCTTCCCTGCGGAGCTTCTGCCGCCACGATCCGTGCTGGCAAGCCAGGTACCGGCCCTTTCGGCCCTTATCCTTACTTGGATTGCAGCGGTCTTCGTTGGCTCTGCATCGTGGATCTCGCTGGTCATGATACCCTTCACATGGATCCTGCTAATCATGTTCCTTATGGGGTTGGTATGGATCACGTCGCTTCTGGCGCTGGTCGTGCGGGATCTGCAGCAGGCCGTGGGCATCATCAACATGGCGGCCATGGTCCTCAGCCCAATGGCCTATACCCCGGAAATGGTGCCGCCTGCCCTGAAATTCCTCGTCTATTGCAATCCGCTCAGCTATTTCATCTTCTGCCTTCAGGCGCCGCTGGCGCTGGGCGACTGGCCGCCGCTCTATGCGGTCCTCGGGTGCCTCTTCCTGGGCTTTGCCAGTTTCGGGATCGGCCTCGCCTTCTTCAAGCGTGCCCGTTTCGCCTTTGTGGATTTCGCCTGACATGCAGCACGACACCAAGCCAGCCATCGTTTTTCGCCACGTCACGAAGCGCTATCGTCTGGGGGGGGGGCCAAAGGAGCAACTCCTGGAGGCCATCGGTCTGCGTCGGAAGAGTGCGGAGGCCCTTCGGGAATTTGTTGCTCTCGATGATGTCAGCTTCGAGCTCGGACGCGGCCAGCGGCTTGGCCTGATCGGCCGAAACGGGGCTGGCAAGACTACCCTCCTGAAGCTGATTTCGGGCAATTATCGCCCGAGCAGCGGCGAGATCGAGGTGAATGGTTCCGTCCAGGCGCTGATGACCATGGGGCAGGGCTTCCATCCCGATTACAGCGGCCGCGAAAACATAAAGGCTTCCCTGCACTACAACGGTCTCTCTTCCATCGAGGTTCGCGAGGCCTTTGAAGACGTGGTGGATTTCTGCGAACTCGGTCCCTTTCTCGACGAGCCCTTCAAAACCTATTCGAGCGGCATGCAGTCACGCCTCATGTTTGCGACTGCAACCGCCATAAAGCCAGATGTGCTGATTATCGATGAGGTGCTCGGAGCCGGTGATGCCTACTTCCTCGCCAAGTCCAAACAAAGGGTGGAGCGCATCGTTAGTGGCGGCTGCACCCTGCTGCTGGTGTCGCACGCCATGAGCCAAGTGCTTGAGCTGTGCGAGAACGCCATCTGGATGGAAGGCGGACGCATCCGGGAAACCGGCAGTGCCTTTGGCGTGGTGAAATCCTACGAAGAGGCGATGTATGGCGCCATGCCGGGCAGCGGAGACCCGTCTTCCACCCGGCGCCGGACGAATGCGCCGCGAGCACAGTCTACTGGCCTGGACCGCCCGGGGGCCATCGGCGCGAAGGTCCCCGCAGATCCGTACCTCATCAACGCCAAGCCCGTTTCCGATCATGCGGCATCAGCCCGCATGCAGATCCCATTCTTCGTTCCGAATGCCGGCGAGCCGCAGTTCCCGAAGATCCCCGAGACCGAGGGCCGCATCTTTCGCAATGTGGAGTCGACGGGCCTTTCCTCCTGGGGTGGTGAACCTGGGCTGAAGATTGCCGGTTTTGCTGTCAGCGGACCGCAGGGGCCGACCGAAAAGCTCGTTTCGCTGCAGCCGGCGAAGTTCACCATCTTCCTAGAGGTAGAGGAGACGCGGCGTTTCCAGTGTACCTATGGTCTGGCGATTAACGACCTGCAGGGGCGATGCATGACACGGTTCTTCGGGCCTCCCGATCATTTTGACGGGGTCGAAGGCACGGGCCGCCAGGTGGAAATCGTGCTGAACCCCAACCAACTTGGACCTGGCATCTACACGATCGGCGTTTCGATCCATGATGAAGCCACGTTGGAGAACATTTCCCAAGTGGCACGCTATGACCTCGTGAACAGGAGTTTCTCCATCACCGTCGAGCTGCCCGATTCGCTTTCTTCGGTGAGTGCAGGCTTCTTCCACACCAGCGAATGGTTTTTCGACACGGTTTCCCTACCCGACGCCACGTCAGTGGAGACGGCGGGGGAAAAGGCAGTAAAGGCATGAGCGCGATTACCGGCGAGGCCCAGCCGGCCGGAGGGGAGGCCGCCGACCGGCCCCTGGTGTTGATGCTGACGGCCGATCGCCAGATCGATCGCCGTATCCTTCTCGAAGCGGATGCGCTGGAGAGCGCGGGTTGGTCAGTGCGCGTTCTAGGGATGCCGCTGGATAAGCCGGAACAGGTGCCGGACCCCCGGGTGTCCCGGCTCGGGATCACGCCCACAATTCACACGCGCGAATTCCTCGTGCTCGCGCTTTACCGCAAGATGCGGGCCCTGCTGCCAATGAATTCTGCGCTGATGCGACGTCTCAAGGCCCTGACTTGGACCTATTTCGTCGACCAGGAAAAATTCTATGTCGACCTATTCCTCGCCGAGGCGCTTCGCCATCCTGCGGCACTTGTCGTTGTGCATGATCTTCCTATGCTGCCAGTTGGAGCCCGGGTAGCCAAGGCCAGGGGGACAAGCCTCGTCTATGATAGCCACGAACTTTTCGCCGAACAGGAATTCAGCGAGCGCGAGAAGAGGCGCTGGCGGCTGATCGAGGACCAGCATATCAGGAGCGCCGACTGCGTCATTACGGTCAATCAATCGATTGCAACCGAGCTGGAGCAGCGATACGGCCTTTCAGATGTACAGGTAATCCTGAATGCCGAGCGTCCGCTTGTGCCTGATCCCGCTCACAGGGGCGCGCTCCGGCAACGCCTTGGCATCGGCGATACCGCCGTCATCGGTCTGTATCAGGGGGGACTGTCCGCCGGCCGGAACCTGGAGACCCTTGTGCGCGCCATGCCTGGTGTTGGTACGCCCGACCTGCATATCGTTTTCCTGGGAGACGGGCAGATGGCCGTTCCCCTCCGGCGCCTTGCAGGTCAGCTCGGTGTTTCCGGACGCGTCCACTTCCTCAACGCAGTGCCCCAGTGTGACCTGCTGCACCTGACGGCCTCCGCAGATTTCGGAATCATCCCCTATCAGGCGAACTGCCTGAATACCTATTACTGCACTCCCAATAAGCTCTTCGAGTTCATCGCCTCGGGAGTGCCTATGGTCGCCAGTGATCTTCCGGAACTTCGGCGGTTCGTGGGCGACATGGGGATCGGGCTTATCGGAGATCTCTCGACTGCCGTGTCGGCTGCCGCCATGCTCACTGATATGGCCGTGGATGCGGGCCGGCGGCAGGCTTTCCGGAAGCGCCTGGAAATGGTCCGTAACGATGTTTCTTGGGCTGTCGAGGGCGCGCGGTTTGCCGCAATCCTGAATCGGTTCAGGCCAAATGCAGGAGCTCCCGAATGTGCGGCATAGTCGGCATCGTCAACAGGACCGGCGCGCCTGTCTCGCAGGAGGAGCTGGACCGGATGGTCGATGCGGTGGCGCATCGCGGTCCTGATGGACGTGGCACGTTTCGATACGGCAATGTCGGCCTGGGACATCGACGGCTCGCGATCGTCGATCTCAGCGAGGGCGGGCTGCAGCCGATGCATTCGCAGGACGGCACTCTCAGCCTCATCTTCAACGGCGAAATCTACAATTATCTGGAGCTGCGCGAGGAACTTAGAACCCGGGGTCACGCCTTTCGGACATCCTCGGACAGTGAGGTCATTCTAGCCGCCTATGCGGAATGGGGTCATGACTGCGTTAGGCGGTTCAATGGCATGTGGGCTTTCGCGATCCATGACAGGCGGAAGAACCGTCTTGTGCTGTCCCGTGACCGCTTCGGCGTGAAGCCGCTCTTCTACGTCGACGAGCCGGCGGTCTTTGCCTTCGGGTCCGAGATCGGCCAACTTTTGGCCTATCTTCCCTCGCGCCGTACTGACCCGGACCGGGTGAAGTGCTTTCTGCTGACAGGCGGCCTGGACCTCGACGACGGCACCTTCTTCGAAGGGGTGCGGAAAATGCCGGCCGGAACCAGCGCAATCTATGATTTCCAAACCGGTCGTTTCACGATTATGCCCTATTATGCGCTCGAGCCTCACCCTGAATTTGAGAGGCTGTGCGAGCAAGAGGCGCTGGCTCGGTTTAGTGCCCTGCTTGATGATGCTGTCAGGGTTCGCCTGCGTTCCGATGTGCTTGTCGGGACATGCCTGAGCGGAGGGCTCGACTCCTCCTCGATTGCGACCATTGCCAGCCAGCTGCACGCTGGCACATCGGCCCCCTTCCATGCGATTACCGCCATCAGCGAGGATCTGGCCACGGACGAGACGCCCTTTGCGGCACGGCTCGTCGAAAACAGCCATCTCAACTGGATCCGGGTGAAACCTACTTATGCGGATTTCCGGGAAAGTCTGCCCGATATCGTCGCAAGCCAGCAGGAGCCCTTCGGCGGACCTTCCCTGACAATGCAGTATTTTGTTATGAAGGCTGCCCGCGACCATGGCATCAAAGTCCTGCTGGACGGGCAGGGCGGCGACGAGACCTTGCTTGGCTACGAGAAATACTATTACACCTTCCTCAGGCAGCAATGGCGTCATGCCGGTCTTCAGGGCGTTCTGGAAGGCCTGGCCTCCATTCGTGTCGCCAATGGCAGGCTCGGCCCCGCAGGGATAGCCCGCTATGTGCTGGGAGCGCGTCTAGCCTACATTCGCATGGCGGGGCATCGGCGGGAAATGCCCTTTCTCAGGGGTGCAGCCTCCATACCTGATCATATCGCCGCGTTCGCCCGTCACTCCGGCAGCGCCTTCTATCTCCAGAAGCTGGAAATCGAAAAAACGAACCTCCCCGTTCTTCTCCGATACGAGGATCGCAATTCCATGTGGCATGGCGTCGAGGCCAGACTTCCATTCCTCGATTTTCGACTTGTCGAGCTGTCTCTTTCGCTTCCGGCCCGCTTCAAGATCAGGCAAGGCTGGACGAAATGGATCCTGCGAAAGGCGATGCAGGATCGCATGCCTCGCGACATCACTTGGCGGCGCAACAAGTATTCCTTCAACGCACCCGATGCAATCTGGCTTAAGAGGCACGCAGACGAGATGAAGTCGGCCGTGGCCGACTCGGACCTTCTGGCATCGGTCTCCGACACCAAGGCCCTTGCCGCCGGATTTCACGAGCTTCCCCTGAAAAGCCAATGGCGCCTCTACAGTGTTGCGCTGTGGCAGAAGGCCTTCGGGATCGTGACCTGATGTCTTCCTCTGTCCCCAACATCTGGTATGTTGCCCACTATGCCGGCGGCCCCGGTATCGGTCGCCACAGCCGCGGCTGGTACTTGGCCCGCACCTGGGTGAAGCACGGGGCAAGGGCAACCGTCATCGCCGCCAACAGACATCACATGCTCGATGCCAGCCAGCCATCCGGCCCGCAGCAGGTAGAAGGTGTTGATTATCACTTCCTTCCGGCGCCAGCCTATAGCACCAATGGCCTCATGCGGGTGCTCAATATGTTTGCGTTTACGGCAGCTTTTTGGGCGAGCCAGCGCCAGTTGATCAGCCTGCATGGCAGACCGGATGTCATCATAGCCTCCAGCCCGCATCCCTTCAGCTTCATCGCTACCCACCGGCTTGCCCGGTTGCTCGGCGCTCGGTCGATCTTTGAGGTCCGAGATCTCTGGCCGGCCAGCATCACCGAAATCATGAACGTATCGAACCGACATCCCATGATAAGGCTGACCGCAGCCGTCGAGCGTTTCGGCTACTTCCATGCGGACGCGGTTGTGTCCTTGCTGCCCAGAACCGAGGAATACATGCGTTCTCGCGGTCTTACAGGAGACCGATGGCACTATATTCCGAACGGGATCGTTCGGGACGAACCGTCGGATCGTCCCCCGGGGTCGCCCATCTTTGCTCTGATCGACGAATGGCGGAGCAAAGGGTTATGCATCGTGTCCTATACCGGAGCACTGGGCGTCCCCAACAATGTCGACCGCCTGATCGATGCCATGGCCCTTCTTAAGACTCGCAACCCCTCGGTGCGGGCCCTGATCGTCGGGCGTGGGGATGTGGAGGAGCAATTGAAGGCGATGGTGGCAAGCCTCGGCCTTTCCGAGCAGGTCCGTTTCTTTGGCCAGATGCCAAAGTCGGTCGCTCGCGCCATCTTGAAACATGTGGATATCGGTTTCATCGGGCTGAAACCAAGCCCCGTGTTCCGGTTCGGCATCAGCCCGAACAAGATCTTCGACTACATGGTGTCCGGGCTACCGATCGTGTCGGCCATTGAGGCTGGCAACGATATTGTTGCCGAGGCAGGGTGTGGTATCTCCGTTCCCGGAGCAGGTCCGTCGGAAGTCGCCCAGGCCCTCGACAGACTTGCCTGCATGACCCCTGCCGAAAGGGATGTTCTCGGAAGCAAGGGTAAATGCTTCGTGGAGTCGAAACACGACTATGAGCTGCTAGGGCGCACCTACCTGAAGATCACTGGCTGGGGCTGATCAAGCACTGTTACTGCTCACTGGGAACACTTTGCTTCCGGTCGCGCCCGCAATTGCGCTTACGGCGCCGCGTCCGACCTTTCGAAATCACTGCCCAACAGGTAATTTTAGGAGGATCTAGCTCTTGGAAAAGATTTCTGCCGCGTGCTATAGGCGGTTCGCCTGCCGATGGACGGTTGTGCCCCGTTTTTGGATTTATAGGTAATGACGTTGAAATCCCAAATCATGGATCGTTTCAAGAACAAGTCTGCTACGATCGCTGTCATCGGTCTCGGATATGTCGGTCTGCCGCTTATACTTCGGTTCAGTCAGGTCGGTTTCAAGGTTATGGGCCTTGATATCGACTCGGCGAAAGTGGACAAGCTCAATGCTGGGAAAAGTTACATCGAGCATATTTCCGAAGCCTCCATTCAGGAGGTCCTCGCGCGTCCGCACGAATTCTCCACCGATTTCTCCCGCGCGAGCGAAGCAGACGCGCTGATCCTTTGCGTGCCCACGCCACTGGACCATCACCGTGAGCCGGATCTAAGCTTCGTCCTCAACACGACGGACGCGCTTGTTCCGTATCTCCGAAAGGGACAGCTTCTCGCGCTGGAAAGCACGACCTACCCCGGCACCACCGATGAGGAACTCCTGCCGCGCATTCAGTCGCGTGAGTTCAAGGTCGGCCAGGACTTCTTCCTGGTCTACTCCCCCGAGCGCGAAGATCCGGGCAATCCCTCCTTTACCACCAAGACCATTCCGAAGGTATGCGGCGGCTACAGTGCGGCCTGTCTGGAGGCAGGCGTCGCTCTCTACAGCGAGGTGATCGACCGCGTAGTTCAGGTGAGTTCCACCCGAGCTGCTGAACTGACGAAGCTACTTGAGAACATCCATCGGGCGGTCAATATCGGTCTAGTCAACGAAATGAAGGTCGTTGCCGACAAGATGGGCATCGATATCCACGAGGTCATCCGCGCGGCAGCCACCAAGCCTTTCGGTTTCGTTCCCTATTATCCCGGTCCCGGCCTCGGCGGTCACTGCATCCCGATCGATCCATTCTACCTGACCTGGAAGGCGCGGGAATATGGCGTGAACACCCGTTTCATCGAGCTGGCCGGCGAAGTGAATGCGGCCATGCCCGATTATGTCATCTCCAAGGTGCAGCTTGCCCTGAACCAGAAGCGGAAGTCTGTGAACGGAGCCTCTGTTCTGGTGCTTGGCTTAGCCTACAAGAAGAATGTCGATGACATGCGCGAATCGCCTTCAGTCGTGCTGATGGAAAAGCTGCGTGACCTCGGTGCGACGGTTGCCTATGCCGACCCGCATGTGCCGGTATTCCCGCATCTGCGCGATCACGCCCATTTCGACCTGTCGAGTGTGTCTCTATCACCCGAAACGCTAGGACAATATGACTGCGTGCTGGTTGCCACGGACCATGACAGGTTCGACTACGAGATGATCAAGGCCCATTCACAGTTGATCGTGGACACACGTGGTCGCTACCTCGAAAACAGCGCGCATATTGTGAGGGCATAATGCAGACTTTCTTCAAGCCGGTCACCGACCGCAAGATTCGCTTCGCCGTCGTCGGCTGCGGCCGCATCGCACAAAACCATCTTTCGGCCCTGAAGCAGCATGCCGATCGCGCTGAAATCGTCGATGTTTGCGACGTGGTGCTCGACCGTGCCGGTGCGGCAGGCAATTTGACGGGCGGGCGTGTCTGGACCGAGATGGACGAGATGCTTGCCAACACCACGGCGGATGTCGTCGTGCTGACGACGCCAAGCGGTCTTCATGCCGAACAGGCGATTCGTGTGGCCGCCTCCGGTCGCCACGTGCTCTCGGAAAAGCCAATGGCCACCCGCTGGCAGGATGCCCTGCGTATGGTAAAAGCTTGCGACGAAGCAAAGGTTCGCCTCTTCGTGGTCAAGCAGAACCGCCGCAACGCCACCCTTCAGATGCTGAAGCGCGCTGTCGAGGCTGGTCGCTTCGGTCGGATCTACATGGTGAACGTGAACGTCTTCTGGACCCGTCCGCAGGACTATTACGATGCGGCGTCCTGGCGCGGTAAATGGGAGTTCGACGGCGGCGCCTTTATGAACCAGGCGAGCCATTATGTGGACCTTCTCGACTGGCTGATCGGTCCTGTCGAAAGTCTGCAGGCCTATACGGCAACACTTGCGCGCAAGATCGAGGCTGAAGATACCGGCGTCATGTCGCTGCGCTGGCGCAATGGCGCCCTCGGCTCGATGAACGTGACCATGCTGACCTACCCGAAGAACCTGGAAGGCTCGATCACCATTCTCGGCGAGAAGGGGACTGCGAGGATTGGTGGGGTGGCGGTCAACGAGGTGCAGCACTGGGAGTTCGAGACGCCGGCGGAAGGCGACGACCTCGTTCACCAGGCGAGCTACGAAACTACCTCGGTCTACGGTTTCGGCCACCCGCTCTATTACGACAATGTTCTCCAGGTCATGCGCGGCGAAGCCGAGCCCGAGACCGATGGACGCGCCGGACTGAAATCTCTGGAACTGATCATTGCGACTTACATGTCGGCTAGGGACGGGAAGCGCATCAGTCTTCCTCTGGAGTACTGAAATGTCTGCCGCCATCCACGAGACCGCCATCGTCGACGAGGGGGCCCGCATTGGATCGGGAACCCGAGTCTGGCATTGGGTCCATGTCTGCGGAAAGGCCGTGATAGGCAACGACTGCTCGCTTGGCCAGAACGTTTTCATCGGCAACGACGTGAAGATCGGTAACCGCGTGAAGATCCAGAACAACGTGTCGGTCTACGATGCGGTTACGCTCGAAGACGATGTCTTTTGCGGGCCGAGCATGGTCTTCACCAACGTGTATAATCCCCGCTCCGCGGTGGTTCGTAAAAGCGAGTACCGTCCGACGCTGGTACGCAAGGGCGCAACTCTTGGGGCGAACTGCACGATCGTCTGCGGCGTGACCATCGGTTGCCATGCCTTTGTAGGCGCTGGCGCCGTCGTGTCCCGCGACGTGCCCGACTATGCGCTCATGGTGGGTGTACCCGCACGCCGGATCGGCTGGATGTCCGAAATGGGCAATCGTCTCGAGGGCACTGGGATCATTGCCGACGAGGACGGTACCCGCTACGAAATCAGTGCCGAAAGCTGCAAGAAGATAGGGAGCTGATCATGCAATTCATCGACCTCAAGGCCCAGTATCAGGCGAGCCGCGACAAGATCAACAATCGCATCCAGACGGTGCTGGACCATGGCCAGTACATCATGGGTCCGGAGGTCGCCGAACTGGAGAAGGCGCTGGTTGCTTACACCGGTGCGCCGGAATGCATTACGGTGTCTTCCGGAACGGAAGCGTTGCTCATCGCGCTGATGGCACTGGACATTCGGCCGGGTGACGAAGTCATTACGTCTCCCTTCACCTTTGCGGCAACGGCTGAAGTCATCGCGCTGGTCGGCGCGACCCCCGTGTTTGTGGACGTCGAGCCTGACACCTGCAACATCGATGCATCGCTGATCGAGGCAGCCATCACGGACCGCACTCGGGCAATCATGCCAGTGTCGCTCTATGGTCAGATCCCTGACATGGAAGAGATCAACGCACTTGCCGAACGTCATGGTCTTGTTGTGATCGAGGATGCGGCCCAGAGCTTTGGTGCGTCCTATCGTGGCCAGAAAAGCTGTGCAGTTTCCCGAATCGGGTGCACAAGCTTTTTCCCAAGCAAGCCGCTCGGCTGCTACGGTGATGGCGGTGCGATCTTCACCAATAATCCGGTTCTTGCAAAGATCATGCGCGAGATCCGCGTGCACGGTCAGGAGAAGCGCTACTTTCATACGCGCGTCGGCGTCGGTGGGCGCATGGATACTATCCAATGCGCTGTGGTCCTGGCCAAGCTTGAAACCTTCGAATCGGAAGTGAAGGCTCGTATAGAGGCGGGCAAGCGTTACATCGCTGCTCTGACCGGCCATAACAAGGTCGGCCTGCCCGTGGTCCGTGCCGACCGCGATTGCGTCTGGGCGCAGTTTACCATCAAGGTGGATGAACGCGACCGGGTTGCCGCCCATCTGCAGTCTAGAGGGGTTCCCACCGCGATCCATTACCCCGTGCCGCTTCACTTGCAGCCGGCCTATTCCAAGCTGTCGCGCATTTCCGGAACGCTGGCGAATTCGGAAGAACTGGGACGCCGAGTGCTCAGCCTCCCCATGCATCCCTTCATCGAGGCCGAAACGCAGGCCGAGGTCGTCGCTGCCGTTCTGGAGGCCGTTGCCGCATGACGAGGAAGGTCCTCACGATCGTTGGCGCGCGCCCGCAGTTCATCAAGGCTGCGGCTGTGTCGCGTGCCATATCCAGGGTTGGCGACCGCCTGACCGAGGTGATGGTCCATACAGGGCAGCATTTCGACGAAAACATGTCCGCAGTTTTCTTCAACGAACTGGAAATACCGGCGCCGGCGCACAATCTGGAGATCTCCAGCGGAACGCATGGATCGATGACCGGCAGGATGCTTGTCGCGGTGGAAGAGGTGATGCTCGCCGAAAAGCCGGACTGGGTGCTGATCTACGGCGATACCAATTCGACACTCGCTGGCGCGCTGGCTGCGGCAAAGCTGCATATCCCGGTCGCCCATGTGGAAGCGGGCCTTCGCTCCTTCAACATGCGCATGCCCGAGGAAGTGAACCGGGTGCTGTCCGACCGCGTTTCGGCCCTTCTGCTCTGCCCGACGGACGAGGCGGTGACCAATCTGCGGCGCGAAGGCATCACGACGGGCGTCTTCAATGTCGGCGACGTGATGTATGACGTGGCGCTGCACATGCGGGAAAAGGCGCGCGCGCAATCGGACGTGCTGCGCCGTCTTGGCCTGGAACAGGGCAAATTCGTGCTGGCCACGTGCCACCGGCAGGAGAACACCGACGATCCCGCCCGCCTGGGTGCCATCGTCGAGGCGTTCCGGCAGATTTCCGTCGGAACGAAACTGGTTCTTCCCCTGCATCCGCGCACCCGCAAGCTGCTCAACGATGCTACGCGCGAGAAACTGTCCAACGTCATCCTGACCGATCCCCTCGGTTTTCTGGACATGGTCGCGTTGGAGCAGGCCGCCCAGGTCATTGTTACGGATTCCGGTGGCGTGCAGAAGGAAGCCTTCTTCTACGGTGTGCCCTGCGTGACGATGCGTGACGAGACCGAATGGGTGGAAACCGTCGCACTCGGCTGGAACAGCATTGTGGGGGCCGATACGGCGCGGGTCGTGTCTGCAGTCACTTCCGCAGCGGCACAGCGCCCGGTGACATCGACGGCCACACCCTATGGTGACGGACGCGCCGCCGAGCATGTTGTGGATCATTTGCTGCGAGGATAATGGAGCCCGAAGGCCACTGGACTGCACGGGGCGTCGGCGACGCCCTTAAAGGAAACGCTTAGGCTTGGATGACAGGGTTCGCGGGGCTTCTCTACAACGCCTAACACCCCGACAGGCAATTGGAAAAAGATAGATATGTGCGGAATTGCTGGGATCTTGTCCCTGGATGGAATGCAGATCGATCGCATAGAGCACAAGCTCAAGGTGATGAACGCGCTGATCGCGCATCGCGGACCTGACGGGCAGGGCATCTGGGTCGCGCCCGGCAGTGCGGCCGGCTTTGCGCATCGTCGCCTTTCGATCATTGATCTGAGTGAGCATGGTGCCCAGCCCATGATGGGAAATGACGGGTCCTGCATCACGTTCAACGGCGAGATCTACAATTACCGCGAGCTCCGGGAGCAGCTGAAGGAGGGCTGGACCTTTCGGACCCAATCGGACACCGAAACTATTCTCGCCGCGCATGCACGCTGGGGCGGCGATTTTCTCGATCGCCTGCGCGGCATGTTCAGCTTCGCCATTCTCAAGGACAACGAGTTCATAGCGGCGCGCGACCATTTCGGCATCAAGCCATTCTACTATGCGATTGTCGACCGGGTCTTGTACTTCGCATCGGAGTGCAAGGCGCTCCTACCGTTCCTGCCCGAGATCGAGACGGACCCGAGCGCGCTTGCCGAATACCTGACGTTCCAGTACCAGGTCGGCGACAAGAACCTCTTCAAGGATGTCTACACGCTGCTTCCAGGCCATGCCTTGCGGATCCGGAACGGCGAGGTTGTGGTCAGCCGCTACTGGGATGTCCACTACGAGATCGATTATCTGCACACCCCGCGCTATTTCCAGGAGCGGATGGACGAGATCCTTCAGGAAAGCATGGATCTTCACATGCGGTCCGACGTTCCTGTCGGCGCCTATGTCTCTGGTGGTATCGATTCGAGCCTGATCGCGTCCATGGCGCGGAGCCATCCGACTGCCGCCAACAAGGTTTTCCATGGCAAGTTCCTCGAAGCCCCGGCCTACGACGAGAGCCACCACGCCCAGGCAGTAGCCGACATGGCGGGACTTGACCTCTACCAGACCGCCATCAACGCCTCGGATTTCCGCGACAATATCTTCAAAGTGATCTATCACCTCGATCACCCGGTGGCCGGCCCCGGTTCCTTCCCCCAGTACATGGTGTCCAAGCTTGCTGCGGAGCACGTCAAGGTCGTGCTCGGCGGACAGGGCGGCGACGAGATCTTCGGCGGCTATGCCCGCTATCTGGTTGCCTATCTCGAGCAGGCCTTGCACGCCTCGATCAACGGCAGCCAGCACAACGGCAATTTCGTCGTGACGCCGGAATCGATCATTCCGAACCTGCGGGTCCTGCAGGAATACAAGCCCTTGCTGCGGCAGTTCTTCGCAAACGGGCTCTTCGGCCCCATGGACGAGCGCTATCTCAGCCTTATCGATCGTTCCAGCGACATGCAGGGCGAGGTGGAGTGGACACAGCTCGATCTCCAGGGCGTCGTGGAGCGCTACAAGTCGGTCTTCAACTCCGTGCGCAATGTCCGCAAGGAGGCCTATTTCGACTCCATGACCCATTTCGACTTCAAGTGCCTTCTTCCCGCGCTGCTTCAGGTCGAAGACCGCATGTCCATGGCCCACGGGTTGGAAGCGCGTGTCCCGTTCCTCGATAAGGCGCTGGTGGAGTTTGCCGCAACTATACCGGCGGACATCAAATTCCCCGGCGGTCGCATGAAGCACCTGTTGAAGGAATATTCCCGCCCGCATCTACCAGATTCTGTGATGAACCGGCGCGACAAGATGGGTTTCCCGGTCCCACTGAAGGAATGGTTCTCCGGCGAGCTGCGCGATTTTATCTCGGACATCTTCGTTGGCCAGCGGGCCAAGCAGCGCGCCTTCTTCAACAACGACGTCATCCTGGCGAGCTTCGACAAGGGCGGCCAGTTCTCACGCAAGACCTGGGGAATCCTTTCGCTCGAGATCTGGCAACAGCTGTTCCACGATCGGGCTGCCGAATACCGCAACATGATCAATGCCGACGTCGTGTCGGCTCCTAAGATATAAGAGGTTCCCATGAAGGTTCTGGTAACGGGTGGCTTCGGCCAGGTAGGCTCCACTGTCGCAGGAATGCTGCTGGCGCGTGGCGATGAAGTCCTTTCGATCGACAACTTTGCAACGGGCCGGCGCGACAACTTGGTCGAGCATCCGCTCCTGACCGCCGTGGAGGGTTCGATCGTCGATCCCGACCTCGTCGCCCGCTGCTTCGAGGAGTTCAAGCCCGAAATGGTGGTCCACACCGCGGCCTCCTACAAGGATCCAGATGACTGGTACACGGACAGCATGGTCAATGCCGCGGGAACCGCGAACATCGCCAAAGCCTGCCGCGACCATAAGGTCCGGCGCCTCGTCTATTTCCAGACCGCGCTCTGCTATGGCACCAATCCGCAGCAGTCCCCCATCACGCTCGATCACCCGATCAACCCGGTCAATTCCTCCTATGCCATTTCCAAGACCGCGGGCGAGCACTACGTGCAGTTCAGCGGCGTCGAATGGGTGACCTTCCGCCTGGCCAATGTCATCGGCGAGCGCAATGTGTCCGGCCCCCTGCCGATCTTCTATTCGCGCCTTTCCGAGGGCAAGAAGTGCTTCGTCACCGAAGCGCGGCGTGACTTCTGCTATGCTGGCGATCTGGCGAAGGTCGTCGTGCGCGCCCTCGACGGCGTCGGCAGCGGAACCTACCACTTCTCCTCCGGTCACGACGTGGCGATCAAGGAACTCTACGACGCGGTCGTTCGCGCCATGAAGCTGAACGATTATCCCGTTCCGGAAGTGCGTCCGCTCGGCCCGGATGACGCAGCCTCCATCCTGCTAGACCCCTCGCGCCTTTTTGCCGATTTCGGCGACGTTTCCTTTACCCCCCTCGACGAGATCGCGCGTGTTTCCGTGGAGCGCTGGGCGAACGAGGGCGTCGTGGGTGGTTACACCCATCTCAAGGAAGCTCGTGGCGAGATCCGGGAGAACAACAAGTAATGCGCCTGCTCATCACCGGCGGGGCGGGCTGCCTCGGTTCCAATCTTGCGGAACACTATCTGGCGGCAGGCCATGAGGTCTGCACCATCGACAATTACGTGACAGGCCATCGTCTTTCGCTTCCCGAGGGACATCCCCGCCTCACAATCGTCGATGGTTCGATCCTGGACGAAGGGTTGCTGGAGCGGGTTTTTGCCGAGTTCCAGCCGACGCATGTGATCCATTCCGCCGCCTCGTACCGCGATCCGGACGACTGGATCACCGATGCTCGCGTCAACGGCGAGGGCTCGATCTTGGTCATCAGGGCCTGCGAGGCTGCCGGCGTCAAGCGTCTGGTGAATTTCCACACAGCGCTCGGCTACGGTCGCCCGGACAATGTGCCGATTCCGGTTTCGGCGCCAGCGCGGCCGTTTACCAGCTATGGCGTGTCGAAGCAGGCGGGCGAGAATTACGTGGCCATGAGTACGGTACCATGGGTGTCGCTGCGGCTTGCCAATGTGACCGGACCGCGTCTTGCCATTGGTCCCATTCCGACCTTCTATACCCGTCTGAAGGCTGACAAGTCCTGCTTCTGTTCCCGCACGGTACGCGATTTCATCGACATGGAAGACTTCCTGGCGATCGTCGACAAGGCGCTTGAACAGGGCGCTCCCACCGGCATCTTCAATGTTTCAACTGGCACCGGCCACACCATCCGCGATATCTTCCGTCTGGTGTCGGCTCATGTGGGCAAGGACCCTGACGCAGATGTGCCGGAAGTCGATCCGGGCCCGGACGATGTTCCGGCCGTCGTGCTCGATCCGAAGGAAACCATCGCTGCATTCGGCTGGGAGCCGCGCCATGGCTTCGCGGACATCATCGCCCGGATGCTGTCCTGGTATGACTCGCACGGCGTTACCGCCATCTTCAGCCACCTCAAGTCGCCCGACTTCGAGAAAGAGGGTACATCCAAGTGACCGCAAGTTTTCGTGACCAGCACATCGTCGTTGTTGGCGGGGCCGGCTTTGTCGGGTCCAATCTCGTTCGCCTAATCCTTGCCGAAAAGCCGCGCCAGATCACCGTCATCGACAACCTTCTGTCTTCGGACCCGCTCAATGTGCCTGATCATGAGGCGATCCGGTTCATCCCATCGGCCATCACCAATGAACGGGTCCTGGTCGGTCTTGCCGACGATATCGACTACGTGTTCCATCTTGCCTGCTACCACGGCAACCAGTCTTCGATCGCGGACCCGATTGCGGATCACGACAACAACACGATCACCAGTCTGAAGCTCTTCGAGCGGCTGAAGGATCTGAAGTCGATCAAGAAGGTGGTCTATGCGGCCGCCGGCTGCGCGGTCGCCGAAAAGACATTCGACGGTGCCAGCGCCACGGCGGAAGACGCGCCGGTTTCGCTCTATCATGACAGCCCCTATTCCATCTCGAAGCTGATCGGCGAGATGTACGGCAACTACTATTGGCAGCGCCACGGCATGCCCTTCGTCAAGGCCCGTTTCCAGAACGTCTACGGTCCCGGGGAAATCCTGGGCGCGGGGCGCTGGAGAGGCACCGTTCATACGGTCTGGCGCAATGTCACGCCGACCTTCATCTGGCGCGCCCTGCACCAGGAAGCGCTGCCAGTCGAGAATGGCGGGATTGCCAGCCGCGACTTCATTTTCGTCGAGGACATGGCGCGCGGCCTGATGGCGGCGGCGCTGAAAGGCGAGCCGGGCGAGATCTACAATCTGGGCTCGGGCGTCGAAACCACAATTCGCACGCTTGCGGAGCGGGTGAACGCGATGACCGGCAATCCCACGCCCATCGCCCTGACCCCGGCCCGCAACTGGGACCGGTCCGGCCAGCGTTTCGCAGCCATCGAGAAGGCGCGGGAAAAGCTCGGCTTCGTGGCGGAAGTGGACCATGAGACCGGTCTGGCCCGCACGATCGAATGGACAAATGCGAACCGCGCGACCATTCTCCGCTGCATCCTCCAGCATCAGCACTTCGTGCCCGATGTGAGAAGATATGCAGGAGAATGACCTGATGCTGGAAGCAAAGTCCGGACCTGCGCCCTATCGACGGCAACCGCTGAGGCGCACGGAAAGAGGTATTCCAGTCTTTTCCGAAACCAGCGAATACATCCGGAACTATGACGACATTTCCTCGAGGCACCTGAAGTCTCTCGAGGAAACGGGGGGCAACCCCTTCACGTCGGAGACGACCTGGAGCACCCTCGACCAGTCGACACTCGACATCATGAACCGCTTCGTCCGTCCGGGCGACGTACTGCTCGATGCGGGCGTCGGCCTTGGGGGGCTGCTGTCCGGCTTCACTGAGAACAGCCGATATGGCGTGGACATGTCCCTCGACTATCTGGAGCTTACGCGCCAGAGGGGCATCGACGTCTGCATGGCCATGCTGGAAGACCCTCCTTACGAGGACGAGGCCTTCGACGTCGTGATCTCCACGGATGTGCTGGAGCACGTCCTGGATTTCTACGGGGCCACGCGGGAAATGGCCGGGTGTTCAAGCCGGGGGGCTACCTGCCAGCGCGTGTTCCTTTCGAAGAGGACATGAAAACCTATTACGACTATCGCGAGTTCAACTTCGTTCACGTCTGGCGCTTCGATCTCTGTAGCCTCCGTCTTCATTTCGAACGGGTGCTGGTCCTCGACTATGTCGAGCATGCCATGGTTCTGCCGACCTACCGGGGACTGCAGCCCTGCCGGATGAAGATTGCCGAAAATGCGGCGGAGGTCAGGGGAATTCTGGATGAATTGCCGGACGATCTGCCGGGCATCGCGCAGATGCGCGCCTTCACTGAACTCTCGGAACAGAACTTCCTCGATCTGATGAACCAGGTCTCGATCCGCTTCCCGGAGCACTTCCAGCGGCTATGCGATCAGGTTGCGGGTTTTCTCGAGATCAATATCCTGTTTCGCAAGAAAGCCTGAAGACCAGAACAATGTGCCTGGCCGTCAATCAAGGATCGGCTCCAGTCCGTTTCGGGTGAACACAGCCTTACAACACAATCGAGGCATGACATGAAAAGAAAGCCTGTATTCGGCAAACGTCCCTTCGGCAGCCGGGATGCTCGACTTCTTCTGATTGCCTATTTCGACCCGAATGGCATCGAGACCATACCGGAAGGGATCGTGGCCTGGCAGGCGCTCAGTCGGCACGAAGTGCAGTTGCTCAACCTCTGGCCGGGACGTGCCGGGCGACTAAGCCTTCCGGCTGAACTCGATCTGGATGAGTATGAAGGCGTCATCATCCATCCAACGATCAGCTACTTCCCCCAGACCGTCCGCAATCTCGATGTCGACATGAAACGCGGCATTGCGGATTTCGACGGCGTGAAGATGCTCATGAAGCAGGATGAGCAGGTCCATTCGGGTGAACTGGCACCCCTCGTCCGAGACAAGGGTTTCGACATCATCTTCACCTGCCTGCCCGAGAGCGAGCACGAGAAGGTGTATTCACGCGCCGTGATCGGCGATACTTGCACGCTGATCCGCACCTTGACGGGTTATGTCTCGCCGGTCATGCGCCAGGAACTGCCGCTGGTCGACAAGACCCTGGGCGTGACCTATCGCGGGTCCATCCAGCCACTCGAGTTCGGTCGTCTTGGCTACGAGAAGCGCGGCATCGGCTACGACATGGAAAAGGTTCTGGCCGAGCGCGGCGGCATCGCCTTCGACATATCGAGCCGCTGGGAGGACCGCATTTCCGGTGCCGTCTGGGAGAACTTCCTGCGCAGTTCGAATGTCGTTCTCGGCGTCGAATCCGGATCTAACATCTTCGACTTCGATGGTTCGGTGGTCAAATGGTGCCGCGATTACGCGCAGCGCCGCGACGGCGAAGATCCGGCTTCCTACGACTATTACCTGCGCGCCCACGAGGAATTCCTTCACACCGTCGAAGGCAACGTGAACTACGCGCAGATTTCGCCGCGCCACTTCGAGGCCGCTGCTTCCGGTGCGGCACAGCTTCTCTACGAGGGACGCTATTCGGATCTTTTCCATGCCCACCAGCACTACTTCCCGCTGCGGAAGGATCTGGGCAACATCGATGCGGTGATGGATTTCCTCCGGGACGACGCCGTCCAGAGGCAGATGGCGATCCGGTCCTTTGAAGAGATCATCCTTAATCCGGACAACTGGTATGAAAGCTTTGTCAAGAGAGCCGATGCGGCGATTGACGCAAAGCTCGCCGAGAAGAGCCTTCGGTCCGGCATCGACGACCGAACGGACGTCGCCGCGAAGCCATCGGCCTACATCCTCTGCGCGCACGATCCGAAGATCGATCCACGCGTGAACTGGTTTGCGGAATCGCTTCAGCTCACGCATGACGTGACCGTGATCGGCACCTATCATTTCAACGTCATCGGAGAACGCACCACCACGACGCTTCAGGAAAACGGGATCCGGGTCATCAGGGCCGAACGGTCGCGGCATGAACTGAACTGGGTGCCGACCTCCGGCGAACTGCGCGAATGCCCGGCCTCCCACGCCCGGTTCCTGCTGGGCATGCTGGCGGACTACGCGGTCATGCCGACCCCGCTGCTTGAGACCAAGCTCGGCGCTGCCGTGGCGCATGAGACAGAACTTGCCCGCTTCCGCAGCATCTGCGAATACATGGTCAACACCAATGCGGCACTGCTCAACGTGATCGAGCAGATCGGGGCGCCCAATCTGGTTGTGGGTGTGGATCTCGAGGCGCTTTTTGCCGCCGTGGCCTGTGGCGAGACCCAGAACATTCCCGTGGTCTTCGATGCGCATGAATACTGGCCCTATTCCTATACGGACTTCCAGCATTGGGAGATCGAGTTCTGGAGCGCCATGGAGGGCCGTCTTGCGGCCCTGACGGACATCAATGTCGGCGTAACGCCCCAGCTCTGCGGTCTCATGGAGCACGAATATGGCGTGAGGTTCCGCAACCTCCCCAATGCCGCAAGCGTGGACGAGGGGCACTTCTCCGGCCTTGAGGAGGATTTCCAGCGCCGGAAACGTCAGGAGCCGCTGCAGGTGCTCTATCAGGGCGGGTTCGCCGAAGGGCGCGGCATCGAGGAAGTCCTGCGCGCCTGGGTTCACGTCAAGTCCGGTGCCCGGCTCATCCTGAGAGGGCCCCAGAACGATTACCGGACCCGCATGATGGATCTGGCCAAGTCTCTCGGTCTTTCCTCGAAGTCGGTACAGTTTCCTCCGGCCGTTGCCGAATCCGAGCTGGTCGCCAAGGCACGAGAAGCCGATGTCGGGCTGATCGCCTACAATCCGGCATGGTTCGGCTATCGCTATTGCTGCCCTAACCAGCTGTCGCAATATGCAGCCGCCGGCCTGCCCATCCTCTCCAGTACCACGCAATTCGTTGCCGACGTGGTGACGCGAAACGATATCGGATTTGTCGTTGCAATCGACCGGGCCGAAAGCGTTGGCGCGATGATCGACCGGCTTTCCCGAGACCGGGCCCTCCTGGTTGAAAAGGGCAGGAACTCCCGGCGCTTCTTCGAGACGGCCTTCAACTGGGAGGTACTCGGCGCAAGCATTTTCCAGGATATTTCTGCGCTGACCAGCGGTTCCGCACCGCGCAAGGCGAGCATCCGACGTCTTGACGACCATGAGGGGATCGGGGCCGATCGCAGCAAATTCACATTTAAGAGCGGTTCTGCGGTGACCGCTGACGAGGAGGTCTCTCCTGACGTCCTATCCTTCGAATGCGGTGCCACTGTCGTGGCGTCGTCGCCCTTCTTCGAGTTTCCGAACGACGCAGGTCATCTGCTGCGCACCACATCAATCGGCTATGCTGCGGCCTTGGCAAGGACAACTGCTCAAAAGGACTGGATCGAGTTTGCTTTGGGCCAGCCGGTAATGATTGACGAGGTCATGGTCCACTGGCTTTCTGAGGATGACAGGGCCACGTCCTACCGGATCATGGTTCGTCCGCATGCTTTGGCGTCTTGGATCACGGTGGTGGAGGAGACTGATGCAGCTAGTTCCCGGAAGGGCCACACATTCCCCAGGACACGCTGCGCCTTCCTGCGGATTGAGACGGATGGCTATGTCGGTCAGCAGCGCATGCTGATCCGCAAGCTGCAGGTGATGAAGAGCGCCAACCAGTCTATTGATGGTCATGGCGTCGAAGGACTTGGTCCGAAGCAGGTAAAGGCACCGTCGTGGGCAAAGCGAATTGCAAAGCGCATCCTGCGCAAAGCCGCAGGTCATCTGGCACGCCTCGGCTCGTAAGACCGGCGGCAAGCAGGTCTCTGGCTGGCGGTTGAAAGCCAGGGCCTGCCCTCACCATCAAAGTGGCGTGCCACCGTCGAAGGAAATGCTGAGGAATTCGGTAAAGATTAGCTTGGCTGGTGGCTGGGGATAGCCAGGTTCGCTGCGTCGCATGAATCCATGGTCGGGATGCCGGCCACGACCTGTTGCCATTGGCGAATGCTGCCGAGGGATTTTCCGCCCTGTTCGCCCGTCCAGAGCTATTTCTATGAATGGCGGGCAGTGGGGCTGTAGTCCTGCATCAACCATGATCTGGTAATGGAGGCCCGTTAACAGGAGGGCAGAGAGGCCTCACCGACGGCCGATGCGATCGATAGCCAAAGCGTCAAAACCTGGGAAAGCGGCGGTATCCGGGGCTATGATGCCGACAAGAAAACCAATGGCCGCAAGCGCCACATCATCGTTGATACGCTTGGCTTGATGGTCGGCCTCATCGTGTACAGCACCGATATCCAGGATCGCGATGGTGCTGCCAATCTCCTGAAGTCCATGCGCCACTGGCGGCCATGATTGCTGCATGTTTTTGCCGATGGTGGCTACGAGGGCCACAAGTTGAAGCGAAGGCTGAAGAAGACCGGGCGTTGGACGATTGAAATCATCAAGAGCTCGGACAAGGCAAAAGGCTTTGAGGTTATGCCGCGTCGATGGGTCGTTGAACGCACCTTTGCCGGGCTCGGAAGATGCCGCGGACTGGCAAAGGATGTCGAAATGTCCATCGCCTCATTAGAGGCCTGGATCATGATCGCCCACATTCCCCTGATAATCAGGCGCCTTGCAAGGTATCGATATAGTTGATGGCTTTTCGAGTGCGACTCTAAGACCGTGTCCGAGGCCCGCGCCGGCATTGGCCGATATCTGACCTTCTACAACGCCCGACGCCTGCATCGCTTGACCGGCTGACGCCGGATCAGCTGCTACTCCAACGCGCTGGCACCAATGATGGTAACGACATAATCGAGGCGGAAGTCAACTTAGCGAAACGCCCGAAACTATTCAGACAAACCGAGCCACCTCTCTTGCCTATGCACTTAGAGCTATTCACGCCTTCCGCGTTCCTATTGCCGCAGTGTTGACGCTCAAGATCAATACGCCTAATAACGCTACGCACACTTATGGGTGGGGGTGAAAAGACCGCCAAGGTAGAGGATTAAATGGCTGAATTGATACAAGCACCTTTCATCCGAGCTCCAATCGAGGTGGTTGACGGCATTCCCGTTTTCTCGCTGCGCGATCACTATGTGGACAATTATACCAAGATTGCCGCTGACCATGTTGAGTCGCTGGACGACGGTAATGGTAATCCCTTCATCGACGAGGAGCTTTGGGCTGATCTGGAGAAGTCGACACGGGAGCTCGTGGACAAATACATCGAGGATGGTGCGCGCGTTCTAGACATCGGAGTAGGGTTGGGGCGTGTCCTCGGTTCGGCCACCCACCTAGATCGATACGGGATTGACATCAGCCATGACTATTTGAAGAAAGCGAGCAAGGTTGGCTTCAAGGTTGCGTTTTCGCGTATTGAAGATATGCCATATCCAGATAATTTCTTTGATGCCATCGTAGCATGCGACGTACTGGAGCATGTGATCGATCTTCATGCCTGCTGCCTGCAAATTTTGAGGGTACTGAGGCCAGGCGGGACGCTGATTGTCCGTGTGCCGCACAAGGATGATCTGGAAGCTTATCTCGACGATAGCATCCCCTATGAATTTGTTCATGTCCGTTCATTCGACTTGGCAAGCCTGCGCATTTTGTTCGGCAAGATCCACAAGATGCATTTCAGGGAGAGCACTTTCGCGGGCAACTACCTGAAAGACTCTATGTTCAGCGTAAAATTGCTTTCTGAAAACTCCCCTGCCAGAAAGGCAGCTCAACTTGCGGATGGACCAGACCATCCTTTATGGTTGTTGAAAAAGATTACAGACATTTCGCATGAGGAATTCAGGGCCTGGATTTACAATCTCAGAGATGAAAAGCCGGCTCTTATGCGGGAACTGTTGAAGGAAATGACAGTCAGCCTTGAAGTGAATGTCGTGTTTACAAAGTGAAAATCGAATGGGCGTCGCCGAGACTTTTGATGCAGTGCTGATGTTGACATGGTCAGACTGGAAAAACGAACCAAGAAGCAATCGTTATCATTACGCAACACGTTTTGCCCGCAGCTTGCCCGTGCTGTTCTTTCAGCATTGTTATCATCAGCGCGCAGATATCAGTATAGAGCCGACCGAAATTGACAACATCGATATTGTCAACGTCAACTGCGGACTGCGCGACAGTGATGTATTCCAGATTAAGAAACTGCTTGCTGCGCGCGGCATCAAGCGGCCGCTTTTATGGATTTACGACTCCATGAATTACCAAGCCCTGATGGATGCATTGCCGACAGGCTATCGGGTCTATCATGCGTCGGAGGACTATTTTACCCACTCTCATGACTGGAATGAGAATCATGAGCTTGTCGCATCGTCGGTAAAGTCTTTGCTTTCGCAAGTGAATTTCATGGTCGCCTGCACCGAAGGGGTCGCCGAGGCCTGCGTCCACCTAGGGGGCTACAAGGGCAAGTATGTTGTGGTCGAGAACGGTTGTGACGCCGAGTTTTTTATCGGGATTCTGGACCAGACTTCGCTTCCGGACGCTGCTACCAGGCCGATTGCCGTGTTCCAGGGCGGTATTAACCAACGCCTAGACTACGATCTTCTTCACAACCTCGTATCCGCCATGCCCGATTGGGAGTTTCGTTTCTGCGGCAGGTCGGTGCCGTCCGCCGGTTGGGAACGGTTACAAAGTCTTGACAACGTGACATATCTTGGCGAACTCCAGCCGGAGGCTTTTGCTGCCGAGATGTGTGGAGCGACTGCGGGGATAGTGCCTTTCGTCCAGGATTCGTGGATACGTAATTCACTGCCACTGAAATCCTATGAGTATGTTGCGTGTGGGCTGCCCGTCGTTTCGGTGCCCATCACGGCCTTGATGAGAGATGGCAATCTGTTCGCTTTTGCAACCGATGCCGAGACCTTCCAATCCGAGCTTCGGAGACTCGCGCCGACGCGAAACGATCCAGAACTGCTTGCAGAACGGCGAAGCGCTGCAATTGCTAGGTCCTACGAAAAGAGATTTGCTTCTGCGTACAACGCCATTCTTGAGGCGAGAGCTGGCCTGCCGAGCTCCGGAAGACGTCTCAAAGTGGCGATTTTTTACGACTCTATGTATTCGATTCATGTCTCTACGATCTTCGAGCACCTCGAAGCCTTCGATCGATATTCCCGACATCAGGTAACCTATATTTCTGCTACGCCATCGTTCTGGAGCCAGGCAAATGGAGAGCCAGAAGATATTCTTGACCTGTCGATTTTTGATGTAGCTGTTGTTCATTATTCGACTAGATTGTCGGTCGTAGGCCACCTGGACCAAAGCATTGCAAACGCTTTGTCGCGTTTTAATGGTTTGAAGGTACTCTACATTCAGGATGAATACGAGGGTACTGAGATTGCTAGGAACTGGATGGATTACATCCGGTTTGATCTTGTCTATACATGTGTACCGTTGAGTGGTGTTGAGAAAATTTATCCCGCATACAGGTTTGGCTACACTGAATTCCTTCCAACGTTGACTGGATACGTACCGGAGGCCCCCCATATCGATGAATTTGCTCTCCCGATCGAAGACAGAAGCTTGTTGATAGCCTATCGGGGCCGAAAGTTGCATCCGATATACGGAACACTTGGGCAGGAAAAATATCAAATCGGCGTCGAGATGAAGGCGATTGCCGTTCTCAGCCAGTTGAATGTCGACATTGAAGTCGATGATTCCAAGAGAATCTATGGGGATGACTGGTACCGCTTCATGGGATCCGCACGCGCGACTTTGGGTACCGAAAGCGGGTCGAACGTATTCGATTTCACCGGTGAACTGAAAAAGGAACTTGATCGTCTCCAAGCCGCGAACCCGGATGTTTCTTTTGATGAACTGTATTCCCGCGTGATTGCACCGCACGAGGGGTTCGTTCGCATGAACCAGATTTCTCCCAAGGTGTTCGAAGCCATTCGCCTGCGAACGGCCCTCATTCTGTTTGAAGGCGATTACTCTGGCGTTTTGACACCCGACGAACATTTTATTGTGCTGAAGAAAGACTTCTCCAATTTTGGGGAAGTATTGTCCAAACTCAACGATATCCCGTTCCTTCGCAACCTCACCCAGAAAGCCTATGACGATATCGTCGGCAGCGGCCGCTACAGTTATCGCAGCTTTGTGGAAAGCTTCGACGCTGACGTGAGTGCGCGGGTCCTCCAGAAAAATCCCAACAGCCTGTTCACAATAATGATGGCCGTAACACGGAACGGAGCTGTTCGAGAGGCGTTGCCGTTATTGCCTGTAGGACTGTACGAGGGGCCTCTTCCGGTGGGCGCTCCGCTGCGGTTGGCGGAGACGGCAAGTCGGCTGACACCTCCAGGTGTTGTGGTTGGAGATGCCAGTACGCGCCTCGAAGCCATTGCGTTTGAGACTGCAGCTGGTTCCCCAAGACGGTCGATTGCCTACCGGCTCACCCGGAGGGCTTGGAGGATCATCCCGCGTTCGGTGCGGTATCGGTCTTTGAATGTTACGAGAAAGATAATGCGCGATGCTCAGAGCCCGGACGATGAACTTCACCCCGTGACGACTTTCGTAAAGGGAATCTGGCATTTGATGCCGGTATTCCTAAGGAAGCGTATCGCTCTGATGATTAAACGGTAACTGGAAGAGACGTTGCCCAGATGTGCGGAATTGTTGGATTGATTTCTCCGGGCCTGCCGATAGGAAATGATCTGCTTTCGGTCATGCGCGACCGTTTAGCACATCGGGGCCCGGACAATGGTTCGAATTGGTTGAGGTCGGACCGCAGGTTGGGCCTCGCCCATCGCCGGCTTTCAATTATCGATACATCCCATTCTGCCGATCAGCCGATGGCTTCGGAAGACGGAAGTCTCGCCCTGGTCTTCAACGGAGAAATATACAACTACATTGAGCTTAGATCCGAATTGAAGGATCTGGGATGCAGTTTCCGGACATCCAGCGATACTGAAGTGCTGCTAAATGCCTTGCGCGTTTGGGGTGAGGATGCCTTGGGGCGCCTCAATGGAATGTTTGCATTCGTGTTGTGGGATCAGCGTTCTAGGCGGGTTCTTGTGGCGCGTGACAGGTTCGGGGAAAAACCGCTTTTTATTGGACGCGGTGATTTTGGGAGCGTTGCCTTTGCCTCAGAAATGAAGGCCATCCTTGCCAATCCGAATTTCGGATGTCACGCGCATGCGGGCTCACTGGCGCGCTTTGCGCACGGGAGGTGGTATGAGGATGATACGGAAACCTTCTTCGAAGGTATTGAACGTTTGCCGCCTGCCCATGCCGCTTGGTTCTCCGAGAATGGAGAAGAAGTAAGACGCTGGCGCTATTGGACACCGGACTATACTAAGATTAACGACTCAATAAAGCCTCGGGACGCAGTGGAGCGTTTTTCGGAGTTACTCGAAAAAAGCATCCGCCTGCGGTTGCGGGCGGATGTACCCGTAGGGTCCAGTCTCTCCGGTGGACTGGACTCGTCCGTGATCGTGGGTATGCTGGCGAAAGAACGGAGCGCATCCTCCTTTACTCAAAACACGTTCTCTGCATCTTTCCCAGATGATCCCACAATGTCGGAAGACCAGGAGATCGATGCGGTCGTCGACTACACCTCGGTTCGGTCCTTCATTGTCAATCCAGATCCCCTAAAACTGGCGGATGAAATTTCGCTCCTTCACTGGCATCAGGAGGAGCCCTTCCTGTCGGCCTCCATATATCTTCAGTGGTGTGTGGCGCGTCTTGCGCGCCAGTATGATACCACCGTGCTTATGGATGGGCAGGGGGCTGACGAACTCCTGGCTGGTTATCAGTTTCATTTCAAGCAGCGCCAGCTTGATCTGCTCGACACAGGCAGATCCGCACTGGCGTATCGCGAAACCTCCAAGTTTAATTCTCGGCTGAAGATCGCCAGTGAAAAATACGATCACCCCCAAAGGCGGTTCAATCCATCAGTGGCCTATACGACCGACGAACTGCGTCGGCTGGAGGCCGAACGACCTGCTGTTACTCGATATGACTATGACGTTGGAACGGCGCCGGCCAAAAGTGGTTATCGATTGAGGCGTACGCTGTCGGAAGCGATGCTCTACAACAGCCTGCCGATGCTTCTGAGATATGCGGATCGCAATGCCATGGCGTTTTCCCGCGAGTCGCGTCTACCCTATCTGGATTATGAACTGGTTGATTTCTGTCTGACCCTGCCAGACGATTTTCTCGTTCGTAACGGCTGGCAAAAATGGATACTTCGGCAGGCGGCCGGCGATAGGATACCGCAGAACATTCGATGGAGGGCAGACAAGGTCGGTTATGCTGCTCCTCTTGATCGCTGGCTAAGAAAGGAACTGAAAGGTTGGGGCTGGGAGCGAGTTTCCGACAGCAGCCTTCTCTGTTTGCCGGGCTATGATCCTGAGGACATCAAGAGTTTGTGGACCGATCACCAGGAAGGGCGCGCCAACAATTCCTGGGCCCTCTGGAAGTGGATCAGTCTGGGTGAGTGGCTGCACCTTTATCGCTCAGGCTGGTGGCGGGCGGGCAGCGGTTCCTCGCCGCGATTGGCTTGATTGTCAATCGGCACAGAAAGTTGATCCCATATTGGAGTGAACGCCTCGGGCTGCACCACGAGACACCGAAAAAATGATACATCCTGCGGGCCTCAACCGGAGAAGGCTCATCAAATCCAGGTGTCCATATCGACGGCATTCAACGCCGTTGAATCTGCAGCTTTGCCAGGATATCCGAAACGGTGTCATTGGACGGAGCGACGCGTAGCGCACTTACGGCGTTTCCGCCAACCTTATCCGCCCAAACCTAGACAAATGTGATCTTCCCCAGGACAATTAGGCTTCATCGGTATGCAGACGCTCTACAATCCAGCTTATGTGATTTCGCGTGTGCACCGCTTCCGGGAATGCCCAGATAGCACCTCTCAGCACCACCACGGCCAACGCGAGTGTAGCAATCACCGTCCAGGGCTTCATCTTTACCTCCCGTTATCGAGATGTTGTAACCTTGGAGGATTATTGTGAAACACGGTAAAGTTGGAGTTAAGTTAATGAACTGCCCCCCATTTCGACCGGACATTCGGCATAAGCAGAAAGGCTCAAGCACAGGCTTGAGGGCAGGCTTATGTCTAACGAGTATCGACATGTTGAATTGCTGACGGGTGATGTCCGCCGTAGACGGTGGACAACCGAGCAGAAGCTGACAATCATCGAGCAGA
>NZ_JACJVI010000028.1 GCF_014237835.1 Rhizobium sp. AQ_MP
CGCTGCGAAGCAGACTGCAGGGCCAATCGGCTCGTAATCCACCGCTTCCAGTGCTTTGAAGTCAAAACTGTCCACCACCTATCCACACCGTTCAAGGCGGCAGCCGGCGAACAGTCAAGTGACGGCTATCGACCCCATGCTGGACATTCAGCCCACAGAAGCCGAGCGGCAGCTTTTGGAAAATCTTGCCGACCACGTGAGCGACCAGAAGGGAGGCGCAAAGCGGCCACCCGGAAGCGCTTATATCACCTTTGGGCTTCAGCCCTCCCGAGCGGAAATAATTGCCGCTCTCCCGCCATGTTGACGTCGGCCCAAAGCCAGGGCACAAAGATGGCATCCACGGTCGGTCGCGGCAGGAAAACAGAGGGAAATCAAAGGCGATTTTTTTAGGTCTTTGAAATCATGTGAGAATCCAGGCTCTCCAGGCAGGCCATTTTAGGCCGGTTGTCCGCTGAAAATCAGCGGCTATTTCTGAGGGAAAACGCGACGCATTCTCAACAAGTTGAGTAATTTTGGCTACCGCCCTTAGGCCATCCGTCGTGCTTAAGCAGGTCTCGCGGAATTGGCTGGGGACCTTCTGGAACCCCACCTCCGGTGTCCCAAAAAGGGCAACAGCGCCACTACTGCTCAGCGATTTTCGCACCGTTGGTCAAACGTGCACGAACCTCTTTTCCCGAGAACGGGGATCGTGGTTGAGAATCGTGGCCTCGGCTTCCCTGCCGAAAACTGCGCCGACACCGATCAGGACAGGTTCGTCGACGCCGATTGTTTGCATGGCATCTGCCAGGCCTCCAAGGTGCCCGGCCCAGCGGCGTTCCTGCATGCGGCTGACGGAGGACACGACGACGACCGGTGTCTCGGACGACATGCCGTTCTGACTCAGCCGTCGCTCGATCTGCCCTGCCATCCGCCCACCCATGTAGAAGACGGTTGTCTGGTTGGCTTTGGCGAGCGAGGGCCAGTCCAGGGTTCTCGGCAGTTCCGCTTTCCGGGAATGGCCGGTGACGAAACGAACCTGCTGAGCGTGGTCGCGGTGGGTTAGCGAGGTCTTCAGCGACGCCGCCATGGCAGAAGCAGCGGTGATGCCCGGCACGACGTCGACGGCAATCCCCTCGCTTTCCAGTCTGGCAATTTCTTCGCCCGCGCGACCGAAGATCATCGGGTCCCCCGACTTGAGGCGGACGACACGTTTGCCGGCCTTTGCGAAACGCACCATCATGTCGTTGATATCGTCCTGGCGGCAGCTTTCCCGGCCGCCTCTCTTGCCAACGAGGAAGCGTTTCGCCTCTCGTCTCGCCAGTTCCAGAACATCGGGCGAGACGAGGTCGTCGAAGAGGATGACGTCGGCCGCCTGCAATGCCCGCATGGCCTTCAGCGTCAAAAGTTCGGCATCACCGGGCCCTGCCCCAACCAGTGTCACCGATCCCGAGCCCGGAGCAGACGCGATCTGCTCCGCCGTCACCAGCAATTCGTCCGCAGTCTCTTCCGTCGGCGGTTCATTCGTCATCAGGCTTTGCGCAACGAACCGCTCCCAGAAGAGCCGCCTTGGCCCACCGGGCGCTAGCCGGCGATTGACCGCTTCTCTGAGCCGATGCGCAAGGCTTGCCCATTGCTTCAAGGACGGCGGCAAGAGTGTTTCGATCCGCTGGCGGATGGCCTGGGCAAGGATGGGTGCAGCCCCATCTGTCGAGATCGACACGATTACCGGCGAGCGATTGACGATCGAGCCAAACTGGAACTGGCAGAAGGCTGGCTTGTCAATCACGTTGACGGGGACGCCCGCCGCACGCGCTGCACAAAAGAAGGCGCGCGCCTCGTCCTCGGTTTCGCAGTCGGCGAGCGCAAGTGATGCTCCGGTGAAGATGCCGCAATGCCATGGGTGTGCGTGGTGGATCAGGGAAGTCCGCTCGATCAGCGCCGTCATGGTCTCGCCGAGATCATCGGTTTCGCAATAGAGTTCAACCATGGCACCGCAGGCCTGCAGTAGCTCGGCCTTCCAGGCGGCGCCATCCGATCCGCCGGCAATCACCGCTCGTTTGCCTTGAAGGCTCCAGAAGACTGGAAGCTTCGCGAGCGGTGAAATACGTTCGTGACCGTCACTCGGCGGCAACAGGTTGCGTCGCATCCAGGATCCTCCTGATTTCGGGGCGGCACGAGCCGCAATTCGTTCCGGCACTCAAGGCAACGCCGATGGCCTCAATCGACCGGCAGCCACCTCGTGCAGCCGCGTTGATCTGGTTGATGCCGACCGAAAAACAGGAACAGACAATCGCGCCCTTGTCCGGCCGGCCGGCAGCCGGGCGACCCGCAATCAGCATCGAGCGCGCGCTGCGATCCGAATGGCTTTGCCAGAGCTGGTCGACCGCCCATTGCCGCGAGACAGAGACCGGGCTCGACGAGACGAACAGGCCGGCCAACAGTTTCTCTCCCTCGAAGGCGAGCAAGCGGTGGTCACCGGCTCGCTGGTCCATGTAGCCGGAGGATTCATGATGATCCTCAAGCTGCAGGCTGCGCCGCAGCCAGGCATCCCAACCCTCGGCAGGTGGATCACCTGCAAATTCCACGCGGTAGCCGCCTTCAGCTTTCGCGATCGACCAGTAGGCAAACGGCAGATCGAGCGGGCGCGTTGCCGACACCAGGAATCCGTGGCCTTTCGCCACGTGGCGGGTGACGGACGCGCGAGCCATTTTCAACGCCGGTTGGCCCGAGATCGGATCGACGCGGGAGGAGACCAGTGTATCGACGCGGGCGCTGGGCGCCGTCTCGCCCGTCCAGTGCATCGGCACGAAGATCGAGCCGCGGCTCTGGCGTTCGGTTAGCAGGGCCCGCACGATGATCGACCTGCCGTTAGCACCCTCGACGTTCACCAGATCAGCATCGCCGATTCCGGCTTTATCCGCGTCCGCCGGATGGATCTCGCAGAAGGGTTCGGCGATATGCGCGGAGAGCCGGGCACTTTTCCCCGTTCGCGTCATAGTGTGCCAGTGATCGCGGATCCGACCCGTGTTCAAGGTGAAGGGATGGCATTCATCGGCCTCTTCAAGCGCCGGTGCAGTGACAGATACAAAGCGCGCCTTTCGGTCGGCAGTGAAGAAGCCCCCATCGGCGAAAAAGCGAGGAGCCGATGATCCGTCTTGGCGCAACGGCCATTGGAATGGCAGGAGTGCGTCATAGGTTTCCGCGTCGATCTCGGCATGAGCGCCAATGTCGAAATCTCGCTGGCCCCCGTTCTCGAAGGCGGAGAGCGCCGCGTGCTCGGCATAGATATCGGCCGGATCGCGATAGTCGAAACCGGGACCGAAGCCTAAGCGTTTGCCGACCTCCGCCAACTGCCACCAATCGGCGCAGGCCTCGCCTGGAACGGACAGGAATGGCCTCTGCCGGGAGATGCGTCGTTCGGAATTCGTCACCGTTCCTGATTTTTCGCCCCAGCCGCTGGCCGGAAGCAGGACATGGGCGAGACGGGCCGTGTCGGTATCCTTCTGGATGTCGGAGACGACCACGAAGGGACAGGCCTCAAGCGCTGCCTTGACTGCAGCGGCATCAGGCATTGAGACCACAGGATTGGTGGACATGATCCAGATCGCCTTGATCCGCCCATCGGCAACGGCCTCGAACATGTCGACGGCCTTCAAGCCAGCCCGCTCAGCAATGACCGGCGACTTCCAGAAGCGTTGCACGCGCTCGCGGTGATCAGGGTTCTCGATTGCCATATGAGCCGCGAGCATGTTGGCGAGCCCGCCGACCTCACGGCCACCCATTGCATTCGGCTGGCCGGTCAGTGACAGCGGCCCCATGCCGGGTCGACCGATCCGGCCTGTCGCCAAGTGACAGTTGATAATTGCGTTGACCTTGTCTGTGCCGACAGACGACTGGTTGACCCCCTGGCTGTAGCAGGTGACGACCTTCTCAGTCTGCGCGAAGAGGCGGAAGAACTGGCGGAGAAGCATGCCGGAGACACCGGTCGCATCGGAGAGATCCGCCAAGCTTCCGCGCGAAGCGGCGAGCAGGGCTTCGCCAAACCCAGAGGTGTGTTTTCCGACATAGTTTTCGTCGATTGCGCCTGTTTCCGCCAGATAGGCAAGGAGGCCATTGAAGAGAGCGATGTCACAGTCAGGTCGGACCGCGAGATGCAGGTCGGCAATGTCGCTGGTCGCGGTTCGGCGGGGATCGATCACGACGACCTTCATGGCAGGACGGGCAGCCTTGGCTGCCGCTAGACGCTGGTAAAGGACCGGATGGCACCAGGCCATGTTGGAGCCAACGAGGACCACCAGGTCGCTAAGCTCCAGGTCCTCATAGCAGGCGGGCACAGTGTCGGCGCCGAAGGCACGGCGATGTCCAGCAACCGAGGATGCCATGCACAGGCGCGAATTGGTGTCGATACTGGCAGAGCCGATGAACCCCTTCATCAGCTTGTTGGCGACGTAATAGTCCTCGGTCAGCAACTGCCCGGAGACGTAAAACGCTATGGAATCAGGGCCATGATCGGCGATCGTCTGCTGGAAGGTCGAGGCGACCAGATCGAGCGCCTCGTCCCAACCGACGCGTTGGCCATGGATTTCCGGATGAAGTGCGCGACCTTCAAGGTCGAGCGTTTCGGCGAGCGCTGATCCCTTGGAGCAGAGACGACCGTAATTCGCAGGATGGTCCGGATCGCCTCGCACGCTGACCTTGCCCTGGTCATCGACAGCGGCAATTACGCCGCAGCCGACGCCGCAATAGGGGCAGGTCGTCTTGGTTTCACAGGCCATGTCTGCGGCTCCGCGTGTTTATCATCCCAGTTACTCGGCCGCGACCAGCATGCTGTCGAGCATGATGGAGAGATGACCGTCGATGTTGCGGACTGGAATGGTTTTGACCTCGCCCTCGTCGGCCCCGAGCGCGCGGCCGGTTTCGAGCGAGATGACCCAGTTGTGCAAGGGGCAGGTTACTGCCTTTCCATGGACGATCCCCTGCGTGAGCGGGCCGCCCTTGTGGGGGCAGTGATCCTCGATGGCGAAGACTTCGTTCTCGGCTGTGCGGAACACACCGATCTTGCCTTGGGGGGTCTTCACGCAGCGCGCGCCACGTATCGGAATTTCGTCAATAGTGCCGATTGCGATCCAGTTTCCGCTCATCGCCTCACTCCGCAGCCTGATTGTAGTTGATGGTCGCCATCGGCTTGAACTCATGCTTGTCCTTGCCGGAGACGCGCTCGGACCAGGGGTCGACCTGGGCGAATTTCTGGCTGAAGACAAAGCGGTCGTAGTAGGCGCGGCGCTTGTCGGCATCCCCCATGATCTGGCGGCGGATCTCGTCATGACCGATGCGCTTCGCCCATTTGTAGATGCGCTCGAGATAGCGGCCCTGCTCGCGGTACATCTGGGTTAGCGCCACGATATGCTCCAGCGCCTCGTCCTCGGTCTTCACCAGTCCCAGAACATCGGTCCCCTTGATGTCGAGGCCGGCAGCCCCGGCAAAGTGGATCTCGAAACCACTGTCCACGCAGATAACGCCGATATCCTTGCAGGTCGCCTCGGCGCAGTTGCGCGGACACCCGGATACGGCGAGCTTCAGCTTGGCCGGGGTCCAGGAACCCCACATGAATTTCTCGATGCGGATGCCAAGACCGGTCGAATCCTGCGTGCCGAAGCGGCACCAGTCGGAGCCGACACAGGTCTTCACGGTTCTTAGACCCTTTGCGTAAGCCTGGCCTGACACAAAGCCGGCCTTGCCGAGATCGGCCCAGACGGCGGGCAAGTCTTCCTTCTCGATGCCGAGCAGATCGATGCGCTGGCCGCCAGTCACCTTGACCATGGGGATTTCGAACTTGTCGACGACATCGGCGATGGCGCGCAATTCGGCGGCGTTCGTCACGCCCCCCCACATGCGCGGGACAACGGAATAGGTACCGTCCTTCTGGATATTGGCGTGGACGCGTTCATTGATGAAGCGCGACTGGTAATCGTCGGCATATTCGTCGGGCCAGTCCGCGACGAGATAGTAGTTGAGCGCCGGGCGGCATTTGGCACAGCCGCAAGAAGTCTTCCATTCCAGCTCCTGCATGACGGCAGGAATGGTCTTCAACCCCTTGGCCTTGATCAGCCGGCGGACATCGTCATGGCCAAGTTCGGTGCAGGAGCACATCGGCGTGACGGCGGCGGGATTGTAGCCGTCGCCCAGCGTCAGGACCATCAACTGTTCGACAAGTCCTGTACAGGAGCCGCAGGAGGCGGATGCCTTGGTATGGGCGCGCACGTCATCGAGCGAGGTCAGGCCCTTGGAGGAGATCGTCGTTGTGATCTTCCCCTTGCAGACGCCGTTGCAGCCACAGATCTCTGCATCATCCGGCAAGGCTGCAACGGCCGCCATAGGGTCCAGCGGAGTTCCCCCCTGATAGGACTGGCCGAAGATCAGGGTGTCGCGCATCTCAGAGATATCGGTTCCGCGCTTCATCAGGTCGAAGAACCAGGAGCCATCTCCCGTTTCGCCATAGAGGACGGCGCCGAGGATCTTGTTGTCCTTCAGCACGAGGCGCTTGTAGATGCCGGCCGAGGCATCGCGCAGCACGATTTCCTCGCGGTCCGGCGCTTCTGCGAAGTCGCCGGCGGAGAACAGATTGATACCAGTGACCTTGAGCTTCGTGTTGACGACCGAGCCGTGATATTCGGCCGAACCGCCAGTCAGCCGATCGGCGAGAACCCGGGCGGCCTCGTAGAGTGGCGCAACCAGGCCGTAGCAGGTGCCGCGGTGTTCGGCGCATTCGCCAAGTGCAAACACGTTCGGGTCCGAGGTCATCATGCCGTCGTCGACGACAATGCCGCGGTTGACGGCGATTCCGGCTTCCTTGGCGAGGCTCGATGCCGGGCGGATGCCGACGGCCATGATCACCATGTCGCCTGATATCACGCGACCGTCTTCCAGCTCGATGCCCTCGACCTTTTCGGTGCCGAGGATCTGTTTTGTGTTGGCCTTGGTGATGATCTCGATGCCGCGTTCGGTGAGCGCCTTCTCAAGCAGGTAGGCGGCGGCCGGGTCGAGCTGGCGTTCCATTATCGTCGGCATCAGGTGGACGACGGTGACATCCATACCCTGCCGCTTCAATCCGTAAGCTGCTTCCAAGCCCAGCAGGCCGGCGCCGATGACGATCGCCCTCCCCTTGCGTTCCGCGATCCTCAGCATGGCGTCGACGTCGTCAAGATCGCGGTAGGGCAGAACGCCTGGCAATTGATGACCCGGCACAGGGATGATGAAGGGCAGCGAACCCGTGGCGATTACGAGCTTATCGTAGGCGACAGTGATACCGTTCGCCGAGGTAACCGTCTTGGCATGGCGGTCGATCCCAGTGACTCTTGCGCCCTTGTGCAGGGTCACGCCGTGCGCCGCGTACCAGTCGTCATTGTGGATGACGATGTCGTCATAGGACTTTTCGCCTGACAGCACCGGCGACAGCATGATGCGGTCGTAATTGACGCGCGGTTCGGCGTTGAAGATCGTCACGTCGAAATGGCCGGGGGCCTTTTCGAACAGTTCTTCCAGCATGCGCCCCGGCGCCATGCCATTGCCGATGATGACGAGTTTTTCAGCCATTGATTTTACTCCGCGGCTTCGACGAAGCGGTGGCGTTCGTAGAGGAACTTCAACACGGCTTCGCGGGATTTGAGATAGGTTCGGTCTGCGGCGAGCGCGATGCGGTCGCGCACCCGCGGGATCGGGACCTCAAGCACCTCACCGATGCGGGCGGCAGGGCCGTTGGTCATCATGACGATGCGGTCGGACAAGAGCGCCGCCTCGTCGACATCATGCGTGATCATGATCATCGTGTTGCCGAGGCGGGCGTGGATCTCCATCACCGCATCCTGCAGGTGGGCGCGGGTGAGCGCGTCCAATGCCCCGAAAGGCTCGTCGAGCAGCAGGATCTTCGGCTCCATGGCGAGCGCCCGGGCGATGCCGACACGCTGTTTCATGCCGCCTGAGATTTCTGCTGGGCGCTTGTCTTTGGCATGCGCCATCTGCACGAGATCGAGGTTGCGCATGACCCAGTCATGCTTTTCCGCCTTGGTCTTCTTGCCCGCAAAGACCTTGGAAACGGCGAGATTGACGTTTTCGTAGACGGTCAGCCAGGGCAACAGCGAGTGGTTCTGGAAGACCACGGCGCGTTCCGGACCCGGTTCGTTGACCTCGACATTTTCGAGGAGGACAGCGCCGGCAGATACCCGCGTCAGGCCGGCGATCAGGTTGAGCAGCGTGGACTTGCCACAGCCGGAATGGCCGATGATGGAGACGAATTCACCTTTGCCGATCGTGAGGCTTACGTCCTTCAGGACCTCGGTCTTTGTACCGCCACGTTCGAAGCTTTTGTCGATATGGTCGATTTTGAGATAGGCGTTCATGGTCGCTCTCCTCAGTTCTTCGCGGTGCCGCGGGTGATGACGTTGCCGAGGAGGGCGACGAGCTTGTCGAGGACAAAGCCGGTCACGCCGATATAGGCGAGCGCCACGATGATGTCGGAGAGACGCGAGGAATTCCACGCATCCCAGATGAAGAAGCCGATGCCGACACCGCCGGTCAGCATTTCGGCGGCAACGATGGCCAGCCACGACAGGCCGACGCCGATGCGAAGGCCGGTGAAGATGTAAGGGGCAGCAGCCGGCACCATGATGCGGATGAAGAATTCCAGCGGGTTGAGGCGGAGCACACGGGCGATGTTGCGATAGTCGTCTGGAATGTTGCGCACGCCGACGGCGGTGTTGATGATCACAGGCCAGATCGACGTGATGAAGATAACGAAAATCGCCGACGGGTTTGAATTCTGGAAGGCCGCAAGCGACAGCGGCAGCCAGGCAAGCGGTGGTACCGTGCGCAGGATCTGGAAGATCGGGTCGAGACCGCGCATGGCCCAGACCGACTGACCGACGACGGCACCGAAAAAGACACCTACGACGGCGGCGAGGCCAAAGCCGATCGCGACACGCTCGAGCGAGACGAGAACGCGCCAGGCAAGGCCGATATCCTGCGAGCCATAGTCGAAGAACGGATAAGCAATGAGATCATAACTGTCGATCCAGACCTGCGACGGTGGTGGCAGGGTTGCTCCCGGGCTTGAGCAGGCGATCTGCCAGATGGCCAGCAATGCAATCAGCACCACGAGCGGCGGCAATACATTGCGACAGATGGCCGCCAGCGGCTTCCGGATGTCGAGCTTAGCGGCTGGGCGCTGTGCGATCATGACGACCGTGCCTGTCCTAGTCGCTGAAATGGCCGTCGCCTCGTCGGTATCAGTCTTGCGGGCGGTTGCGGTCATGGTGTGGTCCCTTTAGGCGGTTGGTGTTCAGTTCATGTCGAGAGATTGCCCCTCACCCGGCTGCCACCACCCTCTCCCCGCAAGCGGGGAGAGGGGAGACAGAGCGCCAGCCTTTCCACTTGCCCCTTCTCCCCGCCTGCGGGGAGAAGGTCCCGGTAGGGGGATGAGGAGCAGGCAAACTAGGCGCCGGTCTTGATCGTCAGGCTATCGAGATAGGCCTTCGGGTTTTCCGGATCGAAGACCTTGCCGTCGAAGAAGGTTTCCGGACCGCGCGAGCTCGAGGCTGGGATATCGGCGGCGGCGATACCGAGGTCGGCGGCAGCCGCGCGCCAGATGTCCTCGCGGTTCACCTTGTCGACCAGCGCCTTGATATCGGTATCGGGTGCGAACTTGCCCCAGCGGATGTTCTCGGTGAGGAACCAGGCGTCGTGGCTCTTGAACGGATAGGAAGCGTGGTCCTTCCAGAACTTCATCTCGAGCCCGGTGTTCTCGGCGAGACGGCCATTGCCGTAGTTGATCGTGCCCTTGAGGCGGCCGGCGACATCCTTCGGCGGCACGTTGAACCACTGGCGCTTGCCGAGGATCGCCGACATCTCTTCCTTGTTGTCCATGCTGTCGGCCCAGATCTGGGCTTCCATCACCGCCATCATCAGCGCCTTTGCGGCGTTTGGATTCTTTTCGATCCAGTCGGTGCGCAGGCCGAGCGCCTTTTCCGGATGGCCCTTCCACAGCTCGCCGGTGGTGCAGGCGGTAAAGCCAATGCCCTGGTTGACGAGCTGCTCGTTCCAGGGCTCGCCGACACAGAAGGCATCCATGTTGCCGACCTTCATGTTGGCGACCATCTGCGGCGGCGGCACGACGATGGTGGAGACATCCTTGTCCGGATCGATGCCGCCGGCGGCCAGCCAGTAGCGGATCCAGAGGTCATGGGTGCCGCCCGGGAAGGTCATCGCGACCTTGATCTCATTGCCGGCTGCTTTCTTGGCGGCAAAGGCTTCCTTCAGCTTGGAGGCATCGAGCTGAACACCGGTCTCGGCATATTCCTTGGCAACGGAGATGCCCTGGCTATCGAGATTGAGCCGCGCAATGATCGACATCGGCACTGGCACATTGTTCTGGGTAACCTTGCCGGTCGATATCAGGTAGGGCATCGGCGTCAGGATATGGGCGCCGTCGATGCCGTTCGCTTCACCGCCAAGCACGAGATTGTCGCGGGTAGCACCCCAGGAAGCCTGTTTGAGGACTTCCACTTCGGTGAGACCATATTTCGCAAACAGCCCCTTTTCCTGCGCGATGATCAGCGGTGCAGCATCGGTGAGCGCGATATAGCCGAGCTTCACACCGGTCACTTCAGGCCCGGCGGTTGCGGCGAAAGCGCCCGACGGAAACGCAAGGCGGGCAGCACTTGCCAGTGCTGCCGCAGAACCGATCTTGAGAATCCGACGCCGGCTGATGCTCGTTGCTGTGGTCTTGGTCATAGCTGTTTGCCCCTCTTTGTCTGTTGACGGAGATCCGGAAACGAAAAAAACGCCGCATGCTTTCCTGCGGGGTCCTGGCGGGAGGAGCCGGACAGCAAGAAGCCTGCGACGTCATTGTCTGATGGTTATCTGCGCCTCTAAGGCACTCATCCGTCCTGCGATCGCCGTTGACCGTGGACATAGAGAGTGAAGCAAAGACCGTGCCAGTTTCGTCTGGCGACGGTTAAGCGTCCGAAAAACAAGCGCTGTTTTAATGGAAGGTGCGACCGCCTCTCGACGGTCACAAGATCAGCCTGCTCGTTCGAGGGCCTGACTTTTCGTGCAAATGCCTCAGGTTTGTGCACCGCAGCGCATCAGCTATCGACCGTCCTCGGGCTCGACGACAAGCTTGATCGGACCGGAAATCGCTCGACGTAAGCTTGGACTTCATCCGGATCAAAGCGCGTGCCATCCATGAAGCCATCATAGCTGCGAGCGCCCTTCTCGCTTGCCTCGTCCGGCAAGGCGGCATCCTGTCCCAGTGCCGTCACATATAGGTCCGGTCGAAAAGCGCTCCGCGCATGCATCATGCCTTCATCGCTGAAGTCTGCCTGGCCCCAGCGAAGCATCTGGCTATAGATCCAGCTTGCCTGATCTGGCCGCGGATGGTTGGCGGCCCCGCGATGGAAGAGGAAATAATCCGGGACGACCCGTTTTGTCCCCTGCCCATCGAGACTGAACTCGCCATTCAAGACGCGGCGAATGATGCCGGTGGGCGCTGCGATGTATTCCGGCGCGCTCAGGATATCGGCAAGCTCGTTGTGGTGATCGGGGTCATCGCACCAGCGCGCCGCCTGATCGAGCGCGACGATCAGACGGGAGACCGTGTCGGCATTGGCATCGGCCCAATCGGGGCGCATGCCGAGCACCTTTTCAGGCGCCAGAGGCCAGATATCCTGCTTGGCAGCCACGATGCGACCCGTGCCTCGTTCCGACGCAATCATGTTCCAGGGCGCCCCGACGCAGAAGCCATCGATCGCGCCGGCCGCGAGCGCATCCGAAGTCAGCGGTGGCGGAACCACCACCAGGTTCACGTCCCGGTCCGGATCGATGCCACCCGCCGCCAGCCAGTAGCGGAACTCGTAGTTATGCGAGGAGAAGGGATAGGTCATCCCGAGTGTGGGCACCGGTTCGCCCCGCGTTCGCATGTCGGCGAGCAAGGCCGCCAGCGCCCTGGCATTAGCCAAGGCATCGGCATCATCTGCCAGCCCCGTCAAAGTCTTCATCCGTTCGAAGATTCGGGCGGACAAGGTTATGGCATTTCCGCCGCGACCGAGGCAAAAGGGCGCGATCGTCGGCGAGGGATTGGAGCCAAGCCCGAGCATGGATGCGACGGGCATCGGCGAGAGCATGTGGGCAATGTCGAACTGGCGGAAGGCAAGTCGGTCGCGGACATTCGCCCAGGTAACGTCCCGGACCAGCTCGAGGCGCAGTCCCTCCCTTTCAGCAAAGCCAAGCTCTGCCGCGACGATCAGGATCGAGGCATCCATCAACGGGATGTACCCTGCCCTGAGCGTCCTCTGCTCCTTGCCACGCACAGTCACGGGCGCATGGATGGCCGTATCGCCGGATTGGGTTGAAACCATCTCGCTCACCAGCATTCTCCGATCCACGCCGCACTCACAGCAGCAGTCCTGCGGCCGTCACGACGCTCTGGGCGATGTCGGCCAGCTTCTTCTTTTCGTTCATGGCGGTCTGTCGAAGCAGAGCGAAAGCCTGCTCCTCGCTCAAGCCCCGCATTTTCATCAGGATGCCCTTGGCGCGCTCGATGACCTTGCGCTCCTCGAGCGCATTGCGCGCCTCGACCAGTTCGCGCTGAAGGCGGCTGAAGGCATTGAAGCGGCTCACCGCCATGTCGAGGATCGGCTTGATACGCTCTTTTTTCAGCCCATCGACCACATAGGCCGATACGCCGGCATCGACGGCAGCCTCAATGGCGGCAGTATCCGAGCGATCGACAAACATGGCAATCGGCCGCGAAATCATCCGGGTGAGCTGGAACATATGCTCCATCATGTCACGATTGGGGTTCTCGATGTCGATGATGATAACATCCGGATCCATCGTCTCGATCAGCCGCGCGACACCCTGCATCTCATGGATCACCCGGACATTCAGATGCCCGGCTTCGTTCAACCCCTCTTCGATGATCGAAGCCCGAATGGCATTTTCGTCAATGACAAGGATCGTCAGATCAGTTGAAGATTTTGACATGCTCACGTCACGGCTGCCACAGACAACCACGAGTGCTGCGTGGTTCGCAGACATATCTCTGGAGCCACTGCTGCGTCCAACACGCGCCGTGGCTTCCTTTCAACTGCATGAGTGGTCGTGTGTACGGACAATGCGGTCTCCCACTTACATCTCCCATCATCAAGCAAATTTCACGCCAGATTTCTCCAGCAATATCTGTAGGGAGATCGCGGACGCCGAGCTGGTTGGACGCTGAAGCGGTATCTGGATGGTGAAGCAATTCACGATGCAACCGATAGGATGAGGCAAGAGACATCAACCTCACTTTGCACTGCAACTTTCGGAACCATGCGAAATCTGCGTCAAGTAAAGTACGCTATGGGGCGATAGTGTGCTTTCGCTCCATGATCAGAACGAGCGCGCAAGGCGACCGCGCGAATAGGCCCGTCTCACCGTCGGGCTGGTGCTCCCGAGCGGAAATAATTGCCGCTCTCCCGCCATGTTGACGTCGGCCCAAAGCCAGGGCACAAAGATGGCATCCACGGTCGCTCGCGACAGGAAAACAGAGGAAAATCAAAGGCTATTTATCTAAGCCTTTGAAATCATGTGAGAATCCAGGTTCTCCAGGCGGGCCATTTTAGGTCGGTTGTCCGCTGAAAATCAGCGACTATTTCTCACAGAAAAAAGCGACGCCTTCTCAACAAGTTGAGCAATCCAGGCTGCTCTTCTTCACTCCATCCGTCGTTCCGAAACGGGTCTCGCGAGAATTGGCTGGGGACCCGCAAGCGATGTCCTTTCATGGGCCGAAAGCGGACGGTCCGTCGTTGGCGAGACGGACGGTGACACAGGACATCGATGAGAAGGGCGCAATAGTCTGAGTTCGGCCGAACAAAACGAAGGCAGCGAATGGATGAGACGAAAAGCTGCGATGGGTAAAGGCTCGCCGCCTCCGAGCTTGACGACTTCAGGCGGAGTTGATTGCCGTTCTGCCCGTATCTTCAAGCTTCGGCATCAGGGATCTCCTTTGGCAAAACCTCCTTCGGAACAGATGGGTTCCCCTCGGAGCGATCACGGTGCAGGGCAGCTCTCGCCAGCAAAATCAGAGTGATCGGCGTGGTCAGCGTGACGAAGATGCCGATGAGGATCTCATGCAGGACGGCGCGGGAGCCGGCGATCGAGAAGTAGATGATCGAGGCCAGCATGATTGCCCCGACACCCCAGCTCGTCCCGAGCGTCGGGGCGTGGATGCGTTCGTAGAACGTTGGCAGGCGCAGAAGGCCGATCGCGCCGAGCAGCGTGAGAGCCGAGCCGATCACCATCAGGCCCGAGACGAGGATGACAACCCAGATGGGAAGGTCGGCGACAGAAATTATCGTCATTCGATGACTTCCCCGCGCATCAGAAACTTCGCAAGCGCGACCGTGGAGACAAAGCCAAGGAGGCCGATGACAAGGGCAGCCTCGAAATACACGGTGCGTCCGCTGCCTATCCCAAAGGTCACGAGCAGCAGCATGGCGATAATGTAGGCAGCGTCGAGCGCGACGATGCGGTCCTGGGCGCGCGGGCCGATGAAGATACGCAGAGCCACAATCATCAGCGCCAATGCCAACAGCAGCTTGGCGATCGAGACGGCGGTGAAGAGAATGATGACGCTCATTCGATGATCTCCAAAAGCATGCTTTCGTATCGGTCCTTGATGTTGCTCACCCAGGCTTCCTCATCGATTAGGTCGAGCACATGAATGAGCACCGTCTTGCGGCGACCGTCATAGGCAAGCCAGGCGGAACCCGGGGTGCTGGTCAGGATGATGGCCATGATGGCAAGAGCCGTCGGGTGCTCGATCCGCAGTGGAAGGGAGATGAAGCCGGACGTGTGCTGCTGGCGCTTGCCGCGCAGGATAAGCATGGCGACGGCAACGTTGGACCTGGCGACATCGACGAACACCCGCCAGACGAGCTTCGGGATCAAATACCACTTTTTCATCGCCGGCTTGTCAGGCCGGAGCGAGGCCATGGCCCAGCCGCCGAAGACGGCGACAACAGAGCCGAGGATCATATGCCCAAGTGTAAAATCGTTGAGCAGCAGCCACATGACGAGCAGCGACAGGCTCAGTAGCGGATAGGGCATCATGGCAAACCTCCCGCATTCTCTGCATCCGACGATGCCACGCCCTCCACGACAAAGGCATTACGGACCGCATCGACATAGGCCGCAGGATTAGAGAGTGTCCTGATGGTTGTGTCCATGTAGGTCATGGCGGGGCCCGCCAGGATGGTGAGGGCGAGCGTCAGGGACAGGAGCAGCATCACGGGGATGAGTTCGACAACCAGCACCCGCGGAACGGCACCTTCGATCGAGCCCCAGAAGGTACGGATGCCGTTGCGGGTCATGGAAATCAGCGCCGCGAGACCGGACAGGATGACGAGCACGATCAATGCCCAGACTGCCGGATCCGGCGTGGTGCCGATCGAGCCGGTCCCCATCATCGCGGACAGCATGGCGAATTTCGAGATGAAGCCGGACAGTGGCGGCAGTCCGGCCAGCAGGATGCCGCAGGCGGCGAAACAGATGCCGAGGATGGCCATGGTGCCGGGCATGGCGGTACCGTCTCCATATTCTATGTCGGCCTCCTCCCCGTCCCCATAGGCTTCCATGGTGACAGCCAGGACGTTGGCGCCGGCATCCTGTCCGCGCTCCACGAGTTCGATCAGCATGAAAAAGGCGCTGATCGTCAGGGTGGAACTGACGAGGTAAAGTAGGGCGCCGGAGGACACCACGCCGTCGTTGATGCCGAGCACCATCAGCAGCGTCCCCGAGGAGACGAGCACGGAGTAACCCGCAAGACGCCCGAGGGCCTGCGATGCGAGCACGCCAATGGTCCCGAAGACGAGGGTTGCCATGCCACCGAGGAGAAGGATCTCGGCGCCGAAGCCGACAGACGGCCCCTCTCCGAACAGCAGCATCGTCAGGCGCAGGATGACGTAAATGCCAACCTTACTCAGGATCGCGAACATGCCGGCGACGGGCGCCGAGGCCGCACTGTAGGCGGTGGGCAGCCAGAAGCAGAGCGGCCACATGCCGACCTTGATGAGGAAGGCAACGCCGAGCACTGCTGCACCTGCCTCCATCAGGATCAACCGATCCGCTTCCATGTCGGGCATGCGCAAGGCGAGGTCTGCCATGTTGAGCGTGCCTGCCGTACCGTAGATCAGGCTGACCCCGATGAGGAAGAACAGGGCAGCGACCAGATTGACGGCGATGTAGTGCAGGCCGGATTTGACCCGAAGCGTCCCCGTGCCGTGCAGCAAAAGCCCGTAAGACGCGGCGAGCATCACCTCGAAGAAGACGAACAGGTTGAAGAGGTCCCCGGTCAGCAGCGCGCCGTTGACGCCGACGAGAAGCAATTGGAAGAGGCTGTGAAAATGCGCCCCGACCGCATGCCATTTGGCCAAAGAGAAAAGCAGAGCGGCAATAGCAAGGATGGCGGTCAACAGCAGCATCATGGCCGAGAGACCGTCGATGACGAGCACGATGCCGAAGGGTGCCGCCCAGTTGCCGAGCAGATAGACGTTTTCAAAGCTGTTCGGGCCACTCTCCACAATGAACAGGATGATTGCATTCGACAGCAGCAGCACGACTGCAGCGAGGCTCACCAGGGCCTTTGCTGTACGATTGCGCTCGTCGATGAACAACAGAAGAGCTGCCGTCACCATGGGCAGCAGGATCGGCGTGACGATCAGGTGCTGGCTCCAACTGAACATCACTCGTGCCTCCCGTCGACATGGTCATTGCCGGTGAGGCCGCGGGCGGCGAGCAACACGACAAGGAAGAGTGCAGTGGTGGCGAAGCCGATGACGATGGCAGTAAGAACCAGGGCCTGAGGCACGGGATCACTGAGGCTCGTCGAGATCACACCGTCTTCGAGTATCGGCGGCATGTTGCTCTTCACGCCGCCAACGCCGAAGATGAACAGATTGACCGCGTAGGACAGGAGCGACAGACCAATGATCACCTGATAGGTGCGCGGCCGCAGGATCAGCCAGACGCCGCAGGTGGTCATCATGCCGATGGCGAGGGACAGAACCATTTCCATCAGCGTTTCTCTCCCTTGGCTTCAAGTGCCCGCAGGCGATTGATGCGGATAGACTGGTGGGCCAGCGCCACGAGAATGAGAACCGTCGCACCGACGACCAATGCAAACACACCGAGGTCGAAGAGCAAAGCCGTTGCCGCCGGCACCTTGCCGATCAGCGGGATCTCCAGATAGCGGAAGTGCGATGTGAGGAATGGATAGCCGAGAAGCCAGGCACCGATACCAGTCGCGGTGGCCGTCAGGATGCCGGCCCCCATCCAGCGAAGCGGCAGGATACGGATACGATCTTCCGCCCAACGGGTGCCCCCGGCGAGATATTGGAGCAGGAACGCTATCGAAAGAGTGAGGCCTGCCGAGAAACCACCGCCCGGCATATCGTGCCCGCGCATGAAGAGGTAGACCGCCATCGTAATGATGACCGGGAAAAGCCACTGCATCAGCACGGAGGGTACCAGCAGGTAGTCGCGCATCATGTCTCCGGGCGAGCGCTCCGGCTGGTCAGCGTCGAAGCGGTTCTGGGTCACCTGCTGCTCGGGCAGCTCCATGCTGTCTTCGGCTGGGCGGAAGCGGCGCAGCAAGCCGTAGACCGTCAGGCCAACGATACCTAGGACGGCGATTTCACCAAGCGTGTCGAAAGCGCGGAAGTCGACGAGAATGACGTTGACGACATTGCGCCCACCGCCTTCGGAATAGGCATTCTGCAGGAAGTAATTGGCAATCGCGTCGGGTACAGGCATCGTCATCACGGTGAAGGCCACCACCGACATGCCAACCCCGCAAAGGATCGCGAGCGTCAGATCGCGGAAGCGTCGGAAACGGCTTTGCAGGGTTATCACCTCGCCAATGTCGGGGCTGCGCTTCGGCAGCCAGCGCAGCCCAAGCAAGATCAGAACGGTGGAGACAATCTCGACCAGAAGCTGCGTGATGGCGAGGTCGGGGGCAGAGAGCCAAATGAAGGTCATGCAGACGACCAGACCGACGCCGCCCAGCATGATGAGCGCGACCAGGCGGTGATACTTGGCCGAGACCGCAGCACCGATTGCCAGCGCCATCCCGATGAGCCACAACAGGCCGAAGGCTGGGTCGATGGGCGAGACGGCAATCGGCCGGCGCTCGAAACCCGAGAAGTAAAGCGGCAAGCTGGCGGCGATGAAGCCTACGACAACGATCCAGCGCAACTGCGGCTGGAGATTGCGCGTGCCGAGCCGCGCCTCCGCCAGACGAGCCCACCGCCACGACACCGTCACGAGAACGCGCTCGAAAAGACGCTGACCGCGCAGGCGTCGGAAGTAAGGCGGACCATCCTCGCAGCGCGCCAGATAACTTCGCATGAGCACGTAGAGCAGAAAGCCTCCGAAAAGGGCGATCAGGCTCATCAGAAGCGGAATGTTGAACCCATGCCAGAGGCTGAGGCTGTATTCCGGCGTGCGATCCCCGAGCACGCTTTCGACGGCCGTCTGCAGGAAGGGCCCAATGGATATCGCCGGAACGATCCCGACGACGAGGCAGACGACCACCAGGATCTCGATCGGCGCGCGCATCCAGCGCGGCGGCTCATGCGGTGTTTGCTTGGGCAGGTCGATGGGAGGTGGACCGAAAAACACTGTATGGATGAAGCGCAGCGAGTAGACCACGCTGAAGATACCGGCAAGTGTCGCAACATAGGGAAGCATGACGTCGAGCCAGGAGTTGGCATGGGTCTCGACGGCTTCGGCGAAGAACATTTCCTTCGACAGAAAGCCATTCAAGAGGGGCACACCCGCCATGGCAGCGCTCGCGACCATCGCAAGTGTCGCGGTGGCCGGGAGGTAGCGGTAAAGGCCGCTCAGGCGCTGCATGTCGCGCGTGCCCGTCTCATGATCGATGATCCCGGCGGCCATGAAGAGCGATGCCTTGAACGTCGCATGATTGAGCATGTGGAAGATCGCGGCCACCGTCGAGAGCGGGCTGCCAAGGCTCAGAAGCGTGGTGATGAGGCCGAGATGGCTGATGGTCGAATAGGCGAGCAACCCTTTGAGGTCGCGCTGGAACATCGCGAGGTAAGCGCCGAGCAGCAGTGTGGTGATGCCGGCGAGGCCGACGAGCATGAACCACTCGTAGGTTCCCGAAAGCACGGGCCAGAAGCGAACCAGCAGGAAGACACCGGCCTTGACCATGGTGGCGGAATGCAGGAAGGCGGAGACCGGCGTCGGGGCTGCCATGGCGTTCGGCAACCAGAAATGGAAAGGGAACTGCGCGCTTTTCGTCAGTGCACCGAGCAGGATGAAGATCAGGGTCGGGAGATAGAGCGGATGCTCGCGGATGATCTGGCCGGAGGCGAGAATCTTGTCGAGGTCGTAACTGCCGACGATCTTGCCGAGCAACAGCATTCCGATCAGCAGGCAGAACCCGCCAATGCCGGTGATCGTCAGCGCCATGCGCGCGCCGTCCCGAGCTGCAGCACTGGTGTGCCAGTAGCTGATCAAAAGGAACGAGAAGATGCTCGTCAGTTCCCAGAAGATCGAAAGCAGGATAACGTTGCCGGAGACGATGATGCCGAGCATGGCGCCCATGAAGGCGAGCAGGAACGAGAAAAAGCGCGGGATCGGATCGTCCTTGCTCATGTAATAGCGCGCATACAGGATCACGAGCAGGCCGATCGACGTGACCAGCATGGCGAAGATCCAGGCGAAACCATCGAGCCGAAGAGAAAAATCCAATCCGAACTGCGGCAGCCACTCTGCAGTGAAGCGTAGGACGCCATTTTGCATGACGAAGGGATAGGTCGATGCGATCAGCACCAGCGTCACCAGCGTTGTCGCCCCGGCAACGAAGACCGGGAGATCGCGTGACGTCGTATTCAAGATGAAGGCCGAGGCAAGGCTTCCCAGGAACGGAAGAACAAGCAGCAGCAACAACAGGCCAGAAGCGTCCAGCGTTATCCCAAATCCAGCTCCTCTCATGATCGTTGCCGCAGAAGATACCCGGGCTGGAAATACAAAAATTATGCCCTAAATGGGCGATATTACCCTATGTAGGCAACTTCAGGCATGGATCAACCCAAAACAGACCCAGTTTTTTCGCCCGCCCTGTGTCGTGCCGCACGCGGTTATCTCGGTTGGACCCAGGAACACCTGGCGTGCCATTCACTTGTCTCCCGCAGCACGATCCGCGACTTCGAAGGCCAGCGCCACGGCATGCATCGCTCGACGGAGGCTCAACTGCGGCTCGCCTTCGAAAAAGCCGGCCTGCGCTTTACCAATGCAGATGGTTGCCCAGGCCTTTGCTGCTGTTCTTCCGCCACGGCGTGAGGCAAGGCGGGCCCGACTGTCCGGGCCCGCCCCGATAAATCAAGCGGCCTGCTGTTCCGGCAGATTGCCTGCCAGTCGGATCTTCCGTCGTGTCCGCCAGTCGCCGAGGAAAAGCAGGATCGGCGCTGCGATGAAGACCGACGAAGATGCCGCGATGAAGATGCCGAAGACCATCGGCACTGCAAAACTCTCGACCGCACTGCCACCCCAGATCGCCATCGGCACCATCGCCAGAAAGGCCGTAGCTGATGTGTAGAGGCTTCGGGCGAGCGTTTCATTGATCGACAGGTTGATCAGATCGCGGAAAGGCATCGCCTTGTAAAGGCGCATGTTTTCACGCATTCGGTCGTAGACGACGACCTTGTCGTTGACGGAATAGCCCACCAGAGTGAGCAGTGCGGCAATCGCCGTCAGGTTGAAATCAAGACCTGTCAGCGCAAAGAAGCCGATGGTTTTCGTCACATCAAGAATCAGCGTGGCGATCGCCCCTACCGCGAAGGGCCAGTCGAAGCGCACCCAGATGTAGATCAGCATGGCGAGCGATGCGAGGATGACCGAGGTCAGACCTGCCGTTGCCAATTCACCGCTGACCTTGGGGCCAACCACTTCCGTTCGTTCGATCTTTGCGGAGGGATCGATTGTCTGGATCGTTTCGCGTACTTTCGAGACCGCATCCGTCTGCGCCTGCTCGCCGCCTGGCTGACGCTCAAGGCGCAGCATGACGTGATTGCTGTCGCCGAACTCCTGCAGGGCGACCTCACCGAGGTTCAGGCCTTCCAGGCCGGAACGCAGACCTGACAGGTCTGAAGGTCCGGTCGTCGAGAGTTCGAGCTGGATGCCGCCCTTGAAATCGACGCCGTAGTTGAGCCCTGGCGTGATGAACAGGATGATCGAGGAGATCGACAGGAAGGCCGAGACCGCGATGCCGAAGAGCCGGGCTTTCATGAAATCGATCTTGGTCCCGTCCTTGATCAGTTTGAACGGTAGCAGCGGCTTGATGGCGATGGTCTTGAGCCTGTATCGGCGGGCAATGGCGACCATAGCCACGCGCACCACCGAAACGGCCGTGAACATGGAGATGGCAATGCCGAGGCCCATGGTCACGGCAAAGCCACGCACAGGACCCGAGCCGAACCAGAAGAGTAGGACTGTCGCAATGAGGGCCGTGACATTGCTGTCGATGATCGTGGAATAGGCCTTGGCGAAGCCATGGTCGATCGCCGCAAAGGCTCCCCGTCCCTTTCCGACTTCCTCCCGGATGCGTTCGTTGATCAAGACATTAGCGTCGACCGCCAGACCAATGCCGAGTACGATCCCCGCGATACCGGGCAAGGTCAGCGTCGCCCCCACTATAGTCAGACCTGCAAAGGTCAGCACGACGTTCAGCGTCAGGGCCAGAACCGCAAGCAGACCCCAGGTGCCGTAAAGGGCGACGATAAAGGCGACGACGAGACCGAAGCCCGCCAGTCCGGACACGATGCCCATCTCGATCGCATCGCCTCCGAGATCTGCACCGACGGTGCGTTCTTCGATGACAGTCAGCTTGGCAGGCAGCGCGCCAGCCCTCAGAAGCGCCGACAAGGTGTTGGCTTCATCGACGGAAAAGTCCCCGGAGATCTGCCCGGCACCACCGGTGATCGGCTCTCTGATGACGGGCGCACTCAGCACCTTGTCATCAAGCACGATGGCGAAGGGTCGACCGACATTGTCACGGGTGATCTGGGCAAACCGGGTTGCACCCACGCCATCGAAGCGGAACGAGACGATGGGTTGACCACCCTGCTGATCGAACTGCACGCGAGCATCGACGAGCCGGTCGCCGGCGAGCAGCACGCTGGTCTGCACCGGATAAGTGCGGCCCGTGTCATCCTCCAGCGTCTTGACCCCAGGTGCTCCTGGTTCTCCGAGCAGATGGAAGCTCATCTTGGCGGTGGTGCCGAGCAGGGCCCGTAGGCGTGAGGGATCCTGTTCGCCGGGTAGCTGGACAAGAACGCGGTCGGCTCCGACCCGCTGGATGGTTGGTTCTGCTACGCCAACCTGGTCTACACGCTGGCGGATGACTTCAAGGCTCTGCTCGACAGCATGGCTCATCCGGGCGGTAATGCCCTGTTCCGTGGGTGCCATGCGCAGCGTATCGGCGGCTGATCTGGTGACCGCCAGTTCAGGAGCGCCTGCTCCTGCGAGGGTGACGGCAGGATTGTTGAGAACCGAAAGCGCGTCGGTTGCGGCCGACATTTGTGCGGGATCGGCGAGCACGATCGAGACGGCATCGCCGTCACGGCGCACACTGCGGGTCTGAACGCGCGCTTCCAGCAGGGCCGAGCGAACCTCCTGCGAGAGGCTCTGCAGCCATTCGTCCACCAAAGCGGGACGATCCACTTCGAGGACGAGATGGGACCCGCCGCGCAGATCGAGACCCAGGGATACACGTTCATGCGGCAGCCAGGAGGGGAAACGGGACAAGGTGGAATCGGGCAGCACGTTCGGCAAAGCGACGAGCAGACCGAGCATGATGACGAGCAAATAGCCCGTCACCTTTGCGAGGGAGTTTTTCATTCAAAAATAATCCAGCATGTCGTGACCACAGCCTGCTCGGCTATGGCACAAACGGGTCGAGCCATCGAAGCGATGGCGGCGAAACGATCAGACGTTTTGCTGGATAGCCGGTGGTGCGCGGGACCAGTATGGCAGGGGCGCGTGTGGGCGGGGACGGTCTGCGGAAACATGCAGCGTAACATGGCTGTAACGGCAGATCCGCAAGGCTTGGATATCGGGCGCAAGGCAGCCGTCACCGCCTGGGGTCGGCCTGAGCTTCGGTCGCGAGGATTGCTCGGACGAAACCAAAAAGCGGGTCTCACCTCGGGCGCCAGCCGTTGCATGTCCTGCATCGGACCGCGATATGGCAGCATGAGACGAAAGCCCGGCATGGAAGCGACCGAAGACATCGCCGCCGAACAACAGAAGCAGCGACGCGAACAGGCTTGTTATGATGGCCGAGAGGTGCGTTCGGTGCCAACATGGCGACCGAGGCCTCATGTCATTGAGTTCCATGGACGTCCTTTGTCCAGAGCAATCTCATATCCTGGAAAGTTTTTCTAGCCGCGATTCAACTGATGGGCAGAACGAGCATCGCCAACGTCGGCTTCCGAGGAACAGCGTCAATCTGGAGGTTCGAAGTGAAGGCGCAAAACGGAAATGATTTCCGCAAGGGGGCCGCAAGCGGACTGTCCAATGATGGGGTGCCGAACGACGAAAACCGGACATCCACGTATGTGGTAATGTGGTCCGCGTTTGGCCCGCAGCGGTCATTCACTTTACGGGAGGCGCTTTCTGATGTGGGGCCTGAAAGGTCACCCTCCGCTTTCCATCATGCGAACCCAAAAAGCGGACAACGCTCATGCGGCAGACCGCAGATCCAGACACTTCTGGTCGCAAGGACGCGCCGCTCCCGGACTACGGTCTGTTTTGCCTCTTTGACGGGATGTCGTCTTAACACCCGTTCCCGTCCGCACTCGGATCGCTGACCCTTCTGCAGGCATTTGCTCAACAATTTTGCATCGACTCGCTAATTCGTTAGCTGATCGTAAAGATTCGACTCCTAGATTTCATATCCAGTGACCACGAGGGGACGCGAAAGCTTGCCGGGCGCATAAAAATTAAGCGTCTGCTTAAGTATAAAGCTTAGCCTTCAAGGGGGCGCGCACTCAATCGATAGGTTTTGGGAAGGGGACACAATGACAATCAGGGTAAAACTTCTTGCGTGCATATCGCTGTTAACCGCAGCACTAATCGCGATCACCGCGTTCAGCTTCTACGCTATGCGCGCACAGGCGGAGATCGCCAAGTCTATCGTCCTCGACCGTGTGATGCCCATGGAGCAGCTCAAGCGGATCGGCGACGGCTACGCAGTAGATGTCGTCGACACGGCGCACAAGGTCCGTTCGCAGGCAATGTCACCAAATGATGGCTTGGCGAATGTCGACAGGGCTCTTGCTTCTATTGAGGCCCATTGGAATGAGTATATTTCGACGACACTGACGGCCGAAGAGAAACAAATCGCTGACCACTTTGCGGAGGTACGCGCACAAGCAAATGCTGGTGTTGAGGAACTCCGCCAGCTTCTTGCTTCTGGCGATCTCGGCGCCTTGGCTGAATTCGCTGATGAGACGCTATATCCGACGATTGACCCGCTCGGCACTGACATATCAAAGCTGATCGATCTGCAGATCGAGGTTGCAAAGCAGGACCTCGATGAAGGCAATCAACTGACAACCTTGCTGACGACCATTATGACAACGCTGTCGGCGCTTGGTGCTGTCGTAGCGGTATTCTCCACTTGGACCGTATTGCGCGGCGTAATACGACCAGTCAACTCCATCACGGCAGCAATGTCCGATCTCGCCAGCGGTAACCTTCAGGTCGAGATCTACGGAGAGGGCCGCAAGGACGAGATCGGCAAAATGGCCTCGACTGTGGCGATCTTCAGGGACAATGCGCGTGAGCGCGTCCGTCTTGAACAGGAAGCAGAAGCAAGCCGTTCGCTCAGCGAGCAGGAACGCGTCGACCGCGAACGCAGACAGGCTGAGGAAGCGGCGGAAGTCCGTTTCGCAGTTGAGAGCATCGGTCACGCCCTGAACGAGTTGTCGAGTGGCAAGCTGACCTACCGGATCGAAAGCGTCTTCGCCGAACGACTGGACCAGGTCCGCATCGACTTCAACGAAGCCGTGGCCAAGCTCGAGGATGCAATGCGCCGGGTCGGTCAGAATGCGCAGGCCATTGCTGCCGGATCCAACCAGATCCGCGCGGCTGCAGACGATTTGTCGAAGCGCACGGAACAGCAAGCAGCTTCTGTAGAAGAAACAGCAGCAGCGCTCGAGCAGATCACGACAACTGTCTCCGACTCCAGCCGCCGCGCCGAGGAAGCTGGAAAGCAGGTTCAGGAAACCCGCCAATCTGCCGAGCGCTCCGGAGAGATCGTGAATCGTGCAGTTCACGCCATGCAGGAGATCGAATCTTCCTCGCGCGAAATCTCCAGCATCATTGGCGTCATCGATGAGATCGCCTTCCAGACGAACCTGCTAGCACTCAATGCGGGCGTCGAAGCGGCGCGGGCCGGGGAGGCTGGCAAAGGTTTTGCTGTCGTCGCGCAAGAAGTGCGGGAACTGGCTCAGCGATCCGCTTCTGCGGCAAAGGAGATCAAGACATTGATCTCGAAGTCAGGCGAGCAGGTAGAGAACGGCGTCCATCTTGTCACAGAAACAGGCAAGGCACTTGAGCATATCGTCTCGCAGGTCCAGGCGGTCAGCGTCAATGTTACCGCAATCGTAGAGGGCGCCAAGGAACAGGCGACAGGTCTGAAAGAGATCAATACAGCAGTCAACACGATGGACCAGGGTACGCAGCAAAATGCGGCGATGGTCGAAGAATCGACCGCCGCCAGCCACTCTCTCGCCAAGGAAGCAGAAGCACTCTTTCAGCTCATTGGTCGCTTCGAGATCGGCAACTCGCAGAACAAGTCTGCGCCTTCCGAAGTTACCTCCGCGAACGCCCCCACTGCGTCGCCAGCCCGCAGGCTGATCAACCGGGTTGCCACAGCCGTAAGAGGCAATACCGCAGTTAAGAACGAGACGTGGGAGGATTTCTAAGCTTCCGAAATCAAGAAGCAGTCTGGCGGGCCGATCAAAATCGGTCCGCTAAGTCATCCATGGAGAGTGTGCAGTGATGGAAGTTGACACCGAACTGATTACAGGGCGAATCCTGGGGCGTGGCCTGAATAGCCTGCGCGTTAGATTCACCATAATGATTGGCGTGTTTAGCTCCCTGATTGCCGCACTGGTGTTCTACCTCCTGGAATACCAAGATGCTGGGGCTTCTCACTCGTTAACCGCAGTCGGGTATGCCAAGCTCGTGGCCTCGATTGCTGTTGCCTCTGGCTTCACTTACTACATGACCGGGCGATTGACCCGTCCGATTCAGAACCTGAAGGTGAGCACAGAAGCCATCGCTTCGGGCAACTATGAAACCGTTGTGACGGTGGACTGCCGATGCGAAGTCGGAGGCCTGGCTGAGAGCTTCCGAAAAATGGTGGCGCGGCTCAACGACAATGTCTCCAAAATCAACACGCTGGCTTACGAAGACGGCATAACAGGACTTCCCAATCGCGCAGTCCTTAACGAGCTCCTTGAGAGACCCGAGAAGCTATCCGGGCATATCCTGTTCATCGACCTCGACCGCTTCAAGCAGGTCAACGATCTCTACGGCCACCAGATAGGAGACAAGTTGCTCCAGATGGCGTCCTCCAGAATGCTGGTCGATGGTCTCCAGATTACCACCGAGAATATCAATCGTTGCCTCACCCCTGATACTGTTGATGTCGCATCGCCCGGGTGCCGGCTCCTTTTTCGCTTCGCCGGGGACGAATTTGTTGTCCTGGTGACGGGTGAAAACAGCCAACAAAAGATCAATCAAATTGCTCAACAACTGATCGATGCTTTGGCAGATCCGTTCCTTATCGGCCAAAGGCGAATCCAAATTGGTGCGAGCGTGGGTATTGCAGCACTCGGCGAGGGCATATCTTGTGCCGACACGCTGAAACATGCCGACATGGCAATGTACGAGGCCAAGAGCCGAGGACGCGGAACCTATGCAGTCTTCGATGACCTGATGCGCGAAAAGGCTGTTGACCGCGCAGAGCTTGAGCGGGATTTCGTCCATGCGATAGACAACGACGAGATGGTTGTTCACTACCAGTCTAAAATCGACCTCAAATCTGGTGAAGTCGAAAGCTATGAAGCTCTGGTCAGATGGGCGCATCCCACACGGGGACTGCTATATCCGGGCAGCTTTCTAGATGTCGCTGCCGCTGGTGACGGACTGGAGCGGATCGGTCGCAAGGTTATGTCGATTGTTGCGCAAGATGTGGGTGAACTGAGTAACTCAGGATTGCCGGCACGGGTGGCTGTTAATGTATGCCCAACCCAGTTCGCAGACGAAAACTTCGCCGAGAAGCTCTCCTCCTATGTTGTGTCTCGTGGCATCAGGCCAAGCGATCTGGAGTTGGAGGTGACAGAGTCGGTTGCAATGCTGGATCTTGACAAGGCGCGTCAGCATCTTGAGGCGTTAAGGGCCGCAGGGTTCAAAGTGGCGATCGACGATTTCGGAACCGGATTTTCGAACTTGGCACAGCTCTGCAAGCTACCTTACGATTTCCTGAAGATCGACCGCTCACTGGTTCAGGACATTGCCACAAGCCATGATAGCCGGATCATAGTGTCATCCGTTATAGCAATGGCCCATGGTCTTGGACACAAGGTCGTTGCAGAAGGTGTCGAAAGCGCCGATCAGCTCGACGTTTTGAGAACACTCGGATGTGACATTGCACAAGGGTACTTTTTCGGGATTCCATCACCGATAACCGAGCTGGCCGCTAGGTCGGCTGACGGCTTGACAACAAAGTTTGCCGCCGTGTCCTAGGGTCCATGAGTCATGACCGAGGATCAGATACCTGCCTTCGTAGAGGAGCTTTTGGCTGCAGGTTGTCCAGTTTACGCGATTGGTCGCGAAGCGTATGTCATCGCGGAGTTCGAGGTGCCTGAAACGCTGAGGGGGGCCATCAGCGAACAAGTCAATGAGATCTGCGAGCGCTATGGCAAGCGCGACCACCTTCTCCTGCATATCGCTCATCACCTGCGAACCATCGGTTTCGGTATCGAGCTCACTTGTGAAGTAATCCACTGAACTCTGCGCATATCCAAATGGAGCGACTTTTGTAGGGAGTTGGTGCATCCTGTGGCAATTACCGAAACGAAGGCGCGAAGCTGCGCCATAGCATTCGATCGCCAACGACCGGGTCGTTCGTCGGCCCCAATACAGCCGTCAACTTCAAAACAGCTCATGTCTCCTTTTGGCGCGAAGGCGACGAGTTGTCGCTGCGGACTATGGCCGCTTTCAGGAACGACAAACGACGACGGGAACGACCGATATGGAGGCGCAAACCAGCCACTCCCACTGTGACGTCACTCGCCATCGAGAATGCCCCTCACCGCCTCTCCGTCGAGCACCTGCTGTTCGAACAGCACCGCAGTCAGCCGATCAAGCTTTTCCCGATTCCCATTGAGCAGATCCAGCGCCTTCGCCAACGCCTTCTCAAGCCGAGCATGAATGCGGGCAGCAAGATGCGGCTGCGCATCGAGCACTGACGTCGGATCCTTGTCGTCGCGGTAGAGGAGCGGCTGCACTGCCCCAAAGCCGAGACTGCGCTCCAGGGCAAGAGCAAGCCTGGTCGCACGGGCGAGATCACTGTCTTCCGATCCGGCCGAGCCAACAGAGATGGAGCAGAAGACAACATGCTCGGCCGCCCGCCCGGCCATCAGCATCGCCAGCAGGTCTTCGCGGTAGCTCAGCGTGTCGCTGCCCGACCTATGGAACGACAGGAGATTGTACCCGCCTTCGGGCATGTCGATAGTGATCCCTTCGATCGGACCGAGCTTGAGGACGTGATGGACGATCGCATGGCCCGCTTCGTGTACGGCAAAGCGCCAACGCAGATCATGGGGCAACTGAGGTCGATGCATCCGAATGCCATCCTCAAGGTCCTGATAGCACATGGGACGCTTCTGACGGCGGGCGGTCTGGCGCGCCTCGCGTACGATGCGCTCGACATCGGCTCCCGTGAGCCCCATCGCGCGGGTTCCCAGGCGCTTCAGAGCCGATTGAATGTCGCTCTCGATTGAACCCATATTGGTCATGGCCTGATCCGTCATTGGCTTCCTCCCTTCAACGCTGTTTGTTGGCTCAGGCTGCCGCCGGTATCCGAGGGCAGCTCGGCGATCGCGGGCCGCTCCTGGTTTGTTTCCTGCGCTGCGGCGGCCAGCAACTTGAGGTCCTCGCCGAGATGATGGCGGAAGATTTCGGCCAGCGTCGCAGTATCCGGTTTAGGGATTTCGATGTGGGTTTCCAGGCGCCCGGAACGTTTCAAGGCCTCGTCGATCTGCTCCGGCCTGTTGGTGGCGCCAACGACGATGAGGCCTTCGCCCTTCACCGCACCATCGAGGAGTTCGAGCGCTTTGTTGACGACACCATTCCAATAGTC
>NZ_JACJVI010000029.1 GCF_014237835.1 Rhizobium sp. AQ_MP
GATGGTGGCGGCATAATCGAGGCGGAAATCCACTTAGCGAAACGCCCGAAGCTGTTCAGACAAACCGAGCCAGCTCTTGAAAACAGACGCAGTGACGATGATCGCCGTCGCTTCAACTACAGACGCATCCACGTACTGCTCAAACGCGAAGGGCACCATGTGAACCACAAGAAGCTCTTCAGGCTGTATCGGGAGGAGAAGCTGACGGTGCGCAAGGGCGGCGGTCGGAAACGAGCGATCGGCACACGTGCGCCGATGCTGGTCCCGATGACGGCCAATGATCGCTGGTCGCTGGACTTTGTGTCGGATCAACTCACCGATGGCCGCAGGTTCCGGGTGCTGACGATCGTCGATGATTGCACCAGGGAATGCTTGGGTCTTGTCGCCGACACATCCCTTTCCGGTCTGCGCGTTGCTCGTGAACTCGACCGGATCATCGAGAAGCGCGGCAAGCCGAAGATGATTGTCAGCGACAATGGCAGCGAGTTTACCAGCAATGCGATCCTGCAATGGACGGATCGGGCCAAGGTAGAATGGCACTACATCGCGCCGGGTAAGCCGATCCAGAACGCCTTCATCGAAAGTTTCAATGGCCGACTGCGGGATGAGCTGCTGAACGAGACGCTCTTCTCGTCACTGAGCCAGGCCCGATCAGCGCTCTCAAGCTGGCGAAGCGACTACAACGATCATCGACCACATTCCGGCCTCGGTTGGCTGACACCGGCCGAGTTCGCTCAGACCATCAACCTGCGACGTGATGCGGTGCTGCGCAGCCGGAATGGCTCCGCACCGCAACACGCCGCCACCGCCCCAAAGACAACAACCCAAAACCGCCGGAGCGAACTCAAAACTGGATAAAACTTGGGGGAAAGGTCACGACCTATCCTGACCGATCATCTTGCGCATCATCTGCGGTCTGATCTAGGCTGCCGATGGCGTCGCCCAGAGCCAGGGCAACCTCCGTTCGCGTGTAGCCAAGACGCAAGGCCTCGTTGATCAGAGCTGACATGGCTTCAGCAAATGACAGGCTTGCCTCAGACTTGGGCAATGTCTGTTTTAGGGCGTTGGGCGCGTCTTCCGCGGTCCCCAATGTCCTGTCAAGATCCTTCGAGAAATCGAGCGGTTCTTTGTTTCCCATATTGGAAAGATAGGTGATTTTGGCCAGCGTTCAACTCGATGTTGAAGACATCGTATATGAACATGGTTACCCCATGGCGGATCAGGCAATTGAATTTTTATGCGATAAGAATAAGCACTGATGGAGCGGTTCAGCCGAAGATCATCAACCCGATAATGCCTGCCGTGCCGACAGCGATCCGCCACCAGGCAAAGGGCGCATAGCCCCGTTTTGAGACAAAATCCAAGAGACCCCGGACGACAATAAGCGCCGAGATGAAGGCCGCGACAAAACCAATCGCGATGATCATGGTGTCATCGACGGTGAGCGCATTGCGGTTCTTGTAGAGGTCAAGCGTAAAGGCGCCGAGCATGGTCGGCATGGCGAGGAAGAAGGAAAATTCCGCCGCCGAGCGCTTGTCTGCGCCGAGCAGCAAGGCCCCGACGATCGTCGCCCCCGAACGCGAGGTGCCCGGAATCATCGCCACGCACTGGCAAAGCCCGATCTTGAAGGCAAGCGACAAGGGATATTCGGTAACGTCGTGATACTTCGGCTTCGGCGGCAGGCGGTCGATCCAGAGCAGTACGAAACCGCCGAGGATCAACACCACGCAAATCAGCATCGGCGTCTTGAACAGCACCGTCTTGATGAAGTCATGGGCCAGCGCGCCGATCACGGCCGCCGGAAGGAAGCCGAGGAGCACGGCCCCGACGAAACGACGGCTCTCAGCGCTCGTCGGCAGCGACAACGCAATCCCCAGGAGCTTCGCGAAATAGACGCTCAAGATCGCCAGGATGGCACCCAGCTGAATGAGCACCGCAAAGGTGTTACCGGGCGACGCGAAGCCGAGGAAATGGCCTGCCAGCAGCACGTGGGCGGTTGATGATACCGGCACAAACTCGGTCAGGCCTTCAATCAGGCCGAGCACGAGCGCCCTGATAATCGAGCCATCAATGTCCATCCGTCACTCCCATTTAGAATTGCGGTCGTCCGCATCGATGCCAGTATAAACCGACAGAAAATTTGCCCTCGCAGCATCGGCCGCCTGAGGCAGATTTAGTCCCGATCCTGCGCGTCGATTTTAGACGACTCTCTTGTCTACCGGCCGTTGTGAGCATTGGTGATTGAAATTCAAGCCTTCTTTTTCTTTTTTGCATTCGGTCATTTATGCATCCGATATGTTTTCTATTTTTGAGAGAGCTTGAAAATATTGAGATTTCCTTGGTCGTATTAACCATCGGCAGCATTGCCGCTACGATCTGACCCCATAATAATTGACCCATCCATAATAATTGAGGAATGTCTGTTCATCGTGATGGGGGCTGAGCGATCATGCATTTCGATATGGACCAAAGGTTCTTGGATCTCTCCTTGGATCTTCAGGAGCGCGGCGCTCACGCGTGCATCTTGGGATTGACTGAGGAAGACTGCGCCGGACTTGTAGCCTCCGCCGACTGTATCGACGATATCGATCCTGTCTGGTCGGATTTTTGTCGTTTCGGCTGGGCCATCGAAAATGCTTTCAGGGTCGCCGGCCTTGAACAACGCATTGTCTCGGCTGGAGGCCTGATAGTGGTCAGGGCCGAAAGTCTGTCGCTGAATTGTTAGTCAGCGGCGCCGTCTTTTGAGGCGGATAGCCGGCAGCTTGTTGTGCGTGACCAAAGACATTCGAACCTCTTGTCTCTCACGCTATGTATGGGAGCGATACGCTGTTATTCGGACGCCTCTAAAAACCTCCCCATTTTTGGGAAATCGTGATTCAATCCGACATGCTTGATTTGGTGGGGGCGGATGATGCGGGGACAGCCTGGTCTCTTTGATCTTGACGAGCGCTAAGAGCGGCTGAGCGCCGTGGGCGACCCGCTTGAGAAGCTGAACAGCATCATCCCGTGGCCTGTGTTCGAGAAGCCACTGGCCAAGGCGCTGAAGCGATCGGATGGATCGAAGGGCGTGCGTCCGCCATTTCCTGCGGTGCTGATGTTCAAGATCCTGGTGCTCCGGGCGCTCTACAATCTCTCCGACGACCAGGCGAGTTCGTCATCCAGGATCGGCTCTCGTTTATGTCTCACCCGACAGGCGATGCTTGCATCGCCGATAGGGCGGTTTCTAGGGCTTGGGCCTTCCGATAAGGTGCCGGACGCTAAGACGATCTGGCTGTTTCGCAAAAGCCTGGTGCGGGCCGGTGCCATCGACAATCTGTTCGCCCGCTTCGACAAACATCTGTCGCGGTCCGGATATCTGGCCAAGGGCGGGCAGATCATCGACGCAACGATCATCCAGGCTTCGAGGCAGCACAACAGCCAGGACGAGAAGGAAGCGATCAAATCCGGTGAGATACCCGAGACGTGGAAGGAGAAGCCCGCCAAGCTTGCCCAGAAGGATCGAGATGCGCCTTGGACGGTGAAGTATTCCAAGGCGAAGCAGCCGACGGACACGCCGACATCAGCACCAACGAAGGCCCATGACATCGCCATTCCGATGTTCGGTTACAACAACCACGCGGGCATCGACCGGGCGCATGGTTTTATCCGGGGATGGACGGTGACCAGTGCGGCGGCCCATGACGGCGCGCAGCTCAGGAATGTCGTGACCAAAGACAATACCGCCTCAACGGTTTGGGCTGACAGCGCCTATCGATCGAAGACAAACGAGGAGTGGTTGCAGGACAACGGCCTGAAGTCGGACATCCACCAGCGAAAGCCGAAGGGCAAGCCAATGCCGGAGGCGACGTCGCGGGCGAACGGGCGACGATCCAGGATCAGGGCCACTGTCGAGCATGTCTTTGCAAGGCAGAAGGACAAGATGAAGCTCTTCATCAGGACCATCGGGATTGGAAGGGCCAAGGTGAAGATCGGCATGCCCAACATCGCCTACAACATGCTCCGATACGTCTTCCACGAAGGTCGCCGTGCCACCGCATGATAACGGCCGCCCCGCAAGGGGCGGAAATGCGAATACTGACAGTTCAAAGATCACCGCCGAAAGCGGCGGTAGGCTCAGATTGCACCGTCAACGCAGGAAATCGGGGTAAATCGAGGTGTCCATTCTCCTAATCTAGGCGGCCTATCCAACACGCGTGCGAAGATACCATCCGTTTAATCGATATTCGCCTCTGCGTCGTCGAAACGGCCGACGCGCAGCCTGCGAGTGGGTACGCTGTTCTCCTCTCTCGGCAAGGAGACGGTCGCGCTCCGGCGGTCCGGGTCAATCATACGCCATTCGCGCTCAAGGCGATCAAGAAGACTTTGTGCAATGAATCTGGTCATGTTTGTCCTCCGTGTTCAGGCCTATCTCAGTACGTTCCGGCCGCTTGGGCAAGATGAATGTGAAGACTTGGTTACGTGGAAAGGTTAATGAAAGCATTGATTTAACATGTCAGCTTCGTCTTCTTTGCCGTCGGCGCGGTCATCGCAACTGGCCTTTGTTCATTCACCCTGCATGGCCGTTGAAGCTGGAATGCCACTTCCAGGCCGTGCGGATGATGTCGTCGATGCCGTGTTTCGGGTCCCAGCCCAGCACATCGCGGGCAAGCGCATTGCTGGCCACGAGGCCGGGCGGATCGCCTGGGCGCCGTTCGGTGCGCTTGACCGGCATGGGTCGGCCGGAGACCCTTTCGATGGCCGAGATCAGCTCCTTGACGGTCGTGCCGTTGCCGGTGCCGAGGTTGATGGCGATCGTCTCGCCCCCCTGAAGTAGATAATCGACCGCCCTCACATGCGCATCGGCAAGGTCGTTGACGTGGATATAGTCGCGGATGCAGGTGCCGTCGCGGGTGTCGTAGTCTTCGCCGAAGATCGAGAAGAACTCGCGGCGCCCGAGTGCCGTTTCGATGGCGAGCGGAATGGCGTGAGTCTCGGGTGAGTGCCACTCGCCGATCCGGCCTTCGAAGTCGGCTCCGGCGGCGTTGAAATAGCGCAGCATGACGGAGCGCATGCGGCCGCAGAGGTTCAGGTCACCCAGCGCCTGTTCGACGATGTGCTTGGTGCGGCCATAGGGGTTGATCGGCTTCTGGCCATGCTTCTCGTCGAGCGGCAGATATTCCGGCGCTCCATAGGTGGCGCAGGTCGAGGAGAAGACGAAGTTGCGGATATCGGCTTCACTGAGGGCCTGCAGCAGGCTGAGCGTGCCCGAGACGTTCACGTCGTAGAAGTGTTCCGGCTCCTTGAAGGACTGGCCGACCTCGATCAGACCGGCGAAATGCATCGCTGCCTTCGGTTGGTATTTGGCCAGCACTTCCTTCAGCCGCGCCTTGTCCCGGATATCACCCTGTTCGGCCGGGCCCCATTTGACGAATTCCGGATGGCCCGAGGTGAAGTTGTCGTAGACGACAGGCAGATAACCACGCTCGGAGAGGGCGAGGCAGGTATGCGAGCCGATATAGCCGGCGCCGCCGACGACGAGGATGGGGGTAGCAGTCATCAATGTCCTGGGACGCCAAGCTTGGAAATATGAATAGCGGAAGTCAACATGTTGACAGGGACTGTGATCTCGCAGTGTCCAGAAATTGGGCTGAGCCGAATCTCATGATCGTGCATTACGATTTGTTATGACTCTTATTGTAAGCGATGATCTTGCTGAAGTATTTCTCACCTATCGACCTTTTCTGGGGATGAATTTGACCTTGAGCCGCTCTTTGATCAGAACTGCCGTATTCCCCGTTGCCGGTCTCGGCACCCGTTTTCTACCAGCGACCAAGGCCGTTCCGAAGGAAATGCTGACCGTCGTCGACAAGCCGGTCATTCAGTATGTCGTTGATGAGGCCATTGAGGCCGGCATTGAGCATTTCGTCTTCGTCACCGGTCGCGGCAAGGCTGTGATACAGGATTACTTCGACATTCAGTTCGAACTCGAACAAACGCTGAAGGCCCGCAACAAGAACGCTGAATTGTCACTTCTTGATCAGCTCCAGCCGACGGCCGGCCAGACAAGCTTCACACGCCAGCAGGAGCCGCTTGGCCTCGGACACGCCGTCTGGTGCGCCCGCGACATCGTCGGACACGACCCGTTCGCCCTGCTTCTTCCCGACATGATTATGCGCGGAGAACAGGCCTGCCTCGAGGGCATGGTCGAACTTTATGAGAAGACTGGCGGCAATATCGTTGCGGTCGAGGAATGCGCGCCCGAGCAGGCCCATAAATATGGCATCGTCGGTGTGGGTGAAGCCCTCGAAGGCGGTTTCAAGATCACCCAGATGGTCGAAAAGCCGGCTAAGGGTAAAGCCCCTTCGAACTTCTTCATCAACGGCCGCTACATTTTGCAGCCGGAGATCTTCAAGATTCTCGAAACCCAGGAACGTGGTGCAGGCAACGAGATCCAGCTGACAGACGGCATGCTGAAGCTGGCCCAGAGCCAGGACTTTGCCGGTTACCATTTCAAGGGTCAGACGTTCGACTGTGGCGCCAAGGACGGCTTCATCCTCGCAAACGTCGCCTTTGCGATCGAACGCGCGGATATACGCCCGGCAATCGAGGATCAGCTGAAGGCGCTCGTCCAGCAACTTCGATAGCTGATCGGTGCCAATGCTCCCGGATGAGCAATCGGTTCATGTTCTCATACATGGCATAGCTTTTGCGTCCACGGCCATGTGAGCGGAGTAGGCAAACCTCGTCTGCCGGCTCTTCATCCGCGTATCGTTGAAACCAGCTCTAAGGGGTGGCTCAGTTTCGGACTTTACCCCTCTCTTATAGCGAAAGGTATAACATGAAATTTGGAACCAGTGGCCTACGTGGCCTTGTCTCGGATCTTCTCGGCCCGGACACCGCACGATATGCCATGGCCTTCGGAGGCTATCTGCTATCGACGAAGCAGGCGCGTTTGGGATCCAAAATTTATGTTGGCGGAGACCTTCGCCTCTCCACGCCGCAGATCATGGTGACCTGTATGAATGCGCTTGAAAAAGTCGGGTTGTCACCGGTCGATTGTGGCTTCCTGCCGACGCCAGCATTGGCGCTGCACGCCATGTCGAATAAGGCCGCATGCCTTATGGTGACGGGGTCACATATTCCAGCGGACCGAAATGGGATCAAATTCTATACTCCGCATGGTGAGATCACCAAAGCGGATGAAGGCGCCATCACGGCGCTTGCCTTGGATCGGCTAACTGAGGTTCAGGATATCTCACCGGCAAGGCGCTTCGATGTCGAGCAGGATGCGGAGCTGTTGTTTCTTGAGCGCAACAAGATGTTGCTGCCGGAAAAGGCCCTGACTAAGCTGAGAATTGGGGTCTATCAACACTCTACGGTCGCGCGAGACACCCTCGTATCTGTATTGAAGTACCATGGCGCCGACGTCATACCGCTCGGCCGCTCCAATGAGTTCATTCCTGTCGATACCGAAGCCGTGCCTGAGTCATTGGTCAAGTTGTTCAAGCACTGGGCTGATATGCATCATCTGGATGCGATCGTCTCGGCAGATGGTGATGGTGATCGACCGCTGGTCACCGACGAAAACGGTGATGTGGTGCGCGGAGACGCATTGGGTGTCTTGGTTGCCCGCTTCTTGTCTGCCGATGTTGTAGCAACTCCTGTGACCTCCAGCTCAGGTGTCGAGACTTCCGGCCGCTACCGTGTCATTAGGACGAAGGTCGGGTCTCCCTATGTCATTGAGGGCATGGCTGGTGCCTGTGAGGCAAGCAGTCACAGCGTCATGGGCTTCGAGGCCAACGGGGGCGTCCTCCTGGCATCGACCATCGATTGTATCGGACGCGTTCTTCAGCCGCTGCCGACACGAGACAGCTTCCTGCCGATCTTGGTCGCCCTGCACACCGCAGCCAGCCAAAGGAAACGGCTTTCTTTGGTGGTCAGCGCGCTCAAGCTGCCCGTAGCGCTCTCTGATCGCATCGAATCCTTTCCGATAGAAGAGAGCGCAGCACTCATGACACGTTTGCGAGCCGGTCCTGACCAACTTGCCGAGTTTCTTGAGCCGATTGGCCGGATCACCCATGTATCGGATGTCGATGGACTGCGTATAACCGTCAATGCCGGTGAGGTTGTGCATATCAGGCCTTCAGGAAATGCACCCGAAATGCGTTGCTGCGTAGAAGCCGAAAACCGGGGTCGTGCCGAAGCGTTACTTCTCCGGGTCATGGAACTGATTGCGGCGGCAAGGGCTCGGTAGTCAATGCGTTTTGTGACTTCTGTTCGGATTGTTTGATCGATCTGTCCTGATCTTCGCAGAGGCCTTCCGGAGTTATACGCAAGCAGCTTGGTGGTTTTTTGCCAATCGGGTCCGTCGGTTTTGTTTCGGTCCTTGTCCAAGTGATCCGTATTCATGGACACAAAGTCCAATAGGTCGACAGATGGTGTTTTCCGGGTTCGTTTGTAAAACCTGAAGAACAGAACGGCGAAGGTCCAAAAAACCATGCCGTACAGGAGCTTGACATCGCAGCTGCAATGCAGCGCCATAAAGCAAGCGGCCCGGACGGTGGAAACCGCCGGGCCAACTAGTTTCGATTGTGCCGAAAATCAGCTGCGGCCAAATTCGTCCACGAGGCGGATGATGTCGTCCTCGCCGAGATAGGAGCCGGTCTGGACCTCGATGACTTCGAGCCGGATCTTGCCCGGATTGGCCAGACGATGAACGGAGCCCTGCGGGATGTAGATCGACTGGTTCTCGTGCAGCACGGTGACCTTATCGTCGATCGTCACTTCCGCCGTTCCCTTGACGCAGACCCAGTGTTCGGCGCGGTGATGATGCTTCTGCAGCGAGAGCTTCTTTTCCGGATGGACGAAGAGGCGCTTCACCTGGAAGCGGTCACCGTTCAGGATCGAGGTATAACCGCCCCATGGGCGTAGTGCCGTCGGGTGGTTCTCGGTCAGATGCGCCGTGTCCTTGTTGGCGGCGAGCAGCTTGACGAGGTTTCCGACATCCTGAGCCCGGTCGAGGCGGCCGACATAGACGGCGTCTTCCGAGGCGACGACGGCGACACCTTCCATGCCCTGGACGGCCAGATGGGCGTTGCGCGACATGATCAGCGAATTCTGGGTGTCGGACACGGTGGCATTGCCGCTGATAACATTGCCGTTTTCATCGCCGCCAGCGAGTTTCCAGATCGCATCCCAGCTGCCGAGGTCCGACCAGGTGATCGGGGAGGGGACAACCGCCGCATTCGGCGTCTTTTCCATCACGGCATAGTCGATGGAGATGCTGGGGCTCTTGGCGAAGCTCTCGGCATCCAGGCGGGTGAAGTCGAGGTCGCCCTTGGCGTGTTCAACGGATTTCTCGACGGCCGCCAGAACATCGGGCGCAAGCGCCTGCAGTTCCGATATCATCTGACCGGCGGAGAAGACGAACATGCCGGAATTCCAGGCGTAGTTGCCGCTCGCCAGCATCTTTTCGGCGACCTCTGCCTTGGGCTTTTCGACGAAACGCGAGACCTTGTGGACGCCGCTTCCCAGATCCTCGCCGATCTCGATATAGCCATAGCCGGTCGCGGGTTCGGTGGGGGTGATGCCGAAGGTGACGATCTTGCCGTTCCGGGCAGCCTTGGCCGCCTTTTGCACGCAGTCGCGATAGGTATCGTCGACGGTGATCTCGTGGTCGGACGGCAGGATTTGGATCAGCGTGTCGCTGCCATGGCGCTCACCGACGATAACAGCTGCAGCAGCCACGGCGGCTGCCGTGTTGCGGGCCTCGGGCTCCAGAATGATGCCGTCGAGCGCCATACCGATCTCGCGTGCCTGTTCGGCGGCGAGGAAGCGGAAGTCCTCATTGGTCACGATGACAGGGGCTTCATAGATCGCCTCGTCGGAGACGCGGGCCAGCGTCTTCTGCAGCAAGGTTTCTTCGCCGAGGAAGCGGATGAACTGCTTCGCAGCGGCTGCGCGCGACAGCGGCCAAAGCCGCGTTCCCTTGCCGCCGGCCATGATGAGCGGCACGATCTTGATGCTCGACCTATTCATTTTCTTCTACCTTTGGAATATAGATTCATGCGTTGTTATACGAGGCGCGGATGCGGCCCGGCTTTGATTGGCATAGTTTTCATTTTGAACCAAGTTTGACTTTGATCGAGCGTTAACATGCCCGGGGAGTTCAAACAGTTCGCCGCGCTCCGTTCATCCCCAGTGCTTCGTGCCTGCTTCTGCTGATTTGGGAATCCACTTTGTCAACAGGCCCTAGATCTCAGTCACCAGCATCTCGAAACTTGCGGTCAATTCGATCATCGGCGAGAGTACAACAAGAGGCGCCGTGCGGGATCAGGAATCCGGCTACCGCGCTGCATTTCCGGATGCCGGCCTGTTGTTAAACCGATCCGAAAAAGTAGCCGGTTCGATCTGCCTCGGAAACGAGCCGCAACTAAATAGTAACAAATGTGATTGCTTTCCAAGATAAGTTGATTGCACGTAATAATCCGTGTTAAATTTCGCTTAACTACTCCTATCAATCACAAAGGATGGAATAGCCCATGAAATCAATTTTGCATCATGAAGTTTGCGCAAACCGCTTTGTAGTGGGTTTGGTAGCGGCAATTGCAATCAACAGCATCGTGGTGTCCAGCAGTCTGGCGGCCACCAATTCACCGGCCACAGATGGAGCACGGATAGCCGAACTTGAAAAACGCGCTTTAGAAAACGACGCAGGCGCTCTGACAAATCTCGGTGACATCTACAGCCGGGGCGGACCGGTGCCCATCGACGGGCCCAAGGCCATCGACTACTACACCCGCGCGGCTGAGCTTGGAAACACTGGCGCCCTGGTGCGCCTCGGCGAGATCTACCGCGACGGCGTTCTCGTCGCCGCAGACCA
>NZ_JACJVI010000003.1 GCF_014237835.1 Rhizobium sp. AQ_MP
ATTTCCAAGGATTTCTCTAGAGCGAAGGTCGTCGTCGCCAGCAGCGCCGCCGCCCTCGTCAGTGAGCGGATGTATAGTCCCCACCCCCTTTTGAAGTCAACAGGCCATTTTCACAAAAGTGCAAAAAATCGACATCCTTCTGAAAATAATGATGAATTTTGGAGTAGGCCCACGAGTTGGTCGCAAATGTCACCGACTTGCACGGGTTTTGCGGCCAAACATTCCTTCATCCGCCTCCATCACTGCGCCATTAGCCCACGCTTGCAAGCCGGGCGCGCCTTGCTACTGTCTGGCCATCATGATCGGAGTGCCAGAAGCATGCTCATACTGAACCAAGCAGAGACAAGCCGCCATCTCGGCTGGGATGCGCTGATCGAGGCCCTCGCCTCAATGTTCGCAGGCGACTGCGTGATGCCAGTCCGGCACCACCATACCATAGAGGTGCCGGACGAGGCCGATGCGACACTGCTTCTGATGCCCGCCTGGCAGCCCGGTCAGTATATCGGCGTCAAACTCGTTTCCGTGTTTCCCGACAATCACCTGCGCGCTCTCCCTGCGATCCACGGAAGCTACCTTCTGTCCTCGGGTCGAAGCGGCGAATTGCTGGCGGTGCTCGACGGCGGGGAACTCACGGCGCGGCGAACCGCGGCGGCGTCGGCTCTGGCGGCGAAAAGCCTGGCACGTGAGGATGCCTCCACTTTGCTGGTGGTTGGCACAGGTCGTCTCTCGGTGAACCTGATCGAAGCCCATAGTCGCGTGCGCCACTATACCCGCGTGATGATCTGGGGTCGCGACACGGAAAAGGCAGAGCGTGCTGCGGCCGAGGCCCGTGAGCTTGGTTATCCCGCAGCTGTGGCATCGGATCTCGAAGCCGCGGTGCGCGAGGCCGACGTCATTTCCTGCGCCACGCTCTCCCGCTCTCCTCTGATCCGCGGCGCCTGGCTGAAACCCGGGAGCCATCTCGACCTGATCGGCGCCTTTACCAAAGACATGCGCGAGAGCGACGACGAAGCCGTTCGGCGAGCCCGGGTCTTCGTCGATACGCGGGCGGGCGCCTTTGGCGAAGCCGGCGATATCCTCCAGCCGATCGCATCCGGCGTGATCGGCAAGGATCATGTGCAGGGGGAGCTTGCCGAACTGGTCAAGGGCCATCCGGGGCGCCAAAGCGCGCAGGAGATCACGCTGTTCAAATCCGTGGGTGCAGCACTGGAGGATCTCGCCGGCGCGATCCTCGCCTATGAGACGGCCAGACAGGGTAACATCGCTCCGTGAGCCCTACAGCTCTTCCTGTTCTACCGATCAGCGACCGGCTCGAGGATCTTGCGAGGGCGCTCGGAAGCGGCAATCGGGCCGTGCTGTCGGCCCCCCCGGGTGCCGGCAAGACGACCCTCGTGCCGCTCCATCTGCTCGACCAGAGCTGGCGCGGGGATGGACGCATCATCCTGCTCGAGCCCCGGCGCCTTGCAGCCCGGGCGGCTGCCGCGCGCATGGCATCGCTGCTCGGCGAGGATCTCGGCGCGCGGGTCGGGTATCGCATGCGGCTCGACAACCGGATCAGCAGCCGGACGCGGATCGAGGTGGTGACCGAAGGCGTCTTCGTCCGGATGATCCTCGACGATCCGGAGTTGAACGGCATCTCGGCCGTGCTCTTCGACGAATTTCATGAACGCTCGCTGGATGCCGATGTGGGGCTTGCGCTGGCGCTCGATGCGCAATCGGCCCTGCGGCCAGACCTGAGGGTCGTGGTGATGTCGGCAACACTCGATGTCGAGCGGATCGCAGCCCTGCTGGACGGTCCGCCCGTGATCGTCAGCGAGGGCCGCAGCTTTCCGGTCGAGATCCGTCATCGCGACAGGCCCGGTGACGAAAGGGTGGAAGATGCCGTCACCTCAGCGGTGCTGAAGACCCTTGCTGACGAACAGGGATCGATCCTTGCCTTCCTGCCAGGGCAGGCGGAGATCCGCCGGGTGGTCGAGCGGCTCGAAGGCCGAGTCGGGCCGGACGTGGTGATCGCGCCACTTTATGGCATGCTGAGCCAGGCCGAACAGGATGCGGCGATCCGGCCCGCGGCAGCAGGCAAGCGCAAGGTGGTGCTGTCGACTTCGATTGCCGAGACCTCCATCACCATCGACGGTGTGCGGGTGGTGATCGACAGCGGATTGCAGCGCTTGCCGGTCTTTGAGCCCTCGACGGGGATCACACGACTGGAAACCGTGCGTGTTTCCCGGGCATCGGCCGATCAGCGGGCGGGGCGCGCCGGTCGAACGGAACCAGGGATTGCCATCCGGCTCTGGCATGCCGGACAGACGGCAGCGCTTGCGGCATTCACGCCGCCTGAGATCCTGTCCAGCGATCTGTCCGGTCTTGCGATGGATATGGCGCATTGGGGTGTTGCGGATCCAGCCCAGCTCCAGTTGCTCGACATGCCGCCGGAGGCCGCACTCAAGGAGGCACGGCAGCTCCTGATCGGGCTTGGAGCCCTCGATGACAACCTGCAGCTCACCGCACGCGGTCGGCGCATGCGGGATTTTGGGCTGCCGCCGCGGCTTGCGGCCATGGTGCTCGGGGCCGCGGAACACGGCGAAGCGCAGGCGGCGGCCGAGCTTGCCGTGCTCCTGACGGAGCAGGGCCTGGGCGGAAACGACCTTGATCTCGACGAACGGCTTCGGCAGTTCCGCCGCGACAGGGGCGAGCGCGCCCGCAATGCTCGAAACCTTGCCCAGCGACTGGCTTCGGGCCTTAGCCCCAAAGGACAGGACAATGGCGGCGTGGCGAGCTCGGCAGGCGCCCTCCTCATCCATGCCTTTCCGGACCGGATCGCCAAGCAGCGGGGGGGGCGCGGACGCTTTGTCATGGCGAATGGGCGTGGCGCGGAAATCGCGGCAACGGAACGTCTGGCGGGTGCAGAACTTCTCGTTGTCGCCGACCTGACCGGCAAGGCCGCCCAGGCGCGCATTCTTGCGGCAGCGGAAGTGTCGCGCGACGAGATCGAGGCGCTGACGCCAAAGGCGATCCGAACGGCCGATGAAAGCGGTTTCGACCCGTCGAGCCGTCAGGTGCGGGCCAGACGGGTTACGCGGCTGGGCGCGATTGTCTTCGAAGAACAGCCTTTGCCAAAACCAAAAGGCGAGGACGCTGCGCGAGCGCTGGCCGAGGGTGTACGCCTGGTGGGGTTGAGCGCCCTCCCCTTCTCCAAGGCAGCTGCGCAGCTGCGGCAGCGTCTCGGATTCCTGCATCGAAGTCTAGGTGAACCATGGCCGGATACGAGCGACGAGGGGCTCATGGCGCGGCTCGATGACTGGTTCATGCCTTTTCAGTCCGGGGTGACCAGCTTCCAGGAGGTGACTGCATCCAGTCTCCATGACGGGCTGATGAACCTCATCCCGGGCGGGTCGCAGCGCGAGCTGGACCAGATGGTGCCGACCCATTTCACCGCTCCGACGGGACATTCCCATCCCATCCGTTATGATGACGAAGAACCCGTCCTGCAGATCCGGGTGCAGGAACTCTTTGGGCTGAAATCGCATCCGACGATCGGCGGCGGCAAATTGCCACTGCTTCTGGAGTTGACCTCTCCCGCCCATCGACCCATTCAGACAACTCGGGATCTTCCCGGCTTCTGGGCCGGATCCTGGAAGGACGTGCGAGCCGAGATGCGAGGGCGCTACCCGAAGCACCCCTGGCCCGAAGATCCGGCCTCGGCGGAACCGACGACACGAGCGAAACCCCGCGACACCTGACGGCGCGCGGCAGAGGAAGGCAGAAGCGATGAGCATGGATCTGGCAGCCAAGTTCGGTCCGAGCAGCCGTCGGCTGCGTCTCGAAACGCTGGTCAAGCTGCGCTGGGTGGCCGTCGCAGGTCAGTTGCTGACGATCCTCGTCGTTGCGCTGTGGTTCGATTTCACGCTGCCGCTGATGACCTGCCTGGGGCTGATCGCTGCGCTGGCTGCGGCGAATTCGCTACTTTCGATCGCGTTTCCTCCGACCTATCGGCTCGAGCCGGCGGCGGCTTTCGCGGTTCTGGCGCTCGATCTGTTTCAGATGGGAGCCCTGCTGTTCATCACCGGCGGGCTCAACAACCCGTTTGCGCCCCTGATCTGTATCCCGGTGATCATTTCCTTCGCGTCGCAGCCGAGCCGGCATTCGATTGCACTGTTCATCACCGCGCTCGCCTTTATCACCTTGCTCGCCTTTACCCCCTACCCGCTCCCCTGGTTCGAAGGCCGCACGCTGGAAGTTCATCCCCTGCTGCAGCTCGGGATGTGGAGCTCGATCGTTTCGATGACGGCGTTTGCCGCCTTCTATGCGTACCGCGTGTCTCAGGAAGCGAGTCTGCTTGCCGACGCACTGACGGCCACCGAACTCATCCTGCAACGGGAGAAGCACCTGCACCAGCTGGACGGGCTTGCGGCGGCGGCAGCGCATGAGCTCGGCACACCGCTTGCAACGATCAGCGTGGTAGCCAAGGAGATGGAGCGCGATCTAGGCCATGACGACCGCTATCGCGAGGACGTCCAGCTGCTGCGCAGCCAGAGCGAGCGTTGCCGGGACATCCTGCGACGGCTGACGTCGCTCGCGACCGAGGGCGAAGCGCATATGCGCGAACTGCCGCTGTCGTCGATGATTGAAGAGGTCATCTCACCGCATCGGGAATTCGGCGTGAAGGTGGAGCTGATCGAGCTGTCGGACCGCGCACTCGAGCCTGTCGGGACGCGCAATCCGGCAATTCTCTACGGTCTTGGCAATCTCTTGGAGAACGCGGTGGACTACGCGCGCTCGAAGGTGACTGTCAGCGTTGAGCACACATCTGCCGAAGTGACCGTCATGATCGAAGATGACGGGGCGGGTTTCTCTCCCGGGGTCTTGCAAAGAATTGGCGAGCCCTATGTTACCAGCAGGCAGAACGAGACGCGAGCCGGTGGACTTGGGCTTGGATTGTTCATTGCGAAGACGCTGCTTGAACGGTCGGGAGCGAGCCTTCGCTTCGAAAACCGCAGTCCCGAGGGGTCCGGGGCGCGCGTCGTGGTCACCTGGCCGCGCGAATACATGGAATTGGACACGTCGTTATGACTTTACCTCTTCGACCTTGACACGCATAAGGTCTAAGAGCGGGCTTTTCGAACAGTCGCAGGAACAACACGATGGCAGACGCAGCATCACAGGTCGCGAAATCCGCAGCGGGCACCCACGCGACGACCACGCATGATCTTGGTCCTGACCCATCACTTCTGATCGTGGATGACGATGCACCATTCCTGCGCCGGCTGGCGCGGGCCATGGAAAGTCGCGGCTTCGTGGTTGAACTCGCAGGCTCCGTCGCCGAAGGAATATCCAAAGCAAAAGAAGGGGCCCCGGCCTATGCGGTCGTGGACCTGAGGCTTGGCGACGGCACGGGACTCGATGTGATCGAAGCCATCCGTGAACGCCGGTCGGACACGCGCATCATCGTTCTCACAGGCTACGGCAATATCGCGACGGCCGTTACCGCGGTCAAACTCGGCGCGCTCGACTATCTTGCGAAGCCTGCCGATGCCGATGACGTCTATCTGGCGCTGACCCAGCGTCCCGGCGAGAAGGCTGAGATCCCGGAGAACCCGATGTCGGCGGATCGGATCCGGTGGGAGCATATCCAGCGCGTCTACGAAAGCTGCGAGCGGAATGTTTCGGAGACGGCGCGACGGCTAAACATGCATCGCAGGACGCTGCAGCGCATCCTGGCCAAGCGGGCGCCGAAGTGATCAGACAGATTTGAGTTGTGCCGCCCATTCTGCGGCCAGGAGTCTTTGAGCGGCGGCCCTTGAGAAATCGAGGGTGACCGACTTCCGTGTCGCGGGGGCAAGGCGGTGCTCCGGTGCGTCTCGCAGCATGTGACCCGCATAGCCGTCCGAGAGCAAAAGCCCGCAGTCTTCCGGGAAGATCTCCAGTGGCACACCCGCATGCGTGGCGAAGAACAGGCGATCGCAGTAGCTGCGATAGTCGGGCCACTTCTTGTCGACGCGGAAATCCTCAATCGAGGATTTGATCTCGACGATCCAGATCTCACCCTTTTCCGAGAGCGCGATCAGATCAGCGCGGCGCCCATTTGACAGTGTCAGCTCAGGGAGGACGGCAAAGCGCATGTCCGTCAGCAGGATCTGAACACCGCGACGAATCAGCATGGCACGATCGGACTGCCGCCCGTCGATTAGGGGATTGTTTACCGCGATGGAGACTAAGGTCATGGATAACTCCGCCCCGCACGCCCTGGTCTGTTGCAAAAAAGCCATGCGGAGTCATTTTGCACCGCCACAGACATCCGGCGGAAGTACAGCACTTGCACTGCCGAGATTAATTCAAAATAAACCATAATCAAAGATGGTCACCTGATCATCTATCAGCCACCATTCACGAGCTTCCTCATGCGCTTTCGCAATATCCTGACCGCGCTTGGCCTGGTTATGTCCATCGGCCTTGCAGGCTGCACGACGACGACCGGAGACAAGACCGAAGTCGCCGAGACCACCAAGGTGCAGATCTTCAGCGACTCCTATGGTGCCGTGACCGACGCCGGCTATGCCCTGCCGGCGATACCGATCCAGAAGATCGACAAGAAGTTTCACCGACAAATTGTCGATTATACGACCACGGAAAAGCCGGGCACGATCGTCGTGAACACGCGCGAGCGCTTCCTCTACTACGTGCTGCCGCGTGGCAAGGCCGTTCGCTACGGCATCGGCGTCGGCAAGCAGGGCTTTGCCTGGGAAGGCGAAGCCTATATCGCCTGGAAGCAGGCCTGGCCGACATGGCATCCGCCGAAGGAAATGGCGGATCGCAAGCCTGAAGTTGCCAAGTATGTCGAGAAGGGCATGGACCCAGGTCTGCGCAATCCACTTGGCGCCCGCGCCATGTATCTCTTCAACGAGAAGGGCCAGGACACGCTGTTCCGCCTGCACGGTACGCCGGAATGGGCATCCATCGGCACGGCTGCGTCTTCGGGCTGCATCCGTTTGATGAACCAGGACGTGATCGATCTCTACAACCGCGTAAAGCCCGGCCGCAACGCCAAGGTCGTGGTTCAGCAATAATCTGCCGAAGCAGCAGTCAATCGAAAGGCCCGCCGAATCACTCCGGCGGGCCTTTTGCTTTGCTTGCGCAGGCATGAAAATCAGGCGGCGGTCTTTGCCTTGAGTTCGATGCGGCGGCGATGCAGAACCGGCTCGGTGTAGCCATTCGGCTGCTCCCTGCCCTTCAGCACCAATTCCAGTGCCGCCTGGAAGGCGACCGAGCCTTCATAATTCGGAGCCATCGGAGTGTAAGCCGTATCGCCGGCGTTCTGTCCGTCAACGACGACGGCCATGCGCCTCAGCGTTTCGACGACCTGTTCTTCCGTCACCACACCATGATGCAGCCAGTTGGCCATGTGCTGGGCGGAGATGCGCAGCGTCGCACGGTCTTCCATCAGACCGACATTGTTGATGTCCGGCACCTTGGAGCAACCGACGCCCTGGTCGATCCAGCGCACGACATAGCCGAGAATGCCCTGGGCATTGTTGTCGAGCTCACGCTGGATCTCTTCCGGGGTCCAGTTCGGTCGGGTTGCGACCGGCACGGAGAGGATGTCGGCGAGCTTGGCGCGCGCGCGCGACTTCAAGCCGTTCTGGACGTCGGCAACATTGATGCTGTGGTAGTGCGTGGCATGCAGCGTGGCTGCTGTCGGTGACGGAACCCAGGCAGTGTTGGCGCCGGCCTTCGGATGGGCGATCTTCTGCTCCAGCATGGCGGCCATCAGGTCGGGCATGGCCCACATGCCCTTGCCGATCTGGGCGTGCCCAGAGAGGCCGCATTCCAGACCGATATCGACATTCCAGTTCTCGTAGGCCGAAATCCAGGCCGCCTGCTTCATGTCGCCCTTGCGGATCATCGGGCCGGCCTCCATCGAGGTGTGCATCTCGTCACCGGTGCGATCGAGGAAGCCGGTGTTGATGAAGACGACGCGCTCGCGTGCAGCACGGATGCATTCCTTGAGATTGACCGTGGTGCGGCGCTCCTCGTCCATGATGCCCATCTTGATGGTGTTGGGCGCCATCCCGATCAGTTCTTCGACGCGGGAGAAAATCTCGCAAGCGAAGGCGACCTCTTCGGGCCCATGCATCTTTGGCTTCACGACATACATCGAACCGGCGCGGGAGTTCTTGCGGCGACCGTTCGGGCCGATGTCATGCAGCGCGATCAGCGCGGTGATCGCCGCATCCATGATGCCTTCAGGGACTTCGTTACCGTTACGATCGGTGATCGCAGGGTTGGTCATAAGGTGCCCGACATTGCGAACAAGCATTAGAGAACGGCCCGGCAAGGTTACAGCCTTGCCATCAGCGCCCGTCAGTTCGGGATCGTTACTCAGCGCCCGGGTGAAGGTCCTTCCGCCCTTGGAGACTTGCTCGGTGAGGTCGCCCTTCATCAGGCCGAGCCAGTTGGAATAGACGGTGACCTTGTCCTCCGCATCGACGGCGGCGACCGAATCCTCGCAGTCCATGATGGTGGTGAGGGCCGATTCGAGGCCGACATCGGCGATACCGGCCGGATCGTCCTTGCCGATCAGGCTATCGGGATCGACGAAGACGAGGGTGTGCAGTCCGTTGGTGCGGAAATAGAGGCGGTAGGCCTTCTCGTTTTCACGCTTGAAGCCGACATACTGGTCGGGGCTGGCGAGACCGGTCCGTCCGCCGGCGGTCTCCACGAAGAGCGCGCCGTTTTCGAATTCGAAACCGGTTACGTCGGCCCAGCTGCCCCCCGCGAGGGGAAGGCTGCGGTCGAGGAAGGACTTGGCCCAGGCGACAACCTTGGCCCCCCTAACGGGATTGTAACCCTTGCCCTTCTCGGCGCCATCGGCCTCGGAAATCGCATCGGTTCCATAAAGCGCGTCGTACAAGGAGCCCCAACGCGCGTTGGCGGCGTTCAACGCATAGCGCGCGTTCATGACGGGGACCACAAGCTGCGGACCGGCGATCGACGAGATCTCAGGATCGACATTGCTCGTCTCGATCCGGAAGTCCGGACCCTCGGGCAGCAGATACCCAATCTGGCGCAGAAAGGCCTCATAGGCAGGAAGATCCGAAGGAGCGCCGTTCTTGCGATACCAGGCATCGATCTCGGCCTGCAGGTCATCGCGCCTGGCGAGAAGAGCCCTGTTCTTCGGCGCAAGATCATGAACGATCTTTGAGAAACCGGCCACGAAGGCATCCGCGTCGACATTGGTACCCGGCACCGCCTTGTCTACGATGAAGTCGTAGAGGCGTTTGTCGATTGAAAGACCATGGGCTTCAACGAATGTCATGACGTCACTCCTCGCACTGGTAATCGCTGTCGGTTCACAGCATCACCGAAACGCATTAGCAGTCAATCTTGCATAAATTAGAAATATTCTTTCCAAAATGGAAAATCACTGACGTGCGGTTCTCGGGCGGCCACTCGCCGTCGCCGTGATCCGGGCTTCGACGAGCTTGCGGCGTCCCTCGATCTCGGGGGCATCGAGCTCTTCCTTCAGGATCAGGACAACATCGACGGCACCGCTCGCTTCGGCCCGCGAACGCGCAAGTTCGGCTGCCCGTGATCTCGCCCGCTCCAGAGCATGTGCTTCGTCCGTCATCCGCTCGTTCTCGCCTGCGCCGGTCATGATAAACAGCCCCTCCTCCGGCGATCCGACGGTGACCGAAACGCTGCTGCGCACCTGTCCGACGACGGCGCCCACGGCGTTGGCGACATCGGCATCTGCGGGCACCGCGACATCGGATGCAAGCATTTCGCCAATCGCCGGGTAATAAACGCCCGCAGAGGCACCAAGCCCGATCAAAGGCCGGTCAAGCGAGAGATCAAACCGCACGATCCCTGACTGACGCTTGAGGGCGCGGTCGATGAGCACCGATTTCGCAGGCTCGACATCGGCAAGACCATCTTTTGCCAACGCTGCGGAGAGAATGACTTCGGCCGACTGGCGGGTCAGGCGATCGACGATGAGCTGAGCGAGCACCTCAGGCGATGATGCGATCGGCTGACCGGAGCCATCCTTCTGACGCATGGCCAAGGCCATGCCGAGTTCGGCGGCAGTTCGATCCCATTGGCCCTGGCGATCCAGGACATGCATGGCATCAGACGGGGTCAGACCGCAGATATGGACGAGGCCGCGAGCGACGAGCCGGTCGAGTGTCGCCTTCTGCTGAGTGAAGCTGATCAGCTGGTCAAGCGGCAGCGGCACCGTGCTGATCTTCTGAAAAAGGGCGGCTTCCTGCGGCTGCAGACCGGCGGCCAGGTGATCCGGCACGCCGGTGCGGACGGCAAAGCGCCCGTCATGGCGACCGAGATGCGGCGCACGCAGCTGGCGTTCGAGAACATCAGTAATCGCCGTTCCGTGGAGGGCGGCTGCGAGGCTCAAGGGGACGAGACGGCGCGGGCCGAGATCGATCTTCGCCGCGAGGCCGCGATCGTCGAAGCGGACTTCCGAATCACCACCGAGACCAAAGGTGCGCATCGCGACAGCTTCCACCATGGTCCGGTAACCGCCGACAACGGCGCCATCCTGATCGAGGCGCGGCTGGCCCGCCTCCATGACGGCGACGTCCGTCGTCGTGCCGCCGATATCGGACACAACGGCATCATCAAGGCCCGTCAGGTGGCGCGCGCCGACGAGACTCGCGGCCGGGCCGGAGAGGATGGTTTCGATTGGCCGCAGGCGGGCCTCCGCAGCAGAGATCAGCGCGCCATCACCACGCACCACCATCAGCGGCGCATGAATGCCACGCTCAACGAGGTAGCGTTCGGCGGAGCCGATCAGACGGTCGATCATGGCGACCAGTCGGGCGTTGAGAAGCGTGGTCAACGCCCGACGCGGCCCGCCAAGCTTGGAGGAAAGCTCATGGCTGCAGGTGACGGGGAGGCCGGAATGGCGGCGAATGATGTCGCGCGCCCGTTGCTCATGCGCCGGATTGCGGACGGCGAAATAGCCGGCGATGGCGAAGGACGAGACATTGGCCGAAAGCTCGGGCAGTGCCGTTTCCAGGGCTGCCTGGTCAAAAGGTGTCTCGTTACCATGGACATCGTGCCCACCGGCGATGAAGAGCACGGGATCGTTGCCGAGTGCGTCGGCCAGGCCGTCACGCTTCAGATCTTCAGGTCCGAAACCGATCATGATCAGGCCGGCGCGACCGCCCTGCCCTTCTACCAGCGCGTTGGTCGCAAGCGTCGTCGACAGTGATACGAGGCCGATCGCCGAGGGATCGATCGCCGATTCGGCAAGTACGCTTTCGAGGGCGCCGGAGATGCCGATCGACAGATCGTGACGGGTGGTAAGCGACTTCGCCTTGGCGACAATCCCGTGCGTTTCGCTGTAGATCACGGCGTCCGTATAAGTGCCGCCGGTATCGATGCCCAGCATGTAATCGGATGTCACGCAGTCTTCCCCATGGTACCCGCCCGGATGGCGTCGCATCCCTTATGGCACAGGCCTTGCTCCGATTTCCAGCGAGGGAGCGTCAGGAAGACGCCGCTTTACGGCTTGCGAGGCGTGACCCGCATCGGGAGTCCGCCGGCCGGCTGGGTGGTCAGCTTCTGCACCGGCCAGGGTTTCGTCTGCGGCGTGGTCTCGAAACGGAAGCGCTGCATCAGAACGGCAAGCGCAATCACCGCTTCCTGCAGGGCAAAGGTGGCGCCGATGCAGACGCGCGGACCTGCGCCGAAGGGGAGATACTGGAAACGGCCGATCTTTTCCCGCTCGCCGGGCAAAAAGCGGGATGGATCGAAAATGCGCGGCTTGTCCCAGTAGAGTTCATGGCGATGCAGCGTCCATGGCATGACCAGCACGGTCGTGCCCTTGGCCATTTCAACGACTTCGCCGTTCGGAGCCGTGTATTGGTCATCGGCGATTGCATCGCGATTGATCGATGGGGCCGGCGGATAAAGTCGCATCGCTTCCTCGAAAGCCGCACGCACATGCGGCATGCGGTCGAGCCATTCGACAGGATCGGCACCGGAGTTGATCACTTCGTCGATCTCCCGCTCCATGGAATCCCGCACATCCGGACAATGCGCGACGCAATAAAGTGTCCAGGCCAGCGCGCGGGCCGTGGTCTCGTGACCGGCGCCGATGAAGGTGAGGATATTGTCCTCGATTTCCTCGGAGGTCAGGCCGTCCGGTCCCTCGAGTTCCAAGAGGAGTGTCAGGAAATCATCGGGCGCCTTGTCGCGCTCTGCCTGGATGATGGCGCGGCGGTGATCCATCGTCCGGCGCACGAGCTCGCGGAATTTGCGCAACACGCCGAGACCGCGAATGCGGGTCAGGCGCGGGATCCATTTTGGCGCGCGCAGCAGATCAAGCGGATCGATGCGACCCATGTTGTGCAGGAGATCGTCGACGTCCCTGGCGAAATCGCCCTGTTCGGAGACGATGCCGCCGGAAAACAGGGTTTCCGAGAGGATCGCATAAGTCAGTTCCGTCATGTCGACGGCGACATCGCGAACCGTGCCTTCGGCGCCAGCTTCATATCGTTCAAGGAAAAGCTCGCTCTGCTCGCGCATCTGGCGGGCGAAGCCGCGGGCATGGCGCGGGGTGAAAACCGGCGCCATCGCCTTGCGCGAGCGTTTCCAGACGGGACCTTCGGCTGTCAGCAGTCCATCGCGCAGAATGGGTCTGAGCACGAGCTGTCGGATCTCCGACATCTCGTAGTTTGCCGCGTTGTCGACAAGCACGTGCCGGATCAGGCCGGGATCATTGGCGATGATGGTGGTCTGGCCGAAGAAGCGGGTGACGATCCAGGGCCAGGTGTAAGAGGGCTGTCCCCAGAGCTCGAGGGGGTTGCGCAGGACCGTGCGGATGATCTCAAGCCGGCTTGGCGGGACGGTGCGTGGCACCGGGGCGGGCGGCTCAAAGGTCGATCTTCGCAGACTGGCGTCCATGTCATGCTCCCTGGAGGGCACCCCGGCCCCTCAAGGAGTTAGAGCAGGGCTTCCAGCTCGTCCAGCCGGTCGTTGATCAGCCAGCCGTAATAGTTCTCTTCGGGCCAATTCGCCGCACCGCTGGCACGCTTGGCGGCGAGGGCCCGGGCGCGCTGTTGCGAATTTCCGATATTGAACAGCGTTGCGGTCAGGCCTGGATTACCAGAGATATCGACATCGGCGATCTGCTTGTAGTCATCGATCGACTTGCGAATCACAGCCGCCATGAAGGCGAGCGAGATATCGGGGTCCATGATCGCCTTGTAGACGCCGGCTGCATCTTTTTCATCGAGCTTCGGGTAACCCGACTTTTCGTGCACGAGATCCGACAGCATCAGCGCGGTCAGCGGATTGATCTGACCCAGACCGAATGTCTGACCGGCATAGAAGGGCTGGAAGAAGACGGCGCTGAACCGGTTGTTGGGATAGGATACTCCCCCCACCGTTTCGCCGCGGAACCGCTTCTGCCAGACGTCTTCCCGGCAGGTCCACAGACGGTAGGAGTCCGAATAGCTGTTGCATTCGGAAAATTCCGGCCGACCGACAAAGTCGGAAATGCTCTCGTCCTTGTAGCCGAAACGGAAGCTGTTGCCGGCGTAAGATGCAGCTTTCACATAATAGCTCTGCAGGCTGTCATAGGCATCGACATTATAGGTATGCTCGCCGACGATCGCACCGACCATGTGAATGGGTGCGATGCCGTAGGCGGAGGCCGTCTTCTTGATCTTGCCCACCAGGGAGGAATCCGTCCGCAGGAGGTCGCGGACCTTTTCATATTTCAGATCGAAGCTGGTCTTGCCTGCCTTGGTGCGGCGTACCGATGCACCCGGGATTGCCGGCTGTTCGACATTGCGATTTCCCGACGGCACCTTCTGGTCCGCAAAGGATGCTGCGGGCACAATACCAACAAGCGTGGCGGCGACGATCAGATTTCTGGCGATGTTCAGCACGATGGGCGGCCCCTGGACATTTGTCCTTCAACGGATTGGCGACGCAGGACGACCGTTATCCGACAGCGGCACTCATTACATAAGAGGCCCCTGTATTGTCGATATGGGCCGCTTTCACTTTCCCGGCACGCCGAGGGCGAAAGCGACCCATAGATGCACAAAGATCACAGGATGTAGCGGCTCAAGTCCGTATTGGCGGCGAGATCGCCGACATGCTCCTGCACATAGGACGAGTCGATCATGACTTCCGAGCCACTGCGGTCCGGGGCATGGAAGGAAATCTCGTCGAGCACCCGCTCCATGACCGTCTGCAGGCGACGGGCACCGATATTTTCGACTGTTTCGTTGAGCTGGACCGCGACATCGGCGAGCGCGTCGATCGCATCCTCCGTGAAGTCGAGGTTGAGTTCCTCGGTCGCCATCAGCGCCTTGTACTGGCGGATGAGACTTGCCTCGGTCTCCGTCAGAATGCGGCGGAAGTCTTCCTTGGTCAGCGGCTTCAGCTCAACCCGGATCGGAAGACGACCCTGGAGTTCCGGCAGAAGGTCCGAGGGCTTGGAAACGTGGAATGCACCTGATGCAATAAAGAGAATGTGGTCGGTCTTCACCGGCCCATACTTGGTCGCAACGGTCGTGCCTTCAACGAGCGGAAGCAAGTCGCGCTGCACGCCTTCACGCGAAACGCCGGCACCCATGGCGCCTTCGCGGGCGGCGATCTTGTCGATTTCGTCGAGGAAGACGATGCCGTCATTTTCGACGGAGCGCAGCGCTTCGCGCTGGATGACCTCATTGTCGATCAGCTTGTCCGATTCGTCACGAATCAAATCGCCATAGGAGGCCTTGACGGTGGTACGCACCTTCTTGGTGCGGTTGCCCATGGCCTTGCCGAACATTTCCGACAGGTTGAGGATGCCGATATTGGCACCCGGCATTCCGGGCACCTCGAACCCTTGTGCCCCGGAACCGCTATCGGCCACTTCGATGTCAATTTCCTTGTCATCGAGCTCGCCGTTGCGCAGCTTTTTGCGGAAGCTGTCACGGGTAGCCGGCGACGCGGTGGCGCCAACCAGGGCATCAAGCACGCGTTCTTCGGCCAGTTGGTGCGCCTTGGCCTGGACTTCCTGACGCTTCTTGTCGCGCACCAGAGCGATGCCGACTTCGACCAGATCACGGATGATCTGCTCGACGTCACGGCCGACATAACCGACTTCGGTGAACTTGGTGGCCTCGACCTTGATGAAGGGGGCACCGGCGAGCTTGGCCAGGCGGCGGGAGATTTCCGTTTTGCCGACACCGGTCGGGCCGATCATCAGGATGTTCTTCGGCATGACTTCGTCGCGCAGGTCTTCCGAGAGCTGCTGGCGCCGCCAGCGGTTGCGCAGCGCAATCGCAACTGCCCGCTTGGCCTCATGCTGGCCGATGATATGGCGGTCGAGCTCGGAAACGATCTCGCGCGGAGAAAAATTGGTCATTCAGTCTGCTCCTCACGATGCCGCGCAGCCGCGCATCGTCTCTTGGTGTGGAATACGATCGGCAGCCGTCAGTCGGCGTCGAGGGTTTCGACCACCATGTTGTTGTTGGTGTAGACGCAGATCTCGCCTGCGATCGTCAGCGCGCGTCGAGCGATGTCCTCCGCCGAGCGATCGCTGTCCATGAGCGCGCGGGCGGCGGCAAAGGCATAGTTGCCCCCGGAGCCGATCGCGATCGTGCCGTGCTCGGGCTCCAGCACGTCGCCATTGCCGGTGATTGCGAGCGTGATCGACTTGTCGGCCACCAGCATCATGGCTTCGAGATTGCGCAGATACTTGTCGGTGCGCCAGTCCTTGGCAAGCTCGACGGCAGCGCGCATCAGCTGGCCGGGATACTGCTCGAGCTTCTTTTCGAGACGGTCGAGCAGCGTGAAGGCATCGGCGGTCGCGCCGGCAAAGCCTGCGATCACGTCGCCGCCCTTGCCGATACGGCGGACCTTGCGGGCATTGCCCTTCATCACGGTCTGGCCGAGGCTGACCTGTCCGTCACCGGCCATCACCACCTTGCCGTCCTTGCGTACGGTAATAATCGTTGTCATCAGTCACCTGTCACCCGCTCTGCGGGCCTTGTGGAGCGGGCTGTCAGGCCCGGTTTGTCGGTTCCTATGTAAGTGGGGTTTCGACGATTGCAATCTGCGGCAAAAGCTCTGACGCTGCCTTGCGGCAGCGCAATGTAACTTCTGGATATTTCACCGCCCTGCTGTTATGGGAGGGCCGAGATCCTCATGGAGCAGCCAGATGGCAGAGCGTAAAGGCGAAGTTTCCCGCAAGACCAACGAAACCTCGGTCTCGGTTTCCGTCCACATCGACGGCACCGGCACGGGCAAGATTTCGACGGGCGTGGGCTTCTTCGACCATATGCTGGACCAGCTCTGCCGCCACTCGCTGATCGACATGGATATCGACGTGAAGGGCGACCTGCATATCGACGATCACCACACCGTTGAGGATACGGGCATTGCGCTTGGCCAGGCGATTTCCAAGGCGCTGGGCGACCGCAAGGGCATCACGCGCTATGCCTCGATCGACCTTGCCATGGACGAAACGATGACCAAGGCTGCCATCGACGTTTCCGGGCGTCCGTTCCTGGTCTGGAACGTCAATTTCAGCGCGCCGAAGATCGGGACATTCGACACCGAACTGGTGCGCGAGTTCTTCCAGGCTCTCGCCCAGAACGCCGGCATTACGCTGCATGTGCTGAACCATTACGGCGCGAACAACCATCATATTGCCGAGACCTGCTTCAAGGCGGTCGCGCGCGCACTTCGGACGGCAACCGAAGTCGATCCGCGGCAGGCAAACCGTATCCCCTCCACCAAGGGCACCCTGGTTTAAGGGGCATCTCCCCCACAGGGGAAACTGCCACCTTGCTCCGGTTCGGGCGTTGAAGCCGAACCGTCGAGCAGAAAGGACTGGACAAAATATGCGTGTAGCTATCATCGACTACGGCTCAGGCAATCTGCGCTCGGCCACCAAGGCCTTTGAACGGGCCGCCCGCGAGGCCGGCCTCAACGCCGAGATCGAACTCACCGACAAGGCAGACCGGGTCGCCACCGCCGACCGGATCGTGCTTCCGGGCGTCGGCGCCTATGCCGACTGCCGCCAAGGTCTTGATGCGGTCCCCGGAATGCATGACGCGATCGCTGACGTTGTCGAAACGAGGGGACGCCCGTTCTTCGGCATCTGCGTCGGCATGCAGCTGATGTCGTCGCGTGGTCTCGAGAAGACGGTGACCGAGGGCTTCGGCTGGATCGAAGGCGACGTGGTCGAAATGACGCCATCCGATCCGTCCCTCAAGATCCCGCAGATCGGCTGGAACACGCTGACGCTCAACCGGCCGCATCCGCTCTTCGAGGGCATTCCGACGGGGCCTACCGGGCTGCACGCCTATTTCGTGCATTCCTATCATCTGGCTGCGCGCAAGCCCGAGGATGTGATCGCGACAACCGACTATGGTGGCGCGATGACGGCCTTTGTCGGGCGCGACAACATGGTGGGTGCGCAATTCCATCCCGAGAAAAGCCAAGCCCTCGGCCTGAAACTCATCGCCAATTTCCTGACCTGGACGCCCTGAAGGGCACGGATGAAATCATGATCCTCTTTCCCGCCATCGACCTCAAGGACGGCCAGTGCGTTCGCCTCAAGCTGGGCGATATGGAGCAGGCGACCGTCTACAATCCCGATCCGGCAGCCCAGGCGCGCGCCTTCGAAGACCAGGGCTTCGAATGGCTGCATGTCGTCGACCTGAACGGCGCCTTTGCCGGTGAGAGCGTCAATGGCGCTGCTGTCGATGCAATTCTGAAGGCGACGAAGAACCCGGTGCAGCTGGGCGGTGGCATCCGCACGCTGGACCATATCGAGAGCTGGCTGTCGCGTGGGTTGTCGCGCGTGATCCTCGGTACGGTCGCCGTGCGTGATCCGGCGCTTGTCATCGAAGCCTGCAAGCGCTTCCCCGGCAAGGTCGCCGTCGGCATCGACGCCAAGGGCGGCAAGGTTGCGGTCGAGGGATGGGCGGAAGCCTCCGAACTCGGTGTGATCGAACTTGCGCAGCGTTTCGAAGGCGCAGGGGTCGCTGCAATCATCTATACCGATATCGACCGCGACGGGATCCTGACCGGTATCAACTGGGCCTCGACGCTGGAACTGGCCCAAGCCGTTTCGATTCCTGTGATCGCATCCGGCGGCCTCGCCTCGATCGAAGACATCAAGCGCATGCTTGAGCCGGATGCCAGGAAGCTCGAAGGTGCGATTTCCGGCCGCGCGCTTTATGATGGGCGCATCGACCCCGCAGAGGCGCTGGCGCTGATTAAAAGCCAAGAATAATGAATCAGTTACAGGAATCCTGGCCAATTATCTGATTCTAATAGATTATTCTTGATTTCCGTATTCTTGTTCTCTATATTGATGGAAATGGATTGGGGGTTCCCGGTCGGCGCTTGGCTTCGGTTTATCCGGGGCCTTTCGCTTTTTTGGGCCCTGGGATCGTAATTCCTCTTTGGGCACTAACAGGGATTTTGATCCTGCACAGCTTTGGTTGAATGACCTCAAAAGCTCGGTTCGGCTGAGTGGGACGCAGATAAGCAAGACCTATTGGCCTAGCCGTTAGATCGGCGAGCTGCATTCCCGTGGAGTTTGATCTTTTATCGGCAAACCGAAGCTTAAACCCCGTGAATGGAACATGCAGAGGATTTCGCCCATCTGCGATGCGCCGAAACTCCAGTTCGAGATCTCGATCCTCTTTGTCTCCGCGTTTCTCGAAAACGAAATGATAGGCGCGCGCCGACCGGCCGCTCTTCTGTAGATACCTGAAAATCATTTGGAGGCAGATCGACAAGGCCACCTGATAGGGATTGTCTGGGAATAAATCTGCGCGAAACACCCGTTTGTCGATGATGCAGGAGAAGATTTTGAAACTGGCCGCATCGACGAGACCAGTGAGATCAGCATGAAATCTTTCACGCATCGCCAGATCTGTTAGAAACTTGAATTCCCCTGTCTGTTTGCGGATCTCGTGTTCGTGCAGGACGGTCATGTCGTGCCCGAAGTAGCGGAACTTGAATCTCTGAAAACTGGGGACGGTTCGCTGAGTGTATTCGGTTATTCTGAAGCCACATATGGTTAGTACAAAAACAGGATAAGCAGCGTCTACCGAGACCAGTGAATGGTCACCGCTCTCGTCGGCGTAAAAAATATACTCGCCATTCTGCATGCCTGTGACTATGAAGCGAAAATAGTCAGCAAGACAAGGCGCTCGACAGCATGACACTCAAAGCCCGTGTGATCCCCTGCCTCGACGTCAAGGACGGCCGCGTCGTCAAGGGCGTCAACTTCGTCGACCTGATCGATGCCGGTGATCCGGCCGAGGCGGCCAAGGCCTACGATGCAGCCGGTGCGGACGAGCTCTGCTTCCTCGACATCACCGCATCCTCGGACAATCGCGACACGATCTTCGACGTGGTTGCCCAGACGGCCGATCATTGCTTCATGCCGCTGACGGTCGGCGGTGGTGTTCGCACCGTCGCTGATATCCGCAAGCTCCTGCTGTGCGGCGCCGACAAGGTGTCGATCAATTCGGCAGCGGTGAAGAACCCCGATTTCGTGGCGGAAGCCGCCGACAAGTTCGGAAACCAGTGCATCGTCGTCTCGATCGATGCGAAGAAGGTTTCAGCCGCGGGCGAAACGGATCGCTGGGAGATCTTCACTCATGGCGGACGCCAGCCGACCGGGATCGATGCGGTCGAATTCGCGATCAAGATGGTCGAACGTGGCGCCGGCGAACTGCTGGTGACATCGATGGACCGCGACGGCACCAAGAGCGGCTATGACATCGGCCTCACCCGCATGATCGCCGACAGTGTTCGCGTGCCCGTCATCGCCTCCGGCGGCGTTGGCAATCTCGATGATCTGGTCGCCGGCATTCGCGACGGGCATGCGACTGCGGTTCTTGCTGCCTCGATCTTCCACTTCGGCACCTATTCGATTGCAGAGGCCAAGGCCCATATGGCCGCAGCCGGCATCGCCATGCGTCTCGACTGACGCGGAAAGGCTTGTCATGAGCAATTTCACTCTGGCCGATCTGGAAGCCATTGTCGCGAGCCGTGCTCAGGCGGAGCCGAGCCAGTCCTGGACGGCGAAGCTTGTCGCAGGCGGTCAGGGCAAGGCTGCGAAGAAGCTTGGCGAAGAGGCGATCGAGGCTGTCATGGCCGCGGTCAAGGACGATCACGAGAACCTCGTCTACGAGAGCGCCGACCTGCTCTATCACCTGATGGTCGTATTGAAAATTGCGGACATCCCTTTACAAGCAGTGATGCAGGAACTCGAGCGTCGGACCGCTCAGACGGGCCTGAGTGAGAAGGCCAGTCGGCAGGATCCATGACGATAGCTATGCGGGACCCCGAAACGCCAGACGTCCTCGACCATTTCCAGGCGAACGGCTATTCCCCCTACCTGTTCTTCGACAGCGAGGAATGGGCGCATTTCCGCGCCGATACGCCGCTGACACTGACGGCCGACGAAGTGCACCGGCTCCGATCGATCGACGACCCGATCGATCTCGACGAGGTTCGTCGTATCTATCTTTCGTTGTCGCGCCTCCTCTCGTCGCATGTCGAATCCTCGCAGCTTCTGTTCGAGCAGCGGAACCGCTTCTTGAGCATGTCGGATGTCTTCAAGACGCCGTTCGTCATCGGCATTGCCGGATCGGTGGCCGTCGGCAAGTCGACGACGGCGCGTATCCTGAAGGAGCTTCTCGCCCGCTGGCCGTCGAGCCCGAAGGTCGATCTCGTGACGACTGACGGCTTCCTGTACCCGAACGCGCATCTGGTGAAGAACGGCATCTTGAACCGCAAGGGCTTCCCGGAAAGCTACGACATCGGCGCGCTGCTGCGCTTCCTGTCGGCGATCAAGGCCGGGTTGCCGAATGTCAAGGCGCCCAGCTACTCGCACCTGACCTATGACGTGCTGCCGAACGAACACCGGGTGATCGACAGGCCCGACATCCTGATCTTTGAGGGGATCAATGTCCTGCAGTCGCGCAACCTGCCGGCCGACGGCAAGATCGTGCCCATGGTCTCCGACTTCTTCGACTTCTCGATCTATATCGACGCGGATGAGAACGCGATCCATCGCTGGTATGTCGATCGCTTCATGAAGCTCAGGCAGACGGCATTCCGCGATCCCAATTCCTACTTCCATCGCTATGCGACGATCAGCGAGGATGAGGCGAAGGAGATCGCCGAGGGGCTCTGGGCGAATATCAACCTGAAGAATCTCCGGGAAAACATTCTGCCGACCCGCCCTCGTGCCGATCTGATCCTGCGCAAGGGCAACAATCACCTCGTCGAGACGGTGGCGCTCAGAAAACTGTAGGCGATAGATCGCCGGCTATGGATTCACGCGACGGAGTGTCAGATTGATGCGTCCGCCGGCCTTCAGTAGGGTTGACGTGTCGGGATAGATCCGATCCACCCCGTGGAAGCAGAGACGCCCCTCGCCTCCCAGCAGAAAAACATCGCCGCTTTCCAGCTTCAGCGACTTCGTGCGATCGGTGCGTGCCAATCCGCCGATGCGGAAGAGGCAGGTGTTGCCGAGCGAGATCGAGAGCACCGGAGCGGAAAAGTCTGTTTCATCGCGATCCTGGTGCAGGCCCATCTTGGCATCGTCCGCGTAAAAATTGACGAGGCAGGCCTCCGGATCTTTCGGATGGCCTGAAAGCCCGCGCCAGAGATCAAGAAGAATTTCCGGAATAGCGGGCCAGGGTTTATTCGTGACAGGATGGGTCGGCTGATAGCGATAGCCGCGCTCCTTGTCGGTCACCCAGCCCAGCGGCCCGCAATTGGTCATGCGCACAGACATCGGACGGCCGCTGCCGGGCATGACGGGAACATAGAGCGGCGCCTCGGCCACCACGCTGCGGATGATCTCGACGAGCTCCTCCTGCTCGGGACGCGATAGCCGGCCCGGCAGATAACGAAGGCCGGATTGAAGGCTGAATTCGGCTTTCGCTCCGGCCATGGTCAGTCTCCCGTCGGTTTGCCGCGCATCCTCTTCACATCCGAGCGACCGGACTTCTCCTTGAGACGCCGCTCGATCGAGCCCTTGGTGGGCTTGGTCTTCTTGCGCGGAGGCGGTGGCGGCTTGGCGGCTTCAAGCAGCAGTTCCTTGAGGCGCTCGCGCGCGTCCTCACGATTGCGGTCCTGGCTGCGGAACCGGCTCGCCTCGATCATCAGCACGCCTTCCTTCGACAGGCGCTTGCCGGCGAGCTTGGCGGCATTCTGCTTCACGCGATCGTTCAGCGAAGGCGACCCCAGCAGATTGAAGAAGAGCTGGACAGCGGTCGAGACCTTGTTGACGTTCTGGCCGCCCGGGCCGCCGGCCAGAACGAACTGCTCCGTCAGTTCCCAGCCTGCAATCGTGATGCGATTGTTGATCTCTAAGGGTTCGCTTGCCATGTCATCGGTCTCTTTCTCCGATCCCATATCGGCCGCGAGAGCGGCAAAGGCAAGCGCCAAGCAAAAGAGGCCCGGCAAACCTGCCGGGCCTCTCTCCTCAGAAATTCAATCGGTCACTCGGCAGCGAGGCGAATACCGGGAGCCGCATCGCGGACCTTGCCGTCGACATGGGCTTCGAACTTGGCGAAGTTGTCGATGAACATGCCGACGAGCTTTTTGGCCTGGGCGTCGTAGGCAGTACCATCGGCCCAGGTCGAACGCGGATCGAGGATCTTCGTGTCAACGCCGGCCACAGCGACCGGAACGGCGAAGCCGAAATTCGCGTCGGTGCGCATCTCGACCTTCTTCAGTTCGCCGGTCAGGGCCGCCGTCAGCAACGCGCGCGTCGCCTTGATCGGCATGCGATTGCCGGTGCCGTAGGCGCCACCGGTCCAGCCGGTGTTGACGAGCCAGCAATCGACCTTGTGGCGGGCGATCAGGTCACGCAGCAGGTTGCCGTATTCGGTCGGATGGCGCGGCATGAAGGGTGCGCCGAAGCAGGTCGAGAAGGTTGCTTCCGGTTCGGTCACGCCCTTTTCCGTACCGGCCACCTTGGCGGTGTAACCCGACAGGAAGTGGTACATGGCCTGTTCCGGCGTCAGCTTGGCGATTGGCGGCAAGACACCAAAGGCATCGGCCGTCAGCATGATGATCGTCTTCGGATGCGGGGCGATGCCGGTTTCCGACGCATTCGGGATGAAATGCAGCGGATATGCGCAACGGGTGTTTTCCGTCAGCGAGCCATCGTTGAAGTCGGGAACGCGGTGCTCGTCGAGCACGACGTTTTCCAGCACGGTGCCGAACCGTTTGGTCGTAGCGTAAATCTCGGGTTCGGCTTCGGCGGAAAGACGGATGGTCTTGGCGTAGCAACCACCTTCGAAGTTGAAGATGCCGTTCTCACCCCAGCCATGCTCATCGTCGCCGATCAGCGTGCGCTTCGGATCTGCCGACAGAGTCGTCTTGCCGGTGCCGGAGAGGCCGAAGAAGACGGCCGCGTCGCCGTCAGGGCCTACGTTGGCCGAGCAATGCATCGGCATGACACCCTTGGACGGCAGCAGGTAGTTGAGCACGGTGAAGACCGACTTCTTCATCTCGCCGGCATAGGATGTGCCGCCGATGAGGACGATGCCATTGGTCAGATCGCAAGCGATGACGGTTTCTGTCCGGCAGCCGTGGCGGGCAGGATCCGCGCGGAAGCTCGGCAGATCGATGATCGTCAGCTTCGGAAGGAAGCCTTGCAGAGCTTCACGTTCCGGGCGGATCAGCAGATTGCGGATGAAAAGCGAGTGCCAGGCAAACTCGGTCACGACCCGGGTCGGGAGGGCGTTGTCGGCATCGGCGCCGCCAATCAGGTCCTGAACGAAGAGATCCTTGCCTGCAGCGTGAGCCAGCATGTCCTGATGCAGGACGGCGAAATGCTCTGGAGACATCGGTTTGTTGTTGTCCCACCAGATCTGCCCGTCGGTCTTTGCATCGCGAACGACGAACTTGTCCTTGGCGGAGCGACCCGTGTGCTGGCCGGTCAGCGCACGCAGAGCACCATCGGCCGTCAGTTCGGCCTCGCCCCGACGGATGGCTTCCTCATAAAGAGCCGCCTCCAAAAGATTGTAGCGAACGCTGGCGGCCTTTCCCAAGCCGATTTCCGCGATCCCCGCAGCCGGGTTTTTCACGCCGAATTCCTCCATGGTCCGCCTTCCTCTCACATGGGCCAGAACTTGAATGAGCGAAACCTAAACGCTGAAGGCTTAAAACGCAAGGCGGCCCAACGGAAAAATATAATGATATCAATTATTTAATCGATTTAAAACAGAAAAGGGTCATTTTAAATCGTTTAGTTCTGCTTCCATTCCGTGCATGTCGCCGACGAGCTGAGGTAAAAATCTGAGGTTGACTGGCAATTGAGGGAGGGCGGCCCTTCCTCTCTGCCACAATTTGTTCCACCTTTATCCCCATATCGCACTGCCATGGAACCAGAGCTGGGCTGGACAGACCAGGAGCAGCGCTACGATGACGGAGACATACTCAATGCAGACGATCGCCCTCGTGGATGACGACCGTAACATCCTGACTTCGGTGTCCATCGCACTGGAAGCCGAAGGCTATAAGGTCGAAACGTATACCGACGGCGCCTCGGCTCTCGACGGTTTGCTCGCACGCCCGCCGCAACTGGCTATCTTCGATATCAAAATGCCGCGCATGGACGGGATGGAATTGCTGCGTCGCCTGCGGCAGAAGTCCGATCTGCCTGTCATCTTCCTGACCTCGAAGGACGAGGAAATCGATGAACTCTTCGGCCTCAAGATGGGCGCCGACGATTTCATCACAAAACCCTTCTCGCAACGCCTGCTGGTGGAGCGCGTCAAGGCGATCCTGCGTCGGGCGGCGAGCCGGGAAAGCTTCGCAGCCGGCGGCGGCCCTGCCAAGGGCAGTCCCGAGCAGCAGGCCCGGACGCTTGAGCGCGGTCAGCTGGTCATGGACCAGGAGCGCCATACCTGCACCTGGAAGGGTGATCCGGTCACGCTCACTGTCACCGAGTTCCTCATCCTGCAGTCGCTGGCTCAGCGCCCCGGCGTGGTCAAAAGCCGCGACGCCCTGATGGATGCGGCCTATGACGAGCAGGTCTATGTGGATGACCGCACGATCGACAGCCACATCAAGCGCCTGCGCAAGAAGTTCAAGATGGTCGATACAGACTTCGACATGATTGAAACCCTTTACGGTGTGGGCTACCGCTTCCGCGAAGCAGCGTAAGGTCTCGTCGTCAGGGCTTGGGCCAGGACGGACGGGCGAAAGGCAAAGGTTTGACCCAGCAGGTTGACGAGGGACATCTGGAGGAGACGGATTCCGGCTCCGAGAAGCGTCGGCTGTTCAGCCATCCCTTCACGCTCATCCGGCGGATCTTCGGCCACGCCCTGTTTTCCAGCCTGACGCGGCGGATCGTCTTCTTCAACCTCGCCGCGCTGATCGTGCTTGTCGGCGGCATCATGTATCTCAATCAGTTCCGTGAGGGATTGATCGATGCGCGCGTCGAGAGCCTGCTTACCCAAGGCGAAATCATTGCCGCAGCGGTGTCGGCCTCGGCCTCGGTCGACACCAATTCGATCACAATCGATCCGGAAAAATTGCTCGAGTTGCAAGCCGGTCAGAGCATCACGCCCGTTCCGAACGACGAGGATCTGGAGTTTCCGATCAATCCGGAACGCGTTGCGCCGGTGCTCCGGCGTCTGATCTCGCCCACGCGCATCCGTGCCCGCCTGTTTGACGCCGACGCCAACCTGTTGCTTGATTCGCGGCACCTCTATTCACGCGGTCAGGTGCTGCGGTTCGACCTGCCGCCCGTCGACAACGACTCGACCAGCTTCACCGACTGGATCACGCGCCTATTCAACACAATCCTCCAGCCCGGCAATCTGCCCGTCTACCGCGAGGCTCCCGGTGGTGACGGCTCGATCTATCCGGAAGTCATGAACGCGCTGACAGGTGTGCGCGGTGCCGTGGTGCGCGTGACAGCCGAGGGGGAACTGATCGTCTCGGTGGCCGTGCCCGTGCAGCGTTCGCGCGCGGTTCTCGGCGTTCTTCTGCTGTCGACCCAGGCTGGAGACATCGACAAGATCGTGCATGCCGAACGCCTTGCCATCCTGCGCGTCTTCGGTGTGGCGACTCTCGTCAATATCGTCGTGTCGCTGCTCTTGTCGTCCACCATCGCCAATCCCTTGCGCCGCCTCTCAGCCGCTGCAATCCGCGTCCGGCGGGGCGCCAAAGAGCGCGAGGAAATCCCGGATTTCTCTGTCCGGCAGGACGAGATCGGCAACCTCTCCATCGCACTGCGCGAGATGACGACGGCGCTTTATGATCGGATCGATGCAATCGAAAGCTTTGCAGCCGATGTCAGCCATGAACTGAAGAATCCGCTCACGTCGCTGAGATCAGCTGTCGAGACACTGCCGCTGGCCAAGACAGATCAATCCCGGCAGCGGCTGATGGACATCATCCAGCACGATGTCCGACGCCTGGACCGCCTGATCAGCGATATCTCTGATGCGTCGCGTCTCGATGCCGAGCTTGCCCGTTCGGATGCGAAACCGGTCAATCTGGAAGTCCTGCTCTCGAGCCTCGTGGATATTTCGCGGGAAATACGCAGCGGCAAGAAGGCCGTTAAGATCGACTATGTTGTCGATCAGAAGCCGGGATCGAACCAAGATTTCGTCGTGAACGGCCATGACCTGCGCCTTGGCCAGATCGTGACCAATCTGATCGAGAACGCGCGCTCCTTCGTGCCGGAAGACAGCGGCCGTATCCTGGTGAAATTGTCGCGAAACCGGACACGATGCCTGATCCAGGTCGAGGACAACGGTCCTGGCATCCAGGCGGAAGACATCGATCGCATCTTCGAACGTTTCTATACCGATCGGCCTGAGGGCGAGAGTTTCGGCCAGAATTCCGGCCTTGGCCTTTCCATCAGTCGACAAATCGCTGAAGCTCACGGGGGAACGCTGAGGGCGGAGAATGTCATTGATACGGCAACGGGCCGCATCACCGGCGCCCGGTTCGCCCTGTCTCTGCCGGTCGGAAGCTCTGCGTGACCGCGCCTACCGACAATATTCACGCGACAGCGATTGCCGTCGACGGCATCGGCCTGCTTTTCCTCGGTCCATCCGGCTGCGGCAAATCAGCACTTGCCTTCGATTGCCTGGCCGAGGCGAAACTGGCGGGACTGCCGGCTGCCCTGGTGTCGGATGACCGTGTTCTGGTGTTCCGTGAGAACGGCGAGACCATCGCTCGGGGGCCCGAGACAATTCGAGGGCTGATTGAACTTCGCTACACCGGAATCGTCAGCGTCGACACGGTCGCGGAAGCGCAGCTGCACTATGCGGTAAAGCTCGTTTCCGGGAATGAAGAGGAGCGTCTTCCTCCTGATGACGAGCATGTGGAGATCGCGATGGGCCTTCGACTTCCCTTGATCAGGGTTGCCCCATGGAGCCGTTTTCCGCTGAGCCTCATTCTTGCGCGCATTCGCAGCCTTGCAGAGAAGGGCTGATTTACACGCTGTTTTGGCTTGCACTTCCCGCTTTGATCGACAAGATGGCGTCCGATTGATGGACGAAACGCCAATCTTGAGCTATTTGGCGAGAGTTGCGCGAAGGGGCAGTAGAGAATGATCGGACTTGTGCTTGTCACACATGGCAAGCTGGCTGAAGAGTTCCACCATGCGGTGGTGCATGTCGTAGGCCCACAAAAATGCATCGAGACCGTTTCGATCGGCCCCGAAGATGACATGGACCAACGTCGTCAGGATATCCTTGATGCCGTGATGCGCGCCGACGATGGTCATGGCGTCATCATCCTGACCGACATGTTCGGTGGAACGCCGTCCAATCTCGCAATCTCCGTGATGAACACCGGGCGCATCGAAGTGATCGCGGGTGTCAATCTGCCCATGCTGATCAAGCTTGCCGGAGTTCGCGGCGACAACGACATGGACCGTGCACTGATCGAAGCTTCGGAGGCTGGCCGAAAGTACATCAACGTCGCCAGCCGCGTGTTGAGCGGCAAGTGAGCACCATGGCCGACCCCGTTTCTCGCGATCTCCTGATCATCAACAAGCGCGGGCTGCATGCCAGGGCCTCTGCCAAGTTCGTCCAGACCGTCAGCGGGTTCGATGCTCATGTCAGCGTGTCGAAGGATGGCACGACGGTCGGCGGAACGTCGATCATGGGCCTGATGATGCTTGCCGCAAGCCCCGGCTGCTCGATTTCCGTCACAGCCTCCGGGAACCAGGCGCAAGCTGTGATGGATGCTCTCGCCGCCCTCGTCGCCGACCGTTTCGGTGAAGAGATGTAAAGCATCGCGACATAAAGACATAAAGACTTCTTTATGTCAGATTGCGTTTGTTTCCATTCCCTGCTAGAAGGTGCCCAGCCCCGCAGCCTTGACTGCGGGAGAGCCAGTTTATCCGTCCGCCATGAGATGCGGATCGGGTCGGATCCAGCCGGAGAATCCCATGAGCAAACATGACTACGTCATCGCTGATATCGGTCTTGCCGATTTCGGCCGCAAGGAAATCAGCATCGCAGAAACCGAAATGCCGGGCCTGATGGCCTGCCGCGAGGAATTCGGCGCCAGCAAGCCGCTGAAGGGTGCCCGCATCACCGGCTCGCTGCACATGACGATCCAGACCGCTGTTCTGATCGAGACGCTCGTTGCTCTCGGTGCCGAGGTTCGCTGGGCGTCCTGCAACATCTTCTCGACCCAGGACCACGCCGCTGCTGCGATCGCTGCCGCCGGCATTCCGGTTTTCGCCGTCAAGGGTGAAACCCTTTCGGATTACTGGGACTACACCGACAAGATTTTCCAGTGGGCCGATGGCGGCGTCTCCAACATGATCCTCGACGATGGCGGCGACGCCACCATGTACATCCTGCTCGGCGCCCGCGCCGAAGCCGGCGAAGATGTGCTTTCCAATCCGCAGTCGGAAGAAGAAGAAATCCTCGTCGCTCAGATCAAGAAGCGCCTCGCCGCCTCGCCAGGCTGGTTCACCAAGCAGCGTGATGCCATCAAGGGCGTTACCGAAGAAACGACCACGGGCGTTCATCGTCTGTACGAGCTGGCAAAGAAGGGCCTCCTCCCCTTCCCGGCCATCAACGTCAACGACTCGGTCACCAAGTCGAAGTTCGACAACAAGTATGGCTGCAAGGAATCGCTGGTCGACGGTATCCGTCGCGGCACCGATGTGATGATGGCCGGCAAGGTTGCCGTCGTGTGCGGCTACGGCGATGTTGGCAAGGGCTCTGCTGCCTCGCTGCGCGGCGCCGGCGCCCGCGTGAAGGTTACGGAAGTCGACCCGATCTGCGCCTTGCAGGCCGCGATGGACGGCTTTGAGGTCGTCACGCTCGAGGACGTCGTTTCTTCCGCCGACATCTTCATCACCACCACCGGCAACAAGGACGTCATCCGCATCGACCATATGCGCGAGATGAAGGACATGGCGATCGTCGGCAATATCGGCCACTTCGACAACGAGATCCAGGTTGCGGCTCTCAGGAACCTTAAGTGGACCAATATCAAGCCGCAGGTCGACATGATCGAGTTCCCGAAGGGCAACCGCATGATCCTGCTCTCGGAAGGCCGTCTCCTGAACCTCGGCAACGCCACAGGCCATCCGTCCTTCGTGATGTCCGCCTCGTTCACCAACCAGGTTCTCGGCCAGATCGAGCTCTTCACCAAGACCGACGAATACAAGCCGGGCGTCTATGTCCTGCCGAAACACCTCGATGAAAAGGTCGCCCGACTGCACCTCGAAAAGCTCGGCGTGAAGCTGACGACGCTTTCGGACGAGCAGGCGGCCTATATCGGGGTCACGCCGCAGGGTCCGTTCAAGGCGGAACACTACCGCTACTAAAATATAGCTGGATAATATCTACATCTAGTGGGCGGCGTCTTGACAAAGACGCCGCCCTCTTTTTTGGCCCGAAGCCTTCCCGACACTTTCCTTCGGCGGTATTGTTTTAGGACTTGATTCGTGGACTGCACGAGCGGTCCGCGAATACGGATGTCTTGTCGACGATGCGGCACATAATAAGACGGAGACAGACCGAGAATGTCGGTACATCAACGCGCCCCGCGTCAGCGGGATACGGCTATGACGGCCGGTGTTCCAAGCCTCTGGCGGCCAGGTTCTAACCTCATCATCGGGATGCTCCGCAGGGTAGCAACTCGCCCTGCCGTGGCCGCGACGCGGCACGCGCTTGCCTGTGGCAGCGCGCTGGCAGGTTTGATGGCTCCCGGTTTCGCCTGGGCGCAGGCGGTCGCACTGCCGAACCGGAGCTTCGACAGCGTCGACGTTGCTGGTTACGCAATCCTTCTCGGCACCGTTTCGGCAGCACTGATCTTCGCGACCGTCCTGCTACGCCAGCGGAACCGGCTGGATGGCGAAGTGGGCGAACTGCGCTCGGCCTTTTCGGACAGCCAGCAGCGCATCTCCCAATACGAAACCCTGATCGCCGATCAGAACCGGCGCACCGTGATCTGGCAGGGTCACAGCGGCAAGGCCGAACTCGTCGGCCAGTTGCCGATTGAAACCGGCGCTCCTCAGCACGATCCGGATTTCCTGGCCTTTGGCCGCTGGCTGAAACCTCATAGCGCCAGCGAAATCGAACGGGCGATCGAAGACCTGCGGGTCAACGCGAAATCATTCGAGCTTTCCGTGGAGACACAGCGCGGCGAAGTGCTTGACGTACAAGGCAAGCTGTTTGGCGGACGCGCCTTTGCGCATTTCGTGGCCCTCGACAATCTGCGTGCCGAACTTGCTGAACTCAAGATCGAGCGCAATCGGCTGCGGACCTCGATCGCAACCTTCGAATCCCTGCTCGATTCGATCGAACAGCCGGTCTGGCAGCGCGACGCCGAAGGCCGTCTCGTCTGGGTCAACCAGGCCTATAGCGATGCCGTCGAGGCTGCCTCGCCGCATCAGGCGGTCCAGGAAGGTCGGGAGATCCTCGGCACGCTGACCCGCGAAAAGATCAAGGCGTCCGCGACGCCTGAGTCGCCGTTCCATGATACGGTTTCGACTGCCGTTCGCGGTGCGCGCACCTTCTTCGACGTGGTGGATGTTCGCGGCCCGACCGGGTCCTGCGGCATGGCGATTGATGTTTCCTCCTCCGAGACCCTTCGTGAGGAACTGGCCCGAACGCTCAGGAGCCACGCCGAAACGCTCGATCATCTGGCGACACCGGTTGCGATCTTCAATGCCGAGCGTCGCCTGCAGTTCTACAATCAGGCCTTTGCGCAGCTCTGGGACCTGGAAACCAAGTTCCTTGAGAGCCGTCCGGATCATGCCGAGCTGCTTGACCGGCTTCGCGCCGCGCACAAATTGCCGGAGCAACTAAGCTGGAAATCCTGGAAGGAGAACTGCCTGTCCGTCTATCAGGCGCTCGAAACCCAGACCGATCTCTGGCACCTGCCCAATGGTCAGACGTTGCGTGTGATTGCCTCTGCGCATCCCCAAGGTGGCGCGACATGGGTGTTCGAGAACCTGACGGAACAGTTCAACCTCGAGACCCGCTACAATACGCTTGTTCAGGTTCAGGGCGAAACCATCGACCACCTCTCGGAAGGGGTCGCGGTGTTCGGCCCGGATGGTCGGATCCAGCTGTCCAACCCGGCTTTCCGCGCTCTCTGGGGCATTAACGAAGCGCAGGCCGCCGTCGGCACGCATATCCGCCTGCTCGAAGCGGCCTGTGCGCCCTCCTATGACAAGCCGGATGGCTGGAAGACCTTCGGCAAGCTGATCACCAGCTTCGAGGATGAGCGCCCCTCGAGCCAGGGGACCCTCGAACTCTATTCCGGCCTGGTTCTCGACTATGCGGTGACACCGCTACCCAACGCCCAGACCATGCTGACCTTCGTCAACATGACCGACAGCGTGCGTGCGGAACGGGCGCTGAAGGAAAAGAACGAGGCGCTGCGCAAGGCGGACGAGCTGAAGAACGACTTCGTCCAGCACGTTTCCTACGAGCTACGCTCGCCGCTCACCAACATCATCGGCTTCACCGATCTCCTGAAGACCACCGCGATCGGCCCGCTGAACGAGCGGCAGGCCGAATACATCGACCACATTTCGACCTCGTCCTCGGTGCTGCTGACCATCGTCAACGACATTCTCGATCTTGCGACCGTCGACGCCGGCATCATGCAGCTCGACTACTCCGAGATCGATCTGAGCGACCTGCTGGATGACGTCTCCATGCAGATGACGGACCGGCTGCAGGAAGGCGGTGTCACGCTTGAGATCGCTGCACCCGCACAATTGGGTCATCTGGTCGCTGACCGGCAGCGGCTGAAGCAGATTCTCATCAAGATCCTGACCAACGCTGTTAACTTCGCGCCCGAGGGCACTGTCGTCTCGATGAAGTGCTGGCGCGAAGCGACGGACTTTGTCTTCTCCGTGAGCGACAGCGGCTGCGGCATGAGCCCGGACCTCGTCTCCTCGGCCTTTGACCGTTTCTCGACCAGCGCCAAGGGCGGGAAGCGCAGCGGCCCGGGCCTTGGACTGTCGATCGTCCAGAGCTTCGTCAACCTGCACAAGGGTGAGGTGAAGATCGAAAGCGAGCCGGGACGTGGAACGACTGTCCACTGCCGCATTCCCAATGCCAGTCTATCGCAGTTGATTGCCGCTGCCGAATGAGCGCTGAGACCGCCCCGCTTGCCATTGATCTCGCCGACGATTGCGCCACCGCATTGTTCGGCGAGGATCTTCTCCTAGCCCTTGAGGTCGGCGATTGCGTCGCGCTCCACGGCGATCTCGGCGCGGGCAAGTCTACCCTCAGCCGCGCCCTGATCCGGGCACTCGCCGATGATCCGGAGCTTGAAGTTCCGAGCCCGACCTTCACGCTGGTCCAGACCTACGACCTGAAGATCCCCGTTGCGCATTTCGACCTCTACCGGCTTTCCGATGAAAGCGAACTCGATGAACTGGGTCTTGGCGAGGCGCTGGCCGACGGTATCTGCCTGATCGAATGGCCAAGTAAGGCCGGTCGTGCGCTGCCCAAGAACAGGATCGACATTGACTTCGCCTTCACTGCCGCAGGTGGACGGACCGTCACCCTCAGTGCGCCCGGGGCAAAGCTGGCGCGGCTGCAGCGCGTCACCGAGATCCGCCGCTTTCTCGACAGTCATGGCCATCAGGGTGCCCGCAGACGCCATCTGACGGGTGACGCTTCGAACCGCGCCTATGAGCATGTCTATCCGGCCGATGGAAGCGCCCGCCTTGTCCTGATGGACGCGCCGAAGCGGCCGAACGGTCCACCGATCCGCGATGGCAAACCGTATTCGCAGCTCGTGCATCTGGCCGAGGATGTGCGTCCCTTCGTGGCCATCGGACAGGCGCTGCGCGAGCGCGGCTTTGCCGCTCCCGAAGTCTTGGCACAGGATCTGGATGCCGGGATCCTGCTTCTCGAAGATCTTGGCGAAGGTAGTGTTATCGACGAGCAGGGAAAGCCGATTGCCGATCGCTACCGCGCCAGCGCAGCCTGTCTCGCCGCCATTCACGACACGCCCTTTGATCGGGAGATCGTCATTGCCGGCGGGCATAAACATGTCATTCCGGATTTCGATCGTGCGGCGATGAAGTTCGAGGTGGAGCTGCTTCTCGACTGGCACCTGCCGTGGAAACGTGCCGGTCAACCGGCAACGGCGGAGGAACGTGCCCGCTATCTCGCCATCTGGGATGAGCTGATCGACGAGTTGGCGGGGTCAGACACATCCATCGTCATGCGTGACTTTCATTCGCCCAACATCATCTGGCGCGATGATCGCGAAGGGCATGACAGGGTCGGCCTCATCGATTTCCAGGACGCGATGATCGGTCCCTCGGCCTATGATCTCGTCTCGCTGGTCCAAGATGCGCGCGTGACGATCGAGCGACCACTGATGGATCAGCTGATGGCCGACTATCTCTCGGCACGCGCCAGGAAAGCGGATTTCAACGAGGCCGCCTTCCTGAAAAGCTGGGCGATCATGTCGGCGCAGCGCGCCTGCAAGCTGAACGGGCTCTGGGTGCGATTGAAGGAGCGGGACGGCAAGCCGGGCTATATGCGCCACCTTCCCCGCACGCTCTGGCACCTGAGCGTTGCTTTCGAACATCCTGTCCTCGCCCCCTTGCGGAACTGGTGCATTGAGGCTGGAATCGAGCTTCCCGAATCACCGGCCTGAGCAAATGATCATCAAGCAAGCCATGGTGCTCGCGGCCGGCCTCGGCACGCGGATGCGCCCGATTACAGAGACAATGCCGAAGCCGCTGGTCCGCATCGGGGACAAGCCGATGATCGACTATGTGCTCGACGCACTTGTCGGCGCCGGTGTCGAGACGGTCGCCGTCAACGTGCATCACCATGCCGACCAGATGGAAGCTCATCTGGCGAACGAGCGACGGGCGGAGATCCGCATTTCCGACGAACGGGCTCAGTTGATGGATTCGGGCGGTGGTCTCGCAAAGGGTCTCAAGCTACTCGACCAGGACCAGCCGGCACTTGTCATGAATGCTGATCTCTTCTGGGTCGGAGAACGCGATGATGAGCCGAGCAATCTTGTCCGGCTGGCGCAGCAGTTCGATCCCTCCCGGATGGACATGGCGATGCTCTGCGTCGAGCAGGAACGGACCACAGGCCATAACGGCAAGAACGATTTCTCGATGGCGGATGACGGCAGGCTGACCCGCTATGTCTCCGGCGCACCGAACCCGGTCGTCTATGCCGGGGCCCTAGCGCTGATGCCGCGTCTCTTCGATGACGCGCCTGCCGGTCCCTTCAACCTCAACATCTATTTCGATCATGCGATTGCCGCAGGCCGGCTGTTCGGTACGGACCTTGTTGGACAGTGGCTGACCGTGGGCACCCCTGACGCGATCGCGCCTGCCGAAGCCGTGGTGGCCCGCTACGGCGGAGGCCGTTGAGATGGTCAGCAAGGTGCCGCGTCTGCTGACGATCCCTCCGGGCCGGCCCTTTCTCAGGACGCTGACGGAAGCGCTGCTCGACGGTCGCCTGACCGACAGTTTTCGCTACGACCCCGCCGATCCGCTTTCGCTGGCAGGGGTGACACTGCTCGTCCCGACCCGGCGCGCAGCCCGCGTGTTGCGGTCCGAATTCGTCGATCTGCTCGGCGGCAGCGCGGCGATCCTCCCCGATATTCGCACGTTGGGCGAAACCGACGACGACAGCGGATTCTTCGATCTCGATGCGCCGCAGCTGATGGATCTCGCCCCGGCGGTGAGCAGCACCGTCATGCTTCTGGAACTGGCGCGCCTGATCCTCGCCTGGCGCAACCAGCTGCCGGAGATCGTCCGGTCGATCCATTCGGATACGCCGCTGGTCGCGCCCGCAAGCCCCGCCGACGCCGTTTGGCTCGCCCGAGCGCTGGTCGAACTGATCGAAGCGGCGGAAACCGAAGGCTGCGACTGGAAGGATCTCGACAAGCTGCAATCGGCGGATTTCGGCTCCTGGTGGCAGCTGACGCTGGAGTTTCTGACGATCGCAACGGAGTTCTGGCCGGCGCGGCTGCAGGAACTGGTGCGGTCGTCTCCCGCGCGCCACCGTGATGCGGTGTTGAGGGCCGAGGCCGAGCGGTTAAGAAGACAGGGGTCTTCTGGCCCGGTGATCGTTGCAGGCTCCACCGGCTCTATCCCGGCAGCGGCCGAACTGATTGCCGCGATTGCCGAGCTCGACCAGGGTGTCGTGGTGCTGCCCGGGCTCGATCTCGACATGCCGGATGAGGACTGGGCGAAGCTCAACGACCGCGAGATCTCGGTGATCAGTCCAAGCCCTGCCGTGCGCGGACATCCGCAATATGGTCTGGCGCATCTGCTGCGGCATATGAAACTCGAACGCGCGGATGTCCGTGTTCTCGAAGCCTCCGATCCGGCGCTTCAGGATAGGGCCGAATTTCTGTCGCGCGCCATGGCGCCCGCCGAGGCAACTGACACCTGGAAGGCCTGGCGGCAGCAGATCGACGATTCACGCGTGCTTGCGGCATTTCGCGATGTCGCGCTGATCGAAACGGCCAATGAGCGCGAGGAAGCAACGGCAATTGCGATTGCGCTGCGGCTGGGGCTCGAAGAGGCATCAGACAATCCCGAAAGCCGGGTAGCTCTGATCACGCCCGATCGCGCGCTGGCCCGGCGGGTGATGTCCGAACTCGCGCGGTTCGGGATTGAGGCGGACGATTCGGCGGGTACGCCGATGACCGGCACCCAGGCTGCCATGCTGACCCAGGTGGTGGCCGAGGCCTGCCTGCGTCCGGGTGACCCCGTGGCGATCGTCTCGCTCATCAAGCATCCGCTGGCACGTTTCGGCTTCACCGCCGAGGACATGCGCAAGGCTGCCGACGCGCTGGAACGTATCGCGCTGCGTGGGGGCCTGAAAAGTCTCGATCTTGCCGAAATGGAACCGCTTTTCGCCGATGGGTTCGAGGCGCATCTCGCCGACCGGCACAAGCCGCAATGGCGCATTTCGATTACGCCCGAGGAGCTTGAGCTCGCTCGTCTGCTCGCGAGCCGTATCACCTCGGCGGTCGAACCGCTCGTGTCGGCGGTCATCCGGTCAACGGACGGACGCGTGCTGTCGCAGAGTTTGACCGTGAGCGATTGGGCCGAACGCACGGGTCGCGTGCTGGAGGCGGTCACGGTCGACGAGCGGGGTGATCTTGCAGGCCTCTGGGGCGATGCAGCCGGTGAGGCTCTGGCGCGGCTTCTCGCCGAAGTGCTGGAGACGGACGGGCAGATCGAGGCGGACGGCCCGCAATGGGTGGATATCCTGACGGCGCTGATGGCTGGCCAGGCAGTCAAGCCGCGCGCCATGCGGCATCCGCGCGTTTTCATCTTCGGTACGCTCGAAGCACGCCTGCAGAATGTCGACATGATGGTGATCGGGGGCATGAACGAGGGGAGCTGGCCCAGCCAGACCAAGAACAATCCTTTCCTCTCACGCGTCATGAAGACGGAAGTCGGGCTTGAGCCGCCGGAACGGCAGATCGGCCAGGTGGCGCATGATTTCCAGATGGCCTGCGGTACGCGGAAACTGATTTTCTCGCGCTCGCTGCGACAAGGATCTGCGCCGACGGTTGCCTCGCGCTGGCTCCAGCGTCTGATGGCACTCGGCGGGCCCATGCTTGAAGACGAGATGCGAAAGCGCGGCCAGATCTACCGGCGCTATGCCGACCTGATCGACCAGGGCGAAAACCAGGCTCCGGCCCAGCGCCCCGCGCCACGGCCGCGCACCGAGCTACAACCCCGCGCCTTCAGCTTTTCCGAGGTCGGGCGCTTCCGGCGCGATCCCTATGCCATCTATGCCCGGCGCATCCTGCGTCTCGACCCCGTCGATCCCTTCAACCAGGATCCGGGGGCGGCGGAACGCGGAACGCTCTATCACCGTATCGTCGAGAAATTCATCCGCGAGGATCATGATCCGGCCCGGCTGGACGCGCTCGACATCCTGCACCGGATCACCGATGAGGAGTTTCTCAAGGAGGCTCTGCCGCTCCACATCGACATCGTCTGGCGGCAGCGCTTCTACAGCGTCGCCTCGGCCTTTCTCGGCTGGGAGCGGCAGCGGAGACCGGAGATCAAGCGCTCGCTGACGGAAGTCAGAGGCAATGTGCTGCTCCGGCCCGTCGACATCACCATCAGCGGGATCGCCGACCGGATCGACATCCGGGGCGGCGGCTTTGCCGACATCATAGACTACAAGACGGGCCTCAATCCGAGCGCCAACCAGGCGCGCAGCCTGCTCGACCCACAATTGGCCCTCGAAGCTGCAGCCCTTCTCCAAGGCGCCTTTAAGCCTGCCGGAGACGTCAAGCCGCTCAACCTGGTCTATGTGCGTCTGCGACCCGGAGATCGCTTCTCGGCCGACCAGGTGAACAACGAGATGGCGACGCGGGGTGACAACAAGAAGTCTGCGCTTGAGCTTGCCACGCAATCCGTCGACGAACTCGGCCGCTTCGTCCAGGCGCTGCAGAGCGGCGAGCGGGGTTACGTCTCCCGTCTCATCCCGGCGGAACAGAACGCCTATGGCGGCGAATACGACCATCTGGCGCGTGTAGCCGAATGGTCGACGGCGGAAGCCGAGGAAGGAGCCGGCGATGAGTGATCAGCGCTTTGCCCTCGACGAGCTGCCGGCCGGCAGCGACCCCACCGCCTGGCTCGGCTGGACGACACTTGCCCAGTCGAAAGCGTCTCATCCCGGCCAATCGGCCTGGGTGTCGGCCAATGCCGGCTCCGGCAAGACGCATGTGCTGACGCAGCGGGTGATCCGGCTGCTGCTCGCCGGCGCTCGCCCTTCGTCCATTCTCTGCCTCACCTATACCAAGGCCGCAGCGTCCGAAATGTCGAACCGCGTCTTCGAGCGGTTGGCGGAATGGGCGACGCTGGATGACCTCGAACTTGCCAAGCGGATTGCGGCCATCGAACAGAGGGAGCCGGATCGGGCGACGCTGGCTGCCGCACGGCGGCTCTTTGCCAAGGCGCTGGAAACGCCGGGTGGCCTGAAGATCCAGACGATTCACGCCTTCTGCGAAGCGCTTCTGCACCAGTTTCCGCTGGAAGCGAATGTCGCCGGGCATTTCAACGTGCTCGACGATCGGGCCGCCGTCACCGTTCTTGCCGAAGCGCGGCGGTCGCTGCTGACGGCCACGTCGACGGAGAATGATGCAGCACTCGCCGAAGCCTTCTCGCAGGTGTTGAGCATTGCCGATGAAAGCGGGCTCGAAGGTTTGATTGCCGATACCGTGGCCAACCGGCATGCGATCCGCGAGTTTCGGCAGCGGGCGGAACGGGCGGGTGGGCTTGAGCCGACGCTGCGGAAGGGCTTGGGTATCGGACCGCTCGAAAGCGAGACCAGCCGCGCCGAGGATTACTGGCCGCTTGCCGGTTTGTCGGGTGGCAATTTCAGCCGCTACATCCAGCTTGCCCTCGAAAAGGGCGGCGAGAAAGTGCGGACCGTCGCGGAAGTGCTGGAGCGGGCGCTGGTGGAAACCGATCCCCTGGAGCGGGCGAAGCTTCTGGACCAGGCTTTCCTGACGGCGCAGGAAGCGCCGAAGGCCGACAGCTCTCTGATGGCAGCTGCCATGACCAAGATGGCGCCTGATCTCAAGGACGCCGTGATTGCGGCTCGCGATCATGTGGTCGCCATGCGGGACCGGCTGCGGATCTTCCGCATGTATGAGGCGACGCGTTCGGCGCTGACGCTGGCCGTGCGTCTCGACACCGACTACGAGGAGTTGAAGAAGAGGCGCTCGCAGCTCGATTTCGAGGATCTGATCGTGCGCACCGCCCGGCTTCTGACGCGCGGGGATGTCGGTGCCTGGGTACATTACAAGCTGGACCAGGGTATCGACCATATCCTCGTCGACGAGGCGCAGGACACGAGCCCGGTGCAATGGGATGTCATCCGGTCGCTGCGCGAGGACTTTTTTACGGGTCTTAGCGCCCGGCCCGGGATCCGCACCTTCTTTGCCGTGGGGGACGAGAAACAGTCGATCTATTCCTTCCAGGGCGCACGCCCGGAGCAGTTCTCGCAGGAAGCCCGCCAGACGGAACGCGCGGTCACCGAAAGCGGACAGAACTTCAACACGGTGCGTCTGCCGCTCTCCTTCCGCTCGACGCAATCGGTGCTCGCGGCCGTCGACCAGGTCTTCAGCCTGCCGGAAAACAGCCGGGGCCTCAGCGCCGGCGGGGACCCTGTCATCCACCAGTCGAGCCGCATCGGGCATCCGGGAACGGTCGATATCTGGGACATGATCGCTGCTGAAAGGCAGGAGAAGGACGAGGACTGGACCGCCCCCTTCGACGCAACGCCGGAAAGCGCTCCGTCCGCGATCCTTGCGCGTCGCGTCGCGCATCAGATCAGCCAGATCGTCGGACGCGAAACGATCATCGAGAAGGGCAATAAGCGGCTGATCCGCCCGGGCGATATCCTCGTGCTCGTGCGCAAGCGCGACGGCTTCGTCAATGCGCTGACTCGCGCCCTGAAACGCCCCTATAACATTCCGGTCGCCGGTGCAGACCGCCTGAAGCTGACAAGCCATATCGCCGTGCAGGACATGTTGGCGCTTGGCCGCTTCCTGCTGCTGCCGGGGGACGATCTTTCGCTGGCTTCCCTGTTGAAGAGCCCGCTGTTCAATCACAGCGAAGACGATCTGATGGCGCTGGCAGCCGAACGACCGGAAGCGCAGAGCCTCTGGACGAGACTGACAGTGCAGGCTGAGACCGATACAGCGTGGAAGAAGACATGCGACCGGCTCACCCTGTTTCTCGAACAGGCGCTAGAGCACTCGGTCCATGATTTCTATGCCCGCGTGCTCAGCGTTCATGGTGGCCGAAGGGCCTATCTCGGTCGCCTCGGCTCCGAGGTGAGCGACATCATCGACGAGTTCCTGACCTTTGCGCTCTCCTTCGAGACCAGCGGATTGCCAGGGCTGCAATCCTTTGTCTCGACGCTCGAGATGGAAGCGCCGGAGGTCAAGCGCGAGCAGGACAAGGAGCGCAACGAAGTTCGCATCATGACAGTGCACGCCTCCAAAGGTCTGGAAGCGCCCATCGTCTTCCTGATCGACGGTGGCTCGAAACCGTTCAACTCGAACCATGTGGCCAAGCTCAGGATCATCGAGACGGCCGAAGGCCTGCCCTTCCCGATCTGGGTCCCCTCGAAGTCACTTGGTAATTCGATCTCCGCTGCCGACATGGATCGGCGCAAGGACCAGGCCGAGGAGGAATATCGCCGGCTACTCTATGTCGCGATGACCCGCGCCGCCGATCGCCTGATCGTGGGCGGCTATCGCGGCGTGCAGGACACGGGCGAGATCTGGCACAAGATGATCGCGCGGTCGCTCAGCGCCGACGAAACGCGCTGCAAGCCGATTGAGTTTTCCGGACCGGATGGCAGCTGGACGGGACTGCGCTGGTCTCTCGGCGACGCAGAGCCTGACTTGCCCGCGAGCGAAGAGAGCGCCGAAAGCGAGGAGAGCCACAGCCTTCCGCAGACGCTCTGGAAACCATTGCCGCCACCGGTCAGCCTGCCGAGACCGCTCAGCCCATCGGGTGCCGGCAGCATCTTCATCGACGACGACGAGGACGCGCTGACGGCGTCGGCGCTCTTCTCGACGACGGAAAAGGCGGATCTTGCCTTGCAGCGGGGACGGCTCATCCATCGGATGCTGCAGAACCTGCCGGGCTTTCCGGAGGGTGACCGCCGTGAGGCGGCCGAACGTTATGCGGAACGTGCGGCCCGGTTCTGGCCGGTCGAGCAACGACAGAGACTGGTCTCTACCGTCATGGCCGTGCTGGAAGACGAGGCGCTTCATCCGCTCTTCGATGCCGGCAGCCGCGCCGAAGTCTCGGTCATGGGGACCATGCGGCTGAAGGGCGAGTTGCGTGCGGTCTCAGGCCGGATCGACCGCATGGCCGTGCTTGGCGACCGGGTGATCATCGCCGACTACAAGACGAACCGGAATCCTCCATTGGAGGCTGCGCAAGCTCCCCTCTCCCACCGGGTGCAGCTCGCCATCTATCGCGAGATCCTGCAGCCGCTTTATCCCGGCAAACAGATCGAATGCTGGCTGATCTACACCGAAAACGGCAGCCTCATCCGGCTCGATGACGCCCTTCTTCAGCGGTCCCTTGCCGACCTCGAAACATCGTGAGATACCGCATATTGAAATTGCTGCCGTGCGGCATCACATATCTAGTCAATTCCGTATTTATGAAGGGAGAGCCCGATGGCTACCGTTAAAGTCGACAAGTCCAATTTCCAGGCCGAGGTGCTCAACGCTTCCGAACCAGTTGTCGTGGATTTCTGGGCCGAATGGTGCGGCCCGTGCAAGATGATTGCACCGAGCCTCGAAGAAATCTCGAACGAGCTCGCCGGCAAGGTGAAGATCGCAAAGCTCAACATCGATGAAAACCCGGAACTGGCTGCCCAGTTCGGCGTTCGCTCGATCCCGACGCTGGCCGTCTTCAAGGGTGGCGAAGTGGCCGATATCAAGGTGGGTGCAGCGCCCAAGACCGCGCTGTCCAGCTGGATCGCCGGTGCAGCCTAAGGCTCACGGCACTGATGACCAAAGAAAAAGCCCGGTTTCGCCGGGCTTTTTTCATTTGGGTATGGTGCCGTTCTCGGCGAGCACATTGCCCGCAAGATAGAGCGAGCCGCCGATCATGATGCGCGGGGGAATGCCACCTTCGCTGCGCTCACGGATGGCATCGAGCGCCTGGCCCAGTGAGCCCATCGGAAGAGCTTTCAAACCGGCCTCTGCTGCGGACTGGGCGAGCGCCACAGGGTCGAGGCCGACATCGGAGCCTGTGATCGGCACGGTGTAGACATTATGGGCGATATCGACAAAGGCGCGGAAGAAGCCGATCGGGTCCTTGGTGTTGATCATGCCGATGACCAGATGCAACGGGCGCGCCTGGCGCTCTTCCATGGCCGCCATGGCTTCGGCAATGACTTCGCCGGCACCCGGGTTATGCCCGCCGTCGAGCCAGATTTCTGCACCTTGGGGCGCACGCTCCACCAGCCGACCTTCGGTCAGCCTCTGCAAGCGGCCCGGCCATTCGACCGACAACATCGCCTTTTCCGCAATTTCTTCCGTCACCGGATAGCCGGCCGCCTTCACGGCGCGGATGGCGGTTGCGGCATTGCCGATCTGGTGGCGACCGGGAAGGCGCGGCAGCGGCAGGTCCATGAGGCCGAATTCGTCCTGGTAAATGAGCCGTCCGAATTCTTCATAGGCGAGGAAATCCTGGGCGAAGACCGCGAGTGGACAGCCGAGGCGCTCGGCGGTGCTGATCAGCACATCCTTCGCACCGTCGAATTCCTGGTGACCGATGACCACGGGAACGCCGCGCTTCATGATGCCGGCCTTTTCGGCGGCAATCAGCTCGACCCGGTCGCCGAGATAGGCCTGATGATCGAGCGAAATCGGCTGCACGATGCAGACTGCCGGTTTTTCGACGACGTTAGTGGCGTCGAAACGTCCGCCGAGACCGACCTCCAGCACGACGACGTCGGCAGGCTGCTCGGAAAAGAGGATGAAGGTCACCGCCGTCAGGATCTCGAAGACGGTGATCGGCTTGCCACCATTGGCCTCGGCCACGCGGCGCAGGGCATCGGCAAACATTGCATCATCAACGATCTGCCCGCGGCCACCCTTGACGCCGATGCGATAGCGCTCGTGCCAGCGCACGAGATGCGGCGATGTGTGGACGTGGACGGACAGGCCCTGGGCTTCCAGAAGCGCGCGGCAGAAGGCCGTCGCCGAGCCTTTGCCGTTGGTGCCGGCCACATGGATGACCGGCGGCAGCTTCAGATGGGGATTGCCCAGAACCTCAAGGAGGCGCCGGATACGGTCGAGCGAGAGATCGTAGCCCTTGGGGTGCAGCCCCATGAGCTTGTCGATCTCGGCGTCGGCCTGGCTGACGATAGGGTCTGTCATGACACTCGTTCCGCGAGCGCGGCCTCAAGGGTAAGCAAGGCTCAGGCCGAAGCCTTGGCAACCGGCTTCGGCACGTTTGCGGGAGCCGCCACGTCGTTTGCAGGACGCTTCGTCATGATCTTCAGGACGCGGGCCAGCGTGTCCGGGATATCATGACGCTTGACGACCATGTCGACCATGCCGTGTTCCAGCAGGTATTCCGAGGTCTGGAAGCCTTCGGGAAGCTTTTCGCGGATCGTCTGTTCGATGACGCGCTTGCCGGCAAAGCAGATCTCGGCGCCGGGTTCTGCAATGTGGAGATCGCCGAGCATGGCGTAGGAGGCCGTGACGCCGCCCGTGGTAGGGTTGGTGAGGACCACGATATAGGGTTGGCCAGCTTCCTTCAGCATATCGACGGCAACCGTTGTGCGCGGCAGCTGCATGAGGGAAAGAATACCCTCCTGCATGCGGGCGCCGCCCGAAGCCGGGAACATGACCAGCGGGCACTTTTCCTTGATCGCGCGCTCGAAGGACTTCACGATCGCTTCGCCGGCCGCGATGCCAAGCGAGCCACCCATGAAGTTGAATTCGTGTACCACGGCAACGAGCTTCAGGCCCTGTACCGTGCCAACGCCGGCGACGATCGTGTCTTCCTGGTCGGTCTTCAGACGGCTGTCCTTGAGACGATCCGTGTATTTCTTGGAATCGCGGAACTTCAGCGGATCCTGCGCCACCTTCGGCTGCGGCAGGGCCTCGTATTGGCCACCGTCGAAGAGGTCGGTCAGGCGAGCCTTGGCCGGCATCTTCATGTGGTAGCCCGAAGCCGGGATCACCCACTTGTTCTCTTCCAGGTCCTTATGGAAGACCATCTCGCCCGTTTCCGGGCACTTGATCCAGAGGTTTTCCGGAACTTCGCGGCGACCCAGCATGGAATTGATGCGCGGGCGCACATAGTTGGTGATCCAGTTCACGCGGCTTACTCCTGATGTTTAAAGCCCATATGGGGTGCTTATTCGGCAGCAGCAAGGCGCGCAGAGCGCACGCCGCTGGCCAGTCCGCGCACCAGGGTGGCGACGGCCTGAACCGTATCTGCCGTCGCCTTACCATCGGCTGTGAGATTGGTGGCAACCTGATTGACGATCGCGGTCCCAACCACGACGCCATCGGCATTGGCGCCGATCAGTCGGGCATGTTCGGCGGTCTTGACGCCGAAGCCGACGCAGATCGGCAGGTCTGTATGCGCCTTGATGCGCTGGACAGCGCCAGCGACGCGTGAAGGATCCGGCAGCGACGAACCGGTGATGCCGTTCATAGAGACATAATAGACAAAGCCCGAGGTATTCTTGAGAACGGTCGGGAGGCGCTTGTCGTCGGTGGTCGGGGTCGCCAGACGGATGAAGTTGATATCGCGGCTGCGGGCCGGGATGCAGAGTTCGTCATCCATTTCCGGCGGAAGGTCGACGACGATCAGGCCATCGATGCCGGCTGCGAGTGCGTCGTCAAGGAAACGCTCGACGCCATAGACATAGATCGGGTTGTAGTAACCCATCATGACGATCGGCGTTTCGTTGTCCGTCTTGCGGAATTCGCGGGCCAGATCGAGCGTGCGCACGAGGGTCTGGCCGGCCTTCAAAGCCCGCTGACCGGCAAGCTGGATTGCCGGGCCGTCGGCCATCGGATCCGAGAAGGGCATGCCGAGTTCGATGACGTCGGCGCCGGCTTCTGGTAGGGCCTTCATGATCGCAAGCGACGTGTCGTAGTCCGGATCGCCACCCATGAAATAGGTGACGAGAGCCGGGCGGCCTTCTGCCTTCAGGGCAGCAAAACGTTGGTCCATACGCGCAGTCATGATCAGAGCCCCATACCGAGAATCTTGCCGACAGTGAAGATGTCCTTGTCGCCGCGGCCGCAGAGGTTCATCACGATGATCTGGTCCTTGTCCATCTTCGGCGCGCGCTTGATGACTTCGGCGAGCGCGTGGCTCGGCTCGAGCGCCGGTATGATGCCTTCGGTGCGTGTCAGGAGCTGGAAGGCGGCAAGCGCCTCGTCATCCTTGATCGGGACATATTCGACGCGGCCCATGTCCTTCAGCCAGGAGTGCTCGGGACCGATGCCGGGATAGTCGAGGCCGGCGGAGATCGAGTGACCTTCTTTGATCTGGCCGTCGCCATCCTGCAGCAGATAGGTGCGGTTGCCATGCAGGACGCCCGGCGTGCCGGCAGTCAGCGAGGCGCAATGCTCTTCGCCTTCGAGACCCTTGCCACCGGCTTCGACGCCAACGATCCGCACGCTCTCGTCATCCAGGAAGGGATGGAAGAGACCAATCGCGTTAGAACCGCCACCGACGGCAGCAATCAGCATGTCCGGCAGACGGCCTTCGGCGGCCAGCATCTGCTCGCGGGTCTCGCGGCCGATCACCGACTGGAACTCGCGGACCATTTCCGGATAGGGATGCGGGCCGGCGGCAGTGCCGATCATGTAATAGGTGTCGTCGACATTGGTGACCCAGTCACGCAGCGCCTCGTTCATGGCATCCTTCAAGGTACCATGGCCGGCGGTGACCGGCTTCACTTCGGCACCGAGAAGCTTCATGCGGAAGACGTTCGGCGCCTGGCGCTCGACGTCGGTTGCGCCCATATAGACGACGCAAGGGATGCCGAAGCGGGCGGCAACCGTGGCCGAGGCGACGCCGTGCTGGCCCGCGCCGGTTTCGGCGATGATGCGGGTCTTGCCCATGCGCTTGGCGAGCAGGATCTGGCCGAGGCAGTTGTTGATCTTGTGCGAACCGGTGTGGTTCAGTTCGTCGCGCTTGAAGTAGATCTTCGCGCCACCGAGTTCCGCCGTCAGCCGCTCGGCGAAATAAAGCGGGCTCGGGCGACCGGTGTAATGGGTGTTGAGATGCGCCAACTCTGCCTGGAATTCCGGATCCGTCTTTGCCTTTTCCCATTCCGCCTGCAGATCGAGGATCAACGGCATCAGCGTTTCGGCAACGAAGCGGCCACCGAAGATGCCGAAACGGCCGTCCTCATCGGGACCTTCACGGAAGGAATTGGGTTTCGGTGACTGGTTCACTTGACACTCCCTGAAACCGGCTGTGCACGACTTGCCTCGGCAACGGCCGCAAAAAACTCGTCCATCATCTGAAGATCCTTGACGCCCGGGGCGGATTCCACGCCGGACGAGATATCGATCGCCCGCGCCCCGGTCTCCCGCAGGGCCTCTGCGATATTGGCCTTGTTGAGGCCTCCGGAAAGCATGTAATCCACGCTGTCGTCAAGCGAACGCAGCAGACGCCAATCGAAGGTGACGCCGTTACCACCGGGAAGATCGGATCCCGCAGGCGGCTTTGCGTCGAAGAGAAAACGGTCGGCAATTCCGATATAGGGCTCGATGCGCTTCAGGTCATCGGCATCGCGGATGGAAAATGCCTTCATGATCGGAAGACCGGTCACGGCCTTGACCGTCAGAAGGCGCTCCGGGCTTTCATGACCATGGAACTGCAGGATATCCGGGCGCATCAAGGCGATGATCTCGTCGAGATCGTCGTTGTCGGCATCGACCGTCACCGCAACGCTTTTCACCCGGCCGCGAACGCGATCGGCAAGCGTACCAGCAATGTCGGGCTCGATGTTGCGCGGGCTCTTTTCGAAGAAGATAAAGCCGATATGGCTCGCGCCGCGGTCAGCCGCACGATCGACAGCCTCCGGCGTCTTCAGTCCGCAGATCTTGATATCGGGTCTCATGGCAGCGAAGTCGCACGAAATCAAAAAAGAGTCGAGCCAATTTGCGACAAAGGCCGAAAGGTCGCGGGTTGCTCAGTCGAAGTCGATGGCATGCAGGGCCGAGCCGTGCCGCTTCAGCCAAGTCTTGGCCTCATCCATCTTCGGGCAGAGCTTGCGGCAGAGCGCCCAGAAGGCCGGACCATGGTTCATCTCGCGCAGATGCGCGACCTCATGGGCTGCGAGATAATCGATGACGAGCGGCGGGGCCATGACGATGCGCCAGGAAAAGCTGAGCTTACCGTCCCAGGAACAGGATCCCCAGCGGCTTCGGGTATCCTTCAGGGTCATGCTCTTCACCGGCTTGCCGACATTTCCGGCATGCAGTGCCACCAGTCGCTCGAGATCGCGGCGTGCTTCCTTCTTCAGGAAATCGGCGACGCGACGGGGCAGATGGTCTTCGAGGCCACTGACGCTCAAGATATGGCCGATCTCGCTGTCGATCGACTGGGTCAGTCCACGAAGCTGCCCGGTATGCACGATGCGGTGAGGGATGCCACGAAGCAGGATCTCGCCCCCGTCCTCAATGTTTCCAGCGGTCTTCTGGCGCTTGAGCTTGGTGCTAAGCCAGCCCTGGTGTCGATCGAGGAAGTCCTCGATATCGCGTTCGCGCAGCCCTGGCGGAATGGTCATCTTCAATGCCCGACCGCCGGGCTCGATCCTGAGCGTAATGCGGGTCGCACGGCTGTTCTTGCGGATCGTGAGCGGAACCGACCGTCCATCCACGGCAATCGCCCGCTCCAGCTGGATCGCCGGGGCTCTCTGGGGTGTCAGCTTTTTCAGCAGGGGAAACATGCGTCTGTTCTAGCCGATTCGTGGTGTCACCTTGCAACAAAAAAGGCCGGCACAAGGGCGCCGGCCTCGATCTCGTCAACATAGACACCGACACATCAGTTGCCGGTGAAGCCCTGAGCCGGACCGCCCTCGCCTGCCGGCTTGACCTGCTGGCGATCGCGCATGAAGCGGTCGAACTCTTCCTGATCCTTGGCCCGACGCAGTTCGCGGGCATAGGTGTCGAATTCGGCGCGCATCTCGTCTAGACGGCGGCGCTCTTCGTCGAGACGCTCGAGTTCGGCCTTGCGCCAATCATCGAAGGCGACATTGCCGGTCGGCGCGGAGGCGCTGTAGCTGTTGGTGCGGCACCAGGCAAAGGCAGTATCTGCCTTGCGGTTGGCTTCCCGCTTGAAACTCTGGAATTTCTCGCCGAACAGAATGTAGGCGAGCATGGCCAGACCGAGCGGCCAGAAGACCACGAAGCCCAGCACCATCAGGGCGACGGTTGCCGGAGTCCAATCCGGCCGAAGCAGTGCTGACTGGTTCATCATCGATAACCTCGTTCACACGAAGGGCGGAATGCCCTCCGATGGTTTCGATGTGGGAAATGGCAGCCTGCCCTTCAAGAAAAAAGCGGAGCCAATCGGAGAACCGATTGAATCCACTTCTTAAATTCGGAATGACGAAAATGTCAGAGGGACTTACCGCCCTTGATGACGCGCTTGACCGGCGTTGTGGCCTTGGCCTTCTTGCCATGGGTCCGGGCGAACTGGATGATCCGCGGCGCGATTTCGCGACGGAAGCGCGAGCCGTTGAAGACCCCGTAGTGACCGACATCGGGCTGCATATAATGCAGGCGCATGTGGTCGGGGATATTCGTGCAGATAGTCTGCGCCGCCTTCGTCTGACCGACGCCGGAGATGTCGTCGTTTTCGCCTTCGACTGTCAACAGCGCGACGTTGCGGATCGCTGCCGTATCGACACGCTTCGTGCGATGCATCATCTCACCCTTCGGCAGGGAGTGCTTGATGAAGACGGTATCGACGGTCTGCAGATAGAATTCCGCCGTGAGGTCCATCACGGCCAGGTATTCGTCGTAGAAATCACGATGCTTTTCGGCCGAGTCCCCGTCGTTCTTGACGAGGTGCATGTAGAAGTCCTTGTGGGCGATCATGTGCCGGTCAAGGTTCATGGACATGAAGCCCGAGAGCTGCAGGAAGCCAGGATAGACATTGCGCATGAAACCCGGCTGCGGCCACGGCACCTGCATGATGACGTTGTCGCGGAACCAGGAAAGCGGCTTGTCCTGGGCCAGCTGGTTGACCGCGGTCGGATTGATACGTGTGTCGATCGGTCCGCCCATCAGGGTCATCGAGGACGGTGCGCAGCTGTCCTGGTCCCCTTCCATCACCGCAACGGCGGCAAGGACGGGAACCGAGGGCTGGCAGACAGCGACCACATGGGTGTCCGGACCCAGGTGATGGAGAATATCGATCACGTAGTCGATGTAATCGTCGAGGTCGAAGTCGCCCTCGGTTACCGGCACCATGCGGGCATCGATCCAGTCGGTGATGTAGAGATCGGCGCTCGGCAGAAGTGCTTCGACCGTTCCACGCAGTAGCGTTGCATAATGGCCCGACATCGGAGCGACGATCAGGATCCGAGGGCCCTTGTCAGCTCCGGCCGGCAAATGGCGCTTGAAATGGATCAGATCGCAGAAGGGTTTGCGCCAGACGATTTCTTCCTCGACCGCCACGCTTTCACCTTCGACGATCGTTCTCGGGAGACCAAAAGCCGGCTTGCCATAGCGCCGCGTCACGCGCTCGAAGACCTCGAAGCCGGCAGAGAAAGAACGTCCAAGGGCCGTATGCGACCAGGGGTTCAGCGGGTTCCGCCAGGCCAGATTCATCGCATCCGCCGTTGCCCGGAAAGGCGCCATGAATGCGTGGTTGAGTTCATAGAGCTGATAGAACATGGGTTCTGTACCTTCATACCGGATCACCGGAGATCCGCGTTCATTCGCTACACTAACAGACTTTGTGCGCTGCAAAAGCCCGGATTTCCCTCAAGCCGCGACGCAAGAAGACTCCAGACTCCGGATGATGTGCGAAAGTCCTTAAGGTTCCCTGCTGCGGATGCGGTTAATCAACGATCACAGTGTTCAACCGAATTTGCAGGTCCTACCCTTTCCGAAGCTTGCGATTTGATGTTTGTTCCATCCGTCATCCCAAGACATGAGTGAAGGAACACCATGACCAGCAGCAACAACCGCAAGTCCGAATACAATGTCGATCCGATCTTCCTTGATCGCTGGTCGCCGCGTGCCTTCGACGGCAGCACGATGCCGAAGGAAGATCTTCTGACCATTCTGGATGCTGCACATTGGGCACCGTCGGCATTTAACTACCAGCCCTGGCGCTTCATCTACGCACTGAAGGGAACACCCGAGTTCGACAAATTTCTCGACATCCTGATCGAGTTCAACCAGGGCTGGGCAAAGAATGCCTCGGCACTCGTCTTCATCTTCTCGGACACGCTGAGCCGGCCTGCGGATGGCTCGGAGCCAAAGTCCTACCGCAGCCACAGTTTCGATGCGGGTGCCGCCTGGGGCCTTCTGTCGATGCAGGCGATCAAGTCCGGTTACTTCGCGCACGCGATGACAGGCTTCAGCTTCGATCGCGCGCTGGCAGAGCTTGGGGCACCGGAAGGCTTTCACATCAATGCGGCGGTCGCGATCGGCAAGCTGGGCGACAAGGAGACGCTGCCCGAAGGTCTCCGGTCGCGCGAAACGCCGAACGAGCGAAAGCCGCTCGCAGAGGTCGCCTTCGAAGGTCGGTTCTGAGAAGCCTAGCCGATGGTTTCACGTGAATCACGTTAACCATTCAGACAGATAAGTCTGTGAACGCAAATGGGCCGCCCGAAAGCGGCCCATTTCAACTTCCGGCGCAAGCCGTCAGATGTCGAGGTTGGCGACGCTCAGCGCATTGTCCTGGATGAATTCGCGGCGCGGCTCGACCTCGTCGCCCATCAGGCGCGAGAACAGGCCGTCGGCATCGGTCGCATCGTTGACGCGGACCTGGAGCAGCGAGCGCACATTCGGGTCCAGCGTGGTTTCCCAGAGCTGCTCCGCATTCATTTCACCGAGACCCTTGTATCGCTGCATGGAAAGGCCCTTGCGGCCGGTTGCAAAGATCGAGTCGAGAAGCGCGCGCGGGCCCGACATGTCGCTGCGGCCATCCTTGCGGGTGAGAACCGGCGGTTCGGAATAGATCTCGCGCAGGCGTGCCGACATCTGGTCCATGTGGCGAGCGTCAGCCGAGCCGATCAGCGCTACATCGACTGCGGCCACTTCCTTGACACCACGAACCATACGTTCGAAGCGCAGGCCGCCTTCGTCGGTGACGAAGCCCTGCCAGCCGCGTTCGGTGTCTTCGGCAATCATGTCGAGACGGCTCGCGACCAGCGCCGCGGTCACCTCGGCCTGCTGGCGGTTGCCTGTCAGTTCGGGATTGAGCGCACCGGCAATTGCTGCCTGCTCGATGACATTGCGGTTGTAGCGAGAATGCAGGCCATCGATCAGTGACCGGAGACGCAGCGCGTCCTGGATGACGTCGCGCAGATCCTGTCCGGCACGGACTTCACCGTTGGCGAGCGTGAGGGTCGCTTCTTCGAGACCCATGGTGATCAGGTAGTCTTCGAGCGCCTTCTCGTCCTTCAGATACTGGACCGACTTGCCGCGCGCGACCTTATAGAGCGGCGGCTGAGCGATGTAGAGATGGCCGCGCTCGATGAGCTCCGGCATCTGACGGAAGAAGAAGGTGAGCAGCAGGGTTCTGATATGTGCGCCGTCCACGTCAGCATCGGTCATGATGATGATCTTGTGGTAACGAAGCTTATCCGCGTTGAATTCGTCCTTGCCGATCGAGGTGCCAAGGGCCGTGATCAGCGTGCCGATTTCCTGGCTTGAGAGCATCTTGTCAAAGCGGGCACGCTCGACGTTGAGGATCTTGCCTCGCAGGGGCAGGATGGCCTGGTTCTCGCGCGAGCGACCCTGCTTCGCAGAACCACCTGCCGAGTCACCCTCGACCAGGAAGAGTTCGGACTTGGCCGGGTCACGCTCGGAGCAATCGGCGAGCTTGCCGGGCAGAGACGCGATATCGAGGGCGCCTTTACGGCGGGTGAGTTCACGCGCCTTGCGGGCGGCTTCGCGGGCAACGGCGGCTTCGACGACCTTGCCGACCAGGATCTTGGCTTCGGTCGGATGCTCCTCGAACCAGGTGCTGAGGGCCTCGTTGACGAGGTTTTCAACGACCGGACGCACTTCCGAGGACACAAGCTTGTCCTTGGTCTGCGACGAGAACTTCGGATCGGGAACCTTGACCGAAAGAACTGCCGAGAGACCTTCTCGGCAGTCTTCGCCCTGCAGCGTCACCTTTTCCTTCTTGGTGATACCGGAGCTGTCGGCATAGGAGGTGACCTGGCGGGTCAGCGCGGCGCGGAAGCCGGCCATATGCGTGCCGCCATCGCGCTGCGGAATGTTGTTGGTGAAGCAGAGCACGTTCTCGTGGTAGCTGTCGTTCCACCACATGGCGACTTCGACAGTGATCCCGTCCTTCTCGCCTTTGATGGCCACGGGCTTATCAACCAGCGGCTTCTTGGAGCGGTCGAGATAACGCACAAAGGCTTCAAGACCGCCGTCATAGATCATCTCTTCCTGACGGATGTCGGACTTGCGCTTGTCAGTCAGGAGAATGCGCACGCCGGAATTCAAGAAGGCGAGTTCGCGCAAACGATGCTCGAGCGTTCCGTAGTCGAATTCGGTCTTGGTGAAGGTTTCGGGGCTCGGCAGGAAGGTGACTTCGGTGCCGGAACGGCCTTCGTAGTCGCCGGTCACCTTCAGAGGTGCATCGGCCACGCCATGGGTGAAGCTCATCTCGTGGATCTTGCCAGCGCGGCGGATCTTGAGGCTGAGGCGCACCGAGAGTGCGTTGACGACCGAGACGCCGACGCCGTGCAGACCACCTGAAACCTTGTAGGAATTCTGGTCGAACTTACCACCGGCATGGAGTTGGGTCATGATGACTTCGGCAGCCGAGACGCCTTCGCCGGTGTGGATGTCCGTCGGGATACCGCGGCCATTATCGGTAACGGTGACCGAACCATCGGCATTCAGCGTGACCGTGACGATATCCGCATGACCTGCCAAGGCTTCGTCGATCGCGTTGTCGACGACTTCGTAGACCATGTGATGCAGGCCGGAGCCGTCGTCCGTATCACCGATATACATGCCGGGGCGCTTGCGGACGGCGTCCAGTCCCTTCAGAACCTTGATCGAATCCGCGCCGTATTCGGCCGGTCCACCATTATCCGCGATCGGCAAGTCGGTCATTCAGCAATCTTTCCAGTCAATTCTCAAAGGCCCGGCTGATTCGAATCAGCAGCTTCAAGTGGCCCGACTATAGGGGTTTTGGCCTGAGTTCCAAAGGCAAGGGCGTCGTTTGTCGTGGATAGACAGGGCTTTTCAACCCCTTCAAGGCCGTTTTTTGGCGCTATCCAGAATATCCTGCATGTCTCGTATCACATCGGGAGAGAGCTGGCGAATCAGCTTCGCCAGATCATTGGCGAATGCGGTGTATTCAGGCTTCATCCCTGACGTATCGACCACCACGCGGGGATCTGACCGACCGGCCGTGGAAAAGAGTTCTTCGGCTTCGTCCCAGATGATGTTGAAGTAGCCTGCGACACGCTGCAGGAAATCGAAATTGGGCAGGCCGCGCTTTCCATGCTCAAGCGCCGAGAGATAGGCGGGCGAGACGCCGATCGCAGCGGCCATTTCCTTTTGCGAAACTCCCTTGCGCTCGCGCAACTGCCGAAGGGCATCGCCAAACGGTGTCATCGACGGTCCTGCCCGCGGCGGGACAGCCGCACATAGAGAGCACCATCCCCGCCGTGATGGCGGGCGGCCGGCTCATAGGACGAGATCAGAAACCGGAACTCAGGCATCGCAAACCAAAGCGGTACCGCGCGTTTAAGCGCACCTTCGCTGCCGAGCGAGCTGCCCTTGCCCGTAATGACCAGCACATGGCGCAGGCCCCGCTCATGCGCCCGGATCAGGAAGTCGAGCAGCATTCCATGGGCTTCGCTCTGGATCAGACCATGCAGGTCGATGCGCGCCTCGAGTGCCAGATGGCCGCGGGAAAGCTTGCGCTTGACCGGCTTTTCCAGAGGGTGATGGGCGTGCGCTGCCGGTTTGCGATCGGTCTCGGATGTTGAAATCGACGTCGAAAGGGCTGCGCGGTTGAGCGCCAGCACCTCCTTTTCCTCGACGGCCGTCTGAAACTGCTCCTCGAAACTCAGCAGTTCCTCCATACGGCCAGGCATGGGCCGGGTCGAGCGCGCGACCTTGGCCCAGAGGATGCGATCTTCCGGATTGAGCTTTGGTGCACCCGACACTCAGACAAACCTCTCTGCTGCCTGCTTCGGGATCAGTATATAGAAATCCGCTGCGTTGCGCACCGCGCCCGCCAAGTCACCAGCCTCGTCTCCCGAGCCGGTGAAGATGTCGCCGCGGGCGGGACCGAGGATTGCAGAGCCCGTATCCAGGGCAAGCATCGTGCGGGCAAAATCCTGCCCGCCGTCCATGTGGGTCAGGCCCCTTGCATGGATGAAAAAGGGAAAGCCAAAGGTATGGATGTTGCGGTCGACGGCGAGCGAACGGCCGGCAATGAGCGGCACCTTGGCTGCGGCGATCGGGCCGCGCGAGAGATCGTCGACATCGGCCTCGCGGAAGAAGATGTAGGATCTGTTGTGCCAGAGGATTTCATCGACGCGTTCAGGATGGGCCGCGAGCCAGGCGCGGATCGACTGCATGGAGATCTCGGCTTCCGGGATCTCGCCGAGGTCAATCAGTAGTCGGCCTATCCCCGAAAACGGGTGACCGGCCTTGGCCGCGTAGGTGATACGACGCAGGCGACCATCCGGATAGCGCAACCGCGCGGCCCCCTGGACATGGGCGAAGAACACATCGACCTTCGAGCGGGCCCAGGCAATTTCCAGCCCCCTGCCCTCAAGCCAGCCCTGATCGATCTCACGCCGGTCCGGATAGGGCCGCAGCCCCTGATCGGTCTTCAAGGCGAAAGCATAGGATGGGTCGAGGTCCGCCGGACGGTTGGCCTCATCGACATCTACGAGGTCGAGCGGCCGACGATAGAAGGGATGGCGATACTCCTGATCAGGCCTATCGCTAACGGCGACTTCCGGCTCATAGAAGGCTGTGACCAGACCCTGTTTGCCACCATCGGGCATGATCAAGAAAGGACGGGTTTCCCGCTCGAAAAAGTCGCGCGCGTCGTCGGCCCCTGAGGGCTGGAATCCCTCCGCGGCATCCAGAAGCGGCAGAAGATCCTGCGCGGTCAATCCAAGACGGCCGGCCTTATACGGCTTGACCGACCGCAGATAGTTCCTGCAGTCGGCCATAGCTGCCCAGAGAGGTGTGGGACTATCCGCCTTCCAGCCGGGCAGGTCGTCGAACGACACTGGCTTCAGGTGGAAGGAGCCTTGCTCGCTCATTGTTCCGCTTCGGTCGCGATCAGCTTCCAGTTCGGATCGCGCGAACGGACATCGCGAGCGAAAGTCCAGACGTCGTTGACTTCAGACACGGCTTCGGCGTCGCCATCGATGAGGACGCCATCCTTGTCAAAGGTCGCCGTAATCAACTGGCTGACGATGCGAACTGTGACTTGTTCCTCGTTGTCGCGCGCGGATGCCTGTGTGATTTCTGCCTTTTCGATGCCCACGAATGTCGACCGGACGCTTTCGCCACGACTTTCACGATCTGCAATGGCGCTCTCGAAACCGTCAAACACTTCCCGGGATAGGAGACCCTTGAGCGTCTTTCTGTCACCCTCGGCATACGCCATCACGATCATCTCGTATGCGATCTTCGCACCGTTCAGGAATTCCTTCGGATTGAAGTTCGGATCGTGGCGCAGAAGTTCGCGCAGCTGGTCATTCAGCGCCGTGCCAGCTGGAGCATAGGCGTCGATCGCGTTGAAACGCTCTTCGCCTGTCGCATCTTCACGACGCGGAAGCGTTACGACCTTGCCGTCATCGCGTGCGGCGCCCTTGGACAGATCGCGTTGCGCGAAGGGATCGAACGGCGGCTTTTCATGGCCCGTGCGGCGTCCCAGCACACTGCGAAGCTGAAAAAAGATCAGTACCGCAGCCACCAGGAAGAACAATGTAACGAAATCGCTAGATCCCATGAATACCGCCAGGCTTGATTGAATTTGATTTTTCGTTCCCCCATATAGTCTCCAGCGCCGCATCATTCAAATGGCGCAATGCATTCTTTGCATCGAGTAAGCGCCGACTCTTGCGATATCCGGATCACAAAGGCGTTTGGAGCCAGCTTATGCGCCTGCCTTTGGTGCTTTTTTTGATTGCACCACTCATCGAGATCGCGAGTTTCATCATTGTTGGTCGGGCGATTGGTGTTTTGCCCACGCTCGCGCTGATCGTCCTATCGGCTGTTGCCGGCGTTGCCCTTCTTCGTTTTCAGGGCGCCGGCATTCTTCGCCGTCTGCAGAGCGAGGCCCGGCAGGGTCTCGACCCCGGCCGTGAACTCGTTCACGCTGCGCTGCTTGTGGTCGCAGCATTTTTTCTGATCGTTCCGGGTTTCTTCGGTGACATCATCGGCATCCTGCTCTTCATTCCTTACGTCCGAGACTTCGCCTGGCGTCTGATCAAGCCACGCATCGTCGTACGGAGCGCAGGCTTCGCAGATGGCGGCTTCAGGCCAGGCAAGCCAACGGGCGAGAATGTCGTCGATCTCGGCGATGACGAATACCGCCGAGAACCGAACCCGAATTCACCCTGGCGGGACCCGCGAATCGGCCGCGATTGATGCTTCTCCCCCTTCCCTGCGTAGGGTTGTAAGGTGAAGTCTCAGATGTTAGATGGCCTTAGCAGTTCATCTTCAAGGAAACGCCCTATGGCCGACAACGATCAGGGAACGACTTCTCCGTCCCTCAACATTCTTGCCCAGTATATCAAGGACTTCTCCTTCGAGAACCCGGGTGCGCCGCGTTCGCTTCAGGCTCGTGACAAGGCGCCGGCCATCAACATCAATGTCAACGTCAACGCCAACCCGCTCTCGGATACCGACTTCGATGTCGTGCTGGCGCTGAACGCAGAAGCCAAGGACGGCGACAAGGTCGTGTTCGTAAGCGAGCTGGTTTACGGCGGCGTGTTCCGCATTTCCGGTTTCCCTCAGGAGCACATGCTGCCGGTCCTCTTCATCGAGTGCCCGCGCCTGCTCTTCCCGTTTGCTCGTCAGATTATTGCGGACGCGACGCGCAATGGCGGCTTCCCGCCGCTGATGATCGATCCTATCGACTTTGCGCAAATGTTCGCGCAGCGCGTGGCAGAAGAACAGTCCCGCGCCAAGAGCCAGGCAGTCCCGAACTGATCAGCTTCATCTGATGAAGAATTGAGAAAGGGCCCGTCCGGGGCCCTTTTTGTTATCCGTCGTATTTTGCCCAGAGTGCCTTGCCGCCGAGACGCGCGACAAGCTTGGCATGGGCTTCCATTTCACTGGCCGACAGACGTTGTCCCAAGGGGCGCGGACGCTCATAGGTGATCTCGATCACCTCATCGGTTTCGCTCGATTGGTTCCGGCGGGCCTCGATCGTGGTCAGGCCGAACGCTGCCTGCCGTCCGCCCAGCATTTCGATATAGACTTCCGCAAGCAACTCGGAGTCGAGCAAGGCGCCATGCTTCGTACGGTGGGAATTGTCGATTCCATATCGGCGGCACAGAGCATCGAGAGAGTTCGGTCCCATCGGATGCTTGCGACGCGCCAGCGCCAGCGTGTCAACGACCATATCCGAGGGCACGGGTGGGAGGCCAAGCCGTTCGAATTCCGCGTTGATGAAGCCCATGTCGAAGGTGGCGTTATGGGCGATCCACTTGGCGCCCTCGAAGAATTCCTGCAGGTCGGTGACAATCTCTGCAAAGAGCGGCTTATCCTTCAGAAAGTCGTCGGTTATGCCGTGGACGGCGAGCGCGTCCGGATGAACCTTGCGGTCGCCCGGGTTGATATAGACATGGAAGGTACGGCCCGTCGGAAAATGATTGAGCAGTTCGATACCGCCGATTTCGATGACGCGGTCGGCCTTGTTGTCGAGGCCCGTTGTTTCCGTATCGAAGATGATCTCACGCATGGTTCGTCCGTTTCGCCTGCTCGCGTAATTCTCTGACGATGGTTCTGACCTGCGCACGGGCGGTGTCAAGGCCGTGCCCCGTATCGATGACATAATCGGCCTTCGCGCGTTTTTCCGAATCGGCCACCTGGCGTGCGAGAATGAGCTGAAACTTCTCCTCGGTCATACCGGGCCTCGCCAGAACACGCGCTCTCTGGACCTCCGGATCGCAACTCACCACGATGACCCGGTCGACACGGTCCTGTGCACCGGTCTCGAAGAGCAGTGGGATATCGAGGACCACCAAGTCCTGTCCGAGATCTCGCTGCCGATCGAGAAAAGCCTTTTCCCGCGTCCGAACCAGCGGATGAACGATGGCCTCGAGCTCCCTGAACTTAGCCGGATTCTTCGCCAGATTCGCCGACAGCAGTTGACGGTCGACGGCCCCACCGACAATGACGTCGGGGAAAAGTTCGGCGACCGGTGCAACGGCTTCCGAACGATAGAGATCGTGAACCACCTGGTCGGCATCGTTTACAGGCACGCCTTCCTCCGCAAGCATTGCGGCGGTGGTTGACTTCCCCATACCGATCGAGCCGGTCAGGCCGAGGACAATCATTTATGGGCCTCGATATCCTCGAGCACAAGGCGTCGGAGCTCGGCTGCCACCTCAGGCTTTTTGCCGAACCACCGTTCGAACCCCGGGACCGCCTGGTGCAGCAACATGCCCAGGCCATCGACGGTATCCAAGCCGACCCGCTCGGCCTGCATCAGAAATGGGGTCTTCAACGGCACGTAGACGATGTCGGTCACGACAGCGTCGCTCCGCATCCGATCAAAAGCCAGTGTCGGCGCTGCCGTTCCATCCATCCCCAGTGACGTCGTGTTGACGAACAATCCGGCCCCTTCCAGCAGGGCATCCAGTGCCTCCATACCATGCGCCTCAAGGGGCGCTCCGAACCGTTGGACCAGTTCCCGGGCGCGGTCCACCGTGCGGTTCACGACATGGATCTCCGGTATCTGGCGATCGCGAAGCGCCTGGAGGATGGCACGACTGGCTCCCCCTGCACCCAAAACGATGGCGCGTCCGACCTTGTCCCAGCCGGGATGCTGCAAATCCAGATTGGCGACGAAGCCGACACCGTCGGTATTTGTAGCGTGCAACAATCCATCCTCACGCCAAAGGGTATTGGCGGCTCCCAACTCCTCGGCGACCGGATCAATGCGATCGGCAAGACTGCAGGCCGCCTCCTTGTGGGGGATCGTGACATTGCCGCCGCGATAGGGGCTATCGGCATGCTTCAATTGGGCGATGAAGTCGGCAAAGTTCTCCGGCGCAACTGCAACTTTCTCATAGGACCCAGGCAGTCCATACTGATCGAGCCAATAGCCATGGATGATCGGCGAGCGGGAATGCTTGATCGGATAGCCGGCGACAAAAGCCCGGGCCGGGAATGTTTCACGTGAATCACGCATGGTTAATCTCGTGTTGCCGAAGTGCTGCGAGCAACGGCAGAAGCGGCAGACCCAATATCGTGAAATAGTCGCCGGCGATGGTATCGAACAACTGCACGCCCTCCCCTTCCAACTGATAGCAGCCGACACTCGACAAGGCGGCGTCACCGTTGCGCTGCAGATAGCCGGCAAGGAACTCGTCCGAGAATTCGCGCACCTGCATGCAGGCTTTGACGACTTCGCTCCACAGCAGCTGCTCGTCTCGGACGAGGCAAACCGCACTGTTCAGGAAATGCGCCCTTCCCCGCAAAGCGAGCAAGGTCTCCCGCGCCTCCGCAATCGAGTTCGCCTTATGGAAGATCTTGGAGCCCAGAGACATGGTCTGATCGCAGCCGATCACATAAGTGCCAGGGAAGCGCCGCGAAACCTCGTTGGCCTTGGCCAAAGCGAGATGGCGTGCAACGGAGACCGGGTCTCGTCCGGCGAGCGGAAGGCTCTCTTCGATCGCACGTTCATCGACCGACGCCGGAACCGCGCTGAATTCAAGACCGGCATTCTTGAGGAGCATCTGCCGCGCCTTGCTGCCAGACGCGAGAATCAAGTGTGAGCTCATGACGATACCTTCGTAATGGCAATGGTCATCGCTTAGCGCGGCTTTGGACGCAGGGCAAGAATAGCCGCCGCCGTCTCTTCGATCGAGCGACGGGTGACATCGATCAGCGGCCAGTTGTTGCGGGCACAGAGCGAGCGCGCATATTTCAGTTCTTCGGTGATCGATGCCCGATCAACATATTCGCTTTTGTCATAGCCAGCCGTTGCGCCGAGGATGCGGTTTTCCCGCACCTGAGAGATCCGGTCGGATGTCGCGATCAGCCCGACGACCAGAGGTCGAGTTGCTGTCAGAAGTCCATCGGGCAGCGGCACACCCGGGACGATCGGCAGGTTTGCGGTCTTGATGCCGCGATTGGCGAGATAGATGCTTGTCGGTGTTTTCGATGTCCGGCTGATGCCGATGATGACCACATCCGCCTGGTCATAATCTTCGGGAGCCTGTCCGTCATCGTGGTCCATGGTGAAGTTGAGCGCTTCGATCCGCGCGAAGTATTCGGCATTGAGCACATGCTGGGCACCCACCCGGCCGCGCGAGGGCGCTCCCAGATAAGCCTGGAACTTCTCGATGATCGGGGCAAGCACATTGACACAGGGCAGGCCGAGTTCATGGCAGCCGGTTTCCACGAGGGCGGCGAGGTCCTGGTCGACGATGGTGTAGAGCACAATCCCAGGCTCGCGATCGAGCGCTTCGATCAGCGCCTTGATCTGCTTCTTGCTGCGGATGAGCGGGTAGACGTGCTCGATGGCGTTCGAACCCCGGAACTGAGCGGCTGCGGCTCGGCCAGCAGAGATGAGAGTCTCTCCCGTTGAGTCAGAAATCAGGTGGAGATGGAAGAAGTTTTTCCGGTTCTCCACGTTGTTCACCGTGCCCTGTTGATTGTTCGGGATAAACAGAGGTAGCGGCGATGCAGGCGGAGGGGCAAGAGGAAAAGTGCCGATTTATCCACAATCGGTCACCAGCCGGTCTTCGAATTTCGGGGGTTGTGAATTGTGGTGAGGAAAGAAGGATGGCCCATCCTCATCGACTCCTCGTCCCCTGTTAACGGTCTTCTCTGCCTCTTCGAAGTGGATGGAATCGCGGGTTAATTTCCGGTTATCCCCATTATCCAGGCGGCATTTGGAATATCCCTGCCGATCCCGGATGGGTAGGCAATCTTGCGAGAACAAGCTGTGGCTCTGGATTAATCCTTGATAGTCAGAGACTCTTAGAAATAGAAGAAGATTCAATATCTCTTTTCTTTTTTGAAAGGGCTTGGGCCTTGAGCACGACGAACCGAAAAGTCCTCGACGTCTTGGATGGGAAAACGGTCACGCCGCCGCCCATCTGGCTCATGAGACAAGCAGGCCGCTATCTGCCGGAATACCGAGAGACGCGTCAGAAAGCCGGGAGCTTCCTCGATCTCTGTTACTCGCCGGAATTTGCGACGGAGGTTACCCTGCAGCCGATCCGTCGCTACGGTTTCGATGCTGCGATCCTCTTCTCCGACATTCTGGTGATCCCGGATGCCTTGCATCGCAATGTGCGGTTCTCCGAGGGTCATGGTCCTCAGATGGATCCGATCGATGTCGACGGCATCAAGGGGCTTTCGACCGATGGTGTGATGGATCACCTGAAGCCGGTCATGCAGACGGTGTCGAAGCTGCGTTCCGAGCTTCCGACAGAAACCACGCTTCTCGGCTTCTGTGGCGCCCCCTGGACGGTTGCGACCTATATGATCGCTGGACATGGAACACCCGATCAGGCCCCTGCCCGGCTCTTCGCCTATCGTCATCCAGAGGTCTTTGCATGGCTCCTCGATTTTCTCGCTGACGTGTCTGCCGATTATCTGGTTGCCCAGATCGATGCCGGTGCGGACGCCGTGCAGATTTTCGATTCCTGGGCTGGTGTCCTCGGTGAAGCCGAGTTCGAGGCCTATGCCGTTCGTCCTGTTCGTCGGATCATCGACTCGGTCAAGGCGCGCCGGCCGCGGGCCAAGGTCATCGCCTTTGCCAAGGGAGCCGGCATTCTCCTGAAGCGCTATCGCCAGGATACGAATGCCGATGCCATAGGCCTCGACTGGTCCGTTCCGCTGAGCTTTGCCGTCGAACTTCAGAAGGACGGGCCAGTTCAGGGCAATCTCGATCCGATGCGGGTTGTCGCCGGTGGTGCAGCCTTGAAGGACGGCATCGATGCGATCCTGCAGGCTCTCGGACAAGGTCCGCTGATCTTCAACCTCGGACACGGCATTACGCCGCAAGCTGATCCCCAGCATGTCAGCGAGCTGGTGGCCCAGGTCAGGAGCTTCGGCTGAGGATGGAAAAGCAGATTGATGCGAAGCCGGGAGCCCAGGCTGCCAGGAAGGCAGCCACGGCGCTCGTATTCTTTGCAGCGATTGGCGGCGGGATCATGCTGGCAGGACCGGACCAGGCCTATCCCTGGATCAAGGCGTTGCACGTGATTGCCATCATCTCGTGGATGGCCGGCATGCTCTATCTGCCGCGGCTTTTCATCTATCACTCAGACTGTGACCCCTCCTCGCAGCAGGCGAAAACCTTTGCGGTGATGGAAGCTCGGCTGATGAAGGTGATCATGAACCCCGCCATGGTCGTGTCCTGGGTGCTTGGCCTCTATCTCGCCTGGCAGGTCTTAGACTTTCAGGGCGGCTGGCTGCATGCAAAAATCGCAGCCGTCATCGCCCTTTCCGGCGTTCACGGCTATTTCTCCAAGGCGGTGAAGTCTTTCGGCCGTGGCGAGTACATTCGTACACCTCGCTATTGGCGGATGATGAACGAAGCACCGACGCTGTTGATGATCCTGATCGTCGTGCTTGCGGTGGTGAAGCCTTTCTGAGCTCTCTGCTCATCACGCATTATTTTCATGCGCACGGGCTTTTCGCTTGCGGTCGAATCCGCGAGTCGCTATTTTCGCGCCACTTCCTCTTTTGGCTTGCGTAATATTCAGTCATTTGCGGCCTTCGCGATCGTACCGAATTCCACCAGCTCGCCGCTCCCCTTGAAAAATCTATCTGACGTGGTCCCTCTTCATGGCTGAAATGAAGCTACAAGAACTCAAAAGCAAATCGCCGACCGATCTCCTGACTTTTGCCGAATCGCTCGAAGTCGAAAACGCGAGCACGATGCGCAAGCAGGAGCTGATGTTTGCGATCCTGAAGATGCTTGCGAGCCAGGATGTAGAGATCATCGGTGAAGGCGTCGTTGAAGTACTTCAGGATGGTTTCGGTTTTCTTCGCTCGGCGAATGCCAACTACCTGCCAGGCCCTGACGATATCTACATTTCCCCTTCTCAGATCCGCCGTTTCTCGCTGAAAACAGGCGATACCGTTGAAGGTCCGATCCGCGGCCCGAAGGAAGGCGAACGCTACTTCGCGCTTCTGAAGGTCAACACGATCAATTTCGAGGATCCGGAAAAGATCCGCCACAAGGTCCACTTCGACAACCTGACGCCGCTCTATCCAAACGAGCGGTTCAAGATGGAACTCGATGTTCCCACGTCGAAGGATCTGTCTGCCCGCGTGATCGATCTGGTCGCCCCGCTCGGCAAGGGCCAGCGCGGACTGATCGTTGCTCCGCCGAGAACTGGTAAGACCGTTCTCCTGCAGAACATTGCTCATTCGATCACGGCGAACCACCCGGAATGTTATCTGATCGTTCTCTTGATTGATGAACGTCCGGAAGAAGTGACCGACATGCAGCGCTCGGTGCGCGGCGAGGTCGTGTCGTCGACCTTCGACGAACCGGCCGTGCGCCACGTTCAGGTCGCAGAAATGGTCATCGAGAAGGCAAAGCGCCTCGTCGAGCATGGCCGTGATGTCGTCATCCTCTTGGACTCGATCACCCGCCTCGGTCGCGCCTACAACACGGTTGTGCCTTCATCGGGTAAGGTTCTGACCGGCGGTGTTGATGCAAACGCCCTGCAGCGCCCGAAGCGTTTCTTCGGTGCTGCACGTAACATCGAAGAAGGTGGCTCGCTGACGATCATCGCTACGGCGCTGATCGATACCGGCAGCCGCATGGACGAAGTCATTTTCGAAGAGTTCAAGGGTACGGGTAACTCGGAAATCGTGCTCGACCGCAAGGTTGCCGACAAGCGTATCTTCCCGGCCATGGATATCCTCAAGTCCGGTACGCGTAAGGAAGACCTGCTGGTTCCGCGCCAGGATCTCCAGAAGATTTTCGTCCTGCGCCGCATTCTCGCACCGATGGGTACCACGGATGCGATCGAATTCCTGATCGACAAGCTCAAGCAGACGAAGAACAACGGCGACTTCTTCGACTCGATGAACACCTGATGCGGTGCCGGTTCCGACCGGCAGCCTCAGGCTTTGCCTGTGGGTGATCTCGTGACAGCGCGATCCGATACGATTTGTGCTCTTGCGTCCGGCGGCTTGCCCGCCGGCGTTGCCGTTATCAGAGTGAGCGGTCCGGCCTGCTTCGATGCCGTCCGTCAGATGATTGGATCGCTGCCGGAGCCGCGCATGGCTTCGCTGCGGACGATCCGGGCGGCTGATGGCGAGTTCCTTGATCGTGGTCTGGTTCTCGTTTTCCCAGGACCCAATTCCTTTACGGGCGAAGATTGTGTCGAGCTCCATCTGCATGGTGGCCGTGCAGTCGTGAACGCAGCGCTGCGATCATTAGCCGGATTCAATGGTGTTCGACTGGCGGAAGCTGGCGAGTTCTCGAGACGGGCATTCGAAAACGGCAAGATGGATCTCGTCGAGGTTGAAGGTCTCGCTGACTTGCTCAGCGCCGAGACTGAAATGCAGAGAAGGCTTGCGGGGGAGCAGGCCAACGGTCATCTCTCCGCCGTTTACGATGAATGGCGCGAAAAGCTGATTTTCGTTCGCTCGATGCTTGAGGCGGAGCTGGACTTCAGCGACGAAGGTGACATTCCTGGTTCTCTATCAGATCGCGTTTGGGCCGATGTCGCAGAACTCAAGGTCCAGCTGGACCGCGCAATCGGCAATCTTAGGGCGGGTGAGATCATCCGCGACGGGTTCAAGGTGGCGCTGGCCGGGCTGCCGAATGCAGGCAAATCAAGCTTGATGAATGCGCTGGCGCAGCGCGATGTGGCCATCGTTACCCCGATCGCTGGCACGACGCGTGACGTGGTTCGCTGCGAACTGGATATTGACGGCTACAAGTTTGAACTCTTTGATACAGCTGGCCTCAGGGAGACCGAAGATCTGGTCGAGCGGGAGGGAATCCGGCGGGCATTCCGGACGATCAATGATGCGGACCTCATTTTGCATCTGGTCGACCTGTCCGAGAATTCCGATGCAGAGTTGATGGATTTCGAGCGACCGGCTCTGCGTATCGGGACGAAAGTCGACCTCATGCGTGATATTCCCACGGAGGAAGCCTATGACCTCCATGTGTCTTCTGCCACGGGGGAAGGTCTCGAACTGCTTCGGGAGCGGCTGCTGGATGCGGTCAGAAGTCATACTCAGGTTGAGAGCCTTGCAATTCCAAGCCGTATGAGGCATGCAGAGCGCCTTCGTTTGGCGTCGCAATATCTCGCATCTGCGCTTGAGGGCGCGTTGTTGCCACTTGAGATCCGAGCCGAAGAGTTGCGATTGGCATCCGTCGAACTGGCGAGAGTGACCGGTCGAATCGATACCGAAACGCTTTTGGGTAAGATCTTCTCCGAATTCTGTGTCGGCAAGTGATTCACGTGAAACAGGCTGTACCGCGATCATGTCTGAGAGACATTTCGATGTAATTGTTGTTGGCGGCGGTCATGCCGGTACCGAAGCGGCTGCCGCATCGGCACGCATGGGCGTTAGAACCGCGCTCGTGACACACAAGGCCGAAACGATCGGCGTCATGTCTTGTAATCCGGCCATTGGCGGCCTGGGCAAAGGCCATCTCGTTCGCGAAATCGATGCACTCGATGGCATCATGGGTCGCGCTGCTGACGAAGGCGGCATTCAGTTCCGCATGTTGAACCGCAAAAAGGGCCCAGCAGTGTGGGGCCCGCGTACGCAGGCTGATCGCAAGCTCTATCGCCTGGCTGTCCAGCGTCTGCTCGCGGAAACTCCGAACCTTGAGATTATTGAAGGTGGTGTGGTCCGCTTCGTTCGTGACTCTACCGAAATAAACGGCGTGATCCTGTCAAACGGCCTGGAGCTTCGTTCAGCCGCGGTTGTGCTGACAACGGGTACGTTTCTCAATGGTTTGATCCATATCGGGGACAAGAAGCTTGCTGCTGGCCGTGTCGGTGAGGCCCCGGCGCTGGGCTTGAGCGAGGATCTCGCAGCACTCGGCCTGAAGTTGGGTCGGCTTAAGACCGGCACTCCGGCGCGGCTGGACCGCAAGACCATTCGTTGGGAGGATCTGGAAGTCCAGGAGGCGGATGAGAACCCCATTCCCTTCTCATTCATGACGGAATCCGTGACGACGCCGCAGATTGCTTGCGGCATCACGCGCACGACGGCTGAAACCCATCGGATCATCCGCGAAAACATTCATCGATCGGCCATGTATTCCGGCCAGATCGAAGGTGTCGGACCGCGATATTGCCCCTCGATCGAGGACAAGATCAATCGTTTCGGCGATCGTGATGGACATCAGATTTTTCTGGAGCCCGAAGGGCTTGATGATGATACCATCTATCCAAACGGAATCTCGACTTCCCTGCCCGAGGATGTCCAGGAGCAGTTCATTCGCTCTATTCCGGGGCTCGAGAATGTCCGTATCCTGCAGCCTGGTTATGCGATTGAGTATGATTTTGTTGATCCGCAGCAGCTCGATCTGTCCCTGGCGGTCAAAGGCGTTAGGGGCTTGTATCTGGCTGGTCAGATCAATGGCACTACAGGTTATGAAGAGGCGGGCGCTCAAGGCTTGCTGGCTGGGATCAATGCGGCCCGGCTCGCAGCCGGCCGAAGCGGATTCTCCTTCAGCCGTACGGATTCCTACATCGGGGTGATGATCGATGATCTGACATCGCGTGGCGTGGCGGAGCCCTATAGGATGTTCACCTCCCGCGCCGAGTATCGACTGTCATTGCGTGCTGACAATGCCGATATGCGGCTGACGCCGTATGGTATCGAGCTAGGTTGCGTGTCTTCGGAACGGGCCGAAAAGTTTGAGGCCTATCGGGCCCAGCGCGAAGCCCTTTACGAACAACTTGGATCGCTGACTGCGTCACCCAATGAGATGGCGCTCGCCGGAGCAACCATCAATCAGGATGGTCGTCGTCGCACGGCTCGGGAGATTCTGTCCTATCCGGACATCGGCTGGGATCAGGTGCGCCAGGTCTGGCCCGAACTGAAGTCGGTTGATGCGAAGATCGCAACTGCCGTTGAGATCGATTGTCTGTACCATGTCTATCTCGAGCGACAGTCGGCGGATATTGAAGGGTTGCGTGCTGAAGAAGAGCGCGTCATTCCCGATGATTTCGACTATTCTGCCCTATCGGGTCTCTCGAATGAGCTGAAGATCAAGCTGGTCGCCAACAAGCCACGCAATATTGCCCAGGCAAGCCGGCTTGAAGGTATGACGCCGGCGGCTGTCGCCTTACTTGTCGCGCATCTACGCAAGAACCAAATCAATAAGTTGGCATCCTGATATGCAAAGAATGAAAAGCGTTCCCTATGGAATCGATGTTTCACGTGAAACGCAGGAGCGCCTTGATCGGTTCGCCAACCTTTTCCTGAAATGGGCCGCAAGAATCAATTTGATTGCTCCATCGACGGTCGAACAGCTCTGGACGCGCCATATCGCAGACTCGTTGCAACTCCGAAACATTGTGCCGACTCCTGGTCGATGGATTGATCTCGGGAGCGGCGGGGGATTTCCAGGGATCATCACCGCCATCACCCTGATTGAGGACCAGGCCGGCTGGGTCGATCTGGTTGAAAGCAACAACAAAAAGTGCGGCTTTCTACGGACGGCGATTACCGAGATTGGTGCTCGGGCATCCGTTCACCCTCTGCGGATCGAAGATGCGGCGAAGACGCTGGCCCCACCGGACTTCATCTCGGCACGTGCGCTCGCCGAACTCGATCTTTTGTTCGCCTATGCCCATCCCTGGGCACTTGCCAATCCAGAACTCAGATTGATCTTCCACAAAGGTCGGGATTACCAGCAGGAAATCGATAAAGCGCGTGGTCGCTGGGACTTCGATCTGGTAAAACATCAAAGCGTTGTCGAGCCGGATTCCGTTATCCTGGAGATCTCCTCTCTCACGCGCAGGGCTTAACGCTTCGGGTGCCAAATGAGTCTCGAAAAGAACCGCATCATCACCATCGCCAATCAGAAGGGCGGCGTGGGCAAAACAACGACTGCGATCAACCTCGCTACAGCGCTGGCGGCTATCGGTGAGCGCGTGTTGATCGTTGATCTTGATCCGCAGGGAAACGCCAGTACAGGCCTCGGCATTGACCGGCGGGACCGGCGTTTGTCGTCGTATGATGTGCTGATCGGTGCAAATTCGATCAGCGAGGCCGCGCTTGAAACGGCCGTGCCGAATCTCTCGATCGTGCCGTCGACGATGGATCTGCTCGGGTTCGAAATGGAGATCTCGCAGCAGGCAGATCGCGTGTTCCGCCTCAAGAAGGCCCTCAATCTTGATGATGCACGCGCTTATAGCTATGTGCTCTTGGATTGCCCGCCTTCCTTCAATCTTTTAACAATGAATGCGATGGCGGCGGCCCATTCGGTCCTCGTGCCGCTGCAGTGCGAGTTTTTTGCACTGGAGGGTCTCAGCCAGTTGCTGGAAACGATCAATCAGGTTCGACAGAGCGTGAATCCAACCCTGGATATCCAGGGTATCGTGCTGACAATGTTCGACTCGCGCAACAATCTGGCGCAGCAGGTGGTCAGCGACGTCCGCGAACATCTCGGCGAGAAGGTCTATGCGACCCTCATTCCACGCAACGTCCGCGTATCCGAGGCACCGTCCTATGGTAAGCCGGCTATCCTTTATGACCTGAAATGCGCCGGCAGTCAGGCCTATCTGCAGCTGGCGTCCGAGGTCATTCAGCGCGAGCGGCAGCGCAAAGCAGCCTAATCTTCGTACAAAGGTGTGAGTATGAGCGAAGACGTATCGAAACGGCGCCTGGGGCGTGGACTTGCAGCGCTGATCGGCGAGATGGATCAGCCGGTACCCGTCGGCGAGACGCGTCCTGCGATCAGTGCCGACCGTACTGTCCCAATCGAATTCGTCGCGCGCAGTCCGAAAAACCCCCGCCGGTATTTCGATGAGGCAGAACTTCAGGACCTCGCTGGTTCCATTCGCCAGCACGGGATCGTGCAGCCGGTCGTCGTACGCACCATTGGCAGCGATCGCTATGAAATCATTGCCGGTGAGCGTCGCTGGCGTGCCGCCCAGCTTGCGGGCCTGGTCGAGATCCCTGTCATCGTCCGCGACGTTGATGATCGGACGGCGCTTGAGCTGGCGATCGTTGAAAACGTCCAGCGCGCCGATCTCAACCCGCTCGAAGAAGCGCTCGGTTACGAGCAGCTGATCGCGGAGCACGGCTATACCCAGAATGACCTGGGCGAAATCATCGGCAAGAGCCGCAGCCATGTGGCAAACAGTCTCCGACTGCTGAAACTTCCCGACCCGGTCCGGGACATGCTGGCGGATGGCAGTCTCTCGGCCGGTCACGCCCGTGCGCTGGTGTCAACGCCGGACCCTGTCGCGCTCGCCAAGACGATTGCCCAGAAGGGGCTATCGGTTCGCGACGCGGAGAAGCTCGCGCAGAACCACATCAAGGCTCAACAGGCGCCTGCCCTTGCCGAACCCCGCGAAGCGAAAGATTCGGACACCATAGCGCTGGAGCGCAGCCTGTCGGATCGTCTTGGTCTTTCGGTCTCGATCAACCACAAGGGTGGCGGTGGTCAGCTGAAGATCAATTACAAGACGCTGGACCAACTCGAAGAGATCTGCCGGCTTCTCGAAGCGCGTTGATCAGCCTCGTCGATTGCGCCTGGCGGACTGCAGTGTCGTTGCCAGCAAGGTCTGGATCGCCAGATTATCTTCCAGGGGTGCATTTTGCCTGCTCTGCAGAATGGCTGCATTCAGCCGCGCACTCTCACGCCCGAGATCGAGACTGTTCCAGTTCCGTAACGCTTTTTCGATGATCGGCTTCCGCTTGAAATGGATGCCACGCCCCAGCGTCTGCATGACCTGCGCAGCCTGCTGCTGACGCTCTTCCATGTCCAGGCGCATGGTTTCCAGCAGCTGGATCTGTTTCATCGTGCCCTGCAGGACAAGAAAGACAGCGGTTTTCGACGCAATGACCTTCTGGATGGCGTGGAGAAAGCCGTCCGGGTCACCTGAAAGGACTGCGTCAACAACTTCGTCGGTCGACACTGCGCTTGCATCACCGACGATCTCCAGAACGTGGCGCTCGTCGATCAGGTCATCCTTCATGCAATAGAGCACAAGCTTCTGGATTTCGTTTCGCGACGCAATGCGGTCGCCGCCGATCGATTCCACCAGCAGTTCACGGCCTGCCGGGGTGATCCTCAGGTTGGCGGCCGAGAGTTCGGTGTCGATCAATGCGTTCAGGGCACGGGCATCATCCTGGTAGCAGGCGATGCAAGCGATGCTGCGCTCACCCTCGGCCACCTTCCGAAGCGCTGATCCCTTCTTCAGGTCTCCCGCTTCGATCAGGAGATAGCTGCCCTCGGGCGGATTGGCAGCGAGATGGGAGAGCCCATCGACCAGCTGCTTCTCATTGGCGGCACCGCGAACCCAAATCAGCTTCTCCCCACCAAACAGGCCAAAGGCGTTGACTTCATCGACCAGACGGCCGGGATCGGACTGAATGTCGGAGACATCCAGCCGGATCAGGGCGAAACCATCATGGAGATCAACGCCGGTTGCGCCGGCGATGGCTCCTGCTCGCTCGGCGACAAGGCCGCGGTCGGGCCCATAAACAACGAAGATGCGGTAGTGCCTGGCCGATTTGGCCAGGAAACCCTCAAACTCGTGCGACTTGACGTCTACCATGGCCGCAAATCAGCGACCGAGAGCCATGGCAAGATCGGCGTAGATGAGCTCTGCGAGTTCCAGGGCGGCGCGTGTTTCAGCGTCGCGCGCGGCGCGGAGCTTTGCGAATTCCTGACGCGGGTAGTCGAAGAGCGCAACCGCCGAGCGGCGACCCGTCTTGACGACGGTGTCGTCGGAAATTCGCTTCAGCGTATAGGTGCCGGTGACGACGGCACGGCCGGCATTGGCTGTATCCGACGTGTCATCAAGCAAGATGCCTTCAACAGCGCCGCTGACGGCCAGGTCAACGCGATACTCCGGCGTCTTTGATTCGGCACCACCGCTCGTCAAGAAAATCAGACGATTGCGCGTCTCCAGCCCAACCCGGCTGCTGGCTTCCGAATAGGCGATCGCGGCAAGAGCGCCGCGCGTTTCACCATTGGCATCCTGATACAGCGGGCGTGCCTGGCAGCCCGCCAGAAGCAGAGCCGCACCAATCAGTAGCGAGCGCCGAAGCACCGTGGAAGGCTTGAGTTCAGAGGACAATATTCACGATCCTTAGCGGGACAACGATGATCTTCTTCGGAGCCTGACCGCCGAGGGCGGCCTGGACGGCGTCGAGAGCCAGTACGGCCTCCTGGACTGCATTCTGGTCTGCGTCGCGTGCGATTGTCAATTCGGCGCGCTTCTTGCCGTTGATCTGAACAGGCAGGACAATTTCGTTTTCAGCAACGAGGCCTTCGTCGAATTGCGGCCAGGATGCCCTGGCGACAAGACCTTGATTGCCGAGGACTGACCAGCATTCTTCGGCCAGATGCGGTGTCATCGGCGCGATCAGCTGCACGAGGATCTCGGCGGCATTGCGGACGGCGGCGACATAGGCAGCGTCACCCTGCCCAGTCGCGACATTGGTCAGCGGTGCCGCGAGTGCATTGACCAGTTCGTAGATGCGCGCAATCGCCTTGTTGAAGGCGAGCTTGTCCAGGTCGCCCTGAACAGCCCTGAGCGTCTTGTGGGCAATCTGCGAAACGGGGAGCCCCTCGCCTTCCTTAGCCGGCTTCGGTTGAACGGACTTCAGTCTGTCGGCTGCTTCCGAAACCAGGCGCCAGACGCGCTGGACGAAGCGATGGGCGCCTTCGACACCCGATTCCGACCAGATGACGTCACGGTCCGGCGGTGAGTCGGAGAGAACGAAGAAGCGAGCGGTGTCGGCGCCGTAAGAGCCGATGATGTCATCGGGATCGACGACGTTCTTCTTCGACTTCGACATCTTCTCGATCGAGCCAATCTTGGCTTCCCGACCATTGCTCAGCAGGAAAGCGCGGCGAGTTCCGTCCGTTTCCTCAATGCGCAGGTCTGCGGGTGCCACCCATTCACGCTCCAGGCCCTCGCCGATGCTGTAGGTTTCATGCACGACCATGCCCTGGGTGAAGAGGCCCTTGAAGGGCTCCTTCAGATCCAGATGCCCGGTCTCGCGCATGGCGCGGGTGAAGAAGCGCGAATAGAGCAGATGCAGGATCGCATGCTCGATGCCGCCGATATACTGGTCGACCGGCAGCCAGCGATTGGCAACCGTGGGATCCGTCGGATTGTCTTCCCAAGGTGCGGTGAAGCGGGCGAAGTACCAGCTTGAATCGACAAAGGTATCCATGGTGTCCGTCTCGCGACGGGCATCCTTGCCGCAGTGGGGGCAAGCGACATGGCGCCAGCTGGGATGGCGGTCGAGCGGATTGCCCGGCTTGTCGAAGGTGACATCGTCGGGAAGCTTGACCGGCAGGTCCTTCTTCGGGACGGGTACGACACCGCAGTCATCGCAATGGATGACCGGGATCGGGCAGCCCCAATAGCGCTGACGGGAAATACCCCAGTCACGCAGACGGAAATTCACCTTGCGTTCGCCCTGAGGTCCGCCGTTCAGCTGCTGCGACGACAGACGGTTGGCGACTTCCTCGAAGGCTTCCGTTGTCGAGAGCCCATTCAGGAACCGCGAATTGATCATTACGCCGTCATCGGTGAAGGCTGTCTCGCCGATCGCAAAGCTTGCGGCGTCGCTATCCCTGGGCATGACGACCGGGACGACGGGCAGATCATATTTGCGGGCGAAATCCAGGTCGCGTTGGTCGCCGGAGGGGCAGCCGAAGATCGCGCCCGTGCCGTAATCCATCAGGACGAAGTTCGCGACATAGACCGGCAGCTCCCAGCTCGGGTCGAGCGGGTGCTTCACACGAATACCGGTGTCGATACCCTTCTTTTCGGCGGTTTCGAGCGCCGCCAAGGACGTGCCGGCATGCCGGCATTCCTGGCAGAAGGCGTCAACAGCCGCGTCACGGGAAGCCGCTTCCTTGGCCAAGGGGTGATCGGCAGCGATCGCCAGGAAGGAGGCACCAAACAGGGTATCGGGACGGGTGGTGTAGACGGTCACTTCGCCGGCTTCGCTGCCGGAGGCAACCTCCCAGCGGACCAACATGCCTTCCGAGCGACCGATCCAGTTCTTCTGCATCAGCCGGACCTTTTCCGGCCAGTTATCGAGCTCGTCGAGGGCGTCGAGCAGGTCCTGGCTGAAATCGGTAATCTTGAAGAACCACTGGGTCAGTTCGCGCTGTTCGACCAGAGCGCCCGAGCGCCAGCCGCGGCCATCGATGACCTGCTCGTTGGCGAGCACGGTCATGTCTTCCGGATCCCAGTTGACCTTGGAGTTCTTGCGATAGACCAGGCCCTTTTCCAGGAAATCCAGGAAGAGATGCTGCTGACGATGGTAGTAGTCGACGTCGCAGGTCGCGAATTCGCGCGACCAGTCGAGCGACAGGCCCATGGATTTCAGCTGGCCGCGCATGGTTGCGATGTTTTCGTAGGTCCAGGCCTTGGGGTGGACCTTGTTCTTCATGGCGGCATTTTCGGCCGGCATGCCGAAGGCGTCCCAACCCATGGGATGCAGCACGTTGTAGCCGCGGGCGCGCTTGTAACGCGCGACGACATCGCCCATGGCGTAGTTGCGGACATGGCCCATGTGGATGCGGCCCGAGGGGTACGGGAACATCTCAAGCACGTAGTATTTCTCGCGCGGATCGGCATTGTCGGTCTCGAAGACCTTGTCTTCAGACCATTTCGCCTGCCAACGGGGCTCGGCGTCGCGCGGATTGTAACGTTCGGTAGCCATGGATCGCATTTCCGGGAATAGCATCAAAAAGAGAGGGCCGACCTTCATCATGAAACCGGCCAAGCGTCAAGTTTTTGAGGCATTCGGGTGGGCTTTCCGGGCAAGCGCTTGCCAACCTCCGAGCCTGATATTAACCCCTTGCCGAAAGATCTGGTCACGCCAGATATCAGCCAGATGAAAACGAGGATTGGGCATGTCGGTTGTAGAGCGGCTTCAGGACGTCCGGGACAAGATCGCAAGTGCAGCGCAGGAAGCCGGTCGTAAGCCGGATTCGATTTCGCTTGTTGCGGTTTCCAAGACCTTCGATGCCGAGCATATCCGTCCGACGATCGTCGCTGGGCAGCGTGTGTTCGGCGAAAACCGTGTCCAGGAGGCCCAGGGGAAATGGCCCGATCTGAAGGCGGAAACCCCGGATCTCGAACTGCACCTCATCGGCCCGCTTCAATCCAACAAGGCAGCAGATGCGGTGGCCCTTTTCGATGTCATCGAAACGGTCGATCGTGAGAAGATCGCCCGGGCGCTTGCAGAGGAAACGAAGCGGCAGGACCGGTCGATCCGCTTCTACATCCAGGTCAATACCGGTCTCGAGCCTCAGAAGGCCGGCATTGCGCCCGATGACGTTGCGTCGTTCGTCGCGCTCTGCCGGGATGTACTTGCGATGCATGTTGAAGGCCTGATGTGCATTCCGCCGGTCGATGAAAACCCGGGGCCGCACTTTGCCCTGCTTGCCAAACTCGCTGGGGAAAATGGACTGTCGAAGCTCTCGATGGGTATGTCCGGCGATTTCGAGACGGCCATCGGCTTCGGGGCAACGAGCGTGCGCGTCGGCTCCGCCATTTTTGGCACACGTTAATTTGCCTTAGACCTTCGGCATAGCGCTTTGGTCTCTCTTTCCTCCTCCCTTCGTCGATCCTAAAATGGCGGTAAAGGCGAAAGCCTCAAGCGTTGTCATGGGAGGATCGACATGCGCGAGAGCTATCAGGACATCTATGATTCCTGGAAGGCGAACCCCGAGGGCTTCTGGGAGGCTGCGGCGAAAGACATCCACTGGTTCAAGCCACCCGAGAGCGTCTTCGATCCGTCTCAGGGCACCTATGGCCGGTGGTTTGCCGGTGGCGAGACCAATACCTGCTACAACTGTATCGACCGGCATATTGAAGCCGGGCGTGGTGCTGAGACGGCCGTCATCTACGACAGTCCAATGACCGGTCAGACGGCGCGATACAGCTATGATCAGGTCCTGACCGAAGTCTCTGCGATTGCGGCCGTTTTGCGCAATCACGGTGTCGGCAAGGGTGACCGCGTCATCATCTACATGCCGATGATCCCGGAAGCCGTGTTTTCCATGCTCGCCTGCGCACGTATCGGTGCCGTGCATTCCGTGGTCTTCGGAGGTTTTGCCGCGCATGAACTGGCGACCCGCATCGATGATTCCGGCGCGAAAGTGGTCATCGGCGCCAGCTGCGGTCTCGAACCGGGCCGCATCGTTCCCTACAAGCCGTTGCTCGATCAGGCGATCGACATGGCCAAGGTGAAGCCGAACTACTGCCTGATACTGCAGCGCGACCAGTATCATGCACCGCTGCGCTACGAACACGGCGATGTCGATCTCGCCCAGGCGATCGAGCAGGAAAAGATCAATGGCTCGTCTGTCGATTGCGTGCCGGTGGCCGCAACCGACCCGCTCTATGTTCTCTACACATCCGGTACCACCGGCCAGCCGAAGGGCGTGGTGCGCGACAATGGCGGACACATGGTCGCGCTCAACTGGACCATGAAGAACATCTATGGCGTGAAACCCGGGGAAGTCTTCTGGGCGGCCTCGGATATCGGCTGGGTGGTCGGTCACTCCTATATCGTCTACGGGCCGCTTCTGGCCGGCAATGCCACCGTGGTTTTCGAAGGAAAGCCGGTTGGCACGCCGGATGCCGGGACTTTCTGGCGCGTCGTCAGCGATCATGATGTCAAAGCCCTGTTCACAGCGCCAACGGCCTTCCGCGCGATCCGTCGTGACGATCCCGACGGCGAGCATGTTGCACGCTATGACATCTCTGGGCTTCGCGCTCTGTTCCTGGCCGGCGAGCGGGCCGATCCGGAGACGCTGAAATGGGCGGAGCGGATTCTGAAGATCCCTGTTATCGACCACTGGTGGCAGACTGAGACGGGCTGGGCGATCGCCGCCAATCCCGCAGGGCTCGGTCTGCTTCCCGTGAAACATGGCTCACCGACCAAGGCCATGCCGGGCTATGCGCTTGAAGTCCTCGACGATGCCGGCCACCCGGTCGCCCCCGGCACGCTTGGCAATATCGTGGCCAAGCTTCCCCTGCCCCCCGGCTGCCTGGTGACTTTCTGGAATGCTGACGATCGCTTCCGGAGCTCGTGCCTCGAAGAATTCCCGGGCTACTACAAGACTGCCGATGCCGGGATCATCGACGAGGACGGCTATGTCTTCGTCATGGCCCGCACGGACGACATCATCAATTGTGCCGGTCATCGTCTCTCCACCGGTGCGATGGAAGAGGTCTGCGCCATGCATCCGGATGTCGCGGAATGTGCGGTCATCGGCATCGCCGACGACCTGAAGGGGCAGATCCCCTGCGGCTTCCTGGTGTTAAAGAAGAACGTGCATCGCGACCATGCTCTCATCTCGAAGGAAGTCGTCCAGCTTGTGCGGGATGAGATCGGGCCGGTTGCCGCCTTCAAGATGGTGCTGATGGTCGATCGTTTGCCGAAAACGCGGTCAGGCAAGATCCTGCGTGGGACCATGCAGAAGATAGCCGATGGTCTGCCCTGGAAGATGCCGGCGACGATCGACGATCCGGCGATCCTTGATGAAATCACCGCCGTGCTGCAGGCGCATGGCCAGGTTCCGGTCGTGACAAAGGCCGCCGCCAGCGCGTGAACCAGAATTGCGGGCAATAAAAAACCCCGGCTGCCATGGGCTGCCGGGGCTCAATCCGTTGCGAAAGCGATCAGTACTGATCGTCTTCGTCGTCGTTGCGGCGGTCGGACTTCAGCGACTGCAGCTTGGCGAAGACGGCGTTGGCGTCGATTTCCTTCTCTTCCTCGCGGTCGTAGCCGAAGCCGAGGTTTTCGGTCTCGCTGGCCGACTGGAGCGTTGCGCCGAGTTCGGCTGCGGTCGGAAGCGGACGGCCCTTCGATGCCTTTTCCACTTCCAGGTCGAGATCGATCTGGCTGCAGAGGCCGAGTGTGACCGGGTCCATCGGCGTCAGGTTGGCCGAGTTCCAGTGCGTGCGCTCGCGGATCTGTTCGATCGTCGACTTTGTCGTGCCGACGAGACGGGAAATCTGGGCGTCCTTCAGTTCCGGATGGTTGCGAACCAGCCAGAGAATGGCGTTCGGGCGATCCTGACGCTTGGAGACCGGCGTGTAGCGCGGGCCGCGGCGCTTGTTGTCGGGAACGCGAACTTTCGGCTCGGAAATTTTCAGCTTGTAGTTCACGTCCTTTTCGGCGCGAGCGATTTCGTCACGCGAGAGCTGGCCGGTTGCGATCGGGTCCAGACCCTTGATGCCCTGGGCTGCTTCGCCGTCCGCAATCGCCTTCACCTCGAGCGGGTGCAGCTTGCAGAACTGCGCGATCTGGTCGAATGACAGAGCGGTGTTGTCGACGAGCCATACGGCAGTCGCCTTCGGCATGAGCAGTGTCTGGGCCATGGATACAATCCTTCTGAGGGTCCGCGCCGGTTGTCGCGGGCCGTGGGTTTAAACCACTATTTCCGGGAATTCGGCGTCCTTATAGCGATTATGTAACGAAATTGCAATTCGCGAAGTCACGAATGACCTTTGTCTAATTGCTGGCCATGTTGCACCTGCTATGAATGTCGGCGATAGGCCGGGGAGGACGGTCCTGGTCGCCAGTAGTGGCCCGTCAACATGAGGAGGAGTTCATGTCAGCCAAAACCTATCCGGTGCTGAAATCTGCAAAAACCCGCGCCCTGATCGACGATGACAAGTACCAGAAATGGTATCAGGAGAGCGTCGAGGATCCGGAAAAATTCTGGGGCAAGCACGGAAAGCGTATCGACTGGTTCAAGCCGTATACGAAGGTCAAGAACACGTCCTTCAAGGGCAAGGTCCCGATCAAGTGGTTCGAAGACGGCCTCACCAACGTCTCCTACAACTGTATCGATCGTCACCGGAAGACGCATGGCGAGCAGACCGCCATCATCTGGGAAGGCGACAACCCCTATATCGACAAGAAGATCACCTACAACGAGCTCTACGAGCATGTTTGCCGCATGGCGAATGTCTTGAAGAAGCACGGCGTCAAGAAGGGCGATCGCGTCACCATCTACATGCCGATGATTCCGGAGGCGGCCTATGCAATGCTCGCCTGTGCCCGTATCGGTGCCATCCATTCGGTCGTCTTCGGCGGCTTCTCGCCGGAAGCGCTCGCCGGCCGTATCGTCGACTGCGAATCGACCTTCGTGATCACCTGCGACGAGGGCGTGCGCGGCGGCAAGCCGGTACCGCTCAAGGAAAACACCGATATTGCGATCGACATCGCCGCCAAGCAGTATGTCATCGTCAACAAGGTTCTCGTCGTGCGCCGTACGGGCGGCAAGATCGGCTGGGCGCCGGGCCGCGACATCTGGCATCACCAGGAAGTGCACACGGTCAAGGCAGACTGCCCGCCGGTGAAGATGAAGGCAGAAGATCCGCTGTTCATTCTCTACACCTCGGGTTCGACGGGCAAGCCGAAGGGTGTCATGCACACCACGGGTGGTTACCTCGTCTATGCCTCGATGACGCATGAATATGTGTTCGATTATCACGATGGCGACGTATACTGGTGCACGGCCGATGTCGGCTGGGTCACCGGTCACTCCTACATCGTATACGGACCACTTTCGAACTGCGCGACGACCCTGATGTTCGAGGGTATCCCGACCTTCCCTGACCAAGGCCGCTTCTGGGAAGTGATCGAAAAGCACAAGGTCAACATCTTCTACACCGCACCGACCGCGATCCGTTCGCTGATGGGTGCGGGGGACGATTTCGTCAAGCGCTCGGATCGTTCGTCGCTCCGTCTTCTCGGCTCTGTCGGCGAGCCGATCAATCCGGAAGCCTGGGAATGGTATTACAACGTCGTCGGCGAGCAAAAATCGCCTGTTGTCGATACCTGGTGGCAGACGGAAACGGGCGGCATCATGATCACGCCGCTGCCCGGCGCCACGGCGCTGAAACCCGGATCCGCGACCCGACCGTTCTTTGGCATCAAGCCTGAGCTTGTCGACAACGAAGGCAATGTTCTGGAAGGCGCAACCGACGGCAATCTCTGCATTACCGACAGCTGGCCGGGTCAGGCACGCTCCGTCTATGGCGATCATGACCGTTATGTGCAGACCTACTTCTCGACCTACAAGGGCAAGTACTTCACGGGTGACGGCTGCCGGCGCGATGAAGACGGCTATTACTGGATCACGGGTCGCGTGGACGACGTTTTGAACGTCTCCGGTCACCGTCTGGGAACGGCCGAAGTCGAGTCAGCGCTGGTCTCCCACCACCTCGTCTCCGAAGCGGCTGTCGTGGGTTACCCGCACACCATCAAGGGCCAGGGCATCTATTGCTATGTCACCCTGATGTCGGGGCACGAGGGCAATGATGCGTTGCGTGCCGACCTGGTGAAGCATGTCCGTACGGAAATCGGCCCGATCGCCACACCGGACAAGATCCAGTTCGCGCCCGGCCTGCCGAAGACCCGCTCGGGCAAGATCATGCGCCGTATCCTTCGCAAGATCGCCGAGGATGATTTCGGCGCGCTTGGTGATACCTCGACGCTCGCCGATCCGGCTGTCGTGGATGATCTGATCGCTAACCGACAGAATAAGAGCGCCTAACTGAAAACGTAGGCCGGGAGCTCCCTATAGCTCCCGGCTGCCTCAACATCCGATCGCACGGCGGATCTCGTTGACCTGATCTACTGTCGAGCAGACGTTCTCGCAAGGTATGCCGTCGTTATCGCCATCGGCGCGACGGTATCCACTGCACCACAGGACAACGGCTTCCTCACAACTCGACACTTGCTTGCAAGAGCGCGCTGCCACTTCGAATGAGGTTGTCTGTGCATGCGCGAGCGGTTCTGCCTGCGCGAAAAGAAGCAAAATAAGCGAACATGACCAGCGGAAGATAGAAATCTGGCGAATCAACATGCGTAGCATCAAGCCGCATCTGCCGGCAGCTGTCTACAAACGCCCTACAATCTGCCAGGGCAAGTTCGTCTGATCTTCTGCTTTCCCGCGTATCGCTCAGCCAAGCCCGCCTCCAATAGACGATCCGCCGGTCGCGTACCGTCTGGCAGGGTAAGATCGGCGACCACGCGGCCGAAATACTTGTCCCCGGAGATATCGGTTAGCTGCACCATCCGCTCACCGTCCATCAGGCTTGCCAGTTCACTCTTTGCCTCTTGCGCCGCCTTGCGGAAGGCGGGGCATTTCGACCGAAGCTCGGGTGCATCGATGCCGCGCAGGCGCACATAGGTGCTCACCTTGTGATCGGGCCAGGGCATGGCCTCGACCAGCACCGTGTCACCGTCGATAATCTTGATGAGCTCTGCCGCGACAGGGCCGTCTATCAGCCGGCTGCCTGCAACAGCAGACACGGCAGACAGGAAAATGGTCACAGCGGCGCAATAGATCCGGAACATAATAGGAACATATTCCGATATCGCGGGGCAATCAATGGGGAATCTTTCCTCAAAAGTCGATTGCTCGACCCTTGATCTCCCAATCGCCAAAGCGGGCAGGATCTGCACCACCGCGTCCCCCGATTTCCGGCGGCATCTCAGGCGCTGCTTCCTTCCGGCGTCGCTCCTCGGCCTCGGCGAGTGCCCGTTTCGCGGCCGGGCTGAGTTCGCGTGGCTGTTCGTCCACACTGACTTCGGCTTCACGATCTTCTGACATCACATCGTCCTTCGCTGAGACGGCATTTCCAACTCCAACATTGAAATTGGGGTGCGCGCTTTTTAAATCAACAGGCGAAAACGGCAAGGAATTTGCCGATATGCTGCTTCCGGAGGAGCTCGACATGAATACCATGCGGACTGCCATGCTGCTCGCCTTCATGACCGCCCTGTTCATGGGCGTCGGCTTTCTCATCGGCGGCCGAGGCGGGATGATGATTGCCTTCGTCATCGCCGCAGGCATGAACTTCTTTTCCTACTGGAATTCGGACAAGATGGTGCTGCGTGCTTACCACGCCCAGGAGGTCGACGAGCGGACCGCGCCCGAATTCTATGTCATGGTGCGGGATCTGGCGCGGAATGCCGGTCTGCCGATGCCGAAGGTTTATGTCTTTGACAGCCCCCAGCCAAACGCCTTCGCGACCGGCCGTAATCCCCAGAACGCAGCCGTTGCCGCTTCCACGGGACTGTTGCAGCGGCTCACTCCGGAAGAGGTCGCGGGCGTCATGGCACATGAGCTTGCCCATATCGAGAACCGCGACACGCTGACGATGACGATCACGGCAACGCTTGCCGGTGCGATCTCGATGCTGTCGAACTTCGCCTTTCTGTTCTCAAGCGGCCGGGATGATCGAAACAATCCCCTCGGCTTCGTTGGCGTCATCATCGCGATGATCGTTGCCCCGCTTGCTGCCATGCTGGTGCAGATGGCGATCAGTCGGACGCGCGAATATGCGGCTGACCGTCGCGGAGCGGAAATCTGCGGTCAGCCACGCTGGCTCGCCTCCGCGCTGCAGAAGATCGCAGGCGACGCCTCCCAAATCGAAAACGTGGATGCCGAGCGCAATCCGGCAACCGCGCATATGTTCATCATAAATCCCCTCAATGGACAAAGGATGGACAATCTGTTCTCCACCCATCCAAATACGCGCAACCGGATCGAAGCCCTGCTGGCGATGACCGATATCCGCCCGGGGGGATCGACGCCGCCGGAGGCGCCTGTTAAGGCCACGCGCACGGCGCGTTCCGTTCCGGCCACCGGTTGGGGGCGCGGCAATGCCGAACCACCCAAGGGACCATGGTCTTGAACGATCGATCGACGGACGCATCCAAGAACAAGCCAAGACGCCATCAAAGCCGCAAAGACGCAGCACCCCGGCGCAGCGACAAGCCGGGGCTCGACGCGCGTATCGCCGCCTCCCGCATCCTGGCTGCCGTCATCGACAAGAAGACATCGCTCGACGGGATGCTGGATGCCGAACATGGCAATCCAGCCTTCATGGTGCTGAATGACGCGGATCGCGGTCTGGTCAAGGCGATCTTGCAAAGTGCGCTGCGCCATCTGCCACGCATCGAAGCCATCATCGGTCAGCTGCTCGACAGCCCGCTTCCGGATGGTGCGCGATCCCTCCATCATTTGCTCGTCGTCGCTGCCGCTCAGATGCTGTATCTCGATGTGCCGGATCACTCGGCAGTCGACCTGGCAGTCGAGCAGGCGAACAGCGATCCGCGCAGCCGACGGTTTGCGAAGCTGGTCAATGCCATCCTGCGCCGCATCGGTCGCGAAAAGGCGGACCTCCTCGCTTCCGTCGAGGAGCTTGCCTGCATGCCCGGGTGGTTCATGCAGCGGCTTGCCACGGTCTATGGACCAGAGCAGGCGCTTGCGATCGCCGCCTCGCAACTTGAGCCGCCAACGATCGATCTCACCGTGAAGGCTGATCCTGAAGGCTGGGCCGCGCGCTTGAGCGGGCATGTTCTGCCGACCGGCAGCGTTCGCCTCGACCGCTTCCGTGGCTCGATCACCACCCTTGAAGGTTTCGAGGATGGCAGCTGGTGGGTCCAGGACGCTGCTGCCGCCATCCCAGCCAAGCTGTTTGGTGATCTCACCGGCAAGCGCGTCGCCGATCTCTGCGCCGCCCCTGGTGGCAAGACGGCGCAGCTTGTCTTTGCCGGCGGTGAGGTGGTCGCGGTCGAGCAGTCGAAGTCCCGTCTGAAGCGCCTCGAAAGCAATCTCCAGCGACTGGCCCTCTCAGCAGAGACGCGCTGCGTCAATCTGCTCGATATCGAGGATGCCGAAGGCTTCGACGCGATCCTTCTCGATGCGCCCTGCTCATCCACGGGAACGACTCGCAGACATCCCGATGTGTTGTGGACCAAGGATGCGGCCGATATCGCCAAGCTTGCCGCGCTCCAGGCGAAGCTCGTTCGTCATGCGGTCACCCTGCTGAAGCCCGGCGGACGGCTCGTCTTTTCCAACTGCTCGATCGACCCGTCTGAGGGCGAGCAGGTGGTTGACGGGCTGCTTGCCGAGGTTCCCGACCTGCGCCTGGTACCGATCGATCCGGCCGACTGGCCAGGGCTCGAAGAGGCAATCAGCAGCAGGGGCGAATTCCGCACCACGCCGGCGATGCTCGCGGATCGCGGCGGATTGGATGGCTTCTACGCGGCAGTCATTGCTAAAATTTAACTAATATCTCAATAAACCTGTTGGGAAGTCTGCTTGGACGTCGCGTCTCGCTCCGCCTGAACGAAGTGGGACGTTATGACATGCAGTTTCGTGCTCCAGAAAAAGGCCCCGGCTGGCATTTCCGGCCGGGCTTCCGTTGACTTGGACAACCGAAATGGTCGGATCATCATGATCCGGTGACAGGAAACAGTATGCGAATCAATGATCGCGCCCGCCTGATCTCGCTTCACATCGCCGAATCCTGGCGACGCCTGCGCCAGACGGCTGCTGTCCTGACCCCTTCCGTCTTGCATCGCGGTGGTTTCCGCGTCAGCCGTGTGGTCGTTGCACCCACCGATCTCAGGGCGGTCGATTCCTTCGTTGCCGAAGAGATCATCCATGGGCGTTATCCGCTGGCGGGGCGCATTCTGGATACTGACGGGCAGTCACCCTTTGAACTGGAACTTCCCTCCCTGCAGTTTGCGCGGCGCCTGCATGGGTTTGGCTGGCTGCGCCATATACGGGCGGACAAGACTCCCGCGACCTGCAGCCATGCACGTCGGATCACTGACCAGTGGATTTCGCTTCATGGCAGTCGCACCAGGGGGATCGCCTGGGATAGCGAAGTCGTCTCGCGACGGATCATCAGCTGGCTCTCTCACTCGCCCATCCTGCTGCAGGATGCCGATGCCGGGTTCTATCGCCGCTTCACCGCATCCCTCGGGCAACAGATCCGCCATCTCCAGCGCCGAACCGGGTCCCTGCCGGATGGCCTGCCGCGGCTGAAAGCCCGAATCGCCATCGCCATGGCCTCGATCGCCGCTGAAGCGCGACCGGGTGCCATCCGTCGGGCCGGGCGGCTACTCGATCGCGAGCTCGAACGGCAGGTCCTGCCGGACGGCAGCCACGTGTCGCGAAATCCGCAGGCTTGCGTGGATTTGCTCTTCGACCTGCTGCCCCTGCGTCAGAGCTACATCAATCTTGGCCATGAAGTGCCGTCGAAACTGATTCCCGCCGTCGATCGCATGTACCCGGCGGTTCGCTTCTTCCGCCACAGCAGCGGTGATCTGGCACTGTTCAATGGAGCCAGTTCGTCCCTGGCGACCGACCTGATGAGCGTGCTGCGTTACGACGAAACGGCAGGTCAACCCTTCAAGGCCCTGCCGCATGGCGGGTATCAGCGCCTTGCCGGCGGTGACACCACCATCCTGGTTGATACCGGCAAGCCCATTTCGGCCCGCTTGTCGAACACCGCCCATGCAGGCTGCCTGTCCTTCGAGCTTTCGTCGGGGCGCAACCGGTTCATCATCAACAGCGGATCGCCGCGTTTTGCGGGCGAGCGGCTGCGGCAGCTGGCGCGCACGACGGCTGCCCACACCACCGTCTGCATTGGCGATGTTTCATCCGCCAGCATCGCACATTCATCACATCTCGGTCCGATCATCGTGTCCGGTCCTTCGAAGATCGAAATCGATCGCCAGACCGGTCCCGACGGCAGCGACCGACTTTCGGCGCGTCACGACGGTTATGTGGAGCGGTTCGGGGTGCTGCATGAGCGTGAAATCCGCGTCAACGAGCAGGGTACCAAGATCGCCGGACGCGATCGCCTGCTATTGCCGGATGGCTTGCCGACACCGAACCTGCCGGGGGCGGAGGTCATTGCACGGTTTCACATCCACCCGTCGATCACCGTGGATCGTGTCGACGACCGCAAGGTGCGCCTCGTTGCGCCGGACGGCGAAAGCTGGTCCTTCTCCATTCCGGTCGGCGAGCTGGTGATCGGCGAGGATGTGTTCTTCGCCGACGTATCGGGGATCCGGCCATCGCAGCAGCTGGAGATCGTCTTCCAGGGCCCGGAAATCCGATGGTTTCTCGCCCATCACGCCTGATGGCAGCGATCTTGCGGTTTCATCGCGGATGAAGCTGTGCTAGGCGGCGGCATCGCGCCCGCCGCCGCTGGTCCGGGCGCCTGCCAGCTCGGAGTGAACCATGGCCGTCGTTTCCAAGAAGATCCCCGCCCCTGACCTCGTGCGCGTGCGCACGGCACTTCTGTCCGTGTCCGACAAGACCGGCATCGTGGAGTTTGCCCAGGCGCTGCATCAGCGCGGCGTGCGGCTTCTGTCGACGGGCGGCACGCATAAGACGCTGGCTGCCGCCGGGCTCCCCGTCATCGATGTCTCGGAAATCACCGGCTTCCCCGAGATCATGGACGGCCGCGTCAAGACGTTGCATCCGCTGGTGCATGGCGGGCTCCTCTCGATCCGAGACGATGCCGAGCATGTCGAGGCCATGAAGGCGCACGGGATCGAAGCCATCGATCTGTCCGTCATCAATCTCTATCCGTTCGAACAGGTGCGCGCCGCCGGTGGTGACTACCCGACCACCGTGGAGAACATCGATATCGGCGGTCCAGCGATGATCCGCGCCTCGGCCAAGAACCATGCCTATGTCACCGTGGTCACGGATGCCGCCGATTATCCGGAGGTCATCGCGGCTCTCAGCGACAATGATGGACAGATCACCTATGCGCTCCGCCAGCGGCTCGCGGCCAAGGCCTATGCGCGCACGGCTGCCTATGATGCAGCGATTTCCAACTGGTTCGCCGAGGCGCTCGAGATCGACATGCCGGCCTACCGTGTCGTTGGCGGCGCACTGAAGGAAAAGATGCGCTACGGTGAGAACCCGCATCAGAGCGCCGGCTTCTACGTCACCGGCGAAAACCGCCCCGGTGTCGCAACGGCCACGCTTTTGCAGGGCAAGCAGCTCTCCTACAACAACATCAACGACACCGACGCCGCCTTCGAACTCGTCGCCGAGTTCCCGCCGGAGAACGGTCCGGCTTGCGCGATCATCAAGCATGCCAATCCTTGCGGCGTGGCCACAGGATCGAGCCTGGTCGAAGCCTACAAGCGGGCTCTCGCCTGCGACAGCACCTCGGCTTTCGGCGGCATCATTGCCCTCAACCAGATCCTCGATGCCGAGACGGCACAGGAGATCGTCAAGCTCTTCACCGAAGTGATCATCGCGCCTGAAGTGACAGACGAGGCGAAGGCGATCATTGCGGCGAAACCGAACCTGCGCCTGCTGACGACGGGTGCCCTGCCCGATCCGCGCGCCCGTGGAGTCATGGCAAAGACGGTTTCGGGCGGCCTGCTCGTCCAGAGCCGAGACAATGTCATGGTCGAGGATCTGGAGCTCAAGGTCGTGACCAAGCGTGCGCCGACCGCGACCGAGCTCGAAGACATGAAGTTCGCCTTCAAGATCGCCAAGCATGTGAAGTCGAATGCCGTCATCTATGCCAAGGATGGCCAGACGGCCGGTATCGGTGCCGGCCAGATGAGCCGCGTGGATTCCGCCCGCATCGCCGCACTCAAGGCGGAAGATGCTGCCAAGGCGCTTGGCCTTGCCGAACCGCTGACCAAGGGCTCCGCAGTCGCATCGGAAGCTTTCTATCCCTTCGCCGATGGTCTGCTGGCGGCGATTGCGGCCGGTGCCACTGCCGTCATCCAGCCGGGCGGCTCGATGCGCGACGAAGAGGTGATCGCCGCTGCCGATCAGCATGGCGTGGCCATGGTCTTCACCGGCATCCGGCACTTCCGCCACTGATTTGATCATACCCTTACAAACGAAGGGCCGGCGGAGCGATCCGCCGGCCCTTCGTGTTTCTGCCGCGTTATTGAGGTCAGACTGGCTTCACCCGGTCCCTGGCGGGATAGGGAGTCTTCCAGAGCAGTGCCAAGCCACCGACGAGGAAGACGAGCAGCGTTGCCATCCCGGCGCGTGCCGAGCCGGACCAGGCCGTCACGACCGAGAAGGAGAGCGTTGCAAGGAAGCTCGTCGCGCGGCCGGAAAGCGAGTAGATGCCGAAATAGCGGCCCGCTTCATGAAGCTCGACGCTTCGGGCAAGGTAGGACCGGGACGAGGCTTGAACGGGCCCGAAGGACATGCCGATCAGGAGGCCATAGAGAATATAGGCCTTTTCAGCGGGGGTTGCGAAGAGGCCCTCCGTCCCCGTAATCGGCAGGCTGACTAACCCGAAAAGCGTGAAGTCGACACCGGTCGATACGATGCCGAAGGTCGCTGCGATCAGCATGGCCAGGCTCACGAGAACCACCACCTTCGATCCCAGGGCCCTGTCCACGCGGCCGGCCACCAGGCAGCCGAAGATGGCGACGATGTTGAGAATAATGCCATAGATGCCGATTTCCATTGTCGACCATCCGAACATCGCCGCAGCAAAGACGCCGCCGAGGACGAGCAGTCCGTTGACGCCGTCCTGATAGATCATCCGGGCGATCAAGAAGCGCAGAATGTTGCCGCGGTGACGCAATTCGCCCAGTGTCGAGCGGATCTCACGCAGCCCGGAGCGGACGGCCGCGCCCAGCGTCTTGCCCTTCGCCGTATCGGGTGTGAAGAAGAACATCGGCAGGATGAAAATCAGGTACCAGACGGCCGATATCGGACCGGTGATGCGGGCATCCTCGCCCGCTGCCGGGTCCAGGCCGAACAGCGGATCCAGGCCGATCAGCGTCTTGCCGGTCGTCGGGCTGCCGGCAAGGAACAGGACAACGAAGATCAGGACGATCATGCCGCCCATGTAGCCCATGCCCCAGGCGATGTTGGAGACGCGTCCGACATCCTGCTGGCCGACCAGACGTGGCATCATGGAATCGTTGAAGACGATCGAGAACTCGGCCGCGACGCTTGCCAGGATCATCAAAAGCATGACGAAGGCCACCGGCGAGCCCGGGGCGGCCGTCCAGAGCAGCGCCAGGCAGGCGATCTTGATCAGCGCGAAGAACGCAATCCAAGGCTTGCGCGCGCCCGATTCATCGGCAATCGAACCCAGGATGGGCGCAAGGATGGCGATGATGACGCCGGAGATCGTGGCCGCATTGCTCCAGGCGGTCTGCGCACTCACCGGATCATCGGTCATTCGCGACACGAAATAGGGGCCGAAGATGAAGGTCGTCACCACCGTGAAAAACGGCTGTGCGGCCCAGTCGAAAAACATCCAGCCACGGACCCCCCTGTCGATGGGACCGTGGCTGGATTTTGTCTCTACACTTGTCGTCACACGCACCCCCACAGGCTCTCAGGCCCGGGACAGTGTCACCTCACGTGGTCTTGTGCAAGGTCACCCAGGAGCCCTGCTGCAACGGCAAGTTTGGAAATGCTCGGTTCGCCGCTGTCGACGATAGAGGCCAGTTCCTTGCCGATCCTCTCGACGCGGTTCCGGTCGGTCTCGATCCAGGCCTGCACCGGCTGGCTTTCCTTGCCGTGGCTTGTCAGAGCCGCGCAAACGATCTGGCGTCGCGCCTGGCCGATCCGGTCCAGGCTGCGGGTGAGCGCCAGACTGTCATAGTGATCAGTCGTCTGGATCCGTCCGGCATTCTCGACGATGCGCCCGATCCGGAAGGCTTCCGACACAGCAAAGAAGCCGCGCATGGCATTCGCAAAATCAGCACCCGTCCGCTCGGCGATCTGCAGGATCTCCGGCAGCAGCTGCATGGTCTGCAGGTTCACCACCTCGGTTGCCAGAGCCGCCGGCGCACCGGCCTCGATCAGAGTGGCAATCTGCTCGTCGAAATGCTGGCGGAGCGTCGCCGGGACGGCCTTTCTGAAGACCGGAGCGGCGGTCGAAACGGCACTCGCGATCTGGGCAACCGCTTCGCCGACAGAGCCCTTCACCAGGCCGGTGTCGAGCAGGAGCCGGGTCATTGCCGCATAGACTTCGGCGACGATGGCATAGAGGCGGTTCTGGGTTTGACCGGCAAGTTTGGCATCCAAAGCGTCGATCTTGTCCCACAGTGCCGACAGGCCCAGCGCATCCCGGGTGACCAGGGCCGCCTTGACCACCGCATCGGGTGAGCTTCCGGTGGCATCGGATACAGAAACGACGAAGCCTGGGCCACCCCGGTTGATGGCATGGTTGGCAAGAACGGTCGCGATGATTTCCCGACGCAGGCGATGCCCGGCGATGTCGTGTGCAAAGGCCTTGCGCATGGCGGCCGGGAAATAGTTGAACAGCGTCGTCTCGCAATAGGGATCGTCAGGGAGATCGCTTTCGATCAACTGGTCGAAGAGCACGATCTTGGCGTAGGAGAGAAGCACGCCGATTTCCGGGCGGGTCAGCGCCTTGCCGGAGACGTAACGTTCGGCAACGCCGGCGGAATCCGGCAGGGTCTCGACCTTGCGGTTGAGGCGGCCCATGCCTTCCAGATAATCCATGAGCCGGCTCAGCTCTTCGCGGTTTCCGGCTCCCTTGGCTTCGGTCAGCGAGATCGCAAGCGACTGCAGGTAATTGTTGCGCAGCACGAGGCCTGCGACTTCATCCGTCATCTGGGCGAGAAGCACGTTGCGCTTGTCGCGCGGCAGGCGACCCTCCTGCATGGCCGGGCTCAACGCGATCTTGATGTTGACCTCGACGTCGGAGGAGTTGACGCCTGCCGAGTTGTCGATCGCGTCGGAATTGCAGCGGCCACCATTCAGGCCATAGGCGATACGGCCCTTCTGGGTCACGCCGAGATTGGCGCCTTCGCCGATGACCTTGGCGCGCACATCGGTAGCGTTGATGCGGATTGCATCATTGGCCCGGTCTCCGACTTCAGCATCTGTCTCGGCGGCTGCCTTGATGTAGGTGCCAATGCCACCGAACCAGAGGAGATCGACGGGCGCCTTGAGGATCGCCGTCATGATGTCCATCGGCGTGGCCGTTGTTGTCTCCAGGCCGATCGCGGCTGCTGCTTCAGGGGTGAGTGTCACCGATTTTTCGGCACGCGAGATGATCATCGCTCCGGGCGAGAGGGTGGCGCGATCATAGTCCTGCCAGCTGGAGCGCGGCAGATTGAACATGCGCTTGCGCTCGGCAAAGGACACTGCCGGATCCGGATTGGGATCAATGAAGATGTCACGATGGTCGAAGGCGGCGATCAGCCGGATCTTTTCCGAAAGCAGCATGCCGTTGCCGAAGACATCGCCGGACATGTCGCCGACACCAGCGACGGTGAAGGGAGTGGTCTGGATATCCGTATCGATCTCGCGGAAGTGGCGCTTGACCGTTTCCCAGGCGCCGCGCGCGGTGATGCCCATCTTCTTGTGGTCATAGCCGGCAGAACCACCCGATGCGAAGGCGTCGTCCAGCCAGAAGCCCGCTTCCTGCGCGAGGCCGTTTGCCGTGTCGGAGAAGGTGGCCGTGCCCTTGTCGGCGGCGACGACGAAATAGGGATCATCGCCATCGGGCCGAAGGGTATCGGCAGGAGGCACGATCTCACCTGCGACAATGTTGTCGGTGATCGACAGCAATGTGCGGATATAGGTCTTGTAGGCCTCGGTGCCGGCGGCAAACCAGGCTTCGCGGTTGCTTGGCGGTGGCAGTTGCTTCGGGAAGAAGCCACCCTTGGCGCCGACGGGGACGATGACGGCATTCTTCACCTGCTGCGCCTTGACGAGGCCCAGCACTTCCGTGCGGTAATCCTGGGCGCGGTCGGACCAGCGAAGGCCGCCACGGGCCACCTTGCCGAAGCGCAGATGCACGCCCTCGACCTCGACGCCATAGACGAAGATCTCGCGGAACGGACGCGGCTCGGGCAGGCCGTCCAGCTTGTGCGGGTCGAACTTGAAGGCGAGCATCGGGCGTTCGCTCTCACGGTAGCCCTTCTGGAAGAAGTTGGTGCGGAGCGTTGCCTCGATCGCGTTGATGTAGCGGCGCAGGATCCGGTCCTCGTCGAGGCTCTTCACGTCGGCAAGCTTGGTTTCCAGAGCTTGCAGGAGCTCCACTTGGCGTGTTTTGCGGCTCTTTTCGGCGAGCTTTGTGTCGAAATGGGTCCGGAAGAGCGCAACGAGGTCGGCGGCGATCGCCGGATGTTTCGCCAGCGTTTCTGCCATGTAGGTCAGCGAATAGACGGCGCCTGCCTGGCGCAGATAGGCAGCATAGGCTCTGAGCACGGACGCTTCGCGGGCGTTCACGCCGGCCGCGAGGATCAGCCGGTTGAAGGCGTCATTGTCCACAGCGCCGGTGAAGGCGGCGAGGAAGGCTTCTTCAACCTGGGACCCGTGCTGGCGGATGTCAAAGCTCACACCATCCGGGACCTGCAGCTCCATGTCATGCAGGACAACGGATCGCTGTGCCTCGCCGGACTTGCTCAGGCCGATGTCAAAGGTGCGTTCGCTGATCACCCGGAAGCCCAGGTTTTCGAGCAGTGGTACACGGCGGGAGAGCGGCAGGTGGTCGCCGGCGTGAAAAATCTTCAGGTAGAGAAGCGGGCCGTGTTCGCTCGTCACCTCGTGGAATTCGAGCGAGAGGGGCGCACCGGCGATGCAGGCCTTGATATGCTTGAGATCGCTCACCGCCTCTTCCGGCGTAAAGGCCTCCTGGAAAGCCTGACCGACGTCGAGACTGGGTGCACCGGCGCCGGCCAAGGCGGCGAAACGGTCGGTCCAGCGGGCTGTGATTTGACGGACCGCCTCTTCGAGGGTTGCCTGGGGAATGTCGGGTGTCGTTCCCTCGCGCCGGCCAATGATGATGTGGACGCGGGCGACGCCCCCTTCGGGGAAGGCCGGATAGAAGGCCGAAACATGGCCCTTATAGACGGATTGGAAGTAGAGGCCGATCTTCTCGCGGACGATCGAGTTGTAGTCCTCGCGCGGCACATAGACGATCAGCGAGACGAAGCGATCGAAGTGGTCGATGCGCGGCAGAACACGCACGCGGGGTCGTTCCGAGAGGTCGTTGATCTGTTCGCAGAATTTCGCCAGCAGCTCGGGCGTGATCTGGAAGAGATCGTCACGCGGATAGTTCTCGAGCGTGTTCTGTAGCATGCGGCCCGAGTGGCTGCGTGGGTCGAAATCGAAATGCGAGACGACCTTCTCGACCTTGGCGCGCAGAAGCGGGATCTGGTTGACGGATCGGGTATAGGCCGTGGCCGTGAACAGGCCGACGATACGCAATTCACCGACGACCTTGCCGTTCGGTCCGAAGCGCTTGATGCCGACATAATCCATATAGGCGCGACGATGGACCACGGATTTGACGTTCGCCTTGGTGACGATGAGATAATCCGGCCCTTGCAGGAAGGCGAGGATCTCCGGAGTGGTCGTCACCTGGTTCTGCCCCTGGCGGAGAACCAGAACATCGGGGTCCGAGAGAATTCCGAGGCCGCTGCCCTTGCCCCGTTCCACGGTCGCATCGGCGCCTTCTCCGGAATAGACATATTCGCGCATGCCGAGGAAGGTGAAATTGTTGTTCCGCAGCCATTCGAGGAAGGCGACTGCCTCATCTCGTTCGGCTTCGCTGCGCCCTGCAGGCAGGTCTCGCAGCTCCGACAACGCGGTCTCCAACAGGTTCAGCATCGGCTTCCAGTCGGTGGCGGCCATCTTGACCTGTCCAAGGACGTGTTCGATCCGCTTGATCAGATCGGCAGACTGCTCGCTCGACAGTGGCGCGAGGTGAAGCTGGATGTAGCTGACCTTGATCGCGCCTTCCGGATCAGAGTCCGGGTTGGAAAGCGAGACATCACCGCGTGGTGTCACAGCGAGGATCGGATGAACCGCCATGTAGATGTCGCGGTAGTGACTGGTGACTTCGCCCATCAGCGAGTCGTAGAGGAACGACTTGTTATGGTCGACGATCGAGAGCACGCTGACCGGCACTCCGTTCGGGCTCACGCCGTCGATTGTCTCGATGCAGATATGAGGTTTCTGGCGATCCCAGCTGGCGATGTCGCTCGCCGCGCGTGCCGCAGATCGTGCAAGCGTGGCTGCATCATAACGATCCATATCGTCTTTGCTCGCCCTGCCGAAGATGATCGCCGGCGAAATGAAGGCGCTGCCCTGATCTCGTGCCTTCGCGTCCGCATTTTCCAGCAGCTCGTCCCGCTTGCTGACCCCAGTCCTACCCATTTACCCCTCCGTAGCTCGCGCCATTTCGCGTAATCTTCACGCAAATGGTTTGCAAAAGTATGTATGGAACAGAAATAGGAAAAAATCAGGCAAAAATATGCGGTCAAAATCTCTCAATTCAGGAAATTTTGGCACGTATGGACCGATCAACGGGTCAATTGCCGGAGTAGCACATGGAAACACGTAAAATGCGCGAAAAAACAGATGGGGCCGTCATCGTCATCTCCAGTCATGTGGTTCGAGGATCGGTGGGCAATCGAGCTGCGGTCTTTGCTCTTGAAACGCTTGGACGTCCGGTCTGGGCGCTTCCCACCATTGTTCTGCCATGGCATCCCGGTCATGGGCCGGCCACGCGCCTGCGCTTTCCGGACGACGACTTTGATCGGGCGATCGATGATTTGATCCGCGCCCCTTGGCTCGGCGAGGTCTCGGCGATCCTCTCGGGCTATTTCGGCAGCGCACGTCAGCCGGCCACCGTTGCCCGGCTTGTCGAGGCGGCAAGGCAGACCAATCCCGATCTCCTTTATGTGTGTGACCCGGTGATGGGTGATCTCGGAGGACTGTATGTTCCTGTCGAGACCGCCAGCGCGATCCGTGACCGGCTTATTCCCCTTGCGGATCTGGCAACCCCCAATCGCTACGAATTGCAGTGGATGGTCGGCAGTGAACTGGCGAGCAACCAAGCCATTATCGATGCGGCCCTGTCCCTTGGACCAAAGCGGATGCTGGTCACATCCGCCGTGCCGATGATGGCCGGTGGCACCGGCAACCTGCTTCTCAGTGGCCGATCGGCGCTCTTGGCCGAGCACCGGCTGATCGACGATCCGCCGAATGGTCTTGGCGATCTTCTGGCTGCTGTCTTTCTGGCACGCCTGCTGGAGGGACTGGACGAAGAGAAGGCGCTGCAGCTGGCGACCGCCAGCGTTTTCGAGATCCTGGCGCGGACGGCGAAGAGGGGCGGTGACGAGCTTGCGCTCGAGAGCGACGCATCCAGTCTCGCTACGCCGATGGCCATGGTCCAGATGCGCAGGCTTCTGCATCCGGCACAGAAAAAGCCAACCGGAGCATCCTGAGGTCTGCCCACTTCTCTGCGGCTCGTCTGTTGCCACGGCCGGTTACGCGCTGTAATCGGTAGCGATGACGAATTTTCCTCCCGCACTTCTCAACGGCTACCGCAACTTCATGGGTGGTCGCTACCACGATCAGCGCGACCGCTACCGGGTCCTCGCCGAACAGGGGCAGAAGCCGAATACACTGGTCGTTGCCTGCTGCGATTCCCGTGCGGCACCCGAGATGATCTTCGATTCCATTCCCGGCGAACTGTTTGTGGTGCGAAACGTCGCCAACATGGTGCCGCCCTACGAGCCTGACGGGCAGTATCACTCCACTTCGGCGGCGCTCGAATTTGCCGTCCAGGCGCTGCGAGTGCAGGATATCATCGTCATGGGTCACGGCCGCTGCGGCGGGATCCGGGCAGCACTCGACCCGAATGCGGAGCCCCTTTCACCGGGCGATTTCATCGGGAAGTGGATGAATCTGGTCGCACCGGCTGCCGAGCAGATCCAGGGCAATTCTGTCATGACCCCGGCGGAGCGGCAGACGGCGCTCGAGCGTATCTCCATCCGCAACTCGATCACCAACCTGCGCACCTTCCCCTGCGTCAAGATCCTGGAAGAGCGCGGCAAGCTAAAGATCCACGGCGCCTGGTTCGATATCAGCAATGGCGAGTTGTGGCTGATGGATCCCAAATCGCAGGACTTCGTGCGCCTCGATCCCGAAGCCTCAAGCTGAAACTCATCTCATCCGCTTGGTAACAAAACGGCGGCCCTTAGCCGCCGTTTCGGTTTGCTCACTGGGCGTCAATCTGGGCGCCGATATAGGCGATCGCCTGCTGGTAGACCTTGGCGGCGTTCCAGCCCTGGATGGCGACAAAATTCGGCTCACCCTGCTGATAGCCCGCGCCCGGCTGCCAGCCGTGGCCACGCAGGAAGTTCGCGGTCGACGCGAGCGCATCGGCACGCGAGCGCACCATGTCGATGTGGCCATCCCCGTCACCGTCGGCTCCATAGCGAACCACGTTGCGCGGCAGGAATTGCGTCTGGCCGATTTCGCCATGGGCTGCGCCCTTGGCGTTGACATCGAGATTGCCGGCCTGGACGAGCTCCAGGGCGGCGTAAAGCTGATCGGTGAAGAACTCGCTGCGGCGGCAGTCAAAAGCGAGCGTCGCCACGGCGGAGAGCGTGTGCTCCTTGCCGAGGAAGGAGCCGAAACCGGTCTCCATGCCCCAGATCGCGATCAGGGGACCGGCGGGAACACCGTAACGCTGCTCAAGCCGCGCGAAAAGCGCGGCATTGTTCTTCTTCATGGTTTTGCCGCGATTGATGATCGTCTGACCGCCGCGCTTCTGCATGAACTGTTCGAAGGAGAGCTTGAAGCTCTTCTGGCCGCGATCCGCGCTGATCGTGCTGCGGCTGTAGTTGACGGTCGAGAAGACCTTGTCGAGCATGCGCGGGTTGAAGCCCTGGCCGGCTGCCTGCTGTTTGAAGGCGTCGGCCCATGCCTCGAAACCTTCGGAGGTATTGCTGCACGCGGCCGCGGCCGCAGATCCGGCGCCCGCCATGATGGTGGCTACGGAAATCAGGGCTGCCGACAGAGTTGATGTCAGTCGCATTCATGCCTCATTACAGACTGTGGATAGGTTCGAATCGGCGGCACCATGCCAGCGAATGAGAAGTCTGTCATCCGTCCAGTGCTCATGTAGGGCCGCTTGCGTCTCAAATCGGGATCACTTTCCGCTGAAAGGTCCGCCGGAGGCCTCCCGGATCATCCGGGAAGCCTCGACGCTCAATAAGTCAGGCGGCAGCGCGCGGCTTGATCAGGCCGCGATTGACCAGCAACTCTGCGATCTGGACGGCGTTGAGAGCTGCACCCTTGCGCAGGTTGTCGGATACGATCCACATGTTGAGGCCGTTCTCGACCGTCGCGTCTTCGCGGATGCGGGAAATGTAGGTCGCATCTTCACCGGCGCATTCGACAGGGGTGATGTAGCCGCCGTTCTCGCGCTTGTCGATGACGAGGCAACCCGGCGCGTCGCGCAGGATGTCACGGGCCTGGTCGGCGGTGATCTCGTTCTCGAACTCGATGTTGACCGATTCCGAGTGGCCGATGAAGACGGGAACGCGCACGGCCGTGCAGGTCACCTTGATCTTCGGATCGAGCATCTTCTTCGTCTCGGCGAGGACCTTCCACTCTTCCTTGGTGTAGCCGTCTTCCATGAAGACGTCGATGTGGGGAATGACGTTGAAGGCGATGCGCTTGGTGAACTTCTTGGCTTCCACCGGATCGGCGACGAAGACGGCGCGGGTCTGGGTGAAGAGTTCGTCCATGCCTTCCTTGCCAGCGCCGGAAACGGACTGGTAGGTCGAAACGACGACGCGCTTGATCTTTGCCGCATCATGCAGCGGCTTCAGGGCCACGACGAGCTGGGCGGTCGAGCAATTCGGGTTGGCGATGATGTTGCGCTTCTTGAAGTCGACGATCGCATCCGGGTTCACTTCCGGCACGATCAGCGGAACGTCGGCGTCGTAGCGCCAGGCCGACGAGTTGTCGATGACAACGCAGCCCTGAGCGCCGATCTTCGGCGACCACTTCTGCGAGATGGTTCCACCTGCCGACATCAGGCAGATGTCCGTGTCCGACCAGTCATAATTCTCGAGGTTCTGGACCTTCAGAACGCTATCGCCGAAGGAAACTTCTGTGCCCTGCGAGCGGGCGGATGCCAGCGCGATGACCTGCGATGCGGGGAAGCCGCGCTCGGACAGGATGTTCAGCATTTCGCGACCGACATTGCCGGTGGCGCCTACGACTGCAATCTTGAAACCCATGTCTATGCTCTCTTTCTGTCTCTCCGCGGATGGTGAGGGGGAAGTTCGCGACAGGACGCAACCTTCCTTGTCCCCGGCCGTGCCGGGGAGAGAGCGGTGGCCGAAGACGTCAGACGGTTTTCGTCGTCGTTTTAGCCTTGGTCGTGGATGCAAGAGAAAGGCATGCGCCACCGGCAGCAGCTTGCTGCAGGGGGTGGAAGACCGCAAAGGGTTGCCCGAAAGCGTGCATGGACCGAATTCCTCTTCGCGGCGAGGGATTACAAGGTTTTCAGCGTGAGTCAAGCCGACACACCCGCCGCTTCGGCGAAAAGCGAATTTGAACTTGTCGATCGCCGTGTCACCGTGACAAGCCATCGCTTGCCTCCCTGCCCTTCCCCGTGGAAATAGGGTGTCCTTCCGAGCGGAGTCAAAGCATGGAACTCAGCATACGCGACTTGATCCCTGAGGACCTTCCGGCCGCAGTGTCGATCTATGCCGACGCGGTGAACAATGGGACTGCGAGCTACGAGATCGTCGCGCCGGATCTTGCCGAAATGACCGGCCGATACGAGGCGCTAAGATCGAAGGGATACCCCTATCTGGCGGCTGTCGATGAAAAGGGTGCGCTGGCGGGCTACGCCTATGCCTCGGCCTTCCGCACCCGCCCCGCCTATCGCTGGCTGGTCGAAGATTCCATCTACATACATCCTTCCGCCCGGGGGCGCGGCGTTGGAAAAGCGCTCTTGACGGAGTTGCTCTTTCGTTGCGAGGCGCTGGGCTTTCGGCAGATGGTGGCGGTGATCGGCGGCGCGAGCGAAGCATCCGTGGCCGTGCATCGCAGCTGCGGCTTTGAAGCCGCCGGTCGCCTGGTCGGCACTGGTTTTAAACACGCCCGGTGGCTCGATACCATCTTCATGCAGAAGACCCTTGGCGAGGGGACTTCAAGCTTGCCGGATCTATCTCGCTATCCCGGCACTTTGGCCTGATCGTCAGTCGACGGCTTTCAACGTCTTGTCAAAAACCTTGAGGACCTGGCGCAGGTCATGACCGCGCTTCAGGATACGGCCATCCATCGCAACGACTGAAAACGCGCCCTGCTTGGTGGCAAGCTTTGGATTCTTTTCAATCCGGTAGAGCGGATATTCGCCTGACCGTTTGAAGACTGAAAACACTGCGCGATCCTTGAGATGATCGATCGCATAGTCCCGCCACTCCCCTTCACCGACCATCCGGCCATAGATCCAGAGAATGGCATCCAGTTCGCGGCGATGGAATGTGACAGGGAGCGGATCCAGAGATTGTCTGTAGATACCGAGATCCACCACGCCGCTGGCGCTCTTTTCGGTTACTTCGTCTTCGCGACGCTGCCCTTCCGGCTGCTCTGTCATCAATGCTCCACGAGCTCCGATTCATGACGGCTGCGTGACAGTGTGCCTGACATGCCCGAAAATGCAAGCTTAACGGCTCGATCGGTCCGGCTTCACAAAAAGCCTCAGCGGCTCCTGCTGAGAAAGTGGCCCAGCAGAAGGTCGCGCAGGCGTGACGCAATCGGCGACATTCTTTTGCCGTTCAGGGTGATCAGATGATACGGCGTCACTTCGATCGCCGTGTCCAGCTTCAAAGTGGTGAGATCGCCGACAGGCGACTGGCGACAGAGGAGATCCGCGACCTCCCGCGACATGGGAGCGATGGCGTTTGACGATGCAAGCATTGCGATCATCACAAGAAGAGACGTCGTGTTGACGATGTTGCGCGGTATCGGCGCCCCCTTCTCTATAAAGACGTTCTCAACCGCCTGGCGTAAGGGTGTGCCGGGCGCCTGCATGACCCACGGGAAATGCGCCATGTCGGATATGTTCAGGCGGTCGACATTCACCAAGGGATGGAGTCGGTGCACGACGATCTCCACTTCCTCCATGGTCGCACCTTCGACATGAAACTGGCGGGCATCAATGCCGGGCGGAATCCGGCCCAGAACAAAATCGTATTGTCCTGTCAGAAGGTCTCTGATCATTTCTCCGCTCGGGGCGACATCAACATGGATATCGACGGTGGAAGCCTCGGCTTTCAGCGCGCGAATGGCAGGAACCACATATCCCACAGCTCCCCCGGTAACCGCGCCGATCCTCACCTTGCCGGTGAGGCCCCGCTGAATGGCTTCAACCTCCCGGGCGGCTTCGCGCATTTCCTCAAGCACATTCTGCGCTCTCCGCGCCAATGCGCTGCCGACCGCGGTCGGCTCCATGCCTTTCGGGGTCCGGACGAAGATAGGCGAGCCGACGTATCGCTCGATCTCGCCCAACATGCGGGAAGCCGCAGGCTGGGTCAGGGCAAGTTCCTGAGCAGCAAGGCTTAATTGCCCCAGCTCGGCGATCGAGCGAATGAGGTTCAAGTGTTTTGGCTGCAAACGGTTGATATGAATCTCAGACATGAACGGTATATCAACCTTGATATGCAGAAAGTCAAAATATTCATTTGATCGGTATATGGGGCGCGATAAGACTCGCCGCGGAGCTGGGGGCTGCCGCGTCAGCCGCTCGTTCTTGTTTCAGCGGGTGCCAGGAGGAGCTTGGCCTCGCACGGTATGACCAGGGAGGTTACCATGAAGAAACTTGGCGCCCTGATTGCGTCGCTCGCAATCGGTATCGCATCATTCGCGCCCATGTCCTTTGCACAGGACAAGGGTATGGTTGGCATTTCCATGCCGACGAAGACGTCGACCCGCTGGATCTCCGATGGCGAGACCATGGAGAAGCTGTTCAAGGAAGCCGGCTATACGCCGGACCTGCAGTTTGCTGACGACGACATTCCGAACCAGCTGGCTCAGATCGAAAACATGGTCACCAAGGGTGCCAAGGTTCTCGTGATCGGCGCCATCGACGGCACGACCCTGTCCGACATCCTGCAGAAGGCTGCCGATGCTGGCGTTAAGGTCATCGCTTACGACCGCCTGATCCGCGATTCCGGCAATGTCGACTACTACGCCACCTTCGACAACTTCCAGGTCGGCGTTCTCCAGGCCAACAGCCTCGTTGCTGGCCTCAAGGAGCGCTTCCCGGACGTCAAGCCGTGGAACGTCGAACTCTTCGGCGGTTCGCCGGATGATAACAACGCCTTCTTCTTCTACGACGGTGCCATGTCTGTCCTGCAGCCGATGATCGACAGCGGCGAAATCGTCATCAAGTCCGGCCAGCAGGGCATGGACCAGGTCGGTACGCTGCGTTGGGACGGTACCGTTGCCCAGGCTCGCATGGAAAACCTGCTCTCCTCGACCTACACCGAAGACAAGCTGCACGGCGCTCTTTCGCCGTATGACGGTCTGTCCATCGGCATCCTTTCGGCTCTGAAGGGCGTTGGCTACGGCTCTGGCGACCTCAAGATGCCGATCGTCACCGGTCAGGACGCCGAGCTTCCGTCGGTCAAGTCGATGCTCGCCGACGAGCAGTACTCGACCGTCTTCAAGGATACCCGCGAACTCGCCAAGGTCGCTGTCTCGATGGTTGAAGCCATCATGGGCGGCAAGACCCCCGAGATCAACGACGAGAAGACCTACAACAACGGTGTGAAGGTCGTTCCGTCCTACCTGCTGAAGCCCGTCGCTCTCGACAAGGCCAATGCCAAGGACGTCCTCGTCGGCGCCGGCTACTACACCGCCGAGCAGATCGACAACTGATCCTCAGGATCATTCTCGGGTCCGCGATTCGTCGCGGACCCATTTTCTATACGCATTGAGGGAGCTCGCGCCTTCGGCTAGATCTTTAGAGATCGCTGAACGAGCGCTGGAATTCTGCACATGGACAACATCATTCTCGAGATGCGTGGCATCACGAAGACATTCCCCGGCGTCAAGGCGCTGGACAATGTCAGCTTCAAGGTTCGCGAGGGCGAGATCCACGCGCTGGTCGGCGAAAACGGTGCCGGCAAGTCTACGCTGATGAAGGTCCTGAGCGGTGTTTATCCCGCCGGCACCTATGACGGCGACATTTTCTACGACGGCGAAGTCCGTCGCTTTAGCCGCATCTCCGACAGCGAACATCTCGGCATCATCATCATTCACCAGGAACTGGCGCTCGTGCCGCTCCTGTCGATTGCCGAAAACATCTTCCTCGGGAACGAGATCGCCCACAAGGGCGTGATCAAATGGCCCCAGACCTTTGCGCGGACGAAAGAGCTGCTGGAAAAGGTCGGCCTGAAGGATGCTCCGTCGACGCGCATTACCGACATCGGCGTTGGCAAGCAGCAGCTTGTCGAAATTGCCAAGGCTCTGTCAAAGAAGGTTCGCCTGCTCATCCTCGACGAGCCGACTGCCTCGCTGAACGAGACGGACTCGGACGCTCTGCTGACACTTCTCATGGAGTTCCGCAAGCAGGGGATGACCTCGATCATCATCTCCCACAAGCTGAACGAAATTCGCAAGGTCGCCGACCAGATCACGATCCTGCGTGACGGCGGCACGGTCGAGACGCTGGACTGTCATACCCAGGAGATCACGGAAGACCGGATCATCAAGGGCATGGTCGGTCGCGACATGGAGGACCGTTACCCGAAACGCGAGCCGAAAATCGGGGATGTGCTGCTCGAGGTAAAGAACTGGAACGTCTTCCACCAGAACCACCGCGATCGCCAGTTCCTGCACGATGTCGCCTTCAACGTTCGCGCTGGCGAAGTGGTCGGGATCGCGGGGCTGATGGGCGCGGGACGCACCGAAACGGCGATGAGCATCTTCGGCAAGTCCTGGGGACACCGGATCACCGGCGACGTCCTGATGCACGGCAAGCCGGTCGACGTCTCGACGATCCCTAAGGCGATCGATGCCGGCCTCGCCTATGTGACCGAAGACCGCAAGCATCTCGGTCTCGTGCTACAGAACAATATCAAGGACAACACCACACTCGCCAATCTCGAAGGTGTGTCGAGCGGCACGGTGATCGATGAGCGCAAGGAAGCCAAGGTGGCTGCCGACTATCGGCAGAAGCTGAGGATTCGCTCCCATTCGATCTATCAGGAAGCCGTCAATCTGTCGGGCGGCAACCAACAGAAGGTCGTGTTGTCGAAGTGGTTGTTCACCAATCCGGAAATCCTGATCCTCGACGAGCCGACCCGCGGCATCGACGTCGGGGCGAAGTTCGAAATCTACACCATCATCAACCAGCTTGCCGCCGAAGGTAAGGGCATTCTGATGATCTCGTCGGAAATGCCCGAACTGCTCGGCACCTGCGACCGCATCTACGTCATGAACGAAGGGCGCATCGTCGCGGAACTCACCAAGGAAGAAGCAAGCCAAGAGTCCATCATGCGTGCCATCATGCGCTCTGGGGAGAAACACTAATGGCCATCGACACAAGAACCGAAACCCCCAAGGTCTCCGTGGGCGACTACCTGCGCAACAACATCCGTGAATACGGCCTTCTGCTTGCGCTCGTCGTCATCATGTTGCTGTTCCAGGTCCTGACGGACGGCGTTCTCTTCCGTCCGGTCAACATCACGAACCTCGTGCTGCAGAACTCGTTCATCGTCATCATGGCGCTGGGCATGCTCCTGATCATCGTGGCGGGCCATATCGACCTGTCGGTGGGCTCGATCGTGGCCTTTATCGGCGGCATTTCGGCGATCATGCTGGTCAAATGGGGATGGCATTTCTCGCTTGTCGTGCCGCTGTGTCTGGTGCTGGGCGGCCTCATGGGGGCTGCCCAGGGCTACTGGGTGGCCTATCAGAAGATTCCATCCTTTATCGTGACTCTGGCCGGCATGCTCGTGTTCCGCGGCTTGACCTATGTCGTTCTTGACGGACGTCCGATCGGCCCCTTCCCCAAGGAGTTCACCCTGCTCTCCACCGGCTTCGTGCCGGACTTCCTGCCGCTGACCAATCCGGAAGCGACGGGCATCGTCAACCATGTCGCAATCATCGCGGTGATCGGCCTGGTCGCGCTCGCCATCTACAATGGCATGAAGAACCGCCGGCTGAATGATGAGCACGGCACGGAGAACGAGCCCTTCGTGTTCTTCGTCGTACAGATGGGCATCATCAGCGCGGTTGCTCTCTTCCTCGGCTATCAGCTCGCGACCTATCGCGGTTTGCCGAACGTTCTGATCGTCATGGCGGTTCTGATCGCGCTCTATTCCTTCGTGACCACCCGTACGACGATCGGTCGCCGCATCTATGCGCTTGGCGGCAATGAAAAAGCGGCAAAACTCTCGGGCATCAACACCGAACGGCTGATCTTCCTCGCCTTCGTCAACATGGGCGTTCTCGCTGCTCTGGCGGGCATGATCATCGCGGCTCGCCTCAACTCGGCGACCCCGAAGGCCGGCGTCGGCTTCGAGCTCGACGTCATCGCGGCATGCTTCATCGGCGGCGCCTCGGCGTCCGGCGGCGTGGGCAAGATTACCGGTGCAGTCATCGGCGCCTTCATCATGGGCGTCATGAACAACGGCATGTCGATCATGGGGATCGGCATCGACTATCAGCAGCTCATCAAGGGCCTTGTGCTTTTGGCTGCTGTCTTCTTCGACGTCTACAACAAGAACAAAGCAGTCTGAGGATAGGCTTATGTTTCTCTCGCAATTGAAGGCTGGCGGCATCATTTGCCGCCAGGGTGAGGCTGCGCGCCTTGTCCCAGGATTCAACACCACCTACGACCTTGCCAAGGCAGCGATTGCCGCCGGCACGACCGTTGCGGCTCTGATCGAAAAGCAGGGTGCCGGCGACAGTGTCGATCTCGTCGCGCTGGCAGCCGACGGAAAGCTCGATTGCCCGGTCCGTCATCCGGATCCGGCGCATATGTATCTGACCGGAACCGGTCTGACGCATACGGGCTCTGCATCGGCTCGCGACAGCATGCATGCCGATACGGCAGGCATGAGCGACTCGATGAAGATGTTCCGCATGGGTCTTGAGGGCGGAAAGCCGAAGCCCGGCGAAACCGGCGTTCAGCCCGAATGGTTCTACAAGGGCAATGGCTTCAACGCCGTTGCTCCGGGCGAAGACCTGGTCTCCCCCTCCTTTGCGCTCGACGGCGGCGAAGAGCCGGAGATGGCCGGCTACTACATCATCGGCGATGACGGCACGGCGCACCGCCTCGGCTTTTCGGTGGCCAATGAGTTCTCCGACCACGTGACGGAGAAGATCAACTATCTCTACCTCGCGCATTCGAAGTTGCGTCCGGCCTCCTTCGGCCCGGAACTTCGCGTCGGCGCCTTGCCTGATCACGTCGAAGGTACCTCGCGCATCATCCGCGCGGGCAAGACCGTCTGGGAAAAGCCGTTCCTCTCGGGTGAGGCGAACATGTCCCACACGATCGCAAATCTTGAATATCACCACTTCAAATACGCACTGTTCTGCCAACCGGGTGACCTGCATGTGCACATGTATGGCACGGCCACGCTTTCGGTCGCAGACGGCTTCGTCACGGAAGAGGGTGACGTTTTCGAAATCGTATCCCCGCAATTCGGCCTTCCGCTGCGCAACCGTCTCGCCAAGGCGGCAGCAGAGACCGTCAGGGTGAAGATGCTCTGAGCGGATCGGTGCCCCGACCCGCCCATTTTCCAGAGACAGGACGAAAGCCATGAGCAAGTTCAAACCGGCGGCCTGGCCGCGCCAACTCAGATCGCAGCACTGGTATGGTGGCACCTCGCGCGACACCATCTACCACCGCGGCTGGCTGAAAAATCAGGGACACCCGCACGACCTGTTCGACGGTCGTCCGGTCATCGGCATCCTCAATACATGGTCCGATCTGACGCCCTGCAACGGTCACCTGCGCGAACTCGCGGAGAAGGTGAAGGCGGGCGTCTGGGAAGCCGGCGGCTTCCCGGTCGAAATCCCGGTCTTCTCGGCGTCGGAGAACACCTTCCGTCCAACGGCGATGATGTATCGCAACCTTGCGGCCCTTGCCGTTGAGGAAGCCATGCGTGGCCAGCCGATCGATGGCGCCGTCCTGCTCGTCGGCTGCGACAAGACCACCCCGTCGCTGGTCATGGCAGCTGCCTCCACCGACCTGCCGTCGATCGTCGTCACCGGCGGTCCGATGCTCAACGGCTATTTCCGCGGCGAACGTGTCGGGTCCGGTACGCATCTCTGGAAATTCTCCGAAGCCGTAAAGGCGGGCGAGATGAGCCAGGAGGAATTCCTGGAAGCCGAAGCTTCGATGTCGCGGTCTAGCGGTACCTGCAACACCATGGGTACGGCCTCAACCATGGCTTCCATGGTTGAAGCGCTCGGCATGGCGCTTTCTGGAAACGCTGCCATACCGGCCGTCGACAGCCGCCGCAAGGTGATGGCACAGCTGTCAGGTCGCCGCATCGTGCAGATGGTCAAGGATGACCTGAAGCCCTCCGACATCATGACCAAGGAAGCCTTCGAGAACGCGATCCGTGTCAACGGTGCCATCGGTGGCTCGACCAATGCGGTCGTGCATATCCTTGCCATGGCCGGCCGCGTCGGTGTCGATCTCACCCTCGACGACTGGGATCGCCTTGGTCGCGATATCCCGACGATCGTCAACCTGATGCCGTCCGGCAAGTACCTGATGGAAGAGTTCTTCTATGCCGGCGGTCTGCCGGTCGTCATCAAGATGCTCGGCGAAGCCGGCAAGCTGCACAAGGATGCGCTCACCGTTTCCGGCGAGAGCATCTGGGACGAGGTCAAGGATGTCCGCAACTGGAACGAGGACGTCATCCTGCCGGTCGACAAGGCGCTGACCCAACAGGGCGGCATCGTTGTCCTGCGTGGCAATCTTGCACCGAAGGGCTGCGTGCTTAAACCGTCGGCGGCTTCTGCGCATCTGATGAAGCATCGCGGTCGCGCCGTCGTGTTCGAGGACATTGACGACTACAAGGCCAAGATCAACGACGAAGCGCTCGATATCGACGAAACCTGCGTCATGGTCCTCAAATACTGCGGTCCGCGCGGATATCCCGGCATGGCCGAGGTCGGCAACATGGGTCTGCCGCCCAAGGTGCTGCGCAAGGGCATCACCGACATGGTTCGCATCTCTGATGCCCGCATGTCCGGCACGGCCTATGGAACGGTTCTGCTGCATACTTCGCCCGAAGCAGCCCGTGGTGGCCCGCTCGCGATCGTCAAGAATGGCGACTTCATCGAAGTCGATGTCGAAGCCCGCCGCGTGCACCTCGACATTTCGGACGAGGAACTGCAGCGTCGTCTCGCCGAATGGCGTCCGCCTGTCGATCCGCCGGCCAGCGGCTATGCCCGCCTGTTCCACGATCATGTCGAAGGGGCCGATACCGGCGCCGATTTCGATTTCCTGAAGGGCTGCCGCGGTTCGCCGGTCGGCAAGGATGCACACTGAGGGATATCACAATGGCAGATCGTATCCCGCTCGCGCTTGTCGGCATCGGCAAAATCGCCCGCGACCAGCATATTCCGTCGATCGCAGGCGGTGACGATTTTGTCGTCGCCGCCGGCGTCAGCCGTCATGGCAAGGTGGAAGGTGCGGAAAACTTCACGGACTTCGACACCTTCCTGACCGCACGGCCCGATATCAAGGTCGTGTCGCTCTGCACACCGCCGGAGGTGCGCTTCGACATGGCGAAGGCAGCCATTGCGGCCGGTCGCCACGTCCTCATGGAAAAGCCGCCGGCGACGACGCTGGGCGAGGCCGAGGCCCTCTCGGAACTTGCTGCCAAGGCCGGCGTGACGCTGTTTGCCACCTGGCATTCGCGTTTTGCCCTTGGTGTTGAGCCGGCCAAGCAGTGGCTCGCGGACAAGAACATCCAGTCGATCTCAATCGTCTGGAAGGAAGATGTTCGTCGCTGGCATCCGGGCCAGGCCTGGATCTGGGAGCCGGGCGGCTTCGGTGTCTTCGATCCCGGCATCAATGCATTGTCCATCCTGACCGAAATCGTTCCTGGCCATATCATGGTCCAGAAGTCGGTTCTGGAGTTCCCCGAAAACAAGAAGCAGCCGATTGCCGCTTCCATCGCCATGCGGACCGTCGAGGGCGCGCCAATCACGGCCGAATTCGACTGGCGACAGGAAGGCCCGCAGACGTGGGACATCACAGTCCAGACGAATGCCGGGGAGCTGCGCCTTTCAAAGGGCGGCTCGGAACTCTATATCGGGGGCAAGGAACAGGCGTCCGGCCCGGACCGCGAATATGCTGGCATCTACGAACGCTTCGCCAAGCTTATCCGCTCCCGCCAGAGCGACACCGACTATCAGCCGCTGCGCATCGTGGCGGATTCGTTCCTCTGCGGGGAACGGAAAGTCGTCGCTCACTTTGAAGACTGAGATCAAAAGGAGGCCCCTCCCATGGCCTATACACCGACTGGAAAACACCTGATCGCCGGCAACTGGATTGCCAGCACGGATACATTCGCTTCGTCGCCCGCGACCGGTTCTTCGCACACCTTCTCGAAGGGCACCCCCGCCCTGGTCGACCAGGCCGTGAAGGCTGCCGAAGAGGCGTTCGAGACTTATGCCTATTCCACCCGCGAAGAACGGGCCGCCTTCCTCGAGGCGATCGCCGAAGAAATCGATGCCCGGGGGGACGCGATCACGGAGATCGGCAGCCAGGAAACCGGTCTGCCGGAAGCCCGCCTGATCGGCGAACGTGGCCGCACCGTCGGCCAGCTTCGCCTCTTTGCGGCGCATATCCGCAAGGGTGACTATCTCGACCGTCGCCATGACGAGGCCCTGCCCGACCGCAAGCCCTTGCCGCGGCCTGACCTGAAGATGGTTCAGCGGCCGATCGGTCCCGTTGCCGTCTTTGGCGCGTCGAATTTCCCGCTCGCATTCTCCACGGCTGGTGGTGACACGGCCGCCGCTCTTGCTGCCGGTTGCCCTGTGGTGGTCAAGGCGCATGACGCCCATCCGGGCACGGGCGAAATCGTGGCTTCGGCGATCGATGCAGCCATCAAGCGCACCGGCGTTCACCCGGGCGTCTTCTCGCTCGTCCATGGCGGCAGCCGCGACGTCGGCCAGGCTCTCGTCCAGCATCCGCTGATCAAGGCAGTCGGCTTCACCGGTTCGCTCGGTGGCGGTCGCGCGCTGTTCGATCTCTGCGCCCAGCGTCCGGAGCCGATCCCGTTCTTCGGCGAACTGGGCTCTGTGAACCCGATGTTCATGCTGCCCAAGGCCGTTGCCAGCCGTGGCGAAACCATCGCCAAAGGCTGGGTCGGTTCGCTGACCATGGGCGCCGGGCAGTTCTGCACCAACCCTGGCATCGTCGTCCTTCTGAAGGGTGCCGATGCGGACAAGTATGTCGAAACCGCAACCGAAGCCCTCTCGGCTGTTGGTCCGCAGACGATGCTGACGGACGGCATCGCCAAGGCCTATCGGGACGGTGCAACCCGCATCGCCGGTACCGAAGGAGTGCGCTCGGTGCTCACGTCGACCTGCGACCTGCGCAATGCCACGCCCTACCTTTTCCAGACGACGGCGAAGGACTGGCTGGATAACCACGTGCTCGGTGAAGAAGTCTTCGGACCGCTCGGCCTGATCGTCATTGCGGATAGCGAAGACGAAATGGTTGCCATGGCCCGCAGCCTGTCCGGCCAGCTGACGGCTTCCATCCATCTCGCAGACGGTGACGAAGCGCTGGCGAAGCGCCTGATGCCGGTGCTTGAGCGGAAGGCGGGTCGCGTACTCGCCAACGGTTTCCCGACCGGCGTCGAGGTGGCCGATTCCATGGTTCACGGCGGCCCGTACCCGGCTTCGACCAACTTCGGCGCCACTTCCGTTGGTACGCTGTCGATCCGCCGCTTCCTGCGGCCGGTCTGCTTCCAGGATATCCCGGCGGCCTTGCTGCCGATCGATCTCGCCTGAGGACATGCCGTGACTGCATCACCGTTTGCCGCGCTCGTCGATTGGGGCACCAGCAACCTGCGTATCTGGCTCATCGACAGCCAGGGTGCGGTGCTCGGTGAAAGGCAGTCGCCAGAAGGCATGGGCAGCCTGGACAAGGCTGCCTATCCTGCCGTTCTGGAAGGGCATCTTTCTGCGCTCGGTGCGCCACCGGATCTCCCGGTGGTTGTCGCCGGTATGGCCGGGGCCCGTACCGGCTGGCGGGAAGCACCCTATGTGGAAACGCCGGCGCCACTGGTGGGCCTGTTCCGGCAGGCGGTGAAGCCCGAGGGCGTCCATCGCCCCGTCTACATCCTGCCGGGTGTCTGCCAGCGGGAGGGCGGTGCCTATGACGTGATGCGCGGCGAGGAAACGCAACTCGCCGGCGCGCTTGAGCAGGGGCTGGACAATGCCCTGTTCTGCCTTCCCGGGACGCATTCCAAATGGGCTCTGGTCGAACAGGGCCAGGTTCGCCGCTTTTCGACCGTCATGACCGGGGAACTCTTCAATCTGATTAGCCGGCAATCCATCCTGCGGCTCTCTGTTCCCGAGGACGGGGATGCGGAAGCCGATCCTGACATTTTCGATGCTGCTGTTGATCAGGCGCTGCAACCCGGGTTCGCGCTGACCTCCGTCCTGTTTTCGATCCGCGCCGAAAGCCTTCTCGCCAGCCAAGGCGCCAAGGTCTATCCGGCAGCGCGCCTCTCCGGCCTCCTGATCGGTGCCGAGATCGCTGCCATCCGAGATGACCTGCTGCGACACGGGAAGGCCTATCTGATCGGGACCGGCAAGCTGACCCGTCTGTATGCCAGGGCCATCACTAAGGCCGGCGGCGACCCTGCCATGCTCGATGGCGGCCTGCTTGTGCGCCGGGGTCTGCTCGCATCGGCCCTTTCGCTTTTCGACCACGAATTCAAGGACTGAACGATGACTGCATCCGTTGCCTGGCCCGCGCTTCGCCGTAACCTCGTCGCCATCCTGCGCGGCATCAAGCCGGCCGAGATAGAAGCGACCGTCGACGCTCTTGTCGAGGCGGGCTTCGAAGCCATCGAAGTTCCGCTCAATTCTCCAGATCCATTTCTGTCCATCGAGAAGGCGCGTAAGCGCGCACCTGCCAATGTCCTGATCGGAGCCGGTACGGTTCTGGAAGTGTCGCAGGTTGATCGTCTCAATGATGTCGGCGGCAATCTTCTGGTGACCCCCAATGTCGAGCCGGATGTGATTCGTCGCGCAGTCAGCCACGGCATGGTGACGATGCCTGGCGTATTTACTCCTACGGAAGCTCTGCTTGCCGCAAAATCGGGTGCTGCTGCCCTGAAGTTCTTCCCGGCCAGTGTCCTTGGACCGGGCGGCATCTCAGCGATCAAGGCGATCCTGCCTCCGCATCTGCCGATCGGTGCCGTCGGGGGCGTCTCGGACGCGAACTTTGCCGATTACTGGAAGATTGGCGTGCGAGCCTTTGGTCTCGGCTCCAGCCTTTACAAGCCGGGCGACGATGCCAAGCTCATTGGCGAGCGCGCCTTGAAGAGCGTGAAGGCCTACGACGCGCTGCAAGGCTGATACCTGAAGCCGCTAGGCGAAATGACATGCGAAACCTGTCCGGCACGCCGGGCAGGTTTTTTCATTTCCGACATGCCGGGATGCTGTGACGATTATCACGCATTAAATCATATAAGTGCGCCGTTGCCCAATTTTGAACATACGTGCGCCGCTTTTTGCGATAGTATATAACTAACTTGGTTGGCGCGGTGCGCCAAACGGTCCGGTCTGGCGCATTGACCCCTTACCCCCAGCCCCCCAATGCTTCCGGGCCGGACCACACCAGGTTTCTCATCAGAGTGTCTTGGGCGTTTCCATCATCACCGTCGCCCCGACGATGTGAGACGGGTTTCCTTCGTCGTCAGCAGCCTGAAGGAGAATCGCGCAGCCGTCGCTTTTCTCGTCGCCCATGCGCTTTGCCGGAAGCGTCAAATCCAGCGGCTTGCCTTCCCACATGCCGACCGTCTGCACATCTGTCACGCTGTGCCAGTAGTCGAGATTCTGCCCGACATTCTCGCCCTTCAGCACTTCGACCGTCTGATGCTGGCGGAAGTATACGACGACAACGTTCGCTTTTCCCTGACCGGCGCCGACTGAGATCGACAGGTGGTCGTCTTGGCGCGAGGCGCGGATGGGCACGACAAGGCCTTGGCCCTCAGCCTGCAGCCGCTCGAGACGGCGGTCGATGTCGGCCGCATCCGTGCCCTTGAGATGTTCCCGGCCATTCAGAATGGCCTGCGGGGTGTAGACGCCGCTGCGACCGAAGGCCTTCGAATAGGCATATTGCCGCTCGGTGTTTTCAGGAGAGGCGAGCGTGTCTGCCCAGCCGAGATAGTTCCAGTAGTCGACGTGGTAGGAGAGGGCGACAACATCGCCCTGGCGTACCAGCTGTTCAAAGGCGCGATCGGCAGGCGGACAGGAGCGGCAGCCTTGCGACGTGAAGAGTTCGACCACTCCTTTCGGCTCCTCGAATTCCTCGGCGAAGACCTCTTCGGAGAATGAGACAAGACTCAGCGCGGCAAGGACCACCATCGTCCCTGTCGTGAGCCATCCTGCCATTTTTTTATTGATCGTGTGCCGCATGCTATCGAGATGCCTTCACTTGAGTGCTGCACTGATAACGCCAACAGCGTCATCCGAGAAGTCACGATGGGGTGAAACTTTCGGCATCTGATGGTGTGCGGCGCCCCAAAAGAAAAGGCCGCCGGTTTCCCGGCGGCCTCCCATGGTCACATCGGCAGACGATCAGGCAGCGAGGTCGCGCAGAACGGTCTGCAGGATGCCGCCGTTGTTCATGTAGGTGACTTCGTCGAGCGTATCGATGCGGCAGAGCAACGGTACGTCCTTCACGGTGCCATCGGAGTAGGTGATCTTGGCGATCTTCTTCTCGCGCGGCTTGATATCGCCTTCCAAGCCCTCGATCGTCACGATCTCATCGCCCTTCAGGTTCAGCGAAGCCCAGGTCGTGCCTTCCTCGAATGTGAAGGGCACGACGCCCATGCCGACGAGGTTCGAGCGGTGGATGCGCTCGAAGGACTGGGCGATCACAGCCTTGACGCCGAGCAGGTTGGTGCCCTTGGCAGCCCAGTCACGCGACGAACCGTTGCCGTATTCGACGCCGGCGAAGATGACGAGCGGAACGCCCTCATCCTTGTACTTCATGGCCGCATCGTAGATCGACAGCTCTTCCTTGGACGGATAGTGGATGGTGTAGCCCCCTTCCTTGCCGTTCGGGCCGAGCATGTGGTTGCGGATGCGGATATTGGCGAAGGTGCCGCGCATCATGACTTCATGGTTGCCACGGCGCGTGCCGTACTGGTTGAAGTCTGCGACTGCGACGCCGTTACCCGTAAGGTATGCGCCTGCCGGCGATGCGGCCTTGATCGAACCGGCCGGGGAAATGTGGTCGGTGGTGATCTTGTCGCCGAAGAGACCGAGGACGCGGGCGCCCTTGATGTTCTTCAGGCCCGAACCGGTCTTGCCCATGCCGACGAAGTAGGGCGGGTTCTGGACATAGGTCGACTTGTCGTCCCAGGCATAGGTCTGGCCTTCCGGAACCTGGACGGCCTGCCAGTTCTCGTCGCCCTTGAACACGTCGGCATACTTCGATTCGAAGAGTGCGCGGGTGACGTATTTCTGGATGAACTCCTGCACTTCGGCAGAGGTCGGCCAGATGTCCTTGAGGTAGACCGGGTTGCCGCTCTGGTCTTCACCGATCGGCTCCTTGGTCAGGTCCTTCTGGACCGTGCCGGCGAGCGCGTAGGCGACGACGAGCGGCGGGGAGGCGAGGTAGTTCGCCTGGACATCAGGCGAGATACGGCCTTCGAAGTTGCGGTTGCCCGAGAGAACGCCGGCAGCGATGATGCCCTTGTCGTTGATCGTCTTCGAGATCGGACCCGGCAGCGGGCCGGAGTTACCGATGCAGGTCGTGCAGCCGAAACCGACGAGGTTGAAGCCGAGCGCGTCGAGTTCCTTCTGCAGGCCGGACTTTTCGAGATATTCGCCGACGACCTGGGATCCGGGTGCGAGCGAGGTCTTCACCCATGGCTTGGTCTTCAGGCCCTTGGCCACGGCGTTGCGTGCCAGCAGGCCGGCAGCAATCAGCACGCTCGGGTTCGAGGTGTTGGTGCACGACGTGATGGCGGCGATTGCCACGTCACCATGGCCGAGATCGTAGTCGGTGCCTTCGACGGCCCAACGCTGGGAGAGCTGGCCGGGCTTCTTGTAGTCGCCTTCGAGAGCGGATGCGAAGTTCGGGGCGATGGTTTCGAGCGGCAGACGGCCTTCCGGACGCTTCGGGCCGGCCATCGACGGGACGACGTCGCCAAGGTCGAGTTCCAGCGTGTCGGTGAAGACGAGCTGTGCGCCGTCATTGTCGCGCCACATGCCTTGTGCCTTCGAATAGGCTTCGACGAGTGCGATGCGGTCCTTGGAGCGACCGGACATGTCGAGATAGCCGACGGTGGCCGAATCGACCGGGAAGAAGCCGCAGGTCGCGCCGTATTCCGGACCCATGTTGCCGATCGTCGCACGGTCTGCGACCGGCAGCGTGTCGAGGCCGGGGCCGAAGAATTCGACGAACTTCGAGACGACGCCCTTCTTGCGCAGCATCTGGACGACGGTCAGAACGAGGTCGGTCGCGGTGACGCCTTCCTTCAGCGTGCCGGTCAGCTTGAAGCCGATAACTTCCGGCAGCAGCATGGAGACCGGCTGGCCGAGCATCGCCGCTTCCGCTTCGATACCGCCGACACCCCAGCCGAGAACGCCGAGGCCGTTGATCATCGTGGTGTGGCTGTCCGTGCCGACGCAGGTGTCGGGATAGGCAATCGTTTCGCCGTCCTCGTCCTTCGTCCAGACGGTCTGGCCAAGATATTCGAAGTTCACCTGGTGACAGATGCCGGTGCCCGGGGGAACAACGCGGAAGTTCTTGAATGCCTGCTGGCCCCACTTCAGGAAGCGGTAGCGCTCGCCGTTGCGTTGGTATTCCAGCTCGACGTTGCGGGCGAAGGCCTGGGGCGTGCCGAACTCGTCGACGATGACGGAGTGGTCGATGACGAGGTCGACGGGAACCAGCGGGTTGATCTTTTCCGGATCGCCACCGAGGTTCTTGATGCCGTCACGCATGGCGGCGAGGTCGACGACGGCGGGAACGCCGGTGAAGTCCTGCATCAGCACGCGGGCCGGGCGATAGGCGATTTCGGCTTCGGTCAGACCCTTGTTGACGAGCCAGGCGGCGCAGGCTTCGATATCGGCCTTGGTGACGGAACGACCGTCTTCGTTGCGAAGCAGGTTCTCGAGAAGCACCTTCATCGAGTAGGGGAGCTTCGATACACCGGCAAGACCGTTCGCTTCGGCCTTCGGAATGCTGTAGTAGACATAGTCCTTGCCATCGACGGTCAGGACCGAACGGCAATTGAAGCTGTCGAGAGATTTAGCCACGGATAGAACCCCGCTTGAAACTGATAGCCAACACAATCGTGCGGACGCCCATGCACTTCATGCACATCAGGATGCGGGTACGACCATTTCCGCTGTCCGCTCGTGAAATCGCTGCTTGCGATGTTCAAGTTCGGCACAAGGATGAACGTCACGCCGGCCGCTGGCGTGGTTGCAGGTCTTATAGATAATTTCTAAGAAAGGCGCCAGACCGACGAAGGGCGAAAACGGATTTTTTTATGAGGCAGGCCTCATCCTGCCAGAAAGCGACCATGATCAGGCTCGAAGCCGAAAATCTCTCAGCACGTCGTGGCGAAGATCTGATTTTCGTTAATGTTTCCTTTACGTTGAGCGCCGGAGAGGCGCTGGTCCTGACGGGTCGGAACGGCTCCGGCAAATCGACACTTCTGCGTGTCGTTGCCGGATTGCTTCGCCCCGAAACAGGGCGGGCGATCTGCCTGTCGAGCACGGACAAGGAGGCGCGACCGGCGGGTGAATTCAGCCATTATCTCGGTCATCGCAACGGCATGAAGCGGGAATTGACGGTTGCCGAAAACCTCGCCTTCTGGAAGTCGTTTCTGGGCGATATCGGTACGGGGCGAAGCCTTGATGTCGAGGAGGCTGCAGCCGCCGTCGATCTTTCCGGCATCACCCACCTGCCCTATGGCTATCTCTCGGCCGGCCAGCAGCGGCGCTTCGCCATGGCCCGGCTGCTCGTTGCGCATCGTCCTGTCTGGATCCTTGATGAGCCCACCGCCGCCCTCGACCGCAAGGCGGACGCGATGTTCGAAGGTCTCGTGCGTCATCACCGTCAATCCGGCGGGATTGCCATTGCAGCGACCCATCAGCCGCTCGGTCTCGAGGGTGCGCAATCGCTGGAGATGCTCGGCTTCGATGGTGTCGACATGGAGTATGCCGGATGATGGCGCTTTTCCTGAGGGACCTGAAGCTTTCCGTCCGTGCCGGCGGCGGCGCACTGATCGGGGTGCTGTTCTTTACCACCGTTGTCGCTGTCATTCCCTTTGGTGTCGGGCCGGATCTCAATCTCCTGTCACGGATCGGACCCGCGATCGTCTGGATCGGTGCCCTGCTTTCGGCCCTGCTCGGCCTCGACCGTCTGTTCCAGGCCGAACGGGATGATGGCTCGCTCGACATCCTGCTAATGCAGGAAACGCCGCTGGTGCTGACAGTGCTCGTCAAATGCCTGGCCCATTGGGTCGCGACCGGTCTGCCGCTCGTGATCGCCTCGCCGCTGCTCGGTCTGTTCATGAACATGGACGAGATCGCCATCGGGGCGGTGATGCTGACGCTGCTGGTCGGGTCGCCGGCCATCACCTTCATCGGTGCGGCGGGTGCCGCCGTTGCTGTCGCGTTGCCGCGCGGCGGTCTGCTCGTCTCCATCCTCGTGCTGCCGCTCGCCGTTCCCGTGCTGATTTTTGGCGTCAGCGCGTCCTATGCAGCTGTCGAAGATCCGGCGCCGTTCCTGCCGCCCTTTCTCTTCCTGTCTGCCATCACCCTTCTCTTCGCCGTGATCGGACCGGTTGGTGCCGCCGCAGCGCTGCGCAGTTCTGCAGACTGAGACATTTCGGCTTGACCAGGATCAATTGCAGGCCCGCTTGAGACAGGCTAGAACGAGACATGACCGACAACAGCCTCGCCGTAACCAAGATCATCGACCTCGCCAACCCGACGCGATTCCTCGCTTTTGTCGAGCGGGTTCTTCCGTGGTTCGTCGGGCTGACCGTCATTCTGTTCGCCGTCGGGCTCTATCTCGGCTTCACGTCCGAGACCGACTACCAGCAGGGCGACACCGTGCGGATCATGTATGTGCATGTGCCAGCTGCCTGGCTCTCGATGATGTGTTACTCCGTGATGGCACTGTCGGCGATCGGGACGCTGGTCTGGCGCCATCCGCTGGCCGATGTCAGCCACAAGGCTGCTGCACCGCTTGGCGCTGCCTTCACACTGATTGCGCTTGTGACCGGCTCCCTCTGGGGGAAGCCGATGTGGGGCACTTGGTGGGTCTGGGATGCGCGTCTTACATCGGTCTTCGTGCTCTTCCTGATGTATCTCGGTCTGATTGCGCTCAACCGCGCCATGGACGATCCGTCCAAGGCTGCACGCGTCAGCGCCGTGCTGATCCTGGTCGGCTTCGTAAACATCCCGATCATCAAGTTCTCGGTCGACTGGTGGAATACGCTGCATCAGCCGGCGAGCGTCATGCGGCTTGACGGGCCAACGATTCATCCGGAGTTCCTCTGGCCGCTCCTGGTCATGGCGATAGCCTTCACCCTTCTCTTCTTCACCCTGCACCTGATGGCCATGCGCAACGAGATCTGGCGCCGTCGCGTCGGCGCCCAGAGGCGGATGGCGGCGCGTCAGGCCGGTCGGGAGCATCAGGCATGACACACGCCTTCTATGTGATCGGCTCCTATGTGATGACGGCCGCGATCTGTCTCAGCCTGACCGTCTGGGTCTATCTCGACGGTCGGGCGCGCAGGAGCGAACTCAAGACGCTTGAGACGCAAGGCATCCGCCGGCGTTCGAGCGCTCCACCGCAGGGCGCCCAATCATGACCGGGGACAGTGACGGCAATACCGCATCTTTGGCCAAGGGACGCGGGCGTTATGTGGTCGCTGCCCTGCCGCTCGTCCTGTTTGCCGGACTTGCAACCGTTTTCATGACCCAACTGCAATCGGGTCGGGATGTCTCTGAAATTCCCTCGGCACTGATCGGTACCAAGGCACCGGAGCTCTCGCTCGTCGCGCTTGAGGGATCCGAGCGCCCTGCCCTGACGACGGCCGCGATTTCGGGCAAGCTGACTCTCGTCAACGTGTTTGCCTCGTGGTGTGTCCCTTGCCGCCAGGAGCATCCGATGCTGCTGGAGCTGTCCAAGGATCCACGCGTCAATGTCGTCGGGATCAACTACAAGGACCGCAACGACAACGCGCTCAGGTTCCTGGGCGAGCTCGGCAATCCCTATGCGGCGATCGGTGTCGATCCGAACGGCAAGGCAGCGATCGACTGGGGTGTCTATGGCATTCCGGAGAGCTATCTCGTCGGCCCAGACGGGACGATCCTTTACAAGAAGGTCGGCCCCTTCGATGCAGAAAGCTTCCGGACTCAGCTGATGCCGGCAATCGAGAAGGCGCTCAGCAAAAGCTGATCCGTTCCGGTCAGAGCGCGCCTTGCCAGGTTCTGACGGCCTCGACCGGCCAGACCAGCATGACGACGTTGAGTGTCAGATTGTCCCGGATGATGATCGCGGTCAGTACCTCGAAGCCCAGCGCAATGACGACGGTCAGCCAGATGGGCATGCGGGCGGCGAAGAAGAAGCCGGCGATCATCGCCACCATGTCCATGCCGGAATTCAGGATGCTGTCGCCGGTATAGCCGACCGCCATGGTCGCGGTGCGGTAGCGGTCGATAACGATTGGCGAGTTTTCCAGGATCTCCCAGCCTGCCTCGATCAAGGCGGCGAGCGCAAGCTTCGCGGTGATTGGCTTGTTACGCATCACCAACCAGCCCAGGCCATAGAACAGGAAGCCGTGGATGATGTGCGACGGCGTGTACCAGTCGAACAGGTGCTGCGAATTGCCTGGTGTGTTCACGCCGGCTTCGAAGAGCTTCACGTAACCGCATTCGCAGATCCAGATGCGGCCCATCAGATGTTGCGAGACGACCTGAACCGCGATGATGACGAAGGTCACCACCAGCCAGAAACGCGTCGTTGAATGGTCGCTACTCTGGCCGGTCATACTGTTCATTTCTGATCCTTGTCTTCCAGCGAATGCTTCATGATCAGCGGCATCTGGGCCAGCGTGAAGAGGATGGTGATCGGCATCGTGCCCCAGACCTTGAAGCTGACCCAGACATCATCGGAGAAATTGCGCCAGACGACTTCGTTCAAGACCGCAAGGAAGAGGAAGAAGATGCCCCAGCGCAGCGTCAGCTTGCGCCAGCCTTCCGCATCGAGCTGGAAAGCGGCGTTGAAGACGTAGCCGAGAAGCGAAGTGCCGAAGACGAGCCCGCCGAGCAGGACCACGCCGAAGAGCGTATTGACGATGGTCGGCTTCATCTTGATGAAGGTCTCGTCCTGCAGCCAGATCGACAAGCCGCCGAAGACCAGGACAACAATGCCCGAGACGAAGGGCATGACCGGCAGGTGCTTGAAGACGATCTTCGAGATGATCAGCGAGATGACCGTTGCGACCATGAAAAGAGCGGTCGCGATCAGGAGCGGTCCGCCGATGGCGGTGAGCTCCGGAAAGGTCTTCGCCAGCCATTCGCCGCGCAGGTTGCCGAAGAAGAAGATCAAGAGCGGCCCGAGTTCGAGCGCCATCTTCAGCAGAGGATTTTGTCTTTCAGCCTTGGATGCATGGGTATCGGTGGATGTGTCCGACATGATGTCGCTTCCTGATGTTTCCGGCGCTCAGCGCGCGATGCCGGCAATGGCGCTGGCGAAGTCTTCCGCCTCGAAGGGTTCGAGGTCGTCGATGCCTTCGCCGACGCCGATGAAATAGACGGGCAGCTTATGCTTGGCGGCAATGGCAACAAGAATGCCGCCGCGCGCCGTGCCGTCGAGTTTGGTCATGATCAGGCCGTTGACGCCCGCGACGTTGCGGAAGATCTCGACCTGCTGCAGGGCATTCTGGCCCGTCGTCGCATCGAGCGTCTGCAGCACGGTGTGGGGCGCATCCGGATCGAGCTTGCCGAGAACGCGGACGATCTTTTCGAGTTCCGCCATCAGTTCCGCCTTGTTCTGGAGGCGACCGGCGGTGTCGATGATCAGCACGTCGGATTTCTCCGCCTTGGCGCGCTCGAAGGCTTCGTAGGCGAGGCCGGCCGCGTCGGCGCCGAGCTTGGTGCCGATGAAGGTCGAACCGGTGCGGTCGGCCCAGATCTTCAGCTGTTCGATGGCCGCGGCACGGAAGGTGTCGCCGGCTGCGAGCATTACCTTCAGCCCCGAGCCCGAAAGCTTGGCGGCGAGCTTGCCGATGGTCGTCGTCTTGCCGGTGCCGTTCACTCCGACGACGAGGATGACATGCGGCTTGTGGCTGAGATCAAGGGCCAGCGGCTTGGCGACCGGCTTCAGCACTTTGACGATCTCTGTCGCCATGGTCTTGGTGACGTCCTCGCCGGTCACATCCTTGCCATAGCGCTCCGAGGCCAGCGTGTCCGTGACGCGGAGTGCCGTTTCGACGCCGAGGTCGGCCTGGATCAACAGGTCTTCCAGTTCCTCCAGCGTCTCGTCGTCCAGCTTGCGCTTGGTGAAGAGCGCGGTGATCTGGCTCGTCAGCTGGGAAGAGGTGCGGAAGAGGCCAGCCTTCAGGCGCTGGAACCAGCTGAGCTTCTCAGTCGGGGCAGGGGCTTCGGGTTCTGGCGCTCTCGCCTCAGCGGTGGCGAAACCTTTGGGCAGCACGGGGACAACCGGTTCCGCCGAAGTCTCGGCGACGGCGGCGGCGACTTGCTCTTCCTCCGGTTCCGTTGCGGCCGGTGCGGCTTGCTGAACCGAGGCGTCTTCAGCCTCTTCTTCGGCTTCCGCCTCAAGCAGTTCGAGCGGCACCATGGATAGATCTTCAGGCGACAGATCGTCGGATGGACCGCCTGCCGTTTCCATTTCCTCGGCGAGAACCGGATCCTCTGCCAGGGGAAGGTCTTCGTCGCGACCCTTCGGCTCGCTTTCAGCCGAGATCGCGGCCTTCTCCTCGGACGTCAGCTCCACCGGCGCTGCAGGCGTTTCTGCCGGCTTCTCCTTGCCGAAGGTGAAGACTTTCTTGATGAAGCCGAGGGCCATGGTCGCTCTATTCCGTGTGTCAGTCAGCCGCGCTTGCCGCTGCCGATGCAATCGTCAGATGGCGACCGTTGTGGCCGCCGATCGAGACCTCGATGAGGCTGCCGGGTGTCATCCCGGGCGCTGCAACGAGGGTGAAGTCTTCCGTATGCGCCATTTCGTTGCGCTCGACCAGCAGCTTCTGAAGTGTGCCGGCATGCGAGGCGAGATGCATAGCCTGCAATCGATCGGCTACCGCGCGGAGTTCCGCCGCCCGTGCCTTGACGAGCGTACGGTCGAGCTGCGGCATCCGGGCTGCCGGCGTGCCGGGGCGGGGGCTGTAGGGAAAGACATGCAGATGCGCGATGCCGATTTCCTCGGCGAGGCGGGCAGAGTTTGCCGCCATCTCCTCGGTCTCCGTCGGGAAACCGGCAATCATGTCGGCGCCGAAGGCAAAGCCGGGGCGCAGGCGCCGGACTTGTTCGGCAAAGGCAATCGCATCGGCGCGCGAATGCCTCCGCTTCATGCGCTTCAGGATCATGTCGTCGCCATGCTGCAGCGATAGATGCAGATGCGGCATGAAACGCGGCTCATCGGCAATCAGGTCGAAGAGATGGCTGTCTGCCTCGATGCTGTCGATCGAGGAAAGGCGAAGGCGCAGGATTTCCGGCACCTGCTTCAGCAATGTTTTGGCCAGAAGGCCAAGCGTCGGAGTGCCGGGCAGGTCCGCGCCATAACTCGTCGCGTCCACCCCCGTCAGCACCACTTCGTGATAGCCGTTCTCGACGAGTTTGCGCGCTTGCTCGACGACGGCGCCCATCGGCACGGAGCGCGAATTGCCACGGCCATAGGGAATGATGCAGAAGGTGCAGCGGTGATCGCAGCCGTTCTGCACCTGCAAGAAGCCGCGCACATGGCCGTCTATATGCGCCACCATCTGCGGTGCCGTCTCGGTCACGCTCATGATGTCGTTGACGGCAACCTTCTCTTCCGCCGAGACGCCGAAATCCGGCAGGCGGCGATAGTGCTCGGCCTTTAGCTTTTCCTCGTTGCCAAGGACGGCGTCGACCTCGGGCATATCCGCGAAGTTTTGCGCTTCCGTCTGGGCAGCACAGCCGGTGACGATGATGCAGGCCTCAGGGTTTTCCCGTCGCGCCCGGCGGATTGCCTGGCGGGCCTGGCGCACGGCCTCGGAGGTGACCGCACAAGTGTTGACGAGGATGGCATTGTTCAGCCCGGCCTTGGCCGCTTCCGCCTTCATGACCTCGGATTCATAGGTGTTCAGGCGACAGCCGAATGTGATGACCTCGACGGCGCCTTGTCGCGCAGAGGTCACGGGGTGGCGGCCTCTGCATCGGCGCTCACATCGCGCTGCCAGCTGCCGGTCACCGGATCGACCGTGCCGGACCATTCCCATTCGGCGGGCCCGGTCATGACGACCTTGTCGTCGGCACGCCAGTCGATGGTCAGCATGCCGCGATTGGGGCTCGACGCCACCGTGATCGTCACCTTGCGCTCGGTGCGACCGGTACGCGCGGCGGATACACCAGCGGCGCAGGCGGCAGAGCCGCAGGCAAGCGTCAGGCCGGCGCCGCGTTCCCAGGTGCGCGTCACCATTGATGTCTTCGAGGTGATCTGGGCGAGCGTGATATTGGCCTTTTCCGGGAAAATGGGGTGGTTTTCGAGGAGCGGACCGAAGCGTTCCAGATCATAGGTCATCGGATCGCGATCGACCCAGAACACAGCATGGGGATTGCCCATCGACATGGCCGAGGGCGAATGCAGGATCGGCGCGTCGATCGGGCCGATCTGCAGCTCGATGCGGCTGGTGTCGTGGAATTCTTCCGAGAGCGGGATCTTGTCCCAGGCAAACACGGGCTTTCCCATGTCGACGGAGATCGTGCCATCCTGATGCTCGACGGCGTTCAGAATGCCAGCGATGGTCTGGAAGGTGAAGCTCTTGCGGCCGGTTTCGCTGGCGAGCGCCTGCACCACGCAACGCGTGCCGTTGCCGCAGGCCTGCGCCTTTGAGCCGTCGCAATTCAGGATGTCGATATAGGCGTCCGTGCCGTCGAGCTTCGGATCGTGGATCGCCATGATCTGGTCGAAGGCGGTCGCCGGGTCGGCGGCGAGCGCGATTGCCGCAGCCGGCGTCAACCGGTCGATGCGACCGCGCATGTCGACGACCAGGATCTTGTTGCCAAGCCCGTTCATCCTCGCGAATTCGACCCGATCCGACATCGTCACTCCAGAAAGCTGCATTTTCAGCCTATATGGCGGAAAAGCAGCCGAATTACCAGTAGAGCGACCAAAACCGCGCGTGCATGGTCAACGCCATGGTTCGGTCACGTCAAGCCATTCCCGGGTTCGCGCCTCGGGATCGGCATGCAAGGTAATGTCCGTCACTACTGCCGCACATTCGGCCCCTGCTGCGAAGACGCCCGGAAGCCGGTCGGGCCGAAGCCCGCCAATGGCGACCAGGGGCAGGGGGCCGATCTTTTCCTTCCACACCGTCAGCCGTTCCAGGCCCTGCGGTGCCCAGGGCATCTTTTTCAGGATCGTCGGATAGACCGGGCCGAGGGCGATATACTCAGGCTTGGCGGCCAGCGCCGTTTCGAGTTCCGCCTCGTCATGGGTCGAAAGACCGAGCTTCAGGCCCGCGCTGCGGATGGCGGTGAGATCCGCCGTTGCCAGATCCTCCTGGCCGAGATGCACGAAGTCGCAGGCCTTGTCGATGGCGATTTGCCAGTGGTCGTTGACGATGAGCTGGCAGCCATGATCGGCACAGCATTGCCGGGCGCGGCGGATGTGCTGGCGAAGCACGCTTTCCTCGGCGTCCTTCATCCGCAGCTGCACCAGCTTGACCCCCAGCGGCACCAGCCGCTCGATCCAGTCGGCACTGTCGACGATGAGGTAGAAGGGATCGAGCTTCATGCGAAGACCCCCTTTCCGATGACGGGTGTTGACGGTACCGCCATGTCGCGCGGCTCCAGCATGCCGGCTTGATGGGCCATATGTCCTGCCTCGATCGCCTTGGCAAAGGCCTCGGCCATATCAGCCGGATCGCCGGCGCTGGCAACGGCGGTGTTGAGCAGCACGGCGTCATAGCCGAGTTCCATCACCGCTGTCGCATGGGAGGGACGACCGATGCCGGCATCGACGATCAGCGGCACGTCTTGAAATTCCGCCCGCATGGATTTGAGTGCCGGCAGATTCTGCGGCCCCATGGCACTGCCGATCGGGGCGCACCAGGGCATCAGCACTCGGCAGCCGGCGGCGAGCAGCTTCTCCCCGACCACCAGATCGTCTGTCGTGTAGGGGAAGACCTCGAAGCCCTCGGAACCGAGGATCTTCGCCGCTTCCACCAGTTCGAAAACATCGGGCTGCAGCGTGTCGTGATGCCCGATCACCTCGAGCTTGATCCAAGTGGTGCCGAAGACCTCCCGCGCCATCTTTGCCGTCAGCACCGCCTCGCGGGCGCTGTGGCAGCCGGCGGTGTTGGGCAGGACGTGGACGCCGAGATCGCGGATCAGCTGGAAGAAGGCCCCACCCGCCTTGCCGCCCGCGGTTTCCCGGCGCAGCGAGACGGTGACGATCTCGGTCTTCGATCGCCTTACGGCCTCGGCCAGGATCGCGGGCGAGGGGTAGCGCGCGGTGCCGAGCAAGAGGCGCGAGGAGACGGTCTTTCCATAGAGTTCCAGGGCCATCTCAGCCTCCCTGCATGGGCGAAAGGATCTCGATCCGGTCGCCCTCCTTCAAAGCATGGGCGGCACGCTCCTCGCGATGAACCAGGTCGCCATTGACGGCGGTTGCCAGCCAGTCGCCCTCGTAGTCGAGCTTTGCCAGGAGATCGGCGAGGTTGCCCGCATCGAGCTCCAGGGCTTCTCCGTTGACGGTGAGCTTCATGCGCTCCTCCTTCTCTCAGATGCGTGTGTGGTCGTCAGCCTCTCCGCCGCCTCACGCGCCAGTGCCGGAGCGAGCAGAAAACCATGGCGGTGCATGCCCGCCACGGCCAGGCCTTCGGCGGTTTCGACGAGGCGAGGCACATTGTCAGGGAAAGCCGGGCGTATGCCGGTGCCGGTTTCCACGATGCGCGCCTCGGCAAAGGCCGGGTGCAGCGCATAGGCTGTGTTGAGCAGTTCCATCATCGAACGCGCGGTGATCGGCCCGTCATCCTCAGCCTCGATCATGGTCGCGCCCAGCATGAACAGCCCGTTGCCGCGCGGCACGATGTAGAGGGGGTGGCGGGGATGCAGAAGGCGGACGGGCCGGGAGAGGGCAACATCGCCTGTCTCCAGATAGAGCATCTCCCCGCGCACGCCGCGCAATCCGTCGATCTCACCGATCGCCTGTGGTCCCCGGCAATCCACCACGCTCGCGTAGCCTGCCGCATCACCTGCCTCCTCCCCGAAGCGGAAGGAGACCCCGAGCTGCCGCGCCGCCTGATAAACACCCCGCAGAGCCTTGCGTGGATCGAGATGAGCCTCTTCTGAGAAGAAGAGGCCGGTGCCGAAACGCCCGGTGAGATCCGGCTCAAGCTCTGCGATCTCGTCCTCGCCCAGCCAGCGATGGCCGCGCGTGCGGCTCGCAAAGCGTTTGAGGTCGGCAAGATCGCGCGGATTGGCCAGCACCAGCGTGCCCTGGCGCTGGACGAGACCGGGCACTGCCTCGTCCCACCAGTCGGCGGCCAAGAGACCTGATGTCAGCACGATCTCCTCCGCCGCCTCCCGCTCGCAATAGGGGGCGAGCATGCCGCCCGCCCAATGGGAGGCGCCAAGCCCGATATCGGCCCGGCGCTCCACGACCTCGACAGGCATACCTCTTCGCGCCAGTTCCAAGGCCGTCGCCAGCCCTGCGACACCGGCGCCCTTTATCAGAACTGTCATGGCCGCTCTCCCGTTTCGAGCGCTGCGACCTCGTCCGCCGTCATGTAGAGATCGCCGCCGGCGCGGTATTTCTCCGCCATGGCGGTCAGGCCCTCCTTCTGGGCCTCGGCGCGGATGTCATGCGAGATGCGCATCGAGCAGAATTTCGGCCCGCACATCGAGCAGAAATGCGCGACCTTGTGCGCCTCCTTCGGCAGGGTTTCGTCATGGAAGGCTCGGGCGGTTTCCGGGTCGAGCGACAGGTTGAACTGGTCTTCCCAACGGAACTCGAAGCGGGCACGGCTGAGTGCATCGTCACGCAGCTGCGCTGCCGGATGACCCTTGGCGAGGTCGGCGGCATGAGCCGCAATCTTGTAGGTGATGACGCCGGTCTTCACGTCGTCGCGGTCGGGCAGACCCAGATGCTCCTTCGGCGTGACATAGCAAAGCATCGCCGTGCCGAACCAGCCGATCATCGCAGCCCCGATCCCGGAGGTGATGTGGTCGTAACCGGGTGCAATATCCGTCGTCAGCGGCCCCAGCGTGTAGAAGGGGGCCTCGCCGCAGGTCTTCAGCTGCTTGTCCATGTTCTCCTTGATCTTGTGCATGGGAACATGGCCGGGGCCCTCGATCATCACCTGGCAATCCTTCCCCCAGGCAATCTGCGTAAGCTCACCCAGCGTCTCCAGTTCGGCAAACTGGGCGGCATCATTGGCATCGGCAATCGAGCCGGGGCGCAGCCCATCGCCCAGCGAGAAGGAGACATCGTAGGCGCGGCAGATGTCGCAGATTTCCTCGAAATGCTCGTAGAGAAAGCTCTCCTTGTGGTGATGCAGACACCACTTAGCCATGATCGAACCACCGCGCGAAACGATGCCGGTAACGCGGTTGACGGTGAGCGGGATGTAATGCAGCCGCACGCCGGCATGGATGGTGAAATAGTCGACGCCCTGTTCGGCCTGCTCGATCAGCGTGTCGCGATAGACCTCCCAGGTCAGGTCCTCAGCAATGCCGCCGACCTTTTCCAGCGCCTGGTAGAGCGGTACGGTGCCGATCGGGACAGGTGAATTGCGCAGGATCCAGTCGCGGATGTTGTGAATGTTGCGGCCGGTCGAGAGATCCATAACCGTGTCGGCCCCCCAGCGGATCGCCCAGACCATCTTCTCGACTTCCTCGGCCATGGAAGAGGTGACGGCCGAGTTGCCGATATTGGCGTTGATCTTCACCAGGAAATTCCGCCCGATGATCATCGGCTCCAGTTCCGGGTGGTTGATATTGGCCGGGATGATCGCCCGTCCCTGGGCAATCTCCTGGCGGACGAATTCCGGCGTCACGTGGTCGGGGATCGCGGCGCCGAAGCTTTCGCCGTCACGCACAAGCGCTTCCTTCGCAGCCTTGCGGCCAAGGTTTTCGCGGATCGCCACATATTCCATTTCCGGCGTGATGATGCCGGCGCGGGCGTAGGCAAGCTGCGTCACGGCCTTGCCGCCCGTGGCACGAAGCGGCTGATGTTTCACGGGAAACGCTGGTGTCAGTTTGTCGGCAGAGACGAAGCCGTTGTCCTCGGGTTTGACCGCGCGGCCGTCATAGGCCTCGACATCGCCGCGTGCCGTAACCCAGGCTGTCCGGTGCCGGACAAGCCCCTGGTCGATGGCGATGGTCGCCTGTGGGTCGGTATAGGGTCCTGACGCGTCATAGACATTGACAGGCGGTTCGCCGGAGGTCGGGTGCAGCGCGATCTTTCGCAGGGGCACGCGGATATCCGGGTGCATGTCCCCCGCCAAGAAGATCTTGGTCGAGGCGGGAAGCGGCCCGGTGGTGACGTCGGGCTTTGGGAAGTTAGGGGCAATGTTCATCATGGAGCTCCAAGTGTTCAGGTTGGAGACCCAGTCATGTCAGCCGGAATGATGGAAAGACGCCACGGGATTCGGGTTTTCGAATCATCGTTTAGCAGCGCTCGCACCGTCCCTACGCCAGTATGAACTGGATCAGGTTCAACGGGTCACCGCGCTGCCATCTCGGCGTAGCGATATCTCAGCCCCTTGTCGGGACACCCCTGGTGAATGCGTCAAGTCTGGTCAAAAGCGTGAGCCGTGTCAACGCGGCTCGTGTCTCTTGGGTCTTGCCCCTCAAGCGTTTGTGAGAGGCACCTCGAACTGCTGGCCGGGTCGCAATCCCTTGAAGCGCTCATTGCCGATCCCGGCCGCAGACATGGCCGTCACGAGCGCCTTCGGCGGATCGTCGATGCCTTCATTGGTCAGCTGGAAGGTGCCGAAATGGTGGCCGATGCCAAAGGCCGCCCCGCTCAAGCGGAAGCCTTCGATCGCCTCTTCCGGGTTCTGATGCTGCGCCTTCATGAACCAGCGTGGCTCATAGGCGCCGATGGGCATGATCGCGAGCCTGATGTCGCCATGCTTGGCCTTGAGTTCGCGATAGTGCTTACCCTCGGCATAGCCGGTGTCACCGATATGGTAGATCTTGCCGCCCGGCGTCTCAATCACGAAGGCAGCCCAGAGCGCCATGCGCCGGTCGCCCATGCCGCGCGCCGACCAGTGGTGGCAGGGCTCGCAGTGAACCACGACCCCATTGCCGAGATCGACCCGATCACCCCAATCCATGACGCTTGCCACCATGCCCGGCATGTCGTCGCGCATGATGGTGTCGTTGCCGAGGGGGGTGACGATGCGCGGATTGTCCCGCCTGAAAAGGCGCCTCAGCGTTGCGGTATCCAGATGGTCGTAGTGATTGTGGGTGACGATGACGATATCGATCTTCGGCAAGTCGTCAAAGGCGACACCCGGCGGATTGTTGCGCTTTGGTCCGGCAAAGGAAACCGGGCTTGCCCGTTCCGACCAGACCGGGTCGGTCAGGATGTTCAGCCCTGCCGTCTGGATGAGCAGGGTCGCATGGCCGACCATGCTGACGACAAGCCGGCTGCCATCGACGCGCGGCTCGGGTTTGGTCGTGACGAAATCCGCTGCTGCCACCGCCTTGGGCCAGTCGATCTTGCCGCCGCCGAACTGCCAGCGCAGCAGGTCAGCAAAGCCGCGCGGCTCCTCTCCACCTGGGTTGAAGAACACCTTGCCGTCGAAATGATCGGAGACGGGACCCGTGTAATAGCGGTTGCCCGCCTGCGCTTCGCGCATGCCGAGACCTCCCAGCGTTGCGGCAACCAGGCCGAAGCCCGACCATTTGAGAAAGCTGCGTCTGTTCATGGCTTACCCATATGTGGTTTTGTCAATTCTACGGCAATAGCGCTGCCGCAGATTGCCGGGTGCTGCGCATCTCCCGAAAAATCGGGACTTTGCTTGACTTCCGGGCCGTTTTCCTGTTTATCCGCCGCAATCTGCGAAGAGACGAGAACTCCGAGCCGCCGACCGGGACCCGAGAAGGTATAAAGAGATCCCGGAGGTCAACACCCGACAGCGCGTTGCGCCCTCGGGTGCTTTTTGGCTTTGCGTCTTGTTTTCCGCGCGGAGAAGACCGAGGTTTGGGTTTCCCCTGACCATGCAAGGAAGAGCCGATGTTTGAGAACCTCCAGGACCGTCTTGGATCCATTCTGAATGGACTGACCGGCCGTGGCGCACTGTCCGAGGCGGATGTCTCGGCTGCTCTGCGCGAGGTCCGTCGTGCTCTTCTCGAAGCCGACGTGGCGCTGGAAGTGGTCCGCGCCTTCACCGACAAGGTCCGCGAAAAGGCCGTCGGTGCGGCGGTTCTGAAGTCGATCAAGCCCGGGCAGATGGTCGTCAAGATCGTCCATGACGAGCTGGTCGAGATGCTCGGCACGGAAGGGGTTTCCATCGACCTCAATGCCGCAGCCCCCGTCGTCATCATGATGGTCGGCCTGCAGGGTTCCGGTAAGACAACCACCACCGGCAAGATCGCCAAGCGCCTGACGGATCGCGAGAAGAAGAAGGTCCTGATGGCCTCGCTCGACACGCGTCGTCCGGCCGCTCAGGAACAGCTTCGCCAGCTCGGCGTGCAGACCGGCATCGATACGCTGCCGGTTATCGCAGGCCAGTCACCGACCGATATCGCATCGCGTGCTGTGCAGGCGGCCAAGCTCGGCGGTCATGACATCGTCATCCTCGACACCGCCGGCCGTACGCATATCGACGAGCCGCTGATGATCGAGATGGCCGAGATCAAGTCTCGCGCCAAGCCGCATGAAATCCTGCTCGTTGCCGACTCGCTCACCGGTCAGGACGCCGTCAATCTCGCGCGCAACTTCGACGAACGCGTTGGAATCACCGGCCTTGTGCTGACCCGCATGGACGGCGACGGCCGCGGCGGTGCAGCGCTCTCGATGCGTGCCGTCACCGGGAAACCGATCAAGCTGATCGGTGTCGGCGAGAAGATGACGGAACTCGACGAGTTCCACCCGCGCCGTATCGCCGACCGTATCCTCGGCATGGGTGACATTGTTTCGTTGGTCGAAAAGGCCGCCGAAAACATCGATGCCGAAAAAGCACGCGCCATGGCCGAGAAGATGGCCAAGGGCAAGTTCGACCTCAACGACCTCGCCGAACAGATCAAGCAGATGCAGGCCATGGGCGGCATGGGCGGGATCATGGGCATGATGCCGGGCATGTCCGGCATGAAGGACAAGATGGCCGCTGCCGGCCTCGACGACCGCATCTTCAAGCGCCAGCTCGCGATCATCTCCTCGATGACCAAGGCCGAGCGCGCCAATCCCGACCTGCTCAAGCATTCCCGCAAGAAGCGCATCGCGGCCGGCTCGGGTACGGATGCGTCCGACATCAACAAGCTTCTGAAGATGCATCGCCAGATGGCCGACATGATGAAGGCCATGGGCGGCAAGGGCAAAGGCGGCATGATGAAGCAGATGATGGGCGGCCTTGCCTCGAAAATGGGCCTCGGCGGCATGGGTGGCGGCATGGGCATGCCGGATCTGTCGAAGATGGACCCGAAGCAGCTCGAAGCGCTTGCCAAGCAGGCCGAAGCCGCCGGTATCAAGCCGGGCGGTTTGCCCGGTCTGGGCGCTGGCGGCCTGCCGGGCCTCGGAGGCCCCAAGCTTCCCGGCCTCGGTGGCGGCAGTTTCCCGGGTCTTCCCGGTCTGCCGAAGAAGAAGTGAGAGGGCGCCGATGATTGATTCGTCCGTCAAGGAGCAGCTTTCCGGCTATCGCCAGTCGATCGACAATATCGACGCGGCGCTGGTCCACATGCTGGCGGAACGCTTCCGCTGCACCAAGGCCGTCGGCGTGCTGAAGGCCACCCACGAATTGCCGCCCGCCGATCCGGCGCGCGAGGAATACCAGATCACCCGCCTGCGCCGCTTGGCCCAGGATGCCAATCTGGACCCGGATTTCGCCGAGAAGTTCCTGAACTTCATCATCAAGGAAGTCATCCGGCATCATGAAGCCATAGCCGCCGAACATGGCGGTGTCACCGAAAAGACCGCCTGACGGCGGCCTCAACAAGAACAGGGTTCGCTCCGGCGGCCCGGACTGAAAACCCAAGGAGTATTCACATGTCCCTCAAGATTCGTCTCGCCCGCGGTGGTTCCAAGAAGCGCCCCTACTACCAGATCGTCGTCGCCGACGCCCGCTCGCCGCGCGATGGCCGCTTCCTCGACAAGGTTGGTTCCTGGAACCCGATGCTCGGCAAGGACAACGAAAAGCGCGTCGAGCTCGACGTAGACGCCATCAAGGCCTGGGTTGCCAAGGGCGCACAGCCGACCGACCGCGTTCTGCGCTTCATGGCAGAAGCCGGCATTGCCGAGCGCGCTGCCCGCAGCAACCCGGACAAGGCAAAGCCGGGCAAGAAGGCCCAGGAGCGCGCTGCCGAGAAGGCACAGAAGGCAGCCGACGCTGCTGCCGCTGCTTCGGAAGCTGCCGCAGAATAATCGGCATTCAGCCGTTTCCAGCGGGCGGTGGGTCATCCCACCGCCCGTTTTTGCGTTTTCTTTCCGGTCGCTTCCGCCTAAAAGGGATGTCGAACCGATGTGCAGGATCGTTCTCACCGATGAGCAAGCTTGAAAACCCGATACTGATGGCCGTGATCGGTGCCGCCCAAGGCCTCCGGGGCGAGGTGCGGGTCAAGACCTTCACCGAGGATCCGTTGGGTCTCGGCGACTACGGGTTCCTCTATGCCGCCGATGGCCGCAAGTTCGAGATCCTCGAAATCCGTGACGGCAAGACGGTCGCCATCGTCCGTTTCCGTGGCGTGAACGATCGCAATGCCGCCGAAGCGCTCAACGGTACCGAGCTTTTCGTCGACCGTGATGCGCTGCCGGACGATGATCTGGACGAAGACGAATTCTACTATGCAGACCTCGAGGGGCTCGAGGTCTATGACGCCGAGAACAATCACTATGGCGCGGTAACTGCCGTTTATGATTTCGGCGCCGGCGATCTGCTGGAGCTCAAGGGCCCCGGCAAGCGGCCCGTGCTCATTCCCTTCTCCGAGGCCGCCGTGCTAGAGATCGATCTCGAAGGCGGACGCCTGCTCGTCGATCCGATCGCCGCCGGCCTGAAGGACGACGGCGAGGAAAAGCCTTACGGCAATGCCGGCGGTAAGCCGCGGCCGAACAACGGTCGCTGAGCGCCCATGCCCTTCAAGGCTTCCATCCTGACGCTTTACCCTGACATGTTTCCCGGGCATCTCGGCCTGGCGCTTGCCGGACGCGCGCTGGAGCGTGGCGACTGGTCGATCGAAGCGGTGCAGATCCGCGATTTCGCCGAGGACAAGCATCGCAGCGTCGATGATACCCCGTCTGGCGGTGGTGCCGGCATGGTGCTGCGTCCCGATGTCCTGGCGCGGGCCATCGATTCCATAGCCGACGATGGACGACCGCGGCTGTTGATGAGCCCACGTGGCCGGCCGCTGACCCAGGAGCGGGTGCGCGCCTTGGCGGAAGGCGAGGGCGTGGTGATTGTCTGCGGCCGTTTCGAAGGTGTCGACCAGCGGGTGATCGATGCCCGTCAGCTCGAAGAGGTTTCCATCGGCGACTATATTCTGTCCGGTGGCGAGCCGGCGGCGTTGACTTTGCTGGATGCGGTGGTGCGCATCCTCCCCGGCGTCATGGGCAACCAGCTTTCCGGCGTGCATGAGAGCTTCGAGGGCGGTCTGCTCGAACACCCGCAATACACCCGCCCGCAAGTCTTCGAGAACAGGGAGATTCCCGAGGTGCTGACCTCCGGCAATCATGCGGCGATCGAAAAATGGCGCCGCGAGCAGGCTGTTGCGCTCACTCGTGAACGGCGTCCAGACCTTTTGCCCGATCAGCCGGTGAAGAAGTAGTAGACGGCGAGCGCCAGGCCGGCCGCCACCACGATCCAGCGCAGGATCGCCTGCGGCACCTTCTTCGCCACGGCAACACCGGCATAGCCGCCGGCTGCCACGGCCGGGATCATGATCGCGGCATGCAGCCAGGATAGCGCGCCCGCGCCGACAAAGACGATGATCGCCACGGCTGCAATCACGATCGACAGGAAGTTCTTCAGCGCGTTGAGGCGGTGATAATCGCCACCGCTTGCGAGCCCGAGCGATGCGAGCATCATGATGCCCATGCCGGCACCGAAGAAGCCGCCATAAAAGGAGGTCGCAGCCTGGAGTGTCAGGCCCAGCGGGGTGGCCGGATGGCTTTCCCCCTTGGTCTTTGGCCGGAGCTTCGGCCCGGCTGCGAAGATCACGGTCGCGCCCAAGAGCAGCCAGGGCACCATGGCGCGAAAGGCCGGGTTGGAAAGCGAGATCAGAAAGAGTGCGCCACCGAGCGCGCCGACAGCCGAGACGGCCGCCAGGACCCACACACCGCGTCCCATGGCCTTCAGCTCCTTGCCATAGGCCAGTGTCGAGGTGATGTAGCCGGGAAACTGGATGACCGATGAGGTGGCATTGGCGCTGATCGGCGGCAGGCCGGCAAGCGTCAGCGCGCCGAAGGTCAGGAAGGTTCCGCCGCCCGCGATCGCGTTGACCGCCCCTGATAGAAAACCTGCCACGAACAGCAGAAGCATCAATGCAATGGACATCAGACCCTATCTCCTCCAAGACTGTACCGTGATAGGGGCAGAGATCCTGCGCTGCAAGGCGATGAACCCTCTCCGGCGACGCAAATAATCGGTGCCAGAGGGGTGACAAGGCGCATGTCTTGGTGTATTGGCCGCCTCGGAAATGGGCGTTTCGCCCGTCTGCCACAACAAAGAACTGCGAATTCGCTCCGGCCCATCAGGGTCAAAATCCTCAGGCATCGTTCCAAGGGATCATCGTCGAGCGCTCTGGCTGTTTCAGAAGAAACCGAGGTTAGACATGAACATCATTCAGCAGCTGGAAGCCGAACAGGCCGCCAAGATCGAAGCCAAGCGCAAGCTCCCGGAATTCTCCCCGGGCGACACGCTCCGCGTCAACGTCACCGTCAAGGAAGGCAACCGTACCCGCGTGCAGGCCTATGAAGGCGTTTGCATCGCTCGTTCGGGCGCTGGCATCAACGAAAGCTTCACCGTTCGCAAGATCTCCTACGGCGAAGGCGTCGAGCGCGTATTCCCGGTCTACTCGCCGCTCGTCGAAAGCGTCGAAGTCGTCCGTCGCGGCAAGGTCCGCCGCGCCAAGCTCTACTACCTGCGCGACCGTCGCGGTAAGTCGGCTCGTATCGTCGAGAACACCGGCACCCGTGCCCGCAAGCTCAACGAAAACGAGCGCGCTGCGATCGCCGAGGAAAAGGCACGCATCGAGGCTGAAAAGGTTGCAGCCGCTCAGGCTCTCGCAGCCGAGAAGGCCGCAGCAGAAGCCGCCGAAAAGGCCGCTGCCGCTGAAGCTTCTGCCGAATAAGCAGCAGCCGTCCTATCGCATGATCAAAGGCTCTGGTTTCCGGAGCCTTTTTTCGTTGCGCACCGATCCGGATGATCAGACGCTGCGCGATGCAATGAGTGCCGCGCTCGCAAGCCAACACGTGACGGTGCAGGCGATCAGCGGTCGCGCCGGGCCATGAAGGCAAGCCGTTCGAACAGATGAACATCCTGTTCGTTCTTCAGGAGCGCGCCGTGCAGTCTGGGCAGGGCGTTTTTGGCCTCGCCGCGCAGATCCGCCGGGTCGACGTCCTCGGCAACCAGCAGCCGGATCCAGTCGAGCGCCTCAGAGGTCGAAGGCTTCTTCTTCAGCCCCGGTGTTTCGCGGATTTCGTAGAATTGCGTTAGCGCGTTGCGCAGCAGGGTCTTCTTGATGCCGGGATAATGGACCTCGACGATCCGCTCCAGGGTCTCCGCCTCGGGAAAACGGATATAGTGGAAGAAGCAGCGGCGCAGAAATGCGTCCGGCAGCTCCTTCTCGTTGTTCGAGGTGATGATCACGATCGGTCTTACCCTCGCAGTCACGGTCTCGCCGGTCTCGTAGACGTGAAACTCCATGCGATCGAGTTCCTGCAGGAGATCGTTGGGAAACTCGATATCCGCCTTGTCGATCTCGTCGATCAGCAGGACGCATTTCCGCTCCGCGACGAAGGCCTGCCAGAGCTTGCCCTTGCGGATGTAATTGCTCACGTCGTTGACGCGAGCGTCGCCGAGCTGGCTGTCGCGCAGGCGTGAGACGGCGTCATATTCGTAAAGCCCCTGCTGTGCCTTCGTGGTCGATTTGACATTCCATTCGAGCATATCGAGACCGAGAGCCGACGCCACCTGCTTCGCCAGTTCCGTCTTGCCGGTGCCGGGCTCTCCCTTGACGAGCAGGGGCCGCTCGAGGCGGATGGCCGCATTGACGGCGATCATCAGATCCTTGTCGGCCACATAGTCGGCGGTTCCGGTAAACTGCATGATGTCTCAACCTCTTCCACGATACGCAGAAACTAGTGAGCAGGCCCTGGCGGCGCAAGCGCAAGGCAAGTGCAGAGTTTCACCCGACAGCGCAGATAAAGCTTGTGTTTTTGCCACGTTCTGACACCCTGAGTGGACGAAAGCTGATGCGTGCCTAGTTTGCAATTGCCCATTCCGCGAGGTCGGAACATCGGGCGCCGGGCATCACCGACCTTCCCACGACCAAGATCTCGCAGGCCGAACGCTCGGTTTGGCCGCCATGGCCAGCCGTTTGCCCGGCCACACCGTCCCACAGATTCTTTCGGCCATGTCGCGCCGGAAGGCTTTCCCGATCGCAGCATCCCACTGCAGGAGACAGCATTGACCAGACACATCTATTCGATCGGCGACCTGCTCGTCCTCAAGGAAGGCCCCGTCCGCCTGGCCCGCAGCACCGGCACCTGCAAGGTGCTGGCGACCCTGCCAGAGACGGGTGGAAGCCGACAATACCGCGTGCGTTTCGAAAGCGAGAGCTTTGACCGCTGCATCGCCGAAACCGACATCGACCCAAGCCGCAGCAAGGCATCCGCCCGGGCACCGGCCACTCCGAAAAAGGAAAGCACATCATGGCTAAAGGCCAGCAGCGTTCGAACCGCGAAGTGAGAAAACCGAAGCAGGACAAGCCGAAGCCCTCCACGGCTCCGGTGTCGAGCTTCACCACCCAGATCAAGAATGCCGAGGCCGCTTCGCCCAAGAAGCGCTGACCCACGGGGCGGCGGTCTCATCGCAGTCCGCCATCCCCGCCCCTGCATCCTCCGAACCTCCTGATCGCCCAAGCTTTCGGCTTTCCCTTTTTGCCGAAGATGCGGTATGGGCAGGCGCATGAACGCGACCTCCTTTACCCTTCTGCTCGGCGGCAACCTGACCGTCACGGATCGCCTGCGGGCCCTGACCCAGGGCAGCCGCGTGATCGCGGCCGATAGCGGCATGCGCCATGCCGTCGGCCTCGGCCTGACGCCTGAGCTTTGGGTCGGTGATTTCGACAGCACCGACGCCGCCCTGATCGACCGTTTCCCGTCGGTCGAGCGCCGCACCTATCCGGCCGCGAAGGCCGTCACCGACGGCGAGATCGCGGTCGCCGAGGCCATCGCACGCGGTGCCACCCGGCTCATCTTCGCTGGTGCGCTCGCCGGCGAACGCTCCGACCACGCCCTGCAGCACTATCTGAACGCGCTTGGCCTTGTCGAAGACGGCTATGAGGTGGTGCTGACATCGGGTGAAGAGGAGGCCTATCCCTTCTCGGAGGAAAGCGAGCTTGCGCTGCAACTGCCCAGGGGCGCCCTCTTTTCGGTCCTCGGCTTTACGGCGCTCGAAGGCCTGACGATCCGCAATGCACGTTATCCGCTGCAGGATTTCAAACTGCCCTTCGGATCGTCGCGCACCATATCCAATATCGCCGAGGGGCCGATCTCGGTCTCGCTGTCCCGTGGCCGAGCCATGTTGCTCGCCCGCCCCTATGACCTTTCCGGAGCCTGATGCCTTGGCGCCTCCCATTCTGAAACTCGACGATATCCAACTCTCCTTCGGCGGCACGCCGCTGCTCGCCGGCGCCGGCCTGCAGGTCGAACCCGGCGACCGCATCTGCCTGGTCGGCCGCAACGGATCCGGCAAGTCGACGCTGATGAAGATCGCAGCCGGACTTGTGGAAGCGCAGTCGGGCGAGGTCTTCCGTCATCCGGCCTCGACGATCCGCTATCTGGAACAGGCCCCTGATTTCGCGGGCTTCACGACCGTGCAGGCCTATGCCGAGGCCGGTCTTGGACCGGGAGACGATCCCTATCGGGTCACCTATCTGCTCGAACATCTCGGGCTGACCGGCCAGGAAGATCCGGCTCGCCTCTCAGGCGGCGAAGCCCGCCGCGCGGCCCTTGCCCGCGTTCTCGCGCCCGAGCCCGACATCCTGATGCTCGACGAGCCGACCAACCATCTCGACCTGCCGACGATCGAATGGCTGGAAGGCGAATTGTCGAAGAGCCGCAGTGCGCTCGTCCTGATTTCCCACGACCGCCGTTTCCTCGAAAAGATCTCGACCGCCACCGTCTGGCTCGATCGCGGCCAGTCGCGAAGGCTCAATCGCGGCTTTGCCCATTTCGAGGAATGGCGCGACCAGGTGCTGGAAGAAGAGGAAATCGAGCAGCACAAGCTGGGTCGCCAGATCGAACGCGAAGAACACTGGCTGCGCTATGGTGTCACCGCGCGGCGCAAGCGCAACATGCGGCGTCTCGGCAATCTTCAGGCGCTGCGCGCCAACTATCGTGGGCACAAGGGACCCCAGGGCACGATCCAGGCATCGGTGACTGAGGGCAAGGAAAGCGGCAAGCTCGTCATCGAGGCGGACAAGATCACCAAGACCTATGGCGATCGCCCGATCGTCGCGCCCTTCTCCATCCGCGTCCATCGCGGCGACTGCATCGGCCTGATCGGCCCGAACGGGGCCGGCAAGACGACGCTCCTGAAGATGCTGACGGGCCAGCTCGAACCCGACGAAGGTCTGGTGAAGCTCGGCACCAATCTGGAGATTGCGGTTCTCGACCAGAAGCGCGAGGACTTGAACCCCGACGATACGCTGGCCCATTACCTGACCGACGGTCGCGGCGAAAACCTTCTGGTCAATGGCGAGCAGAAGCATGTCACCGGCTACATGAAGGACTTCCTCTTCCAGCCGGAACAGGCCCGCACGCCGATCCGCAACCTCTCGGGTGGCGAGCGCGCGCGCCTGATGCTGGCGCGCATCATGGCCAAGCCCTCGAACCTCCTGATCCTCGACGAGCCGACCAACGACCTCGACATCGAGACGCTCGACCTGCTGCAGGAGATCGTCGCCGGCTATTCCGGCACCGTCATCCTGGTCAGCCACGACCGTGACTTCCTCGACCGTACGGTGACCTCGACCATCGCGCCGGCCTATCCGGATGCCCCGGATGGTCGCTGGATCGAATATGCCGGCGGCTATTCCGATATGCTTGCCCAGCGCAAGGGCGTCGAGGACGAGCGCAAGCGGGTCGAAAAGGCCGAGAAGGCGAAGGCCCAGGAAGCCTCCGGCGGCAAGCCCGCAGAGGCCGGCTCGAAGGGCAAGGGCAAGCTCTCTTTCAAGCAGAAGTTCGCGCTGGAAAACCTGCCGAAGGAAATGGAAAAGGCCGAGAAGGAGATCGCCGCGCGGGAGGCGAAGATGGCCGACCCCAACCTCTTCACCAAGGATCCGGCAACCTTCAACAAGCTCGCCGCCGAAATGGAAAAGCTGCGCGCCGATATTACCCGCATGGAAGAGGAATGGCTCGAGCTCGAGATGCTGCGCGAGGAACTCGAGGGCTGATTGCCCTCAGGTGGCCGCGTCCGGCCAGAGCAAACCTGATTTCTCAAGGTGAAGCGCCCTCGCCCCCGTCGCATTGGCAAAGGCAAGCGACCGGCCGAGATAGATGAGCGTTGTCTCGGCCAGATCCGTCGCCAGAATTTTCGTGAGCCGGCTTTCGGTTTCCGGCTCCAGCCCTTCCAGCACATCCTGCATCACCAGCCAGCGGGGCTTGCGGATGAGGATATTGGCGAAAGCCAGCGCCATCTGCTCGTCCTTGTCGAGGATCCTCTCCCAGCGTCCCTTTTCATCGAGACGGCGGGCATACTCGCCAAGCCCGACCCTCTGCAGGGCCGAGACGAGAGCGGCGTCGTCGACAGTGCCGGAGAGCGAAGGATAGGTGAGAAGGCTGCGCAGGCGCCCCTCGGGCAGGTAACCGGCCTGCGGCACGAAGACGAGTTCCTCCTCCGGCAGGAGGATGCGTCCCTCGCCGAAAGGCCAGAGCCCGGCCATGGCGTGGAAGAGCAGCTTGCGGTTCACGCCGTGGTCGCCATTCACCATCACGCGATCGCCGGCGGAAATCACGACATCCCTTTCCTTGAGATGGAAGGCGCTTTCGCAGGCGTCGCCGTTGACGCGAGCGCAGATCTCGAGATTTTCCAGCCTGAGCGTCCCATCCTCACTGCGGGCGAGCGTCAGCCGCCCGCTGCCGCCTTCGTTGTCGTTCATCGTGGTCAGGGCGGCTCGGAGCACCGTGACCCGCATCAGGGCCGCCCGCCAGTCGGCAATCGCCCCGAAATTGTCGACATACCAGCGCAGCGCCGAATAGACCTGGGTGAAGGCGGCAGCGGCCATCATCAGGCCACCGAAGGAAATGGTGCCGGCAAAATAGGCCGGTGAAGCGATCAGGATCGGCACGATGATCGCAAGCCATCCGAAGCCGGCGGTTACCCAGGTCAGATTGGTGAGCGCCAGCGCCAGATGGCGGATCGACAGCAGCACGCCATCCAATGACTCGTTGATATGCTGCCTTTCGGTCGCCTCGCCGCGCGTGACGGCGATCGCCTCGAGATTCTCGTTGGCGCGCATCAGCGAAAAGCGCAGATCCGCCTCGCGGGCATAACGATCGGCATTCAGCCGCGACAGCTTGCGTCCGACCAGCTGGCTGAGCAGCGATGCGGCGAGCGCATAGAGGAGTGCACCCCAGACCATGTAGCCCGGGATCTGGAAGCTCCAGTCGCCGATCTTGAAGGTGAACGCGCTGGACAGGCCCCAGAGAACGCCGATGAAGCTGACGAGCAGGATCGTGGCATTGAACAGGCCGATCGAAAGCGAGGTCGTCATCTCCGCCAGCTTGCGCGCATCCTCATGCAGCCGCTGGTCCGGATTGACGCCAAGCGCGCTCGACACCGAAAGCCGGTAGGCACGCGCGCCGTTCAGCCACTGATCCACGACGTCGCGCGACAGGCCCTCGCGCATGTAGAGCGCTGTCATCTGGTTCAGCCAGGCCTGCACGACATTCAGCACCAGCAGCACGCCGGCAATGATCGCGAAGTTGCGCAGCTCCGTCAGAAATGCCGGCAGGTCGCGGCGTTCGAGCGCGTTGTAGAAGGGTGCGTTCCAGTGGTTGAGCTGGACGGTGCCGTAGACGGTGGCAAGGATCACCACCACAAGCGCAAAGGCAAAGCCGAGAATGCGGTTGCGGGCGTCGGATTTCCAGAAGCTGTCCAACGCCATGGCCAGCTGACGGCTGAAACTGGCCTCGACCTCGGCTACGACGCGGTCCGTTTCAGTAAAGCCCTTCGACTGCAAGCCTGCCATGCGCACCGGTTCTCACTTATCCCGATACCTTTGTAACACGCGCAACGTGTCAGTTTCCCCATGGCTGTGACGATGCGGTGAATTGTCCCCACCTTGCGCTCTGCAAAGCGGCGCGCTATCTCAAGATTGCTCTAACGGGGTGCCTTCCGATCTCCAACGATCGGAATGCTGAGAGGCGTCAGCCAACCCGCGGAACCTGATCCGGTTAACACCGGCGGAGGGATTAGACGCGTCGATCGCAAACGCCCTATCCCGAACGTTATGATGATGAAGGAGGAGGGCGCCATGCGACCCACGACTGTTTCCATGTTTATCGGCGGCGTTGCCGCCGCGATGATCGGCTTCGCCTCGCCGGCACTTTCCGCAGGCAAGACGCTGACTATCTACACCTATGAAAGCTTCGTCTCGGAATGGGGTCCCGGCCCCAAGGTCAAGGAAGCCTTCGAGAAGACCTGCGAATGCACCGTCAACTTCGTCGGCGTCGCCGATGGTGTGGCGCTTCTGACCCGCCTGAAGCTGGAAGGCGAGACATCCAAGGCCGATGTCGTTCTCGGGCTCGACACCAATCTCGTCGAGGAAGCCAAGCAGACCGGTCTCTTCGAAGCGCATGGCGTTGAAGCCGCTGCTCTGAAAGTGCCGGGCGGCTTCAGCGACGATGTCTTCCTGCCCTATGACTACGGCCATTTCGCCGTGATCTACGACACCGAGACGATCAAGACACCGCCGACAAGCCTGAAGGAACTGGTCGAGGGCGATCCGGCCCAGAAGATCGTCATCCAGGATCCGCGAACCTCGACGCCGGGTCTCGGCCTGCTGCTCTGGGTCAAGTCGGTCTATGGCGACAAGGCACCGGAAGCCTGGGCCAAGCTCAAGGACCGCGTCCTGACCGTCACTCCCGGCTGGTCGGAAGCCTACGGCCTGTTCACCAAGGGTGAGGCGCCGATGGTGCTCTCCTACACCACTTCGCCGGCCTACCACATGATTGCCGAAGAGACCGATCGCTATCAGGCTGCCGAATTCTCCGAAGGGCATTACATCCAGATCGAGGTCGCAGGCGTTTTGAAGAATGCGCCGGAAAAGGAGCTCGCCCGCCAGTTCCTCGCCTTCATGCTTGAGCCCGGTTTCCAGGACACCATCCCGACCAACAACTGGATGATGCCGGTCGCCGCCACCTCCGAGCCCCTGCCGGAGGCCTTCGGCAAGCTCGTGCAGCCGAAGACCACCTTCCTGATGGATCCGGCCGAAGTCGCCGCCAACCGCCAGGCCTGGATCGACGAGTGGCTGAAAGCCATGACGCTGAAGTAGGACCGAAATGCTCCGTCCGCTTCACCAGTCGAGACGCCAGAGGCTGCCCGCTTTCGCGGGCGGCCTTTTCGTTTTGCTGGTGGTGGCGGGCTTTGTCGGCGTGGCGCTCGCAGCACTCTTAGCGGGCCGGCTGTCCGGCGGCCTTCTGTCAGCCTTTGCCGATCCGGTCGTGCGGTCGGTGCTCTCCTTCACCCTCTGGCAGGCTTTCCTCTCTACGGTCATCTCCGTCGGCCTTGCCCTACCTGTTGCCAGTGCACTGGCCCGACAGCGGGATTTCCCCGGTCGGATCTGGCTGATCCGCCTGATGGCCGTACCGATGGGCCTGCCCGTTCTGATCGGCGCGCTCGGCCTGATCGGCATCTTCGGCCGCAGCGGCATCGTCAATGATGCGCTGCGCTATATGGGCCTTTCCCAGCCGATCTCGATCTACGGGCTGACCGGCATCCTCGTCGCCCATGTCTTCTTCAACCTGCCGCTCGCGACACGGCTGATGCTCTCGGCGCTCGAACGGGTGCCGGCGGAATACTGGCGCATGTCGGCGAGCCTCGGCCTTTCGCCACTCTCCACCTTCCGCTTCATCGAATGGCCGGTGCTCGCTCGCGTCATCCCCGGCGCGGCAGGGTTGGTCTTCATGCTCTGCGTCACGAGTTTCACGCTTGTTCTGGTCTTTGGCGGCGGACCGGCCGCAACCACGATCGAGGTCGCCATCTATCAGGCGCTGCGCTTCGATTTTAATCCCGAGCGCGCTGTCTCGCTGGCCCTCCTGCAGATCACGGTCACGGCCGTCATCCTCGCAGCCCTGAGCTTTCTGCCGGCCGCCTCCGATACCGGCGTGACCACCGGCCGCCGCTATCAGCGCTTCGATGGAGAGCGGCCTCTGGTACGGCTGATCGATGGCTTGCTGCTGCTGCTGGCCGGTCTCTTCCTCGTTCTGCCGCTGGGTCAGGTGGTCGTATCAGGGCTTCAGGCCGATCTCGGGCGGCTTGTCTCGCAGGCGAGTGTTCATCAGGCAGCGCTGACCAGCCTTGTCGTGGCGATCACATCAGGCCTACTTTCTGTCCTGCTCGCCTATGGCGCCGTGGCCGCGAGAGCCGAAATCGCAACGATCCGAAACCGCAATGCCGGCAGCCGCATCTTCTCCGTTGCGCTGGCCGCCGCCTCGTCGCTGGTCCTGCTCGTTCCGACCAGCGTGCTCGCCACCGGCTGGTTCCTGGCCTTGAGGCCGCGCGCCGACGTCGCCGGCTTTGCGCCCTTCGTGGTTGCCGGTATCAACGCGCTGATGGCCCTGCCTTTTGCCGTCCGCGTTCTGGAGCCGGCCTATCGCGAGCATCGGGCGCGCACCGGACGCCTTTCCGAAAGTCTCGGCCTGTCGGTCGCACAGCGCCTGCGCCGCATCGATTGGCCGGTCCTGAAACGTCCTCTGTTGATGGCGCTTGCCTTTGCCATGGCGCTGTCGCTCGGTGATCTCGGCGCGGTCGCCCTGTTCGGCTCGGAAAACATCTCGACCCTGCCAGCCCTCATCTACGCCCAGATCGGCAGTTATCGCAGTACGGATGCCGATGGGCTGGCCTTGCTGCTGGGTGTCGTCTGTCTGGCACTTGCCCTGATCGGTGCTCCGGGGTTACAAAAAAACAGCGATCAGCGGGAGAGACGCGATGCGTGACGAAGTTTTGAGCGCGATCCGCCTGTGTGACGCGCGCCTAACGCTCGGCAATCGCGGCTTCCATTTCGATTGCGCCTTCGACAGCGGGGGCATCACGGCCATTGTCGGCCCCTCTGGCTCGGGCAAGTCGACCCTCCTCAATCTCGTCTCAGGTTTCGAACAGCCGATATCCGGCCGCATCGAGATCGCGGGCGACGATGTGACGGGTCTTGCGCCGGCGGAGCGCCCCGTATCGCTGGTCTTCCAGGACAACAACCTGTTTTCGCATCTCGATCTCTTCACCAATATCGGCCTCGGCATCCATCCTGGCCTGCGGCTGACGCCGGCCGATCGCAAGGCGATCTCCGATGCTCTCGCCCGCGTCGGATTGGAAGGCTACGAGCGACGGCTGCCAGGGTCGCTTTCCGGCGGAGAACGGCAAAGGGCAGCCTTTGCCCGGGCTCTGGTTCGCAGACGTCCGGTGCTGCTGCTCGACGAGCCCTTCGCAGCGCTCGATCCCGGCTTGCGGGCCGCCATGGTGGAACTCTTGGGCGATCTCCATGCGGAAACCAGATCCACGATCCTGCTCGTGACCCACGACCCGCGTGACGTCGTGCGGCTTGCCGATCACGTCCTCTTTATCAATGACGGGCAGGTGTTCTTGCAGGCGCCGAAGGCGCAGTTTCTCGCAACAACTGACCTAAAGCCGGTCCGCGACTTCCTCGGCGACACGGTTTTTGCAGGCAAATCGCCTTAATTTGGTCGCCCCCGCCTGCCATGCGCGTAGGGAATGGTTGTTCCCCCGGCAAGACCATTGGTCATTTCCGTTGGCGTGACTATCTTCTGGAGCATGCGGCAATTTCGCATTATGTGAAGGGCTGCCGGATCGGCATGATGCGATCTCGGCAGATGGCAATTGGATGCTGCACCCGGATTTCGGCCATATCGGCGAGATCGGGGCACAGCGTGAAGGGGCAGGATGCAGTTTTTGAGCCGGAACAGCACGATGACTGCCGATCGAGATCGGCGGCGCCGGCCTGCAAGGCTCGCGGCGAGCGTTGCCGCGCTCGTGAGCGCTGGTCTTGTGCTGTCGTCATGCCAGTCGCTGTTCGAACAGGCCTATGAGCCCTCGGTCGCCCCGTCGAGCAATCCGCAGATCGTCGACGAAGTTCAGAAGGGCGATCCGCGCGCCCAGATGGGGGCCCGCGAGCATCCGCGCATCGTTGCTTCCTACGGCGGGGAATATTCCGACGCCAAGACCGAACGCCTCGTCGCCAGGATCGCCGGCGCGCTGACGGCTGTCTCGGAAAATCCGAACCAGTCCTACCGCATCACCATCCTGAATTCACCGGCGATCAACGCCTTCGCGCTGCCGGGCGGCTATCTATACGTGACGCGTGGTCTGCTGGCGCTTGCCAACGACGCCTCGGAAGTCGCAGCCGTGCTCAGCCACGAGATGGCCCACGTGACGGCCAACCATGGCATCGAGCGTCAGCGCCGCGAAGAAGCGGAAGTCATCGCAAGCCGCGTCGTGGCGGAAGTGCTCTCCAGCGATCTCGCCGGCAAGCAGGCGCTCGCCCGCGGCAAGCTGCGCCTCGCCGCCTTCTCGCGTCAGCAGGAACTACAGGCCGATGTCATTGGCGTGCGCACGCTGGGCGAAGCCGGCTATGACCCCTACGCCGCCGCCCGCTTCCTCGATTCCATGGCGCGCTACAGCCAGTTCACCTCTGTCGATCCCGATGCAGACCAGAGCCTGGACTTCCTCTCGAGCCACCCGAACGCACCGCAGCGCGTCGAGCTTGCCAAGCGGCATGCCCGCGCCTTCGGCCCGGAAGGCACCCATGGCGAGACGGGTCGCGATTATTACCTGAACGGCATCGACGGCCTGCTCTATGGCGACAGCCCGCAGGAAGGCTTCGTCCGCGGCCAGACCTTCCTGCACGGGCAGCTCGGCATCCGCTTCGACGTGCCGCCCGGCTTCCAGATCGACAACAAGGTCGAGGCCGTCCTGGCAACAGGACCGGGCGACGTCGCTATTCGTTTCGATGGCGTGGCTGACAGTCAGAAGATCAGCCTGCCGAACTATATTTCGAGCGGCTGGGTGACAGGCCTGCTGCCCGATACGATCCGCACGATCACCGTCAACGGCTTGGAAGCCGCAACCGCGCGTGCCTCGGCCGATCGCTGGGACTTCGACATCACCGTCATCCGCATCGGCCCGCAGATCTTCCGTTTCCTGACGGCCGTGCCGAAGGGCAGTCCGGCATTGGAATCGACGGCGGCACAACTGCGTGCGTCCTTCCGCCGGATCACGTCTCAGGAAGCAGCATCCCTGAAGCCGCTGCGCGTCCGCGTCGTGACCGTAGGCTCCGGCGATACCGTTGGCACGCTCTCTGCGCGCATGATGGGCACGGATCGCAAGCTTGAGCTCTTCCGCCTGATCAACGCACTCGGCCCGACCTCGACGGTCACGCCGGGCATGCGGGTCAAGATCATCTCCGAGTAACGCACTGAAGCTCGGACAAACAAAAAAGCCGGCTCGAAGGCCGACTTTGTCGCTTGTGACGTGCGGTTGTTCAATACGCCATTTCGTAGCGCGTAGCAGCGGGTGCCTTGTCCGTCAGTGCGATTTTCAGCTTTTCCAGCGCCCGGGTTTCGATCTGGCGAACCCGCTCCTTCGAGATGCCGAGCTCGGCGCCGAGCTCCTCGAGGGTGGCACCGTCCTCCGTCAGGCGGCGGGCCTTGATAATGCGGCTTTCGCGCTCGTTGAGCCTATTCATCGCGTCCTTCAACCAGCCATTCCAGCGCTCCCCATCGATAATCGAGGAGACCTGCTCGTCCGGCAGAGCTTCGTCGCTTTCCAGCATATCGAGCTGTTCGGTGCCTTCGCCGTTGCGCCCTGCGACCGGGGTCTGCAGCGAGGCGTCGTTGGCGGAGAGGCGCGCGTCCATTGATTGCACGTCGGCAAGGCTCACGCCGAGCGCCGAGGCGATTTCCCGATGGATCGCCTGGTCGGACAGACGATTGTCGCCCTGGGCAAGCTTCGCGCGCAGGCGACGCAGGTTGAAGAACAGGGCCTTCTGGCTGGAGCTCGTGCCGCCGCGCACGATCGACCAGTTGCGAAGGATGTAATCCTGCATTGAGGCCCGGATCCACCAGCCGGCATAGGTCGAGAAGCGGACTTCGCGGCCTGGATCGAAGCGGGCGGCCGCCTCGAGAAGGCCGATGTAACCTTCCTGGATCAGGTCGTTGAGGGGAAGGCCGAAACCACGGAACTTGGACGCCATGGCGATGACCAGACGCATATGCGCCTGGGCAATACGGTTGCGCGCGCCCTGGTCATCATGCTCCTTCCAGCGGATGGCGAGGTCGAGTTCCTCCTCGCGCTCCAGGTAGGGCTGTGACATGGCATACTTGATGATGTGTCTGTCAGCGGATGTGGCTTTCATCGAACATCTCCATGGTCTCTCGGGACCGCTGGCCCTCGCAGGCCTATTTGCCGGCATTGCACCCTGAACGGCTGAGCCTCGGTCAGGTTCCAATGATGTCCGGCAAGGGCGGTGGTTGCGTCGCTCTCATCTGCTTGTCTGACCAATACTACGCGGCCCATGCGCCATCGGATTGCCGCAGGGGGTGCGACCTTCTGTCGAGCCGAGGCGATCACGGGGAAGTGAGAGAAAAGGCGGGTGAGCGCCACAACCAGAAGCCAGGAATGCAAAACGGCGCGGGTTACCCCGCGCCGTCGCTTGAAACTTCAGTTGGTGCGGCTCAGGCCGAGAGAGCCTTGAACTCTGCGAGGATCGCATCGCCCATTTCGACGGTGCCGACCTGGCGGCAACCCTCGGCCATGATGTCGCCGGTGCGGATGCCCTTGTCGAGCACATTGGCGATGGCCTTCTCGAGGCGATCGGCTTCCGTGACCATGTTGAAGGAGTAGCGCAGGCACATGGCAAAGGAGGCGATCATGGCGATCGGGTTGGCAATGCCCTTGCCGGCGATGTCGGGTGCCGAACCATGCACCGGCTCGTAAAGCGCCTTGCGCTTGCCGGTCTTGGCATCGGGAGCGCCGAGCGAAGCCGACGGCAGCATGCCGAGCGAGCCGGTCAGCATGGCGGCAACGTCAGAAAGCATGTCGCCGAACAGGTTGTCGGTGACGATGACGTCGAACTGCTTCGGTGCGCGCACCAGCTGCATGCCGCCGGCATCGGCCAGCATGTGGTCGAGCTGGACGTCGGAGAACTTCTCCTTGTGGGTCGCGGTAACGACCTGGTTCCACAAGACGCCCGACTTCATGACGTTGCGCTTTTCCATCGAGCAGACGGCATTGTTGCGGGTGCGTGCAAGTTCGAAGGCGACGGCGGCGATGCGCTCGATTTCGTAGGTGTCATAGACCTGGGTGTCGACGGCGCGCTTCTGGCCATTGCCGAGATCGGTGATGGTCTTCGGCTCCCCGAAGTATACGCCGCCGGTGAGTTCGCGGACGATGAGGATATCGAGACCCTCGACCAGCTCGGGCTTCAGCGAGGAGGCGTTGGCGAGCGCCGGATAGCAGATCGCCGGACGGAGGTTGGCGAAGAGTTCGAGATCCTTGCGCAGACGAAGCAGGCCGGCTTCCGGGCGCACCTCATAGGGCACGTCGTCCCACTTCGGGCCGCCGACAGCGCCGAAGAGCACGGCGTCGGCGGCGAGCGCCTTTGCCATGTCTTCCTCGGAAATCGCCGAACCATGGGCATCATAGGCGGAACCGCCGACGAGACCTTCGTTGGTGACGAAACCGGCGCCATGCGCCTCGTTCATGTAGCCGATGATCTTGCGAACTTCGGCCATGGCCTCGGGGCCGATGCCGTCGCCGGGCAAAAGGAGAAGATTGCGAGCCGTCATGGAAACCCTCCACTCGAAAAAGAAGTCGCGGTGTCTTACGCGCGGGGCAGGGGCATTTCAAGCGAGATAGGCCGGAAACGGTACGGTTTGGCGCGCCTACCGAAGGGCAAGGGATGGTTGACCCTGAAGGTTTGGAGGTTCAAAACACGCCACACCTTCAGTATCCCTAGTCCCCTTTCGAGTGCCCCATGCCGCTTTCTCCCCTTCACATCGAAACGCCACTTCTGCGCACCTCCGCCGACAACAGCAAAAGCGGCCTGCCGCTCTGGCTGAAACTCGACGCCCTGCAGCCATCCGGCAGCTTCAAGCTGCGCGGCGTCGGCCTTCTCTGCCAGCATGAAGTCGCCAAGGGCGCGCGCGAGATCTTCTGCGCCTCCGGCGGCAATGCCGGCATCGCGGCCGCCGTTGCCGGCAAGGCGCTCGGCGTGCCGGTGACGATCGTCGTGCCGGAAACCACATCCGCGGAGGTCCGCGCCCGGATTGCCGCAACCGGCGCCAATGTGCTGGTGCATGGCGCCGTCTTCGATGAGGCGAATGCCCATGCCGTCGCACTCGCCGCCGAACGCAAGGCCGCTTACGTCCACCCCTATGATCATCCGCTGCTCTGGGAAGGCCACGCGACCCTGATCGACGAGGTGGTCAAGGCCGGCGCCGAATTCGACTGCGTCGTCACCAGCGTCGGCGGAGGCGGGCTGCTCGCCGGTATCGTCGAGGGCCTCAGGCGCAACGGGCTGCGCGAGATCCCCGTCATTGCCGTCGAGACGGAAGGGGCCGCCTCGCTCAACGCTGCCGTTCTCGCAAAGGAACGCGTCACGCTACCGGCCATCACCTCGATTGCCAATTCGCTCGGTGCGCGCCAGGTCGCGCAACATGTTTTCGACCTACTGGGCCAGCATCCGATCGAAAGCGTTACGGTCACCGACGCTGAGGCGGTTGCGGCCTGCCTGAAGTTTGCCGATGCGCAGCGGATCCTCGTCGAGCCCGCCTGCGGTGCAGCACTCGCTGTGACCGATGTGCATGCCTATCGGCTGTCGCGTTTCAAGGCGCCGCTGATCGAGATCTGCGGCGGCATCGGCGTGTCGCTCGCAACGCTGGAAGCCTGGCGGGCTCGATTCTTTTGAGGCCAACGAAAAAGCCGGGCGTGAGCCCGGCTTCATCACGTCAGTTTTCGAGCAAGCCTCAGGCCCAGGGGCGCTGGGCGGCGTTGGACTGCTCGAAGGTCGAGATGCTCGATGCCTTTTCGAGCGTCAGGCCGATGTCGTCGAGACCGTTCAGCAGGCAGTGGCGCTTGAAGGCGTCGATCTCGAAAGAAATCTTGCCGCCATCCGGGCCGGTGATTTCCTGGGCTTCCAGATCGACCGTCAGCACGGCATTGGAGCCGCGGGAGGCATCGTCCATCAGCTTGTCCAGATCGGACTGGCTGACAACGATCGGCAGGATGCCGTTCTTGAAGCAGTTGTTGTAGAAGATGTCGGCGAACGACGTGGAGATCACGCAGCGGATGCCGAAGTCGAGCAGGGCCCACGGTGCATGCTCGCGCGAGGAGCCGCAGCCGAAATTGTCGCCGGCCACGAGGATCTGGGCATTCCGGTAAGCCGGCTTGTTCAGAACGAAATCCGCGTTCTCCGAACCATCTTCCTTGTAGCGCGCCTCGGCGAACAGGCCGGTGCCGAGACCGGTGCGCTTGATGGTCTTCAGGTAATCCTTGGGGATGATCATGTCCGTGTCGATGTTGACGACCGGAAGCGGTGCCGCGACACCGGTGAGCTTTACGAACTTGTCCATCAGTCTGCCTTCGATCTGGCTAATGCGCGTTTGATGACCCGCCCATAGAGCAAAACCGGAATAATTTGAAGGAGAATCTTAGAAAGGCTCTTTCGGCGCTCTATGCGCAGCAAATTCATCTCACCCGAATGTCGGATGAGATGAAGGATCGCCCGGAGGTGGGATCACAGATCGATGATCGTGCCCTTGCCGTCATTCCAGACGCGCACGTCATCGCGACGCTTCGCCTTGACGTAGACCGGAGCGCGCTTGGTCTTGCCCATCAGCATACGGGCGCCGAGCGTTACCGTCAGGAGCGCACCGACCACCAGCGTCAGCGAAACCGCGAAAGCGGCAGCAAGACCGACAAAGGCGAGGCCAGCAAGGGCGTAAACGGCGGATCGAAGATTCTGCATGATCATGTCCTTTCTCGATCACCAAGGTGGTCCTAATTCCCAGGCATTGCAAGGGCCTTTCACCCAATTGTCATCTTGCATGGCCGGGCAAAGCTTGCCAGAACTCGGCCATGACGTCAGAGGCCTCCTCCTTCCGGGCACATCACCCGTCCCGTGTCCGCCGTTCAATCCTGACGGTTCCGGCGATCAACGACCGTGCGCTCGACAAGCTCACCAGCCTGGACTGCGATGCGGTCATCTTCGACCTGGAAGATTCCGTAGCCGAAGACCGCAAGGCGGATGCACGCGCCAACCTCCTGAATTTCCTGCGGGATAAGGACCTTGGCCACCGCGAGCGGATCATCAGGGTCAATGCTGCCGATACCGTATTCCATCTCGAGGATATGGCGCTTGTTCTGAATGTCCTGCCCGACGCCGTGCTGCTGCCGAAGGTCGAGGAGCCGGTGACGGTTCAGGACGTGGCGGATCTGCTCGGCGAGAGCGATGCGGCGGATGGTCTCAGGATCTGGGCGATGATCGAAACGCCGCGCGGCGTTCTCAATGCCGCGGCGATTGCCTCATCAGGGCGCACCAGCGACAGCCGGCTCGACGCCTTCGTCGTTGGACTCAACGATCTGCGCAAGGCGACCGCCATTCCGGCAGCCCCCGGACGCACCTATCTCGTGCCCTATCTGATGCAGGTCGTGCTCGCTGCCCGCGCCTATGGGCTCGACGTGATCGACAGCGTGTCCAACGATTTTCGCGACCTCGAAGCCTTCTCGAACGAATGCGGGCAGGGCAGGGCCATGGGCTTTGACGGCAAGATGCTGATCCACCCGGCACAAATCGAACCCGCCAATCGCCATTTCGGCCCCTCGGATGCCGCTGTCGCCGAGGCCCGTCTCGTGGTCGACGCCTTTTCCGACCCGGCCCATGCGGGCCTCAATGTCATCAACATCGATGGGCGGATGATCGAACGCCTGCATGCCGAGGAGGCTGCCCGCCTTCTCGCCAAAGTCGCGCTGCTCACCGCCAGAAAGGACAAGCCATGAAAGTCTATCGTTTCCTCACCGGCCCGGATGATTCGAGCTTCTGCCACCGCGTCACCGACGCGCTGAACAAGGGCTGGGAATTGCACGGCTCGCCGAGCCACACCTTCAACGCCGCCGAAAACCGCATGTATTGCGGCCAGGCCGTGGTGAAGACGGTGCATGGCAAGGACTATGATCCCAGCATGAAGCTGGGCGAGCAGTAGCATTTCTCCCCCCTTGCGGGGGAGAACGGAAAATCGAAGGTTTAGGCGAGCGCAAGCCGCCTAAACTTCAGATTTTCCAAGAGAGGGGCAGCGTTCCGCTGGTGCTCACCTGACCGAGCGCCCCTCTTGCGAAATCTGAGGTTTGGCCCTGATCGGGCCAATTCCTCGATTTCGCTTTCTCCCCCGCAAGGGGGGAGATCGGGCTCCGCGCTTGCATCTCGGCGCCCTCATGCTGAGGTGCCCGCGAGAAGCGCGGGCCTCGAAGCATCCCTCTTTTTTCCGTACCTGTGGCCTCGTGCTTCGAGGCCGGGCAAGCCCGGCACCTCAGCATGAGGGGTGATCTGTTGCTGTCAAAAAGCGCAAGCTTCGCCATCGGTCGGGATCATCTCCCTCCGGTTCGGGTCATGCTTGCCCTCGGGTTAAGCCCGAGGATCGGACGAGGCGCCAGAAGCAACCTGTCTAAGTAAATATGTGGCTCCTTCCGGCGCCTCGTTCGGCGTTTTTTCCCGCTGCATGCGTCTCTCTGGCAAGGCGGCGACGGGCGTCGTGACGATCCTTCGATCCGTCCGACGTTCGACCGGGCGCGGGTCCGGCTTTGGCATCACCGTGAGATGACGCTTCAGCCTGGCCGGTGGCCCGGGAGGTTCCCGCCGGATGGTGCACCATTCCGACCGGGACCCTCGCCCGGGGGATGGGGCTCTCGTCATTTGCGACCTCGGTCCTCATCCCCACCGTTTGTTTCGCCCCGCTGTCTGGATGTTCGCGACAGCGCGGGCGCCTTGTCTGTGTGCCTCTGAGGCACGTCCTTCCGATCAGGGTATCCAGGTTTTGGGACGCATCCGACCCCATCACCCTCGTCAAGCCCTTCGTCCGGAGGGAGACCGTTGCAGCGGGCCGGGACTTCAGGTCTGCGACAACCCTCCACCCCGGCGCCGGCCCCGCCTCGCCTGACATCGCATCGTCAGGTGTATCCGAGGGCGGGACAGCTTTGAGTCTAGGAGAGGAAAAATGGGCGGGGATGAAAAAACTTTGTTTTGTTGATTTTGTTAAGAGATTTGTGAAAGTCGTCCCCCCTTTTTTCGGGAGTTGGCGTCGAATTCGTGGCTTTGCCCCTCACCCTACCCTCTCCCCGCAGGCGGGGAGAGGGAGGCACGCGCGGTTGAGGTCTCGGACTTCTCCCCGCAGGCGGGGAGAAGGTGCCCGAAGGGCGGATGAGGGGCTGAAGTGATTGGGATGAGGGGCAAAGGCTGCAAGCGCGACGCCCATCTCCCCCTTGGTGGGGGAGACTTCGGAGCGGTGGCCGAAGGCCAGAAATCGATCCCGTGAATCGATTTCAGCGAACGAAGGCCTGAGCGCGACGTCGCGCGAAGGCTGGAAGAGGAATTGGCCCGATCAGGGCCAAACCTCAGATTTCGCAAGAGGGGGGCTCGGTGAGGTGAGTGCCAACGGAACTGTGCCCCTCTCCTGGAAAATCTGAAGTTTAGGCGGCTTACACTCGCCTAAGCCTTCGATTTTCCGTCCTCCCCCGCATGGGGGGAGGGGCCCTCGCCTTCCCCATTGATTCGCGTCCCCGACAGGCGTAAAAGGCCACGTGTTCCGTGGTGATTTGGCCGGCCGGCTTGCAGCCACGTAAAATAAGTCGCTAAAGGGCCGAGGCGAGTTAACAAGACTTTCCGAGGACCGGTGGCGATAGAAAAGCTGCCGGTGTTTTTGTTTCCGCGGTCTGGAGCCGCCGTGACAAGGAAAGTCGAGAGTCAAATGCCGATCAGGATCCCCGATACGCTGCCCGCCTTTGAGACCCTCGTGCACGAGGGCGTGCGGGTCATGACCGAAACCGTGGCCATTCGCCAGGACATTCGCCCGCTGCAGATCGGCCTGCTCAACCTCATGCCCAACAAGATCAAGACCGAGGTGCAATTTGCCCGTCTGATCGGTGCATCGCCGCTGCAGGTGGAGCTGACGCTGGTGCGCGTCGGTGGCCACAAGGCCAAGAACACGCCGGAAGAGCATCTCCTCTCCTTCTACCAGACCTGGGACGAGGTGAAGGACCGCAAGTTCGACGGCTTCATCATCACCGGTGCGCCCGTGGAAACGCTGCCCTTCGAGGAGGTCACCTACTGGCCGGAGCTGGAAGACATCCTGAACTGGACGGAGACCAACGTTCATTCGACCATGAATGTCTGCTGGGGCGGCATGGCGGCGATCTATCACTTCCATCGGGTGCCCAAACATCCGCTGAAGGAAAAGGCATTCGGCGTCTATCGCCACCGCAACCTAGCCCCGTCCTCGGTCTATCTCAACGGCTTCTCCGACGATTTCCAGGTGCCGGTGTCGCGCTGGACGGAAGTGCGCCGGGAAGACATCGAGAAGGTGCCGGATCTGAAGATCCTGCTGGAATCCGACGAGATGGGTGTCTGCCTGGTGCAGGAGAAGCGGGCAAACCGGCTCTATATGTTCAACCACGTCGAATACGACTCGACATCGCTGGGGGACGAGTATTTCCGCGACAAATCGGCGGGGATCCCGATCAAGCTGCCGCACAATTATTTCCCGCACAATGACGACACGCTGACGCCGCTCAACCGCTGGCGCGGCCATGCGCATCTCCTGTTCGGCAACTGGATCAACGAGATCTACCAGATGACGCCCTATGATCTGAGTGAGATCGGCAAGGATCTGGCGGGCTGACGGCGGTACGGGGACGGGAGCCGATTTTGTGAGGACAGGCGGGTTCCTCTATGACAGGATGCCGCCGCCGATGAACCGAGCCATTTTCGTCCGATGTTCCTGCCGTTTTTTCTGCGCCTGAGAGAAGAGAAGGTTCCCGTGACCCTGCGGGAATACCTGGCTTTGCTCGAAGGCCTTGAAGCGGGTCTCGTCGATTTCGATCCGGAAGGCTTCTACTATCTCGCCCGCACCACCCTGGTGAAGGACGAGCGCTTCATCGATCGCTTCGACCGGGTGTTTTCCGAGATTTTCGGCGGTATCCTGAGCGAGGGGGCTGCGGACGCCGTCGATCAGCAGCTGATCCCCGAAGACTGGTTGCGCAGGCTGGCGGAAAAGCATCTGTCGGACGAGGACAAGAAGCTGATCGAGAGCCTCGGTGGCTTCGACAAGCTGATGGAAACGCTGAAAAAGCGGCTGGCCGAACAGAAGGAGCGCCATCAGGGCGGCAACAAGTGGATCGGCACGGCCGGCACCTCGCCCTTCGGCGCCTATGGCTACAATCCGGAAGGCGTGCGCATCGGCCAGGAGGAAAGCCGCCATCGACGGGCGGTCAAGGTCTGGGACAGCAGAGAATTCCGCAATCTCGATGACCGCGTCGAACTCGGCACGCGCAACATCAAGGTGGCGCTCCGACGGCTGCGCCGCTTCGTGCGCGAAGGGGCGGCCGAGGAACTTGATCTCGCAGGCACGATCCGATCGACTGCCGAGCACGGCTATCTGGATGTGAAGACGCAAGCGGAGCGCCGCAATGCCGTGAAGCTCCTGATGTTCTTCGACATCGGCGGCTCGATGGACGACCATGTGCGCGAGGTCGAGGAGCTGTTTTCAGCGGCACGCTCCGAATTCCGGCACATGGAGTATTTCTACTTCCACAATTGCCCCTATGAGCGCGTCTGGAAGGACAACCAGCGCCGCCATGCCGATACCATTCCGACGGTGGATGTGATCAGGACATTCGGCGCGGACTACCGGCTGATCTTCGTCGGCGATGCGGCGATGAGCCCCTATGAGATCACCCATCCTGGCGGTTCGGTCGAGCATTGGAACACGGAGAGCGGGGCGGCCTGGCTCACACGCTTGACCGACCATTTCCGGCGACATCTCTGGATCAATCCCCTGCCACAGGCGAACTGGGACTATACCATGTCGGTCGGACTGATTCGCCGGCTGATCGGCGACCGGATGTATCCGTTGACGCTGGGTGGTCTTGAGGCGGCAGCCCGCGAGCTTTCGCGGTGAACGACAAACAATCATGACAAGAGGCGAGGAAACGACAAGATGACGAAGACGGTGTTCGGCGTGATGCCAACGGGGGAAGCGGTAGAGAAGGTTGTGCTGACGGGCGGTGGCCTGACCGCCTCCATCATCACCTTTGGCGCGGTCCTGCAGGACCTGCGGCTCGACGGCCACGACGCTCCGCTGGTGCTCGGCTTCGACGATCTCGCCGGCTATCTCGACCACTCGCCCTATTTCGGCGCGACGCCTGGCCGCTGCGCCAACCGCATCGGTGACGGGCGCTTCACGCTCGATGGCACCGACTACCAGCTGGAGCTGAATGAACGGGGTGTCTCCCACCTGCATGGCGGCTCCGACGGGATGGGCCGGCAGAACTGGACGATCCTGGAGCACGCTGCGGATTCCGTCGTGATGGAGGTGACCGATCCGGATGGACGCGCCGGCTATCCGGGTACGACGCGCACCCGTGCGACCTTTGCACTCAAGCCCGGCGGCGTGTTCTCGGCGCTTTACGAGACGGTGACCGACAAGCCGACCATCGCCAATGTCTGCCACCACGCCTATTTCAATCTCGACGGTCGCCCGGATATCCTCGGCCACGACCTGATGATCGCTGCCGACCACTACACGCCGGTCGACGAGCGCCTCATTCCGACGGGTGAAATCCGCCCGGTCGAAAGCACCGCCTTCGACTTCCGCGACATGCGGCCGATCCGTCTGGAGGTCGATGGCGAACAGCTCGGCTACGACCATAATTTCTGCTTTTCGAGCAGCCGCGTTGCCAAGCGCAGCGTATCTCTGGCGCGCAGCGTCAATTCCGGTGTGACCATGGAGATCCTGACGACGGAGCCGGGCGTGCAGTTCTATGCCGGCGGCAAGGTCTCGCCGGCCGTTCCGGGCCTCGAAGGGCGCCGCTACGGAGCCTTTGCCGGCTTCTGCATGGAAACCCAGGTCTGGCCGGATGCGATCAATCATCCGAACTTCCCGAACGCGGTGCTACGGCCGGGCGAGGTATTGCGCCAGGAGACCGATTACGTCTTCTCGAAGAGTTGAGGTCAGGAGGGGATCGGCTGCGGGGTGACCTGTGGCCGGTCACGCGTCTCGTCGAGCGAGGCGCAAAGGCGCCATCGATCCTGCATAGTCAGAAGATATCTGGAGGAAGAATGGAGCGGGTGAAGCGATTCGAACGCTCGACCCCAACCTTGGCAAGGTTGTGCTCTACCCCTGAGCTACACCCGCTCATCAACCGCGATCCTGGGGTAGTGTCTGGATCGTGGGCCGTCCGTCTTGCGGCGACGGGCGCTATATGGCCCAATCGATTTTCAAATGCAACAGGGAAATGACGGATCAGCGCGAAAAAAATTTGAGGTCGGGCCAAGAGGCTGAGAAAGCTGAGCTTTCGCAGGGTTTTGGGAGTCTTGAAAGATTGCAGGATGTCGGTCTTGGGCCTATGCCTCTCTGCAAATCCCGTTAAGCACGGGGCATGAACATACCGACATTCCATGCGAGGCCATCATGACGACGCCGAAAACGCCTGACGATCTCTTCCGCTTTCTGGACGAGCTGGGAATTGCCCACAAGACCAAGACGCATCCGCCGGTGTTCACGGTCGCCGAATCGGTGTCGCTGCGCGACGAGATCCCCGGCGGCCATACCAAGAACCTGTTCGTGAAGGACAAGAAGGACAATTTCTTCCTGCTGACCGTCGAGGAACATGCGTCCGTCGACCTCAAGACCGTCCACACGATCATCGGTGCGGCGAGCAAGGTCTCCTTCGGCAAGCCGGAGAAGCTGATGGAATATCTTGGCGTCGTTCCCGGCTCCGTCACGGCGCTCGGTGCCATCAACGATACCGGCAAGAATGTCACCTTCGTGCTCGACAAGGATCTGATGGAGCACGAGATCATCAACTGCCATCCGCTCTCCAACGACGCGACGACCTCGATCGGCCGGGATGACCTGATCCGCTTCATGGAGGCGACCGGGCATACGCCGCTTGTCTTGAAAGTCACGGCCTGACATACGATCTTAACGGCAAGGACGGCAGCCTCTCCGAAGGCTGCGAATCAGGCGGGAGATGCAGAGCATGAGCGACTACGGCAACCCTTACGGCGGCTATGGCAACCAGACCATGACGGCCAAGGCACAGTTTGGCGGCGCTCCCGAGGGTCAGGCTCCGGCCGGCGAGCTGATCAAGGACACGACGACGGCGAACTTCGCCCGTGACGTAATGGACGAATCGCGCAACCAGCCGGTGCTCGTCGATTTCTGGGCGCCGTGGTGTGGCCCGTGCAAGCAGCTGACGCCCGTCATCGAAAAGGCGGTCAAGGAAGCCGGTGGCCGGGTCAAGCTCGTCAAGATGAATATCGACGACCATCCCTCCGTCGCCGGCCAGCTCGGCATCCAGTCGATCCCGGCGGTGGTTGCGTTCGTCAATGGTCGCCCCGCCGACGGGTTCATGGGCGCGCTGCCCGAAAGCCAGGTCAAGGCCTTCATCGACAAGGTTGCCGGTCCGGCCGGTGCGGACCAGGCTGCAGAGATCGCGGCCGTGCTTGAAGAAGCCGCAGGGATGCTTGCGGCAGGCGATATCGACGGCGCTGCCCAGCTGTTTGCGGCGGTCTTGCAGGCCGACCCCGACAACACCAAGGCGATTGCCGGGCTTGCCGATTGCATGATCGGAGCGAACCAGCACCAGCGTGCGCGCGAACTCGTGAGCCAGTTGCCGGAAGATCTGGCCAAGGCTGCCGAAATCCAGGCAATCCTCAAGCGTCTCGACCAGATCGACGAGGCCCGCAAGCTCGGCGATCCCGTGGCGCTCGAACATACGCTGTCGCTCAATCCGGACGATCATGAGGCGCGGATGAAGCTTGCCAAGATCCGCAATGTCGAGGGTCGGCGCGAGGAAGCGGCCGAACATCTGCTGCTGATCATGAAGCGGGATCGCAGCTTCGAGGATGACGGCGCGCGCAAGCAGCTGCTGCAGTTCTTCGAGGTCTGGGGACCCAAGGATCCGGCCACAGTCATGGCACGGCGCAAGCTCTCTTCGATCCTGTTTTCGTGAGCCGCGACCGGTCTTGAGTTTTGGCCGGCGCGACCCAGATAGAAGCCAAGAATGAACACCGGATTTTCCGGACAGGATGTGCTTCGATGCAAGTGGGAAATGCCCGATATCTGACGGCTGCGGACCTTCCAGAGACGGTCCCGGTCTTCCCCATCTCCGGCGTGCTGCTGCTGCCAGGCGGCCAGTTGCCGCTCAACGTGTTCGAGCCGCGTTATCTCGCGATGTTCGACGCGGCGCTGGCGGGCAACAGGCTGATCGGCATGATCCAGCCGGCGATGTCGGAAGTGCAGGCCAATATTTTGCCCGAGCGCCCGCAGCTGGCGCCGGTCGGCTGCCTGGGACGCATCACATCCTTCACCGAAACCGGCGATGGACGCTATATCGTCTCGCTTGCCGGGGTCTGCCGCTTCCGGTTGATGGACGAGGCGGCGACCAGCAAACCCTTCCGCAGTTTTCACATCGCGCCGTTCATCGCTGACCTGACATCGGCGGAGGATGAAGGCCAGGTCAATCGCGAGGGGCTGCTTGCGGCATTCAAAGCCTATCTCGATGCGAACAAGCTGGAGGCGGACTGGGAAAGCGTGGAGCGCGCTTCCAACCTGACACTGGTGAATTCCCTGTCGATGATGTCGCCCTTTGGCCCGCCTGAAAAGCAGGCGCTTCTGGAGGCGCCCGACCTCAAGACCCGCGCCGAGACCCTGATTGCCATCACCGAAATCGTGCTTGCACGGACCTTCGGCGATGCCGACACCATGCTGCAGTGACCGATGCCCGATAATCCAACCAGTCTCGTTGACCCCAAGATGCTGGAGCTTCTGGTCTGTCCGTTGACGCAGGGCATGCTGAAATGGGATCGCGAGAAGAACGAACTCGTTTCGGAAAAGGCGCGGCTTGCCTATCCGATCCGCGACGGGATCCCGATCATGCTGGTTTCAGAGGCGCGCAAGCTCGACATGCCGGCCTGATGGCGGACAGCGGCCATTGTCCTGAAGCCGTGTGGCTTTTCAGATGGTCTGTCCACCGAGAAGCCGGGGACGGTCGTGGCCTGAAGATCCGGCCGCTTCGCGGATGAAATAGGTCTTCAGCGCCGGAATACGATCCACGACACCGAGGCCGAAGTCCCGGAGCACGCGAATGGGCGTCACGTCATTGGAGAAGAGGCGGTTCAGGACGTCGGTGGTCACGCCCATGCGGAAGGTATCGAACCGCCGCCAGACCTGATAGCGCTCGAGCACGTTGACCGAGCCGATGTCGAGCCCGAGGCGATCGGCCTCCACCACGGTTTCGGCCAGTGCCGCGACGTCCTTGAAGCCTAGATTGAGCCCCTGGCCGGAAATCGGATGAATGCCATGGGCGGCGTCGCCGGCCAGCGCCAGGCGCGGGGCGACGAAGGCGCGGGCAAGCGTCAGGCCGAGCGGGAAGGCGCGGCGATCGGGAGTCGCGCGGATGGTGCCGAGCTTGTGGCCGAAGCGGCGCTCGAGTTCCGCCTCGAAAAGCAGATCATCGGAGGCGACGAGGCGATCGGCATCTTCGGTGCGCTCGGTCCAGACGAGCGACGAGCGGTTGCCCTTGAGCGGCAGAATGGCAAACGGCCCGGCCGGCAGGAAATGTTCCTCGGCCACGCCGTCATGGTGACGCTCGTGCTCCACCGTCGTGACGATGCCCGACTGCCCGTATTGCCAGGCCACCGTCTTGATGCCCGCCAGATCCCGAAGCTTCGAGCGCACGCCGTCGCAGGCGACCACAAGCCGCGTCGAAACGACGCTGCCATCCGAAAGCGTCAGTTCCGCGCTCGGTCCGGTGTCGCGAAAACCGGTCGCCCGAAGGCCGTGGCGGATGGTGATGCCGCGCTCGGCGCAGGCGTCTCTGAGAGCTGCGACCATGCTGACATTCGGGATCATGTGCGCGAAGGGCCGCCCGTCCTCGACCGCGCCGTCAAAGGTCAGGAAAACCGGGCGAACCGGATCGGAGGTTTTCGAATCGGTCACGATCATCCGGTTGATCGGCTGCGCATCCGGCTCGATCCTGTCCCACAGGCCGAAGACGTCGAGCATCTTCGTGGCGGCCGCAATGATTGCCGAGGCGCGGGGATCCTTCTTCCAGGCCTCCTCGGGTGCTGCTTCGACAACTTCGATCGCAAGATGCGGTGCGGCTTGCTTGATGGCGACCGCTGCCGAAAGGCCGACATAGCCACCGCCGACGACGAGTACATCCAGCATGGCGAATTCCTTTGTTCTTGTAGACCTGATGTCACCTATATAGATCAGCCTTGAACGGGTGCCTATAAGCGGAGCAATGCATTATGTCGCAGCCATCGGGCCAGACCAAACCCATGCAGGAGCTGATCGAGCGTCTCGATCTAGAAAAGCTGGAGGAAAACCTGTTTCGCGGAAGCAGTCCGCAGAACGGCTGGCAGCGTGTTTTCGGCGGTCTCGTGATTGCCCAGGCCCTGATGGCCGCACAGCGTTGCGTCGACCCGGATCGCATCGTGCATTCGCTTCACGCCTATTTCATGCGCCCAGGCGACCCGTCGATCCCCATCGTCTACCAGGTCGAACGCATCCGGGACGGTTCGTCCTTCACCACGCGCCGGGTGGTGGCGATCCAGCATGGCAAGGCGATCTTTTCCATGTCGGCCTCGTTCCAGGTGGAGGAGCCCGGCTTCGACCATCAGGTGACAATCCCTGGCGTGCCGGCGCCCGAGACGCTGATGGGTGAGGCCGAATTCCGCGCGGCCTTCCTTGCCCAGGCGCCCGAGACGGTGAAGAAATACTGGGGTCGCGAGCGGCCGATCGAGATCCGTCCGACATCGCTCACCCATTATCTCTCCCGCGAGAAGCTGGAGCCGGAAGCGCATATCTGGGTTCGCGCTTCGGGCATCGTTCCGGATGACAGGCATTACCAGGCAGCCATTCTTGCCTATCTTTCGGACATGACCCTGCTCGACACATCGCTTTATGCCCATGGCACGTCGATCTTCGATCCCGAACTGCAGGTAGCAAGCCTTGACCACGCCATGTGGTTCCATCGTGCCTGCCGACTGGACGACTGGCTGCTCTACACGCAGGACAGCCCGAGCGCTGCCGGCGCCCGCGGGATGACCCGCGGCAGCATTTTTACCCGGGACGGTCGGCTCATCGCCTCCGTGGCTCAGGAAGGCCTGATCCGCAAACGGGCAAATGATTAAATCCTGAGCAACAAGATTTTTCTGCGTCTTTTTTGTGCGCACATTGTGCACTCATTTGCCTGTTTCTTGGGTAAGTGTGACAGAAGCTTTACATTTCAATAACTTATAGAGCTTCTTGAATCTGGCACGCCTTTTGAATGTCCCTTCTCAGTCGCTGCGCGAAAGTTCCTGCCGGCGGCAAGGAGAGTCGGCTCCGAGCCGAGGACAAGCAAAGGATGGGAAACCAGATGAAGATTGTGATGGCTATCATCAAGCCGTTCAAGCTGGACGAGGTACGCGAGGCCTTGACGGCTGTGGGCATCCAGGGCCTGACCGTCACCGAGGTCAAGGGCTATGGCCGCCAGAAGGGGCACACCGAAATCTATCGCGGCACCGAATATGCCGTCAGCTTTCTGCCGAAACTGAAGATCGAGATCGCTGTCTCGTCCGAACTTGCCGACAAGGCCGTCGAAGCCATCGCTTCTGCCGCCAAGACCGGCCAGATCGGCGACGGCAAGATCTTTGTCTACGCGATCGATCAGGCCGTGCGTATCCGCACCGGCGAAACCAATACCGAAGCGCTGTAAGAGCGGCTGTAAGGGGAGTTGTTACTGATGTCATTTGCCAAGTTGAATTCCAATCTCGTGCGCGTTGGCGCCGCGTCTGCAGCCCTGCTGGCGCCGGTCGTCGCCTTTGCGCAGGAAGCGGCGCCCGCTGCTGCCGAAGCGGTCGCGGCCGCGCCGGTTCCGAACAAGGGCGATACCGCCTTCATGTTCCTTTGCACCATCCTCGTTCTGTTCATGCTGATCCCGGGTCTGGCTCTGTTCTACGGCGGCTTGGTTCGCGCGAAGAACATGCTCTCCGTGCTGATGCAGTGCACGGTCATCGGGTCGGCAGTTATGCTCGTCTGGGTGATCTACGGCTATTCCTTCGCTTTCGGCGGTTCGGAAAACCCCTTCTTCGGCGGCTTCGCCAAGCTCTTCCTCGCCGGTGTCACACCGGAGAGCACGGCCGCGACTTTCTCGGACGCGGTCATTCCGGAATACATCTTCATGCTGTTCCAGATGACGTTCGCAGCCATTACCCCCGCTCTGATCGTCGGCGCCTTTGCTGAACGCATCAAGTTTTCCGCAGCTGTCCTGTTCTGCCTTCTCTGGGTCACCGTCGTCTACTTTCCGATCGCCCACATGGTCTGGGATGCCAAGGGCCTGATCTTCGGCTGGGGCGCGCTCGACTTCGCCGGCGGTACCGTCGTGCACATCAATGCCGGCGTTGCCGGTCTGATCGGCGCGATCATGCTCGGCAAGCGTACCGGCTACGGCAAGGACATGATGGCACCGCACTCCATGACGCTCACGCTTGTCGGAGCAGCCATGCTCTGGGTCGGCTGGTTCGGCTTCAATGCCGGTTCCAACCTCGAAGCTTCCGGCGGCGCGATGCTCGCCACCGTCAACACCTTCATCGCCACTGCGGCTGCTATCGTCTCCTGGTGCCTGGTTGAAACCTTCACCCGCGGCAAGGCCTCGATGCTGGGCGCAGCTTCGGGCATGATCTCCGGCCTCGTCGCGATCACCCCGGCCGCCGGTATCGCCGGCCCGATGGGTGCCATCGTCATGGGTCTGATGGTTTCGCCGCTTTGCTATTTCTTCGTCGCCGTCGTGAAGAACAAGTTCGGCTATGATGATACGGCAGACGTCTTCGGCGTTCATGGTGTCGGCGGCCTCTTTGGGGCGATCGCGACCGGCGTCTTCGCGTCCGCTTCGCTCGGTGGCATCGGCTACGCCGAAGGGGTGACCATGGGTGGTCAGGTCATGACCCAGATCTACGCCGTCGTCGTAACACTTCTGTGGTGCGGTATCGGTTCGTTCATCCTGTACAAGGTTGTCGACATGATTGTCGGCCTGCGTGTTCCGGTCGAAGCCGAACGCGAAGGTCTCGACCTCGCCTCGCACGGCGAAGCGGCCTACCACAGCTAAGATCCCTGGCGGATCTCAACGTCCAAATGCGGCAGCGCCCGGGTCTCATCGCCCGGGCGTTTTCTGTTGAAGCTGCCATGTAGCCGCGGCAAGCGCATGGTTAATGCACCATTAACCCTCCCTCCTGTAGGGTGCGGAGTGGATATCCCCGCGCTGAAAGGGGATTGGGACCCATCACCTGTAACCGGACGGACAGACATTCCATGAATAGAGGCCATTCTGCAGCGCTTCCGGAGCATTCCGCCCGCTCCGCGTTGTCAGCGTTCCTGTTCCGGCAGGTGCTCGCCCTGACGGGATTTGCGCTCTTCCTGCTGCTGGTGCTTGCCGTCGCGGCGCTTGCAACCTGGAACGTTTCCGATCCAAGCCTGTCTTATGCCACGGAAAACGAACCGACCAACATTCTCGGGCTTTCTGGCGCCGTCTTCGCCGACCTGATGATGCAGTTCTTCGGGCTGGGCAGTCTGCTCGCCCTGCTGCCGGTTCTGGCGTGGTCCTTTGCGCTGATCGGCGGACGCAAGCTGAACCGTGTGCCTGCCCGTCTCGGCGCCTGGATCGCCGGGGCTCTGGTGGCTGCTGCCGCCGTCGGCTGCTTTCCGCCGCCAACGACCTGGCCGCTTCCCAGCGGGACCGGTGGCGTGCTCGGCGATCTCATCCTGCGGTTTCCCGCGCTCTTCATCGGCGCCTACCCGACCTCGACATTTGCCATGATCCTGGGTGTCGTCCTCGCCCTGCCAGCGACGTGGCTGATGCTGTTTGCCGCCGGCATCGTCGGCAAGCCGGCCGAAGACATCGATGATGAGGAGCCGGTCGCGCCGATTGCGCGAGCCAAGCCCAAGGCACCGGTGTTCGACGATGACGAGGAAGAGGACGAACGGGAGGGCCCGATCGCCGTCGTCATCGGTGCGGTCACGCATAACTGGTACACCACGCGGGCACGCGTGCGACGGCTGTTCGGGCTGAAGCCGAGTGATCGCAGAGAGCGTGACTTCGAGCAGCCCTATGATTTCAACGATGACGAGTTCGGGACGCTGAACGAGCCGGTCCGTGCCAAGGCACTGCCGCTCAACGCCCGCGTCGAGCCGTCGCTCGATGGCGGATCCGTACGCGGCACCGGCCGGTCGATCGTCTCGCCGCCACCCATGTCTGCCGGCAACTTCGAGGACGACGACGACGATATCGACCTTGATGACCTGCCGCGGCCTGTTGGCATTCTGTCCGATGATGGCGTTCGGCCTGCACCGGCCAAGGCAGGTGCGGCCTCGGCGCGTGTTGCAGCACCCGCTGCCCGGCCGAAACCCGGACCGCGTGTCGATCGCGATGCCCAGGGATCGCTGCTGCGGCCCGAGGGCTTCCAGCTGCCATCCGTCCATCTGCTCGCCGAGCCACGGGCGATCACCCGCGATGCGACCCTGTCGGCCGAGGCTCTGGAGCACAATGCCCGTCTGCTCGAGGGCGTTCTCGACGACTTCGGCGTCAAGGGCGAGATCATCCATGTCCGCCCGGGTCCCGTGGTCACGCTTTACGAACTGGAGCCGGCACCGGGCATCAAGTCGTCGCGTGTCATCGGTCTTGCCGATGATATCGCCCGCTCGATGAGCGCGATCGCTGCCCGAGTTGCCGTCGTGCCTGGACGCAACGCGATCGGTATCGAACTGCCGAACCAGACGCGCGAGACCGTCTATCTTCGCGAGTTGATCGGTTCCCGCGACTTCGACGGCAACAAGGCCAAACTCGCCATGGCACTCGGCAAGACGATCGGCGGCGAGCCTGTGATCGCCGACCTCGCCAAGATGCCGCACCTGCTCGTTGCCGGTACCACCGGCTCGGGTAAGTCGGTCGCGATCAACACGATGATCCTGTCGCTTCTTTACAAGATGACGCCCGAGCAGTGCCGCCTGATCATGATCGATCCCAAGATGCTGGAGCTCTCCGTCTATGACGGCATTCCGCACCTGCTCTCGCCCGTCGTCACCGACCCGAAGAAGGCGGTCGTGGCGCTCAAATGGACCGTCCGCGAGATGGAAGAGCGCTACAAGAAGATGTCGAAGATCGGCGTGCGCAACATCGACGGTTTTAACGCACGCGTTGCCCAGGCGCTGGAAAAGGGCGAGGTTCTGACCCGTACGGTGCAGACGGGCTTTGACCGCCAGACGGGCGAAGCGATCTACGAGACCGAAGAATTCGACCTGCAGCCGCTGCCTTATATCGTCGTCATCATCGACGAGATGGCCGACCTGATGATGGTGGCCGGCAAGGACATCGAAGGCGCGGTTCAGCGTCTCGCGCAGATGGCGCGTGCGGCCGGCATCCATGTGATCATGGCGACCCAGCGCCCGTCGGTCGACGTGATCACAGGTACGATCAAGGCAAACTTCCCGACGCGCATCTCCTTCCAGGTGACGTCGAAGATCGACAGCCGGACGATCCTGGGCGAACAGGGCGCCGAACAGCTGCTCGGCATGGGCGACATGCTCTACATGGCCGGCGGCGGGCGCATCCAGCGTGTCCACGGCCCGTTTGTCTCGGATCACGAGGTCGAGGAGATCGTCGCCTATCTCAAGACTCAAGGATCGCCCCAGTATCTCGAAGCGATCACCATCGATGATGACGAGGACGGCGAAGACGGCGGAGGCCCTGTCGGTACCGGCAATCTTGGGGAATCCGACGATCCCTATGATCAGGCGGTGGCGATTGTGCTGCGTGACGGCAAGGCGTCGACCTCTTATGTGCAGCGCCGTCTCGGCATCGGCTACAACAGGGCCGCCTCGCTGATCGAGCGCATGGAGAAAGAGGGGATCATCGGCCCCGCAAACCATGCCGGAAAGCGCGAGATCCTAGTGCCGACGGAAGAGTGAGTGGCAAATGGTCCGTTGATGGAACAACAGGCCTCAAGACGAGTTGCCGCAGCGGCAGGGCGTTGATGGCCATGAAGCCGCCGCCTTTTTCGGCGAAACCGGAAGCATATGAAGGAGCACAGCATGACAAAGATCAAAGTTAGCGACGTCCACCAGCCGAAGATGGCCAGCCGTCGCCAGTTCGTGCTCGGGACGGCTGCGGTCATGGCCTGCGCAGCAATGCCGTTTCCCGTTTGGGCCGCACCGAGCGCTGCTCAGCAGATTGCCGACCACTTCTCCAGCGTGAAGACAATGATGGGCGAATTCGTCCAGTTTGGCCCGCGCGGCGAACAGACCGGCGGCAAGTTTTTCATCGAACGGCCCGGCAAGCTGCGCTTCAACTATGAAAAGCCGTCGCCGATGCGGGTGATTTCCGACGGCAAGAATGTCGTCATCGGCAATACCAAGCTCAAAACCTGGGATCTTTACCCGCTGAACAAGACGCCGCTCAGCCTGCTTCTGGCGGACCGCATCGATCTGAGCAACCAGATGGTGCGCGACGTCAAGCAGGAGGCGGACCTGACGACGATCGTCCTGGGTGACCGCACCGTCTTCGGCGATTCGACGATCACGCTGATGTTCGACCCCAAGTCGTTCGAGCTGCGCCAATGGACGATCACGGATGTGCAGAAGAAGGACACGTCGGTGATGATCTTCAACGTGCAAAACGGTGTGCAGTTGGATCCGAGCGTCTTTGAAATTCCCTATGCGGACGTGCACAGCCAGAAGCGCGGCTGACCCTCGTCTGATCTCATTGTGGAGAAGGTGGCGTGTCCGGCAGGCTACGCCGCCTTTTTCTGTTCAGGGGGAGGCAAATCCCCTAAGAGGCGGTTATGGACAGGAAGGGACCAGCCATGCGCCTTGCAATCTCCACTTGGAACATCAATTCGGTCCGGCTGCGTCTGCCCATCGTCGTGGACTTCCTCCGGCGTGTGAACCCCGACATCCTGTGTCTTCAGGAAATCAAGTGCCAGAACGACCAGTTCCCGGCCGCGGAGATCGCCGAGCTCGGCTATTCCAACATCGTCATCCACGGGCAAAAGGGCTATCACGGGGTGGCGATCTGCTCGAAGCTGCCCCTGGCGGAAGACCATCGTCAGGACTATTGCGGCGTCGGCGATAGCCGCCATATCTCGGCGATCTTCGAGTGGGCGGGCCGGCGCATCCGCCTGCACAATTTCTATGTCCCGGCTGGCGGCGATGAACCGAACCGCGAGGTGAACCCGAAGTTCGGCCACAAGCTGGATTTCGTCGAGGAGATGAAGGCGCTTTCGGCGGAGGCCGAGCCGAACACGGCGTCGATCCTCGTGGGCGACCTCAACATCGCGCCGCTGGAGCATGATGTCTGGTCGCACAAGCAGATGCTGAAGATCGTCAGCCACACGCCGGTCGAGACCGAGGGGCTGCTCGACATCATGCGGCAGGGCAAGTGGGTGGATCTCATGCGCCAGCATGTCCCGGCATCGGAGAAGCTCTACACCTGGTGGAGCTACAGGGCGAAGGACTGGGCTGCCGCGGATCGCGGCCGGCGTCTCGACCATATCTGGTCGTCGGCCGATCTTGCCCCGCTTCTGGCGCGCATCGATGTCCTGAAGGAAGCCAGAGGCTGGAACCAGCCTTCCGATCATGTCCCGGTCACGGCCTATTTCGAGACTCCATAGCCTGCTATAGACAGCCGGCTCTTTAATTTTTCATGGTGACCGGGCCCTGGGCCCCTGGTTGACACGTGGTATCAGGAGAATTTCGGTGCCAGGGTTTCGGCGCCCTCGATCAGGGCGGCCAAAGACTGTTTGATGCGACCTTCGACCTGGCGGGCCATTTGCGGGTATTCCTCGAGCAGTCTGTGGAACAGCGCTCGCGTGATCCTGATGACATCGACATCGTCGACCGCGACGGCGGTGTATTTCCGCTCAACCATGGTGATCAGTGCGAGTTCCGACAACATCACGCCCGGCCCGACGCGGGCCTCCAGATGCGGCTTGCCGTCCCGGCCGATCACGTAGAGCTCGATATCGCCACGCGTGATCACATAGGCGCATTCGGCAGGCGCCTTCTCCCGAAAGAGAGCCTGACCCGCCGCGACCTGCCTGTGCTCGGCCCCGAAGGCAATCAACTTCAACTGATCCTTGTCGAGACCCGAGAAGAGCGGCAGGGCCGACAGAAGCTCTATATCGTCGCTGAGTGACATGGCGTTTCCCTGGTCGGATCGGGTCTGGCTGGTCCGCCCGTGGTCCGTGCATAACGCAAAACGGGGATGAAGACGACCCGTGAGCCCTCTTCATCCCCGTCGCAATCATCTCTACAGTCAGGGAACGATCTTGTAGCCGCCGTTCTCGGTCACCAGGATTTCGGCATTGGATGGATCGCGTTCGATCTTCTGGCGCAGGCGATAGACATGGGTTTCCAGCGTGTGCGTCGTGACACCGGAATTGTAGCCCCAGACTTCCTCCAGAAGGACGTCACGCGTCACCACCTTCTGGCCTGCACGGTAGAGGTAGCGAATGATCGCGGATTCCTTTTCCGTCAGGCGGATCTTCTTGCCGTCCTCGGTCGTGAGCAGCTTCTGGCTCGGCTTGAAGAGATAGGGGCCAACCCCGAACGTCGCGTCTTCGCTTTGTTCGAACTGGCGCAGCTGCGCACGGATGCGCGCCAGCAGAACCGCAAAGCGGAAAGGTTTCGTCACATAGTCATTGGCGCCGGCTTCAAGACCAAGGATCGTATCGGAATCCGTGTCGTGCCCCGTCAGCATGATGACCGGCGACTTGAAGCCGCCCTTGCGCAGAAGCTTCACGGCCTCGCGGCCATCCATGTCCGGCAGGCCCACGTCCATGATCATCAGATCGACCTGGGCTGTCTTCGCTGTCTGCATGGCGCGGGTGGCATTGCTCTCCTGCAGCAGCGCGAACTCTTCGTAGAGCGAAAGCTGCTCGACCAGGATCTGCCTCAGATCGTCGTCATCATCTACCAGCAGAATGGTCCGCGTCGTCATCCGTCATCCTTCCAGATTGATCCCGTCCTCGGGTCTTGCTGCCCAAGTAAACCGCATGTAAGCCTAACTCGCAGCCGTTTAAGGGCCATGAATACAACAATATTCACGAAGAAGGCAAAAAGTCGTGACCAAGAGGCCAGTTGCACTGAAAAGGTCCGGAAAGACCGTCAGTCGGCTTCTGGTTCGCCCGGCGCCCGGCAATCCGAGACAGGCCATCCTGCAGGCAGGCCCGCTGACCTTTCGTGCTGCTCTTGGACGCAGCGGACGCTCGAGCCGCAAGCGCGAGGGTGACGGCGCAACGCCGATCGCCACCATGCCGCTCCTGTTCGGCTATCGGCGTGGGGATCGAGGTCCCCTGCCGGCAACGCCGCTCGCCATGCGCCGATCGCTACCCGACATGCTCTGGTGCGACGCGGTCAGCGACCCGAACTATAATCGGCCTGTCCGTGCGCCGTTCAGCCCGAGCCACGAGAAACTGGAGCGTGCCGACGAGCTCTATGATGTCTGCATCGTACTCGACTGGAATTTCCGCTGTCGGAAGCGCAGATGTGGCTCCGCGATCTTCTTTCACATCGCCAGACCCGGCTACACGCCGACAGAGGGTTGTGTGGCGATCAGCCTTCGCGACATGCGGCGGATTCTCCCCCATCTTGGTCGACGGACATCCCTTCAGGTTCTCTGATTGGAACTTCAGTCCTTTTGACCGCTTGTCCTCTTTCATCGGGGGCTCACCGGCCTAAATACGACTTGCGGCCGGTACGTCTTTCTCTTCGCCGCCGCCACCGGTTTCGCGCTCCAGCGCAGACACTTTCCGATCCGGAGATATCAGCAAATGACAGATCAAACCCATATTGCCCTGAATGACGGCGCTCGCATCCCCCAGGTGGGGCTCGGCGTCTGGCAGACACCCAACGATGAGGCGGCTCCTGCGGTCAAAGCTGCTCTCGATGCCGGCTACCGTCATGTCGACACCGCAGCGGTCTATGAAAACGAAGAGGGGGTGGGCGAGGGGATCCGGCAGTCGGGCCTTGCACGGTCCGACATCTTCCTCACCACCAAGCTCTGGAACAATGACCAGGGCCATGACCAGACGCTGCGCGCTTTCGACGCCAGCTTGAAGAGGCTCGGGACGGACTATGTCGATCTCTATCTGATCCACTGGCCCTCGCCCCATCGCGGCCTGTTTGTCGACACCTGGAAGGCCTTCATCAAGCTGAAGGAAGAAGGCCGCGTCAAATCGATCGGCGTTTCCAACTTCTATCCAGAGCATATCGAGAAGATCGTCGCCGAGACGGGCGTCGTTCCCGTCATCAACCAGATCGAGCTGCATCCGGATTTCCAGCAGCGTGCGGCCCGGGAATTCCACGACAAGCATCGCATCGCGACTCAATCCTGGAGCCCTCTCGGCCAGGGCAAGCTTCTCGGTCATCCGGCGATCGCCGAGATCGCCAGCAAGCTTGGTCGCACGCCCGCTCAGGTCATCATCCGGTGGCACATCGATAATGGCCTCGTGGTCATCCCGAAGTCGGTCACGCCGTCGCGCATCATCGAAAACTTCCAGGTCTTCGATTTCAAGCTGTCGAGCGAGGATCTTGCCAAGCTGAACGGCCTGGATGACGCTGCGGCCCGCATCGGACCGGATCCCAAGACGGCGACCTTCTGATCCGCCTTGTATAAGCACAGTTGAAGTGCGGGCCGCTTTTCCTGGGAAAGCGGCCCGTTTTTTGTTTATTGCCTGAGCGCAGAATCCCAATGCTCGTCGGCCTTGCCGTCGACGATCCGCCAGGTGTCGTACCAGGTCGTCGTATAGGTCTTGGAGGGATCCTTCGGGTCCTTCTCTTCCCTGACAATTCCCACAGTGACGAGATCGCCCTCGGCCGTTACGAAGGCCACCGGCATCGACAGTTTTTCCGGGATTGGCTTTTTTTCGACCTTTAGCACCTCTGTGAAGAAGCGCACGACCGTGTCCCGCCCGGACGCGACGTTGGGATTGTGCTGCATGTAGCGCTCGCTCAGGAGTTCATCGGCCTTGTCCCAGTGTCCGGCCTCCAGGAGATCCCGGAGAATACGGTAGACCACCTGCTTGTTGGCATGCAGCTGCGGATCGGGGCTCGTGAAGAGCGCCTCCTTGTCTACCGCGGCGACGACGGGTTCCTGCGCCGAGGCGGCGAGCGGTGTCATGGCCCCGGCGATCAGGGCGAATGCGAGCAAGGCATGCTTTGGTCTGAAGAGCATGATGGTTCCTCTTGTTGGCGAATGGCCCGGAAGCTAAGGCACAGAAATAGATACTCACGGGAATTGCTGAAAGAAGGCAGTTTTTCCGGATATGGTCAGCAAGAGAGAACCAACCATGCGTAGTTCTGCAGTAGAATTGCATCCTGTTCATCAAGAACTCCGCTTCTTGCCAGCGGGGAAGGAGATGTGACACTGTGCGCTGCCACAATTCGGGAGATTTCCATGCTGTTTCGCCGCGCTGTCCTTGCCGGTCTGTCCGCCCTTGCCGTCTTGCCCTTTGCCGCCCAGGCCAGCGACCTGCCGGATCTCGCTGGCAAGACCGTCGTCGTCGTGACGGAAAACGCCTATCCGCCGCTGCAATTCGTCGATCCCAAATCAGGCGAGCAGATCGGCTGGGAATATGATGCGATGAACGAGATCGCCAAGCGGCTGAACTTCAAGGTCGAGTACCAGAATACGTCGTGGGACGCGATGATCCAGGCTGTTTCCGACGGTCAGTATCAGGTCGGCATGACCGGCATCACCATCAAGGAAGATCGCAAGGAGAAGGTCGACTTCTCCGATCCTTACATGCGTTCGGAGCAGTTCATGCTGGTGCGCAGTGACGAAAGCCGCTTTACCGATTCCAAGACTTTCGCGGCGTTCACGGATGGCCTCGTCGGTGCCCAGCCCGGGACCACACCCTTCTACACGGCCGTCTATGAAATTCTCGACGGCAATGAGCAAAATCCGCGCATCAAGCTGTTCGAAACTTTCGGGGCCACGGTTCAGGCCCTGAAGACGGGTGACGTCGACGTGGTGCTGACCGACGGTACTGCTGGCAAGGGTTACGTCGATTCCTCGAATGGCGGCCTGAAGCTGATCGGCGGCCCGCTGGGGTCGGAGGACTTCGGTTTCATTTTCCCGAAGGGATCCGATCTCGTTGCGCCCATCAACGCCGCGATTGCCTCGATGAAGGCCGATGGCACGATCGATGCGCTCAACAAGAAGTGGTTCCTCGACTACAAGATGGGCGAATGAGCCAGTTGCGTCCCTGCGACCTGAAGGCGGGTGACTGATGGCATTCCAGACCCTTCCTCAGGGTGATCAGAAGGGCGACCGGCCTTGGTGGCTGGTCGCCTTCGTCTTGATGGCGGTTGCGCTGGCCGGCGTGATCTTTGTCAGCGATCTCTATGCCCAGGTCTTCAACACGGTGGTCAAAGGCCTGTGGGTCACGGTCTTCGTCACTCTTGTCGGCTTCTCGCTTGCGACGGCCCTTGGCTTGCTGATCGCCCTGCTCGGCATGTCCGACAGTATCGTTCTTCGCCAGATCGCCCGCTTCTATGTCGAAGTGGTGCGTGGCATACCGATCATCGTGCTGCTCTTCTACATCGCCTTTGTCGGGGCACCGGGTTTCGTTGCCCTCTACAATCTGGTGATGTCGCCACTCATCTCCGCAGGAATGTTCGACGCCATGATCGTGCGCGACGTCTCCCTGATGTGGCGTGCGATCATCGCGTTGATGATCGGCTACTCAGCCTTCATCGCCGAGATTTTCCGTGCCGGCATCCAGTCCATCGACAAGGGGCAGATCGAGGCGGCCAAGGCCTTGGGCCTCAGCCGGAGCCAGCGTTTCCGTCTTGTCATCTTTCCGCAGGCGATCAGGGTTATCTTCCCGCCACTCTCGAACGATTTCGTCGCCATGGTGAAGGACAGCTCATTGGTATCGGTGCTTGGCGTGGCCGACATCACCCAGATGGCCAAGGTTTATGCATCCGGATCGTTCCGGTTCTTCGAGACCTATTCGATCGTTGCCTATGTCTATCTTGTGCTGACCATTGGCCTCTCGATCCTGCTCAGAGGCTTCGAGAAGCGCATGCGGGAGCGCCGCGGATGAGGTTCCCCTCGCTGGACCGTGCCGCGACCACGATCAATCGGCTCCGATACTATGCGGCCGGGATTACCCGTCATGCACTGCCCAGGTCGTGGTTCCTGCAAAAAAGCAGGGCGATCCTCAGAGATCTCGAAGACGCGCCGGAACTTGCGGACCTCGTTGGAAGAGCGAATTACTACAACAGATTGTCGCGCGATGCTGCCAAGCCCGGTGTGCGGCTTGATGCCGTCGACCGGGGGCAGAGCCGATATTACCTCGATCTGGATGAATATCTTCGCTATTTCGACCGCCACCTGAAGATCGACTATCTCTTCGGCGACGTGACCTGGGTGCCGAGCTCTCCGTGCCTGGTCAAGAGCAGACCAACCGACCAGCCAAATGCCAATTCGGTGCTGCTCAATCTCGACAAGCTTCGACATTTCAGGTTCCCCAGGGACGAGACACCCTGGGAAAGCAAGAAGCCGCTGGCGGTCTGGCGTGGGGCGCCGAACAATCCGCTGCGCATCGAACTGATCAAGCGTCACCGAAACAGCGTCGTAGCCGATGTCGGCCAGGTCAACGAAACGATCGAGGGGTTGGCTCCCAAAGGCTTCCTGAGCCCGAGGCAGCAGATGGGCTATCGCTACATCATCTCCATCGAGGGCTTCGACGTCGCGACCAATCTGAAATGGATCATGGCGTCCGGCAGCGTCTGCCTGATGCCGAAGGGGCGCTTCGAGACCTGGTTCAGGGAAGGAGCCCTGATCCCGGATCACCACTTTGTCGAACTGCGCCCGGATTTCAGCGATCTTGAAGACCAGATCGCAAGCCTCGAGAAGAACCCGCAATGGGCGCAGGATATCGTGGCCAATGCGAACGCCTATGTCGCCTCCTTCAGCGACCGGGAGACCGAGCGGAAGGTCTCCCTGCTGGTGCTGCAGAAGTATTTCGAGGCGACCGGACAGCTCCCGCCGTCGCCGCTCAGCCCTCTCTTCTTTCCCGATGCGACGGATGCGCGCGCCTGATCAACGCTCAGTATATGTCGGGAACATACATCTCGGCGGGCACGGGATGGCGAATGTAGTCGGCATTGCGCACCCGGGCGGGTAGCTCCACGGGTTCCTTCGGGACATGCTCGTATGGCACCTGCTTCAACAGATGGGCGATCATGTTGAGGCGCGCCTTCTTCTTGTCGACGGCCTGAACCACCCACCAGGGTGCTTCCGGGATGTGCGTGCGCTCCAGCATCTCTTCCTTGGCGCGGGTATAGCTTTCCCAGTGAATCCGGCTTTCGAGGTCCATCGGGGAGAGCTTCCATTGTTTCAGCGGGTCGTTGATGCGCATCCGGAAGCGGAATTCCTGCTCTTCGTCTGTGATCGAGAACCAGTATTTGACGAGGATGATCCCGGAGCGCACCAGCATGCGTTCGAATTCGGGGACGGAGCGGAAGAATTCTTCAAGTTCATCCGGCGTGCAGAAGCCCATGACCCGCTCCACCCCGGCGCGATTGTACCAGGAGCGGTCGAAGAGGACCATTTCGCCAGCCATCGGCAGATGCTGGACGTAACGCTGGAAATACCACTGGCTGCGCTCGCGCTCAGTGGGTGCCGGCAGCGCCACCACCCGGCAGACGCGCGGGTTGAGCCGCTGCGTGACACGTTTGATCGCGCCGCCCTTGCCGGCTGAATCGCGACCTTCGAAGAGTACGACCATCTTCAGCTTCTTGTATTGCACCCAGTCCTGCAGCCGGACCAGTTCGTGCTGCAGGCGGAAGAGCTCGCGGAAATAGATCCTGCGATCGATCGTTGGCTCTGCCATGCCGTCGGCAACCAGCTGATCGAGGCGCTCCTCGTCCAACTGCTGCTCCAGTTCCTCGTCGAAGCTGTCGAGGATTTCGGTCTTGATGCGGTGGATGTCTTCGTTCATGGCGCGGGTTCCGGCAGGGCGATCTTTGACTGACGAAGATCAAGCATGCTTGCACGACTGCTTCATGACAGAGCCATGTCAGCGCCGTTGCGAGGCAATTGCCGACATGAGCGAAAACTGGTATGACGCCGGCCATGGGATCGAAATTCGGATGCCTCGCGAACCAGTTCATCGTGCTGCAGGACCACAAGCGTCTGCCGGCACGCTTTTTCGCGCGCGTTCAAGGGGCCCTTGCGAGCCTTCGCGGCTGATCGCCTTCGGCCGTGACATCGGCTCCCGAAGCTGCACCTCGGCATTCTCGAAAAACAAAATCCCTTTATCCTCAGTCTGGACGGAACCTACCCCATGAGCGCACCCCGCACCCTTTACGACAAGATCTGGGACGACCACGTCGTCGATCGCCAGGACGACGGCACCTGTCTCCTCTACATCGACCGTCACCTCGTTCACGAAGTGACGAGCCCGCAGGCCTTCGAAGGTCTGCGCATGGCCGGCCGCAAGGTTCGTGCGCCGCAGAAGACGCTCGCCGTTGTCGACCACAACGTGCCGACTTCGCCGGATCGCCACCTCGGCATCAAGAACGAGGAAAGCCGCATCCAGGTCGAGGCGCTTGCCAACAACGCGGCGGAATTCGGCGTGGAATACTACTCGGCCTCCGACAAGCGTCAGGGCATCGTGCACATCGTCGGTCCGGAGCAAGGCTTCACGCTGCCGGGCATGACCATCGTCTGCGGCGACAGCCACACCTCAACCCATGGCGCCTTCGGCGCGCTGGCGCACGGCATCGGCACGTCTGAAGTCGAGCATGTGCTCGCGACCCAGACGCTGATCCAGAAGAAGGCGAAGAACATGCTGGTGCGCGTCGACGGGAAACTCCCCGAAGGCGTTACCGCAAAGGACATCATCCTCGCCATCATCGGCGAGATCGGCACGGCCGGCGGCACCGGCCACGTCATCGAATTCGCAGGCGAAGCGATCGAGGCGCTGTCGATGGAAGGCCGCATGACGGTCTGCAACATGACGATCGAGGGCGGCGCCCGCGCCGGTCTGATCGCGCCGGATGAAAAGACCTTCGAATACATCAAAGGCAAGCCGCGCGCGCCGAAGGGCGAAGCCCTTGAGCAGGCGATCGCCTACTGGAAGACGCTGAAGTCCGACGAAGGCGCGCATTTCGATCGCGTCGTCGTTCTCGATGCCGCCAACCTGCCGCCGATCGTCTCCTGGGGTTCTTCGCCGGAAGACGTCGTCTCGGTTCAGGGCGTCGTTCCGAACCCTGACGATATCCAGGACGAGACGAAACGCGCTTCCAAGTGGCGTGCGCTCGACTATATGGGCCTGAAGCCGGGCACCAAGATCACCGATATCGCCATCGACCGCGTCTTCATCGGCTCCTGCACCAATGGTCGTATCGAAGACCTGCGCGAAGTGGCCAAGGTCGTCGAGGGCAAGAAGGTGGCCTCCACCGTGTCGGCCATGATCGTTCCGGGCTCCGGCCTCGTGAAGGAGCAGGCGGAAGCCGAAGGTCTCGACAAGATCTTCAAGGAAGCCGGCTTTGACTGGCGCGAACCGGGCTGCTCGATGTGCCTCGCCATGAACGACGACCGCCTGAAGCCGGGCGAGCGCTGCGCCTCGACCTCGAACCGCAACTTCGAGGGACGTCAGGGCTTCAAGGGCCGCACGCATCTCGTCTCGCCCGCCATGGCAGCCGCCGCTGCCGTTGCCGGCCATTTTGTCGATATCCGCGACTTTCAGTAAGTCACGGCGCTGAGCTGACCCAGATTGACCGCCCGCTCACACAGCGGGCGGTTTCTTTTTGCCCGCCGGTTGCAAACACAGGTGAAGCGACTATCGTCGCCGTGTCACAAAACTGTCATATGCCGCGCACAGGTCCCCCATGAACGTCCGTGAACTTCCCCTCCCGCCCCGCAGGCCGCGGTCGTGAGCACGGTTGCCGTCGGCCTCGCGCTGCTTGCCGCAATCCTGCATGCGAGCTGGAACGCCTTCCTGCGTACGGGCGCGGATCGTCTCTGGTCGATCACGGTGATGAGCCTTGCGGGCAGCATCATCTGCCTGCCCTTTCTCTTCATCCTGCCGGTCCCGGGGGCTGCCGCCTGGCCCTATATTCTGGTCTCGGCGGGCCTGCAGGTCGGCTACAGCCTGTTTCTGGTCGCTGCCTATCGCCATGGGGAGCTTGGCCAGGTCTATCCAATCGTGCGCGGCACCGTGCCGCTCCTGGTGACGCTCGGAGGTTTCCTCTTTTTCGGAGAAGTTCTCGGGCTTTGGCAGACGCTGGGCGTTGCCATGATTGCGGCCGGCATCATGAGCCTGTCGCTCGGCAGGACGAGAGCTGCCACATCCTCGATCCTCTTTGCGCTCGCCACGGGCCTGATCATTGCCTGCTATTCGACGGTGGATTCGCGCGGCGTGAAAATGGTCGAGCAGCCGGCGGCCTATGCGCTCTGGGTTCTCTTTCTCTTCGGCCTGATGATCACGATCGCCTTCATGATCACCCGCCGGGGCCTTGTCATCGATTTGAAATCCCCGGCGACCTGGAAGGCCGTCGGTGGTGGCGTGGTGGCCATGCTCGCATATGGTCTGGTGGTGGTGGCCTATGCCTACGCACCGGCAGGTCTTGTCACGGCCGTGCGCGAGACGAGCGTCGTCTTTGCCGTCCTGATCGGGGCGCTTCTCCTGGGCGAGCCGCTGACCCTGCGGCGCCTTCTCGCCTGCCTTGTCGTTGCCGGCGGGGCAATCAGCATCAGCCTCTAGAGCCGTCTAGAAATGAACGGCTCTAAGCGGCCAAAAAAGAAGCCCCGCGAACGGGGCTTCCATAGGGGGTGTTCGATCAGATCACTCGGCCGAGTCGGCGGAGTCCGCGTTGAGCTGGCCGTATTTCTCTTCGCCGATCTTTGAGAGAAGTTCGAGCTGGGTCTCGAGGAAGTCGATATGGCCTTCTTCGTCGATCAGCAGCTGTTCGAAGATCTTCATCGAGACGTAGTCGCCTGCCTGATAACAGATGTCGCGCGAGGCCTTGTAGGACGTGCGGGCGTCGTATTCGCCAGCGAGGTCGGCTTCGAGCACCTCCTTGACGTTCTGGCCGATGCGCAGAGGCGCTACCGTCTGCAGGTTCGGGTGGCCTTCGAGGAAGATGATGCGGTCGATGATCTTGTCAGCATGCTGCATTTCCTCGATCGATTCGGCACGCTCCTTCTTGGCGAGCTTGGTGTAGCCCCAATCGTTGAGCAGGCGGTAGTGCAGCCAGTATTGGTTGACAGCACCAAGCTCGAGGAACAGCGCCTCGTTTAGCCGTTCAATGACCTTCGGATCACCCTTCATGAATTTCGTCCTTTACGTGAATTGAATGGTGGAACTCTAGCGTCACCGTGGAACCCTGTCGAGAACTTTTAGAAGGATTCTAATTCTTGCGAGACGGCGTGCAGGGCGATTGCGTGCGACAACGCCAATCCTGCCGGTAGGTTTCAAGCCGGACAAGACAGGAATTCGGTCGAAGGCGGAAAAAATGGAAGAGGCCGGGGCAAGTGTTGCGGCGACTGCAGGTGTCAGCCGGCAGCGCGGCGGGCCTGAAGCATGGCCTGGCGACGTTCGGCCAGGGCGACCTTCTGTTCTTCATGGAACTGCTTTAGGCGTTCCATGAAGTTGATGACCTTGGTTTCCTCGGTCTGGAGCGCGGCGTGGTATTCCTGAGTGGTGCGAATGATGAGATCGACGACATTGGGGAAGCAGCCGCAGCAGCGACCGCGCTTGCCCATGGCATGGTAGACCTTGCCGGGGACGATCAGCTGCCAACAGTCTTCATCGAGCATCTCGGTGATGACGGCCTTGATGTCCTTGTCGGTGATGTAATTGCAGCTGCAGACCAGCATGGTCGGGCACTCGTCAAACATGACATTCACTGTCGCCTTTCTCGTAAACCAGATGGCCTTTGTCAAGAAAAATCGCGGCATGCCCGGGAGATGTGATCGCCGGCCAATGGCGGGCTTCAGTGGAAGTTGCGCCCCTTCGGCATCAGATCCGCCATGGCGCTGCGGCGGGGATGGCCTGGCGGCGGGGCTGCCGGCAGCGGCGCGCGGACAAGCTTTTCGCGTTTCGTCTGGCGTTGATCCACGCCTGGACGGCGTACCTCGTCGGCATGGGCGAGCGTTTCGAAACTCTTCAAGTCTTCCAGCAGCAGGCCGAGCCTGGAACTTGCATCGACCAAATGGTCGGCGACGACATGAATGACGCCGTGCGCCTTTTGCAGACGTCCGCGCAGGCTGACCAGTCGGGCTCCCATGACGATCGGGCGGTAGCGCTCGAACACCTTCGGCCAGACGATGACATTGGCCGTGCCGGTTTCATCTTCGAGCGTCATGAATATTACCCCCTTGGCCGAACCCGGCCTCTGGCGGACCAGCACCAGGCCGGCAATCGCCACCTTGGTGCCATGGGGAAGGGTTTCGAGATCGGCCGCGGATTTCAGCCCTGCACGCTGCATGGCTTCACGCAGAAACGAGACGGGATGGGCTTTCAACGAGAAGGTCAGGCTACGGTAATCGCTCAACACTTCTTCCCCGGGCAGCATGCGTGGCAGGACCATCTCCGTTTCGCGCTGAAGATCATCCTGGGGGGTGCTTTCGAAGAGGGGCAGCACTTCGACCGCCGCATCCCCGTCAAGCGCCTGGGCCGCCCAGAGGGCGTCGCGGCGGCTCAGCCCCAGCGAGGAAAAGCAATCCGCATCGGCGAGCTTCTCGATGACCGCACGTGGCAGTCTTGTGCGCAGCCAGAGATCACGGATGGAATCGTAACCGGCGCCCCGTTTTTCAACCAGATGATCCATGGCCTGTTTCGGCACGCCCTTGATCTGGCGGAAGCCGAGACGGACCGCTTTCTTCGAGCGAATGACCGACGTCATCGATCGATGCCGGCTGGCGATGCGGGCGGGATCGAAGGCGCTTTTCTCCTCCTCATCCGCTTCAAGAAGACAATCCCAGGCGGAATGGTTGACGTCGACGGGACGGATCTCGACGCCGTGTTCGCGCGCATCGCGGACAAGCTGTGCCGGGGCATAAAAACCCATGGGCTGGGAATTGAGGATCGCGGCACAGAAGACATCCGGATAGAAGGCCTTGAACCAGCAGGAGACATAAACCAGCAGGGCGAAGGAGGCCGCATGGCTTTCCGGGAAGCCGTATTCGCCGAAGCCTTCGATCTGGCTGAAGCAGCGGGCGGCGAAATCCGGATCATAGCCATTGGCCACCATGCCCTCGATCATGCGCTTCTGGAAGCTGGAGACCTGGCCGGTACGGCGGAAGGTGGCCATGGCACGGCGCAGCTTGTCGGCCTCTCCCGGGGTGAAGCCGGCAGCCGTGATGGCGATCTGCATGGCCTGCTCCTGGAAAAGGGGGACGCCCAGCGTGCGTTCCAGCACACTGCGCAGTTCATCGCTCGGATAGTCGATCGGCCGGCCGGCCAGCACGTCCTCCCGTCGCTTCAGATAGGGATGAACCATGTTGCCCTGAATGGGACCGGGACGGACGATCGCAACCTCGATGACCAGATCGTAGAAGCGGCGGGGCTTCAATCGCGGCAGCATGCTCATCTGGGCCCGGCTTTCGATCTGGAAAACGCCGATCGTATCGGCACGGCAGATCATGTCGTAGACTTCGGGACGCTGGTCCTCGTTGACCGAGGCGAGTGTCTCCTCGACGCCGTAATGGGCGGACAAGAGCTTGAAGGCCTTGGCAAGGCAGGTGAGCATGCCGAGCGCGAGCACGTCGATCTTCAGGATCTTCAACGTGTCGAGATCGTCCTTGTCCCATTCCACCATATAGCGCCCATCGGCCGTGTTCATGATCGGCACAACCTCGTCCAGCCGGTCGCGGGTGATGACAAAGCCGCCGACATGCTGCGACAGATGGCGGGGAAAGCCCTGCATGGCCTGGGCATAGGTCAAAACGCGGCGGGTCGTCGGATCCTTGAGGTCGAGGCCTGCGGCATTCGCCTGTTCCTCGGTGAAGTCGCTGGTCCACCAGCCCCAGATCGATCCGGCCAGCGCCGATTGTACGTCTTCCGACAGTCCGAAGGCCTTGGCGACTTCGCGGCCGGCAGAGCGGGCGCGGTAGCTGATCACGGCCGCGGTCAGGGCGGCATGCTCCTTTCCATAGGTGTCGTAGATGAAGCGGATCACGTCCTCCCGCTTCTCATGCTCGAAATCGACGTCGATATCCGGTGGCTCGTCGCGTTCGGTGGAGATGAAGCGGTCGAACAGCAGGGTCGTCTTCTGCGGGTCGACCTCGGTGATGCCAAGGCAGAAGCAGACGGCGGAATTGGCGGCCGAGCCGCGCCCCTGGCAGAGGATGCCGGCGTCGCGCGCATGGCAGACGATGCGGTAGACGGTGAGAAAATAGGGCTCGTAACGCTTTTCGGCGATCAGCTTGAGTTCGTAATCGAGGAGACCGAGCACCTTGCGCGGAATGCCCTCCGGATAGCGCTTGCCGGCGCCTTCATAGGTCAGACGGCGCAGTGCGCGTGCGGGAGATTCGCCCTCGAAGATCTCGTCGGGATATTGATGTGACAGCTCGTCCAGAGAAAACTGAAGCCGACTAAAGAAATTGACGTTGTTGTCGAGAGCTTCCGGCCAGGCGCGCAACAGACGGGCCATTTCGGCCGGGCTCTTCAGGTGCCTTTCTGCGTGAGCATGAAGACGAAGCCCTGCTTCGGCGATCGTGACATGCTCGCGGATGGCGACGACCACGTCGGCCACGGGTTTTCGGTCCGGGGCGTGATACAGCGCGTCATTCGTGGCAATCAGCGGGATCCGCAGCCGTCTGGAAATCCCGTCGAGCTCCGCAAACGTCTTCTCGTCGAAACCGTCATGGCGGGGCACGAGCGCCAGATACAGACGATCCCCCAACCGATGACGGATGGAAGAGAGGCTTGCCTCGAAGGCGTCGACATCGGCTTTCTGCGGCATGGAGGGCGGCATGACGACGAACAGGATTTCCTTGTCCCATGCCAGAAGATCCCTTTCCCAGAGCGTGCAGATCCCCTTCTTCGAGCGCAGATTGCCCTCGCTCAGCATGCGGCACAGATTGCCCCATCCCCTGCGGTTCATCGGATAGGCGAGAAGCTCGGGCGTGCCGTCGTCGAAGGCAAGACGGGCACCTGGCCGGAATTCGAGACCGTTCAGTTTGGCGGCCGCATGCAGGCGCACCACGCCGGCGACGGTGTTTCGATCGGCGAGACCGAGACCCGAGAGGCCGAGAAGAAGGGCCCGCTCCACCAGTTCCTCGGCATGGGAGGCTCCCTCCAGGAAGGAGAAGTTGCTGCGCAATCCGATCTCGTAAAAGGGTTGGGTGTTCATGGGCCAGGCCTCATGCGAAGAAGCCCTGGAGGAACCAGTTCGGCGTCACCGTGCGCCGCTCGTAAAGACCTTCGCGATAGAGCCAGAAGCGCTGGCCTTCGGCGTCCTCGATGCGGAAATAGTCCCGTGGCGGGGCATCCTCGCCGTCAACCCACCATTCCGGCGACAGGCGTTCAGGACCTTCCGCCCTGACGACGCGACGCTGGACACGGCGCCAGCGAAAGCTGGCCGGCGGGCCGTCCGGCACGACGGACATGACCTCCACTTCCTCCGGTCGATGAAGCAGGCGCAAGGGGCGCAGCGCACGCATCGGCCGCAGGGATGTCGGCGGCCAGGCCACGGCAAGATCGGTCGTCTTGAGTGCATCGGCGGCCGGCGCGTGGATCGATGCTTTCTCCGGCCAATGGCTGGCCAGCGGCACGGGAAGGCGAAGTGCCCGTTCGCCCAGCCTGGCCGCGACCTGATCAAGGAAACGAGTGAGATCTTCCCGGCCATCCTCTTGGCTGTCGAGAGCGGCCTGGCGGACTTCGAAAGGCTCGCTCAGGAGAACATTCAACCGGACGAGTTCGAAACCAAAACCTGCGTCGAGATCATCATGGATGACGGAAAGCCGTTCCTGGAACAAAGCCCTGATGCGGACGGGATCGCGCAAGGGTGCGGAGGCCCCGACCTCGATGCGAAAGACCTTTCCATCCACCCTGAAGACCAGGAGTTCGAACAAGCGTCCGCCTTCCCCCCGGGCTTCGAGCGACGTCTTCAAACCTGCTGCGAGACGGCCGGCTATATCGAGGATCTGATCCTCGGTCATGATCGGGTCTGCAAGACGTCGTTCGGCCGACAAGATGGGGACGTGCCGCCTGGGTGAAATCGGCTCCCCTTCCCGTCCGAGCGCCTGGTCAAGACGAAGCATGGGTTCCGGGCCGAAGCGACGCGTGATCGGAGGGCGCGGGGCAGGGATGATGTCACCGATGGTCTTCAGGCCGACACGGGCGAGGTTCATCACTGTCTGCGGATCGAGCCTCAGGGCCGAGATCGGCAAAGGGTAGAGTGCAGACACTGCCTCCGCGGGGGCGACGCGACGGGGACCGTCAAAGCGGCTGCAGGCCCGGGCAAGACCCGGCGTCGGGCCGACCGCGATGCGGACCGCAAGACCGAAAGCCGTCATGCGGCGATCGACATCCTCTATCAGCTTTTCCTCACCGCCAAAAAGATGGGCGCAGCCGGTGATATCCAGCATCAGGCCGTCGTCGCCGTCGAGGGCGACCAGCGGCGTATAGCGGTCACACCAGTCAGCGATGGCATCGAGAAGAGCGCGGTCGGCGGCGGGATCCGCCTCGACCACGTCGAGGTTTGCACAGATGGCGCGGGCTTCCGCCAGCCCCTGGCCAGCACGCAGGCCGAAGCCTTCGGCGCTTTCATCCAGCGCCGTGATGCGCATGGCATTGGTCGAACGGCCGGCACAGACCAGGGGCGCGCGCTCAGGATGCGCGGTCGAGGCGGGGGGTAAACGCCAGGAGAGACCCCAGCGACGCCGGGCGATGCGATCGGTCGGGAGCCTTGGGAAAAACAGCGACAGAATGCGGCGATCCGAGGCCTGAGGGTGCGAGCTGTTCGAAAAGGCGAAGGCGGCGGTCATCGGAATTCCACTCCAGAATGAGTTCGGGTGAGCCCGGCATGCGGGATTTTTCAAGTGTGATGCGAAAGACGGGAGACCCGATGCTGCCGCCCAGCAGGGACCCGTCGGCGAGATGCCGCGCCGCCGCCGGCGCGGGTTCGACAGACAGGCGAAGAAGGGCGCTCGATGCTTCTTCTTCGCCGGCCTGACGGAGGGTGAGCAGCCTGCCACCGGTGGCACGTGCCTTGAGGCTCAGGCGCCGGCTCTCGGTGAGGCCGAATTTCTTCGGATTGCCGTGCACTTCGAGAAGCACGGTCGAAAAGGCGCGCGAGGCAAGGGCTGCCTCGGCGAGCCAGAGTGCATCCTCAATGCGGCGGGGCATGGCATGCACCAGGGCGCAGGAGGCCAGGCCGAAATCCAGGAGGCCGGGGGCATAGGCAAGGCCTGCTTCGCGCATCACCTGGTGATCGGCGATTAAGAGCAGCCTTTGCCGGCCGGGATCCTTCGAGTCCGCCGCCATCAGGGCCATGGCCAGGCCGAGACCGGTCACGCTTCCTGCCTGCTGCAGCTTTCGCCCGCGCAGCTCCAGCAATGTGCCGCGGGCCAGCATGTCCCGCATCAGGGTGTCGTAGAGATCCTGCTTTTCGCGCTGTCCGCCGGAATGGACGGATGACGATCCGGCAGTCGTGTCTTGTGCCGTCAGGCGTGCGGCATGATCCGGCTTTCCCTCGATCCGGGCAATCGCCTCCCGCAAGGCAAAAAGCGTCTCGCGCGCCTGAGGGCTCTCGCCCATGACGATCTCTCCTGGTGAATTGTTCTCTATTTGTTCCTTATGGATTCCAGAGCTTTCTAAAAGAGTCAACCGGATTCAGATAAGAATTTATTCCTTGCTTGAATTCACTCTCGAAATGCTGCTGCAAACATCCTATATCTGCGGGCAGTAAGGAGTATCCATGGCCCGCATAGACCAGAGCGAGGATTGGCGCGAACGGCACGCCCCGACGATCAGCACATTCGAGTCGCTGGCGATCGAGGCCTATGGGCACCTGCCCCAGGAGTTTCGCGATCTGAGCCGCGATCTCATCATCGAGATCGCCGATTTTCCCACCGATGAAGTGTTCGAAGACATGGCGCTCGAGACGCCTTTCGACCTGCTCGGCCTGTTCGAAGGACGCGGGATTTCCGAGCGTTTTTCGATGGAAACCGGCATGATGCCGAACCGCATCATCCTCTATCGTCGGCCGATTCTCGATTACTGGGCCGAAAACGAGGAAACGCTGGGTGACATCATCACCCATGTTCTGATCCATGAGATCGGTCACCATTTCGGTCTCTCCGATGACGACATGGAGCGGATCGAGGAAAGCGCCGAAGAGGCCGCTGCCGCCGAGCGGTAATTTCGGCCCATCATCCCAGGGTTTTCAGCCGGCTTGGCCGAACCGGGCCCGGTAGGCGGCGGGGCTGGTTTGCAGCCGGGTGCGGAAATGATGGCGGAGCGTTGCCGGTGTGCCGAAGCCTGAGGCGACCGCGATGTCATCGAGTGACAGGCTTGTCTTGTGCTCCAGCAAGTCACAGGCATGGCGCAGCCGGCGGGTCATCAGGAATTCGCCGGGGCTTTGGCCTGTCAGGTCGCGAAAGCGGCGCTGGAAGGTCCGGCTGCTCATCCCCGCCCGTGCCGCCATTTCGGCGAGTGTCACCTCGCGCTGCAGATTGGCTTCGATCCAGTCGATCAGCGGGCCCATGCGCTGTCCTTCGCGCTCATGTGGCACGGGCCTTACGATGAACTGCGCCTGTCCGCCTTCCCGATGGGGCGGGACCACAAGACGACGGGCAACGCTGTTGGCGGCCTCTGCGCCGAAATCGCGGCGGACGACATGCAGGCAGAGATCGATACCGGCAGCACTGCCGGCGGCCGTCAGGATCTGGCCTTCGTCGACATAGAGCACATCGGGATCGAGATGGATGTCTAGATGCCTTCGTGAAACCTTTTCGGCATAGCGCCAGTGGGTCGTGGCTTTCCGGCCATCAAGGAGGCCGGTCGCGGCCAGCACCGCCACGCCGGAACACAGCGACATCAGGCGCGCACCCCGGGCATGGGCCGCCCGCAGCGCCTCGATCAACGAGGCAGGAACAGGCTCGTCGATCCCCCGCCAGCCCGGAACGACGATCAGGTCTGCCTCTGCCAGAAGTTCCAGCCCGCCTGAAGCGCTAACCGTCAGACCGCCGGCGGCCCTCAGAGGTCCGGGCTCGATCGCAGCCGTCGCGTGGCGATACCAGCGCTCTCCCATTTCCGGTCGCGATAGGCCGAAGACTTCCACGGCAACCCCGAATTCGAAAGTGCAGAGGCCGTCATAGGCGAGGGTGACGACGCGGGGTCCCGTCAGCGTAGAGGAGGGAAAAAGCGATGCCGGCGTCATTGGCGTGATCTTTACGCATGTTGTCATTCACGCCAGTTTTCCAAAATCCTCTGAAAAGGCAAGGTCTCTTCATCAAACATCGAAAGGAGCCTGCCATGCCAAGCCTCGTCAGTGAAATTCCCGCCGCCGATCCCGCCCTCGTCGCGCAGCACTATCAGGCGCGGCTCGCCTTCGAGACGGACTGCTGGGATGTGCATGAGGTGATGAGCCGGGGCGAGGCGGACTTCGTGCTTCTCGACGTGCGCGGACCGAAGCTTTACGAGCGGGGACATGTGCCGGGCGCCATCAACCTGCCGCATGGCAAGATGACCGAACGCAAGATGGCGGAATGGCCCGAGGATACGCTGTTCGTCGTCTATTGCGCCGGGCCGCATTGCAACGGAACCGATCGGGCAGCACTCCGCTTGGCGCGGCTCGGGCGCCGCGTCAAGGTGATGATCGGCGGGATGACCGGCTGGGCCGACGAAGGGTTTGACATCGCAAGCGGGGCCTGATCCTGGCCGCCGGTTCGCTCATCCTGCCAGATGGGCGAACTCGGCAACGACGTCTTCGTAAACGCGGCGCTTGAAGGGCACGATGAGACCCGGCAGGTCCTGCATCGGCTTCCAGGCCCAGGCGTCGAATTCCGCTTCGTGCCCACCGGGCGGCGGGTTGATGGCAATCTCGCTTTCGTCACCTTCGAAGCGGAAGGCGAACCAGCGCTGGGTCTGGCCACGGAACTTGCCCTTCAAGCCGATGCCGATCAGTTCGGCAGGCAGGTCGTAATTGATCCACCGGCTGGCTTCGGCCAACAGCGACACCGTCCTGATGCCGGTTTCCTCGTAGAGTTCGCGCATGGCGGCGGGAAGCGGATCCTCACCCGGGTCGATCCCACCCTGGGGCATCTGCCAGAGCTGCGGCGAACCGTCATACTCGGAATTGCCTTCCGGAATGCGTCTGCCCGACCAGACAAGGCCCTCCCGGTTCAGCACCATGATACCGACACAGGGGCGATAGGGCAGGTCTTCGGCCTTCACCTTGGGCTTCGTGGATTGGGGCTCGGTCATGATGTCCTCAGGGTCTGTTGTCGTTGGCGAGCGCGGAGACGCCGACGAATTCGATGCCGCGGGCAACCGCTTCATCACGCCATTCGGCGACCGCTGCAATCGTTTCATCGAAGGCGGCGCCGACGCCGATTGCCTGGCCGTTGCGTCTTGCGATCCGTTCCAGCTCGTCCAACTTGGAGAGGATTGCCTGGCGATCCACCTGTGCGTCGATCATGACGTCGGCATAGGCATGCGGAAAACCGATCGCCTTGGCGAAATCACCCGACAGGGAGCGCGCTGTCGAGCCGTCGTCGAGAAACATCAGGCCGCGCTTGCCGATATCGCGCATGATCGGGTCCATCGCCTTGTCATCGGAGAGGAAGCGGGCGCCCATATAGTTCATGATGCCGGTGTAGTTGGTGATCTGCGCCATGGCCTGGTGCAGATTGGCGATGTTGGTTGCCGCCGTCTTTTCGGCAAGCAGGGTGCCCCGGCCGGGATCGTTGGCCGGATAGTCGAAGGGTTCCATCGGCACCTGAAGCACGATCTCGTGGCCCTTGCGACGGGCCTCCTGCATCCAGCGCTGCAGGCTGTTGCCGGTCGCGGCAAAGGCAAGCGTGATGTCTTCGGGCAGGTCGCGGATCGCCATCTGGCTGCCGGTCTGGCTGAGCCCGATGCCGCCGATGACGATGGCTATACGGGTTCCCCGCGCTCCCGACCACGGCCGGGCGTAGAAATCCACCGGACGCAGACCCGAGGCGGCGACCGTCGGCAGTTCACCCGTATCGGTCAATTCGATCAGGTCTTCATTGGGCTGGCCGGCCAGTCTCGGGTCCTGCGTCGGGGCGCTCCCAATGATAACCGGACCCGTGCGGGCATTGGGGCTGAACGTGGTGACGACATTGCCATCGGCCGTGGTGGTGCGACGGACCACGGCACCATCGTTCGGGCCGCTGGTCGCGAGGCCGGCCGGCGGATCGGTTGGGCGGCGGTCTGCCGTGTCTTCTGCGACAACAGCCGTTTCCGGGGGACGAGGGGTCAGATTGATCGGCGGTTCGCTGCGCAAGGCCGATGGGGAGAGCGAGGTCCAGGCGGAGAGGCCGACCAGTGTGAGCACGGCAAAGGCAGAGGTGACCGTGGACAGGCCAAAGCGGCTCTTGCGCTCGGATTTGTCCTTTCGCTCCTGACCGAGCGGTGCATGCAGGTCCATGCGAAACTTCCAGTGATGCCGGCGGTGCAGATGCAAAACGACCGCCCCCGCATCTCAGATACGGGGGCGGTCGATGGATGAGTTTTACTGCAGTGCTGCCTTCTGCGGATCAGCCGGGAAGGCCGGATCGGTCTTCACGCCACGCAGCAGGTCGAGTGCATAGTTGAGCTGGACGTCGTCCTTGGCTTCCGGCGGTACGTAAGCGACGGAGCCGGAGCCCTCTTCGTTTTCGTTCTGGCCCTTGATGTGGCCAGGCAATGCCGATTCACCTTCGGTGCGGACCTTGCCCTGGAGCTCTTCCGGAAGCGGTTGTTCGACCGTGATGTCGGGCGCGATGCCCGTACCCTGGATCGAATTGCCCGAGGGCGTGTAGTAGAGCGCCGTCGTCAAGCGCAAAGCGCCCTTGTCACCCATCGGAATGATGGTCTGGACGGAGCCCTTGCCGAAGGAGCGGGTGCCGAGAACGGTCGCACGCTTCAGATCCTGCAGCGCGCCGGCGACGATTTCCGATGCGGAGGCGGAGCCGCCGTTGACAAGAACGATTACCGGCTTGCCGTCGGTCAGATCGCCTGCCGTCGCGTTGAAGCGGCGGGTGTCCTGGGGGTCGCGCGAACGGGTCGAAACCACTTCGCCACGCTCCAGGAAGGCGTCGGACACGTAGATCGCCTGGTCGAGCAGACCGCCCGGGTTGAGGCGAAGGTCGAGAACATAGCCCTTCAGCTTGTCGGCCGGGACTTCCTTCTTGATCTTCTCGATCGCGGCTTCCAGGTCGTCATAGGTCTTCTCGGTGAAGGAGATGACGCGCAGATAACCGACATCGCCCTCGACGCGCGACTTGACGGCGCGGATCGGGATGATTTCGCGGGTGACGGTGATGTCGAGCGGCTTGTCCGCACCCTTGCGCAGGATGGTGAGCTTGATCGGCGTGTTGACCGCGCCGCGCATTTTCTCGACGGCTTCCTCAAGTTTCAGGCCGCGGACGGATTCACCGTTGATCTCGGAGATGAAGTCGCCGGCGAGGATGCCGGCCTTGGCGCCCGGCGTGTCGTCGATCGGGGTGATGACCTTGACGAGTTCTTCTTCCATGGTGACTTCGATACCGATGCCACCGAACTCGCCGCGCGTCTGGGTCTGCATGTCGGCCGCGTCCTTGGCGTTCATGTAGACCGAATGCGGGTCGAGCGAGGTCAGCATGCCGTTGATGGCACTTTCGACCAGCTTGTTCTCATCCGGCGGCGTCACGTATTGGGCGCGAATGCGCTCGAAGACGTCGCCGAAGATTGACAATTCCTTGTAGGTGGAATTTCCCGCCGCCTGGGCCGGGACACCTGCGGAATAGATGACGCTCATCGCGGTTGCGCCCATCAGTGCGCCGACGAGGAGAAGAGAGACCCTACGTATCATTCTGTGCCTTTCCAGAATCGCCTCCGACCCACCAGGGACGGGAATCAACCGGTTTACCGTCTTTCCGAAGTTCAATGTAAAGAGTTGGCCGATCTGTTTCCAGCGCGAATGCTGTCGCACTTGCCACTCTTTTCTCACCCATGGTCGCCAACGGCTCCCCCGAGAGCACGAACTTGCCCTGGCTGGTGCTGATCCGGTCCATACCGGACAGCACCATATGGTAGCCGTCGCCCGTGTTCAGAATGATCATCTGGCCGTAGCTTCGGAAATTTCCAGCAAACACCACCCATGCATCGGCCGGTGCGGTGACCAGCGCGCCGGGCTGAGAGGCAATCACGATGCCCTGTGCCTGGTGGCCTGTCCCGTCCGGATCGCCGAACTGACGCAGGGTTTCGCCGGCAACCGGCAAGTCCAGTTTCTGCTTCAGTTCGGAGAAAGGATATGCTGGCGCAATGCGGTTTTTATCGGGCAGTCCGGACTGGGCGAGCTCCAGCGCACGGGCCCTCTGCTCCTCGCTCATCTGGTTGCGCCTGGCCTCTTCGGCGCGGGCCAGCTCGGCTGCCTGACGAACGGAGGTGATCTCGCTTTCGAGCGAGCGGATGAGGGCTTCCATGGTCGAAGCGCGCTCGGCAAGTGCTTCCGATTGCTTGCGTTCCGCCTGCAGCTGGAGCGAATTGGTGCGGGCGAGGCGCTCGTTTTCCGCTACCAGAAGATCCATGCGCCGCTCTTCTTCCTGGCGGTTGGCGATGGCCGCCACCAGGCCGTCCATTTCCTTCTTGCCGGCGTCGCGCAGCGCTATCAACTCTTCGAGATCGGCGGCCAGCTTGTCCGTCTCATGGCGGATGCCGGGCACGACGGCACCGAGCAGAATGGCTGTCCGGACCGAGCCCAGCGCATCCTCGGGGCTGACGAGAAGGGCCGGCGGCGGGTTGCGCCCCATGCGCTGCAGAGCGGCCAGAACTTCTGCGAGCACAGCCCGACGTTCCCTGAAGGAGCCACGGATCTGGTCTTCACGCAGGCCGATATCGGCGAGCCGCTTTTCGCCTTCGCTGATCTGCTTTTCGATGTCCTTGCGACGCTTGGCGGAGTCGATCAGTGCGGTCTTCAGGCTCAGGGCCGTCTTCTCCAGCTCCGCTATGCTCTTCTCGAGCTCGCTCGCCTTTTCTTCCGAGAGCTTCATGCTGGCTGCGATTTCCTGCAGCTCGGAACTCACCTGGTCGCGCTTGGCGCGCAGTTCCAGTGCCGGGTCGGGGGGCGGAGCCGATACGATGCGGTCACCCGCAGTCACCGGCGCCGTCGGCAGCGCGCCGGTGGTTGTGCCAGCATCCGCAGGCGATCCTGGCCCGACAACCGGAGGCGTGTTCTGTTGCGCACGGGTTGAAAGCGGTGATGCGGACGCCATAAGTGCTGCCAGAACACAGGCCGCCGTCAAGCCAGCCTTGCGGCGGCTGCCCTCGATCAGACTTGCGTTTTCATTGGCTGCAGTGGGCAAGGGCTTCATCCGGTTCGGCGGGAAAATACGCTGATTTGCGCACAAGGCAAAGCATTGCTCGCCAGGTGGCAACCCTGCGCTCAAACGCGATGATAGGGATGTCCCGTCAGGATGGTCACGGCGCGATAAAGCTGCTCGGCGATCAGGATGCGCACCAACTGGTGCGGCCAGGTGAGTTTGCCGAGATTGAGGACGAGTCGGGCGCGATCGCGCAGATCCGGATCGATGCCATCGGCGCCACCGATGACGAAGGCCATGTCGCGCTGGCCGTTATCGGCGGCATCGCCCACGAACTTTGCAAACTCGGCGCTGTCGAAGGCCTTGCCGCGCTCGTCGAGGACGACAATGAGCGCGCCATCGGGGATCTGGCGGGAAAGCTCCTGGCCTTCCTCGCGCTTTCTCGTGTCGGCATTGCCGGCGCGGCTTTCGGTCAACTCGACCGAGCGGGTGAATTCCAGGCCGCATTGCGGTCCGGCCTTGGCGAAGCGGTCCAGATAGCGGGACGCGAGTTCCTTCTCCGGCCCGGCTTTCAGCCGGCCCACGGCATAGATGCCTATCTTCATGCGGGCAGTCCCTGGTTCAGGTCACAAAACCATCTCTATCGGCAGGAAGAGACCCGCCGTGTCAATTCGGCTTCGGGACCGTCCACCGGACGGCCGGCCGTTTTCAGTGCAGGCGATCCTCGATGTCCGGAGCGGCCCACATCTTTTCGATGTTGTAGAACTCGCGGATTTCGGGTCGGAACACATGCACGATGATGTCTCCCGTGTCGATCAGGACCCAGTCACCGGTCTCCAGGCCTTCGACGCGGGCGGAGCCCAGGCCTTCGTCCTTGAGGTCGGAAATCAGGTGTTCGCTGATCGCCGTCACATGACGGTTCGAGCGTCCGGACACGACCACCATGTAGTCGCCCAGGGCCGATTTGCCGGCAATGTTGATGGAGACAATATCTTCTGCCTTCGAGTCCTCGAGGCTTGCGAGGACCAGCTCAAGTGCGCGGGCTGCGGCATCGGCGCCACGTTCCACGCTCTTCGGGATAACGCGGGGTGCGCGTCCCTTGGTGTGTACTGTTGTCAGAGTTCGTCCTTTCCTTGGAATAACAGAACAGCACGTCTGCGATTCTCATAACTTCGATCGCCACCAAAAGGTGGCATCGATCCAATAAAGTTTCAAGGCATGGTCGAAAAGGTGCAAGGATTGGACCTTCACGATGTCTTCGGTGCGCCAGCGGCGCGGATCGCCGATGAGCTCAAGGTGGAGCGGGGGCCATGGATGAAGGTCCAGGCCGGTGCCCGCTTCTGCCAGAGAACGCCGGCATCCTCCTCATCTATGCGTGCATAGTCGAAGGTGCGTGCCATCTTCGAGGAGAGATAGGCGAGTGTCGACCCAGGGCGGTCGATCACGGCGATCGGGAAGGTCGTGGCGATCTTTTGCCAGCGCTGCCAGCGATGGAAGCCGGCGAGATTGTCGGCACCCATGATCCAGATGAAATGCACATTCCGATTGCGGGCGCGAATGAAGTCCAGCGTGCGGGCGGTGTAGCTCGTGCCGAGCGTCTTTTCGAAGGCGGTCACCTTGATCCTGGGATCAGACGCCATGGCTTCGCACGATGCGAGGCGCTCTGCGAGCGGGGCAAGTTCCCGGCGGCTTTTCAAGGGGTTGCCCGGCGTCACCAGCCACCAGAGCTGATCGAGACCGAGGCGCCGCAGGGCAATCTCGGCGACCAGCACATGGCCCTGGTGCGGCGGATTGAAGGAGCCGCCGAACAGGCCGACCACCATGCCGCGCTCGACATGCGGCATCACGAGATGGCGATGGGCGAGCGCCTCGTCCGCCACGTCAGGGACGGACCTGGCCGTTGCCGCGCACGCGGTATTTGAAGGATGTCAGCTGCTCGACGCCGACGGGGCCGCGCGCATGCATCTTGCCGGTCGCAATGCCGATTTCCGCACCCATGCCGAATTCGCCGCCATCGGCGAACTGGGTCGAGGCATTGTGCAGCAGGATCGCAGAGTCGATCTCGTTGAAGAAACGTTCGACCACTTGCGGATCTTCGGCGATCACCGCTTCGGTGTGGTTCGATGAATAACGGGCGATATGATCAATGGCACCGCCGATGCCGTCTACGACTGCGACCGAGATCACCGCGTCGAGATATTCGGTGCGCCAGTCCTCTTCTGTTGCGGCCTTGAGGCCTGGAATGATGCGCAGCACTGTGGCCGAGGCGCGGATCTCGCAGCCGGCTTCGGTCAGCGCCTCGATCAGGGGCTGGAGATGGGTGGCAATCGCCGCGCTGTCGACCAGCAGCGTCTCGGCGGCACCACAAATGCCGGTGCGGCGCATCTTGGCGTTGACGACGATCTTCTTTGCCATGTCGAGATCGGCGGAGCCGTCGACATAGACGTGGCAGAGACCTTCGAGATGGGCGAAGACCGGGACGCGGGCTTCCTGCTGGACGCGCGCCACAAGGCTCTTGCCGCCACGGGGCACGATCACATCGATCGAGCCTTCGAGACCCGACAGAAGCGCGCCGACGGCTGCACGATCGGTGGTCGGAACCAGCTGGATCGCATCGGCCGGCAGGCCGGCGGAAACGAGGCCCTTAACCAGGCAGGCATGGATAGCGCGCGATGAATTGGCCGAATCCGAGCCACCGCGCAGGATAACGGCATTGCCAGCCTTGAGGCAGAGAGCCCCGGCATCGGCCGTGACGTTGGGGCGGCTTTCATAGATGACGCCGATGACGCCCAGCGGCGTGCGGACGCGCTCGATATGCAGGCCGTTCGGGCGGTCCCATTCGGTGATGACGGTGCCGACGGGATCCGGCAGTTCGGCAATCTCGCGCATCGACTGGGCGATGGCCGCAACCCGGGCGGAATTCAAGGTCAGGCGGTCGATGAAGGATGCGGCAACGCCGGATTCTGCGGCATTCTTCAGGTCGATCGCATTGGCGGCAAGGATCTCGGCCTCGGCCTTCACCAGGGCATCAGCCATGGCAAGCAGCGCCTTGTTCTTCGCCTCCGTGGACGCGATCGCCAGCGGACGGGCGGCTGCGCGGGCACGGCGACCGATGTCGAGCATCAGGCCATCGACGGAATTCTGGTTCGACACGGTATCAAGCATGGGCTGCATCCTTCCGGTCGCCGGCGTTAGCGCCGCGCTGGCCGAGTTCTGTCATGACGAGATCGTCGCGATGGATCATCGCAGCGCGGCCGGCATAGCCGAGGATCTTCTCGATCTCGTTGGATTTGCGTCCGCAGATGCGGCGTGCCTCGTCGGCATCGTAACCTGCCAGCCCGCGGGCGATCTCGCGGCCCTCGGTCGTGACGATCGAGACGGTGTCGCCGCGATGAAAGGCGCCGGATACGGAGCGAACGCCCGCCGGCAGAAGGCTTTTGCCAGAGCGCAGCGCGCCTTCAGCGCCGTTGTCGACCTGAAGCGTACCGGCCGGCTGGAGCTGACCGGCAATCCAGGTCTTGCGCGCCGTGACCGGGGACTTGGACGCGGCAAACCAGGAATGGCGGGCGCCATTCTCGATGGCCGAGAGCGGATTCATGGTCTTGCCGGAGGCGATGATCATGGCGCAGCCGGCGCTGGTCGCGATCTTGCCAGCGTCGATCTTGGTGCGCATGCCGCCGCGTGACAGTTCCGACGCTGCCCCTCCGGCCATGGCTTCGATGGCGGGGGTGATTTCGTTTATCGTATCGAGGAACTGCGCGGTCGGGTCGATATGGGGCGGCGCCGTATAAAGGCCGTCGATGTCGGAGAGCAGGACGAGCAGGTCAGCACCGGCCATGGTGGCAACGCGCGCGGCCAGGCGATCGTTGTCGCCATAGCGGATCTCGGTCGTCGCTACCGTATCGTTCTCGTTGATGATCGGCACGGCACCGATCTTCAGGAGTTGATTGAGGGTGGCGCGGGCATTGAGATAACGGCGGCGCTCCTCGGTATCACCCAGCGTCAGCAGGATCTGGCCGGCGACGATCTGGTGGCGCGAGAGGCTTTCAGACCAGTGGCGGGCCAGCGCAATCTGGCCGACAGCGGCACAGGCCTGGCTCTCTTCGAGCTTCAGCGCGCCCGAGGGCATGTCGAGTACGGTGCGGCCGAGCGCGATCGCGCCCGAGGAGACAACGAGAACATCGGTGCCGCGGGCCTTGAGCGCGGCGATGTCATCGCAGATCGCGTCGAGCCAGGGCTTGCGAATGCCTGAGCCACGATCGACCAGCAAAGCGGAGCCGATCTTGATAACGACACGCTTGACGCGGGAGAGCGAACGGAGCCTGGTGGACATCAGTCGTCGCCTTCTCCGTCGAGCCCAGGGTCCAGGCTGCCGTCTTCGTCCCGCTTGTGGCGATTCTTTTCACGCTTTTCCGGTAGCGGCAGGTTGCCCTGGGCGGCGACGATGACATCGCGGAGTGCGCGCAACGCGTCCGTCATGCCCTTGTTGGTGACTGCCGACAGAAGAAGCGGCGTCTGGCCGCAGGCCTTCTTCAGTTCCGTCGCCTTCTTCTTCAGTTCCGCTTCATCGAGCACGTCGATCTGCGAGAGGGCCACGATCTCGGGCTTGTCTTCGAGGCCGCCGCCATAGGCATCGAGCTCGTGACGCACGGTCTTGTAGGCCTTGCCCACCTTTTCTTCCTGGGCGGAGACGAGGTGCAGGAGCACGCGGGTGCGCTCCACATGGCCGAGGAAGCGGTCGCCGATGCCGACCCCTTCATGCGCGCCTTCGATCAGGCCGGGAATGTCGGCGAGGATGAACTCGCGGTCGTCGATGGTGGCAACGCCGAGGTTCGGATGCAGCGTGGTGAAGGGATAGTTGGCGATCTTCGGCCGTGCACGCGTGACGGATGCCAAGAAGGTAGACTTGCCGGCATTGGGCAGGCCGACAAGGCCGGCATCGGCGATCAGCTTCAGCCGCAGCCAGACGGTTTTTTCCTCGCCTTCGAGGCCGGGGTTTGCCCAATCGGGCGCCTGGTTGGTCGAAGTCTTGAAATGGGCATTGCCGAAACCGCCATTGCCGCCCTTGGCGATGCGGAAGCGCTGGCCTTCGACCGTCATGTCGACGATCAGGGTCTCGTTGTCTTCCTCGAAGATCTGCGTGCCGACGGGAACCTTCAGCGTCACGTCTTCGCCATTGGCGCCGGTGCGGTTTCGACCCATGCCATGCGTGCCGGTCTTGGCCTTGAAATGCTGCTGGAAGCGGAAGTCGATGAGCGTGTTCAGGCCGTTGACGGCCTCCACCCAGACATCACCGCCCCGGCCGCCGTCGCCACCGTCCGGTCCGCCAAACTCGATGAACTTTTCGCGCCGAAACGATACAGCGCCGGCGCCACCGTCGCCCGAGCGAATATATACCTTAGCCTCGTCGAGAAATTTCATCTTGCTGCCGTCAATTCTTCTGTCAGGTTCTGCGCGGAGAGTTGCGGCCATCGATATAGCCGCTTGAAGCGGAGGTCAAAGAGTATCGTGAAGTTCGTCAGCTACAACATCCAGTATGGCTTCGGTCAGGACGGTTGTTTCGACCCTGTTCGAATCGCAGATAGCATCCGCGATGCCGATGTGATTGCGCTGCAGGAGGTCACGCGCGGATACAGCCGAAACGATCATGCCGATCTGGTCGAGATCTTTTCCGCACAGTTTCCCGATTACTTTGCGGCCTTCGGGGCAGCCTGCGACGTGCTGGTGGATCACACCGTCGCCGATGGCCGGCTGCGCGAGCGGCGCTTCCAGTTCGGCAATATGGTGCTGTCGCGCTTCCCGATTCGCGCCACCCGCAACCTGCTGCTGCCGCGTAACCGCACCTTCGACAAGCTGAACCTCCAGCGGGGTGCGCTGGAGACGGTCATCGACGCGCCAGGCGGGGCGTTGCGGGTATATTCGGTCCATCTCGACCATGTCTCCCCGGACGAACGCATCGCGCAGATCGCCTTTCTCAAGGAGCGTGTCTGCGGCTATCTCTCCGAGGGAGGGGCACTGACGGGTGCGATCGAGTTCGCGGTTTCGGATCCGCCGCTGCCGGAGGACTTTGTCATCATGGGCGATTTCAACATGGAGCCGGAGAGCCCCGAATACATCGCCATGGTCGGGCGCAACGACGCCTATTACGGACGCGCGCCGAGGGCGGGATTTCCGACCGATGCCGAAGCATATCTCAAGGCCCGTCCCGAGGGCGGTCATAGCTGGATCAGCGAGGACGGTTCGCGGCGTATGCATCTCGACTACTGCTTCGTCAGTGGTGGTCTGGTTTCCCGGCTCAAGACCTGCCGGGTGGACGTGTCGGCCGTGGGATCTGACCATCTGCCTGTTTGGGTTGAGCTTAGGGAGTAGTGGCTCCGGGCGACGAGCGCCCGGAGTATTGCTGGCTATGCTTCTCGTCGTCTGCCTGAAAAATCCGTCAGGCTAAGGCGCGTCTCAACGAGCGGCACCATCTGTCCGCGCGCTTTCGAGTAGACGTCACGCACCCCGATGATGCGGAAGCCGCGGCCTTCCAGCACCCGGAGCGAAGCCGGGTTGTCGGCAAAGGCGCCGCTTGCGATCTCGACCCCGGGCATACGGCGAAAGAAGCGCTCAAGAGCTGCCTCGACCGCTTCGGACATGATGCCCTTGCCCCAATAGAAGCGGTTCAGCCAGTATCCCAGGTGCCAGAGGCCATGGCGGACTTCCAGCGAGACGACGCCGACATGCACCCCATCCAAGGTGATGGCGAAGTGCCAATCCGGCTTCAGGCCTGCGGTCACCATGTTGAGCCAATCGCGCCCATCCTCCCGATCATAGGGAACGGGTACGCGGGTCAGCATGCGGGCGACGGCGAAATCGCCGAGCGAGTTGGCGATGGCGTCCGCATCCTGCATCCGGTGCGGGCGCAGGACGAGCCGTTGGGTTTCGATGACCGGGCAGGGGCCCGGCATTGTCGGTGCCGTGACCGGTCTTTCGGCCAGCATCGCGCTCATCGCATTTCCCCCCAGCTCTTCAGGGACAACCAGGTCTTGCGGTCGAGCCTGTACCATTCGACGGGCACAGTGCCGCCCATGGCGAGGTTGCCGACCATGCCGGTGCCCTGGAACTGGAAGCCGCACTTCTGGATGACACGGCGCGAGGCGATGTTGGTCACCCGGCAGCGCGCATCGATGCGGGAAACCCATTCGCGGGTGCGGAAGGCCATGTCGATCAACGCATGGGTTGCTTCCGTCGCATAACCCTTGTTCCAGTAGGGTTCGCCCAGCCAATAGCCCATTTCCAGGATGGTATCGTCGGCCGGATTGGGCTCCAGCGCGCAGCAGCCGAGAAACTCGCCATTGTCCGCTTTCGTGATGGCATAGACGCACTTGCCAATCTCGCCGATATTCGTGCGTCGCACGAAGTCGGCCGCGTCTTTTGCCGTGTAGGGATGCGGCATGCGCGCCACCATGGTGGCGATGGCGGCGTTGTTGGCGAGATGGGCAAGGGCGTCGATGTCTTCGATGTGGGGTGCGCGCAGGACCAGCCTTTGCGACAACAAGACAGGGCAATCGCTCCTCGGCCGATCGGGCCTTGGCCGCTCTTCGGGCGACCGTGACTGGTCATCCCTCATCAATAAGCTTTCCATGGTTCAGTCTCCTTCGTTGGACAAGAAAAAAGGGGAGATGGCGCCCCATCTCCCCTTTTTTCTAGACTGAACCTGGTGCGGTCAGCCGGGTCGATGAGACGCCGGCTGTTTTAGAGCGCTACCGGCTTATTCCGCTGCTTCGGCTTTCGGCATTACAGACACGTAGACTCGACCGTTCGACTTCGTACGGTAGTCCACGTTGCCGGCCGTAAGTGCAAAGAGGGTATGGTCCTTGCCCATGCCGACATTCGCGCCCGGATGCCACTGGGTGCCGCGCTGACGCACGATGATGTTGCCCGGAATGACGATTTCGCCACCGAACTTCTTCACGCCGAGGCGCTTGGAATTGGAATCGCGACCGTTGCGCGAGGAACCGCCAGCTTTTTTGTGTGCCATGGGAGTTCTCCTTTAAACCTTGTAGTTAGACGCGCTTCAGGCAGCGACGATGTCGGTGATGCGCACCACGGTGTGGTGCTGACGATGGCCGCGCGAACGCTTCGAGTTCTGGCGACGACGCTTCTTGAAGGCGATGACCTTCTTGCCGCGGGTCTGCTCGACAACTTCGGCCTTGACCTTGGCGCCAGCCACGAAGGGCGCGCCGATGGTTGCGGTTTCGCCTTCGCCGACGACGAGAATCTCGGTGAATTCGATGGTTGCGCCAGCTTCGGCTTCCAGCTTTTCGATGGTCAGCACGTCGTTGGCGTTCACGCGGTACTGCTTACCGCCGGTCTTGATGACTGCGAACATTTTTTATCCTTTCATGTTCGTTCCGGCTCTCCCCTTGCGAGGGGCCGTCTTTTTGCCAGTCGGAGGAGCGGGACTTTTGGGTCCCGCCGGTTGGGCTTCGCGGATCGCGAAGAACGAAAGGCGCAGTTCGCCCACGCTTTAAGTCGAGGGTCGCATACGTGAGGGTGGGCGGGGTGTCAAGGAGAAAGCGGCAAAAAGCCCGCGCGCGCAGCGCTTAGAGCAGGCCGTGTGGCATCACAATCAATTTTCACGCGCAATTGCGCTCAGACTTCGCTCCGCAAACCTTCGACGATGTCCACCAGTCGCCTGCCTGCCACAGCCAGATCCCCGCTGTTGTCGATGGTCACGACATGCATGTCCTCGGGCAAGGGATCCGTTGCGCGGGCAAGTCTTGCCTCGATATCGGCTGCCGTTTCGCGTCCGCGCGCTGAGAGACGCTTTGCCAGCACCTCCGGGTGGGCCGTGACGTTGATCACCAGCAGACGGGGAAAGGCGGTCCGAAACGCATCAAGTGCAGAGCGGGATCCGTTGACGATGACGATATGGCCGGCGGCAAGGTCGTCATGGACACTGGCCGGAATGCCATAGCCGAGGCCGTGGGCCTTCCAGTGCACGGCAAAGGCGCCTGACCGCGCGAGGGTCTCGAAGGTCTCAGCGGTGACGGGTTCGTGGTCCTCGCCGATGGAATCCTTCGGGCGTGTGATCATTCGGCGTACGAAGTGTATATCCGTGAGACCGGAGAACCGCTTGCGGGCGAAGTCCATAAGACTGTCCTTGCCGACGCCGCTCGGGCCGACGACGGCAATCACCGCGCCCCGTGCCGGCGGATCTCCTTCCGGTGCCACGCCTGTCGCCGCTTGTGTCATCAGGCCACCCGGCGCCCTTCGCGCCAGACGGCGCGGATCACCGGCACGCCTTCATCGCGGCGTAAGCGGACGAGATCGGCACGCAGCCCGGTTTCGATGCGACCGCGGTCGTCGAGGCTGACGGTGCGGGCGGGCGTCGCCGTGACCATGGCGATGGCCTGGGGGAGCGAGATGCCATCGATCTCGTCTGCCAGAACGAAGCTCGCATGCAGCAGGCTGAGCGGTACGTAGTCGGAGGAGAGGACGTCGAGCACGCCGCGCTTGGCGAGGTCACGGGCGGCGATGTTGCCGGAATGGGACTTGCCGCGCACGACGTTGGGGGCCCCCATCAGCACGCTCATGCCCGATTGGTGCGAGGCCTCTGCGGCCTCGATGCTGGTCGGAAATTCCGCGAGTTTCACGCCATGGCCCTTCGCTTCCTCGACATGGGCGAGCGTCGCATCGTCATGGCTTGCGACCGTGATGCCACGCTCGGCGCAGGCCTTGGCGAGTGTATCGCGATGCAATGTCGAAAAGCGCTGCGAGAGCTGCAGGCGGCTTTCGACGAAGCGGGCGAACTGTTCGTCGGTCAGGCCGCGCTTGGTCTTGTAGTAGAGCGTGTACTGCTCCATCGTCTGGAACTGACGCTGGCCCGGGGAATGGTCCATCAGCGATACCAGGCGCACATGCGGGTCGTTCTCGAAGTCAGCGAAATGCTCCAGCACATTGTCGGAGGCGACTTCACAGCGCAGGTGGATGAGGTGCTCCGCGCGCAGGCGGTCGTCGCGTTCGGCGGCCTGGATCGCATCCGCCATGTCGCGCATCTCGCCCTTGTCGAAGCCGCCGTCCTCGTCCGAGCCCATGCGCAGGCAGTCGAAGACGGTGGTGATGCCGGAAGTGACGATCTGTGCATCATGGGCCTGGATGGCCGAGGTCATGTGCCAGCGCACGCCGGGGCGGGGCGAGTAATGGGACTCCAGGTGATCGGTGTGCAGTTCGACGAGGCCCGGGATCAGGTAGTCGCCGCCCAAGTCCTCGCCGGTGCTGCTCGGGCCTTCATCGATTTCGGCGATCAGGCCGTCGCGGACCACGACACTGCCGTCGACGATCCGGTCTTCAAGGACGATGCGGGCATTGGAAAAGATCTGTTCGGACATGGGATCAGCCGTTCTGTTGGGCAGCCTTCAACGGCAGCCATGAATGGACGAGAAAGGGCGCGCCGCGCTCGGGCTCGACGAAGAGTACAAGACCGTCGATCCGCAGGGGACGTCCGATGAAAGATGCAAATCTGTCGGCAAGGATGCCGGCCATGACAGGCGCCTGGGCTTCCGGCACGGGCCCGGTTAGCGTCATGTGGAAGCGGAAGTCGTCGAAGACGTAAGGATAACCCCAGCGCATGAGGTTTTCACGTTGACCGGGCGGCAGTGTGTCCGGCTTGCGCCTTGCGATATCCGCTTCGGACAGCGGGGCGCGGAAGGGCTCGAAGGTTTCGACCACATCGGCTGCGAATTGCTGCAGCGGCGGATGAAGGCTTTCGGGAACCAGTGCGAAGAATTGACCAAGCTGGCCGACGGTCACGGATGGGATATCGAAGGCGGAGGTATCCGCAGCAAAGGCTTCCATCGCCTTCAGGAGATCTGCTTCCCTTTTGTCCTCTGCCAGGTGAAAGGGAGCCTTGAGTGTTGCGTGAAAGCCGTAGCGCCTGGGATCGGCCGTCAGCGCATCCAGGTTTTCGGCCGAAAGACCGCCTTCCGCTGCCCTTGCATAGCCGACATTGGTGTAGGCATCGCGTCCGAGCCACTCCGCTGCCGTCAGGTTGAGCGGATCGTCGGCGGAAGGGGCGAAATAGAGGGCGTAACGCACGTGCATGTCTTTCGTGTCAGGTAGCGCGGGGTTCTATCCCCGCGCCTTTCATGTCAGTGGCGACTCTTGCCGATCAGGCGTGAGCGCAGGCTATTGGAGATGGCGTCGAAGAGAAACACCACGATCAGGATCAAGAGCACCATGTAGGCGACATTTTCCCAGTCGGAATTGGTGCGCATGGCTTCCCAGAGTTTGAGACCGATGCCGCCGGCACCGACGGCACCGATGATCGTGGCCGAGCGGGTGTTCGATTCCCAGAAGTAGAGCGCCTGGGAGGCAAAGACCGGCATGACTTGCGGCAGCACACCGAATCGCTGCACGGCTGCCGACGGGGCGCCGACGGATTTGACGCCCTCGCGCTGCTTGTCGTCGATGTTTTCAAGCGCTTCGGCGTAGAGCTTTCCAAGCGTGCCTGCATCGGTAATGAAGATCGCCGAGATGCCAGCGAGTGGTCCGGGACCAAAGGCGCGGGTGAAGAACAGCGCCCAGATCAGCATGTCGACCGACCGGACGAAGTCGAAGAAGCGCTTGGTCAACTGGTTGACGGGGCGGTTGCGGGTGATGTTGCGCGCCGCGATGAAGGACAGCGGGAAGGCGACGAGAACCGCGAGAAGCGTGCCCATGAAGGCCATGACGATGGTCTGAAGCAGCTTGGTCCAGACGTCGAGATGCTGCCAGGAGGCGTTATAGAGGATGTTGTTCCAGGCCAGTGCCAGATTGCTCATCTTCGGATCGATGCGTTCATCCGAGGTAATCTTCTGCCAGACTTCGCCCGTGGAGAGGCCGAAGAAAGGCGAGTTGGTATCAAAGATGAAGTTTTCCCAGCCGAAGAAGCGCTTGCGGACGCGGACACGGTCAGAGGAAACGTCGATCCAGCCGGCGGAACCGAAATAGGCGACAACACGACCGCCCTCGAGGCGTTGCTCCACCCAGTCCGGACTGCTGCCTTCAATCGTGACGGTATCCCTGACTGCATCAAGCAGCAGAGTGACCGTCTCGTCGCCTCGCTTCAGCGTCACTCTACCACCCGAGATATCGAGTGAAGCGCTATCCGACAATGCGACGCGGGCTTCCGTGATGACCTCTTGCGATGTCGCCGCCGCCGCTGTCGTCGGTGCTGCTGACTGCGTTCCGGTGGTTGCGGCCGGTGCCGGTGCCTGCGGTGTCGGGGATGCCATGAAGCTGAAAGAGGAGCCGGCTTTCGGGGCAGCGGAAGCCGGGGCGGCAGCCGACGGCGTAGCCGTCTCTGACCGGTTTATCGTTTCGCGTGTCGTTTCAATCCAGTCGGGGTTCGGATTGGGACCGATCGGATCGAAGCGGGGATAGCTGATCGTCAGCGCTCCATCCCGGTCAATGTCGAATTCCGGACGGATTTCGTAGGACACCCAGTCGGCGAGGTAATTGCCCGCGATGCCCCAATTGGCTTCAGAGAGCGTCTTGCCAATGGCGAAGAACCACCAGCAGAACAGGAAATAGAGCGCGACAATCCCGACCGAGACGGGGATCCGATAGCGTTGCCAGAAACTGCGCTCCAGCACCTGCGGATAGCGTTCAGCCAGACGGTTCAGTTCGGCGGCGTTCATCATGGACATCAAAACCTCACGTGACCGACTGGAAGGCCTGATCGCCGACAAGCTTGCGGCGGAGCCAGGCAGAGAATTGGTCCACGGCAATCACCGTCGACAGAAGAAGGAGAATGATCGCGAGCGTCTTGGCTTCATGGCCCTGGCCGATCGACAGGCGCAGGGCTTCGCCGATGCCGCCGCCGCCGACCGCGCCGATGATGGTCGAGGCGCGGACGTTGATCTCCAGGCGCAGCAGGAAATAGCTCATGAAGTTCGGCATGACCTGCGGCGTGATGGCGAACCAGACGCGCTCGAACCAGTTGGCGCCGACCGCTCTCAGCCCCTCGTCCGGCCGCATGTCGGCGTTTTCGATCACCTCGAAGAAGAGCTTTCCGAGGGCGCCGATCGTGTGGACGGTGACGGCGATGATCGCCGGAATCGGTCCAAGCGAGAGGATCGCCAGGAAGAAACCGGCAATGACGACTTCCGGGAAGGCGCGCAGGATTTCCATGACGCGGCGCACCGGCCAGCGGATCCAGGCGCTCGGCATGGTGTTCTTCGCCGCCAGGAATGCCAGTGCATAGCCGAAGATCATGGCGATCACGGTCGAGAGCAGTGCGATGTTCACCGTCTCGAGCATCTTGTGGAAGTATTCCGGGATGTAGAGGCTCTCGGTGATGTAGAACCGGCCTTCCGGATAATTGTATTTCAGGCTCCCATCGTCATAGGGCGACGGCAGGTCGAAGAGGGCGCGCCAGATTTCCCAGCCATCGCGGGGGACGAGCTCGCCGACGAAATCGAAGAGATAGGGCAGCCTGTCAAAGAACTTGCCGGCATTCGTCTCGTTGGCGAACCAGAGCGATCCGGTGACGGCGAGAAACAGGATGACGAGACTCAAGCCCGTATACATCCGCCGCTTTGCGGCAAGTTCCTGCCAGTGGCGCTCGACAATGGCGCCGCGTTCGCTCAATGGGGGCTGGGTCGCCATCATGGCCATTGCCGCAAGTCCTTCGAATAGACGGAAAGGAAAGACCGCCGGCGGTATCCACCGGCGGTCTTCTGGGATGCGTTGCGATCAGCCGCCGATGGTGGCCTTACGAGCGTCGATGATCGGCTTGTAGAAGTCGACCGTCACTTCGGTGAAGCCCTTGAAGTCGCCACCCTGAATAGCCGAGAAGCAGGCCGGGTCGGAGGTCGGCAGGTCCATCATGAACTGCTTGAACTTCGCCTTCATGTCTTCGTTCATCGAGGTGCGAACGACGACCGGGCCGTTCGGGATCAGCGGGGACTTCCAGACTTCGACCAGGTCGTCCATGTTCAGGATGCCCTTGTCGACCATCTTCTTCAGGTTGCCCGAGGTGTAGCCGTCCTTAAATTCGCCAACGCCCGAACCCCAGGTCGTGCCGACGTCGAAGGTGCCCTTGACCACTTCGAGAACGAGGTTCTCGTGACCGCCGCCGAAGCCGGTGGAAGCGACAACCTGGTCAACCGGGGCGCCGAGGGCTTCCGGCAAGGTGACGAGCGGCACGAGGTAGCCGGAGGTGGAGTCCGGATCGGCATAGCCGAGCTTCTTGCCCTTGATGTCTTCGATCTTGGTGATGCCGCTGTCCTTGCGGGCAACCATGATCGAATAGTAGCCGCTGGAGCCGTCGGTCTGAACGGTGGTCAGGATCGGCTCGACGGCGTCAGCCTTGGCGAGGTACACCTTGGCGAAGGCCGATGCGCCGAGTTCGGCGTAGTCGAGCGTGCCGCCGAGCAGGCCCTGAACGACGCCGTCATAGTCGGCGGCCGGGAAGAGCGAGACCTTTTCTACGCCGAGAACCGACGGCAGCTTTTCGGTCATGCACTGGAAGTTGCGCAGGCGGTCGGCTTCGTTTTCGCCGCCGAGGATGCCGATCCGGAATTCCTTGAGGTCTTCGGCGTGAACGCCGGAGGCCAGAGCAACGAGAGCCGCCGTGGCGAGCAGGGTCTTCTTCAACATGAGTTCATCTCCTGTTTCGTAGGATGAGGGTATGTCTTGACGTATCGCCCGTGTCGCAGGGCCAGCGATCTTCGTGGCTCAGGCCTCAGCGACGGCGAGAGGGCGGAGGCCAGCGGATGGGATCTTGCGCTGCACATTGTCCTGATGCGCAATGTTGATGCTCGTCGAGGTCATGGTCTCGTCGATGCCGGCGCCATGCTGGTCGGCGCCGTAGATTTCATGCACAGCCTCGGCCGTGAGTTCGTTCGGCGAGCCGTCGAAAACCACGCGACCACGGGCCATGCCGATGATGCGCTCGCAGTAATTGCGGGCGGTATCCAGCGTGTGGAGATTGGTGATGACGGTGATGCCTTCGCTCTCGTTGATGTCGCGGAGCGCATCCATAACGATCTTGGCGTTGAGGGGATCAAGCGAGGCGATCGGCTCGTCAGCCAGCACCATTTTCGGCGACTGCATCAGGGCGCGGGCAATTGCCACGCGCTGCTGCTGGCCACCCGACAGGGTGCCGGCTGCTTGGAGGGCGGTCTGCTCGATGCCCAGACGCTCGAGAGCGGCGATCGCCATCAGGCGCTCCTCGCGGGTGAAGACATTGAGGATCGAGAGGGCCGTCGAACGGTGATTGAGGCGGCCAAGCAGGACATTGGTCAGCACGTCGAGACGCGGCACCAGGTTGAACTGCTGGAAGATCATGGCGCAGTCGCGCTGCCAGTTGCGGAGCGCCGTGCCATGCAGATTGGAGATCTCGAGATCGCCGAAACGGATGCTGCCGGAGGTCGGGTCGACCAGGCGGTTAATCATGCGCAGCAGCGTCGATTTGCCGGCGCCGGAGCGGCCGATCACGCCGACCATCTGGCCAGCCGGGATCTCAAGCGTGACCGAGTCTACGGCCTTGTTGGTTCCGAACTGGCGGGTGAGGTTGTCCAGCCTGAAGAGCATCGTCTTTCCTTCGCCGTCATTGATTGCGGTGCTGGATAGGCATTAGCCTTGGCCCGTGAAATGCGAATGTCAGTTTCGTGTAGGATTTGTGAAACCAGCCAAGCCGCTGAAATGCTTGGGCTTAGGCGTACTTTTCGAGGAAGTTTTCCGCGTCCATGTGACGGAAATCCTCAAGCGCGCCAAAGAGACGGTCGTGATCCCAGTCCCACCAGGCAAGCGCCTGCATGCGCTCGGCGACCGACTTTGGAAAACGCTCGCGGATCAGCTTTGCCGGCACGCCGCCGACGATGGTGTAGGGGGCAACATCGCGGGAAACGACGGCGCCCGCTCCGATCACCGCGCCATCGCCGACAGTGACGCCGGGCAGCACGGTTGCGCCGTGGCCGATCCAGACATCGTGGCCGATCGACACCCTGTTATCGCGGCGCCAGGCAAAGAAGTCGTGGTCGTTTTCCGCGCCGTCGAAATAGTCGGCGGCGCGATAGGTGAAGTGGTGCAGGGTGGGGCGCCAGGTCGGGTGATTGGTGGCGTTGATGCGGACGGCGGCTGCGATGTTGGCGAACTTGCCGATCGTCGCGCACCAGACGGCGCCGTCCTGCATGATGTAGGAGTAGTCGCCCATCTCGACTTCATCGAGACGGCATCGATCGGCGACTTCGGTGTAGCGGCCAAGGGTCGAATTGACGACCCGGGCGGTTTCGTGGACGAGGGGCTCAAGCCCGAGCTTCTTCGTCATGCCGCGACCTTTCGCGGTGAAAACTGCATGACGTCGAGAATGCGGTCGGCGACGGCTTCGCGCACTTCCTCGTCGTGGAAAATGCCAAGCAGGGCAACACCGGCATCCTTCTTCGCGCGGATCATCGAGACCACGACAGCGCGATTGGCCGCGTCGAGCGAGGCGGTCGGCTCATCCAGCAACAGCACGGCGTGGTCGGTGATGAAGCCACGGGCGATGTTGACGCGCTGCTGTTCGCCACCGGAGAAGGTGGAGGGCGGCAGCTGCCAGAGATCGCGCGGCAAGTTTAGCCGGCTCAGGAGCTCAGCGGCGCGGTCGCGTGCTTCGTCCGTCGAAACACCGCGGGCGACGAGCGGTTCGGCCACCACGTCGAGGGTCGAGACGCGCGGGACGGTGCGCAGGAACTGGCTGACATAACCCAGCGTGCCGCGTCGGACTTCGAGCACCGTGCGGGGATCTGCCGAGGCGATGTCGACAATGCGGCCGCCGTGGTTGATGAGGATCTGGCCCTGGTCGACGGCGTAGTTGCCGTAGAGCATCTTCAGGATCGAACTCTTGCCGATGCCCGAGGGGCCGCCGAGCACGACGCATTCCCCGGCTGTGACAGAAAACGAGACATTGGCCACGACCGGAAGGACCAGCCCACCGCGCAGGTGCATGGTGAAGCTTTTCGCCACTTCCGAAACGATGAGCGGGGTCGGCATGATATTTTCCTTTCGCGACGTCCGTCAGACTTGGATGTCAGACCTGGAGGATCGAGGAGACGAGCAGCTGGGTATAGGGTTCGCGGGGGTCGTCGAGCACGCGATCGGTCAGCCCGTGTTCGATGACATGACCGTCCTTCATCACCATCATCCGGTGCGAGAGCAGGCGGGCGACCGCGAGGTCGTGGGTGACGACGATGGCCGAGAGGCCGAGGTCGTTGACGAGGCCGCGGACGAGATCGAGCAGGCGTGCCTGAACCGAGACATCGAGACCGCCGGTCGGCTCGTCCATGAAGACAAGGCGGGGTCCTGTCACAAGATTGCGGGCGATCTGCAGGCGCTGGCGCATGCCGCCCGAAAAGGCGCGCGGCTGGTCGTCGATGCGGTCGGTCGAGATCTCGACGCGTTCCAGCCATTCGCTCGCCGTCTGGCGGATCTTCCCATAGTGCCTGTCACCGATGGCCATCAGGCGCTCGCCGACATTGGCGCCGGCCGAGACGGTCATGCGCAGACCGTCAGACGGGTTCTGGTGCACGAAGCCCCAGTCGGTGCGCATCAGGAATCGGCGTTCCGCCTCGCCCATATGGTAGAGCTCGCGGTATTGGCCGTCGCGCATGTGGTAGTCGACGCTGCCCGTCGTCGGCATCAGCCGGGTCGAGAGGCAGTTCAGAAGTGTCGTCTTGCCCGAGCCGCTTTCGCCGACAATGGCGAGCACTTCGCCCGGCCAGAGATCGAAGGAGACGTTCGAGCAGCCGATCCGGCTGCCGTAGAATTTCGAGAGGTTGCGAACTTTCAGAAGCGGTTGCTCGCTCATCGGGCGATCCTCCAGGTAATTTTGAGCTGGGCGTTACCCCCCTCTGGCCTGCCGGCCATCTCCCCCTCAAGGGGGGAGATCGGTTGGCGGCGATTGCGCGTCCAGCCAGTAAACGCCCTAGGTTCGGTCGATCTCTCAGAAGAGATTTGTCTACCGGTGGTGGTTGGCCAGCCGACGAGGCCGTGAGCTGATCTCCCCCCTTGAGGGGGAGATGCCCGGCAGGGCAGAGGGGGGTGAGCCGCGAATGCAACCTTCATTCCGCGGCCTCCTTTTTCTGGAAGAGCATCTCGCCGACATGGCCTTCCGCCTGGCGTGTCTCGCAGTGGTCGGTATCCGAGCAGACGAACATCCGGCCGCCCTTGTCGTCGAGCACGACCTCGTCGAGATAGACGTTCCGGGCGCCGCAGAGGGCGCAGGGCTTGTCGAAGGTCTGGACCTCGAAGGGGTGATCCTCGAAGTCGAGGCTGACGACGTCGGTATAGGGCGGCACCGCATAGATGCGCTTTTCACGGCCCGCGCCGAAGAGCTGCAGGGCTTGCGACATGTGCATCTTCGGATTGTCGAACTTCGGTGTCGGCGACGGATCCATCACGTAGCGGCCCTCGACCTTCACCGGATAGGCATAAGTCGTGGCAATGCGGCCATGCTTGGCGATGTCTTCGTAGAGCTTCACATGCATAAGGCCGTATTCTTCCAGCGCATGCATTTTGCGGGTCTCGGTCTCGCGCGGCTCAAGGAAGCGTAGGGGTTCCGGGATCGGCACCTGGTAGACCAGAACCTGGCCCTCTTTCAGCGTCTCCTCCGGTATCCGGTGGCGCGTCTGGATGATCGTCGCTTCGCCGGTATTGGTGGTGACGGCGACCTCGGCGACTTTCTGAAAGAAGGCGCGGATGGAGACGGCGTTTGTCGTGTCGTCGGCGCCCTGGTCGATGACCTTCAGCGTGTCGTCCTGCCCGATGATCGAGGCGGTGACTTGCACGCCGCCGGTGCCCCAGCCATAGGGCATGGGCATTTCGCGGCTTGCAAACGGCACTTGATAACCAGGAATGGCGATCGCCTTCAGGATCGCGCGGCGGATCATACGCTTGGTCTGTTCGTCCAGATAGGCGAAATTGTAGGTGGCGAGTTCCATTGCCGGCGCGCTCATTCTGCGGCCTCCTTCAGATCTGTCTGTTCTGTCTTGGCGGCATCGTGCTTTGTCCGCATGCGGCGGACGAGATCGAGTTCGGCCTGGAAGTCGACGTAATGCGGCAGCTTCAGATGTTCGACGAAACCGGTCGCCTGGACGTTGTCGCAATGGGAAATCACGAATTCCTCGTCTTGGGCCGGTGCCACGACGTCCTCGCCGAATTCCTGCGTGCGTAGCGCCCGATCGACCAGCGACATGGACATGGCCTTGCGTTCGCTCTGGCCGAAGACGAGGCCGTAGCCGCGGGTGAACTGCGGCGGGGCCTTGGCCGAACCCTTGAACTGATTGACCATTTGGCATTCGGTGACGCGGATCTCGCCGAGCGAAACGGCAAAACCCAGCTCCGGCACGTCGAATTCGACCTCGACCAGACCCATGCGGATTTCACCGACAAAGGGGTGGGTGCGGCCATAACCGCGCTGGGTCGAATAGCCGAGGGCGAGCAGGAAGCCCTCGTCGCCACGGGCCAGCGCCTGGAGGCGCAGGTCGCGGGGCATCGGAAATTCCATCGGCTCGCGGGTGATGTCGCCGGCGATGTGATCCTCGGGCATCTCGCCATCCGGCTCGATCAGGCCTTCGCCGTCGAGGATGTCCGAGACCCGCATGACATAATCCAGGCCTTCCTCACGCTGCTCGCCCATATCCACCGTCTCGTCATCGAGCAGCGAGGGGTCGAGCAGGCGGTGGGTATAGTCGAAGGTGGGGCCGAGCAACTGTCCGCCGGGCAGATCCTTGTAGGTGGCGGAGACGCGGCGCTCGACGCGCATCTCACCGGTTTCGATCGGTCGCGACGTGCCGAAGCGCGGCAGCGTGGTGCGGTAGGCGCGCAGCAGGAAGATCGCTTCGATCATGTCGCCGCGCGACTGCTTGAGGGCGAGTGCTGCGAGCGCGCAGTCATAGAGCGAGGCTTCGGCCATGACGCGGTCCACGGCGAGGCCGAGCTGGGCAACGATCTGGTCGATCGTCACTGACGGCAGCGACCTGTCGCCACGGCGGCGGTCAGCGAGCAGCTTGTGGGCGTTGGCAATGGCTTTCTCGCCACCCTTGACGGCAACATACATGGCTCAGGCCTCCATCTCGCGGATCTTTGTCGTGCGCGGGAGCGCGATGAAACGTCGACCTGCCGTCAGCACCAGATCGACGCCACGCGGGAACAGGGCGCGATTGTCGGCCCATTGGCGCAGGAAAGTATCAGGCACACCCTTCGGGGCGATCGTGGCGGTGTCGCGAATACCGGGGCCCGACAGCTGCAGAGGCTGGCCGCCCTCCAGCGATGCGACCTCTACGACCAGCGTCGTTGAACGGTCCGGGTATTCCTGCGTTCCCAATGCAAATTGTGAGAGCGAAGGGAACGGTGCTCCCGCTTCGACGAAGGCGAATTTGGTATCGGTCTTTGTGGACGTCAGGCTGGCGCCGGTGTGGAAGCCGATCCAGCCTGGCAGGGCGGATTTGGCGAGCAAAGGCGTGACCCAGATCGGCGTGTCGTGGTCGCAGAGCGTCAGCAGCAGGGCGCCTGCCGCAATGCCGATCGGTGCGGGTGGTGCGACGGCGACGTCGACGACACCGATGCTGCCGGGGCGGGCCATGGCGTCCATCACGCTGCGGAAGACAGCTTGAGCATGGGTGACGGCATCCGGGAAACCGCCGTCGAGGCTTTCAGTCACGTCGAGCATCAGTCTTCTCCGCGAACCATGGTGAAGAAATCGACCTTCGTGGCGGCCGTTTCGGCTTCGAGCCGTTCTGCTTCCGCCGCGAGGCGTGTTTCGAGAGGCGTCAGGAGGCGGGCCTCCAGCAGAGCGCGGGCGGCATCGTCCTGCGCCATGGCATCGAGAACGGCCGAGAGCTCAGCTGCCTTGCGGTCGGTTCCGAGGCGGTAGCCATGGCCGATCCGTCCGTCTGCGAGCCGCACGCTTGCCCGGCTGACCGTCGCTTCGCCGAGGTTGAAGGGCGCGCCGCCACCGCCGATACGGCCCTTGACCATGACGAGGCCAGTCTCCGGGCCGCGCAGCGTTTTGTGAGCCGGCGCCTGGTCAAAGGCGGCAAGGGTTTCTTGAAGTTCGGTCAGCGTGGCTTTCGCCAGCAGATCGACGATCCGCTTGCGATTGGCCTGTGCACCGGGGTCGATTTCGTTGGCTCTGTGCATTGTCAGTCCTCGAAATGTCTAGTAATATAGACAACCATACAAGTTACTTTAGGAGTAACCCGTGGTCGTGACAAGCTTGTGACAGGGAGCCGGTATTTCCGTGATGCAGAGACAAAAGGGTGTCGCTCTCTGGCGCCAGATTTCCGACCGGATTCGCGCCAACATTCTCGCAGGTCTCTATGACAAGACGGGCATGGTGCCGGCGGAAACGGCGCTGGCGGAGGAATTCGGTGTCAACCGTCATACCGTGCGGGCAGCCTTGGCGGCGCTTGCTCAGGAGGGGATCGTCCGGGCAGCCCAGGGGCGCGGCACAATGATCACCCAGCGCGACAAATTCGATTTTCCGATCGGACGCCGAACCCGCTTCACCGAGGGGATCGGCGAGCAGGCCCGTGATCTCAAGGGCATCCTCCTGTCCTCCGGACGGGAGGTTGCGACGCCCGAGCTCATCGAGCGGCTGAAGCTTGCTCCGGGTGACGAGGTGCTGAGGCTGGACGGGATCAGGAAGGCGGACGGACGTGCCGTCTCCCGGTCCACGATGTGGTTTCCGGCCGAGCGCTTCGAAGGCATCGACAAGGCGTTCGCCGATACGGGCTCGATCACGCGGGCGCTATCATACTGCGGGGTCGAGGATTATCTGCGCGACGTGACGGAGATCTCGGCTGTTCATGCCGAGCCGGACGATGTTGCCCATCTCGAGCTGACGCCGGGCGCCATCGTGCTGGTGACGCGGGCGGTCAATACGGATCCTGACGGTCGGCCGATCCAGTTTGCAGTCACGCGGTTTCCGGCGGATCGGGTGCAGTTCACGATCCGGAATTGACTTGGTGCCGATATGGACCACCTGAACGGTTGCGACACCAGGAGGTCGACCTCCTGGTGTCTCGAGCTCGATCAGACGGCCTGATAGGCGGCGAGAATCGCAGCGATCTGTTCCGGGCTGAGGTTGTTCGACTGGGTAGCCGTAATCGCCCGGAGCTGCGAGGTCGTCATGTTGGAGATCTGGCTGACCGTCAGGCCCGGAATGGCCTGCTGGCTCAAGGCCGCAAGATCCTCCGTCGAGAAGGTCCGCAGATTGTTGGCTCCGAGCGCGGTCAACTGCGTGGAGCTCAGCCCCGCGACCTGAGCCGGCGTAAAGGCCTCAGCCTGCGCCGCCGTCAGCACGCCGATCTGCGCCACGGTCAGACCGCCAATGGCCTTCGGATCCATGGCCGCAATCTGGGACGTGCTCAGCCAACCCATCCGATCCGTGCCGAGGGTTGCCAACTGGATGGCATTCATCGCGCCGACCTGTGCCGACGTCATCGCACCGATCTGGGGCTGGGTCATCGCTCTCAGCTGGTGGTAGCTGATTGCCGAGATCTGCCCGGTGGTCAGTGCAGAGATCTGTTCAGGCTGCAATGTGGCGAAGATGGTGGGCGATAGGCCGCCGATGGCGTTGGGCGAGAGCGCCGCGATATCCGCCGAGGTCAGGGTTTCCAGCGCCGTCTGGCTGAAGGCGGCGAGCTGGGTGGCATTCAAGGCTCCGAACTGGGCAGACGTCATCGCGTCGATCTGACCTGGTGTCAGCGTGGCGATCTGTGCCGTGCTCAGGCCGGGAATGGCTTTTGCGGACAAGGCTGCAATCTGGGTCGTCGTCAGCGCGGAGATCGTCCCAGCCGAGAGGGAGGCGACCTGGGTTGCTGTCAGCGCGCCGATCTGCGCAGCTGTCATCACACCGAGCTGGTCCGGTCTTAGTGCATTCAACTGGTCGAAAGTCAGCGAGCCGATCTGTGCCTGGGTCAGAGCGCCGATCTGTTCCTGGCTCAATGCGGCGACATTGCTCGCCGACAGCCCGGAAATTGCCGCAGGCGCTATGGCTGCAAGCTTCGCATTGGAGAACGTGCCAAGCTGGGCTGCAGAAAGCGCGCTGACCTGGGTCGCGACGAGAGCAGCGATCTGCGCCTGGCTGAGGCTCTCGATCTGGGTTGTCGACATGGACGCGATTTGCGAGGCCGTCAGACCCGGCATCGTCTTGACGTTCAGCGCGGCAATCTTGTCGCTCGTCAATGTGGCAAGGCTGTCATTGGAGAGCGCTGCCACCTGTGTGGCGGTCAAGGCGCCGATCTGGGTCGCCGACAGCAGTGTCACCTGCTGCGGTGTGAGCGCCCCGACCTGGCTCGCGCTCAAAGCCGCCAGCTGAGTGGCCGTCATGCCTGTGATCTGATCGGAGCCCAAGGCGGCGATCTGCTGGGGCGTCAGGCCGCCAATCCCCGCGACACCGATTGCCGCAAATTTGGCGGCCGGAAGATTGGAGAGCTGGGTGGGCGTGAATGCCGCCACTTGGGTGGCAGTGAGGGCGCCCATCTGCGCCGTCGTCAGGGCTTCAATCTGGTTGGTCGACAATGCTGCGATCTGTGTGGTCGACAGGGCGGCCACTGCGGCCGTGCTCAGTGCCGCGATCTGTTCCTGCGACATGACACCGAGCGCTCCCGTCGTCAGCGCCGCTGCCTGAGTCGCGCCCAGGCCGGCGATCTGCTTCGTGCTCAGGGCGTCCACCTGCGTCGCCGTCAGCGCACCAATCTGTTGCGCGCTCATGGCGCCAAGCTGGGCCGGTGTGAGCGCCCCGATCTGGTCCAGGCTCAACGCGGCGATGGTTTCGGTGTCGAGACCGCTTAGAGCATTCGTGGTGATCGCCGCGATTTCAGCGGGCTCGAATGCCAGAATATCCGCATTGCGCATGACGCCAAGCTGTTCAGCGGTCAAACCAGCGATCTGTGTTGCCGTCATTGCGTCGATCTGGCTGGCAGACAAAGCGGAAATCTGATCCTTGCTCAGGGCGGAAATCGTGCGGGCGGAAAGACCTGCGATCTGCTCGCGCGAGAGGGAGGCGATGTTGCTGGGAGACAGTGAGGCGATCTGTGCCGCAGTGACGGCCTGGAGCTGAGTTGCACTGAGTGAAGCAAGCTGGGTCGGCGTGAAGGCGACGATCTGCTCGTTTTTCATCGCAGCAATCTGCGCAGTCGTCAGGCGGGAGATCTGTTCGATGCTCAGGCTTTTAATCTTGCCGGCCGCGATCGAGGAGATGGCGCTTGGCGAGATCGCTGCCATCTCGGCCGCAGACAGGGCGGATAGCTGGACTTCGGACAATGCACCAATCTGCTCGCCGCTCATCTTTGCAATCTGCGCGGTTGTCATGCCATCGATCTGGCTGTCATCCAAGGCTGCGATCTGATCGGTCGTCAGACCTGCGATGGCGGCGGGGGCAATTGCTGCGATCTGGGAGGGCGACCAGGCCTTCACGGCCTGGACGGAGAGGGCCGTGATCTGGGCCGCACTCAATGCTCCGATCTGTGCGGTGGTCATCGCCTCTGTCTGGAACGCCGTCAGACCAGCAAGCTGATCAGCCTTGAGGGCCTTGATCTGGGTCGTGGTCAGTGCCGCGATCTGCTCCGGCGCAAGATTTGCCATACGCTCTGCCGTCAGGCCGGTGATGCCCTTGGCGCTGATCGCCGCGATCTTCGCCGGCGTCATGGCTGCGACCGTCTGTGCCGGCAGTGCCGCGATCTGAGCCGCACTCAAAGCGCTGATCTGGGCGGTCGAAAGCGCGTCCAACTGGTCCGCCGACATGGCGCCGATCTGGTCGGCGGTCAACCCCGCAATCGCTTTCGCGTTCAGCGCGGCAACCTGCTCTTCCGAGAAGCTGGCCAGTGCATTCGCGGGCATGGCTGCAACCTGAGTGCCTGTCAGACCACGAATCTGGGCCGGTGTCAGCCCTGCGATCTGATCAGGTGTCAAGGCAGCCACCTGCGTCGATTTCAAAGCCGAGATCTGATTCGTCGCCATCGCCCCCAGCTGTGCGAGGCTGAGCGATCCGATCTGTGCCGTCGTCAGCCCCGTCACTGCCGGCGGGCTGAAGGCTGCGACCTGAGCCGGCGAGAGAGCTGCGACCTGTGTGGGCGACAGGCTCGATACCTGAGTCGCGGACATGGCGGCGATCTGCGACGTGCTCAGGCTCTGCAGCTGCTCGGTGCTCATGGCCTGCAGCTGGCCGGCCGTCAGACCTGCCACTGCTCGCGGCACCAGCGCGGCAATCTGTGTCGCGGTGAAACCGGCGACCGTCGCCGTCGGCAGGGCCGCGACCTGGGTTGCCCCAAGGGCGCGGATCTGGGTGGGCGTCAGGGCTGACAGCTGGGCCTCGGAGAAGGCCGACATCTGGGTGCCGGTCAGGGCGGCCATCTGGGGCGCGGTCAGTGCTGCTGTCTGCTCCGGGCTCATCCCGGCAATGTGTTCCGTCGTCAAACCAGAGATTGCCCGGGGATTGATTGCCGCGATCTGAGTCGTGGAGAAGCCCGCGACCTGCGCGACCGTCAGCGACCCGAGCTGCCTGGACGTCAGTCCGGCCATCTGCGCCGGTGTCATGGCCGCAATCTTATCGTTTGCGAGCGAAGTGATCTGCGCGGTCGTCAAGCCGACGATCCCACGGGCGCTGATCGAGGCAAACTGGGTGGTCGACATGGCACCCAGCTGGTCGGTGGTGAAGGCCGCGACCTGGGTGGCGCTTAAAGTCTGTATGTGCGCCGGGGTAAGAGCGGCGGCCTGCTGGGGTGTCAGGCTGGCAATCTGAGCAGGCGTCAAGGCAGCGATCTGGGTCGTCTTGAGCGCTGCGATCTGCGTGGTGGAGAGGCCCGAAAGCACCTGCGTCGACATACTTCTCAGCGCAGCGGTGTTGATGGCTGCCATATCCGATCCTGAGAAGGTCGCGAGATCTTCGGGGCTGAAGGCAGCCAGCTGGGTGGCCGTCAGGCGCGCAATCTGGCTTGAAGTCAGCGCTTCCGACTGGGCAGTATCCAGGCCTCCGAGCTGGGTCGAGGTCATCGCGGCGATCTGAGTCGTTGCCAGACTGGAGACGTCCTCCGTCGACAGAGCCGCGATCTGGTCGAGCGTCAGACCCGTGATGGAGCGTGGCGCAATCGCTCTCAGCTGCGACGTCGACAGTCCGGCAATCGCCTCGGTCTGCAATGCGCCGACCTGCGACGAGGTCAGGGCGCCGACTTGTGCGCTCGACAGCTGGCGGACTTCATCGTCGGACCACGAACTGACCGTCTGATTGGAGAGTGTCCGGATCTGGGCGGGGCTGAGCTGGGAAATCGGCGACGTCATGTCAATCGGCCTCTGGTTTAAAACGAATGTGCTTAAAAGGGGTGGACCGGTCAGTATCCGGCCGACCGAGACGAGAGGTTTCGATCTTCCCAACGCCTTCCGGCACAAAGTCTTGCCGGGCGGGTCACGGGGTGCCGCCCAGACGGCACGTTTCTAGTTCCCTAGGCTTGCCCGAGCCTGTGCTTCCACAGCCCCCGGTTGGAGAGGCCAGGCGGCCCGCAGGCTGGCGCGGAACCGGCCAGAATTGTCTTAAATCAAGGTGAGCCCCGGACCGTGAGGGCATGCTGAGTTCATCTAGAAACAGATCGGGCCTCTGGGGGGCCTACGACAGCAAGCGTCTTTCGTTTTGAAGAGACGAGAGCACGAAGGAAAAGGCATGACAGATCACCTCGCGCCCTCAATGCCCTATGCCCTGTCGGCACAAGAGGTCCTCGCGGCCATGAAAACGAATGCCGCAGGGCTGCATACCGAGGAGGCGCAGCGCAGGCTGGCGCGTTACGGGGCAAACCGCCTTCCTGCCGCTCCCACGCGCAGCGCGCTTCTCCGGTTCCTGTCACAGTTCCACAATGTGCTGATCTATGTGCTGATCGGCGCTGCGGCCGTCACCGGCTTCCTGCAGCACTGGATCGATACAGGGGTCATCCTTGCCGTTGTGATCGGCAATGCCATCGTCGGATACCTGCAGGAGGGCCGTGCAGAAGATGCGATGACGGCGATCAGGGTCATGCTGGCGCCACATGCCGCCGTTCTCAGGGACGGCCGCCGGACGTCCGTCGATGCGGCAGAACTCGTCCCCGGCGATATCGTGCTTGTGGAGGCCGGAGACCGGATACCGGCAGATATGAGACTCCTGGAGGCGCGGAGCCTGAAAGTGGAGGAGGCGGCCCTCACGGGCGAATCCGTGCCGGTGGACAAGTCCCCTGAACCTGTCTCATGCGACGCCGTTCTGGGCGACCGCAGTTCCATGCTCTTCAGCGGTACGCTGGTTGCCACGGGAACGGGCCGCGGGCTTGTGGTCGCAACGGGCATGGCCACGGAGATCGGCAGGATCAGTGGCATGCTGGAGACGGTCGAGCCTCTCTCGACGCCCCTCGTTCGGCAGATGGATGTCTTCGCCCGCTGGCTGACCCTGTTCATCCTGATCATCGCAGGGCTGCTGCTCGTCTACGGTACAGTTGTCGGGCATCTGCCGTTCGGTGAACTGTTCATGACCATTGTCGGTCTCTCCGTTGCGGCCATTCCCGAGGGGTTGCCCGCGGTGATGACCATCACGCTCGCGGTCGGCGTCCAGGCCATGGCGGGCCGCAACGCGATCGTGCGGCGTCTGCCGGCGATCGAGACGCTCGGATCTGTGTCCGTGATCTGCACGGACAAGACGGGCACGCTGACGCGCAATGAAATGGTCGTTGCGAGCCTTGTGTCGGCCCGGCATGTCTATGCCGTGGACGGTGAGGGCTACGCACCTCGCGGGGCCGTGCGATGGAACGATGCAGACGCCCATCCTCAGGACCACGCGGTTCTCATTGAATTTGCGCGCGCTGCCGGGCTTTGCAACGATGCGGTTCTGCGCTCGGCGAATGGGGCCTGGCGCGTGGAAGGCGACCCGATGGAAGGGGCGTTGATGGCGCTTGCCGGCAAGATCACCGGCCGCGGGCACGATCCTTTCACAGAGGGATGGCGGCGCGTGGATGCCATTCCCTTCGATGCGGCGCATCGATACATGGCCGTGCTGCATGTGGACGAGCACCATCAGCATCATATCCATGTGAAGGGCGCACCCGAAGCCGTGCTTGCTCTTTGTACCCTGCAGCGCATGCCCGATGGTGCGACAGCCGGGCTCGACTTGCCGTATTGGGACCGGATGGTCGAGACGCTGGCTGCGGAGGGGCAACGAGTGCTGGCTGTGGCGGTGGGCGTCCCCCCGCCTGGTGAAACTTCGCTTTGCCAGGAGACCATCGCGGGCACCTTGACGCTGGTCGGCCTGGTCGGGCTTATCGATCCGCCGCGTCCGGAAGCCGTTCTTGCGGTGGCGGATTGTCATCACGCAGGTATCCGCGTGAAGATGATCACCGGTGATCATGCCGCAACCGCGCGGGCGATCGGCGGGTTGATCGGTCTGAGGAACAGCGAGAAGGTGCTGACGGGAGCGGATCTCGACCGGATGGACGATGCCACCCTTTCTCTGGCCGCTTCCGAGACGGACATCTTTGCCAGGACATCTCCTGGGCACAAGCTCCGTCTGGTGATGGCGCTTCAGTCCCAGGGTCTGACTGTCGCGATGACCGGTGATGGCGTCAATGATGCTCCCGCTCTCAAGCGAGCCGATGCTGGCATCGCGATGGGCGTGAAGGGCAGCGAAGCGGCCAAGGAAGCGGCTGAGCTGGTTCTTGCGGACGACAATTTCGCGTCCATCGCGGCTGCGGTGCGGGAGGGCCGCACCGTCTATGACAACATCAAGAAGGTGATCAGCTGGACCTTGCCGACCAATGCCGGGGAAGCCACGACGATCATCATCGCGCTGTTTGCCGGACTGGCTCTTCCGGTCACCGCCGTCCAGATACTCTGGGTCAATCTGGTGACGGCGATCACGCTGGGGCTCGCGTTGGCTTTCGAACCTTCGGAGGAGGGAACGATGCGTCGGCCTCCGCGCCCGCGCAACGAGCCGTTGCTGACTGCCGATCTCATCTGGCATGTCTTGCTCGTCTCCGCCCTCTTCGCCGCTGCCGTTTTCGGCATCTTCTTCTATGCCTTGGACAAGGGCCATTCGATCGAGCTTGCCCGCACCATGGCGATGAATACGCTGGTGGTCATGGAGATCTTCCATGTCTTCTTCATCCGAAACATCTACGGCACCTCGCTCACATGGCGGGCGGTTCGCGGAACAAAGGTCGTCTGGATCTGCGTGATCTCGGTGACGCTTGCCCAGTTTGCCGTCACCTATCTGCCGATCATGCAGTCCTTGTTCGGCACGCAGAGCGTTCCGCTGCAAGATGGAGTGCTGATTGTTGGACTGGGTATCGTGTTCTTCGCCCTGGTCGAGGTCGAGAAGCAGATGCGTTTAGCCCTGCGAAAGCGGTTCTGAGTCGTTTGGCTGTGCCGCGTTCCAGATCAAATTCGCGTGGAATCGGCCTCGCGCAGAAAATGCCGCCCCAGGTGGCCTACACCGTCCTGGATATCGGCTTCGATCGCCTTCGACAGGGCGATCGGATCGCTCGCGCGGATCGCATCCATGGCCTCGGCATGGCGGTCGATGCGGTAGCTGTCCTCAAGTTTTGCGGTTGCGAGCCGCATGAAAGGCCCGAGCCGCAACCAGACGGATTCCATGAGGTCGAGAAGGACACCACTCGCGCCGGGTTCGTAAAGGGTGCGGTGGAAGAGAAAATTGAGTTCGGTCGAACGAAGAAGATCTTCGGCCGCATAGGCCTCGTCTATGGACCGGTCGATCGCCTGCAGGCGGTCGAGGCGCTCGTTGTCGATGTGCGGCAGTGCCCTGACAGCGGCGAGCGTTTCCAGGGCAATGCGAGCCGCGATGATTTCCTCGAACTTCGAAAGCGTCATTTCCGGCACGCGGACCCGGCGGTTGTCGAGATATTCCAGGGCCCCGTCCGCGACAAGCCGATGCAGCGCTTCGCGCACCGGCATGGCACTGACGCCAAGGTCATCTGCAACGCCGTTGATGGTGATCGGCAGACCGGGGGCTACGGCACCGGACATCACGCGTGCCCGCATGGTGCGGTAGACCCGTTGCTTCAGCGATTGTTCAGCCCTGCGCTCTTCGCTTGCCATCGTTCAGCCGATATCTCCGTCTCAGATCAAGATTGGCAGCCCGGACATTTACCCGAAGCGCGTTCACCCTCTTGAAATTTGATCAAACTAACATTTGGTATAGAAGAAGACAGCGCAAGGCCTGAAGTGCCTCTTTTCGCATGGATCAGGAACATCACATGACCGCCAAGACCATCGGCATTCTCGTTACGGGCCATTCCCCGGCAGAACTCACGCCCGAATACGGCAATTATGCCGACATGTTCGCGGCGCTGCTTGGCGGTTTCGACTTCTCGTTCAAGCGTTATTTCGTCGTTGACGGCGAGTTTCCGCAAAGCCCCACCGAAGTGGACGGCTGGCTTCTGACGGGATCGAAGTTCGGGGTTTATGAAGATCACGATTGGATCCGCAAGCTCGAGGATTTCATCCGCCAGGTGCATGCAGCCAAGGTGCCGATGGTCGGCATCTGTTTCGGTCACCAGGTCATGGCCAAGGCGCTCGGCGGTCATGTCGAGAAGTTCAAGGGCGGCTGGTCTGCCGGGCCGGTGACCTACAAGCGCTCGGATACGGGCGAGGAGCAGGTACTGCTTGCCTGGCATCAGGATCAGGTGATCACGGTGCCCGAGGGAGCCGAAGTCGTCGGCAAGACCGACACCTGCGAAAATGCCGTTCTCCGCTACGGCGACTGGGGCCTTTCCTATCAGCCGCATCCGGAGTTTTCACCGCGTTTCTTCGAGGGGCTCGCCGAGGCCCGCAAGTCCGCGATCCCCGAGCCGCTGTTCGAGAAGGTGAAAAAGGTCGACGTACCGATTGCGACGGACCGCATCGCCCGGGAAATCGGCGAATTTCTCGGACGCGACCGCTGATCTTGGTCAGGCGCTTCGTCCCGCGTCCCAGCTTTCCTTGATGAAGGCTTCGAAGAAGTCCGAGAATGTCGCGACCCGCAGCGGCAGTTGCTCATAGGGCGGATAGTACAGGGTGAGCCAGATTTCCGGCGTGCTCCAGTCGGGGAGCACTTCCACGAGCCGGCCGGCACGCAAGTCCTCCTCGACGATGAAATGCGGCAGAAGGGCGATGCCCTCGCCTGCGACAGCCAGCTTGCAGAGGAAATCGCCGTTGTTGATCGCGAAGCGGCCCTTGGCTTCGATGGTTCTGGTCTGCCCGGGCCGGCTCAGCACCCAGGTCTCCGTTTTCAGCTGATCGTTGTAGCTCAGGCATTCGAGCGCACTCAGGTCCTCAGGCATAACAGGCATGCCATGGCGGGCAATGAAGGCGGGTGAGGCGACCAGCAGCCGGGGCACGGGGCGGATCTTGCGCCAGATCGTCGACTTGTCGGTCGGCGGGCCGGAAATGCGGATCGCAAGGTCGTAATTCTCCTGAACGATATCGATGAAGCGGTCGGAGAGTTCGATTGCCACGCTGGTGCGCGGATGGATGATCGCAAACTGTGAGAGGACCGTCGGCAGGACCTTCATGCCGAGCGACATCGGGGCCGAGACCCGCAGCGAACCGGCGGTTACCTTCTGCAGGTCCCGGGTTTCTTCCGTGGCGCGGGCGAGGCCCTCGACCAGCGGGGCGACACGGGCGGCATAGGCGGCGCCGGCGGAGGTGAGCGAGACCTTGCGGGTGGTGCGCAACAGCAGCTGCACGCCGAGCTGTTCCTCAAGACCTGAAACCGTGCGGGTCACCGAGGCAGGCGTCATGCCGAGCAGGCGGGCGGCGGCGGTGAAGCTGCTCTGGTCCGCGACCGTCAGGAAGGTTCTGATCGCTTCGAGCTCGCCCATTGGATTATTGCTCCCAGTGAAATAATATCCACAATATTACAACTGTTCACAACAGGAAAGCCATGGCCCATATTCCGTTCAACAGAACAAGACCGGCGCGAGTGCCGGGAAAGGATCAAAGCCATGATTACCCAGATCAAAGGCCTGCATCACGTTACCTCGATGGCCGCGGATGCCCAGGAAAACAATGACTTCTTCACCAAGACGCTCGGCCTGCGCCGCGTCAAGAAGACCGTCAACTTCGACGCTCCCGATGTCTATCACCTCTACTACGGCGACGAAGTCGGCAATGCCGGATCGGTCATGACCTATTTCCCCTTTGCCAATATGGGCAAGGGTGGCCGCGGCGCCGGTGAAGTGTCGGAGACTGTCTTCTCCGTGCCGAAGGGCACGCTCGGCTTCTGGCAGGAGCGTCTGTCGAAGGAAGGTGTCAAGGAGCTTGGCTCCTATTCGCTCTTCGGTGAAGACCGCCTGCGTTTCGCCGGTCCCGATGGCGATGGCTTTGCCCTTGCCGAAGTCGATGGCGACAGCCGCGTGCCGTTTGCCGGTGGTCCGGTCGGAGTCTCCGAAGGCATTCATGGCTTCCGGGGCGTGACCATGCGGTTGCGCGACGAAGGGGCTACGGGTGAACTCCTCAAGTTCATGGGTTATCAGCCGGTCGACAAACAGGGTGACTTCGTGCGCTACGCAGTCCCCGGCGGCAATGGCGCCGACTATATCGATCTCGAAGTCTTGCCCGGTGCATCGCGTGCGCAGCAGGGCGCCGGATCGGTCCATCACGTGGCCTTTGCCGTCGAAGACCGGGCCGCCCAGCTCGACGTGCGCAAGGCGCTGCTCGACACGGGTTACCAGGTCACGCCGGTTATCGACCGCGATTACTTCTGGGCGATCTATTTCCGCACCCCGGGTGGCGTGCTGTTCGAGATTGCCACGAACGAACCGGGCTTCAACCGTGATGAAGACACCGCTCATCTCGGCGAGGCGCTGAAGCTGCCGACCCGTTACCAGCAGTATCGCTCGCAGATCGAAGCCCATCTGCCCCCGATCCAGGACTGAACGCACAGAGGACGATGCCTGCCACCCAGGCGTCGTCCCTGTTGCAGAGGAAATCATCATGGCAATCGACAGTTATATCCATCACTATCAGGCACCCCAGGGTGCCGCACCGCTGGTCTTCACCTTCCATGGGACCGGTGGAGACGAACATCAGTTTCCGGGACTCATAAACCGGATCCTGCCCGAGGCGGGTATCGTCTCGCCGCGCGGGGATGTCTCGGAATACGGGGCAGCCCGCTTTTTCAAGCGCACCGGCGAAGGCGTCTACGACATGGCCGACCTCGCCGAGCGGACGGCGAAGATGGCGGCATTCATCCGCGCTCACAAGGCGCAGAGCCCGGATCGCCCGATCTATGGGCTCGGTTATTCGAACGGTGCCAATATCCTGGCCTCCGTCCTTTTCGAAGCGCCCGATCTCTTTGACCGCGTGGTGCTGATGCACCCGCTGATCCCCTTCGACCCGCCGGTTCAGCCGGGGCTGGGATCGCTTTCCGCGCTGATCACGGCTGGTCAACGCGACCCGATCTGCCCGCTGCCGCTCACCGAGCGTCTGATTTCCTACTTCGAGGGGCAGGGGGCATCGGTCGAGACGTTCCTGCATCAGGGCGGGCACGAGGTCTCGCAAGGTGAGATCGATGCGATCGCCGCCTTCCTGCAGAAGGCGTGAGCCCAGTCTCATCAACTTGAGAAGGCCCGAGGCAGAGCTTCGGGCCTTTCGCGTTTCGGGGTTTTCAGCCGATCCGGATAAGGGCCTTGATCAGGCCGGACTTTTCGCGCGCCCAGCGCGGCAGGTCTTCCGCCAGATCGTCCAGCGTAGTGCGGTGGGTGATCAGCTGGTCGATCGGCACCAGACCGTCCGCAATCGACTGGCGCACATGGTCGAAATCGATGCGGGTGGCGTTGCGGCTGCCGATCAGCATCATCTCACGCTTGTGGAATTCCGGATCGGAGAAGGTGATGTCCTCCTTCACGACGCTGACGAGCACGAGAGCGCCGCCATGGGCGACGAAGCGGAAAGCGCGTTCCATGGAGGCTCGATAGCCCGTGGCATCGAAGACCACATCGAAGCCGTCGCCACCGGTCAATTTCTCGACCGCTGCGTCCAGGCGATCATCGGCAAGCAGGCCTGATGTGAAACCGAGGCGGTCCGCTGCCATGGAGAGGCGTTCCGGACTGGTGTCGAGCAGGGTGACGTCATGGCCGGCGATGCGGGCGAAGATTGCCGTGCCGAGGCCGATCGGACCGGCGCCAATGACCAGTGCCCTTGAACCCGCAGGTGACAGGGAGCGACGGACTGCATGCGCCCCGATCGCCAGGAATTCGACGGTGGCCGCTGCCTCGGGTGACAGATCGTCTGCCGGATAGAGATTGCCAGCGGGAACGGTGATTTCCTCGCACATGGCGCCATCGGTATGCACGCCCAGCACGCGGATATTCGTGCAGCAATTCGGCTTGTCCTTGCGGCAGGCGATGCATGTGCCGCAGGCGATGTAGGGATTGACGATGACCTTTGTGCCGACCGCGATGTCCACGCCTTCGCCGGCTTCGCGAACCGTTGCCGAGATCTCGTGGCCCATGACGCGCGGATATTCGAGGAAGGGGTGCTTGCCCTCAAAGATATGATAGTCCGTTCCGCAGATCCCGACATGGCTGACGGCGATGCGGACTTCGCCCGGCTTCGGTCGGGGTGCGGGAACGCGCTCGACGATCTCGAGACGGCCCGGTTCGACACACAATGCGGCCTTCATCCTGGTTCCTTTCGGCTGCCCGGCAAGTTCTGATGAAAAAAAGGGGGATGCCATTCGCGGCACCCCCACCTTGGGAAAATCAGCGGCTGCCGCGACGGCGGAGCTGGTCGAAATAGACGATCAGGATGATCAGGGCACCGGTGATGATGCGCTGCCAGAACGAATTGACGTTCATCAGGTTGGCGCCGTTGTTGATCGTCGCCAGGATGAAGGCGCCGAGCAGCGGGCCCTGGACCGAGCCGACCGCGCCGAAAAGGCTGGTCCCGCCGATGACCGAAGACGCGATCGCCTGCAGTTCCCAGCCTTCGGCCTGGGTGGCGTTGCCGATCCCGATGCGCGAGGCAAGCAGGATGCCGACGAAGGCTGCACAGGTCGAGGACAGGATGTAGGCCATGTAGATGGTGCGGTTGACATTGACGCCCGAGAGGCGCGCCGCTTCGCTGTTGGAGCCGACCGCGAAGAGATAGCGGCCCCAGCGGCTCAGGTGCAGGAAGATATAGGCGGGCACGGCGACCACGATGACCATCCAAAAGAGGCTGGGTACTCCGAGGAAATCGGCGCGGGCGAAATTGGTGAAGGCCTCGTTGGAGATCGAGATCGTCGAGCCATTGGTGATCAGGAGGCCGATGCCGCGCAGCGAGGTGAGCGTTGCGAGCGTGATGATGAAGGGCGGCAGGCCCATGCGGACGATGCCGAAGGCGTGGAACATGCCGATCGCGACGCCCATCAGCAGCGTCAGGATGATGGCGATCCAGACCGGAACGCCGGCGGCCAGCAACCAGGCGATGATGACGCTGGCAAAGCCGACCACGGCGCCCACGGAGAGGTCGATGCCCGAGGTGATGATGACGAAGGTCTGACCGACGGCGAGGATCGCCGTCATCGCGCCCTGACGCAGCAGGTTGCTGATGTTGTTGGGCGTCCAGAAGCTGTTGGTGGCAAAGCCGAGCAGCAGCCAGAGGAAGAGCAGGAGGCCGACCAGCGTGAGGCTGAAGAGGATGCTCATGCCCCTCTTCGGCGCGACCTTGGTCTCGGTGTTATCGGTGCTCATTGGTGTCCTCCCAGTCGTCTTTTCATGTCGCTTGTTCTTCAGGGCATCTCGTCTCAGACGCCGATCGCCTCGGTCAGCACATCCTCGTGCGAGGCGGTCCGGTAATCGTGGCTCGCCACCAGCCTGCCCTGGCGGAAGACATGCAGCCGGTCCGCCAGTTCATAAACCTCGGGCAGGTAGGACGAGATCAGGATGATGCCCGCTCCCTGCTTCAGGAGCTCGGCGAAGAGGCGGTAGATTTCCGCCTTGGTGCCGACATCGACGCCGACGGTCGGTTCGTCGAAGATGAAGAGGCGTGCACCGTGGCTCAGCCACTTTCCGATGACGATTTTCTGCTGGTTGCCGCCGGACATGGCAGACGCCAGTACGGCGCGGGTCGGCGTCTTGATCTTCAGATCGTTGATCTGCTTGTCGGCGTTTCCGGCTTCGAGCTTGGGGCTGATGGTGAGGCCCCGGCTCAGGCGACCGAAGACCGGCAGGTTGATGTTGAGACCGATCGGCAGGTTGAGGCAAAGGCCCTGGTCGCGGCGGCTTTCAGGCGCGAGCGCAATGCCGAGATCCATGGCCTTGCGTTCAGTGTCGATGACGACCTTCTTGCCGTCCCAGAAGACCTCGCCCGCGCTGCATTTGTGACGGCCATAGAGGCCCAGCGCAAATTCGCTGCGACCGGCGCCGATCAGGCCATAGAGACCGACGATCTCACCCGAGCGGACCGAAAGCGAGACATCCGAGAAGCCGGGGCCGGACAGGCCTTTCGTCTCGAGGATGGTCGCGCCGATCGGCAGTTTTTCCTTGTGGTAGATCTGCTCGATCGAGCGGTTGATCATCAGCGAGATGAGTTCGGCGTCGTTGGTCTCGCCGATCAGGCGCGTGCCGACATGGGTGCCGTCGCGCAGGACCGAGACGCGGTCGGCGAGCTCGAAGACTTCTTCCATGCGGTGGCTGATATAGACGATGGTGACACCTTCCGACTGCAGGCGGCGGATGAGGCGGAAGAGCTGGGCGGATTCCTGGCGCGTGAGATAGGCGGTCGGCTCGTCGAAGATCAGGAAGCGAATGCCGCGCATCGCGGCACGGGCAGTGGCGACCAGCTGCTGCTGGCCGATCGTGAGATTGCCGAGGATTTCGCCGGCCGGCAGGTTGAAGCCGAGGTCGTCCAGAACGTTCTGCGCGGCTGTCGTCATGGCGCGCTGGCGCATGATGCCGCCGGACGACATCTCGTCGCCGAGGAACATGTTTGCTGCGACCGAAAGGTGCGGGCAGAGAACGACTTCCTGGTGCACGGCATTGATGCCGCGCTGGATCGCCTCGTTCGGCGTGGCGAGAGCAACCGGCTTGCCACACCAGCGGATCTCGCCCGATGTGCGCGGAATGACGCCGGTCAGAAGTTTGATGAGGGTGGATTTGCCGGCGCCGTTCTCGCCGACGATGGCGTGGATTTCACCGGCGAGGAAGGTGACGGTCGCGGGCTTCAGGGCCTCGACGGCGCCATACTTCTTCTGCAGGCCGACGAGCTCGAGGATCGGCTTTCCCGGCGGGATGCGATCGGTCTCCAGCAGTTCCGGCTGGTCGTCATGCCGGTGGCTCACATCGTGCAGCGAAGTCATGTCATTCCTCCCAAATCACAGCGAAAGCGGCCGACGCCTCCCGCGTCCGCCGTTTCCGATCCGGCACGCGCGACGGATGCCGCGCGTGCCGAAGTCTCGATCAGTTGACCTTCGGGTTCAGAAGGGCATCGATCTTCGGGTCTGCCATGTTGGCCTTGGTCACCAGGTTTGCACCGGTGTCGACGAAGGTTTCGACCTTCTCGCCCTTGGACACGGCAAGCGCGGTCTTCACGCCGTCATAGCCCATGCGATACGGATCCTGGACGACGAGGCCGGCGAGAACGCCTTCCTTCAGGAATCCGACAGTCTTTTCATCCGAGTCGAAGCCGATGACCTTGATCTTGTCGCCGAGCTTGTTTTCGGCAATCGCCTGGCCAACGCCCTGTGCCATGATCAGGTTGGAGGCGAAGACACCGACGAGGTTCGGGTTGGCGGTGATCAGGTCGGTCATGATGTTGAGGCCGGTGGTGGCCTGGCCGTCAGCAAACTTGTCGACGGTGACCGTGATGCCCGGATACTTGGTCTTCAGCTGGTCGAGGAAGCCTTCGCGGCGCTGGTCGAGCGAGCCGACGCCCGGAAGGCTGGTGATGATGGCGACTTCACCTTCTTCCTTGCCGGTTGCTTCCTTGATGGCGGCAACGAGGCCGTCAGCGGCGATGCGGCCGCCCTGGACGTTGTCGGTGGTCAGGAACGAGGTGAAGGCCTTGGAATCGGCGCCGGAGTCGATGCCGATGATCGGCACGGCCTTGGCGGCTTCATCGATCGGCTTGCCGAGTGCCTTGAACTCGGTCGGCGAGATGACGACGGCGGCCGGCTTGCCGGCAACAGCGTTCTCGAGAATGCTGATCTGGCCGTTGATGTCGGACTCGGACTGGGCGCCCAGTTCCGGCACGCTCACGCCGAGATCCTTGCCGGCCTGGCGGGCGCCGGCGAGCACGATCTGCCAGTAGAAGGACGTGGTGTCCTTGACGATGATCGGAATGGTCACGTCCTGTGCGAAGGAAGCGGCCGGCATCATCGACGTCATCATTGCAGCGCCGGCGATCCCCATCAGGGCGCGGCGAGTCATGCTCTTCAGAATGATCATTGTGGGTTCTCCTCTCAACGCGTCCTGTTCCTCCGGTGAGATCGGCCCGCAGAACGCAACCAGGTCGATCTTTATCGATAAAAAACATTTTATCGAGGCACGCTACTCCAGCATCCTGGAGATTGCAAGCGGACAAAAGCGGTCTCCTCCAAACCCCTTTCGCCCTTGTTTTCAGGGCATTCCGAACCTTTTCAGACCCGGTGAACCTCTTCCGGATAAACGACGCCCTTCTTCAGAATGACGTTGCCGTAAATCCGCAATTCCGTGGTCGCGACGATATAGGCGGCCGTCTGCGCCCGCTCGTAAAAGGCAAACCGCTCGAGGCTTTCGAGCTGGAAGTCACCCGCAAGCCTGGTGATCATGGCCTGGAACTCCGCGCAGATTTCCGGTACCGCATGTGGGTCGCCGACGACCTGCATCCGCCAGGCCGCATCGTCGACGAACTGGTCGAGCGGCATATGTGCCAGGATCGCCTCCAGGATCTCGACCGCGCCGACGCCATCGGCGCGGATGACCGGCGGACCCATGGTCGAGGCCGGGAAATTGCCGTCGGCAATCACGATCTCGTCGCCGTGGCCCATGGTGGCGATGGCGTGCAGAAGGTCGGGTCCGAGCAGGGGATGGATGCCTTTCAGCATTGTCAACTCCTATTCCCGGACCGCATCATCGCCGAGCGGCGGTGCGACCAGCGTATGCGCCTCGAACGGGGCGAAAGCCGAGGCCGGCAGTTCCTCCGCCGTCAGCGCCATGTTGCGGTCGAGGCTTTCCGGCTTTGCCGTGCCGATGATGACGGAGGCGACCGCCGGATGATGCAGCGGAAACTGCAGGGCAAACTGAGCAAGCGGCTTGCCGGCCTGCTTTGCCAGACCCTCCATGGCGCGCACCTTGGCGAGCACCTCGTCGGTAGCCGGCGTGTAGTCGAAATGGGCGCCGGGCACGGCACCTGTCGCGAGAATGCCGGAGTTGAACACGCCGCCAGCAGTAATCGAGGTGCCGCGCTTTTCGCAGAGCGGCAGCAGTTCCTCGACGGCAGAGCGGTCGAGCAGGGAATAGCGGCCTGCCATCAGGATGACGTCGATGTCGATGTCGGCCATCATCTCGAGGCAGGCAGGCACCTCGTTGACGCCAAGACCGAAGGCCTTGATGGCGCCGGAGGATTTCAGCTGGTCGAGCGCCTTGTAGCCGCCGTCGCGCAGCTGCTTCACATAGCGATCATTGACCGCGCGGCCATGGGTATAGACGCCTATATCGTGGACATAGAGGATGTCGATGCGGTTCAGGCCGAGGCGTGCATAGCTAAAATCGACCGAGCGCATGATGCCGTCATAGCTGTAATCATAGACCAGCTTGAAGGGCAGCGGATCGACGAAGCCGACATTCGGGATCTGATCCTTTGGGACCGGTGCCAGCAGGCGGCCGACCTTGGTCGAGAGCACATAGCTGTCTTCCGGCTTGTCGCGCAGGAAGTCGCCGACATAGCGCTCGGCCTGACCGAAGCCGTAATGCGGGGCCGTGTCGAAATAGCGGATGCCGTGATCCCAGGCCGCCTGCAGCGTGGCGATCCCGACATCGCGCGGGCAAGGGCGGTAAAGGCCGCCGAGCGGGGCCGTGCCAAAGGAGTATTCGGTCACTTCCAGAGCGGTCTTGCCGATGCGTCTCGTCTTCATGCTGATATCCGGATCCCTGTTGTCGAGGTCAGAGCGTGGCACCGAGGTGCCACGGCACGAATTCGTTGTCGCCGTAGCCGAAGAGCTCGCTTTTGGTCTTCTTGCCCGAGGCGGTCTCGATGATCAGATCGAAGATGTCGCGGCCAAGCCCGGAGACGCTGGCATCTCCCGTGGCAATCACGCCGCAGTCGATATCCATGTCCTCTTCCATCGAATTGTAGAGCGCAGTGTTGCTCGTCAGCTTGATGGAAGGCACGGGACGCGAGCCGAAGCAGGAGCCGCGGCCGGTGGTAAAGGCAATCACATTGGCGCCACCTGCCACTTGGCCGGTCGCCGAGACCGGGTCATAGCCGGGGGTGTCCATGAAGACGAGGCCGTGCTCGGTGACACGTTCGGCGTAGTTGTAAACGGCCGTCAGCGGCGAGCGTCCGCCCTTGGCGACGGCGCCGAGTGACTTTTCCAGAATCGTGGTGAGGCCACCCTTCTTGTTGCCGGGCGAAGGATTGTTGTCGAGCGAGGCACCGTGCTGGGCGACATAGGCCTCCCACCAGGAAATCAGCCCGTCGAGCTTGACAGCGACTTCTTCGTTGACGGCACGGCTGCGCAGGAGATGTTCGGCACCGTAGATTTCCGAGGTTTCGGAGAGAATGGCGGTACCACCGGCGCCGGCCAGGATATCGACGGCAACGCCGAGTGCGGGGTTGGCGGTGATTCCGGAAAGTCCGTCGGAACCGCCGCATTGCAGGCCGACAATGATCTCGCTGACGGAAATCGGTTCACGACGAAGGGTGCCGACTTCGGCTGCAATCTCCTTGAGGATCGCAAGGGCGTTTTCGACCGCGCGGCGCGAGCCACCGGCATCCTGGATGTTGAAGTGACGCTTTGAGGCACCGGCGCCGCTCTGGCCGTAAAGTGTCAGCTGGTTTACTTCGCAGCCGAGGCCGACCATCAGCACGCCGCCAAAGTTCACATGCCTTGTGTAGCCGGCTATCGTTCTGTGCAGCGTGCGCATGCCGTCGCCGGTCGAGCTCATGCCGCAGCCCTGGTCATGCACGATCGGCACGAAGCCGTCGATGCCCTCGTAATGGGGCAGGATGGTGCGGTTGGCGGCATCCGCAATCGCCCGACAGACCGTGGTGGAACAGTTCACGCTGGCGATGATGCCGATGTAGTTGCGGGTGGCCGCACGCCCGTCGGCGCGGCGATAGCCCATGAAGGTGCGGCCCTTGTCGGCTGCCGTCGCGGTTTCGGGGGCGGCAAGCCCGCTGACCGAAAGGCGGTCCTCATCGAAGGCGAGATTGTGGGAATGGACGTGGTCACCGGCCGCGATGTCCGTGGTCGCGCGACCGATCGCCTGAGCGTATTTGACGACCGGTTCGCCCTTCTTGATCGCGCGCACGGCCACCTTGTGGCCGGGGTCGATCCTTGTCGCCGCAGCCGCGCCGCCGGGCAAAACATGCCCTGGCTCGATGGCAATAGTGGTCACCGCAACATTGTCGTCCCGCGAAAGCAGGATGCAGGCTGGTTTCGACACCCGATGTTTCTCCCATGCGTCCGGTGACACCGGATCCTGTGTTTTGTCTTTTATCGGCAATAGACAGTTGCTCGTCAATGGGTATGATATCGATAAAGAACAATTTGCTCCGGTGAGGGGCGGGAGGAAGAGGACCCAGACCAAGAAGAGGCAGGGCCACCGCAATCGGTGGTTTCCGTTGCGCTAAGGCGTGTCTTGCGCCATGAGGCAAGAGACCGACCCGCCCGCATGATTTCAACCCAGGCAGAGCCATGGCAAAGCAGAACACCGTCTTCAAGGACGCCTACAACCGCACGCTGAAGCTGATCGAGGAAACGGACACGCTTCCCTCGGAGCCGGAGCTTGGCGGACTGCTCAGCGTCAGCCGGACGACGGTGCGCGCGGTGCTGACGCGGCTCGGCGAGGTCGGCCTGGTGGCCTGGGACAAGCGTTCGAAGACGGTGCTGCGCAGGCCGGAGCAGAGCGACTACTTTCCGGACGAGGAAACCAGTTCGCTCTCGGAAATCATCGAGCGCAGCTTCATGAGGCGCATCCTTGCCGGCGGGGCGCAGCCCGGCATGCAGATCAACGAGCTGGAGCTTGCCCGCGAGATCGGCATCGGCACGACCAGCGTTCGGGAATTTCTCATTCGTTTCAGCCGCTTCGGTCTGATCGAGAAGCGTCCGAACAGCCATTGGGTGTTGAAGGGTTTTACCCGCGAATTTGCGCTTGAGCTGACCGAAGTGCGCGAAATGTTCGAGCTGCGCTCGGCAGCCGCCTTCGTTCGTCTTGCGGAAGAGCATCCCGCCTGGGCGGAGCTCAAGGCGGTCGAGGCGCAGCATCATGCGCTGCTGGCCGATATCGACAATCGCTACATGGAGTTTTCGGAGCTCGACGAGCGCTTCCACCTGCTCGTCCAGAAGGCGTCGAGCAACCGCTTCATCATCGATTTCTACGACATCATATCGATCGTCTTCCACTATCACTATCAATGGAACAAGACGAATGCGCGGGCGCGCAACCAGCGGGCGCTCGAGGAGCATGTGGACTACATCAAGGCGCTCTTCTCCCGCGATCCGTCCGCGATCGAGAAAGCCTGCCGCCAGCATCTGAAATCGGCACGCGAGACGTTGCTGCAATCGATCCAGGAGACCGCCTGATCCATGAACACGCCCATCCTGCAATTCGGCACGAGCCGGTTTCTTCAGGCGCATGCCGATCTCTTCGTCAGCGAAGCCATGGAAGTCGGCAAGGCCTTGGGCGCGATCACCGTGGTGCAGACAAGCGGTGATCCGCAACGTGCCGGGCGGATCGGAGCCTTGTCGGCGCCGGAAGGTTTCCCGGTGATCATCCGCGGGCTGGAGAATGGTGCTCCGGTGGAGCACAAAGTTCGTGTCCGCTCCGTTGCCCGATCGCTGTCGACCGCAACGGACTGGGCCGAGGTCAGAAGGATCTTTGTCGATGAGGCGCGTGTCGTTCTCTCGAACACCGGCGACAAAGGCTATGCCCTTCTCGATGGCGACAGTCTCGACGGCGTTCCACAATCCTTCCCGATGAAGCTGCTTGCGCTGCTCAAAGCACGTCACGAGGCGGGTGGCGGACCGCTGACGATCCTTCCCTGCGAGCTGATCTCGCGCAATGGGGATGTGCTGAAGCGCCTGATCGCCGATCTTGCCAGACAGTATGTGTCGGACCCGGACTTCGATGTCTGGCTTTCCGAGCGGGTGATCTGGGGAAATACGCTGGTCGACCGCATTGTGTCCGAACCGATCGAGCCGGCAGGAGCAATCGCCGAGCCCTATGCGATCTGGGCCATTGAACGGCAGCCCGGTCTCACCGTCCCTTGCGAGCATCCCTCGATCAAGGTGGTCGACGATCTGACGCCCTATGAGCGGCTAAAGCTGCATATCCTCAATCTCGGTCACACGGTGCTGGCCGATCGCTGGCTCAAAGACGCAAGACCGGAGGCGGAATGCGTCAAGGACATCCTGGCGGATGCCGCGATCCGGGCTGAGCTTGAGGCGATCTATACGCAAGAAGTCGTACCGGGTTTTCGCCAGCATGGCCTGGCTGACGAGGCCGAGGCCTATGTGGCCACCACGCTCGAGCGGTTCCTCAATCCCACTCTCGACCACAGGCTGCGCGATATCGCCGGCAATCATGCGGAAAAGATTGTGCGGCGCATCATCGGTTTCCAGGACTGGTGTCCTGCCGTCGCCATGCCGAAGCTGTCGGCGATTGTTGGCCGCTGACGGCCCTCAGGCAGGCGGCTGGCCCTTGGAGCGCATGCGGCGACGAAAGGCGGTCGGCTTCTCGACGAAGCGTTCGCTGAAGGCTTCGTAGAAGCGCGAGACCGATCCAAAGCCGCTTTCGAAGGCGACATCGGTGATCGAGAGATCGGTCGAGATCAGCAGCGACTGGGCCGTGTCAAGGCGATGGCGGACGATGGCCTGGTTGATGGTGTGGCCAACGGCGCGTTTGAAGATCGACATAGCGTAGTTCGGATGCAGGCCAACGGCGCGGCTGACATCCTCGGCCGAGATGTTTTCCAGGGCGTGTTCGGCGATGAAGCGCAGCATGCGTTCAATGTGTTCGACGCGCTCACTGTCATTGGCGCTGAAGCTGGCAATCGCCGAGCCTTCCTCGCGCAGGTCCCGCCAGCCGTCGCGCTCGATCCTGAGAACCCGCGCCGTGAGTTCGTTGCGAACGATCTCGGTCAGGTTCTCGTCACCGGCGAGCAGTTCTTCGCGCCAGCGCTGGAAGATGTCCCGGTCCCAGGAGCGGATTTCCAGCGCTTCGATCATGGCGCCACGAAAGACGGCATCGCGGAAGCGGCTTAAGTTTGCAAGGCCAAGGAAGACCGACATCGGGACATAGAGGCAGACGAAGCGTGTTCCCTCCCGCCGATCGATCACCTGATGCGGGATCATGCCCCAAAACAGGCAGAGGCGACCCTCGTCGACGGTGAGTTCGCGCCCGTCGAACCAATAGGTCATGTGGCCCGACAGGACAAAATTCAGCTCGATCTGGCTGTGCATGTGTGGTCCGGCCATGCGGTGAACCGTCAGGCTCTCGCCCGCGCAAAAGCGGTGGTCGCCGAAGATGACCAGCGGGTGTCGCGGATCATGGTCCGGGTGCACCGGAACGGATTCGTCATCCAGAAGGGGTTTCACATGTTCCAAATCTTAGGATCCCGGAAAAGTTACAGCAAAACTCGGTAGATTATTACGGGTTTGAATCCGATGATCAAGGCGAGCTGACAAATCTGCCCCGGCGGGATCCGGGGCCAAGGCTCCGCAGATACGTTGCATACCGGTCATAGGGAGGAAAACATGACCTTTTTCAAAAGCCTGAGCGCTATCGCTCTGGGTGCTGTCCTGCTGTCGTCCACCGCATTCGCCGGTGAGATCGTTCTCAATTCGAACCACTCCGACCCGGCGCCGAAGAAGGCGATCGAGGACCTGATTGCGGACTTCCAGGCCGCCAATCCGGGGATCACGGTCAAGTGGAACAACTTCGACCACGAAGGCTACAAGTCTGCCATCCGCAACTTCCTGACCGCTGACGCGCCCGATGTCGTTGCCTGGTTTGCCGGCAACCGCATGGAGCCCTTCGTCAAGGCGGGCCTCTTCGAGGACGTGAGCGACGTCTGGGAAGCCAATGGCCTCAACGACCAGCTGAAATCCGCCGCGCCTTCGATGACCATCGACGGCAAGAAGTGGGGCGTGCCCTACACCTACTACCAGTGGGGCATTTACTACCGTAAGGACATCTTCGCCGAGCAGGGCATTGAGCCGCCGAAGACCTGGGCCGAGTTCCTGGCTGCCTGCGAAAAGCTGAAGTCAGCCGGCATTACCCCGATCACCATCGGCACCAAGGCTCTGTGGCCGACCGGCGGCTGGTTCGACTATCTGAACCTGCGCGTCAACGGCTACGAGTTCCACATGGAGCTGACCTCGGGCAAGGTTCCGTACACCGACCCGCGCGTCAAGGCCGTGTTCGAGAAGTGGGGCGAGCTGGTCAAGGCCGGCTACTTCAATGAAAACCATGCCGCGATCGACTGGCAGGACGCCATCCCGCAGATGGTGCAGGGCAAGGCTGCCATGTATCTGATGGGCAACTTCGCCGTCGCCACCATGAAGGATGGCGGTCTGAAGGAAGAGCAGATCGGCTTCATGCAGTTCCCGGAAATCACCGCGGGCGTTCCGATGGCCGAGGAAGCGCCGACGGATACCTTCCACATCCCGTCGGGTGCGAAGAACAAGGAAGATGCGAAGAAGTTCCTCGCTTTCGTTGCTTCGCCGGCTGCCCAGTCGAAGATGAACGCAACGCTTGGCCAGCTGCCGGTGAACAACCAGTCGGAAAAGCCGGCTGATCCGTTCCTGCAGGCCGGTTTCGAGATGCTGTCCAACGCCTATGCGCTGGCACAGTTCTACGATCGTGACGCCGATGCCGAAATGGCAAAGGCCGGCATGGAAGGCTTCCAGGAATTCATGGTGAAGCCTGACCGTCTCGATGCGATCCTGGAGCGTCTCGAAAAGACTCGCGCCCGCATCCACAAGTAAGCCTTAGAGCTCCCTGCGCCGGGTGCTGTGGGTCCCCTGGGCCCATGGCATCCGGTTGCCGTTTCCCGTTTCCTCAGAGGTGCCGCCATGAGCAACACCGTTCCAACGACTTCCAGCTTCTGGAAGCGCAACCAGCAGACGCTCGCGCCGATTCTCTTCCTCGCGCCCGGCATGCTGATGTTCGTGATCTACGTGCTCGTCCCGATCTTTCAGTCGATCTGGATCAGCTTCCACGACTGGGACGGTCTCGGTGCGATGACCTGGATCGGGCTCGGCAATTATGTCGAACTGCTCGACGATGATTCCTTCTACATCTCGCTCGAGAACAATCTGATCTGGCTTGTTCTGTATCTGCTGGCGATCCCCGCGGGCCTCGCCGTCGCGCTCTTCCTCAATCAGACGGTCGCCGGCATTCGCCTTTACAAGTCCCTGTTCTTCTTCCCCTTCGTGATCAGCCAGGTCGTCGTCGGCCTGATGTTCACCTGGTTCTATGCCCCGGACTTCGGCCTTTTTTCGAAGCTCGTCGAACTGGTCACCGGTCAACAGTTTGCCGTCCTCGCCGACGAGCGCTTCGTGACTTACGGCATTATCGTCGCGGGCCTCTGGCCGCAGACGGCCTATTGCATGATCCTCTACCTGACCGGCCTCAACAACATCAATCCGGAGCAGGTCGAGGCCGCCCGCATGGACGGTGCCAAGGGCCTGAAGCTGCTCTGGTACGTGATCCTGCCGCAGCTCGCGCCGGCCACTTTCATCGCCATGGTCGTGACGGTCATCGGCTCGCTGCGCTCCTTCGACCTCGTGTCGATCATGACGGCAGGCGGCCCCTACGGATCGAGCCAGGTTCTCTCCTACTTCATGTATGAGCAGGCGCTCTCCGAATATGGCTTCCGCATGGGTTACGGCGCATCGATCGCGGTCGTGCTGTTCCTGATCATGATGGTCTTCATCTCGCTCTTCATCGTTCGCATGCTCGCCCAGGAAAGGAACGCCTGATGTTCCCCACTCCGATCCAGAAGGCCTCGCCCTTTGCGCAGACGGCGTACAAGATCCTGCTGCCGGTTGCCCTCTTCCTCTGGCTTCTGCCGCTGATCGGCGTGGCGATCACATCGGTACGCCCAGCCGGTGACCTCGCCGCCGGCAACTACTTTGGCATCCCCTCGGGTTTCGCCGGTTTCGAGAACTATTCGGCGGTCTTCAACAACTCGCCGATCGGCTATTACATTCTCAACTCGTTCAAGGTGACGATCCCGACGGTGATCGGCGCGGTGGCGCTGTCCTGCCTCACCGGCTTCGCGCTGGCGGTCTACAAGTTCAAGGGCAATCTCGTCCTGTTCTTCCTGTTCGTCGCCGGCAACTTCATCCCGTTCCAGATCCTGATGGTTCCGGTTCGCGACATGACGCTGCGCGCGGGTCTCTACGACACGACCATGGGCCTCGTGCTCTTTCACGTCGCCTTCCAGACCGGTTTCTGCACGCTGTTCATGCGCAACTTCATCAAGGGCCTGCCCTTTGCGCTGATCGAATCGGCGCGCGTCGAGGGTGTCTCGGAATGGCGGATCTTCCGCTACATCGTGCTGCCGCTGATGCGCCCGGCCATCGCCGCCCTCTCCGTCCTGATCTTCACCTTCGTCTGGAACGACTACTTCTGGGCGACCGTGCTCGTGCAGGGCCAGCACGCCATGCCGGTGACGGCAGGTCTTTATTCGCTGAACGGCCAGTGGGTTGCCGCCTGGCATCTGGTGTCCGCCGGATCGATCGTTGCGGCCCTGCCGCCGGTCGCGATGTTCTTCCTCATGCAGCGCCACTTCATTGCCGGCCTCACACTCGGAGCGACCAAGGGATGAGCAAGATTGTCACCATCGATTCGGGACAGCTGGCGCTGAGCCTGCGCCTGCCCGAACTCGGCATGCCGGAAATCCTGTCTTTTGGGGCAGAACCGGCAGAAACCGATCCCCTGTTCGAAATCGAACGATCGAGCCGAGTCAACGGCATGGATGTGGCTGTCCCATCATACGTTCTGCTGCCAACAGGCGGCATGGGCTTCTTCGGCTGGCCGGCGATTGCAGGTCACCGCGGGGGCCGCGATTTTGTCGCCCAGTTCGGCCAGTGGGAATTCTTCCGCGACGGGCATCACACCATCCTCGCCGGCATCGATCCTGTCGCGAAGCTCGCCCTGTCGATCACCCTGACCGCCCATCCTTCCGGCCTCATCTCGATGGCGACGAAGCTGACCAATCGCGGCGACACGGACTATCAGCTCGACCGCTGCATGGCCGGCACCTTCCTTGCGCCGGCAGGTGACCTGCAGGTGATGAGCTTCACCGGCATCTGGGGGCGTGAGTTCCAGACGCGGCGCGAGCTTTTGGGCAACGGTACCTGGATCCAGGAAAACCGTCGCGGTCGCACCTCGCATGATCGCTTCCCGATGCTGTTCATCGAGAGCGAGACCCAGATCTTCGGCGTGACACTCGGCTTCAGCGGCAACCACCAGATGGTGATCGACCGGACGGATGACGGCCGCCGCCTCGTGCATCTCGGGGAGCTGTTCGAGCCGGGTGAGATCATTCTTGCGCCGGGTGAAAGCTATGAGAGCCCGGTTGCCTATGCCGGGGCCGATACGGAAGATTTCCACGCCTTCGTGCGCGAAGAGCTGATCGACTGGCCGGGTGGCCGGATGACGCCGCGCCCGGTGACGCTCAACACCTGGGAAGGCAATTACTTCGACCACCAGATGGACTCGCTCAAGGCCCAGGCGACAGCCGCAGCCGAGCTCGGTATCGAGCGTTTCGTGCTCGACGACGGCTGGTTCGGCAAACGCGACAACGACACGACCAGCCTTGGCGACTGGGACATCGATGCGCGCAAATATCCCGATGGCCTGAAGCCGCTGGTCGATCATGTCACAGGGCTTGGCATGCAGTTCGGCATCTGGTTCGAGCCTGAGATGGTGAACCCGGTCTCCGAGCTCTACAAGGCGCATCCCGACTGGGCACTGACGATCGAGGGCCGTCCGATCCTGGAATCGCGCACCCAGCTGGTGCTGGATCTGACGCGTCCCGAGGTCTCCGACTATCTCTTCGGCAAGATCGACGCCGTACTGTCGAACCATGCCGTCTCCTACATCAAGTGGGACATGAACCGCGATCTGACGCATGCGGCCGGTCGCGACGGCAAGGCGAAGACTGCCGCCCAGACCCGCGCCGTCTATGCGCTGATGGACCGCGTTCGTGCGGCTCACCCCAATGTCGAAATCGAAAGCTGCGCCTCCGGTGGCGGACGTATCGATTACGGCGCCTTAAAGCGCACCCATCGCGTCTGGACGTCGGATTGCACGGATGCGCTGGAGCGGCTGGAAATCCAGCGCGGCGCTTCGGTCTTCGTGCCGCCGGAAATTCTCGGCAGCCATATCTCGGCCTCGCCGAACCATCAGACCGGTCGTCGGCACACGCTTGCCTTCCGGGCGCTCGTGGCCATCGCCTATCATCTCGGTGTGGAGCTGAACCCGCTCGAACTCACCGATGAGGAACGCGTCGAACTCAAGGTCTATATCGAGACCTACAAGCGGCTGCGCGATCTCTTCCATGCGCCGAGCGCCAGTTTCCGCATGGAGCCGCTGGACGGTCGCTATGTCTGGGGTGCGGCTTCGGCCGAGAAAATCGTGGTGATCGTCGCCCAGGGACCGCAGATGGTGGGCGAACAGCCAGCACCTCTGCGTCTGCCCGATGAGATCACCCAGTTCGGCGGCCAGTGGCGGATCAAGACCGTGCTGCCGGCAGAACCGCAATTCATCCGCATCTCCGAGGGCCAGAAGGCGCTGCTTTCCGGTGCCGTCACCTTCGCGCTTTCCAGTGCCGGACTTGCCGGCCTGCCGCTGCCGATGCTGACGCCCGAAAGCGCTCTTCTCCTCGAACTCGAACCGATCAAGGGAGGCAAGACCCATGGCTGATGTAAGCCTGCGTGGCGTCAAGAAACAGTTCGGCGCGCTCAGCGTCATCAAGGGTGTGGACCTCGACGTCAAGGACGGCGAGTTTTGCGTCTTCGTCGGCCCCTCCGGCTGCGGCAAGTCCACGCTTCTGCGCCTGATTGCGGGCCTTGAGGAGATCACCTCCGGTTCGCTGGCGATCGGTGGCCAGGACATGACCAGCATCGGCCCCTCCGAGCGCGGCGTTGCCATGGTCTTCCAGTCCTATGCGCTCTACCCGCACATGACGGTTGAGGAAAACATCGGCTTCGGCCTGAAGATGACCGGCCATTCCAAGGCTCTGATTGCGGAGCGCACCGCCGTTGCCGCGAAGATGCTGCAGCTTGAGCCGCTTCTGCAGCGCAAGCCCGGCCAGCTTTCCGGCGGCCAGCGCCAGCGCGTCGCCATCGGCCGCGCCATCGTGCGCAATCCGGAAGTCTTCCTGTTCGACGAGCCGCTGTCGAACCTCGATGCGGCGCTGCGCGTCCAGATGCGCACGGAGCTTTCCAAGCTGCATCAGGACCTCAAGGCGACGATGATCTACGTGACGCATGACCAGGTCGAGGCCATGACCATGGCCGACAAGATCGTCGTGCTGTCTGCCGGCAAGATCGAGCAGGTCGGTTCGCCGCTCGAACTCTACCACCGCCCGAACAACCTGTTCGTTGCCGGCTTCATCGGCTCGCCGAAGATGAACTTCCTGAAGGTTCAGGCTTCGGCTGCCGACGGTGTTGCCGTGGTGCGTCTGCCGGGTGGCGAGATCTCGATCCCGACGCATGGGGCGAGCGTTCCGGCTGGCGAACTGACCTTCGGCCTGCGCCCCGAGCATATCGACGCGACCGGCAAGGGCGATGTCGTCATCGAGGCGACCGTCAAGCTCGCGGAATATCTGGGATCTGAGACGCTGTTCTTCGTCACGCTTGCCGATGGCTCGGAGCTTGCGGTGAAGGCCGATGGTCTGGCCAGCGAGAAGCCCGGCCAGACGCTGCGCCTCGGCATCAATGCCAAGGCCTGCCATCTGTTCGATAAGGACGGCAAGGCCGTCATCAATGGGGATCTGACACGATAATGCTGGGCGTCTGCTACTATCCGGAACACTGGGACGAAAGCCGGTGGCGAACCGACGCGCGCCGAATGCGCGAAATCGGCATTTCCTTCGTGCGCATCGGCGAGTTCGCCTGGTCTCGTTTGGAGCCCTCGCGTGGCAATTTCACCTTCGAATGGCTCGACCGGGCGATCGACGTGCTGCATGAAGCGGGCCTGAAGGTCGTCTTGGGCACGCCGACCGCGACTCCGCCCAAGTGGCTGGTGGACGAATGCCCCGATATCATTCCCTATGACGAACACGGCCGCCCGCGCGGCTTCGGCTCGCGCCGTCACTATACCTTCTCGTCGGAGACCTGGTGGAAGGAAAGCGCGCGGATCGTCGAGATGGTCGCCAAGCGCTATGGCGAGCACCCCGGCATCGTCGGCTGGCAGACTGACAATGAATATGGCTGCCACGATACAACCCTCTCCTGGGGGGCCGAGGATCTGAAGAGCTTCAAGCGCTGGCTGCGGCTGCGCTACCAGTCGACCGATCAGCTGAACGAAGCCTGGGGCTCGGTCTTCTGGTCGATGGAGCTCACAAGCTTCGATGACGTCGCCCTGCCGAACCTGACGGTCACCGAACCGAACCCGGCGACGCGTCTGGACTTCTGGCGTTTCCATTCCGACCAGGTCGCGGCCTATGACAAGATGCAGTGCGAGATCATCCGCAAGCATTCGCCCGGTCGCTGGATCACCCATAACTTCATGGGCTTCGTGTCCGACTTCGACCACTTCAAGGTTGGCGACAATCTCGATCTCGCCTCCTGGGACAGTTATCCGATCGGCTTCGTCGAGAAGTTCCCCTTCACCGAAGACGAGCGCAATCGCTGGGCCGAAACCTCGCATCCCGATATCGCGCCCTATCACCACGATCTCTATCGCGCGGTCGGCAAGGGTCGCTTCTGGGTGATGGAGCAGCAGCCGGGTCCGGTGAACTGGGCGCCGTGGAACCCCGTGCCGAAGCCCGGTATGGTGCGTCTGTGGACCTGGGAGGCGTTGGCACATGGAGCAGACGTCGTCAGCTATTTCCGCTGGCGTCAGGCACCGTTTGCGCAGGAGCAGATGCATGCGGGTCTGAACCTGCCGGGTCTCGACGAGTGGTCGCCGGGCGGCAAGGAAGCCATGCGGGTCTCGGACGAACTTGCGGCTCTCGGGGCGCTTCCCGAAACGAGCCAGGCACCCGTGGCACTGGTCTTCGACTATCAGAGCTACTGGTCGACGATGATCCAGCCGCAGGGCAAGGATTTCCGCTACGAGGAACTCTGCTTCCGCTGGTATGAGGCGCTGCGCCATCTCGGCCTGAACGTTGACTTCGTCCGTCCGGGCGCGTCGCTCGAGGGCTATCCGCTCGTTGTCGTGCCCTGCATGACGGAAGTGACTGAAGCCGCGCGGGCCGAGCTTGAGAAGACCAAAGGTGTTGTGGTGATCGGTGCGCGCACGGGTTCGCGCGACCGCAATTTCCGCATACCGGAAAACCTGCCGCCGGGTCCGCTCGGCGCACTCACAGGCAATCGCGTCATTCAGGTCTCCTCCATGCGTCCGGGTCTCTCGGATGGCGTTTCCGGTGCGGTTTCGGGTCATGCGATCCGTTGGCGGGAATATCTGGAGACCTCGGCCTCGGTGCTGGCGACCTTCGACAATGGCGATCCGGCTCTCACCGAGAAGGGCAAGGTGCTCTATCTCGCCTGCTGGGCGGATGCCGGACTTCTCGCCGAGGTGCTGGAACTGGCCACGAAGAAGGCCGGCGTTGCGACGCTGCGCGTACCCGACTTCATCCGTATCCGTCGCCGCGGTGACCTCGTCTTCGCCTTCAACTACGGCACGCAAGACTGGGCGCTGCCTGCAGATGCCGACCCGGTGCTTGGCGAGCCCGTCCTGAAACCGCAGGCAGTCGCCGCCTGGCGGACCTGATCTCAAAGCTCTCGAAGGCCGGCATCACGCCGGCCTTCCCGTCTTGCCCGGATCGAATTCCGGAACTCAACCATGGCTCACCGGTTTGACCCTCGAACCCACACGAGGAGACAGACCGATGGCCGATTACCCAACACCGCCGTTCTCGCAGGACAAGGTCCCCATGCCGGGCCGTACCGCCGACATGAATCCCCGGCCGGACCACGGCGAGGAGAGTTACAGGGGCTCTGGAAAGCTCGAGGGCCTGAAGGCCATCATCACCGGTGGCGACAGCGGGATCGGCCGTGCGGTGGCGATTGCCTATGCGCGGGAAGGTGCCGATGTGCTGATTTCCTATATCGAAGAAGATGAGGACGCACAGGATACCGCCCAATGGGTGGAGAAAGCGGGCCGAAAGGCCGTGCTGGTTCGGGGTGACATCCAGAATGCCGATCATTGCCGGGAGATCGTCGACACTGCGGTTCGCGAACTCGGCGGCGTGGACATTCTTGTCAACAATGCTGCCCATCAGGCGACATTCGAGGACATCACTGAAATCCCGGATGAGGAGTGGGAACTCACCTTCCGCGTCAACATCCACGCGATGTTCTACCTGACCAAGGCTGCCGTGCCGCATATGAAAAACGGCGGTTCGATCATCAACACGGCGTCGATCAATTCGGATAGTCCGAGCCCCCATCTTCTCGCCTATGCGACGACCAAGGGTGCGATCCAGAACTTCACCGCCGGGCTTGCGCAAATGCTGGCGGAGAAGAAGATCAGGGCCAACTGCGTTGCGCCCGGTCCGATCTGGACGCCGCTTATTCCGTCGACGATGCCGGAAGATTCAGTCAAGAACTTCGGCAAGCAGGTGCCGATGCAGCGCCCCGGCCAGCCGGCGGAATTGCAGACGGCCTATGTGATGCTCGCAGATCCGCTTTCCAGCTATGTGTCCGGCGCGACGATCGCCGTCACCGGCGGAAAGCCGATTCTCTAAGTCGGCCTTGCCTTTGGCGCGCGGCGTGGCAAGTTGCGCGCCATGAACAAAGTGATCCTGATCATTCTCGACGGGCTGCGCTACGACGTGGCCCGCTCCTGTCTCGGCTATATGGAAGGGCTCGTGGCTGCGGGGCGGGCGGATGTGCGCAAGCTGACCTGCGAACTGCCCGCCATGTCGCGGCCGCTCTATGAGACCTTGCTGACCGGGCGAAAGCCCGTAGACCATGGCGTGGTCAGCAATGGCGTGGTGCGCCGTTCGATGGGGGACAATCTCTTCGCGCGGGTCAGGGCCCAGGGTGGCGTGACCGCTGCTGCCGCCTATCACTGGGTGTCCGAGCTTTATGTCTCCTGCCCGTTCGACCGGTATCGCGACCGCATTCTCGTCGATGGTACAGGCGATATCAGCCATGGTGTTTTCTATTGGGACGATGCCTATCCCGACAGCCATCTCTTCGCCGATGCCGAATGGCTCATTCGGTCCAAGGCGCCCGATTTCCTGCTGCTCCACCCGATGAATGTCGATGATGCCGGGCACAAGCATGGGGGCTACAGTGTCGATTATCGCAATGCGGCGCGCTTGCAGGGCGATCTGCTTGCGCGGCATGTGCCTGGCTGGCTCGAGGCCGGTTACGGCGTCATCGTCACGGCAGATCACGGCATGGGTGACGACGGCAATCATGCCGGGCCGACGCCGGAGGAGACGGAAGTGCCCTTCTACACGGTCGGCTTCCGGGTCGAGAAAGCGGCCCTGCTGCAGCAGATCCAGATTGCCGGCCTCGTCTGCCGGTTGATGGACATTGATCCCGGCGACATGCCGGCCTTTGGCGGGACCGTGGAGCGCCTCTGAGACAATGTGTGCCTGATCCGGTTTGGCTGCCTGCCGTAGTGGGTAGCACAGACCCGCAGGAGATCCAGATGTCCGACTTTTCCGGAATGACGTCCCTCAATCCCGGCTACCGTGCCCTCGTCCTTGGCGCAAGCGGGGGCATCGGCGGCGCGTTTGCTGCCGCGATCAAGGCCGATCCTGCCTGTGGCCGTGTGATGGAACTCTCTCGCAGTCGTGACGGGTTTGATATCACGGATGATTCCTCTGTGGGGGCGGCGGCAGCCCTGTTTTTGGAAGCAGGTCAGAAATTCGATCTCATTCTCTGTGCGACGGGTGCGCTCGTCATCAATGGCAATGGCCCGGAAAAGACGATCAAGGCGATCCAGGCGGATGTGATGGCGGCGCAGTTTGCGCTGAACGCCATCGGCCCGGCGCTGGCACTGAAGCACTTCGCGCCGCTGCTCTCCAACGAGGGCAAGAGCGTGTTTGCCACGCTGTCGGCGCGGGTCGGCTCGATTGGCGACAACAAGCTCGGCGGCTGGATCTCCTATCGCTCGGCGAAATCGGCCCTCAACCAGATCACCCGCACCTCGGCGATCGAGATTGCCCGTCTCCGACCGAAAAGCGTGGTGGTCGCCTTGCATCCCGGCTCCGTCGATACCGGCTTTTCCGGCGGCTTCTCCAAGACACATGACAAGATCCAGCCATCCGAAAGTGTCGCCATGATGCTTTCGGTGCTTGATGGCCTTGAGCCTGCCCAGACCGGCGGCTTCTTCGCCTATGACGGCCAGCCGATCGAATGGTGAAGGCATCGCGTATCCATCTCGTTCTCGGCGACCAGCTTACGCATTCGCTGTCTGGCCTTGCCGATGCCGATCCGGAAACCTCGCTGGTGCTGATGGCGGAAGTCATGAGCGAGGCGACCTATGTGAAGCATCACAAGAAGAAGATCGCCTTTCTCTTTTCCGCCATGCGGCACTTCGCCGAAGAGCTAAGGCAGACGGGGTTCCAGGTCCGCTATGTGACGCTTGATGACCCCGAGAACACTCAGAGCCTCAAAGGTGAGCTTGCCCGCGCGCTTGCCGAGAGCGGCGCTTCCGCAGTCATCGCCACGGAATGCGGCGAATGGCGTCTGGCCGAGGAGATGCGGGGCTGGGAAACGGATCTCGGCGTGCCCGTCGAGATCCGCGAAGACGATCGCTTTCTCTGTCCGATCGAGGACTTCCGCACCTGGCGCAAGGGCCGCAAGCAGCTGCGCATGGAGTATTTCTATCGCGACATGCGTCGGCGGCATCGGGTGCTGCTGGAGGGTGAGGAGCCTGTCGGCGGCAAGTGGAATTTCGATGCTGAAAACCGCAAGCCGCCGGATGAGGGGCTGAGAGGGCCGAAGCGGATCAGTCATGCCAAGGACGACATCACGAAATCCGTTCTGGCATTGGTCGGACAGCGTTTTGCCGATCATATGGGATCACTCGACAGCTTCCATTTCGCCGTGACTGCTGGCCAGGCGCAGATCGAGTTGCAGCAGTTCATTGACGAGATCCTGCCAAACTTCGGCGACTACCAGGACGCTATGGTCAAGGGCGAGCCCTATCTCTACCACTCGCTCATCTCCGCCTACATCAATGCCGGATTGCTGCTGCCGATCGATGTCATCCGCCGGGCGGAGGCCGCATGGTTCGAGGCACGTGCGCCGCTCAATGCGGTCGAAGGCTTCATTCGCCAGATCCTCGGCTGGCGCGAATATGTGCGCGGCATCTACTGGACGGAGATGCCTGATTATGCCGGCCTGAACCATCTCTCGGCCTCCCGCCCGCTGCCCCAGATGTACTGGACGGCAAAGACCGAGATGGCCTGCATGCAGGGTGCGATCGGGGACACGATCGAGCATGCCTACTCGCATCACATCCAGCGACTGATGGTAACGGGCAATTTTGCCATGCTGGCCGGCATCGATCCGGCGGAGGTCTGCGAATGGTACCTCGCGGTCTATTCCGACGCCTATGAATGGGTCGAGTTGCCGAACACGCTCGGCATGGCGCTTTATGGCGATGGCGGCATCATGGCCAGCAAACCCTATGCGGCGAGCGGCAAGTATATCGACCGGATGAGCAATTTCTGCGGCGGCTGCCGCTACGATCCGAAACTGACGACCGGGCCGAAGGCCTGCCCCTTCAATGCGCTCTACTGGGACTTCCTCGATCGCAACACGGAAAAGCTCGCTCGAAACCCCCGGCTATCGAACATGTATGCGACGTGGCGGCGAATGGACCCGTTCAAGCAGGAAGCGATCCGCAAGCATGCGGCGCAGATGCTCGACACGCTTAATACCCTCTGACGGCTGTTTCGACCTCAAATGGCCGGGCTCGGCTCTTCCTTCAGAAGTCCGCTGGTGCGCAGTAGCGAGGTGAAACGGCCGCCGAGTGCGCTCAACTGGTCATAGTTGCCCATCTCGATGACCCGGCCGTGATCAAGGAAGACCACGAGATCGGCTTCCCGGATCGTGGAGAGGCGGTGGGCGATGATGAAGGTCGTCCGGTTCTTGCGCAGCCTGTCGATCGCTTCCTTCACGCGTGCCTCGGTCTCCACGTCCAGCGCGCTGGTGGCTTCGTCAAGCACGAGGATCGGGGCGTTCTTGAGAATGGCGCGGGCAATCGCGATGCGCTGACGCTCGCCGCCCGACAGCCGGTTGCCGCGTTCGCCGACATGGGTGTCGTAGCCGATCATGCGGCTTTCGATGAAGTCGGTCGCTGCGGCTGCCTCGGCTGCCTGGATGATCTCTTCCTCGGTCGCATCCTCTCGGCCCAGCCGAATATTGTCCTTGATCGAGCGGTTCAAAAGGCCCGCGTCCTGGAAAACCGTTGCGATCGCATGACGCAGCGACTTGCGGGTTACTTTGGCGATGTCCTGACCATCGATCAGGATCTGTCCCGACTGCGGATCGTAGACACGTTGCAGGAGATTGATGAGCGTGGTTTTGCCGGCACCCGTCGGGCCGACGATTGCGACCGTCTGGCCAGCGCGGACGCTGAAGGAGATGTCGCGGACCCCTTGCGTGGTCGACGCAAAATCGAAAGAGACGTCCTTGAACTCGACGTCGCCCCGAACCTGTTTCAGCTCCGCAGCGCCCACCCGCTCTTCGCGTTCCTGAACGGCATCCTCCAGCTTGTAGAAGTCCTCGAGCTTTGAGCGCGCTTCGAAGATCTGGTTCACGAAGGCGATCATCTGGTCCAGACGCGAGATCAGCAGGGTCGCAAAGCCGGTAAAGGCGATGATGTCGCCCACCTTCAACTCGCCGCGCTGGACGAGCAGCGTGCCGATCACCAGAATGACAAGCATCGACAGCGTGGAGGCAATACGGTTCAAGGCGCCGGCCAGCGCCCACCAGTCGAGAACCGGATACTGGGCGGACAAGAGCTTCGTCGTGTATTCCTTCAGGGCCCGGGTTTCGGCTTCGATGCGGTTGTAGCTATGCAGGACCGAGACGTTGCTGATCGAGTCGCTGACATGCGAAAAGACCGTATGATAATGGCTCTCCACCGAGGCCTGGCCTTCCTTCGTGCGGTTCATCACCGTCTTGCCGATGATGACATACAGGATGGCAAGCACAATCAGAACGGATGTCAGTCGCACGTCCATCGAGAAGGCGGTTGGGATCAGAAGTGCAAGTGCCACTGCCGTCGCCAGATGAGTCCGCATGAATTCGAGCCAGAGGCCGAAAAGCGTCTCACCCGCGCGCAATAGTGTGTGCAAAGCATTCGAGGTGCCGCGCTGATGATGCCAGCTAAGCGGCATTGAGATAATCTTGCCGAAAGATTCGGTCAGAAGATCCGCGCGGCGGCCGTGAGCCAAGCGATCGGCCTGGCGGGCAACGAGGACATAGGCGACCGTGTTGAAGACGCCAAAGCAACCCCAGGCAATCAGAATGCCGGTTGCGTCGCGCTTTTCCGATATCGCGTCGACGATTCGTCCGAAAAGTATGGGCTCGAGAATCGTTATGACAGCAAGGACGATATTTGCGGCGACGACCAGGGATACCCGCAGCCTGTAACGCGCTAGGTATTTCAGGGCCTTGAAATAAACCTGGAGCAGAGACAAGCTGTTTTATCCTCGTTCTTTCAAAGCGGCATGCGCCATGATTGTTCGCTGGCCCGACTTGGCCACCCCGAAAGGATGCCTAATGCCACAAACGGTCTACCGCAAGATGTCGCGTCACGGCCTTCATGAGTGTTGTCTCACGCTAACGCTATCTCACGAGCCTTGCTTTAAGTTTCCCATAACGCAAATTGGCGATAAACGTTCACATTGCTTCGGGAGGTCGAACAAACCTCTACTCGTGGCTTTTTAATGATGTTTTTTAGATGATTTCGGAGAAGGTTTGTGAATATCAATCAGTTGCTGCATTTCCTGGTCGTCGCCGATGAATTTCGTACCGCATCGGAGCTCGTGTCCGAGCTTGAAAAACTGGTGCGGAGCTACGGTTTCGAATACTACGGTGTGGTGCGGCAACCAAAGCCGGACGAGAACCCCATGGATCTTGTCCTGACCGGCCAATGGCCCGAGGGCTGGCCGCAGATTTACATCGCCAAAAAGTATGTCTTGATGGACCCGACCATCCGCTATCTGGGGCAGGCGCAAGCTGGTTTCCGCTGGCGTGATGCGCTTCACGCGTTTCGCAATGATCCCCATCGCAAGCGCATGGAACGGATGTTGAGCGACAGCATGCGCTTTGGATTGATGGATGGTTACATCTTCCCCGTCCATGGGCGGACAGGGCTTCTTGGAAACATGACGGTCGGTGGCCGGCCGGTGGATCTGTCGCCGACGGAAATCGCCCTGTTTGATGCAGTCGCGAAGAAAGCCTACTGGCGTCTGCTTGAATTCAAGCATGCCGACAACACCGAAGCCGTCAAGCCGATCGATACCCGCATGACCCGGCGTGAAATGGAAGTGCTGAACTATCTCGCCGATGGACTGACCTCGAATGAAATCAGCAAGATCCTGAAGATCTCCAACCATACGGTCGACTGGTACATGAATGGTATTCAGGACAAACTAAACGCAAAAAACCGGCAGCACGTTGTGGCTTTGTCCTTCCGTCTAGGGCTCGTCACATGAGCTGAGGCGGAATCTTCTCCGCAGCTTCCAAGGCAAATTGAACTTCCTAAAACAACGCGCTATGAGTTTTCTTCGCAGGTGCACAATGCCCTGGCATATCGTTTTGGGGAGACCGAATTGCCAATATCCAAGATCCTTGTCGCCAACCGTTCGGAAATTGCGATCCGCGTCTTTCGCGCCGCCAACGAGCTCGGTCTGAAAACGGTCGCCATCTGGGCCGAAGAAGACAAACTCGCGCTGCACCGCTTCAAGGCGGACGAAAGCTATCAGGTTGGTCGGGGGCCGCACCTTTCGAGGGATCTCGGACCGATCGAAAGCTATCTGTCGATCGACGAAATCATCCGCGTCGCCAAGCTGTCCGGCGCCGATGCCATTCACCCGGGTTACGGCCTCCTGTCGGAAAGTCCTGAATTCGTGGACGCCTGCAACGATGCAGGTCTGATTTTCATCGGCCCGAAGAGCGACACCATGCGGCAGCTCGGCAACAAGGTCGCCGCCCGCAATCTGGCGATCAGCGTGGGCGTGCCGGTCGTGCCCGCGACCGATCCGCTGCCGGATGACGAAGCAGAAATCCATCGCCTCGCCGCCGAGATCGGCTATCCCGTCATGCTCAAGGCCTCCTGGGGCGGCGGTGGCCGCGGCATGCGCGCGATCCGCGATCCCAAGGATCTGATCCGCGAGGTCACCGAAGCCAAGCGCGAGGCGAAGGCCGCCTTCGGCAAGGACGAGGTCTATCTCGAAAAACTCGTCGAGCGCGCGCGCCATGTGGAGAGCCAGGTGCTCGGCGATACGCATGGCAATGTCGTGCATCTCTTCGAGCGTGACTGCTCGATCCAGCGCCGCAACCAGAAGGTCGTCGAGCGCGCGCCGGCTCCCTATCTCAGCGAAGCGCAGCGCCAGGAGCTGGCCGACTATTCGCTCCGTATCGCCAAGGCGACGAACTATATCGGTGCAGGCACCGTCGAGTATCTGATGGATGCCGATACCGGCAAATTCTACTTCATCGAGGTCAACCCGCGCATCCAGGTGGAGCATACCGTCACCGAAGTCGTGACCGGCATCGATATCGTGAAGGCGCAAATCCATATTCTCGATGGCCATGCGATCGGTACGCCGGAATCGGGCGTGCCTGATCAGGCGGATATCCGCCTCAACGGCCACGCCCTACAGTGCCGCATCACCACCGAAGATCCGGAGCAGAACTTCATTCCGGATTACGGTCGCATCACCGCCTATCGTTCGGCGGCCGGCTTCGGCATCCGTCTCGACGGTGGTACCGCCTATTCAGGCGCGATCATCACCCGCTACTATGACCCGCTGCTTGTCAAGGTTACGGCATCCGGCAGCACGCCGCAGGAGGCGATCAGCCGCATGGATCGTGCTTTGCGCGAGTTCCGTATCCGCGGTGTTGCCACCAACCTTACCTTCCTCGAGGCGATCATCGGTCACCCGAGCTTCCGTGATAACTCCTACACAACCCGCTTCATCGACACGACGCCGGAGCTCTTCCAGCAGGTGAAGCGCCAGGACCGAGCGACGAAGCTCCTGACCTATCTCGCCGACGTCACGGTCAACGGGCATCCGGAAGTGAAGGGCCGCCCGAAGCCGCCGGCCGATGCTGCCGAACCGGTCGTTCCCTTCATCGATGCCGATATCAAGCCAGGTACGAAGCAGCTGCTCGACGAGCTCGGGCCGAAGAAGTTCGGCGACTGGATGCGCAACGAAAAGCGCATCCTGATGACCGATACGACGATGCGTGACGGCCACCAGTCGCTGTTGGCCACGCGCGTGCGTACCCACGATATCGCCAGGGTCGCCGATACCTATGCGCGCGCGCTGCCGAACCTCTTCTCGCTCGAGTGCTGGGGTGGTGCAACCTTCGACGTCTCCATGCGCTTCCTGACGGAAGATCCGTGGGAGCGGCTGCAGCTGGTGCGTGAAGGCGCGCCGAACCTGCTCCTGCAGATGCTACTCCGCGGTGCCAACGGCGTCGGATACAAGAACTATCCCGACAATGTCGTGAAGTATTTCGTGCGCCAGGCAGCCAAGGGCGGTATCGACCTGTTCCGGGTCTTCGACTGCCTGAACTGGGTCGACAACATGCGCGTGTCGATGGATGCCGTCATCGAGGAGAACAAACTCTGCGAGGCGGTCATCTGCTACACCGGCGACCTCTTGAACTCGGCGCGTCCGAAATATGACCTGAAGTACTACACGTCATTGGCCGCCGATCTCGAAAAGGCCGGTGCGCATATCATCGCGGTCAAGGATATGGCCGGTCTCTTGAAGCCGGGTGCGGCCAAGGTGTTGTTCAAGGCGCTGCGGGAAGCGACCAGCCTGCCGATCCACTTCCATACGCACGACACCTCGGGCATTGCCGCGGCCACGGTTCTGGCCGCTGTCGAAGCAGGCGTGGATGCCGTGGATGCCGCCATGGATGCCTTCTCGGGCAACACGTCCCAGCCCTGCCTCGGCTCCATCGTCGAGGCCCTGCGTGGCTCCGAGCGTGACCCGGGTCTCGATCCGCACTGGATCCGTCGTCTGTCCTTCTACTGGGAAGCCGTGCGCACGCAGTACGCGGCCTTCGAAAGCGACCTCAAGGGGCCGGCTTCGGAAGTCTACCTGCACGAAATGCCGGGCGGCCAGTTCACCAACCTCAAGGAACAGGCCCGTTCGCTCGGGCTTGAAACGCGCTGGCACGAAGTGGCGCAGGCCTATGCCGATGCCAACCAGATGTTCGGCGACATCGTCAAGGTGACCCCGTCCTCCAAGGTTGTCGGCGACATGGCGCTGATGATGGTGAGCCAGGATCTTTCCGTTGCCGATGTCGAGAATCCGAACAAGGACATTGCCTTCCCGGACTCTGTCGTCTCGATGCTCAAGGGTGATCTCGGTCAGCCTCCGGGTGGCTGGCCGGAAGCCTTGCAGAAGAAGGTGCTGAAGGGTGAGCAGCCCTATACGGCCGTCCCTGGTTCGCTTCTGCCGCCTGCCGATCTCGATGCCGAGCGCAAGACGATCGAGGAAAAGCTCGGCCGCGAAGTCACGGATTTCGAGTTTGCCTCGTATCTGATGTACCCCAAGGTCTTCACGGATTACGCGCTGGCCGCCGATATGTATGGCCCGGTTTCTGTGATCCCGACGCCGCAGTATTTCTACGGTCTGCCGGCCGGTGAAGAGCTGTTCGTCGATCTCGAAAAGGGCAAGACGCTCGTCATCGTCAACCAGGCGATCGGCCACACCGACGACAAGGGCATGGTCACCGTGTTCTTCGAGCTGAACGGTCAGCCGCGCCGCATCAAGGTCCCCGACCGCGCCCATGGTGCATCGGGCAGCGCCATCCGCCGGAAGGCGGAGAACGGCAATGCCGCTCATCTCGGCGCGCCGATGCCGGGCGTCATCTCGCAGGTTGCCGTCTCATCCGGTCAGACGGTCAGATCCGGTGACGTGCTGCTCTCCATCGAGGCGATGAAGATGGAAACGGCGCTGCATGCCGACCGCGACGGGACGATTTCGGAAGTGCTGGTGCGCGTCGGTGATCAGATCGACGCCAAGGACCTGCTGGTCGTCTATTCCGCCTGATCGCTCTTTCATCAGTACAATGAGAAGAGGCCCCGCCATCGCTGGCGGGGCCTCGTTCGTTTCGCTTATTGGGACCGCTTACTCGGCCGCCTTGACCTTTGGCTTGCGGGCCGGCTTCTTCGCTGGCGGCGGAGCGGGCGGCAGATCCTGGCCGATCTCCTGGGCCTTGCCATCCAGGGTCACGTCATAGCCTTCGGCCTTGCGGGTGACGGCGACGTCGACCTTGCGTCCGTCGATTTCGACCTTCGCCTTGAAGCCCTGCCAGTGCTCGGGAAGCGCAGGCGTGACCACGATGTCACTGCCCTTGCGGCGGATACCGAGGAAGCCTTCGACCGCGAAGCGGTAGAGCCAGCCGGCAGAGCCCGTGTACCAGGTCCAGCCACCGCGACCGGCATAGCCGCTGCCGCCATAGATGTCGGCTGCGACAACGTAAGGCTCGACGCGGTACTGCTCTGCTTCTTCCGGCGTGCGGGCATGGTTGATCGGGTTCAAGAGCTCGAAGACGCGCCAGGCGTCGGAGAGGCGTCCGGCCTTGACCAGCGAGAGGCCGAGCCAGATCGCCGCGTGGGTGTACTGACCACCGTTCTCACGCACACCCGGCGGATAGGCGCCGATATAGCCCGGATCGACCTCAGGCTTCTCGAAGGCCGGCGTGAAGAGGCGGACGATGCCCGTCTCCGTGTCGACCAATTTGGAGACTGCGGAATCGAGAGCCTTTGCGGTATGCGCTGGATCTCCGAGACCCGAAAGCACACTCCAGGACTGGGCGATGGAATCGATCTGGCACTGCAGGGAGCCGTTCGACCCCAGCGGCGAGCCATCGTCGAAATAGCCGCGACGATAGTGGTCACCGTCCCAGCCGGCCGTTTCCAGAGCGGCTTTAAGCTTTGCGACATGGTCGCTCCAGCGGGCGCTGCGCTCACGTTCGCCGCGCCTCTCGGCCTGGGCCTTGAAACGCTCCAGCGTTGCCGCCAAAAGCCAGCCCAGCCAGACGCTTTCGCCGCGACCTTCGATGCCCACACGGTTCATGCCGTCGTTCCAGTCACCACCGAGGATCAGCGGCAGGCCGTGTTCGCCGGTGCGGGCAATTGCCAGATCCAGCGCGCGGGCGGCATGCTCGTAGAGATCCGCCGTCTCTGCCGCCGTGTTCGGCAGGAAGAAGCTGTCATGCTGCCCCTGCTTCAGCTCCGGGCCGTCGAGGAACGGAACCTGTTCGGCAAGGATGGCCTCGTCGCCCGTGGTCGACACGTACTGATCAATCGCATAGGCGAGCCAGACGACGTCGTCTGAGATCATGGTGCGGACACCCGCTCCCGTCTGCGGCAGCCACCAATGCTGGACGTCGCCTTCGATGAACTGGCGGGCAGCGGCGTTGAGGATCTGCCTGCGGGCAAGATGCGGCTCGACGGTCAGGAAGGCGAGCGTATCCTGAAGCTGGTCGCGGAAGCCATAGGCGCCGCTGGCCTGATAGAAGCCGGCCCGCGCGAAGATGCGGCAGGCGAGCGCCTGATAGGGCAGCCAGCGATTGACGAGGTTATCGAAGCCCTTGTCGCCGGTTTCGACCGAGAGCTTGCCGGTGAAGCCTGTCCAGAAATCGGTGTTGGTCTTCAGGATGGTCTCGAAGCCGGAGCCACGGACAGTCTTCACCAGATCGATCGCTTTTTCCGCCGTGTCGGTCTCGCCGAGCAGGAAGGTCATGTCGCGGGACTGGCCGGGCGACAGCTCGACATCGAAGGCGATGGCAGCACAGGGGTCGCTTTCGCTCTCGATCGATCCACTCAGACCGGAGGCCCGCGCAACGGCCTGCGGCAGCTTGATCGTGCCGTTGCGACCGATGAATTCTCGGCGGCTTGCCGTATAGCCATCCGGCTGTTCCGGACCCGCCAGGAAGGCGAAACGGCCGGGATAGTTGATGTCGTAGGGGTTCGACGCGAGAAGGGCGCCGGTTTCTTCATCGAAAGTCGAGAGAACGAAAGGTGCGGTACGGGCCGGATTGTTGCCCAGCACCCATTCCGCATAACCATAGATGCGGAACTTGCGTGCTTCGTCGCTGACATTCTTCAGGCGGATCTTCGTGAGCTTCACCGGACGCTCGCGATCGACCGTCTGGTTCAGTTCGATTTCGAGATCGCCGTGTCTGCTGACAAAGGTCGAGTAGCCGAGACCATGACGCGTCTCGAAACGCGCCGTCGGGTCGAGGTTGAGCGCACTCACCGTCGCATAGGCGCGGCCGCTGGCAAGATCGGTAACGTAGAAGGCCTCACCCGGGCGATTGATGACGGGATCGTTGGTCCAGGGCGTCACCTGGTAATCGCGGGAGTTCTGGCTCCAGGTAAAGCCGGCGCCCTCTGCCGAGACGTGGAAGCCGAAGCTTTCGTTGGCGATGACATTAATCCACGGATGCGGCGTGCTGGCGGTTCCATCGAGACGGACGACATATTGCTTGCCGTCTTTCGAGAAGCCGCCGAAGCCGTTCCAGAAGTCGAGGTCGGCACCGTCAGCCTTCTGAGCCGATTTTGACGGAGCGGGCAGCGCCGGGGGCAGGCCTGCCCATTCAGCTTCGCCGTCGATCGTACGTGGTGTCGCAAACAGCGAGACGGCTCGGTTCACCTGGTCGACGATCTTGCCGTTGCGGGTATGCAGAACCACGCGGGCAGCGGCAAGCACGGCAAGCGTTGCGCCCTCGTCCTGCAGATCGTCACGGACGGTGAAGACATGCTGGCGACCGCCCGGCAGGCGGTGGCGCAGATTGTCCGCCATCTGGTCGAGTGCGTGCTGCATGTCCTGGGCATAGGAAGTCGCGCGCTCGTTGATGATCGCAAGGTCAGCCACGACGCCGCGACGGCGCAGATATTCCAGCGCGCTCATCGCTTCGCGGGCGATGTCCATGTCCATGTCATCGTTGATGCGCAGCGCAAAGATCGGGAAGTCGCCCGAAATCGCCATCGGCCAGAGTGCCGACTGCGACTTCAAACCCTTGCGGACCGTTTCCGGGTCGGCACGCAGGTGGTTGTCCGGATAGGTGAGGTAGCGGCCGAGATGCTGGAAGGCAGCCGCCTGCTGCGAGGTGATGCCGATGTGGCGGAGCTCCACCTGGGCACGCGTCCAGGCATGGATCAGCTCGTGGCTGAAGGAATCCGGGTGGCGATAGCGTTCGATCGCCTTGTCGACTTCCTCGCGGTTCGGGGCTGCCATGGTCCAGAAGATGACCTGAACCTTCTTGCCGGCCGGCACGCGCACAACGCGGCGAAGGCTCAGGATCGGATCGAGCGTGAAGCCTTCCGTGCCGGAGAGGCTCGCACCGGGATCGAAGGCAGCTGCCTCACCGAGACTGCGGCCACGGCCGAGGAACTTGCGGCGATCGGTCTCGAATTCCGTCGGGCGACCCTGGCCTGCACTGTCCACCACCAGATGGGCTACGCAGATATCGGGATCCGACGGGCTGCGCTTGTTGCGCTCGGCGCGAATGACATCACGACGGCGGCCGAATTCAGTCTTCACGAACATGCGCGAGAAGAGCGGATGTGCGCTGTCGCTATCCTCGTAGGCCAGCACCGGTTCGGTATAGGACGTTACCTCGATGTAACGGTCTTCCGTGCCGGTGTTCAGGATCGTCAGACGACGGCCCTCGGCATCGTGCTCGGTGCCGACAATGCATTCGAGGCTCGTCGAGATGTCGCCGACGGTCTTGAAGAACTCGGCCTTGTCGTCGCCGAAGATGACCTTGGACTTTTCATTCGGCGCGCTGCGCGGCGCCGATGTTGCCGACCACCATTCGTTGGTCGCGGTGTCGCGCAGGAAGAGGAAGGTGCCCCAGCGGTCCTCGGTCGTATCAGGCTTCCAGCGGGTGACGGACTGTCCGTTCCAGCGGGAGAAGCCCGAGCCGGTGGCCGTCAGCATCACCGAATAGTGGCCGTTCGACAGGAAGACGACTTCGCGGTCCTTGGTGGCCGGGTCCTCAACTGTGCGGATTTCGGCGCGCAGCAGGTCGGCCTGGCCCTTGCCCGGCGTCTGCGGTTCGTATTTCGCGCTCATGACCGGGATTTCGCGCGGTGTCTTTTCCTGCAGCAGAAGTTCAGCCGCTTCGATCACCGGGTCGGCGTGGAAAAGGGCGCGCAGACGGCCGTTGAAAGCGACGTTGGCGATGGCTGCGATCGACATGCCGTGGTGGTGGGCATAGTAATTGTAGACGACAGCGCATTTCTTGCCATCCGGCAGACGTGTCGGCGTGAAGTCGACAGCATCGTGGAAGCCGTAGGCACCGAGGGCACCGAGCTTACGCAGACGCTTCAGGTTCTCGAGCGCGGCTTCCGGGTAATACTGGCTGGCGAGGATCGAGGCATAGGGCGCCACCACGGCGTTTTGTCCCAGACCGCGTTTCAGGCCGAGCGTCGGCACACCGAAGTTGGTGTACTGGTAGTTCATCTCGTGGTCGCGGGCATTGAAGGCCGCTTCCGAAATGCCCCAGGGAATGTTGAGGCGACGCCCGTGGTTCATCTGCTCGATGACAATCAGATTGTTGGTCTGATTGAGGATGCCGCCTTGACGCTCCTGCATGACGAGCGGCGGCATCAGATACTCGAACATCGAGCCCGACCAGGAAATGAGCGCGGCGCGCGCGCCGATCGGCACGACCTGGCGGCCGAGACGGTACCAGTGCTCCGTGGGCAGGTCGCCCTTGGCAATCGCAAACAGGCTCGTCAGGCGGCATTCCGACGCCAGAAGGTCGTAGCAGGCCTCGTCCAGTTCACGGGCATCGACGCGGTAGCCGATGGAGAGAAGACGGCGCTCCGGACGGAACAGGAAAGTAAAGTCCATCGAGAAAGCGAGGTTGCGGGCGCGTTCCGAGAGCTGGTTCAGGCGCTGGCGCAGCGGATCGATGTTCGACAGGTCGAAGGCGGTGTCGGCAATATGCGCTTCACAGACCTGCACGAGGGATTCCGTCCAGCGCACGACCTCGGCGCTCTGTTCGGAGCGCACTTCGTGGTGCAGGTTGGCCGCAAGCTTCTGGACGTCGCGGGCGAGCACCGCGAGGTTGATGATGCGGATCGAGGCGAATTCGTGCTCGCGCTTGACCGCGGCCAGGGCCGTGTTGAAGCCGATGATGCGCTCTTCGAGACGGCGGCGAAGCGGGCGGACGGTCTTGCGGTCGTCCGGCAGCTGGCCGAGGATTTCGAGCAGGATGCCGCCGACATCACCGATACCATCGAGGTTGCCCTGGAGGTGGGCGGAGGGGGCTTCCGCCCATTCGCGGCAGGCCGAGGAGATCGCGATCAGATGGCCGGCCAGGTTGCCGCTGTCGACGGCCGAGATGTATTTCGGGCCGAGCGTCTGAAGCGTGTCGGTGTAGTACCAGTTGTAGAGATGGCCGCGATACTTCTCCATCCGCTCGACGGTCGCAATCGTTTGCTCCATGCGTTCGATCGTCTGCTCGAAGCTGAGCCAGCCGAAATGGCGGGCGGACACGACCGACAGCAGGTAGACGCCGATATTGGTCGGCGAGGTGCGATGCGCGATGATCGGCTCAGGCGTTTCCTGGAAGTTGTCCGGCGGCAGATAATTGTCGCCCGCTGTCGTGAAGGTTTCGTAGTAACGCCAGGTACGGCGGGCGATCTTGCGCAGCTCGTAGGAGACGTTCTCAGGGACTTCCAGGCTGTCTTCGGTCTCTGCGGACTGGCTGACATACCAGGCAAGCAGTGGCGAGAGCACCCAGAGCAAGGCGAAGGGAAGGCCGATCAGATAGCCATAACCGCCGGGCAGGGCAGCGACGCCCACGGAGAGAATGGCGAGGATCGGCGCATGGCGCATGTTCTCATAGTAAGAGGCGATCGAGCCCTGGGCTGCCGACTGAACGCTTGCGGCGGTACGCCATTCGAGCAGCAGCTTGCGGCTCACCAGCATGCGGTAAAGCGAGCGCGCGATGGCATCGGCCATCATGCAGGCATTGTCGGCGATGAAGACGATGCGCAGCGCGACCTGTGCGTTGATCGAGCGGACTTCCGACCATAGCGTCTGGAAGTGGGCTGCCGGAACGATATCGGTCTGGCGCGGAACGATGCCGGAGAGAAGCGACAGGGTCGGTGCAACGAAAAGGCTGAAAATCAAAAGCAGCTGCCAGATGGTGGCGCCGACCGGGTCCATGGTGGCCCAGCCGAGAACCGAGGCCGCGTACCATGCGATCGGGGTCAGCGAGCGGCGCAGGTTGTCGACCATCTTCCAGCGACCGAGGCTGGTGATGCCGCGGCTGGTGTCGCCGATATAGGGGATCAACTGCCAGTCGCCGCGGGCCCAGCGATGCTGGCGCGAAATTTCCACTTCGTAGCGGGTCGGGAAGTCCTCGACCAGTTCGACGTCGGTCACCAACGCGCAGCGGGCAAACGAGCCTTCGAGCAGGTCGTGGCTAAGCACGCTGTTCTCATCGATCCGGCCCTTGATCGCCGTTTCGAAGGCATCGACGTCGTAGAGGCCCTTGCCCGTGAAGGTGCCCTCGCCGGTGATGTCCTGATAGACGTCGGAAACAGTGAAGACATAAGGGTCGAGGCCGCGGTTCATCGAGAAGATGCGCTGGAAGACCGAGGCATCCTTGCCGGTCGTGAGCGACGGGGTGACGCGCGGCTGCAGGACGCCGTAACCGCTGATCACGCGGCCGGTCTTTTCGTCGTGGACCGGCCGGTTGATCGGGTGGTGCATCTTGCCGACGAGCTTGGTGACCGCATCACGCATCAGGCGCGTGTCGGCGTCGAGCGTCATCACATAGCGCACGTTTTCCGGCACCATGTTGGCACCAGGCAGATAGGATGTGTCACGGTCGCCGCGCAGCAGCAGGTTCAGCTCGTGCAGCTTGCCGCGCTTGCGCTCCCATCCCATCCAGCAACCTTCCGCCTCGTTGTAGAGGCGGCGACGATGCAGGAGATAGAAGCGCGTCTTGCCAGCGAAATCGTATCGGCTGTTGAGCTGCGCCACCTCGCGCTTGGCATAGTCCAGCACCTCCATGTCGGCGGAGGATTCTTCCGTCTGGCTGTCCTTCCAGTCGCTCAGCAGAGCAAAGTAGATCTCGCCATGGGGGTTGGTGAGATAGTGGACTTCGAGGTTGCGGACGAGTTCATCGACATCGTCGCGCTTTGTGATCATGCACGGCACGACGACGAGGGTGCGGGCTTCCTCGGGAATGCCTTGCTTGAACTCGTAGCCGGTCAGGCGGAAGGGTTTGACGAAGAAGGTCACCAGCGTGTTGAAGAGGCCCGTTGCGCCCTCCGACACCGGGAGCGATACGAGGATCAGGAGCACCAGTATGAGCGAGGTTGGCAGCGCCATCTGGTTGAGGAAATGGCCAATGACGGCGAGCGCGGCAATCGTCAGCGCGATGACGGGAACCGCGATCGAGAGCCAGTTCAGTCGCTTGATGAAATCGGTGATGATGCGCGACAGCGGCTGGCTGTAGCCGATCGCATTTTCGAGTTCGGTGCGGCGATTGCCGACAAGGTAGCTGCCGACGTCGAGATGGCCCTCCGGGCCCGCCGCCTCGGTGGCGAGATCGATCGCGGTCTGGGCAATCTCGATCTCGGTCTGGTCACAGCGGCGCGCCAGCTTTTCGATCGTGTTGCGGTACGCATTGCGCGAGCCGAAATCGAGCTGACGGTAATCGGTGTGCTGACCGAGTACCCGGTCGACATGGCTCACCTCTTCGACCCAGACCGACCATTCCTTGTCGTCGATCTCGCGCAGGCCGCGGACGATGTTGCCCATCGTCACATTGCCCGAGGAGAGACGATTGTGCTCGGCGTCCATGGCCTCCTGGGCGGTGCGGCCGGCTGCTTCCAGACGGCTTTCCAGCCATTCTACCGCGAAGCTCGTGTTCTGCGAGCCGTTGCGCAGACGATAGAGGAACTGGGTCGCGAAGGTGTTATCGTCGGCCAGCTGCTCGATCTGGCTGAGATAAGTTGCTGCTGCGACCGGGTCGTTGAGGCGGACGATCTCGTCGGCCACTTCATTGGCGCGACGGCGCATCCGGCGCGAACGGTCGACGCGGGTCGCAATGCGACGGAGGTTCTCGACCAGCACGAAGCGGACGATCGAGGGCAGCGCCCAGAGTTCACCGATTTCCAGCGTCTGATGCTGCTGATAGCCCTCGACTAGCGCGGTCATGCTTTCCTGGCTGACGGTCGAATGGGTATGGGCGACATAAAGCCAAGCGAGCGCCATGGTGCGCGGAATTTCGCGGCTGCCCACCTTCATCGTCGGCAGCTGGCGATAGAACTTCTTCGGGAAGTCTCGGCGAACTTCCTGGATCGCTTCTTCGATCACATAATGGTTGTCGAGCAGCCATTCGGCCGCCGGCGTGATGGTTGCGCCGGCCTCCACGTCAGCGGCGGTCGCGCGGTAGACACGCAGGATCTCGCGCTCGTTTTCCTTGTGCCGGGCGAAGAAGTCAAAATCCATCAGGCCGGGAAGTTCCGTGGCGCCATTCAGCGCCAGGGATTCCGCACTTTCCCTCAATTCCTCGATCGTGAAGTAGGCAGATCTGATGGAATCGTTGTGGTCGATCTGCTTTGTTTCGAGGTCGCGCGATGGGACATGCAGCGTCATGAAGGATAAGTTCTCGGTTCGGTGGTTTAATGAAAAGCCGTTGTGGTTGGACCGACCCGGTCTTCACCGTCGCGCCTCATTGCACAAAATTGGGCTGTTGACCAACAATCGGGGCAGAAAAAGGCCGTAATACGACGATAAGCGGCGGCGGCTACACTCTCAGTACGACTTTCGCATGCTGGCAGGTGAATTGGCGTTTTTATGCCTTATTTCAAGTCACTGGCCAAGTGGCTTACGCGCCTGAAGTGTGTGCCTGTCCTGCGCATGCGAGCATAGGCACAGTCGATCTGTCGGTGAGGTTACCAGATCCCAAACATCTGCATGGCAAGGTGTTGTCCGGCTCCCCTTCTGCAAGCCTCAATCATCGTCTTCCAGGGACACACCACCGAGCATCGCCTCGACAGCGTCCAGTGCGATCTGCGGCAGGCGTCGCTCATCGAAAAGGTCGCTCGCGAGGGAATTCTCCAGCCACAGACCGTCAATAAGGCCGTTGATTGCGACTGCCAGATGACGCACCTCCGCAAATGGCGGCTTCTGCTGCCGCGTTGAGAGAACAGCCCGGATGAGATCCTCAAGAATGCCAATGAAAACGAGGTAGTTTTCCCGATGGATCCGCGCGAGGTCCTCGTTTGATCGCACGCGGCCGATGAACGCGGCCCATAGGGACAAGGCCTTGGGATCGGCAATGGGCGGACTGACATTGGCGACGATGAACTCCCGCAATCGCCTGCGCGGATCCGCATCCGCCCCCCTCATGGCATCGATCGCAGTGCCGGTCATTCCTGCCAGCATCTCGCGATAGGCCGCCTGGATCATCTCATCCTTGCCGGAAAAGTAGTGCCGGACCAAACCGCCGGTCACACCGGCTCTGGCGGCGATGTCGCGGACCGTCGCACCTTCCAGACCGTGCTCCGAAACGCTGTCCAGCGTCGCGGCTATCAGGTCTTTTCGACGCTCGGCTTCCCCGGCACGCTGGAACGTGCGTCGTGTCATGCGGCAACTCCAGCCAGGCAAATAGGGCAGCGCTTCTGCCGTCGAGGCGACATTTTACACGGTTGAACAACCGGGCGGCAAGTGCAACAGTCCGCGCCTCCAAGAACTGTTCTGCAGATGCCGAGAGGTGAAACCCATGACGATCCACGCTCCCAATGTGATGGCCGAAGTGCTCGCAACGCGCCACCATCTGCACCGGTTTCCGGAGATCGGTCTGTCGGAGTTCAAGACCTCGGACTACGTCGCTGAACAGCTGACGGCGCTTGGTTATGAGGTCACCCGGGGGCTTGCCAAGACCGGCGTGGTCGCGACCCTTCGGAACGGCAGCAGTGATCGCAGCATCGGCATTCGTGCCGATTTCGATGCCCTGCCGATCCTTGAGGAAACCGGGCTTCCCTATGCCAGCGAGATCCCCGGAGTGATGCATGCCTGCGGGCATGACGGCCACACGGCCATGCTTCTCGGGGCGGCCAAGATCCTGGCCGAGCGGCGGAATTTCGATGGCACCATTCATCTCATCTTCCAGCCGGCCGAGGAGAATTTCGGCGGTGCGCGGATCATGATCGAGGATGGTCTGTTCGAGCGCTTCCCCTGCGATGCCGTCTTTGCGCTGCATAACGATCCGGAAATCCCCTTCGGTCACATCGCGCTACGCGAGGGGCCGATCATGGCCGCCGTGGACGAGTGCAAGATCACCGTCAATGGTCGCGGCGGTCATGGTGCCGAGCCTCAGTCGACGGCCGATCCAATCGTCTGTGGCGCGTCCATCGTCATGGCGCTGCAGACGATCGTTTCGCGCAACATCCATCCGCTCGACCCGACCGTGATCACCGTTGGCGGGTTCCATGCGGGTGCCGCAAGCAATGTCATTCCGGAGCGGGCAGAGATGGTGCTCTCGATCCGGTCCTTCGATCCGAAAGTGCGGGACCAGCTGGAGCAGCGCATCCGTGGCGTGGCCGAGGGGCAGGCAGCGAGCTACGGGATGGGCGTCACCATCGACTACCAGCGCGGTTATGACCCGACAATCAATCACAAGGCGGAAACCGATTTCGTCCGCGATCTCGCCGTCAGCTTTGCCGGGCAGGAGAAGGTCTATGATCTCGCCCGTCCGATGATGGGCAGTGAAGACTTTGCCTACATGCTTGCCAAGCGGCCGGGCACCTATTTCTTCCTGGGCACGCAGCGCACGCCCAACGATCCGCCGCTGCATCATCCGCGCTACGACTTCAACGATGACATCCTGCCCGTCGGTACCACCTTCTGGGTGGAGCTTGCCGAACGTTATCTTTCGAGGTCCTGAGCCGGCATCCGACGGCGCTCGGCAAAGAGAATGATGAGGCCTGCGCCGGCGATCAGCACGGCGCCGGCCCAAACATTGGGGCCGGGCACTTCCTGCCAGATGGCATAGCCCAGCGCGAAGGCCCAGATGAGGGCGGTGTATTCGAGCGGTGCAATCACCGAAATCGGCGCGCGGCGCAGAGCCTCGAAGTAACTGAGCTGGCCAATGCCCCCGATCACGCCGACCGCGAGCAGCAGGATCTGGCTCGGTCCACTCGGCATGGTCCAGGAGACAAGCGCCATCGGGGTCGTCAGTGCCAGGAAGAAGACATTGGTCATCGTCATCTGAACCATGCTGCTGGCGCTCTGGCTGGTGGTGCGCAGGAGCGTCGTCGCAATGGCCCAGCAGACGGCGGCGACCAGCGCGAGATAGACCGGCCAGCCGGTGGCCATGCCGGTCGGATTGCTGGCGATCACCACGCCGGCAAAGCCGGTCAAGACAGCAATCCAGCTGCTCATCGGCACCTTTTCACCGAGGATCGGAATGGCCAGCAGGATCGCGGCGATCGGCGCGGCGAAATAGAGCGTGGTAAGGTCTGCAAGTGGCAGATGCCTGGCGGCGTTGAAGTAGCAAAGCCAGGCGGCGAGCAGGAAGAGGCTGCGCAGCATCATGGGGCGCAGCGCAGGCGACTTGACCGTCTCGACGGCCAGCGATCGACCACCGAGAATGTAGCAGCCGAGCAGGATCGCGATGCTACGGCAAAACAGGATCTGCCAGACCGTCGTGCTCTCCACCAGCAGCTTGATCATGGCGTCATGCATGGCGAAGAGGAAATAGGCGAGACTGGAAAGCAGGATGCCAGCGCCGACTGCGGTTTTCACGGGAGATATCTTTCGGATGAAGTGCCCCGAACCGGAGCGCGCATTACGCCCCATGTGTCGGAGCTTGACGCTGCCATGTCAACCAGCTGCATGTGGTTCGATACTGTTGTCACGCGAAACAAAAATTTACAGCTGGTGCGCGCAAGGGCGATTGCCGACTAAATCGATTTAACTAAAGTGCGGCCCCACCACGGGAGCAGGATATGAACGACATTTCACAGAGCATGACTTCCCCAGCCACACCGGCGCCGATCGTAACGAAGGAGCGCGCGGCCGTCGCGCTGCTGTTCTTCCTCAATGGTCTCGTCATCGGTGCCTGGGCCCCGAAGATCCCCTTCTTCTCGCAGGCACTCGGCCTGACGGAACTAATGCTCGGCGTGATGATCTTCGTCTTTGGCGTCGGTTCGCTGGTGCTGATGCCGATCGCCGGCATGCAGATCGCCCGCTATGGCTCGCGGCGCGTCGTGGAGGTGGCCACGCTGCTCTTCATTCCGACGATCGTGCTGGTGACGCTGGTCGACAATATCTGGACCGGGGCGGTCGCGATCTTCCTGTTCGGCGGGCTGACCGGAGCGATGGACGTGGCGATGAATGCCAATGCCGTCGAAGTCGAGCGCAACATGCGCCGCTCGATCATGTCCTCCTGCCATGCCTTCTGGAGCCTCGGCGGTCTCTGTGGGGCAGCGACCGGTGGTTTCCTGATCGCCTCACTTGGAGTCATGGGGCACGTGCTGTTGCTCGCGGCTGTCTGTGTCGCGCTCTTTCTTGTTGCCCGGCCGATGATCCTGGCCGATGCACCGCATCCAAGTGAAGAGCCGGTCAAGGCGAAGCTGCCGATGACGCCGCTGCCGTGGCTGATCGGCACCATTGCATTGTTCTCCATGATCCCGGAAGGCACCGTTCTGGACTGGAGCGCGCTCTATCTGCGCAACGAGCTGAATGCATCGACGGAGTTGTCGGGCTTCGCGTTTGCCGCTTTCTCCTTCACGATGGCCGTCTGCCGATTTGCGGGCGACTTCATCCGTGATCGGTTCGGGGCGGTCAACACCTTGCGGTTCTGCGGTGTGGCGGCGATCATCGGTCTTGTCATGGCGGGACAATCGACCAACGTGACCTTCGCCCTTATCGGGTTTGCGATCACGGGGATCGGGATCTCGAACATGGTGCCGATCGCCTTTTCGGCAGGCGGCAACATTCCGGGGCTGGCGCCGGGTGTCGGTCTCTCCGTGGTCACGACCATGGGCTATTCGGGGATCCTGTTTGCGCCTTCGCTGATCGGTTTCGTCGCGGAATTCACCTCACTCTCGACCGTCTATACGGCGATCCCCTCCCTGCTCATCGTCGTGCTCGCCCTTTCCGGGCTTGCCCGCCATGCCGACCGGGCGGCTGGGCACTGAAAACAAGGCGTGTGCGGGGGCATCGAGGCTGCCGCACACGCGCGCATGTGATCGTGTCCCTGTGTCTTTCGGTTGACAAGCGAACGGCTTTGATCCACCTCCATGGCGATTGAGGCTTGCAGAGAACCAGCCATGACCGCACCCCTGATCCATCCCGCCGATGCCTTTGACCCCAAGCCGCGCCGTTCCTCGGTTGCGGTCGAAGTGGGTGGTGTCATTATCGGTGGCGGCGCGCCCGTCGTCGTCCAGTCGATGACCAATACCGACACCGCTGACATCGACGCGACCGTTGCCCAGGTTGCCGCGCTCTACAAGGCTGGCTCCGAGGTGGTGCGCATCACCGTCGACCGTGACGAGAGTGCCGCAGCCGTGCCGAAGATCCGCGAGCGGCTGCTGAGGCTCGGCATGGACGTGCCGCTGATCGGCGATTTCCACTACATCGGCCACAAGCTGCTCGCCGATCATCCTGCCTGTGCCGAGGCGCTCGCCAAGTATCGCATCAACCCAGGCAATGTCGGTTTCAAGGACAAGAAGGACAAGCAGTTCGCCGAGATCATCGAGATGGCGATCCGCTACGACAAGCCCGTCCGGATCGGCGTCAACTGGGGCTCGCTCGATCAGGAGTTGCTGACGCGGCTGATGGACGAAAACGCCGCACAGGGCTCGCCGCTGTCGGCCCGTCAGGTGACGCGCGAGGCGATCGTGCAATCCGCACTTCTATCGGCCGAACTCGCCGAAGAGATCGGGTTGCCGCGCAACCGCATCATTCTCTCCGCGAAGGTCAGCCAGGTGCAGGACCTGATCGCCGTCTATTCGATGCTCGCCGAGCGCTCGAACCATGCTCTGCATCTGGGACTGACCGAGGCCGGTATGGGCTCCAAGGGCATCGTCGCCTCCTCGGCGGCCATGGGTTACGTGCTGCAGCATGGTATCGGCGACACGATCCGCGTGTCGCTGACCCCCGAGCCGAACGGTGACCGGACCCGCGAAGTGCAGGTGGCGCAGGAACTGTTGCAGGTCATGGGCTTCCGCCAGTTCGTGCCCGTCGTTGCCGCCTGTCCGGGCTGTGGTCGCACGACCTCGACCGTCTTTCAGGAACTTGCCCAAAAGATCCAGGACGACCTGCGCAAGAACATGCCGGTCTGGCGCGACAAGTATCCCGGTGTCGAGGGGCTGAACGTCGCCGTCATGGGCTGCATCGTCAACGGTCCCGGCGAAAGCAAGCATGCCGATATCGGCATTTCGCTTCCGGGGACGGGTGAAAACCCGGCTGCCCCCGTCTTCATCGACGGCCAGAAGGCGATGACGCTGCGCGGTCCCAATATCGCAGCCGATTTCGAGGCGCTGGTGGCGGACTATATCGAGAAGCGCTATGGTCGGAAGTCGGCGGCGGAGTGAGCTTGCGGCCAACTTTTTGTTGCCGCAATTTCACGGTTGACGGATTATCAGCCGAATCCTGGAGGGACACCGAGCATGATCAAGAAGATCGCCATTCTCGCGCTGTGCGCGACCTATCTGAGTGCCTGCACCACGACCGATCCCTATACGGGCCAGCAGAAGGTGTCCAACACGGCGGGCGGCGCGGCACTTGGTGCTGCCGTCGGTGCGCTTGGTGGTCTTGCGGTGGGCGGCTCGCCGGAAGGCCGCCGCAACGCAGCCCTCATCGGTGCCGGCATCGGTGCGCTCGCGGGCGGTGCGATCGGCAACTACATGGACCAGCAGGAAGCCGAGCTGCGCGCACAGCTGCAGGGTACCGGGATCTCGGTGACCCGCGTCGGCGATCGCATCATCCTGAACATGCCGTCCAACATCACGTTCAACACTGATCAGGACGCGGTCATGCCGCAGTTCTATCCGACGCTGAACTCGGTCGCGATCGTGCTTCGCAAGTTCGACCGTACCCTGATCGATATCAACGGCCACACCGATTCGACCGGCAGCCCGGGCTACAACCAGGGTCTGTCCGAGCGCCGTGCGATGTCGGTTGCCGGCTATCTCAACAGCCAGGGCATCGATCCGCGTCGTGTTTCGGCTGTCGGCTTCGGCCCGAACCAGCCGATTGCGTCCAACGCGACCCCGGATGGCCGCGCGCAGAACCGCCGCGTCGAAATCCAGATCTCGCCGCTCACCCAGGGCTGAGGTCTTCGATCCAAGGGATTCAAGGCGTCGCATCCGTGCGGCGCCTTTTTCGTTTCAGCGGAAGGTCAGCATCTTGGCGCCTGCTGTCGCAAACAGGACCGCCAGCGTTCCATCGATATAACGGCGCGCCGCGCGATAGATCCGCAGGGCCCCCGGCGTGGAAAAGAGCAGTGCATAGCCCGTGAAGATCGTGAAGCCCGTCGCGAGGCAGCCGCAGACGATGATGGCGACAGCTAGCGGCGTCGCATCCTCTGGCAGGCCGAGCGAGATGATGGCGAGCCAGGCGAAGATCGCCTTCGGGTTTGTCAGGTGGATCGCATAGCCCATGAGAAAGGTGCGCTTGAGGCTCGCCGTTGCCTTGGAGACGGAAAGCGGATCGATCTTGCTGGCGGCGGAGCGGAAGGCACGCCAGGCGAGATACAGCAGATAAAGCCCCCCGAGGATGCGCATGACCACCAGTGCCTGCGCATACTGGGAGAGGATTGCTGCGAGGCCCAGGGAGGCGGCTATCGCCCAGGTCATCGACCCGCAGAAAATGCCGGCGGCGATTGTCAGGCCATGCCGCCGCCCCTGGCCGAGCGAAGCGGATGCAATTGCCATAGTCGCCGGGCCTGGGCTCAGGACCGCCACGAGGTAGACGAGATAAGCGGCCACGACCTGCGGCCAGTGTTCAAGGATGACGGTCACGAAAAGGCTCCGGCTTGGTCTGCAATGAGCCGGACACTAATTGCTTGCGGCGATCTGCACACGTCAGATGATTTGATCGATTGCCTTCAGAAACTGATGGCATTCCTCGGTCGTGCCGATGGTGACGCGCAGGAAATCGGCGATCCGGGGCTTGTTGAAGTGGCGCACAAGAACCGCGCGTTCGCGCAGACCTTTCTGCAGATCCGCGCCCTGATGGGCGGGGTGACGTGCGAAGACGAAGTTTGTCGATGACGGCAGGACCTCGAAGCCGCGAGCTTCAAGCGCCTTCGTCACTACATCGCGATTGGCGATGATCTTGCCGCAGGCCTCATCGAACCAGGCCTCATCCTCGATGGCGGCCTTGGCGGCGGCCTGGGCGAGCATGTCGACGGGATAGGAATTGAAGCTGTCCTTCATCCGCTCCAGCGCTTCGATCAGCGGCCGCTGGCCGAGCGCAAAGCCGACGCGCAGGCCTGCAAGCGAGCGCGACTTGGAGAACGTCTGGACGACGAGCAGGTTTTCATATCGCGGGATAAGGCTTGCTGCGCTTTCCGCGCCGAAATCGACATAGGCCTCGTCGATGACCACGACCTGGTCCGCGTGCGCAGCGACCAGTTTTTCGATTTCCGAGAGAGGCAAAGCGATGCCGGTCGGTGCATTCGGATTGGCGAGGATGATCGCGCCGCAGGGACGGTCGTAGTCGGCAATTTGAACGCGCAAGGCATCATCCAGCGGGATCTCCTCGACCTTCACCTCGAACAGCCGGGCATAGGTCTTGTAGAAGCTGTAGGTGATGTCGGGATACAGAAGCGGCGCGTCATGCTTGAGGAGACCGGCAAAGGTGAAGGCAAGCACCTCGTCGGAACCGTTGCCAACGAAAACCTCGTCCAGCGCCAGGCCGAAGCGTTTTGCGATCGCCTCACGCAGGGTCGTGGAGGCCGGATCGGGGTAAAGGCGCAGACGCTCTCCGGATGCAGCCGCGATCGCGTCCAGCACTTTCTGCGAGGGACCATAGGGGCTCTCATTGGTGTTGAGCTTCACCAGGCCCGGGATCTTCGGCTGTTCGCCGGCGACATAGGGTTCCAGCGCGTGAACGGCAGACGACCAGAAACGGCTCATACTATTTCTTCCTGTAGGCAATGAAATGGGCGGCTTCCTTCAAGGCCTCGGCCTTGGCGCCATAGGGATCGAGCAGGGCGTTGGCTTCCGCCACGAGACGGTCGAGCTCGGCGCGGGCCCAGTCGGTGCCTTTCAGTCCGACGAGAGTCGCCTTGCCCTTGGCGGCATCCTTCCCGGTCGCCTTGCCCATTGTGGCGGCATCCGACGTGATGTCGAGCAGGTCGTCCGCCACCTGGAAAGCGCGACCGATGATCTCGCCGAATCGGCGCAGGCGATCGCGATCGTCAGCCGTGCGACCGGCGATGATCGCGCCGGCTTCGCAGGCAAAACGAAGTAGCGCGCCGGTCTTCATCGCCTGCAGCATCACGATACCCCCTTCGTCGGGCTGATCCTTTTCCGCGGCAAGATCGAGCATCTGGCCACCCGCCATGCCGCCGATCCCGGCGGCGCGCGAAAGTTCCAGCACCAGCGCGACCTTGGCCGTATCGGGCAGCGGTGTTTCGGGGGAGGCGATGATGTCGAAGGCATAGGTCAGCAGGCCATCGCCGGCGAGGATGGCGGTCGCCTCGTCATACTGTTTGTGAACCGTCGGTTTGCCGCGGCGCAGGTCATCGTCGTCCATGGCCGGCAAATCGTCATGCACCAGCGAATAGCTGTGCAGGCATTCGAGGGCGCAGCCCACCTGAAGGGCGGCCTCGTCCACTCCACCGAACAGCCGCGTTGCCTGCATCACGAGATAGGGGCGCAGGCGCTTGCCGCCGTTCAGTGCGCCATAATGCATCGCCCCGATCAGCTGGACGGGCCGTGCAAGCTCTGCCGGACGCGGGGTCGCATCAAGGAGGACAGCGAGCCTTGCCTCGATGATCTCGGCATGGGCGGACAGGCTCTTTTCAAAGTCATCGGCGCTCTGGGTCATCTGGGCTATTTGGCACGCTGCCCCCTGTCAGGCAACGGGAAATTCACCGTGGGAATGGCGCGGAACAGCGCACCCACACTGGTCATTTAGAGGGAGGACCGCTAAGAGGGTCCATCACAGATCATGGACCCAACTTCGTTGACACCGGAAGTCGAGGCATTGGAGAGAAACGAGCAGCTTGTCCCGACGGAAGAACGGAGGTTGCGGCCCCGGATCATCCGGGCCCTACTGATTGCCCTCGTCGTCTTTCTGCTCGGGCCCTATCTCCTGATCCTCATCTATCGGCTCGACTTCGTGCGGCCTGTCTCGACCCTGATGCTGGCGGATCTTGCCACCTTCCAGGGCTATGACCGGCGTTGGGTCGATTTCGAGGATATCTCGCCGAATGTCGTCCGGGCGGTGATGATGTCGGAGGACGGGCAGTTCTGCAATCATGGTGGGGTCGACTGGAACCAACTGCAGTCCGTGATCGACGACGCGATGGCAGGCGAGGCGACGCGCGGTGCCAGCACAATCCCAATGCAGACGGCCAAGAACCTTTTCCTCTGGAATGGTCGTTCCTTCATTCGCAAAGGTCTCGAGCTGCCGCTGGCGCTGGCGCTTGATGCCGTCTGGCCGAAAGAGCGGGTCATGGAAGTCTATCTGAATGTCGCCGAATGGGGTCCCGGCATCTACGGGATCGAGGCTGCGGCTCGCTATCACTTCAAGACCTCGGCCGCCAAACTCAGCCGCCAGCAGGCAGCCCTTCTTGCCGTTTCCCTGCCCAATCCGATCGATCGCGTCGCCAGCAAGCCCGGCCCGGGATTGAAGCGGCTTGCCGGCGTTGTCGATAGGCGCGCAAGAGCCTCGGGCGATTACATCACCTGTCTTTATGATTGAGATCATAAGCTTTCGTTGGTCTTGGCAGGCTCGATCCGGTTAGGATCGTTTCTCAGACGACCGGGAGACATCATGACCGAACTCATCCTCTACATTGCCAACAAGAACTATTCCTCCTGGTCGTTCCGTCCATGGATCGCGCTGACGGCCGCCAGCATTCCCTTTCGCGAGGAACTGATCCCGTTCGGACCGGGCGCCACCCATCCGCGGTTTCACGAGCTCTCGCCGACCGGCAAGGTTCCGGTGCTGCATCACGGCTCGGTTCGTGTATGGGAATCACTCGCAATCATCGAATATGTGGCCGAGCTTCACCCCGATGCGGGGCTCTGGCCTGCGGATCGCGAAAGCCGTTCGCTCGCGCGCTCCATCTCGATGGAAATGCTCTCCGGCTTTCGCGCCTTGCGCAGCGCCTGTCCGATGAACCTGCGGCGGCCGGTCAGGGCGATCGATCTGCCGGAGGGAGTGGCGGCCGACGTCGCTCGCATCGAGGCGATCTGGCGGGAGATGCGGCAGCGCTCGGGCGGTCCTTTCCTGTTCGGCGCATTCTCGGCGGCAGAAGCGATGTTTGCGCCCGTGGTCAATCGCTTCAGCGCCTATGATCTCACGCGCGATCCAGAAACGATTGCCTACATGGACGCGATGCGGGCACATCGGGCCTGGCTTGCTTGGGAAGAGGCGGCCCTTGCGGAAGCCTGGATCGTGCCGGAGGACGAGGCCTGAACGGGCCTGCCCTAGATTCGAAAAAATCGTCCCGGGGACTGGTCAAACCCACTTCGGGCATGTATAAGCCCGCCAAATTCCGAGATCGAGACAGGTTCTGTCCGGCCTCATCGAGGCCGCTAAACCTGTTTTGTCCGTCACGTGGAGTAACGAAAATGGCTGTACCGAAGAGAAAAACAAGCCCGTCCAAGCGCGGTATGCGCCGCTCTGCTGACGCGCTCAAGGCCCCGACCTATGTCGAGGACAAGAATTCCGGCGAACTGCGCCGCCCGCACCATATCGATCTGAAGACCGGTATGTATCGCGGCCGTCAGGTTCTGACGCCGAAGGAAAGCGCATAATCTCTGCGCATTGATTTGGTTTTTCGAAGGGCCGGCGCATGCGCCGGCCTTTTCATTTTGGGTCAGGCATAGTTAAGTTGCGCGGCGGATCACGCTCGTCTCGGTCGGGATCGCATTCCAGGAAGGGTTTCGCATGCTGATTGCCGTGCCGCTGATGATCGTGCCCCTCGTCTTCTACAATGCCGTTATGTTGGGGAGCGGAGTTCCAGCCTTTGCCGGCGTGATCATGACGGTTCCCATGCTCTCGGGCGCCATCTGGACGATGACGCTCGGAGATCTCGTCATCCTCTCGGCGCTGGTGGCGCTGTTCTTCGAGGTGCTTAAGGCAACGCTCAGCAATCGCGGCTCGCTGATGAACCACATGCTGTCCATGCTGGTGTTCATCGCGTTTCTGGTCGAGTTCCTGCTGGTGCGCGAAGCGGCGACGCAACTCTTCTTCAGTCTGATGGTGATCGCCTTCATCGACGTGGTCGCGGGCTTCACCATTTCCAATCGCGCGGCCGGGCGCGACGTCTCGATCGGACTTTGATCCCCATATGAAAAAGGCCCCGCTCGGGGGCCTTGCATGCATCAGAGATTGTCGAGTTTGTTCTGCAAAGAGCGCAATTGCTCCTTCAGCTCGTCGATGTCCTTGGCTTCCGCCTTCTTGGTTTCCTTGGCCGGCTGCTGGCCGCCGAGGAAGGGCGAGAACATCTGCATCGCCTGCTGGAACATCTCGGTGTTGCGCTTGACCTGCTCCTCCATGAGTTGCATCGGCATCTGCAGATTCTTCGACAGCGGATGATCACCGAAGGCCTTGGTCATCTGCTCGCGCATCTGCGTCTGCTGCTCGGTAAACGCCTTCATCGAGTGCTCGAGAAAACTCGGGACCACCATCTGCATCTGGTCGCCGTAGTAGCTGATCAGCTGGCGCAGGAAGGAGATGGGCAGCAGCGTGTTACCGGTCTTGGATTCCTGCTCGAAGATGATCTGGGTCAGAACCGAATGCGTGATGTCCTCGCCGGATTTTGCATCCTGCACCACGAAGTCTTCTCCCTTCTTGACCATCTTGGCGAGGTCTTCAAGGGTCACATAAGTGCTGGTCCCGGTGTTGTAGAGGCGTCGATTGGCGTACTTCTTGATAACGATTTCGCCATCGGCTTTGGCCATTTCTGTCTCCTAACCCGTCGTTTTTCGATTATTTTTGCTCTTCCCTGAAGCAAGTCTAAGCGCAAATTCAGTCCGGTTACAATCTCTTTGTGCGATGCAGGATCGGCAATTGACGAAAGACAGGCAAGCGCAACCAAAGAACGAGAAGCGGGGGTTTATCCTGTTTGACACCGGCGGCAGTCTTTGTCAGTTTCTTCTCAATCACAAAACCCGAGGAGACGCCCATGAGCACCCCGTCCATCGTCATCGCGAGCGCTGCAAGAACCCCTGTCGGGTCTTTCAACGGGGCGCTGTCCTCCGTCGCGGCCCATGATCTCGGCGCGATTGCCATCAAGGGCGTGCTGGAGCGTGCCGGCGTTGAGGCGGCCGAGGTCGATGAGGTCATTCTTGGCCAGATCCTGACGGCGGGCCAAGGCCAGAACCCGGCGCGACAGGCAGCTATGAAAGCCGGCATCCCACAGGAAGCCACCGCCTGGGGGCTCAACCAGCTCTGCGGCTCGGGCCTGCGCGCCGTCGCCATCGGCATGCAGCAGATCGCGACGGGTGATGCCAAGATCATCATCGCCGGCGGGCAGGAATCGATGTCGATGGCGCCACATTGCGCGCATCTGCGCAATGGCACCAAGATGGGCGACCTGAAGATGGTCGATACGATGATCAAGGACGGCCTGACCGATGCCTTCTATGGCTATCACATGGGCACGACGGCCGAAAATGTCGCCCGCCAGTGGCAGCTCACCCGCGACGAGCAGGACGCCTTCGCGCTGGCTTCGCAGAACAAGGCGGAGGCGGCTCAGGTTGCCGGCCGTTTCAAGGATGAGATCGTGCCGGTCATCGTGCCCGGCCGCAAGGGTGACGTGACCGTCGACCAGGACGAATACATCCGCCATGGCGCAACGCTCGAGAGCATGCAGAAACTGAAACCTGCCTTCGACAAGGAAGGGACCGTCACCGCCGGCAACGCATCCGGCATCAATGACGGAGCAGCTGCAGCCCTGCTGATGACGGAAGCCGAGGCTTCGCGTCGTGGCATCGCGCCGCTGGCGCGTATCGTCTCCTGGGCGACTGCCGGCGTCGATCCGAAGATCATGGGCACGGGCCCGATCCCGGCATCGCGCAAGGCGCTGGAAAAGGCCGGCTGGAAGATCGCCGATCTTGATCTCGTCGAGGCCAACGAAGCCTTTGCGGCACAGGCCTGCGCCGTCAACAAGGATCTCGGCTGGGACACCTCCATCGTCAACGTCAACGGCGGCGCAATCGCGATCGGTCACCCCGTCGGCGCATCGGGGGCGCGTATCCTCAACACCCTGCTGTTCGAGATGAAGCGTCGCGGGGCCAAGAAGGGCCTCGCCACGCTTTGCATCGGTGGCGGCATGGGTGTCGCCATGTGCCTCGAGTCCTTCTGATCCGGCCAGTCCTGATGGGACCGGCTCACCAGTAACATCGTCAGTGCCTGTCCCGGTTCATCGCCGGGATGGGTCAGTCATGCCGCTGCGACGGGAACCGTAACGGCGATCCAGATGGGAACCCATAGAAAAAGAACGGGGAGGACAGCATGAGCAGAGTGGCTTTGGTGACCGGCGGCACGCGCGGTATCGGTGCGGCGATTTCGATCGCGCTGAAGAATGCGGGCTACAAGGTTGCGGCGAACTTCGCCGGCAATGAGGAAAAGGCGAAAGCCTTTGAAGCCGAGACCGGCATTCCGGTCTTCAAGTGGGATGTGTCCAACTATCAGGCCTGCGTGGACGGGATCGCTGCGGTCGAGGCAGCACTTGGCCCTGTCGAGGTGCTGGTCAACAATGCCGGGATCACGCGGGACGCCATGTTCCACAAGATGACGCCGGACCAGTGGAACGAGGTGATCAACACCAACCTCACTGGCCTCTTCAATATGACGCATCCGGTCTGGACCGGCATGCGTGACCGCAGTTTCGGCCGCGTCATCAATATCTCGTCGATCAATGGCCAAAAGGGCCAGATGGGCCAGGCGAATTACTCCGCGGCGAAGGCCGGCGATCTCGGCTTCACCAAGGCGCTTGCCCAGGAAGGTGCTGCCAAGGGCATCACCGTCAATGCCATCTGCCCAGGCTATATCGGCACGGAAATGGTGCGCGCCATCCCGGAAAAGGTGCTGAACGAGCGCATCATCCCGCAGATCCCGGTGGGACGCCTCGGCGAGCCCGAGGAGATCGCGCGCTGCGTCGTCTTCCTCGCCTCCGATGATGCCGGCTTCATCACGGGCTCGACGATCTCTGCCAATGGTGGTCAGTTCTTCGTGTAGATAACAGCGAGTGTCCAATCAGGAGGCCGGCCCTGTGCCGGCCTTGTTCGTTCTTGGGAATCGCCATGGTTCATTTGAACGTAGATCTTGAGCAATTTGCCAAGCGCCTCGCCAGCGCGTGGTCGCGCGAAACATCTAGCCTCTGGTCATCCGACAATCCTGCAAGGGGCCAGTGTGGCGTCACCAGCCTCGTCGTTCATGACGTATTTGGAGGACGGATATTGAAGACACTACTTCCGCAGAGGCCGCACTTCTATAACCTCATCGAGGGTCGCCGCTTGGACTTCACTTCGAGCCAGTTCGATGTTCCGATCGACTACCTGGATCTACCTTCGGATCGGCAAGAAGCCATGACCGACACTAATCCATTTCAATATCGGGCTTTGTGCAGCAGGCTCGGGCTTCCTGTTAACGATTGACGCACGCGGGTGCGGATGATTTCTTAATATCCACTGCGTCCTATGGTTAAACAATTGTTATTACACAATATATAGCGGTGAACAAACCGGGAAGATGCCTCAGTCCGCGATTCGTCGATGATTCGTTCCGGCTTTGGTCGAGAGGTTAATACCGAAATGAAAAAAGCCGCCGAACCTTTCGGTCCGGCGGCTTTTGAGGGACGTTACGCCTTAGCGGCAGCGTGCTTCATAGGTGCGGCCGTAGCGGTCGCGATAGACGCAGTAGCCTGCACGCTCCTGGGAGTTGCCGATCAGAGCACCGGCAACGCCGCCGACAGCTGCACCGACGGCTGCGCCGCGGACGTTACCAGTGGCAATGCCACCGATGACAGCGCCGGAAGCCGCGCCAATGCCGGCGCCACGTTCGGTTGCCGTGCAGGATGCGAGCGGGGCGATCAATGCGATGGCAAGAAGGGCCTTTTTCATCATCGTCTCATTCCTTTTTCACGTCGAGTTGGATTGTCAGTTCAGATCAAATTCGGCCCATCAACATCAGGATGATGAGGATGAGCAGTACGAGGCCCAAGCCTCCCGACGGCCCATAGCCCCAGCCGCGGCTATAGCCCCAGCTCGGCAGCGCACCGATCAGCAGTAGAATTAGAATGACGATGAGGATGGTACTCATTTGGACCCTCTCCTGAGCCTGGATGAAATGCGGTATCGTGTGCCGTTGGAACGCGACCAGCGACACTTTGTTCCGTTCGCCGAAAACTGTTGGACATCAACTGCAACAGATGCGCAGTGGCGTGACCGGCCGGAGCCAGAACTTCATGCCGCTGTTTTTCCTGGGCAATGGGCATACTGTCGACAAAGGCACTGATGATGCTGGCCGTCAGTTTCTGATGCTCGACCATCGGCAGATGACCGCAGTTGCGCAGCAGCACGGTCTGCGCCTGGGGCAGAAGCTTTGATACGCGCAACTGATGGGCAGAGGGGACGATCGCATCATCTGCCCCTATGACATTCAGAACCGGAATGCGGATATCGCGCAGATGGTCAAGGAGACTGGTCGCCGACATGAACCGGATACAGGCCGCGATATCCTCCGGCCGGGCTTGCTGAAGTTGCAGACGCACATCCTCCAGGGCGGCCACGGCGCGATCATTTTGCCATGGGCAGCCCTTGTCGAAGACGCATTCGATCGATCCCCAGCGGAACTGTTCGCTGGTCGCTATCCAGCGCAGGAAAAACTGCCGGAAAAGGAAGGGTCCGACCCGTGGTACCCTGAGCAATTTTGCCGGCAGGCGCTCCTGACCCTCGAAACGACCACAGGCGAAGGCGCCGAGTAGCACAATCGACTTCACCAGCTCCGGATAGTGATGCGCAATCAGCAGCGAAACGAAGCCGCCGGTTGAGTGGCCGATCAGCGTGACAGGTCTGCCGCCGAAATCGCGCCGGATCGCCGCGGCATAGGCGGCGGCGACAGCTTCTGGGGTTATCGCCTGCCCCGGTGCGGCAAGCTTCCATGGATGATGGCCTGGCAAGGCATATGCCGCGCTGTGCGACCGGCGCACCATATCCGGCGCGTAGGTGCGCCAGAAAGACGGCGCCATGACCATGCCATGGATCAGGACGAAGTCCCGTTCCAGGTGGTCGGTTCCGATCCATTCTGCAGGTGGTGGGGATAGTGTCATCAGGCTTCACCTCGCCGGCGCAACGATCAGCTGTTCCCGATTGTTCCATTGGCTGAACAACCGAAACGATCGGACCGGCGGTCGGGGCCGATTCAGTATCTGGTGTGTGCAAGACGCACTCTCTCCCAGATGTAGCCGTGAACAAAGCCTGAATCTGCTTGAGTCGTCGATTCGTCGCTGATTCGTTCCCAGACTGTTCCTGATTCAGAAAACTGATTCTGATCAAGGGTTTGCGAGGAATTCCGGGGGTGATTGCGACAAGCGCCTTGCCTTTGCCCCTGTTCGTCGCCATGTGTTGGCCAAGGGTGCCGGAGTGCGGACAGAGCCGCGGTCCCGACAAGCGGAGCGGTCTTTGAATACCCAACCCATGATCCTGAGTGGCCGCGGCGTCAACGCTGTGCTGGGGCCAACCAACACCGGCAAGACTCATTTCGCCATCGAACGCATGGTCGCGCATGGGTCGGGCATGATCGGGTTGCCTTTGAGATTGCTCGCCCGGGAGGTCTATACCCGCGTGGTGGAGCGGGTCGGGGTCCAGAACGTTGCGCTGGTCACCGGCGAAGAAAAGATCAGCCCGCCAAAGGCGCGCTTTTCCGTCTGCACCGTCGAGGCGATGCCGCGCGAAACGAAGGTCGCCTTCGTCGCCATCGACGAGATCCAGCTTGCCGGCGATCTCGAGCGTGGGCACATCTTCACCGACAGACTGCTGCATCTGAGAGGTCGCGAGGAAACGCTTCTTCTCGGGTCCTCGACCATGAAGTCGATCCTGATCCAGCTTCTGCCTGGGATCACGATCGTCGAGCGGCCGCGCCTGTCGCAGCTCTTCTATGCCGGCCAGAAGAAGATCACCCGCCTGCCGCAACGGACCGCGATCGTCGCCTTCTCGGCTGACGAGGTCTATGCGATCGCCGAGCTCATCCGCCGCCAGCGGGGAGGTGCGGCCGTCGTGCTGGGCGCGCTGAGCCCGCGCACCCGCAACGCGCAGGTCGGGCTCTACCAGGAAGGTGATGTCGAATATCTGGTGGCGACTGATGCGATCGGCATGGGTCTCAACCTCGATGTCGACCATGTTGCCTTTGCCCAGGACCGCAAGTTCGACGGCTACCAGTTCCGCAATCTCAACCCGGGTGAACTTGGGCAGATTGCCGGACGGGCCGGACGTCACGTCAAGGACGGTACCTTCGGAGTGACGGGCCGCGTCGATCCGTTTGATGACGAACTCGTCGAGCGGCTGGAGACGCATCAGTTCGATCCGGTCAAGGTTCTGCAATGGCGCACGGCGCAATTCGACTTTTCTTCGGTTGGAGCCCTGCAGCGCAGCCTTGATGCGGCGCCTAAGGTTGAAGGTCTGACACGGGCCCTGCCGGCCACGGATCAGCAGGCGCTGGAATTCCTGTCGCGCTATCCCGAAATCATCGACATCACCGATCGGCCTGAACGGGTGGAAAAACTTTGGGAAGCCTGTGCGCTGCCCGACTATCGGCGCATTACACCGGCACAGCATGCAGACCTGATTCAGAGCCTCTATTTCGATCTGGTCAGGCGGGGCACCGTCAACGAGGACTTCCTTGCGGAGCAGGTGCGTCGTGCGGACCGGACCGACGGCGAGATTGACACGCTGTCGGCGCGGATTGCGCAAATCAGGACATGGACTTATGTGTCGAACCGGCCGGGCTGGCTTGCCGATCCGACACACTGGCAAGAAAAGACGCGGGAAATCGAAGACCGATTGTCCGATGCGTTACATGAACGGTTGACGAAACGCTTTGTTGATCGCAGGACATCTGTGCTCATGAAGCGCTTGAGAGAGAATGCGATGTTGGAAGCTGAAATCAGTGTGAACGGCGATGTCTTCGTGGAAGGCCATGCCATGGGACAACTCTCCGGGTTCCGGTTCACGCCGATTTCCGGCATGGAGGGTCCGGATGCGAAGGCCGTTCAGGCTGCCGCCTACAAGGCGCTGGCGCTTGAATTCGAAGCCCGTGCGGCGCGTCTGCATGCATCCGGCAACAACGACCTTGCGATCGGTTCCGATGGTCTTGTCCGCTGGCTTGGCGACCCCGTCGCACGCCTGACGGGAACAGACCATATCCTGCATCCGCGTGTCATCCTGCTCGCCGACGAGCAGTTGACCGGCATTGCACGCGATCACGTTGCCGCTCGCATCGAGCGCTTCGTCAATCATCACATTTCCACGGTTCTGAAGCCGCTCGACGATCTCTCTCGCGCGGAAGACCTGCAGGGTCTCGCCAAAGGGCTTGCCTTCCAGCTCGTCGAAAACCTCGGCGTGCTCTTCCGGCGCGACGTCGCCGACGACGTCAAGTCGCTCGACCAGGACGGTCGCGCCTCGATGCGTCGCTATGGCGTGCGCTTCGGCGCCTATCACATCTTCATGCCGGCGCTCCTGAAGCCCGCTCCGGCCGAGCTCATCACGCTCCTCTGGGCACTGAAGCATGACGGCCTCGACAAGCCGGGTTATGGCGACCTGATCCCGGTGCTTGCTGCCGGCCGTACATCCGTTGTTACGGATCCGAGCTTCGAGCGCATGTTCTACAAGCTGGCCGGCTTCCGTTTCCTTGGCAAGCGCGCGGTGCGCATCGACATCCTCGAGCGTCTCGCCGATCTCATCCGTCCGCTCCTGCAGTGGAAGCCCGGCTCGCCGGCGCGTCCTGATGGTGCCTATGACGGCCGTCGCTTTACCACAACGACTGCAATGCTCTCGATCCTCGGTGCGACACCCGACGACATGGAAGAGATCCTGAAGGGTCTAGGCTATCGTGCCGACAGCGTCTCTGCCGAAGAGGCCGCCGCTTTCCTCGCCGCGCAGGCGGGATCGGCTCAGGCCGAAGCGTCGGTTGCGGCTGAAAAGAGCGATGACGAAAGCGTCGACGACTCCGATCACTCCTCTGAGGCTGCAGTTGAGGGCGAAGCCGTGGCTGCCGCGGCCGAAGAGGCTGCTCCGGCCGAGGCTGCTGCAGCCGATCAGGCTGGCGAGCCTGCCGAGCCGAAGCCGGTTCTATTGTGGCGTCCGGGTGGTCGCAGCGACAATCAGCGTGGCGCCGGTCGCCCGGGTGGCGATCGCCGTCCGCAAGGTCAGCGCAATCAGGCACCGCGTGAAGGCGGTGAAGGTCGCGGCGACAATCGTGGAGAAGGGCGTGGAGAGGGGCGTGGCGAAGGCCGCCGTGACGACCGTCGCTCCGACAATCGCGGCGATCGCCGTGACGACAACCGTGGCAAGTTCGCAGGCAAGGGTGATCGTCCGGATCGCGGCGACCGCAAGGACCGTGGTCCGCGTCCGGACCGCGACAACAACAAGTCGCAGCCGGCACGCTTCGAAGCCAAGCCGCCACGCAAGGAAAAGCCCATCGATCCGGATTCGCCCTTCGCCAAGCTGGCGGCGCTGAAGGAGCAGCTGAAGAAGTAATGGACGAGAAGCAGCCACAAAACGGTTCGCGCCAGCGCATCGACAAGTGGCTGTTCTTCGCCCGTGTGGCAAAATCACGCAGCCTGGCGCAAGAGCGCGTGGCAGCTGGCCATGTTGTTGTCAACGGGCAGACGGTTCGCCAGCCCAGTCATCAGCTGAAGATCGGCGATCGTCTCGAGATCGCCATGCCCGAGCGGGATCTCGTGCTCGTCGTCAAGCTTCCCGGTGAGCGACGTGGTCCTTATGAAGAAGCCAGGCTGCTTTATGAGGACCTGACGCCACCGCGCGAGAAGAAGCCATTCTCCGCGCTTGAACAGGCGACGCGCGAGCCTGGTGCCGGTCGCCCGACGAAGAAGGAGCGGCGAGCGCTCGACGATCTGCGCGGCGCGCCCGATTGGTCGGCCGATTAGAAAATTTCTACGAAGCCGCCGGAATTGAGGGCGTTTATCCTTGCCTTGTCTCGGATTCCGCATTAGCTCACTTGCCGTCCGACAGAAAATTCCGGCAGGGCGCGAGCCTTCCGAGCGGGGTGCAAATCCTGACGGAAAGACAAGCGTTCGCCTCTCTCCTGCCGTTCGAGAACGTCATCCTGGAGTGCCGCATGACCTATATCGTCACCGACAACTGCATTCGCTGCAAATACACCGATTGTGTCGAGGTCTGCCCCGTCGATTGCTTCTACGAGGGTGAGAATTTTCTCGTGATCCATCCGGATGAATGCATCGACTGCGGTGTCTGCGAGCCCGAATGTCCTGCGGAAGCGATCAAGCCGGATACCGAGCCGGGCTTGGACAAGTGGCTGAAGATCAACGCTGATTATGCGAAGATCTGGCCGAACATCACGGTCAAGAAGGACCCGATGCCCGAGGCCAAGGAGATGGATGGCGTCGAAGGCAAGTTCGAGAAGTTCTTCTCCGAAAACCCGGGCGCCGGCGACTGATTCGTCGCAGCGGGCCGGGTTCATTGGCGAATCCTGCCCAAATTTCCATCACTTGGCCGCGAATCTGCCGCCTGGTGCGTCACGATTGTGGCGCACTGCACTAAAATATTGATTTCCTCGTCTTTTTGTGATAGCGTGTTGAAACTGTTCCACTTTGCGGCATAGCTATGCCCTGAACCATCACGAAAGCAAATTCACCACCGCGCGATATACGTGACATCGGCGACACTCCTGTGTCGTGTCTCAGTCGCGACGAGGGTGGCGTTTGATTGTGTGGCGGACTGGATCAGGATGACGAGGCTCGCAATCTTGTCGTCTCATCCGGGCCTGACCGACCCGGCGCCGGCATCACGCCGGGAGCAAAACAGGGAGTATTTGAATAGAATGACGACCCAGCAGAAGAAGAATTCCTCGGCACGCCACGGCTTCAAGACCGGCGAGTCGATCGTATACCCGGCCCATGGCGTGGGTACCATCACCGCCATCGAAGAGCAAGAAGTCGCCGGCATGAAGCTCGAGCTTTTCGTGATCGATTTCGAAAAGGACAAGATGCGTCTGAAGGTTCCGGTCGCCAAGGCCGTGAGCATCGGAATGCGCAAGCTGTCCGAGACGGATTTCGTCGATCGCGCGCTCAAGGTTGTGCAGGGCAAGGCCCGCGTAAAGCGCACCATGTGGTCGCGTCGCGCCCAGGAATATGATGCCAAGATCAACTCCGGCGACCTGATCTCGATCGCGGAAGTGGTTCGCGACCTCTATCGCGCAGAGAACCAGCCCGAGCAGTCCTATTCGGAGCGCCAGCTCTACGAAGCCGCGCTTGACCGTATGGCACGCGAAATCGCTGCCGTGAACAAGATGTCCGAGACGGAAGCCGTTCGGCTTGTCGAGGTCAACCTCGCCAAGGGTCCCAAGCGCGGCAAGACGATCGAAGAAGACGACACCCAGGAAGAAGCCGCCTAACGCTGCTTCGACGCAAGGTCATGAAAAAACCTCCGGTCGCCGCCGGAGGTTTTTTTGTGCCTGCTTTAAGCCCGGCTCTTGTCCAGACCAAGAGAAACCCCGCCGAAGCGGGGTGTCCCAGAGCTTGCCTTTCCGCTGTTACTCGCGGTTTCCGAGGAAACGCAGCAGGAACAGGAAGAGGTTGATGAAGTCGAGGTAGAGACGCAGGGCGCCCATGATGGCGTTGCGGCCCGCCATCTCGCTCGAATGGCTCTCGTGGTAGGATTCCTTGATCGCCTGGGTGTCATACGCGGTCAGACCTGCAAAGATCAGGACGCCGATGACGGAGATCGCAAAGTCCAGAGCCGAGGAGGCCATGAACAGATTGACCAGCGAGGCGATGATCAGGCCGAAGAGACCCATCATCAGGAACGAGCCCATCGCCGAAAGGTCACGCTTCGTGGTGTAGCCGTAGAGCGACAGGGCACCGAAGGACGCGGCCGTGACGAAGAAGGTCTGCACAATGCTGGCGCCCGTGTAGATCAGGAAGATCGACGACAGGGACAGACCCATCAGTGCGGCATAGACCCAGAAGGTCGTCTGGGCTGCGGACACGCTCATCTTATGAATGCGGAAGCTCAGGAAGAACACCATGGCGACCGGTGCCAGGATGACCACCCACTTCAGCGGGCTCAGGAAGATCGCCTGGCCGAAGGCCGTGAGCTGTCCGCCTGAAACGGCCATCTGGAAGGTGGCGAAGGCTGCGATACCGGTGATGGCGAGGCCCAATGCCATCAGGTTGTAGACCTTCAGCATATAGGCCCGCAGACCTTCGTCGATCATCGTGGCCGACTGGGTCTGACCCTGGCGGCTCTGATAGTTGCGAAGTTCGGACATGTTTTCCTCTCTCAAAGCTTCGAAATTAGACGGCAGAGCCTCAATCGGCTCTCGCGCCGCTGCGAAGCCCAGCATGCGTGTCTTCAATATGAGAGGTTCCCTTGTTCTCGACAAGGGCTGCAATCTTAAATCGGCGTAATACTGTAAACGGCGGGTATTGCCCACCGCTATCCGCTCACAGCTCCCGCAGTACGGGAGCTGCCTTCTGGCCGAGAATTCGCCAGGTTCCCGCCAGCCCGATGCCGATGGTCACGACGAGGGCAATGACCAGGGTCATCAGAGCCACGTCCGGCAGGAAGTTGGACGGCAGGTTCATGATCTGGCTGAGCACGAACCAGGCGATCCCACCGCCTGCGATCAGCGCGAAGATCGCCGTTGCCGCACCGAGGAGCATGTACTCATAGGTGAAGGCCCGGATCAGCATCGCGCGGGTGGCTCCCAGCGTCTTCAGGATCACGGCATCATGGGTGCGCGCACGATTGCCGGCTGCAAGCGCGCCCGAGAGAACGAGCACCGAGGCGATCAGCGCGATCGCCGCTGCGGCACGAATGGCAGTCGCCAGCTGTCCGACGAGGCGATCAACGACTTCCAGCGCGTCCTTCACGCGGACCGTGGTGATCGTCGGAAATTGCTGGGTCACCGAACGCAGGATTGCTGCTTCCTGTGCAGCGCTCGCGTCCTGGTCGATCAGGGTTGCGAGCCAGGCATGCGGGGCGCCGGCAAAGGTGTTCGGGGAGAACACCATCACGAAATTCATCGACAGGCTTTCCCACTCGACCGTGCGGAAGTTCGCGATCCTGGCGGTGATGTTGCGGCCGAGCACGTTGATCGTCACCGTGTCGCCGACTTTCAGGCCGAGTTCACGGCCCTCTTCCTCGGCAAAGGAAACCAGGGGTTCGCCTGCATATCCTTTCGGCCACCATTCGCCTTCCGTTACCGTGCTGTTTTCCGGCACATTGATCGCGTAGGTCAGGCCGCGATCGCCGCGCAGCACCCAGCGACCTTCCGGCGGAACGTCGACCTTGGCGACATCCGTGCCGTTGAGTTCGACGATGCGGCCGCGCAGCATCGGCACTTCGATCAGCTTGCCTTGCGGGGCCATGCCTTCGACCAGCGTGCGGAAGCCGTCGATCTCGCTGCCCTGAATGTCAACGAAGAAGAAGTTCGGTGCGCGTTCCGGAAGATTTCCGGTCAGTTCCCGCCGGAGGTTGCCGTCGATCAGCGCGAGTGCCACGAGAAGGCTCAATCCGAGCCCGAGAGACAGGGTCACTGCCGGCGTAAGTGCACCCGGGCGGTGGATGTTGCCAACGGCAAGCCTGAGGGCTGCCGAATGGATGCGCGGGCTACGTTTCGCGAGCCAGGCGATGCCGAAGGCCACGACACGCAGCAGCATGAACCCGGCGGCCATTGCTGCCAGGAAGATCGTCGCGATCCGCTGTTGTTCTGAGGTGAAAATGGCCAAGGCCGCCAGTGCAGTGAGCGCCAATGCCATGGCGAGGAGGTATGGCCAGGAGGGAAGTCCCGACGCCTCGAAGCCCTGTTCGCGGAATAGCGCCGTGGCCGGTACCTTGCGGGCATGGCCCAGGGGCAGAATGGCGAAGGCAAAGGTGACGAGTATGCCAAAGACGGCAGCGAGAAGCAGGGCGCGCGGGTAAAGCGTCGCTTCGGCCGAGATCGGCAGAATGCCGGCGAGATAGCTTGCGACGAGCGGCGGCGCGGCTGCACCCAGCACCAGTCCTGCCAGGATCCCGACAGAGGCGACCAGCGTGATCTGGATCAGGTAGACCATCACGACAACCGAGGCCGGGGCACCGACGCATTTCAGCGTTGCGATGACCGTCCTCTTGGAATCGAGGAAGGCGCGGACGGCGTTGGCAACGCCGACGCCGCCGACCACGAGCGCTGTCAGTCCGACCAGGGTCAGGAACTGGGAGAAGCGTTCGACATTCTCGGTCAGGGACGGTGCTGCGCGATCGCTGCTGCGGATGGACCAGCCTGCCGTCGGCAGTTCTGCCTGCGCGCGTTGGCGAATGCCTTCAGGCGTTGGAGCGGGATCGTTGTAGCGGATCTTGTAGGCGTGCTCGACAAGGCTGCCGGTTGCAATCAGGCCGCTGGCGAAGAGGCCTTCGCGGCTGGTCAGGAAGCGCGGGGCAAACCCGAAGCCGTCCGAGATGGAATCCGGTTCGGTGATGATCGTCCCATTGATGCGGAAGCGGCCATTGCCAACCAGCAGTTCATCACCGACCTTCAAACCCATGCGGTCCAGGAGGAGCGGAGCGACGACAGCACCATAGGCGCCGTTGTCGGACGCAAGCAGCTCGTTGAGCGGGCGATCCGGATCGGCGACGAGCCTGCCATAGAGCGGGTAGGCGCTGTCCACCGCCTTGATCTCGACCAGGGACTGGTCGGAGCCATCGGCAAGTCGCGCCATTGACCGCAGGTTGGTGGTGACCGAAACTGTTCCGAAACTCTCCAGGAAGGCCAGTTCCTCAGGGGTTGCCTCGCGATTGTCGAGTTCGAAACGAACATCGCCGGCCAGCAGCGTACGGCCTTCGGAAGAAATCGCATCGGTGATGGCCGTGGAGACCGAGTTCACGGCGGCGATGGCACCCGTCCCCAGTGCGATGCAGGCGAGGAAGATGTAAAAGCCCTTCAGGCCCCCGCGCAGTTCGCGCAGTGCGATCCGTAAGGCGACTGTGAGACGAGCATTGAAAGACGTCATGCCGGCACCGAAGCGAGGCGGGTCTGCTCGGTTCGGCTGTCGCCGGCGATGCGGCCGGAGGCCACCTTGATCTGCCGGGTGCAACGGGCGGCGAGCGACGGGTCATGGGTGACGAGGATCAGTGTCATGCCGCGCTCCTTCTGCTTGGAGAAAAGCAGATCGGCAATCTGACGGCCGGTTTCGGTGTCGAGGTTGCCGGTCGGCTCGTCAGCGATCAAGACTGCCGGAGAGGGTGCCAGCGCCCGAGCAATCGCGACGCGCTGCTGTTCGCCGCCGGAGAGTTGGCCGGGATAGTGGCTGAGGCGTTCGCCGAGGCCGACGGATTCCAGTTCCTTTCGGGCGATGTCGAAGGCGCCCTTTACATTGGCGAGTTCAAGCGGCACGGCGACGTTTTCGAGCGCCGTCATGTTGGCGATCAGATGGAAGGACTGAAAGACGATGCCGATGTTCTTGCCGCGAAAATCGGCCAGCCGGTCCTCGCTTAGCGTGTGAAGCGGCGTGTTGCGAACATGGATCTCGCCGCTGTCGAGGCGCTCCAGACCCGCCAGCACCATCAGGAGCGTCGACTTGCCCGAGCCGGACGGTCCCACGATCCCGACGGCCTCGCTTTCGGCGATCGAGAGGTCAATGCTCTTCAGGACGTGAACGGAGGCAGCGGCATTGCCCAGGGTGAGATCGGCGCTTTTCAGTTCGATGATGCTGTTTCTCACACTCGGCCATCCTATATCTGGCAAGACGAAGTTCGCCGCAGTGCGGCATTCCAGGCAATCTAGGAAAGGCCCCATGACTTTTAAAGCTCAGCTCCTTCATTTCGCCGTGATCCTGGCTTGTGCGTTCACCGCCCCAAAAATCGCTGCGGCCGAGCCTCTGCAGCTTGTCGGCCTCGGTGACAGCCTGATGGCGGGTTATCAGCTGCCGCAGGAAGACGCACTGCCGGCTCAGCTTCAACGTCAGCTCGTTGCCAAGGGGCATGATGTGGTCATCGCCAATGCGGGCGTTTCCGGCGACACGACCTCTGGCGGATTGTCCCGTGTCGACTGGTCGGTGCCGGACGGAACTGACGGTGTCATTCTGGAGCTCGGGGCCAATGACGCTCTGCGCGGCATACCGCCGGAGCAGACGGAGAAGAACCTGGAGCAGATCATCACACGGCTGAAGCAGCGCAATATCCCGATCCTCCTGGTCGGGATGCTGGCGCCGCCGAACATGGGGGGCGATTACGGCCAGAAGTTCAACGCGATCTATCCGCGGCTTGCGGAGAAACACGATCTGCCGCTGTATCCCTTCGTTCTCGACGGGGTAATCACGGACCGTAGTCTTCTTCTGGAAGACGGCATGCATCCCAACACCAAGGGCCTGCAGATCATGGCCGAACGAATGTTGCCTCTCGCCGAATCTTGGGTGGCCGGCATCAAGGGACAATCGAATTAATCGCTTGCGCATGATCTCATTGCATGATTCGCTGTGAGCACCTGCAAAAGATTCGGGGAGCGCTCCATGCCGAGATTGTTCACTGCCCTCGAAATTCCGCGCAACGCTGCCATGAGCCTTTCATTGCTGCGCGGTGGTCTCCCCGGGGCTCGCTGGATCGACGTAGAAAACTACCACATCACCTTGCGTTTCATCGGTGATGTGGATGGCAGAACGGCGGATGAGATCGTCGACAGGCTTGATCGTATCGATCGGCCGGAGTTTTCGCTCACCCTGAACGGCATCGGCTCCTTCGGATCGAAGAAGCCGCATTCGCTCTGGGCGGGCGTTTCCCCCGCGCCCGAGCTCTATGCCTTGCAAGGCGAGATCGAGCGGATCTGCCAGCGGATCGGCCTGCCGCCGGATCCGCGCAAGTTTACCCCGCATGTGACGCTCGCCAGGCTCAAGACCTCCCGCGTCGAAGATGTCGTCCGTTACCTGAGCGGACGCGGTGATTTCCATACAATGCCGTTTCGCATCGGGCGATTCGTGCTTCTGTCCTCCAAGGAATCCGTCGGCGGTGGCCCCTATCTGACCGAAGAGGTCTTCCCGCTCTACGAGGCCGGCTACGCGAATCTGGAGACCACGGCGTTGCAGCCTGAAAAGAGCATGCTGTAGACGTCTTCGAAGTCGGCAAGGTCCCCGTAATAGGGGTCGGGCACATCCTGATTGGTCCCCAAAGCAAAGTCAGCAAAGAGCTGCAGGCGAGCGGTCGCGTTTTCAGGCCTCAGCGTCTCCAGGCGCACCAGATTGCTCTGATCCATCGCCAGGATGAAGTCGAAGAGCCGAAAATCCTCCGCTTTCACCTGCCGGGCACGCTGTCGTGAGATGTCGATGCCGTGGGATGCGGCCACCTTGATGGACCGCCTGTCCGGCGGATTGCCGATATGCCAGTTGCCAATGCCTGCCGAGGCGATCACGGGCTTTTCGCTGGTCCGTATCGTCAGGTGGCGGTAGATTCCTTCCGCGAGAGGCGAGCGGCAGATATTGCCCAGACAGACGAACAGAATGGATGGCGCCGGCATCGATTGATCCTGGAGGAGAAAGTTCAGATGAAATACGAGAAACTGGATGCCCCGTCCATTGCGGCGCGCCTGAGCGAGTTGCACGGGTGGGCGCTCGGCAGGGACGGAGCCGCCATTGAAAAGCAGTTCGCCTTTCGCGACTTCCGCCAGGCCTTCGGCTTCATGACCGAATGTGCATTGGCCGCCGAGAAGCTCGATCACCACCCCGAATGGTTCAACGTCTATCGCAAGGTCGACGTGACGCTCACCACCCATTCGGCTGGCGGTGTGACGGAACTGGACTTCAGGCTCGCCGTTCTCATGGATCTGGCTGCCGTGCGCAACGGCTGACGGTCCCCGGTGATTGAATTCCCGGACGGCCATTCACATATGATTGATCGGGTCCGGACGGAGGGATCGATGGCTATGGATGACGTGAAGATTGGTGAAATCCTGCTTCCTGGCGACGAGGCAACCCAGGAGCGTCAGGAAGCAAAGGTTCGCAGCCGGTTCTGGCCGACCTTCAAGAAGGCCGCCCGCCAGATTCCTTTCTCGCGCGATCTGGTTGCTGCCTATTACTGTGCGACGGACCGTGAAACACCTTTTCGTGTGCGAGGCATTCTGCTGGCCGCACTGGGCTATTTCATCATGCCCATCGATACCGTCCCTGACATGCTGGCGGTGATCGGCTTCACCGATGACATCGCGGTGCTGACCACGGCCATCGCCTTGATAAATCGACATATCAAGGATCGGCATTACGAGGCGGCCGACAGGACCCTGGCGGACGACGAACCTCTTCGCTGAGGGGCTTAAAGCTGGTTCGAAAACCGTTGATCAGCCCCACTCTTGCCTTTTTCTTTCCTTCTACATCGTGCGCAAGGTCGGGGTCCGACAGCGTTTTTCGCCGGATTTCGGGGCGCCAAATGGAATGCCGACGCCAAATGTGACAAGAAGGCGCGCGCTGTTCATCGTTTGGTAAGGTAAATTAAGTCAAACTGAACACAGGTTTTGACGATGAGCGCCCGGCCGGCTGGTCGGGTGATGGATGGAAACAACCGGCAGGAAGACATGTTCGTAAGAAGTAGCGTAACCGCACTGGCAATCCTCCTGGCGAGCAGCGGGCTCGCCAACGCGCAATCGCCCACGCGGATCGAGCAGTTCAAGGCCTGGGGTGCCTACTCCTACAAGTCGAACGGCGGCACGGTTTGCTACGTGCTGTCAGTCCCGACAACCAAGGAACCGGCCAGCGTCAATCACGGTGACATTTTCTTCGTCGTGTCGCAGCGTCCCGGGCAGAACATCTCGTACGAGCCGCAGGCGATGATGGGTTACCCGATGAAGGGCGACTCCAAGGTCAATGTGACCATCGACAACAAGAACTTCGTGATGTTCGTCAAGGACAGTTCGGCCTGGGTCGAAAACGCGGCCGAAGAGCCGGCGCTCGTCGCCGCGATGAAGGGTGGTTCTTCGATGACGGTCAAGGCGACCTCGGCGCGCGGAACGGCAACCAGCTACACCTATTCGCTGTCGGGAATTTCGGCAGCCCTCCAGAAGATCCAGAACTGCAAGTAAGTTCCGGGTCGCGGAGAATTTGACCAGAGGCCGGTGGTATCCGCCGGCCTCTTTCATGCGTGCATGGCCGCCCGCCTCGCGATCGGGGTGACGGAAGCTAAAAAAGCTGCTATTGGCCGCTGCAAACGAGGGCATAGGGCTCGATCCCCTGTCCACCATGATCCATGAATTCATACCTGCCAGCCGGGAAACGCTCGATCACAGCGTGCCTGCCCCTATGGTCCAGAGGTTCAGACGATGACTGTCACCGTGACGCTGCCCGAGCGTAGCCAGACTGCGGCCCCGGTTCGCCCGATGGGTTCCGTTGAGAAGCCGAGCCTGATCGGTCTTGACCGTGAAGCCTTGGGCGACGCCCTGCGCGAAAAGGGCGTGCCGGAAAAACAGATCAAGATGCGCGTCGCGCAGATCTGGAACTGGCTTTATGTCCGTGGCATTTCCGACTTCGACCATATGGCCAATGTCTCCAAGGACATGCGCGAAATGCTGAAGACGCATTTCACCATTGCGCGGCCCGAGATCGTCGAAGAGCAGGTCTCGAACGACGGTACCCGCAAATGGCTGCTGCGTTTCCCGCCGCGCGGTGCTGGCCGTCCGGTCGAGGTCGAAAGCGTCTATATTCCTGAAGAGGGTCGCGGCACGCTCTGCATCTCGAGCCAGGTCGGCTGCACGCTCACCTGTTCCTTCTGTCATACCGGCACCCAGAAGCTGGTGCGCAACCTCACGGCCGAGGAAATCCTCTCGCAGCTGCTGCTCGCGCGCGATCGTCTCGGCGATTTCCCCGACCGCGAGATCCCTGTTGGCACGATGATGCCGTCGAGCGACCGCAAGATCACCAACATCGTCATGATGGGCATGGGCGAGCCGCTCTACAATTTCGAAGAGGTGAAAAAGGCTCTGCTGATCGCCACCGACGGCGACGGCCTGTCGCTGTCGAAGCGTCGGGTCACCCTGTCGACCTCGGGCGTCGTGCCGGAGATCTACCGGACCGGCGAAGAGATCGGCGTGATGCTGGCGATCTCGCTGCACGCCGTCCGCGACGAGCTGCGCGACATGCTGGTGCCGATCAACAAGAAGTATCCGCTGAAGGAGCTGATCGAAGCCTGTCGCAACTACCCCGGCCTGTCGAATGCCCGCCGCATCACCTTCGAATATGTGATGCTGAAGGACGTCAACGACAGCCTGGAAGACGCCAAGGGCCTGATCCAGCTCTTGAAGGGCGTGCCGGCGAAGATCAACCTGATCCCGTTCAACCCGTGGCCCGGTACCAACTACCAGTGTTCCGACTGGGCGCAGATCGAGAAATTCGCCGACTTCATCAATCAGGCCGGTTACGCCTCGCCGATCCGCACGCCGCGGGGCCGCGACATCCTCGCCGCCTGCGGTCAGCTGAAGTCGGAATCGGAGCGCATGCGCAAGACCGAGCGTCTGGCGTTCGAAGCGATGATGATCGCCAATCACGGCGAAGACGACGATTGAGCGTGAGGCGGGGTCGCTCTCCCGCCTTCGACCTTACTTGGCCTGAGTCATGAAGATCTTCACCGCGAAGATCGAGAAGACGCCGGCAAAGGTGTAGTCGATGCCGCGCAGAACCTTGCGGTTATTCTGCAGCCAGCTCGACATGAAATCTGCGCCATAGACGATGCCGACGCCGATCGGCAGCGACAGGATGATCGACCAGAGGCCGAGGAAGATCAGCTTGCCCGTGACGTTGGGGTCGGTGGCGGTGACGAACTGCGGCAGGAAGGTCATGAAGAAGATGATGACCTTCGGGTTCAGGAGATTGACCCAGAGTCCGTTCAGGAAGGCGCCCTTCTTGGACACCACCGCATCACCATCGGCCTTGATGACGAAGTTCGAGCCGTGTCGAACAGCCTGCAGGGCCAGCCAGAGCAGATAGGCCGCTCCCCCCGTCTTCAAAAGCAGGAAGGCCGTCGGAGAAGCGACGATCAGGGCCGAGATGCCGAAGGCGACCAGCAGGGTGTGGATCGAGATGCCGAAACTCGTACCGGCAAGCGTCATCAGGCCGATGGCACGCCCGTCACGCAGCGAGCGGCTGATCCAGAGCGTCATGTCGGGACCGGGCGTGATGGCCAGCAACAGAAGCGCCAGGCTGAAGGCGAGAAAGACGGGAAGGCTCGGGATGAAATCCATTGATGTCACCGTATGATGAAGTACCCGCGAGCTGCGGGTGCTTCATCCTTAGCGGCGTTCGATGACCTTGCCAATCAGCCTTTGGGGATCGACAAATAGGTCTTGAAGGCGTCTGTGTAGTCGGGATGCCAGCGCGAGAGCGGCGGACGGTTTTCGATGATATCGCCTGCGGCCCAGGCGATGCGCTTTTCGTCCAGCGCGCGGGTGACCTCGTTGTCCGGGCAGAGAATGTAGAAATCGCCCGCGACCAGGCTTTGCAGCATGAAATCGACGGTTTCCTCCGGTGTCCAGGCGCCTGCCGGTTTCTCGGTGCGGCCGTTTGCGGTCAGACCCGTAAAGACGAAGCCGGGGATCAGCAGATGGGCGGTGACGTTGCAATCGGGCGTGTTGCGCAGCTCGTGCTGCAGCGCCTCGGTGAAGGCCTTCACGCCTGCCTTGGAGACATTGTAGGCCGGGTCGCCTGGAGGCGTGGTGATGCCCTGTTTGGAGCCAGTATTGATGATAAGGCCCGCATCCTTGTGGGCGATCATGCCGGGGCCAAATGTGCGCGTACCGTTGATGACCGCCATCAGGTTGACGCCGAGTACATTCTCCCAGTTCGCCTGCGGGCCGAAGAGCGCGCTGCCCGGCTGGATGCCGGCATTGTTCATCAGCACGTGCACGCGTCCGAAGCGCTGGATGACGGCGCGCTCAAGGGATTCAATCTCGTCTAGCTTCGAAACGTCGGTGCCGATTGCGACGACATCAGCTTCACCGCCAGCCGCGAGAGCGGTCACTTCGGCGGCCGCGTTCGCTAGGCGGTCACCCTCCAGATCGACGAGCACAACGCAGAGACCCATGCGGGCGAAGGCCTTTGCAGCCGCGAGACCGATACCGGATGCTGCACCGGTGATAACGGCGACATGACCTTTCACGAGCGCGGGATGCTGGATCGTCATGGGCAATCTCCTTAAACCGGTGGTGTTGTAGTTGAAGGCGATATGGTACCCTTACGAGACATCGTCAACGTGACAGCGCGTGATGGAGACTATGCGTCGGAAACGGAAGTCATCGCGGCTGCCCTCGCGCTGCTGCGCGATGAGGTGGATGGCCTTGCCGCCATCAAAGCCGCGATCGAGGAAGGTGAAGCCTCGGGTGAGCCGCAGCCGTTTGACTTTGACGAGTTCCTCCAAGATATGCACCGGCGCTCTTAGCTCAAGTAAGCCGGTACAATCATTGTCAGTCGTATCCTCCACCAGCGCATGAATATCCGCGACCATCTCTGACACAGACGTGGTCCCCGCCCTTGCACGCGGGCGGAATCTCGCTAAAAGTGCCGCCATTCTTGATCCAGGCGGGGTTTGAGCCTCGCTCCCTCCAGACGGAACGCATCGACATGGCACTCCCCAAAGACGTGAAGAAAGTCGTCCTCGCCTATTCCGGCGGCCTCGACACCTCGATCATCCTGAAATGGCTGCAGACCGAACTCGGTGCTGAAGTCGTGACCTTCACCGCCGATCTCGGCCAGGGCGAAGAACTCGAGCCGGCGCGCAAGAAGGCCGAGATGCTCGGCATCAAGGAGATCTTCATCGAGGACGTACGCGAGGAATTCGTCCGCGACTTCGTCTTCCCGATGTTCCGCGCAAATGCCGTCTACGAAGGCGTCTATCTGCTCGGCACCTCGATTGCCCGTCCGCTGATCTCCAAGCACCTGATCGAGATCGCCAAGAAGACCGGCGCAGACGCCATCGCGCATGGTGCGACCGGCAAGGGCAACGACCAGGTCCGTTTCGAGCTGTCGGCCTATGCGTTAAACCCTGACATCAAGATCATCGCTCCATGGCGCGACTGGGCGTTCAAGAGCCGCACCGACCTCCTGAACTTCGCCGAACAGCACCAGATTCCTGTCGCCAAGGACAAGAAGGGCGAGGCACCGTTCTCCGTCGATGCCAACCTCCTGCACTCTTCCTCGGAGGGCAAGGTTCTCGAGGATCCGGCCCAGGAAGCACCGGAATACGTGCATATGCGCACGATTTCGCCGGAAGCCGCACCGGACAAGGCAACCATCATCAAGGTCGGTTTCCGCAAGGGGGATGCCTGCTCGATCAATGGCGTCGAGATGAGCCCGGCCACCCTGCTTGCCGAGCTTAACAATTACGGTCGTGACAACGGCATCGGCCGTCTCGACCTCGTCGAGAACCGCTTCGTCGGCATGAAGTCGCGTGGCGTCTACGAGACCCCCGGTGGCACGATCCTGCTGTCGGCACACCGTGCGATTGAATCGATCACGCTTGACCGCGGTGCTGCGCACCTGAAGGACGAGCTGATGCCGCGTTATGCGGAGCTCATCTATTACGGCTTCTGGTTCTCGCCGGAGCGCGAAATGCTGCAGGCGCTCATCGACAAGAGCCAGGAGCATGTCGAGGGCGAAGTGACACTGAAGCTCTACAAGGGCAATGTCATGGTCATCGGCCGTGAATCGGAAAAGTCGCTCTATTCCGACAAGCTGGTGACCTTCGAGGACGACCAGGGCGCCTACGATCAGAAGGATGCCGCCGGCTTCATCAAGCTGAACGCGCTTCGCCTGCGCACGCTCGCCAAGCGCAACCTCGGCAAGTAAGCAGCACGTCTGAAAACGGATCGCCCGCCTTCCCCTCGGGGAGGCGGGTTTTTTCATGCCCGACCTTCTAGCCGGCGCAGCCAGAGGAACCCGGCAACAGCGCTCAATTCCATGACGGGGATGATGATGCCGAAGGCGGTCAGCGGATCGCCGATCGAAGCGGCCGCGACACCGCCGGCAAAGCCTGCGCTCATCTGCAGGAAACCGGTGAGTGCTGAAGCCGAACCCGCAATGTGCGGAAAGGGCGCCATGCTGGTGGTGACGACATGCGGGCTCAGGAAGGCGAGGCCGAAGGTGCAGATCGCTACGGGCCCCATGATCGACAGAAAGAATGGTGGCACGAGAGCTACGGACAGCGCCATGATGATGGCGCCGGCGCCGCAGAGCGTAATTCCGATCCGCGAAGCGGTCAGGCCCGAGATATGGCGGGAAACGAGCTTCAGGGTCAGTGAGCCGGTCAGATAGGCGCCGGATTGCATCAGCATGCCCATGCCGAACTGGGTGGGCGTCAGCCCCACCTTATTGATCAGGACGAAAGGCAGCATGGTCGACTGCGCGTAAAGCGCGCCGATCGTGCCGCTCAGCACCAGCGATGCCGCCAGGAAGCGGGCATGGCCTGCAACCTCCAGATAGTTCTTCACCAGCTGGCCGGGGCGCAGTCGCCCGAGATCCGGTACGATCGTCTCTTTCAGCAGTGTCAGGGTGAAGCCCATGGCCATCAGACCGAACGCGACCATCAGGAGAAAGACCGCATTCCAGCCGAAGGCTGCAAGCGTCAACCCGCCAAGCGTGGGCCCCATGGCCGGGCCGACCGCAAGAAAGATGCCGATGGTGTTCAAGATGCGGCTGGCATCCGCGCCGGTGTAGAGATCGCGGACAATCGCGCGCCCAACGACGACACCGACCGAGGCGCCGATGCCCTGGACCAGTCGTGCGGCCAGGATGAATTCGACGCTCGGTGCAAGCGTCGCCAGCAGCGAGCCCGCCAGGTAGATGGCGAGGAAAATCAGCGTCGCCTTCTTGCGGCCCAGGGCATCCGCGAGCGGTCCGGCAACCAATTGGGCGAGGGCGAAGCCGGCGAAGAACATCGAGAGGCTGAGCTTGATTGCCGCATCGGTCGTGCCGAAGGCTCTGACGAGTTCGGGCATTGCCGGCGTATAGATCGCCATGGAGATCGGACCGAGCGTGGTCAGGAAGGCGCCCAGGAAGGTGGTACGCCGCTCGCTCATGCGCATTTCGGTCATTCGCTCAGGTCCGGCATCATGAAGAAAGGCGCCGCTGCGGCGCCTCCTGGAGATGACTTAGTGCTGTTGATGCCCGAGATCGAGTGTCAATTTCCGCCTGTCGTCCGGTCAGGTCGTCTTGGCGAAGAAGTCCAGGACCTTGGCGTAGGAGTCCGCCATATCCATGTCGCCGATCATTTCGGCGAGCGACTGCTGCGTGCGGTAGTATTCCGCATAGTCGAACTGGGAATCCTCGGTCAGTGTCGACAGATCCATGATGTTGCCGTTGCGGTCGACGCTCTGGAGTGGGAGTTCCGTGGAGAGTTCGCGATAGGTATCCGCATCGATCTCTTCGCGCTGGAAGCTTTCCGAGGCAATCTCGCGCAGGCGCCGGGGCGTCATGCTGGCGAAGACCGACAGTGCTTCCTCGAAAACCTCTGTCTCTTTGGAAGGCTTTACCTTCGGTGCCAGATCGGAAAGCCGAACATCCGACTGTGGGGTGATTTCTTTGACGCGAAGGGATGAAACGCCTACCGGTTGGATTGGAAAGATTTCCATGGCCGTGACCGTCCTTTCATAGGATGAATCGATCTATGGGCCTATTCGAATGTACGTCAATTGGCCTCGGTTTCGCCTGTGGAAAAATCTCGTCTTGTTCACTGATTTTTGCGTGCCTGCGGCCCCTTTGCCGGGATAACATGGTGGAAAATCAGTGCTTCGCCTGCTTTCGAGCGAAGCTTCAGGAGGTTTACGCATGGTTGATTCGCCCGCTTTCAATTCCGCCGTCATCGACTGGCAGGGTGCTCATGGCCTGCCGCAATTCGAACAGGTCGGTGATGGTGACTACGCGCCGGCATTCGAGGCGGCTTTGAAAGAGCATGACGCGGAGATCGACGCGATCGCCGACAATCCGCAGCCGGCAACCTTTGAGAACACAATCGTGGCGCTCGAAATCGCAGGTGATGCCCTGTCGCGCGTCTCGGCGCTGTTCTGGAACCGGGCGGGTGCGCATACCAATCCGGGTATACAGGCTCTGGAACGCGAGATCGCCCCTAAGATGTCCCGCCACTACTCGAAGATTGGGATGAATGCCGCGCTGTTTGCCCGGATCGACGATCTGTGGACCCGTCGGGCTGAACTTGACCTGACCGTCGAACAGACGCGTGTCCTGGAGCGCCACTGGAAGGGTTTCGTGAAGGCGGGCGCCAAACTGCCGAAGGCGGAGCAGGAGCGTCTGGCTGCGATCAACGAGCGGCTGGCAAGCCTCGGTGCCAATTTCGGCCAGAACGTTCTGGCGGATGAATCCTCCTGGATCCTGCCGCTCTCTGGCGAAGACGACCTTGCCGGCATCCCAGCCTTTCTCCGAGACGCCATGGCTTCCGCCGCGGCCGCACACGGTGGCGGGCACAGCCATGTGGTGACGCTGTCGCGCTCGATTATCGAGCCCTTCCTCACCTTCTCGGAACGCCGGGATCTGCGCGAGACCGCCTTCAAGGCCTGGACGTCGCGCGGCATCAACGGTGGCGAGACCGACAATCGCCGCATCGTCAAGGAGACGCTGGCGCTTCGGGCGGAGAAGGCGGGGCTTCTCGGCTACAAGGATTTCGCCTCCTTCAAGCTCGACAATACGATGGCGAAGACGCCCGACGCGGTGAACGGTCTGTTGATGCAGGTCTGGGAAAAGGCCGTATCGCAGGCACGGGCGGAAGAGGCCGAACTCGCCGCGCTCATCGCCGATGAGGGCAAGAACCACGAGGTCGCGCCCTGGGACTGGCGCCACTATGCCGAAAAGCTCAGGGCGAAGAAGTTCGATTTCTCCGAGGCAGAGCTGAAGCCCTATCTGCAGCTCGAGAAGATCATCGAGGCCTGCTTCGACGTGGCGGGCCGCATCTTCGGCATTCGCGCAGTGCCCCTTGCCAATGTCGTCGGGTACCATCCGGATGTGCGCGTCTTCGAAATCCGCGACCGCAACGACGCGCTGGTTGCCCTCTTCCTGGGTGACTATTTCGCACGTCCGTCCAAGCGTTCCGGTGCCTGGATGAGCAGCTTCCAGTCACAGCATCGCCTGCCGTTGAAAAACGGTCGCCAGGGCGAGCTGCCGATCATCTACAATGTCTGCAATTTCGCGAAGCCCGAACCCGGCAAGCCGGCTCTGCTGTCGCTCGACGATGCACGGACGCTGTTCCACGAATTCGGCCATGCCGCCCATGGCATGCTCTCCAACGTCACCTACCCCTCGGTTTCCGGTACCGGCGTCTCGCGCGATTTCGTCGAATTGCCGTCCCAGCTCTACGAACATTGGCTGACGGTGCCCGAGATCCTCAAGACCTATGCGGTGCACTACCAGACAGGCGAGCCGATGCCGCAAGCGCTGCTCGACAAGGTGCTCGCGGCCCGGACCTTCAATGCCGGCTTCAATACGGTCGAGTTCACCTCCTCGGCACTGGTCGACATGGCCTTCCATACGCGTGGGTCTGTCGAGGACCCGATGGCGGTACAGGCCGAAGTGCTCGAAAAGATCGGCATGCCCTCATCGATCGTCATGCGCCATGCCACGCCACACTTCCAGCATGTGTTCTCCGGCGACGGCTATTCGGCGGGTTACTATTCCTACATGTGGTCGGAAGTGCTCGACGCGGATGCCTTTGCCGCCTTCGAGGAAACCGGTAATCCCTTCGATCCGGAGATGGCAACGAAACTCAAAACACATATCTATGCGTCCGGCGGATCGGTCGATCCGGAGGATGCCTACAAGGCCTTCCGGGGCAAGATGCCGAGCCCGGAGGCGATGCTAAAGAAGAAAGGCCTTGCGGCCTAAGCGTCGCGACGCCGCTGAAATGCGCCGCCGGCGGTAACCATCGCCGGCGCGTTCCCGCGTTTCCCCCTTTCGCAAATGCAAAAAACAGGGTATGAGCGCGCCAAAGTAAATCGGCGCCTCTCTCCCGTATTGCGCCCCAGCACTCAGAGATCTTGGATATGAACCTCCGCAATATCGCGATCATTGCGCACGTTGACCATGGGAAAACGACCCTCGTCGACGAGCTCCTCAAGCAGTCCGGCTCGTTCCGCGAGAACCAGCGCGTGATGGAACGCGTTATGGACTCGAACGACATCGAAAAGGAGCGCGGGATCACCATTCTCGCCAAGGCGACGTCGATCGAGTGGAAGGACACCCGCATCAACATCGTCGACACCCCCGGCCACGCCGACTTCGGCGGAGAAGTCGAGCGCATTCTCTCGATGGTGGACGGCGCAATCGTTCTCGTCGATGCTGCCGAAGGCCCGATGCCGCAGACCAAGTTCGTGGTCGGCAAGGCGCTCAAGGTCGGTCTTCGCCCCATCGTTGCTATCAACAAGGTCGACCGTCCGGACGCCCGTATCGATGAAGTCGTCAACGAAGTCTTCGATCTCTTCGCCGCGCTCGACGCGACCGACGAGCAGCTCGACTTCCCGATCCTCTACGGTTCGGGCCGCTCCGGCTGGATGAACACCGATCCGAACGGTTCGCAGGAAGAAGGCCTGAAGCCGCTGCTCGACCTCGTGGTCAAGCATGTTCCGGCTCCGACGGTCGAAGAAGGCCCGTTCAAGATGATCGGCACGATCCTGGAAGCCAACAACTTCCTCGGCCGCATCATCACCGGCCGTATCGCTGCCGGCTCGATCAAGCCGAACCAGGCCGTCAAGGTTCTCGGCCAGGACGGCAAGCTCATCGAACAGGGGCGTATCTCCAAGATCCTCGCCTTCCGCGGCATCGAGCGCACGGCAATCGAAGAAGCCCATGCCGGCGACATCGTCGCCATTGCCGGCCTCTCCAAGGGCACCGTTGCCGACACCTTCTGCGATCCGGCCGTGACCGAAGCGATGAAGGCGCAGCCGATCGACCCGCCGACCGTGACGATGTCCTTCATCGTCAATGATAGTCCGCTTGCCGGCACCGAAGGCGACAAGGTCACGAGCCGTGTCATCCGCGATCGCCTGTTCAAGGAAGCGGAAGGCAATGTCGCGCTGAAGATCGAAGAGTCGGCTGACAAGGACTCGTTCTTCGTGTCCGGTCGTGGCGAACTTCAGCTCGCCGTCCTCATCGAAAACATGCGCCGCGAAGGTTTCGAGCTTGCCGTATCGCGTCCGCGCGTCGTCATGCACAAGGATGAAGCGACCGGCCAGATGATGGAGCCGATCGAAGAAGTCGTCATCGACGTCGACGAAGAGCATTCCGGCGTCGTCGTGCAGAAGATGTCCGAGCGCAAGGCCGAAATGGTCGAGTTGCGTCCCTCGGGCGGCAACCGCGTTCGCCTGGTCTTCTTCGCTCCGACCCGTGGCCTGATCGGCTATCAGTCGGAACTCTTGACCGACACGCGCGGTACGGCCGTGATGAACCGCCTGTTCCACGACTACCAGCCCTACAAGGGCGAGATCGGCGGCCGCGTAAACGGCGTCCTGCTCGCCAACGAAGCCGGCGAAGCCGTGGCCTATGCCCTGTTCAACCTGGAAGATCGCGGCCCGATGATCATCGATGCCGGCGAGAAGGTCTATATGGGCATGATCATCGGCATCCATAGCCGCGACAACGATCTGGAAGTGAACGTGCTCAAGGGCAAGAAGCTCACCAACATCCGTGCCGCCGGCAAGGATGAAGCGGTCAAGCTCACCCCGCCGATCCGTTTCACCCTCGAGCGCGCGCTGTCCTGGATCCAGGACGACGAGCTGGTCGAAGTCACGCCGAAGTCCATTCGCCTGCGCAAGATGTTCCTCGATGCCAACGACCGCAAGCGCATGGAAAAGGCCAAGGCTGCCGTCGCCGGCTGAACCTTTTGAAAATACGTCTCATTTTGAAACCCCGGTCGTCTCGGCCGGGGTTTTGTTTGTGAATGCGCCCGGTTCTGCCTTGCGAGCAATCTTAAAAAAGCGTTAAATTTTCCCGGTGGGCCGATGTAGGCCCGGGCTCCGCGTCTCCTTCCTCGGCGCGCCAGGGTGAGTTTACGTTATGAAGACGTTGTCGATCGACATGCGCTTGGCAGGTCCCGGTGATGCCGCAGCGATCGCGGACGCCCATCGCAATGCCTGGATGCACGCCTATTCAGGGATCATTCCCTATCGCGCCCTGTCCCGCATGATCGAGCGACGTGGCGAAAGCTGGTGGCGCAAGGCCACGCGCGGCCCTGCCACCATCCTCGTTGCGGAAGTTGCAGGTGTCGTCGCGGGCTATGCATCGCTCGGCCACAATCGCGCTCGAGCCTTGCCGCATGAAGGGGAGATCTACGAGCTCTATCTCCGGCCGGAGTATCAGGGCATCGGGCTCGGTTACCAACTCTTCCATGAAGCACGGCGCCTTTTGAAGTCGCTCGGCTGCAAAGGCATGGTCGTCTGGTGCCTCGAAGACAGCGAGATCGCTGCCAATTTCTTCCGTACCAATGGTGGCATCGATGCCGTCGAAGGCATGGAAGACTTCGACGACGTTCATCTGAAGAAGCTCGGCTTCATCTGGAACTGAGGGAGTTTCCCTCAGTCCACGACATAACCTTCCGGCCAGCTGAAAGTGCGGTCACTCGTCAGTTCTCCACGCTTGCCGTACCATTCCGGCGGCTGCATGCCGCAGTCGAAACTGCCTGCAACCTCGTCAGCGATACGCCTCGCCAGCTCATTTGCTTTCGGTGTCGATTTTACATCCACCATGCCGACGAAGCATGAGCCCGGATAGGCTGATGTCCCAACACGCGAGATGACGAGAACCTGACCCGTGCTTTCAGGGCTCGGTGATCCGCTGGGGCCGGGATTTTCGATGAACCAGCGGAGGATTGCGGCAAAGGGCCTTCCGCTTGCATCAAGCCGCCATTCTACCTTCGTGTTCACCCGGTTGAAGGCCGCAAAGCTTTCGAAGGCGCCATCGATCAGTTCCTGGTCGATTTGGCCGAAAATCGCGCTCTGGCGCAGATCTCCTTCCTTGAAATAGACGGGATAGTCCTGGTAACCCTCGCATCTGAGCGATACGCCCATCGGGTCTTCCGCCAAGGTCTCGCAGGCGTCGAGGTCGAGATCGGTATAGACGCTTTCCGCAGCGTGTGCGGGGGCCGCCAGAAGTGCAAGGCAGCCCAGCATTCGCAAGCCCATCCGCAGGCTTTCAATTCTCGTTAACATCGCAGAAGGTCCCCTTTGTGACTTGCCCGCCGCAGAGCGCCTCGCGTCCGCCGAAAGCCGTGTTGCATTGCGCCATAATTCGCATTAGGTAGCGCAGGAATTCAACACTCTACGGGGTCCAATAATATGCGTATTGATGCCATTGCCATCGGCAAGAACCCGCCGGAAGACATCAACGTCATCGTCGAAGTTCCTGTCGGCGGCCAGCCGATCAAGTATGAAATGGACAAGGATGCCGGCACACTCGTCGTAGACCGCTTCCTCTACACCCCGATGACCTATCCGGGCAATTACGGCTTCGTGCCGCACACGCTCTGCAAGGACGGCGACCCACTCGACGTTCTGATCTGCAATACCCGTCCGCTGGTGCCGGGCTGCGTCATCAATGTGCGCCCGATCGGCGTTATGATGATGGAAGACGATGGCGGCATGGACGAGAAGATCCTCGCCGTTCCGGTACCGAAGCTGACGCGTCGCTACGACAAGATCGCCAACTACACGGATCTTCCGGAAATCACCCTGAAGCAGATCCAGCACTTCTTCGAGCACTACAAGGATCTGGAGCCCGGCAAGTGGGTCAAGATCGGCGACTGGATGAATGTCGATGCTGCCAAGCAGATCATCCTGGACTCGATCGAGCGCGCCAAGGCCGAAAAGAAGTAAGTTCAGGTCGACGCCAGCGCGTCTATCCTTGTTCTCAAATCCTCCGGGTCGCCTTCGATCCGGAGGATTTTTTGTCTGGCGGTTTCGCCTGAGACGACGGATATCGCCGACTTCGGGACCTTCAGTGTTTTCGAGAGCAGGGCGACAAGCGCCTTGTTGGCCTTGCCCTTTTCTGGCACTGCAGTCACGCGTGCCTTCAAATGGGCCTGCCCGTCGGCGACCGTTTCCACACCGTCCAACGCGTCGCGCCCGCCGTTCGGTGTCAGCCGGACGGCGAGCAGGATGTGATTATCGCAAAGGCGATAGGGGAGGGTCACGCCACCAGCGGATAGATGCTGTTCCAGAGGAAGGAACGCAGGAAGAAGATGATCAGCAGAACAACGATCGGCGAGATGTCGATGCCCCCCAGATCCGGCATGAAGCGGCGGATCGGACGCAGGACGGGCTCGGTCACATTGTAGAAGAACTGGCCGAGCGTGGCGACGAAGCGGTTGCTGGAATTGATCACGTTGAAGGCGTAGAGCCAGGAGAAGATGGCACTCCCGATCAGAATCCAGGTGAAGATGCTCAGCGCAAGGTCAATCGTCTGAAACAGGGCGTACATTCAGGTCTCCATTTCTCGGTTGACAGAGATGTAGACATTGGCGACTTAACGGACAAGTGGATGGGGCCCACGCAATCCGAATCATGTTTAACGGCGGGCCTGCCCGCAGCTTAAGGTATTTTCGATGCACCCGTCCTCGGCCGACGATCGTTTCGCGGCGTTTCGGCATTCCTCCTATACCCGCTTCTTCTTCGCCCGCTTTCTCGGTGCCTTCGCCACGCAGATCCTCAGCGTTTCGGTCGGCTGGCAGATGTACGACAAGACGGGCAATGTCTTCTATCTCGGCCTGATCGGTCTCGTGCAGTTTCTGCCGTCGCTGCTTCTGATCTTGGTGACCGGTTCGGTCGCTGACAGATACAATCGCCGCGCCATCGTCTCGATCTGCATGATCGTCAGCGCTGTCTGTGCCGGCGCCCTTCTTGCCCTCACTGTGACCGACGCCTTCGAGCCGACGATCGTGTTCGCGATCCTCGTGGTCTTCGGCATCGAACGTGCCTTTGCCGCACCCGCGGTCCAATCGCTCGCGCCCAATCTCGTGCCGCAGAAGGATCTCTCCAATGCGGTCGCGTGGAACTCGTCCTCCTGGCAAACGGCCTCGATCGTCGGACCGGTCGCAGGCGGCCTGCTTTACGGCGCAAGCCCGGTTGTCGCCTATTCGGTATCGTTTGCCTTCTTCTCCTTCGCGGCCATCCTGGTCTTCCTCGTCAAGCGGCCACCGCAGCAGAGATCCCAGAAGGCCGTCAGCCTCGACACACTGTTTGCCGGCTTCCGCTTCATCTTCGGCGAGAAAGTGGTGCTGGGCGCGATCTCGCTCGATCTCTTTGCCGTGCTGCTTGGCGGCGCCGTGGCGCTGATGCCTGTCTTTGCGCGCGACATTCTCGATCTCGGTCCGTGGGGTCTCGGCCTCTTGCGCGCCGCGCCGGGGATCGGTGCCATCATCGTCGCCATTGCGCTTGCGAGCTTCCCGATCCGCCACAATGCCGGGATCTTCATGTTCATCGGCGTGGCGCTGTTCGGTGTCGGGACCATCCTGTTCGGCTTCTCGGAGATCGCCTGGCTTTCGATCCTCGCGTTGATGCTGATGGGTGCCGCCGACATGGCGTCGGTCTATGTGCGCGAAACGCTGATCGCATTGTGGACGCCGGACGAAGTGCGTGGTCGCGTCAACGCGGTCAACATGGTCTTTGTCGGTGCGTCCAACGAACTCGGCGAATTCCGCGCCGGCACCATGGCGCATTTCTTCGGGCCGGTGCCTGCCGTCGTGCTCGGTGGCTTCGGCACGCTTGCCGTCGCTGCCGTCTGGGCGCTCGGCTTCCCCCAACTGCGCAAGATCGACAGCCTGGAAGCGCCGGAGCGTCAGGAGGCGCGCTGATCGCGCTCGAAGATCAGGTCGAGGAAATCCGATAGCCAGGCCTTGAGCGGCGCGTCGAAGATCATCCGGCCCTCCAGATGTTCGCGGCCCTGCTGGGCGTTCGGCAGGACGAAGCGATGGGCGCCGTGAACCACCCATCGGTGCATCATGGCGCGGGTCAGTTCGGCGTGGAACTGCACGGCCCAGGCGTTTTCGCCGTAGCGGAAGGCCTGGTTGGGATAAACGTCACCACTTGCCAGCAGCTTTGCTCCGCGCGGCAGGCTGAAGCCTTCGCGGTGGAAGTGATAAACCATCTTCGGCCAGTGCATCAGAAGCCGCCCATGCTCCGTCGGGTGGATCGGATACCAGCCGATTTCGGTGCGCTCTTCCCGGTCGGCCTCGACCTTGCCGCCGAGATGGCGGACCAGCATCTGCGCGCCGAGGCAGATGCCGAGGAAAGGCTTGTCCTCCTTGAGCGGCACGTCGAGCCAGTTGATTTCGGTCTTGATGTAATCGTCCGGGTCGTTGGCGCTCATCGGGCCGCCAAAGACGACCGCGCCGGCATGGTCCTTCAGCGTTTTCGGCAGTTCCTGGCCGAGCACGGGACGCCGGATGTCGAGGGGGTAACCCTTCTCTTCGAGCATCTGGCCGACACGGCCGGGGCTAGACCGTTCCTGATGCAGGACAATCAGGACAGGCTGCTTGCGATCGCGCGGGCGCGACCGGTCCTCACGTGGCATCGTCGATCGCTCCAAGACCCGCCCGTTCGGCCGCTTCCTGCCGCTGGACGATGCGCTCCCGTCCGGAGACGCCGAGCAGATCGGCAACCCGCCAGATCGCGTGATCTTCCATTTCGCTTCTGTTGCCATCGGCATAGACGATGTCCCAGAGGATGCCGACGAGGTGCTGGCGCTCGTCTTCGTTCAGCTGGCGCTTCAGCTCGGTGGTGAAGCGATAGTAGTCGACCGCCTCGCTCTCGGCATCCTGCCCGGCCGCGATCAGGGCATCGAGTGCCTCATCCTCGAGTTCGTACTGTTCCCGCAGGATTTCGCGCAGCTTTTGCCGCTCCGAATCCCTGATGACACCATCGGCTTCCATGACCTGGAGGCAGAGAGCGGCTACGGCGATGCGGGGATCGTCAGGTGCAAAGACCGCCTTGGGGCGGTCCTGCATCATGGATTGGAAGAAGGCTTGAAGGCGGTCGAGCATCCGAATTCCGTCAGAAGAGTTTCAGCCGTGTCTTGGGTTCCTGGGTTGCGACTGCCGGATCCTTGACCCCCGGGTCATCGGGTGGTCGGCCAAAGAAGGGTTCGACGACAACCGCCTCCTTAATCGGCTCGTTCGACCGGGCCGGTTCTGCCGCAGGTACGTCAGTCTTCGCCGGCTTGGCTGGCGTGTCTGCGTTGATCACCAGCTCTTCACCTTCCACCGGCTTCGGGGATGGTATTTCGACGGCCGGTTTCGGCTCTGCCGGCGCGTCGGCGTTCAAGACCGGCGGCAGGGACGCCAGTGCCTTTTCGCCTTCTGACACGCTGCCTTCCTCGATCGGTCCGGCGAGCTGGTCGAAGGGCGTCTTCCACTCAAACGCGTCGAGACGGCCGGTGACCGGCGAGATCGGCATCCAGCGCTCAGAGACATGGCCGTCGGCCACCCAGGCCGGATCGCGCGGTGCCTTCAGCGCCTGGCCCATCCAGTGGCGTATACGGCCCTGATCCCCGGTTTCGGCTTCCTCGATGTCGGCCAGCAGCAGATAGACGCGCTCGCGCGAGGCGATCCGGGCTGCAGCTTCCGCCTTGGCGCGGGCCTTCTTGAAGTCCTGCGCATCGAGCGCCGCTTCCGCGACAGCCAGCAGGGATTCGTAGTTGTTCGGCTTCAGGGCTTCCAGCTTTTCCGCCTTCTTCAGGCGATCCACCGCGCTGTCGCCGCTTCTGGCTCTCACATAGGAGCGGGCGACTTCCGGATGCGGGTCGATTCTCCATACCTGTTCGAGCGTGCTCGAGGCCTTGCGCAGGTTGTCTTCGCGCGTGTAAGCCTTCGCGGCGACAATCGCGGCCGGGACCAGATCCTTGGCCAGCTTCAGCGCCTTCAGGGCGCTGTCGCGAGCACCGGCCGGATCGGCCTCCAGCTGGTCTTCGGCTTTTGCCGTCAGCAGCACGGCCTTCAGACGCTCTGCCTCGTGACGCTCCAGGACATGGGCAATCTTCTGCTGGTCGAGCAGGCGGATCGCATCATCCCAGTGCCCGGCGCGGCAGCGATATTCGAGCGTCGCCTTGGCCGCCCAGGGCAGGTAGGGTGCCGCTTCGGCCGCCTGCTCGGCATATTGCCGGGCGGCCTCATGGGCCCCCAGACGGTTTGCCTCGACATAGAGACCGCGCAGGCCGAGTTCGCGGGTTTCGGGATCCTCCGACATTTCCTGGAACAGCCGGCGTGCCTCATCATAGCGTCCTTCGATCAGGGCTGCCTGGGCGTCGAGGACGCGTATCAGGGGCTCCTGGTCGGCGCGGATGAGACTGCGAGCACGGGCGCTCATGCGCCTTGCGAGAAGGGCGTTGCCGGCGCCGGCGGCGATCAGACCGGTCGAAAGCGCCTGATAGCCACGGTCACGCTTGCGGGCGCGGAAGAAGCGGCGGACCGAATGGGGAGATGTCCAGAGGGCGCGCAGCATCCACCACAGCAGCATGATCACGGCGACGAGCGCGACGAGGGCTGTTACAGTGACCATCAGGTCCGTCTGGTACTGCTGTCCCTCCCAGATCAGCGAGATCTCGCCCGGGCGTTCGGCGATCCAGGAAAAGCCGAAAGCCAGCGCCAGGATGAGGCCGAAGAAAAAGAGGATCTTGAGGATCGTGGTCATGCATCAGCCTCCGTTGCCAGCGACAGTCTGAGACAGGGCAGCAGATACGCTGTCTTCCGCCTCAATTCTGCTCTTCAGCCTGGTCGCGAAATCGGACGATGCTTGCTTGCCCATCTCGGGCAGCGTTTCCCATTCGAGTGACGCACCCTTCAGGTCGCCATTTTGCAGTTTGTTTTCGATCCGGGCGACGATGGCTTCCGGCGTCTCACCTTCAACATTTCCCACAGGCCGCACCTTGACCAGCGAGCGGGCACTCGCCAGCAGGCGATCGATCCAGCCTTCGCCCGTGGCGGGCTGATTGATGGCCGCGAGTATATCCTCTGCAACCTGATTGAAGCCGCGAGCGAGATCCGAGCGAGAGGGCACACCGGCGCTTGCAAGCGGGGTCAGCGTTGCGATGGCCGGGTCTTCGGGCGAAACGCTTTTCAGCGCATCGAGCTCGGAGAGGAAGGGGCCACCGCGATCGATTGCCGTCTTCAGGCCGGCAAGCGCAATTGCGCGCGCCATTTCGACATCGCTGCGGGGTTCTTCCAGCTTGCGTTCGGCTTCCGTCAGGCGTGTCGCGCTCTGGTCGAGGGCCTGCTTGTTGCTGGCGATTTCGGCACGCAGCGATTCGATTGCCTGTTCGGCGGCGACAAGCTGTGTTTTCAGAGCTTCTACGGCTGCAGCGTCGGCAGCAGGCGTCGCGCCGGCATTCGCCACACTGGTTTCCAGTGCCGCAATGCGCTCGGCAAGAGCAGGATCGGCTGCGGGGGTTGCGGGCTGGGCCGCGAGCCGGGCCACCTCGGCCTTGAGGGCGCCGAGTTCTGCAGTGTCGATTGCAGGGGCCTCGACCCTCTGTTCCGGTCCAAGGCCCGGCACGATCCCGGCATACTGCATGCTGCCGGCAAGGGCGAGGGCCACGAGCCCGCCGAAAATGCCGGAGGCGACCAGGGTCGAGGTCGCGGGCGATTGGCGCACCGGCTCTCGCGCCGGCGGTGTCTCTGTCTTCGGCGTGGTGTCGACGCCCGGGTCTTTCTCGTCGGCCGGCGTGCTTGCTGCGGAGGTCTCGGATGCCGGTGTCCAGGGATCAACTGGCGTATCGGTCGAGGTGGTGCCTGCCCCCGTGGCTTCTGCGGCCCCACCGTCGAAGGCAGACGACGGGGCGGTGGCATCGATATCGGCTTGCGCGCCGGTCTCGGCATTCGCGCCATCCTTCGGGGCCGCGGTTTCCTCGGCGGTCAGGTCGATTGTCACCGGCTCATCGGGGGCTTTCGATCGACGGGGTGGCTTTCCGGAAACCATGGCAACCTCTTCATTTCGCGCGTGTGGCTAAACCTAGTCAGTCCTCGTGGCGAAGGAAAGGCCTGAGGTTCCATTTCACGCGGCACTGCATCAAAGCAGAAGAAGGAGCAGATCCTCGCGAGGTTCCATCGGCCAGCGGGCTCGCGGTTGAAATTCTTTGGGAAGCGCCTTTGCGATCTTCTCGCTGAGGCACAGGAAACGCGCCTCAGACCAATTCAAGGATGCCTGCGTCTCTTCGAAAATCTCGCCGATCCGCAGCGCCGTCTCCGAGGAATAGGCCAGAATGGCTTCGGGCATCGGCGTGAGCTTCCGGGCGAGTTCAGTATCGTCATGGGCGGTCGGAACCATGTGGTAACACGCCCGCACATCTACGATGCGGCCTGCGTCGGCCAAGGTCGTTTCGAACTCGGGTGAACGTGGTGTGCCGGTGAGATAAAGGATCGGCGCACCTGGATTTTGGTCGGTTTTTGCAATCAGCAGCCTGGCGAGGGAACGACCATCGCCATCGGCGATCGAAACATCCTGGAAACCTGCTTCTCTTGCTGCGCGGGCCGTGGCGCGGCCGACGGCGAAGAGGGGCAGAGCGAGGAAGGGATGTCGCGCGTCGTCGGGCAGTGTTTGTAGCACGCGCATTGCCTCGGCGCTGGTCACGGCTAAGGCAGTCGCACCGGGCAGGGGGGGCGAGGTCAGGACTTTCGGCTGCTGAACCGCCTGCATCAGCGGCAGCAGGATCGGCTCATGGCCACGACGCTCAAGTTCGGCAGCGGTTCTGGCCGACGCCGGTTCAGGGCGCGTCACCAGAACGCGCATCGCCTCAACTCCAGCTGTCGAAGAAGTCGCTGCCGGCCTTGCTGCGCACCGTGCCACCGGCCCGCGCACCAAGCACTGCGGCTTCCGTGCGGCTGCCTTCGATCTCGACATCGTGCCAGCGGCTGCCATCGGGTGTCAGGATCATGCCGGCAAAGCGGATCGCGTCTCCATCGACCGTTGCATGACCCGCGATCGGGGTCCGGCAGGAGCCGTCGAGGGCGCCGAGGAAGGCCCGTTCGCAGCTGACGGCATCGAAGGTGTCGCGGTCGTTGATCGCCTCTAGCAGGTCGTTGACCCTGCTGTCGCCGATGCGGCTTTCGATGCAGATTGCGCCTTGCGCCGGTGCCGGTGGGAAGTCGGCGGGTTCGAGCAGTTCGGTTGGAACATCGGGCTTTCCGAGACGACGGAGCCCTGCATAAGCAAGGAGGGTCGCATCGACTTCGCCGTCGGCAAGCTTGCGAAGGCGGGTATCGACCAGGCCGCGGAAGGTAATGACGTTGATATCCGGGCGGATGCGGCGGATCAGTGCCTGACGGCGCAGCGACGAGGAACCGACGGTTGCTCCCTCGGGGAGTTCCTTCAGCGTCGGGGCCGTGCGGCCAACCACGGCGTCACGGACATCCTCGCGCGGAAGATAGGCCGAAAGAAACAGGCCTTCCGGCAGCTTCGTCGGCATATCCTTGGACGAATGGACCGCAAAATCCAGATCGCCGGACAGAAGCTGGGCTTCCAGTTCTTCGGTGAAAAGCCCCTTGCCGCCGATCTCCGAGAGGGGCCTGTCGGTGATGCGATCACCTTTCGTCGACAGGACGACTATCTCGAACATGTCCTCAGGCAGGTCATGGGCGATCATCAGCCTTGCGCGTGTCTCTGAAGCCTGGGCGAGAGCGAGCGGGCTGCCACGCGTGCCGATGCGGAAAGGTTTTGTTTGCATCCGAACTTGTCCGTTGTTACCGACAGATTTCGTAGACCGGTTTCTCGGCGACCGCAATCAATGAACAGGTTCCATGACATCCAAACTGCGCATCCTCGGCATCGAAACGAGCTGTGACGAGACGGCAGCCGCTGTCGTCACGCGGCTTGAGGATGGCTCGGCTGTCACCGAAGCGGATGTCGTCTTGAGTCAGCTCAACGAGCACAGCGCCTATGGCGGCGTGGTGCCGGAGATTGCAGCGCGCGCCCATGTGGATGCGCTGGACACGCTGATCGAGGAAGCCCTGACCCGGGCAGGCATCACGCTTGCCGAGGTGGATGCCATTGCTGCCACTTCCGGTCCCGGCCTGATCGGCGGCTTGCTGGTGGGCCTCATGACCGGCAAGGCGATTGCGCGGGCCACCGGCAAACCGCTCTATGCCGTCAATCATCTCGAAGGTCATGCGCTGACAGCGCGGCTGACGGATGGTGTTGCCTTTCCCTATCTGATGCTGCTCGTTTCGGGCGGTCACACGCAGCTCGTTCTGGTCAAGGGGGTCGGAGACTACGAGCGCTGGGGCACCACGATCGACGATGCGCTGGGTGAGGCCTTCGACAAGACAGCCAAGCTGCTTGGGCTTCCCTATCCGGGTGGGCCCGCCGTCGAGCAGGCGGCGGCCACGGGCAATCCCAAGCGTTTTGCCTTTCCCCGCCCATTGGTCGGCGAGGCGCGTCTCGACTTTTCGTTTTCGGGCTTGAAGACCGCCGTGCGCCAGGCTGCAGAGGGCATTGCGCCCGTCACCGAGCAGGACATCGCCGACATCTGCGCCTCCTTCCAGCATGCCATCTCGCGCACGCTGAAGGATCGCATCGGCCGTGGTCTCCAGCGGTTCAAAGAGACGTTTCCCGATGTCGCCGAGCCTGCGCTGGTCGTTGCCGGTGGCGTCGCGGCCAACAAGGAAGTGCGCCAGACGCTCGATACGCTCTGCGCCGAGCATCGCTTCCGCTTCGTCGCGCCGCCGCATCATCTGTGTACCGACAATGCCGTGATGATTGCCTGGGCAGGGCTTGAGCGCATGGCGCTCGGCATGCCCTCGGATGATCTGACCGTCGCCCCCCGGTCGCGCTGGCCGCTGGATCAGGATGCCAAGGCTTTGCTTGCTTACGGCAAGCGCGGAGCCAAGGCATGAGCGGGATGCAGCGTATCGCCGTCAGCGGCGCCGGTGCTTTCGGCACCGCACTCGCCGCCGTGATCGCCCAGACCGGGAAGGCGGAGGTGGTTCTGATTGGCCGTGATGCCTCGGTGATGGCGGATCTTGCGGCCAGTCGGGTGCATGAGGCCGCGCTCCCCGGTATCCGCCTGCCGGACACGCTCACCTTTTCGTCCAGGCCGGCGGATCTCGCCGGCGCTGATATCGTGCTCTTTGCCATGCCGTCCCAGGCGCAGATCGCGGCGGCGGAAACCTATGGGCCGTATCTGAAGCCGGGTGCGCCCGTCGTCATTTGCGCGAAGGGCATCGAGAAGCAGACCTCGCGTCTTCTGACGGATGTGCTTGAAAGCGCGCTGCCGGGCCATGCAATCGCCATGCTCTCGGGTCCCGGTTTCGCGGCGGATATCGCCAAGGGCCTGCCGACGGCGATGGCGATCGCAGCGGAGGACCTTGTGCTTGCCGAGCAACTGGCCAAGGCAATTTCCGGCCAGACCTTTCGTCTTTATGCGTCGGACGACCGGATCGGCGTGCAGCTCGGGGGTGCCTTGAAGAACGTACTCGCCATTGCCTGCGGGATCGTCGAGGGCATGGGCCTCGGCGATTCGGCGCGGGCGGCGCTCATTGCGCGCGGGCTTGCCGAGATGTCGCGGCTTGTGGATGCCATGGGTGGACGCGGGGATACGGTGCGGGGCTTGTCGGGTCTCGGCGACCTCGTGCTGACGGCGACCAGCCACCAGTCCCGCAATCTCCGTTTCGGTATCGCGCTCGGCAAGGGCGAGCCGATCGGCACGCAGCAGGGATCGCTCGTTGAAGGGGCCGTTGCGGCTGCGGTTGCTGCAAGACTGGCGGAAGGCTACGAGATCGAAATGCCGATCACAGAGGCCGTTGCTGCGATCATCGATGGCAGGCTGGACATCCCGACCGCCATCACCCAACTGATGTCACGACCGATCACCACCGAATAAGAGATCCCCTAGGAGAGAGAAGATGCTGTTTGCCGTCATCTGCGCCGACAAGCCAGGCCACCTGAACCTTCGCATGGAAACGCGTCCGCCGCATGTCGAATGGCTGAACGGGCTGAACGCCGCCGGCCAGCTGAAGATCGCCGGCCCCTTCCTCGATGGCGACGGCAAGCCCTGCGGTTCGATGTTGCTGATTGCTGCCGACGATATCGACGCTGCCAAGGCGCTGGCAGCGCAGGATCCCTATGCCAAGGCGGGCCTGTTCGAAACGGTCGAGATCAAGCCCTATAACTGGGTCTTCAACAATCCCGAGGCGTAAAGACAATGGCATTCTGGCTCTACAAGTCCGAACCCTTCAAATGGTCCTGGGAAATGCAGAAGGCCAAGGGCGATGTCGGTGAAGAATGGACCGGCGTGCGCAACTATCTCGCCCGCAACAACATGCGGGCGATGAAGATCGGCGACAAGGGCTTCTTCTATCACTCGAACGAGGGACTGGAAGTGGTCGGGATCGTCGAGGTCTGTGCGCTGTCGCATCCGGATTCGACCGCCGAGGGCGATGCCTGCTGGGACTGCGTCGACATCCGAGCGGTGTGCGACATGCCGAAGCCGGTGAGCCTGAAGGACATCAAGGCAAACGAAAAGCTTGCCAAGATGTCGTTGGTCACCTCCATGCGGCTCTCCGTCCAGCCGGTGACCGAAGACGAATATTTCGAGGTCTGCCGCATGGGCGGCCTTTACAATCCGCCCGTTTGATCCGCCCGTGAAGACCGATCCGGACCGCTTCATCCTCGAAAACACCAGCGTGCTCTCGCCGCCGCATGTGCCGGAGATCCAGCTGCATCTCGCAAGCGAGGTGCATGATCTCTGGCTGAAAACCGAAGAGGATCTGGAAGCGATCGGTCTGCCACCGCCGTTCTGGGCCTTTGCCTGGGCGGGCGGGCAGGGGCTGGCGCGCTACATTCTCGACCATCCGGAAACGGTTCGGGGAAAACGGGTGCTCGATTTTGCCAGCGGTTCAGGGATGGTGGCTATTGCCGCCGCCATGTCGGGGGCGCAAGCGGTGCTCGCTGCCGACATCGACCCCTGGGCGAAATGTGCGGTGCGGCTGAATGCCGCTCTTAATGGCGTGAACATCGACTTTACCGGTGACGACCTCATCGGCCGATCGGTCGATGTCGACGTGATCCTTGCAGGTGACGTCTTCTATGAGAGCGATTTCGCCAAGGCGCTGGTTGCCTGGTTCAGCGCAACCGCGAAGGAAGGCTGCCTCGTCTTGGTCGGCGATCCCGGCCGAAGCTATCGCCCGACCGAGCATCTGGAACCGCTCGCGACCTATCAGGTGGCGGTCACACGGGTGCTGGAAGACAGCGAAGTGAAGAAGACAACGGTCTGGAAATTTCTCTAGAACCGTTCATTTCCAAATGGAATCAGTTCTGTTGGCTGAAACGGAGTCGGATGGCCGCCCGGCTGGCGCGCGTCGTAGCCATAGCATACGGCCAAGCCAGCCGGGCGATCAGGCAGCCCGTTCCAGCCAACCCGGAGGGCCGGGCATCTTTCCGCCGGGATCAGCGGCGATCGTCTCGCCCATAGCTCAGGGTATGCGCTGCGCCGATCGTCGCTGCCCCAACAAAAATCTGCTCCGGCAGAACTGCTTCCATTGGGAAATGGACGGCTCTAGTTCTTCGGCCGGATGACACAGACGCCGGCTTCGAAGGAGCAGGCTTCTTTCTGGTTTTCTTCTGAAATTTCAATGATCTTGGCCTTGGGTGCACGGTATGCGAGGACCTTTGGCCGCGTGTTGCGCTCGATCGCCAGATAGACCCCGTTGCCCTTGATGCGGACACCGGAAATGTTGCCGGTGAAGGTACCGATGCCAGGGATGACCGAAGGCAGGCCATTGCCGCCGATCACCGCTTCGCCACGGCCGTGGTGGAAGTACCCACCGCCCTCGTATCGTTCGCCAGCGACTGCGAAAGTCGTGAAAGAGGTAAGTGCAAGGGTCGCGGCCGTCAGAACAGAACCATACTTTAGCATGCGGCAGCCTCCGGAGGACGGTTAACAAGTCGTTAACGCAGCATGCCTCATTCGCTTGCTAAAGTCATCCAGTTCCACGCTTTTTTCGTAATGGAAACTGCGGTTCCGCGTGGCGCTAAAGTTCTATTCACGCGAATCGATTAAATTGAAATCGTCAAGCGAATGTGCTTGTCGTCCGGGTTTTCGAGGATTAAACGTCCCCCTGATGCAATGCACCACAAACGTTATGACGCATTGCGAAATTGATGTCCGAACTGTCGGACCGCATCGAGACGCCGCGAGGTTTAGATGGCGAATGTGACAAAAAACCGGCCCCTGTCGCCGCATCTGCAAATCTACAAGCCGATCCCTACCATGGTCATGTCGATCCTCCACCGTATCACGGGCGGGGCGCTCTATTTCGGCACGATCTTGGTCGCCTGGTGGCTGGTCGCAGCATCGACGGGTGCCGAATACTTCGAATGGGTCAATTGGTTCATGGGCACCTTCATCGGTCGCCTGATCCTGTTCGGCTACACCTGGGCGCTGATCCACCACATGCTCGGCGGACTTCGCCACCTGATGTGGGATGTCGGCTACGGCTTCGAGAAACACTTCTCGACCAAGCTTGCCAAGGCCAACATCATCGCATCCGTCGTCCTGACGATCCTCGTCTGGGTCGTTGCCTACATCATTCGCACCTGAGGCACCATTCCATGGATATGCGTACTCCGCTCGGCAAGGTCCGCGGTCTCGGCTCGGCCAAGGAAGGCACCGAGCATTTCTGGCGCCAGCGCGTCACCGCGGTCGCAAACATTCCGCTCATTCTGTTCTTCGTTGGCTTCCTGGTGATGTACAACGGCGCGCCTTACGCCGAAGTGGTTGGCGCATTGTCGCACCCGCTCGTTGCCGTCGTCATGGGCCTGGTCGTGCTTTCGGCCCTGATCCATATGAAGCTCGGCATGCAGGTGATCATCGAGGACTATGTCCATGCCGAAATCGCCAAGCTGCTTCTTCTGATGCTGAACACGTTCTTTGCAATTCTGATCGGTGGCCTCTGTCTTTTCGCCATCTTGAAGATCGCATTCGTAGGGTAAATCAACATGGCAACCATTCACAACTTCGCCCAGACCGGCAAAGCCTATACCTATGTTGACCATTCCTACGACGTCGTGGTCGTCGGTGCCGGTGGCGCCGGCCTACGCGCGACGCTCGGTATGGCCGAACAGGGCTTCAAGACGGCCTGCATCACCAAGGTCTTCCCGACCCGTTCGCATACGGTTGCGGCCCAGGGCGGTATTGCCGCTTCGCTCAACAACATGACGCCCGATTGCTGGCAGTGGCACCTCTATGACACCGTCAAGGGGTCCGACTGGCTCGGCGACGTCGATGCCATGCAGTATCTCGCCATGGAAGCGCCGAAGGCGGTCTATGAGCTCGAACATTACGGCGTTCCCTTCTCGCGCAACGAGGAAGGCAAGATCTACCAGCGCCCGTTCGGCGGTCACATGCAGAACTATGGCGAAGGCCCGCCGGTCCAGCGCACCTGTGCTGCTGCCGACCGTACCGGCCACGCCATCCTGCACACGCTCTACGGCCAGTCGCTGCGCAACAACGCGGAATTCTTCATCGAATATTTCGCGCTTGACCTGATCATGTCGGACGATGGCAGCCGCTGCACCGGCGTCGTCGCCTGGAATCTCGATGACGGCACCATCCATCGCTTCTCTGCGAAGATGGTCGTGCTGGCGACGGGCGGCTACGGTCGCGCCTATTTCTCGGCAACTTCAGCGCATACCTGCACCGGTGACGGCGGCGGCATGATCGCCCGTGTGGGCCTTCCGCTGCAGGACATGGAATTCGTCCAGTTCCACCCGACGGGCATCTATGGCGCCGGCTGCCTGATCACCGAGGGTGCGCGCGGCGAAGGCGGTTATCTCGTCAACTCCGAAGGCGAGCGCTTCATGGAGCGCTATGCACCGTCGGCCAAGGACCTCGCCTCGCGCGACGTCGTCTCGCGCTGCATGACGATGGAAATCCGTGAAGGCCGCGGCGTCGGCAAGAACAAGGACCACATCTTCCTGCATCTGGATCACCTCGATCCGGCCGTCCTGCACGAGCGCCTGCCGGGCATCTCGGAATCGGCGAAGATCTTTGCCGGTGTCGACGTGACCCGCGAACCGATCCCGGTTCTGCCGACCGTTCACTACAACATGGGCGGCATTCCGACCAACTACTGGGGTGAAGTCCTGAACGCCGACTCGAGCAACCCGGAGCGCATCATCCCGGGTCTGATGGCCGTCGGCGAAGCCGGTTGCGCCTCGGTTCACGGTGCCAACCGTCTCGGCTCCAACTCGCTGATCGACCTCGTGGTCTTCGGTCGCGCTGCCGCGATCCGGGCTGCCGAGGTCATCAACAAGGCCGAGCCGATCCCGCACTTGAATGTTGCCGCCTGCGACAAGATCATGGACCGCTTTGACAAAACGCGTCACGCTTCGGGCCAGACCCCGACTGCCGTGCTGCGCGACAAGATGCAGCGCGCCATGCAGGAAGACGCGGCCGTCTTCCGCACGCAGGAATCGCTTGAAAGCGGCTGCCGCCGCCTGGATGCGATCTGGAAGGAGCTGCCTGACATCAAGGTCACCGACCGCTCGATGATCTGGAATTCCGACCTTGTGGAAACGCTCGAGCTGCACAACCTGATGGCCAATGCGATCACAACGGTCTATGGCGCCGAGGCCCGCAAGGAAAGCCGCGGTTCGCACGCCCGCGAGGACTACACCTCCGGCCCGTTCGCCGGCCGCGACGACGAGAACTGGCGCAAGCACACGCTCGCCTGGGTCTCCGAAGCGGGTGAGGTCAAGCTCGACTACCGCCCCGTCCATACCGAGCTCATCGCCGATGGCATCGATCCCAAGAAGATCGCGCCGAAGGCTCGCGTCTACTGATTTGAGGAACTCATCATGGTAGAACTCGCTCTCCCCAAGAATTCCCAGACCACCGAAGGCAAGGTCTGGCCGAAGCCGGCAGGCGCCAAGAATGTCCGCGAATACCGGATCTATCGCTGGAATCCAGATGACGGCGCCAATCCGCGGATTGATACATATTACATCGATGTCGATGACTGCGGTCCGATGGTTCTCGATGGTCTTCTCTACATCAAGAACAACATCGACCCGACGCTGACGCTGCGCCGCTCCTGTCGCGAAGGTATCTGCGGTTCCTGCGCGATGAACATCGACGGTACGAACACGCTCGCCTGCACCAAGGGCATGGAAGAGATCAACGGCACGGTAAAGGTTTATCCGCTGCCGCATATGCCTGTGGTCAAGGACCTTGTGCCCGACCTCACCAACTTTTACGCGCAGCATCGCTCGATCGAGCCGTGGCTGAAGACGGTATCGCCGACGCCGGCGAAGGAGTGGAAGCAGAGCCACGAAGACCGTCAGAAGCTCGACGGTCTCTACGAGTGCATTCTCTGCGCCTGCTGCTCGACCTCCTGTCCGAGCTACTGGTGGAATGGCGACCGTTATCTCGGCCCGGCCGTCCTCCTGCAGGCCTATCGCTGGCTGATCGACAGCCGTGACGAAGCGACCGGCGAACGCCTCGACAATCTCGAGGATCCGTTCCGTCTCTATCGCTGCCACACGATCATGAACTGCGCCCAGGCCTGCCCAAAGGGCTTGAACCCGGCCAAGGCCATCGCCGAAATCAAGAAAATGATGGTCGAACGCCGCGCCTGAGCCACAGCATCAAAAAGAATGAGAGGCCGCCCGGGAACCGTTTCGGGCGGCCTTAATTTATCCTCATAGTGCCGGCTATCGATCGAACGTGATATGGAACTTGATTAACCATATTCGCGTAACATATTTAAAACCCAGTTGTACGGCAGGTTGCGACGCAGATCGCGAGAGCGGGAGTATAATGATGAAATTCAGCCATGCAGTCACCGGAGCAGCCATTCTCCTGGCGCTTGCGGGGTGCCAGCGTACATCCTACAGCAACATGAATGCTGCCAATAGCGCCCTTCCGCCGCTGCAGGCCCAGCCGGTTCCCTCGGTGCAGTCCGGACAGCTTCCACCACCTGGCGCAACGGATCCGTCACAGTTTCCCGCTGCGCCGGCGACGGCGACAGTTGCTGCGGTCGGGACGCCTGCGGCGCCGACAACGGCGCTGGATGTCACCAAGGAATCGATGGTGGGCAATTGGCGCGTCCAGAGTGCGGGTACGAGCTGCGACATGTTCCTGACGCTGACCAATCTCGGCAGTGGCTCGCGCGGCGGTACGCGCGGTTGCGCCGGCGAACTGACGGCCATGGGTTCTTGGGAAGTCTCCGGCAAGCAGGTCGTCCTGAAGGACCGCAACGGCAACACAATCGGCAGCCTCTACAAGACTGCCGATGCGCGCTTCGACGGCAGCACCGCTTCCGGCCAGCCGGTCAGCCTCAGCCGCTGATTTTTCGTCATACCCTGCGGTGGCCCCCAGCGGGCCACCCTCCCGGCGGGACACCAATCCATGCAGCCAGTTCCTGACTACGGCTTGAGCGTCGCCGAGCAATTGCGCGCGATGACGGGAGCGGGGACTCTTCAGCCTGACCGATATCAGCTCGGTGTCGCCGAAAAACTTGACCGCATCCTGACCGAACTGAAGGCGCGTCGACCGGCCGCGAAGAAGAGCGCGCTTGGCTGGATGTTCGCACGGGCAAGGAAGCCGGAGATCCCGATCAAGGGTTTGTATATCCACGGCAGTGTCGGGCGCGGCAAGACCATGCTGATGGACCTCTTCTTCAAGCTCGCGCCTGTCGAGAAGAAGCGCCGCGCACATTTCCACGAGTTCATGGCCGATGTGCATGCGCGGATCCATGCGCATCGACAGAAGCTGAAGGCCGGCGAGACCAAGCAGGCCGATCCGGTCCCGCCGGTGGCCGCTGCTCTGCGGGACGAGGCGCAACTCCTGTGTTTCGACGAATTCACCGTGACCGACATTGCCGATGCGATGATCCTCGCGCGGCTGTTCACGGAGCTTTTCGCCCGTGGCTGCATCCTGGTCGCAACATCCAATGTTGAGCCAGACAACCTTTACAGGGATGGCCTCAACCGCGGTCTTTTCCTGCCTTTCGTGGATCTCCTGAAAGCCAATGTTCAGGTCTCGACACTCGATTCACCGACCGACTACCGGCTTGAGAAGATGGAGAGTCTTCCGGTCTATATAGCGCCGCTCGATGACGCCCCGAAGATGATGGACATCGCCTGGACACGGGTGACGGACGGCGCGGCTGAGGCGCCCGTCTCGATCGAGATGAAAGGCAGAGCCATCGACATCCCGCGAGCGGCAGGGCGGGCTGCGCGTTTCAATTTCCGCGACCTGTGCGAGCGTCCGCTCGGTGCGTCCGATTATCTCGCCATCGCAAAGAGGTTCGATGTCGTCTTCGTCGAAAACATCCCGCATCTCGGACCGGACAAGCGCAACGAGACCAAGCGCTTCATCATCCTGATCGACGCGCTTTATGACGCCAGCGTCAGGCTGTTCGCCTCAGCCGTCGCAATGCCGGAGGCGCTGCTGACCGAAAAGAAGGGCACAGAAGGCTTCGAGTTCGACAGAACAGTCTCGCGGCTTTTTGAAATGCGAAGTGCAGATTATCTCGAACTGCACCATGCAAAACGACAGAATCGTGACGGATCGGTGACATAATTTTTGACGTTTACGTAAGAATTTTATGTTCTAACCGATTGAATTTGATACACAGAAAATTATCGTTTGCGATTTAGAGCCTTTGGAGCTATGCGGTTTGTCCTCAAGGGCAGGCTAAAACTTGTCTCGACCTTGGTCGCGGATCCAAAAGGAAGTCTACAATGGCGCGCAAAAAGATCGCTCTTATCGGTTCTGGAATGATTGGTGGAACGCTGGCGCATCTCGCCAGTCTGAAGGAACTGGGCGACATCGTCCTGTTCGACATTGCTGACGGCATCCCGCAGGGCAAGGGTCTCGACATTGCCCAGTCCGGTCCTGTCGAAGGCTTCAATGCCAAGCTCTCCGGGGCAAGCGACTACGCTGCCATCGAAGGCGCTGACGTCTGCATCGTCACCGCCGGTGTCGCCCGCAAGCCGGGCATGAGCCGCGACGATCTGCTCGGCATCAACCTCAAGGTCATGGAACAGGTCGGCGCCGGCATCAAGAAGTATGCCCCGAACGCCTTCGTCATCTGCATCACCAACCCGCTCGACGCGATGGTCTGGGCCCTGCAGAAGTTCTCTGGCCTTCCGACCAACAAGGTCGTGGGTATGGCCGGCGTTCTCGACTCGGCCCGCTTCCGCCACTTCCTGTCGGCTGAGTTCAACGTTTCGGTCGAAGACGTCACCGCCTTCGTTCTCGGCGGTCATGGCGACACCATGGTGCCGCTCGCCCGTTACTCGACCATCGCCGGCATTCCCCTGACCGACCTCGTCAAGATGGGCTGGGTCACCAAGGAGCGCCTCGAAGAGATCATCCAGCGCACACGTGATGGCGGTGCCGAAATCGTGGGCCTGCTGAAGACCGGTTCTGCCTATTATGCGCCTGCTGCTTCGGCCATCGAAATGGCCGAGTCCTACCTCAAGGACAAGAAGCGCGTTCTCCCCTGCGCCGCCTACCTCAACGGCCAGTATGGCGTGAAGGACATGTATGTCGGCGTGCCCGTCATCATCGGTGAAGGTGGCGTAGAGCGCGTCATCGAGATCGACCTGAACAAGGCCGAGGAAGAAGCCTTCCAGAAGTCTGTCGGCGCCGTCGCCGGCCTCTGCGAAGCCTGCATCAATATCGCCCCGGCTCTCAAGTAAGCGCCTCAGGCCCAGAACAGGGACACGACGATGAACATTCATGAATACCAGGCCAAGGCCCTTCTGAAGGACTTCGGCGCGCCGGTCGCAAAGGGCGTGGCGATCCTCAAGGTCGAAGAAGCCGAAGCTGCCGCCAAGCAACTCCCCGGCCCGCTCTATGTGGTGAAGAGCCAGATCCATGCCGGCGGTCGCGGCAAGGGCAAGTTCAAGGAACTCGGCCCCGATGCCAAGGGCGGCGTTCGCCTTGCCAAGTCGATCGAGGAAGTCGTGGCACATGCCAAGGACATGCTCGGCAACACGCTGGTGACGGCCCAGACCGGCGAAGCCGGCAAGCAGGTCAACCGTCTCTATATCGAAGACGGCGCGGACATCGCCCGCGAACTCTATTGCTCGCTGCTCGTTGACCGCTCGGTCGGTCAGGTCGCCTTTGTCGTTTCGACAGAAGGTGGCATGGACATCGAAGCCGTGGCCCATGACACGCCCGAGAAGATCCACACGATCGCGATCAACCCGGAAACCGGCGTCACCGCTGCCGACGTTGCCAAGATCTCGGCTGCCCTGGAACTCTCCGGTGCTGCCGCAGAAGACGCGAAGTCGCTCTTCCCGATCCTCTACAAGGCCTTCTCCGAAAAGGACATGGCACTGCTCGAGATCAACCCGCTGATCGTCATGCAGGACGGTCATCTGCGCGTTCTCGACGCCAAGGTCTCCTTCGACGGCAATGCGCTGTTCCGCCACGACGACGTTCGCGCCCTGCGTGACGAGACGGAAGAAGACTCCAAGGAAATCGAAGCTTCCAAGTGGGACCTCGCCTATGTCGCCCTCGACGGCAATATCGGCTGCATGGTCAACGGTGCCGGCCTTGCCATGGCGACGATGGACATCATCAAGCTCTACGGCAAGGAGCCGGCAAACTTCTGCGACGTCGGCGGCGGCGCCGGCAAGGAGAAGGTCGCGGCAGCCTTCAAGATCATCACGGCCGACCCGAAGGTCGAGGGCATCCTCGTCAACATCTTCGGCGGCATCATGAAGTGCGACGTCATCGCGGAAGGCGTGATCGCCGCCGTGAAGGAAGTCGGCCTGAAGGTTCCGCTCGTCGTGCGCCTCGAAGGCACGAATGTCGAACTTGGCAAGAAGCTCCTGAACGAATCCGGCCTCGCGATCACCGCTGCCGACGATCTGGACGACGCTGCCAAGAAGATCGTCGCGGCGATCAACGGCTAATCTGAGGAACCTATTCGATGTCCATTCTTGTAAACAAGAACACCAAGGTCCTCGTTCAGGGCCTGACCGGCAAGACCGGTACCTTCCACACCGAACAGGCGCTTGCCTATTACGGCACGCAGATGGTCGGCGGCATCCATCCGAAGAAGGGTGGCGAAAACTGGACCGGCTCCAAGGGTGAAACCCTGCCGATCTTCGCGACCGTTGCCGAAGCCAAGGAAAAGACCGGTGCAGACGCATCCGTGATCTACGTTCCGCCGGCCGGTGCAGCCGACGCCATCATCGAGGCGATCGACGCCGAGATCCCGTTCATCACCTGCATCACCGAGGGTATCCCGGTCATGGACATGGTGCGGGTCAAGGCCAAGCTCGACAAGTCCAAGTCGCGTCTGCTGGGCCCGAACTGCCCGGGCATCCTGACGCCGGAAGAGTGCAAGATCGGCATCATGCCGGGCTCGATCTTCCGCAAGGGTTCGGTCGGTATCGTCTCGCGCTCGGGAACATTGACCTATGAAGCGGTGTTCCAGACCTCGAACGAAGGTCTCGGCCAGACGACCGCCGTCGGTATCGGTGGCGACCCGGTCAAGGGTACCGAATTCATCGACGTGCTCGAGATGTTCCTGGCCGACCCGGCCACGACCTCGATCATCATGATCGGCGAAATCGGTGGCTCGGCTGAAGAAGATGCAGCTCAGTTCCTGATCGACGAAGCCAAGAAGGGTCGCAAGAAGCCGATGGCCGGCTTTATCGCCGGTCGTACGGCGCCGAAGGGCCGCACCATGGGTCATGCCGGTGCTGTCGTTTCTGGTGGCAAGGGTGATGCCGAATCGAAGATCGCTGCCATGGAAGCCGCCGGCATCAAGGTTTCGCCTTCGCCGGCACGTCTGGGCAAGACCCTGGTCGAAGTCCTCAAGGGTTAACTAATGTTCCGGAGCCCACCTAACAATCTTTGCGACGCCGGACGGGATACTTCTGTCTGGTCGCAAATGCCCGTGGGTTCCGGAATTTCTAGCCCATGTGATCTGGAGATTGACGGATTCGATTTCTCCAACCTTGAGAAGCTGGGAACCGAAGGACGCATGCCTTTGGAAGCTGCTTTGCGTGTCGTTGCCGTATTGATCAGCTTAAAAAGAACAATCGATGACAACATGAATTTCTTTCATGTGTTCTCTAGCATCGATGGATTTCTGCTCAACAACGGATGGGTTCAGGGAACTGAATCTTCAGTCGCATTTCTTGAGCGTTCACGAATTGTGAATGAATTGGCGAAAAATGAGTACTTCAATTGGTCTGATTATGACGCGCTTCTCGAGAAGGTATCGGAACCTTCTGAGCGACCTCATTTTAGTTCGTTGCCACTAAAAGGTGACGTGGCGTCTATGGACGACTGTTATTGGAGCGGCGTTTACTCATCTCCCGCGTTGGGAAACACTTCAATTTACGTTTCTACCATCGACGGAAATTCTAAGTATATAGAGTTATATATAAGTTTTGACGACAAAGTCAGAGAGTATGCATGGGCCTTTATCAGTAGTTCATTTGTATGGAAGGTATCTCGAAATAGATACCATTCAAATTTTTATCGCAGTGGTTCCTTGTTCATCAATATTGAAGACAAGGTGGATGGACGAGATGGCTGGCAGGTGAGTTTGAACTGTCTAAGGACGGATGACCGAGTCCAGGAATTCTGCAGAAAATTTGATATTCGACGTGCATCTGTACAACTCAACCTCGAATACGAACATAGGTACATATGACCATGGGTAGGCAAGAAGCCAACGAGCAGTTTCTGATCACGTCCTTCCTCGACGGATCGAATGCGGCCTATATCGAACAGCTTTACGCACGCTATCAGGAAGACCCCTCCTCGGTCTCCGAAGAGTGGCGTGCCTTCTTCAAGGCGCTCGCCGACAATCCGGGTGACGTGAAGAAGGCAGCCTCGGGCGCCTCCTGGAAGCGCAAGAACTGGCCGATCGCCGAGGGCGGCGATCTCGTCAATGCGCTCGACGGCAACTGGGGCGTGGTCGAGAAGGCCATCGAAAAGAAGGTTCAGGCCAAGGCCGAAGCAACCGCCGCTTCGACCGGCAAGGCCGTGTCCGAAGCCGAAGTGTTGCAGGCAACGCGCGACAGCGTTCGCGCCATCATGATGATCCGCGCCTATCGCATGCGTGGTCACCTGCATGCCAAGCTTGACCCGCTCGGTCTGGCCGCCCCGGTCGAGGACTACAACGAGCTGTCTCCGTCTGCTTATGGCTTCACCGAAGCCGATTACGGCCGCAAGATCTTCATCGACAACGTGCTGGGTCTGGAATACGCCACGATCCCGCAGATGCTCGACATCCTGCAGCGCACCTATTGCTCGACCCTTGGCGTCGAGTTCATGCACATCTCCGATCCGGAAGAAAAGGCCTGGATTCAGGAACGCATAGAGGGTCCAGGCAAGGGCGTCGAATTCACGCCGAACGGCAAGAAGGCAATCCTTCAGAAGCTGATCGAGGCCGAGGGCTTCGAGCAGTTCATCGATGTGAAGTACAAGGGTACCAAGCGCTTCGGTCTCGATGGCGGTGAATCGCTGATCCCCGCGCTTGAGCAGATCATCAAGCGTGGTGGCCAGGAAGGCATGGAAGAGATCGTTCTCGGCATGGCCCATCGTGGCCGCCTGAACGTGCTCTCCCAGGTCATGGGCAAGCCGCATCGCGCCATCTTCCACGAGTTCAAGGGCGGTTCGTTCAAGCCCGACGAAGTCGAAGGTTCGGGCGACGTGAAGTATCACCTCGGCGCTTCCTCGGACCGCGAGTTCGACGGCAACAAGGTGCACCTGTCGCTGACGGCAAACCCGTCGCATCTCGAAATCGTCAACCCTGTCGTCATGGGCAAGGCCCGTGCGAAGCAGGACCAGCTCGCCAAGGTCTTCGACGGCGACATCATCCCGCTGAAGGAGCGCGCCAAGGTTCTGCCGCTGCTCCTGCATGGTGATGCGGCCTTCGCGGGACAGGGCGTCGTTGCCGAAATCCTCGGCCTGTCCGGCCTGCGCGGTCACCGCGTTGCCGGCACGATGCACTTCATCATCAACAACCAGATCGGCTTCACCACCAATCCGGCCTTCTCGCGCTCGTCGCCCTATCCGTCCGACGTCGCCAAGATGATCGAAGCGCCGATCTTCCACGTCAACGGTGACGATCCGGAAGCCGTCGTCTACGCGGCCAAGGTCGCGACCGAATACCGGATGAAGTTCCACAAGCCTGTCGTCGTCGACATGTTCTGCTATCGCCGCTTCGGTCACAACGAAGGCGACGAGCCGAGCTTCACCCAGCCGAAGATGTACAAGGAAATCCGCGCCCACAAGACGGTAGTCCAGCTCTATGGCGAGCGTCTGATCGCGGAAGGCCTGATCTCGGAAGGCGAACTCGAGAAGATGAAGGCCGACTGGCGTGCGCATCTCGAGCAGGAGTTCGAGGCAGGCCAGAGCTACAAGCCGAACAAGGCCGACTGGCTTGATGGTGCCTGGTCGGGTCTGCGCACCGCCGACAATGCCGACGAGCAGCGTCGCGGCAAGACCGCCGTGCCGATGAAGCAGCTGAAGGAAATCGGCCGCAAGCTGTCGACCATCCCCGATGGTTTCAAGGCGCACCGCACTATCCAGCGCTTCATGGAAAACCGTGCTCAGATGATCGAGACCGGTGAAGGCATCGACTGGGCGATGGGCGAAGCCCTCGCATTCGGTTCGCTCTGCCTCGACGGCCACAAGATCCGTCTGTCGGGCCAGGATTGCGAACGCGGCACCTTCTCGCAGCGTCACTCCGTTCTCTACGATCAGGAGACCGAGGAGCGCTACATTCCGCTCGCCAATCTCGCGCCGAACCAGGCCCGTTACGAAGTCATCAACTCGATGCTTTCGGAAGAAGCGGTGCTCGGCTTCGAATATGGCTATTCGCTGGCCCGTCCGAATGCGCTGACGCTCTGGGAAGCCCAGTTTGGTGACTTCGCCAACGGTGCACAGGTCGTCTTCGACCAGTTCATCTCGTCGGGTGAGCGCAAGTGGCTGCGTATGTCGGGTCTCGTCTGCCTTCTGCCGCATGGCTATGAAGGCCAGGGTCCCGAACATTCGTCTGCCCGCCTCGAGCGCTTCCTGCAGCTCTGTGCCGAAGACAACATGCAGGTCGCCAACGTCACGACGCCGGCGAACTACTTCCACATCCTGCGCCGTCAGGTGAAGCGCGACTTCCGCAAGCCGTTGATCATGATGACGCCCAAGTCGCTGCTGCGCCACAAGCGTGCAACGTCGAGCCTTGCCGAAATGGCCGGCGAAAGCTCGTTTCACCGTCTGCTGTGGGACGATGCCGAGGTCATCAAGGACGGCCCGATCAAGCTGCAGAAGGATGCGAAGATCCGTCGTGTCGTCATGTGCACGGGCAAGGTCTATTACGACCTGCTCGAAGAGCGTGAAAAGCGCGGCATCGACGACATCTACCTGCTGCGCATCGAACAGCTCTATCCGTTCCCGGCCAAGGCGCTCATCAACGAGCTCTCGCGCTTCCGCAATGCGGAGATGGTCTGGTGCCAGGAAGAGCCGAAGAACATGGGCGCCTGGTCGTTCATCGATCCGTATCTGGAATGGGTGCTTGCCCATATCGACGCCAAGTACCAGCGCGTGCGCTACACCGGTCGCCCGGCTGCCGCCTCGCCGGCAACGGGCCTGATGTCGAAGCACCTCGCCCAGCTCGAAGCCTTCCTCGAGGACGCACTGGGCGGTTGATCCGCCCAGTCTTTCCCTCGCAGACCGTAACGTTCTCTGATCAACGGAATTGAGATCATGGCCACTGAAATCCGCGTACCCACCCTCGGCGAATCCGTCAGCGAAGCCACTGTCGGCACCTGGTTCAAGAAGGTCGGCGACACTGTCAAGGCCGACGAACCGCTCGTCGAACTGGAAACCGACAAGGTGACCGTCGAAGTCCCGTCGCCTGTCTCGGGCGTCCTGACCGAAATCGTCGCCCAGAACGGCGAGACCGTCGGTCTCGGCGCACTGCTCGGCCAAATCGCCGAAGGTGCCGCCGGTTCTGCCGGTGCGGCTGCTCCGGCGCCTGCCGCAGCACCGGCTCCCGCTGCAGCGCCTGCTCCGGCCGCCGCTGTCCCGGCTGCTCCATCCGCCATGCCGGCCGCCCCGGCGGCTGCCAAGCTCGCTGCCGACAACAACATCTCGACGGCCGACGTCGACGGCTCCGGCAAGCGTGGCCAGGTGCTGAAGGGCGACGTGATCGCTGCCATCGCCAAGGGCGTTTCCGCTCCAGCACCGGCCGCCGTCCCGGCTGCGCCGCGCCCGGCCTCTTCGGCTGACGATGCCTCGCGCGAAGAGCGCGTGAAGATGACCCGTCTGCGCCAGACGATCGCCAAGCGCCTCAAGGATGCCCAGAACACGGCTGCCATGCTGACCACCTATAACGAGGTGGACATGAAGGCGGTCATGGACCTGCGCAACCGCTACAAGGACATCTTCGAGAAGAAGCACGGCGTGAAGCTCGGCTTCATGGGCTTCTTCACCAAGGCTGTCACGCATGCGCTGAAGGAACTGCCGGCCGTCAACGCCGAAATCGACGGCACCGACATCATCTACAAGAACTACTGCCATGTCGGCGTTGCCGTCGGCACGGACAAGGGCCTCGTCGTTCCGGTCGTGCGCGATGCCGACCAGATGTCGATCGCCGAAATCGAGAAGGAAATCGGTCGCCTCGGCAAGGCTGCCCGTGACGGTCAGCTGTCGATGGCCGACATGCAGGGCGGCACCTTCACCATCTCGAACGGTGGCGTCTACGGTTCGCTGATGTCCTCGCCGATCCTGAACGCACCGCAGTCGGGTATCCTCGGCATGCACAAGATCCAGGAGCGCCCGGTCGTCGTCGGCGGCCAGATCGTCATCCGCCCGATGATGTATCTCGCGCTCTCCTACGATCACCGCATCGTCGACGGCAAGGAAGCTGTCACCTTCCTCGTTCGTGTCAAGGAAAGCCTTGAGGATCCGGAACGTCTGGTTCTCGATCTCTAAGGAGACCTCACGATGGAGCCGGTATCCGCGTCCGCCTCTCCGCTCGTCATGCTCCTTGCCTGGAGCGTGGTCCTGCTGGTTGCACATGTCCTATTGCAGGGCGTGCTGGCAACCAAGGAGTTGGGGCAGGAATGGAATGCTGGCCCTCGTGACGACAACAAGCAACCGGCGGGCAAGCTCGCCGGTCGCGCGGCGCGTGCCTCCTCGAATTTTCGCGAAACCTATCCGGCCTTCGTGGCCCTTACTGCCGGGCTGCTCTTCACGGGCGAGACCTCGGGTCTCGGCCTCGTCGGTGCGATCATCTGGTTCGTCGGCCGCATCGTCTACTACCCGCTCTACCTCGCCGGCATTCCCTATATCCGCTCGCTTGTCTGGCTCGGGGCCATGGCCGGTCTCGGCCTGATGTTCCTCGCGCTGGTGTTTTGAGGTGGATCATGGGCGCGTCATCAGGGGCAGCCGTTCTTCTTGCCGCGCTTGCGTTCTCCCACGCGGCGTCTGCCGCTGAGTGCCTGATTGAAAAAGCCACCTATCGCGAAGCCGAAACCGGGGTCGAGCTGGTCTTCACGGCGGCCAGCGGTGAAAACACCCCAGTGACCCATGGCTTCCGCAGTGAGATCGGCAAGTTCAAGCTCAACGGCCACGTGCTCTTCGATCCCGAGATCGAGCGGCCGATCGGCATGCTGATGAACAACTGTCCCGATGGCGACGTCACCGGCGCGACCATTGCCGCCTGCACCGTCTGGAAGGGTATCGTCTACGCCGTCGATGAAACGACGGGTCGTGTCGACCTTCTGCCGCCTGAGGGCGCAGCTGCCCCCGATGTTCTTCTTCTGCCCGGCTTCGGCCCGGCCATCCTGCAGTCGGTTGTCGGCAAGGGCATGGAGAGCGGCCCCTGGGATGTCTTCGAGTTCAAGGGATGCGCGTCATGACAGGCCGTCCGCTTCTTCTCGTCACCGGCGGGAGCCGAGGCATCGGTGCTGCCGTCTGCCGCAAGGCCGCAGCACAGGGCTACGACCTCCTCGTCAACAATCGTTCGGACAAGCAGGCCGCAGAGGCCGTCGCCGCCGACTGCCGCGCGCTTGGCGCCCATGCCGACATCGTCCAGGGAGACACTTCTGACGAAGAGGGCATCGCCGCCATGTTTGCCGCTGTCGATCGCCTGGGACCGCTCTTCGGTCTCGTCAACAATGCCGGCGTCGTCGACGTCACCGCGCGGGTCGATGAATTCGACCGGGCGCGGCTCGAGCGGATCTTTGCCATCAATGTGATCGGCAAGATCCGTTGCGCCACAGAAGCCGTCAAGCGCATGTCGACCAAGCATGGTGGCGCGGGCGGTGTCATCGTCAACCTGTCTTCCATTGCGGCGGTGCTCGGTGCTCCCGGTCAATATGTCGACTATGCCGCCGCCAAGGGCGCCGTAGATACCTTCACCCTCGGACTGGCGCGCGAAGTCGCGACCGAAGGCATCCGGGTCAATGCTGTCAGGCCCGGCATCATCGACACCGAAATCCATGCATCCGGCGGCCTGCCGAACCGTGCCCGTGATCTTGCGCCCATCGTTCCAATGCAGCGGCCCGGCACGGCGGATGAGGTGGCCGACAGCGTTCTTTATCTCCTCTCGCCTCAGGCATCCTATGTGACGGGTGCCATCTTGAATGTCAGCGGCGGTCGGTAACCGTCGAAATCGAAGGAAGCTCCCCATGTCTTATGATGTCATCGTTATCGGCTCCGGCCCCGGCGGCTATGTCTGCGCCATCAAGGCGGCCCAGCTCGGCATGAAGGTTGCCGTCGTCGAGAAGCGCGCCACCTATGGCGGCACCTGCCTCAACATCGGCTGCATCCCGTCCAAGGCCCTGCTGCATGCGTCGGAGGTTTTCCACCACGCCGCCCATGGCATGGGCGATCTCGGAGTGGAAGTTGGCGCGCCGACGCTCAACCTTTCCAAGATGATGGCGCACAAGGACGCGACCGTGAAGTCGAACGTCGAGGGCGTTTCCTTCCTGTTCAAGAAGAACAAGATCGATGGCATCCAGGGCACGGGCAAGATCCTCGGCGCCGGCAAGGTACAGGTCACCAACGATGCCGGTGAAGTCCAGGTCCTCGAAACCAAGAACATCGTCATTGCCACGGGCTCCGACGTCGCCGGCATCCCGGGTGTTGCCGTGGAGATCGACGAAAAGGTCATCGTGTCCTCGACCGGTGGGATCGCCCTCGAAAAGGTGCCCGCCAAGATGATCGTCGTCGGCGGTGGCGTTATCGGCCTTGAGCTCGGCTCGGTCTGGTCGCGCCTCGGCGCCAAGGTCACCGTTGTCGAATATCTCGACACGATCCTCGGCGGCATGGACGGCGAAGTCTCCAAGCAGTTCCAGCGCATCCTTGCCAAGCAGGGCATGGAATTCAATCTCGGCGCCAAGGTCACCGGCGTGGTCAAGTCGGGTGAGGGTGCCAAGGTGACGTTCGAGCCGGTCAAGGGCGGCGAAGCCCAGACGCTCGACGCCGACGTCGTGCTCGTCGCGACCGGCCGCAAGCCTTACACGGCTGGCCTCGGCCTCGAAGAAGCGGGCGTTGCCCTCGACAATCGCGGTCGCGTCGAGATCGACGGCCACTACCGCACCAATGTTGCCGGCATCTATGCCATCGGCGACGTGGTCAAGGGTCCGATGCTCGCCCACAAGGCGGAAGACGAGGGCGTGGCGCTTGCCGAAATCCTTGCCGGCCAGCATGGCCACGTGAACTACGAAGTCATCCCGGGCGTCGTCTACACCCAGCCGGAAGTCGCCTCCGTCGGCAAGACCGAGGAAGAGCTCAAGGCCGCAGGCGTATCCTACAAGGTCGGCAAGTTCCCGTTCACGGCCAATGGTCGTGCCCGCGCGATGCTCGCTTCCGATGGCTTCGTCAAGGTACTCGCCGACAAGGACACCGATCGTGTTCTCGGTGTGCACATCATCGGTCTCGGCGCCGGCGAAATGATCCACGAAGCGGCCGTGCTGATGGAATTCGGCGGTTCCTCGGAAGATCTCGGCCGCACCTGCCATGCGCATCCGACCATGTCGGAGGCCGTGAAGGAAGCAGCACTCGCAACCTTCTTCAAGCCGCTGCACATGTGATGCTAGCGACCTGACATAGGTCAAATATTATATTTCGGTAAGGTTGAAGGCCGTCGCTTGTTCCGCAAGTGGCGGCCTTTATCATGTGGTCGCAATGCCTCCCTTCGAACCGCACGAAAGGCAATGACCCATGGCTGCCGCTGCTCCCACCTCCTATTCGATCCCGCAGAAGGCCCTGCATTGGCTGATGGCCCTGCTCATCCTGTTCAACCTCATCTTCGCCGAAGCGATGGAAGAGGTTGCCGAAGCGTATGAACGGGGCGAGGTGCCATCGGCCGACGATCTGACCTTTGCCAATATCCATGCCTATGTGGGTATCGCCGTCCTCTGTCTCGGGCTTGTTCGCCTCGCCATCCGGCTGACCCGTGGCGCCCCGCCGGCGCCGGCCGAGGAGCCGCCGCTCCTGGCGATGGCGGCGAAGCTTGCGCATGGCACCTTCTATGCGCTCTTCTTCCTCATACCGCTGAGCGGCATCGGCGCCTATTATTTCGGCAATGAAACCGCTGGCTTTCTGCATGGCGGCCCGCTGAAAAGCCTGATGTGGCTTTTGATCGCAGTGCACATCCTCGCGCTTCTGGTACACCAGTTTTACTGGAAGACGCCGATCGCCACGCGCATGACGCGGGGGTGAATGCCAAGGGAGGGCGGATGGGTCTCGTCGTTGAACAGCGTGTCACGCTTCCGCATCGCGATCTTCCCGGAGCCGACTGGGCCGACAGCTACAGTGTCCGCCTCGATCGAAACGATCTCGTACCGATGGAGGTTGCGAGCGAGTTGATGGGGCGAGCGCCGCGCTGGGTCGCGGCTCTGCTCAAGATCCGCAACGTGATCGTCGGGTTCTTCGGATTGAAGTCCGCCGAGCTTGAGCTGACCGGCCAGGACCGGATCGGCGGCTTTCCGGTTCTGACGCATGATGACCGGCACGTACTGCTCGGCTTCAACGACAAACATCTCGATTTCCGGATCATCGTTGCTGTCGAGCCGGAGGGTGCCAGGCACCAGCATGTGTCGCTGACGACACTCGTCAAGCGACACAATCTCTTCGGCCGGATCTACATCCTCTTCGTCACGCCCTTTCACAGGCTGATCGTAAAGACCTTCCTCAAGCGCTTTGCCGCCTCCAGGAGCGTCAGCCGTCTATCCGCGTGACGGTGTAGCCCTGTTTGCGGATCAGTTCGATGAGACCTTCTTCGCCCGGCAGATGCAGCGCACCGACGGCGATGAAGACGTTGCCCTTTTCCAGATGCTGCCTGCTGCCTTCGGCCATCACCAGGTTTCGGTCGCGCACGATCCGGGTCTCGAAGGCGGCATAGGCGCTTTCGTCCTCGCCGGATGTCGGGGCGACCGCCTTGAGCATCGGCATGGTCATGCCGATATCGCCGGCGAGATAAAGCTCGGTCATTGTCTCGATGACGTCCTCCATCTTGTCGCCGAGGGCGATGGTCTCGATCAAAGCCTTGAAGTGAAAATCGACAGGCAGGTCGGCCATGGCTTCGAGCTGCTCTACGAGGGTTTCAAGTCCGGCGACCGGCTTGCCGGCCTTTACCGCATCCTCGGCGATCTGCTTGTCGAGGAAGGATGCCCCCGCTGCCTTGCGGGACAGTTCGCAGGCGGGAAGCGCCACGAAGCTTGCCAGGATCCATGGTTTCATCCGGGCGACGGCGCCGAGGGCCAAGCCGCGCTCCTTCAGGCCGGCTTCGAGCTTTTCCAGTTCCGCAGCATCGAGATGGTCCTTCACCGACTTGCCGTCGGTGAACATGGTGAGTTCGGGATGCATCAGAAGAGAGGCTGCCGCCTTCTTCTCGTCGAGGATTTCATCTGACTCGATGACCACCAAATCGGCCGCGGCGGCGGCCTCTCGCGCACCCTTCGGCATGGTCAGAACCCGGGGATCGGTGACATGCATGGTGCCGAGCAGGTAGGAGGGCTTCAGCCCCTCCTTCTCGACCTTCCAGAAGATGCCCTGGCCATTCGGAACCTTGGCCGCTTCCGCACGGATTTTGGCAAGCTCGTCCGGCTTTTCCTTCTCCATCGCAATGAGAAGGTTTTCGCCATGGCAGGCGACATCCGATGCGCGCGCGGGACTGACGGCAAGGAGCGCTGCGAGCAGGAAGGCGACAAGTGCGAGCGGCAGTGCGCCGGCGATCCAGAGACCGATCTCGGACGGCGAAAGGCGCGGCAGGTGTGGCCGCAGCGAGAAAAGGCGATGCGCGTTCATGTCGTCTCCTGTCAGAAGTGCGGAGAATAGAAGCGATCGCCCTCACGATCGATTAAGGATCTTGGTTAACGCGGGGGCGTTCGGGGCGCGTCAGGCGCGGGGATGGGCGCGGTCATAGATGTCTAGGAGCCGGGCGCTGTCGACGCCGGTATAGATCTGCGTGGTCGACAGGCTCGCATGGCCGAGCAATTCCTGGATCGTCCTCAGGTCGCCGCCGCTGCCGAGAAGATGGGTGGCGAAGGAATGGCGAAGTGCATGCGGGGTCGCGGTGTCCGGCAGGCCGAGCGCCGAGCGCAGCTTCTGCATCTCGCGCTGGATGATCGCCGGCTGCAGCGGGCCGCCGCGGGCGCCTCTGAAGAGCGGGGCGCCGGGTTCGAGATGATAAGGACACAGACCGTAATAGGTCTCAACTGCTTCCATAACGACGGGCAAGAGTGGGACGAGCCGGGTCTTGCCGCCCTTGCCGGTGATGCGCAGGCTCTTCGGCCTGCCCTCGAAGACCTCCGGCGTCAGACCGAGTGCCTCGGATATGCGAAGACCGCAGCCGTAGAGAAGCGAGAGCACGGCTGCATCGCGGGCTGCGATCCAGGGTTCCTCGTTCATCTGTGTGCCTTGATCTACGACTGCCAAGGCCTGACTGCCGGTCAGGGGCTTCGGCAGCGACTTTGGCTGCTTTGGTGAGCGAATGGCGCTCGCACCTGCGGCATTCACCAGCCCCTTGCGCTCCAAGTGGCGCAGGAAGGATCGCAGACCTGCCAGATGTCGGCCGAGCGAGCGGGCACCCGCACCGTCCTTTCGGCGGTGGGCGAGGAAGCTGCGTAGATCCGCAGGGCGCAGGGCCTTGATGTCGTCGATCTTCACAGTACTGCCGACATAACCGGAGAGAAATTGCAGGAACTGGCGCGTGTCGCGCTCGTAGGCCTCAAGCGTGTTGGCCGACAGGCGGCGCTCGGCGCCCAGGCTCTCCAGCCATGCGGCGCGCTCGCCGAGAATCTTTTCGTCTGCCGGGATCAATTGCAGGCCTCTCGCGTTCATGGATGTTGGCCACCCCGCTCACGATGGCGCGGGAGGGTTAACGAAAGACGAATGCCGGGGCTGTCATGATCGGATCACAAAGCGCTGCCAGAACGCTGGAACACTGGCGAGGTATTTGCTGATGCGCCGTTCTCCCGTCTCCACCTTCGCGACCGTCACCGACACGCTTTCGCTCCTATCACAGGGGCGCCCGGGACATATCGTCGACACGCTGATCGCCGAGCGCGGGCAGAAGCTCGTCCAGCATCCGCTCTGGCCCGTCATGCGGCCCTTCCTTTACAGCGTGCTGCGCTATGACAAGGCGATCCAGTTCGCCAATGATGTCGCCAACCTGCCGGGCCCTCAGGTCTTTGACTATCTGAGTGCGGCCCTCGGTCTCGATATCCAGGTCCGGTATGCCGACCGCATCCCGTCATCCGGCGGCTTCATCCTGGTCAGCAACCATCCGACGGGCATCGCCGACGGGGTGGCCATGTATGACCTGCTGAAAGATCGTCGTCCCGACATGACCTTCTTTGCGAACCGCGATGCCGTCAGGGTCAATCCGCGTCTTGCAGAGATCATCATCCCGGTGGAATGGCGCGAGGAGTACAAGTCGAAACTGAAGGCGCGCGAAACGCTGAAGCTCACCACGCGGGCCGTCGAAGAGGGGCGGGCGACGGTGCTGTTTCCCTCCGGTCGCATCGCCTACTGGGATGAGGGCAAGCTCAACGAGCGGCCTTGGAAGACATCGGCCATCTCGCTCGCGCGCAAATACAATCTGCCGATCCTGCCGGTGAACATGAAGGCCCGCAATTCGGGCCTGTTCTACTGGTTTGCCCGGTGGTCGACCGAATTGCGCGACATGACCGTTTTCTACGAGCTTCTGAACAAGCGCGGCGGTCGCTTCGATTTCACGGTCGGCAATCTGATTTCGGTCGAGGCATTGGACGGGGATCCCGCCGAGGTGACCAAGGCGCTTGAGGACTACACGGTTCACCAACTCCCTGCCGATCCCGACCGCAGTTTCCGCTGATCGCTCACCTCACATAAAGCCTGTTTTCTTTCTGTTCTTCCGGGGGCAAGTTGCAGCCCGATGAAGGACGATTCGAAAAGCCTGTTCGGGGAGCTGTTCGAGACACCGCGCCGCAAGGTGGTGCCGGTGCTCGTCCCCATGCCCGCGCCGACCGCTTACAGCTATGCCGTGCCCGATGGGCTGACGGTCGAGCCAGGCGCGATCGTGCAGGTGCCGCTTGGGCCGCGTCAGGTGATCGGCGTCGTCTGGGATGGCGGCGAGGAAGCGTCAGTCGATCCGAAGAAGTTGCGTGAGATCACCAAGGTCTTCGATTGCCCGCCGCTCCACCAGGACATGCGCACCTTCCTCGACTGGGTGGCCGCCTACACGCTGTCGCCGCCCGGCTATGTGGCCCGCATGGCGCTTCGGGCACCGGCGGCCTTCGATCCGGAGCCGATGATCGAGGGCCTGCGTTATGCCGGCTACCAGCCCGAACGGCTGACGCCGGCGCGGCAGAGGGTGCTGGAGATGGCATCGGATGGTCTTTCCTGGACCAAGAGCGGCCTTGCCCATGCCAGCGGCGTCTCGACGAGCGTCATCGACGGTCTCGTCAAGCAGGGCGTGTTCGAACAGGTCTTCCTGCCGCCGCCGCCGCTGGTCGCCGCTCCGGACCCTGACTATGCGGAGAACCGTCTTGCGGGTCCGCAGAAGGACGCCGCCGAAGAGATCCTCGATAGTCTGCGCAAGGGCGGCTTTGCCGTATCGCTGATCGATGGTGTCACGGGCTCCGGCAAGACGGAGGTCTACTTCGAAGCGATTGCCGAGACCTTGAAACAGGGAAAGCAGGTGCTGATCCTGCTGCCGGAAATCGCGCTCACCGCCAACTTCCTCGAGCGCTTCCAGGATCGCTTCGGCTCCAAGCCGGGGGAATGGCATTCGGATCTTGCGACCCGCACCCGCGAAAAGGTCTGGCGCCAGGTGGCGACCGGCGAGATCCGCGTGGTGGCGGGTGCGCGTTCGGCGCTCTTCTTGCCCTTCGAGAATCTGGGCCTGATCATCGTCGACGAAGAGCATGACCCTGCCTTCAAGCAGGAAGACCGCGTCTTCTATAATGCCCGGGACATGGCTGTCGTGCGGGCGCGCATCGCGGGCTTCCCGGTCGTCCTGGTCTCGGCGACGCCGTCGGTCGAGAGCCAGGTCAACTGCATCGCCGGGCGCTACACACGCATCCATCTGCCGACGCGTTTCGCCGATGCGGCTATGCCGGATCTGCATCTCGTCGACATGCGACGCTCACCGCCGGAGCGGGGTGGGTTCCTGTCGCCTGTTCTGCTGCGTTCCGTCGGCAAGGCGGTGGAGCGCGGCGAACAGGCGCTGCTCTTTCTCAATCGGCGCGGTTATGCACCGCTGACGCTGTGTCGGGTCTGCGGCCATCGCTTTCAGTGCCCGCAATGTTCGAGCTGGCTGGTCGAGCACCGTTTCCGTGGCCAGATCCAGTGCCACCAGTGCGGCTATCACGAGCCGACGCCGAATGCCTGCCCGGAATGCGGGACGCTCGACCATCTTGTCGCTTGCGGGCCGGGGGTCGAGCGTATCGCCGAAGAAGTGGAGAAACATTTTCCCGATGCCCGCACGCTGGTGCTGTCCTCCGATATCGGCGGGGTGAAGCGGCTCCGGCTCGAACTGGAAGCGATTGCCAATGGCGAGGCCGATATCGTCATCGGCACGCAGCTCGTCGCCAAGGGCCATAACTTCCCGCTGATGACGCTTGTCGGCATCATCGACGCAGATATCGGTCTGTCGAACGGGGATCCGCGGGCGGCGGAACGGACCTTCCAGCTTCTCTCGCAGGTCACGGGCCGCGCGGGGCGTACGGGGCGCAAGAGCCTCGGCCTGCTGCAGACCTTCCAGCCGCAGCATCCTGTGATGCAGGCAATCGTGTCGGGCGACGCCTCGGCCTTTTACGAGCGGGAGATCACCGAGCGCGAGCGGGCGCAGCTGCCGCCGTTTGGGCGGCTCGTTTCGATCATCGTTTCTGCGGATACACGGGCCGAAGCCGAGGGGCATGCGCGCGCGCTGCGCCAGACAGCGCCGCACGAAAGCGGCATCATGATCCTCGGCCCAGCCGAAGCGCCGCTTGCGCTCATTCGTGGTCGCCACCGCTTCCGTCTGCTTGTCCATGGCCGCCGCAACAGCGACATGCAGGCCTTCGTGCGCAGCATGCTCGAGCGCGGGCCTAGGGAGCGCCGGTCGATCCAGGTGCAGGTGGATGTCGATCCGCAAAGCTTCCTCTGAGCCGATCGGCACGGAATACGTCGCATCACCTGCGAAATAAGGCGCCGAGGCCATACCGCCGGCGCGCATTTCGTGCCATAAGCCGCCCGGTTTGTTTCAACGCGGGTTGATCCATGGAATTCTACTTTCCCACCGAGCCTGGCGAGCAGCTCGCCTTTCTGTCTGCGGTCGCCACGGCCGTCATCGGGTGCTTCATTCTGTTTGCTCCCGGGCTGACGCTGAAGGCGCTCGGTCTCAGCGCTGCCGAGGGGAGGCCCGAAGGTCTCGGAGCCGCGCGCTCGATCGGCGGCCTGATGGTCGGCTTCTCCGGCACTGCGCTGCTGCTGGCCCAGCCAACGGTCTATCTGGCTTTCGGCGCCGCCGTGGCTCTCTCTGCGTTTGCCCGGATCCTCTCGATCATGTCCGACCATGGCGGTACATGGCGCAACCTTCTCCTCCTGGTTGTGCAGGTCTTGATCGCTTCCCTCTCACTTGCCTATGTCTTTGGTCTGACATGAAGATCTGCAAAGAAGCAGAACTGTCGCCGATCCCGGATATTTGAGGCCGTTTCGTACAAAAAAACGACGACAGGCCTTGCTCTGAAGGAGCAAACCTTTAATACGCGTGTTGCGAGTCTAGACCTGCTATGCTAGACGAACCGCGAAATTCGGAAAACGCAAGTGCAGCATACTTGTGTTTTTGGGGAAAAACAAAACGATATCAGGAGCTTGAGAGGCCTCGCCCGAGGTGTCCGGCGACCTGGTTCCAGATCAGGGAATTTTTTGCCCGTGGCAGACGCATCCCAAGTGATTTCAGGCGTGGCGGAGCGTTACGCATCGTCGCTGTTCGAGCTTGCGCTCGAAGCCGGCACGATCGACGCCGTCGCCGCCGATCTCAACCGTTTCCAGGCGATGATCGACGAGAGCGGCGATCTGCAGCGTCTGGTCCTGTCGCCCGTCTTCACGGCCGAAGACCAGGTCAAGGCCATCAGCGCGATCGGCGAGAAGGCCGGTTTTCATGCGTTGGTGCTGAACTTCCTGAAGGTCGTCGCAAGCAATCGCCGCCTGTTTGCCGTACCCGGCATGGTGGCTGCCTATCGCCAGATCCTCGCCCGCCACAAGGGTGAGATTTCGGCTGACGTCACGTCTGCTCATGCCCTCTCGGCCGAGCAGGAAACCGAACTGAAAGCGGCGCTGAAGGGCGTCACCGGCAAGGATGTCTCGATCTCGGTCACGGTCGATCCTTCCCTGCTCGGCGGCCTGATCGTGAAGATCGGCTCCCGCCAGATCGACACGTCTCTTCGCACCAAACTTTCCACCCTTAAGCTTGCACTGAAAGAGGTTGGCTGATGGATATCCGCGCCGCGGAAATTTCCGCAATTCTTAAAGATCAAATCAAGAACTTCGGCAAAGAGGCGGAAGTCTCCGAAGTCGGCCAGGTTCTGTCCGTCGGTGACGGTATCGCCCGCGTCTACGGCCTCGACAATGTTCAGGCCGGCGAAATGGTCGAGTTCCCGGGCGGCATCCGCGGCATGGCGCTCAACCTCGAAGCCGACAACGTCGGTGTGGTTATCTTCGGTGCCGACCGTGACATCAAGGAAGGCGACATCGTCAAGCGGACCGGCGCCATCGTTGACGTACCGGTTGGTCCGGAGCTGCTCGGCCGCGTCGTCGACGCACTCGGCAACCCGATCGACGGCAAGGGCCCGATCAACGCGACCCGCCGTTCGCGCGTCGACGTGAAGGCTCCGGGCATCATCCCGCGCAAGTCGGTTCACGAGCCGATGTCGACCGGCCTCAAGGCCATCGACGCCCTCATCCCGGTTGGCCGTGGCCAGCGCGAGCTGGTCATCGGTGACCGTCAGACCGGCAAGACCGCCATCATCCTGGACGCCTTCCTCAACCAGAAGGCCATCCACGACAACGGCCCCGAGAACGACAAGCTGTACTGCGTCTACGTCGCCGTCGGCCAGAAGCGTTCGACCGTTGCCCAGTTCGTGAAGGTTCTCGAAGAGCGTGGCGCTCTGCAGTACTCGATCATCATCGCCGCTACCGCATCCGACCCGGCTCCGATGCAGTATCTCGCACCGTTCGCCGGCTGCGCGATGGGCGAATACTTCCGCGACAACGGCCAGCACGCCCTGATCGCTTACGACGACCTGTCCAAGCAGGCTGTTGCCTATCGTCAGATGTCGCTTCTGCTGCGCCGTCCGCCGGGCCGCGAAGCTTACCCGGGCGACGTCTTCTATCTGCATTCGCGTCTGCTCGAGCGCGCCGCCAAGATGGGCGACGCTGCCGGCGCTGGCTCGCTGACCGCTCTGCCGGTCATCGAAACCCAGGGCAACGACGTTTCGGCCTTCATTCCGACCAACGTCATCTCGATCACAGACGGTCAGATCTTCCTTGAAACCGACCTGTTCTACCAGGGCATCCGTCCGGCCGTTAACGTCGGTCTCTCGGTTTCGCGCGTTGGTTCTGCCGCCCAGATCAAGGCGATGAAGCAGGTTGCTGGCTCGATCAAGGGTGAACTCGCGCAGTATCGCGAAATGGCTGCCTTCGCCCAGTTTGGTTCGGACCTTGACGCTGCAACCCAGCGCCTCCTGAACCGTGGTGCACGCCTGACCGAACTCCTGAAGCAGCCGCAGTTCTCGCCGCTCAAGACGGAAGAACAGGTTGCGGTGATCTTCGCCGGCGTCAACGGCTACCTGGACAAGATCCCGGTCAACCAGGTCGGCAAGTTCGAACAGGGCTTCCTTTCCTACCTTCGTTCGGAAGGCAAGGCGCTCCTCGACACCATCCGCACGGAGAAGGCGATCAGCGATGATACTAAGGGCAAGCTCAAGGCCGCCCTCGATAGCTTCGCGAAGAACTTCGCCTAATTCAGGCTCAAGCCAAGGACGGATAACGGATGCCTTCACTTAAGGATCTGAAAAACCGGATCGCCTCCGTCAAGGCGACGCAGAAGATCACCAAGGCGATGAAGATGGTCGCCGCGGCGAAACTGCGTCGTGCTCAGGAAGCGGCCGAGGCTGCCCGACCGTACTCGCAGCGCATGGGCGCCGTCCTGGCCAACATCGCGCAAGCCGTGGGTTCGGACGACAGCGCGCCGCGCCTGATGACGGGCACCGGGAAGGACGACGTGCACCTGCTCGTCGTCTGCACCGCAGAACGTGGTCTGTGCGGTGGCTTCAACTCGTCGATCGCTCGCTTTGCCCGTGACCATGCCCGCAAGCTTCTGGCCCAGGGCAAGACGGTCAAGTTCTTCTGCGTCGGCAAGAAGGGCTACGACAGCCTGCGTCGTGAATTCGCCGATATGATCGTTCAGCGCACGGATCTGCGTGAAGTGAAGCGTATCGGCTTCACCGATGCAGATGTCATCGGCCGCAAGGTCATCGACATGTTCCAGCGTGGTGAGTTCGACGTCTGCACGTTGTTCTACTCCGAGTTCAAGTCGGTAATCAGCCAGGTGCCGACGGCGCAGCAGATCATCCCGGCTGCTCCGGCAGCTGCTGCTCAGCAGGGCGGGGCGTCCGCGCTGTACGAATACGAGCCGGATGCGGCTGCGATCCTCGAGGATCTCATTCCGCGTAACATCTCGGTTCAGATTTTCCGGGCCCTGCTCGAAAACGTCGCTGGTGAAATGGGCGCCAAGATGAGCGCCATGGACAATGCGACACGCAATGCCGGTGAGATGATCAACAAGCTGACGCTTTCGTACAACCGCCAGCGTCAGGCGCAGATCACCAAGGAACTCATTGAAATCATTTCGGGCGCGGAAGCGCTCTGAGGTTAAGGAAAGAGGGTAAGATAAATGGCTAAGGCAGCTACCCCCAAGTCTAAGGCGGTCACCTCCGCAGCCGGTGCTCTCGGCAAGGTCACGCAGGTCATCGGCGCCGTCGTCGACGTTTCGTTCGAAGGCGAACTGCCCCCGATCCTGAACGCGCTCGAAACCAACAACGGCGGCAACCGCCTCGTTCTCGAAGTCGCGCAGCACCTCGGCGAAAACCAGGTCCGCACCATCGCCATGGACTCGACCGAAGGTCTCGTTCGCGGTCAGCCGGTCACCGACACCGGTGCTCCGATCTCAGTTCCGGTCGGCCCGGAAACGCTCGGCCGCATCATGAACGTCATTGGCGAGCCGGTTGACGAAGCCGGTCCGCTCGTCACCTCCGGCCGTCGCGCCATCCACCAGGAAGCTCCGGCTTATGTCGAGCAGTCGACCGAAGCCCAGATCCTGGTCACCGGCATCAAGGTCGTCGACCTTCTCGCTCCTTACGCCAAGGGTGGTAAGATCGGCCTGTTCGGCGGCGCCGGCGTTGGCAAGACCGTTCTCATCATGGAACTGATCAACAACGTCGCCAAGGCGCACGGTGGTTACTCGGTCTTCGCAGGCGTGGGTGAACGTACCCGCGAAGGCAATGACCTCTACCACGAAATGATCGAGTCCGGCGTTAACAAGCACGGTGGCGGCGAAGGCTCCAAGGCAGCCCTCGTATACGGTCAGATGAACGAGCCGCCGGGTGCCCGCGCTCGCGTCGCTCTCACCGGTCTGACGATCGCTGAAGACTTCCGCGACAAGGGTCAGGACGTTCTGTTCTTCGTCGATAACATCTTCCGCTTCACCCAGGCAGGCTCGGAAGTGTCGGCTCTGCTCGGCCGTATCCCGTCGGCCGTTGGTTATCAGCCGACGCTTGCTACCGACATGGGCCAGATGCAGGAACGCATCACCACCACGACCAAGGGCTCGATTACCTCGGTTCAGGCCATCTACGTTCCCGCCGACGACTTGACCGACCCGGCTCCGGCCACCTCGTTCGCCCACCTCGACGCAACGACCGTTCTGTCGCGCTCGATCGCTGAAAAGGGTATCTACCCGGCCGTTGACCCGCTCGACTCGACTTCGCGCATGCTCGACCCGATGATCATCGGCGAAGAGCACTACGAAGTGGCTCGTAAGGTTCAGTCGACGCTGCAGCGCTACAAAGCCCTGCAGGACATCATCGCGATCCTGGGCATGGACGAACTGTCGGAAGACGACAAGCAGACCGTTGCCCGCGCCCGCAAGATCGAGCGCTTCCTGTCGCAACCGTTCTTCGTTGCCGAAGTCTTCACCGGTTCGCCGGGCAAGCTGGTTGCTCTCGAAGACACGATCAAGGGCTTCAAGGGTCTGGTCAACGGCGACTACGACCACCTGCCGGAAGCCGCCTTCTACATGGTTGGCTCCATCGAGGAAGCCATCGAGAAGGCCAAGCGCCTGGCTGCCGAAGCCGCCTAAGTATCGGGACTGGCGGCACGCGGGAACTCCCGCGTGCCGCTCCATCCTTCATCAGAGAAGTGAACGACCATGGCCGACAATTTCAACTTTGAGCTCGTTTCGCCCGAGCGTCTTCTGCTCTCCGAACAGGTGAGCGAAGTCGTCATTCCGGCAACGGAAGGCGAAATGACCGTCATGGCCAATCATGCGCCGACCATGACGACGATCAAGCCGGGCGTTGTGAGCGTGAAGCTCGCTTCGGGTCAGGTGTCCAAGTATGTGGTCTTCGGCGGCTTCGCCGACGTCCTGCCGACCGGTTGCACGCTGCTCGCCGAATCCGCGGTTCCGCTGGCTGAAATTTCGCCTGAGACGCTCACCAAGCGTATCGACGATGCCCGCAAGGAACTGGAAGGCGTCGAGCATCACGAACACCGCACCAAGCTCGAGCAGTATCTCGCCGAGCTCACCAACCTCAACGGCGTACTCGTCGCCGCCTGATCGGGTGGTTGCGACATGCGAATTGAAGCCGGATCCTCGAGTCCGGCTTTTTTCATGCCCTGATGTCAGGCGGAGACAGCGTCTTCCAGGATCATCGCCGCACCCTTTTCGGCAACCATCATGGTCGGGGCATTGATGTTGCCGGCCGTGATGTTCGGGAAGACGGAGGCATCGACGATCCGAAGTCCGGGGACCCCATGCACGCGCAGCCGCGCATCGACCACGCTCTCACGTGGATCGCCGCCCATCGCGCAGGTGCCGCAGAGATGGTAGATCGAGCCGCTGTTGAGGCGGAAATAGTCGAGCAGCTTGTCGTCGGTGTCGACCGTCTTCGAAGGCGACACTTCCTCCTCCACCCAATCCGACAGAGCCCGTGCATCCGCAATGCGCCGCATCAGCCGGCTCCCCTGGAGAACCTCGTTGATATCCCGCTCCGTCGACAGGTAGTTCGGGCGGATCAGGGGGGCGTCTGTTGCATCGGGTGAGGCGATGGTCACGGTCCCCTTGCTCGTTGGCCGGCAGGCGTTGAAGGCGATCAGGAAGCCAGGATAGGGTTCCGGTGTGAGACCCGCGCGTGGGTTGTCAGGGATGCGGTAGGAAAGCGGGTTGAAGTAGAGCTGGATGTTCGGCCTGATCTCTTCAGGCGAGCCGCGGAAGAAGCCGCCGGCCTGATTGACGCTCATGGCAAAGGGACCGCTGCGCTTCAGCAGCCACATCAGGCCGAAGCGGGCCTGACCGACGAGGCTCCCAAAATCACCATTCAACGTCGGCTTCTTCGAGCGATAGTAGAAGCTGGCGCAAAGATGGTCCTGCAGGTTCTTGCCGACGGCCGGGAGGTGTTTGCGCGTCTCGATGCCTTGGGCGAAGAGAGCTGATCCAGCGCCGAAGCCTGAAAGCTGCATCAGCTTTGGCGTGTCGACGGCCCCCGCCGCAAGGATCACCTCACGACGGGCGCTGAAGCGTGTCGCCCGGCCATGCTGCACGACTTCGATGCCAGACACCCTGCCGTCGGCCTCGACCAGCAGCCGCCTTGCATGAGCCTCGCGCTCGATCATCAGGTTTGCTCGCCTGAGCGCCGGGCGTAGATATTCGGCGCTCGAATGGGAGCGCTGGCCGCGCCTTGTGTTGACGTCGTAGACGCCGGCGCCCTCGATCGTCTCCCCGTTGAAATCTTCGTTCAGGGGCAACCCAAGCTCGTCACAGGCGTGAAGAAAAGCATCGCTCCCCGGATGTGTCGCGCCACGCATGGGGGTCACATGGATTGGGCCGCTCGCGCCGTGCCAGGGGCTTTCCCCGCGAGCATGGGTTTCCAGCTTGCGGAAGAAAGGCAGTACGTCGTCAAAGCCCCAGCCCGGGTTTCCGGCGTCTCGCCAGTCGTCGAAATCCTGACGCGCGCCGCGCACGAAGACCATGGCATTGATCGAGCCGGAGCCGCCCTGCACCTTGCCGCGCGGGGCGTAGATCCGCCGCCCGCCGAGATTGGGCTCGGGCTCAGTGCGGTACATCCAGTTGACCTTGGGATTGTAATAGCTCTTGGCGTAGCCGACGGGGATCTTGAACCAGAAGGATTTGTCTTCGCCGCCGGCCTCGATGAGCAGCACGGTATGGCGGCCGCTCTCGCTCAAGCGGCTGGCCACGATGCAGCCTGCCGAGCCTGCACCGACCACGATGAAATCGAAGATCATGGTGCTACCTCAGCCCTTGGCCGGTGCGAAGGCCTTTACGTCGGCATGCTCCGCCGCCATCTGCAGATGCAGCCGTTCGCCGGTATAGGGCGTGTGCCTGGCGATGACCTCGTGGTTCAGTTCGATGCCCAGGCCCGGTTCGCGGGACGGGATGAGATAGCCGTCGTCGAAGCCGAGCTTTGTCTTAAGCACCTCGGCATGGAAGCCGCCGAAATCCATGATCGCCTCGTGGATCAGGAAGTTCGGGCAGGTCGCCGCAAGCTGGATCGAGGCGGCTGCCCCGACCGGGCCGTTATAGAGGTGGGGCGCGATCTGCGCATAAAAGGTTTCGGCCATCCCGGCGATCTTCTTCGCCTCCAGCAAGCCGCCGACGCGAGCGACATTCATCTGCAGTATGGAGGCAGAGCCAAGCTGCAATACTCTCTGGAATTCGTATTTCGTCGTCAGGCGCTCACCCGTCGAGACGGGGATGGACGTGGCGCGAGCGACTTCCGCCATTGCGGCTTCCTGGCCGGGCGGAACAGGTTCCTCGAACCAGAGCGGGTCGTATTTCTCCAGCCGCTTGGCCAGTCGGATTGCCGACGACGGCACCATCTGGCCATGGGTGCCAAAGAGGATGTCGGCGCGGTTGCCGATGGCATCACGGATCTTGCGGCAAAACTCCTCGCAGCGATCCATGACAGGTAGGGAGAGCTGATGACCGGAATAGTTGGTATAGGGGCCGGCCGGGTCGAATTTCAGCCCGGTAAATCCGGCCTCGACCATGCGGATCGCCTCTTCGGCGGCGAGATCCGGATCGTTGTAGTCATATTCGCCGGCTGAATTCTTCGGATAGAGATAGGTATAGGCGCGCAGCTTGTCGTGGACCGGGCCGCCGAGCAGATCGGCGACCGGGCGTCCCGCCGCCTTGCCGATGATGTCCCAGCAGGCGATTTCGAGACCGGAGATGATCCCGACCATGGTCGGGTCGGGCCGCTGGGTGAAGCCGCTCGAATAGGCGGCGCGCCAGAAGCGCTCGATCTGGTGCGGATCGTGACCTTCGAGATAGCGGGTGAAGACTTCTTCGACGAGAACCGCGATGCCAGAGGGGTGGAAGGCGGTCGAATAGATTTCGCCGACGCCCTTGATGCCGCAGGCCGTCTCCAGCTCGACGAAGATCCAGTACATACCGCCAATATGCGGTGCGGGCGTTGCGACGACGTGTGTCTTGAGCGAAGCGACTTTCATGGATGCCCCCGATGAAGGATTCTTGAGCCGGCTAATCGGCAATCAGTGCTTGAGGATGACGAGGCGGGTCTGGGTGAATTCCAGCATGCCGTGCTTGCCGTCGTCGCCGCCGAGGCCGGAGCGCTTCCAGCCGGCATGGTAGCCCTGGTAGGGATCGGCCGGGAAGCGGTTGATGTAGAGTTCGCCCGCCTCGATCTCGTTCGCGGCCTTCATCACCTTGCGGTAGTTCTCGGTGAAGACGACGGAGGCGAGGCCGAACTGGTGGTCGCTGGCCATGTCCAATGCCTCGTCGAAATCGGTGTAGGGGATCACGGCGAGCACCGGGCCGAAGACTTCCTCCTGGACGATCTCCATGTCCTGGCGGCAATCGGAGAGCAGGGTCGGCGGATAGAAATAGCCGTCGCCTGCGGGCAGGAAGCCGCCCGTTTCGATGACGGCGCCGTCGGCCTTGGCCCGTTCGACCATGTGATGAACCCTGAGACGCGCTGCGGCATTCGCCAGCGGCCCCATGCGGGTCGGATCCTCGGCGCGATCGCCATAGTGGCGGCGTTCGAAAGCGTCCTTGAGCTTGGCGAGAAGCGTGCCATGCACGGAGGCATGCACGTAGAGACGCTCGACGGAGGTGCAGACCTGGCCGCAATGGGCCGTCTTTGCCGCGAGCACGCTTTTCGTTACCACGTCGAGATCGGCATCCGGCTCGACGATGACGGGTGTCTTGCCGCCGAGTTCCAGCGATGGCTTGGCGATATTGACCTTGCAATAGTCCAGGACCGTCTGACCGGCGGCGACGCTGCCGGTCAGGGTGATCATGCCGACCTCGCGTCGGGTCGACATCACCTGGGCCACGTCGTGGCTCATGGCCATGATGCTGACGAGGCCTGCGGGAAGGTCGGCTTCCCTGATCGCTTCGGCAAAAACGAAGGCCGAGGTCGGGGTGTTGTTGCTGGGGCGCACGACCACGGCGTTGCCGGTGATCAGAGCCGGCGCGATCTTGCGGACCAACGTATAGATCGGAAAGTTGAAGGGGATCAGGCAAGCGACGACGCCGATCGGTGCTCGCTTCAGCATCAGGGTTTCGTCCGGCGTGTCGCTCTCGATCACCTCGCCCTCGACGCGGCGCGCCCATTCGGCGTGGTAGCGCATCAGTTCCACGCCATAACCTGTTTCGGCCACGGCGTCGTCAAGGCTCTTGCCGGACTCCTGGGCCAATGCAGCGCCGATCTTCTGCTGATGGCGCTCGACGGCGTCGGCCAGCCTGCGCAGCGCATTACCCCGCTCGATGGCCGGCAGGCGGCCCCAGGGCTTCTGGGCTGAGGCAGCGGCCTCCACCGCCTCGATGACATCGGCTTCCGTCGCCGCCGTCACCGAAGCAAAGACCTGGCCCCTGGCCGGGTTCTTCACCTCGATCGTCTGGCGGGTACCGGTCTCGCGAAAGGACCCGGCGATGAAGTTCTGGAAGGTGGTCATGGCAGGCGCTCCGGCAACGGACAGTCTGCTGCCAGTAGGAAGTCGCTCCATCTGCTTCGCAAGCGACTTATTGTCGGGTTGAGCATTCCTAAAAGGAATGTTTCAGGCGTGCGCCTGCTTCAGCGGTGGCAGCGAGCTCTCGCTGATCTCACGACTCAGCCAGCGCCTCAGCGCCTCGACATGGGGAGACAGCGTCCGGTCGGTGCGAGTCACCAGCCAGTAGGATTCATGGCCCTCCACCTCGACATCGAGCACCTGGGTGAGTGCGCCCGTCTGCATCAGCGGTGTGACCATCGAGCGATCGGCGACGGCGACACCCAGCCCGTTGCAGGCGGCTTCGATGACGAGATCCAACAGGTCGAATTCCAGTCCGCCCTGCGTGTCGGTCTCTTGAAGGCCTGCCGCATCCAGCCAGCGCTGCCAGGTGAGATAACGCTGGTCGGCAGAGGCGAGCACATGCAGGAAGGTGAAGCGGGAGAGATCGATCGCTTCGCCATGCCTCATCCCTTCCATCAGGTGTGGGGCGCAGACGGCGATATGGCGTTCGGTAAACAGCCGTTCCGACTTGAGGCTCGGCCACTCGCCATTGCCGAACCGGATGGCGCAATCCAGCATGCCGCGTTCGGAAAGATTGTCCTCGAGATCGGTGGTGATGCTTAGATCGACGTCAGGCAGGAAGGCCCTGAGGCTCATCAGCCGTGGCATCAGCCACCGCTTGGCAAAGGTCGGCGGAACGTTGATACGCAGGCGGCGCAGATTGCTCTTCTCGCGGATGTTGCGAACCGTCATCTCCACCGTGTGGAAAGCCTGCTGCAGCGAAGCGAGCAGTTCGGCGCCGGAGGGGGTCAGCTCCAGGTGATGATGCCGGCGAATGACCAGTGTCTCGCCGAGCTGTTCTTCGAGATTGCGCACCTGTCGGCTGACGGCGCTCTGGGTGAGGTTCAGCAATTCGGCAGCACGCGTGAAGCTGCGCGTCTGGCCGACGACCTCGAACACCTTCATTGCAGACAGGGCGGGCAGCCGTCTCATGATCCCTTGAACATCCCCTTCAGAGCCTCGTCGCATTAAAGCAGAGGCGAACATCCTTCGCCATGCACATCTGACGCGAATGTGTCACGCTTTCTGCTATATCAGGTTGGTGGCATCGGATGACCGATGGCATAAGGCCCAGTCATTTCATGGTTTGGGGAGAAGACGCATGAAGATCGGCATCGTGGGTGCGGGAATGGTCGGCAGCTCGGCGGGTTATGCGCTGACTCTGATGGGACTTGCGAGTGAGATCGTGCTGATCGATCGCAACGAAGCATTGGCGGTCGCGCAGGCCGAGGACATCGCCCATGCGGTGCCTTTCATGTCCTCGACCGTGGTGAATGCCGGTCAGTACCGGGATCTCGAAGGTGCCGGCGTCGTCATCCTCGCGGCCGGGGTCAGCCAGAAGCCGGGCGAAACGCGTCTCGAACTTCTGGAACGCAATGCCGCCGTCTTTCGTGCCGTGCTGGCCGAGGTGCTACCCGTTGTCCCCGATGCCATCCTGTTGATCGCCTCCAACCCCGTCGACGTGATGACCCAGATCACCACGCGTCTCTCTGGCATCGATCCGCGCCGGGTGATCGGCTCCGGGACCATCCTCGATACCGCGCGGTTCCGCAGCCTGGTCGGACGCCATCTCGGGATCTCGCCGCAATCGGTGCATGCCTATGTGCTCGGCGAACATGGTGACAGCGAGGTTCTCGCCTGGACCAGTGCGCGCGCCGGCTCCGTGCCTCTGTCTTCCTTCGCCGCGCAGGTCGGGTCGCCACTGACAGCGGAGGTGCGCGCCCAGATCGACGACGGCGTGCGTAATGCTGCTTACAAGATCATCAACGGCAAGGGTTCGACCTATTACGGGATCGGAGCGGGTCTGGCGCGCATCGTCAAGGCCATCGCCCGCGATCAGCGGGACGTGCTGTCGGTTTCGATTTCGACGCCCGAAGTGGCGGGTGTGCGTGATGTCGCTCTGTCCATTCCGCGTGTGATGGGTGCAGACGGGGTGTTGGCGGATCTGTATCCGGATCTCGATGACGGGGAATATGCGGCCTTGAACCGCAGTGCGGCGCTTTTGAAGGAACGAGCCGACGCCATTCCTTTATAGGCAGCACAGCCTATATGTTAAGTGATCGCGCAACAGGGCTCCCTTTGCTTCCAAAGAACAGAACCTTCCACAACTGGACCTCGTCATGAATGAAACGCCGCCACTCACACCAGAGGCTTTAGAGGACTTCCTCTCGAAGGCGCGCGCCGCTAGCGGACTGCTGAAGGCATTGTCGCATGAGACGCGGCTGCTGATGCTCTGCATCCTGTGCCAGGGCGAAAAGTCTGTCACGGAGATCGAGCAGTTCCTCGGCATCCAGCAGGCCGTCGTTTCTCAGCAGCTCGCGCGTTTGAGAAGCGACAATGTCGTGCAGACCCGCCGCGAAGGACGACAGATCCATTACCGGATCGCCGATCCGCAACTCGCCGAACTGATTTCCGTGCTCTACAAGATGTATTGCGGGCCTACGCCCGTGACGCGTGATGTCGAGAGTGCGCTGACCGACGCCTGAGTTCGTCGGCACCGGCGAGGGGCATGAGGTATGATCGACAAGCTGGAATTCTTCATCGCGCTCGCCCGCCAGCAGCATTTCGGACGTGCCGCGGAAGAGTGCGGCGTGACGCAGCCGACGTTGTCTGCCGGCATACGCCAGCTCGAAGAGCAGCTCGGCGTGATGCTCGTGCAGCGCGGTTCCCGCTTTCTCGGCCTCACCCCGGAAGGCCAGCGGGTGCTCGAATGGGCGCGACGGATCGTTGGCGATACCCGTACCATGCGCGAGGAGATGCGGGCGGCGCGCCGGGGTCTGGCGGGTCACATTCGCTTGGCCGCCATTCCCACCGCGCTTGCCATGGTGCAGAAGCTCACCGAACCCTTCCAGACCCGCCATCCGGACGTCACCTTTTCCGTCCTGTCGCGCACCTCGCTGCAGGTTTTGAGCCTCTTGGAAAACCTCGAGATTGACGCCGGCATCACCTATCTCGACAACGAGCCGCTCGGGCGCGTCACCAGCGTGCCGCTCTACTCCGAACGCTATCACCTGATTACGGCTGTCGGCACGCCGCTTGCTGATTGCGATAGCGTCACTTGGAGCGAGGTGGCCGATCTCAGGCTCTGTCTCTTGACCGCCGACATGCAGAACCGGCGGATCATCAACCAACATCTGGCAGAGGCCGGGGTGACGCCGAAGCCGACGCTCGAATCCAATTCGATGATCGTGCTTTTCTCCCATATCCGGACCGGCAAATGGGCCTCGATCATGCCGAAGAATGTCGCGGAATCCTTCGGCTTCGGCGAGGAGATCCGGATGGTCCCGATCACCGCACCCGAGGCCGAGCATCTGGTCGGCCTGGTCGCCACCCATAGGGAGCCCTTTACGCCGCTGGTCTCGGGCTTGCTGCACGAGGCACGACTTCTGGCGGCCTCTCAAGCCTTCGATAGAAATCTTCTATCAAGCGACGGAAGCGCTGTATTGACCTCCTAAGCCCTGTCCCATCATCATCTCGCGATGAACGACCCTGCCAGAGCTCGGCAGGTGAGGAGGACAAGCATGAACATTCGTGTGGCTGCGGACGACGTCTCCGCCCGCATATCGGCTGTGATCGCCGAACTGCAGCATCTGGAGGGTCCAATGCTGCCAATCCTGCACCGCGTGCAGGAGGAATTCGGCTACATCCCGGAGGTCGCCAAGCAGATCATCGCCAGCGCGCTGAACCTGTCGCGCGCCGAGGTGCATGGCGTCATCACCTTCTACCACGATTTCCGCGCCCAACCGGCCGGGCGGCATGTGCTGAAGCTCTGTCGCGCCGAGGCTTGCCAGTCGATGGGCTGCGAGCCTCTGGCGGAGACGATCAAGGCGAAGCTGGGCATCGACTGGCACGAGACCACGCCCGACGGTGCCGTCACCCTGGAACCCGTCTTCTGTCTCGGCCTCTGTGCCCAGGCGCCGGCTGCCATGCTCGACGGTGAGCTGCATGCCCGCCTCGACGAGCACTGTCTTAGCGACATTCTGGCGGAGGTGCGCTCATGAGCGTGACCGTCTTCGTCCCCCGTGATGCGGCGGCCCTTGCCGTTGGTGCCGACAAGGTGGCGGCTGCCATCGAGCGCGAAGCCAGGGCGCGCGGCAGGGATGTCACCATCGTGCGCAATGGCTCACGCGGCATGCTGTGGCTGGAAGTGCTGGTCGAGGTCCGCACCGATCACGGCCGCGTCGCCTATGGTCCTGTCAAGGCTTCCGATGTGCCATCGCTCTTCGAAGCCGGCTTCCTTGATGGCGGCGAGCACCCGCTCGGTCATGGCCTGACCCACGACATCCCCTTCCTCAAGGGGCAGACGCGGCTCACCTTCGCCCGCTGCGGCGTTACCGATCCGCTGTCGCTCAATGACTACCGCCACTATCAGGGCCTCAAGGGTCTTGCCAATGCCATCGCCATGGCGCCGGCCGAGATCGTCAAACAGGTCACCGACAGCGGCCTGCGCGGTCGCGGTGGTGCCGGCTTCCCGACCGGCATCAAATGGAAGACGGTCGCGGACGCGAAGGCCGACCAGAAATACATCGTTTGCAATGCCGACGAGGGCGATAGCGGCACCTTTGCCGACCGGATGATCATGGAGGGTGATCCCTTCGTGTTGATCGAAGGCATGGCGATTGCGGGTATGGCGGTGGGTGCCACCAAGGGCTATGTCTATACCCGCTCCGAATATCCGCATGCCATCGCCATCATGGAAGAGGCGATCCAGATCGCGCGGCGCGAAGGCATCCTCGGCGCCTCGGTGATGGGTTCCCCTTACGCCTTCGACATGGAAGTGCGCATGGGCGCCGGCGCCTATGTCTGCGGCGAGGAAACCTCTCTGCTCAACTCGCTGGAAGGAAAGCGCGGCGTTGTCAGAGCCAAGCCGCCGCTGCCCGCGCTTCAGGGCCTGTTCGGCAAGCCGACCGTCGTCAACAATGTCATGTCGCTCGCCTCTATCCCTGTCATCATGGACCGTGGTGCTACGTTCTACCGCGACTTCGGCGTCGGCCGTTCGCATGGCACGATCCCGATCCAGCTCGCCGGCAATTTGAAGCATGGCGGCCTCTATGAGACCGCCTTCGGCCTGCCGCTCGGCCAGCTGATCAACGAGATCGGCGGCGGCACGATCTCCGGGCGTCCGGTCAAGGCCGTGCAGGTGGGCGGTCCGCTCGGCGCCTATTTCCCGCCTTCGCTGTTCGACACGATCTTCGACTATGAGGCCTTCACCGCTGCCGGTGGCCTGATCGGCCATGCCGGTGTCGTGGTCTTCGACGATACGGCCGATATGCTGAAACAGGCGCGCTTTGCCATGGAGTTCTGTGCGGTCGAAAGCTGCGGCAAGTGCACGCCCTGCCGCATCGGCTCGACGCGCGGCGTAGAGACGGTCGACAAGATCGCCCGCGGTATAGAGCCGGAGAAAAACAAGGTGCTGCTGGAAGACCTTTGCAACACCATGAAATTCGGTTCGCTCTGCGCGCTGGGCGGATTCACGCCTTATCCGGTGATGAGCGCGATGACGCATTTCCCAGAAGATTTTGTGCCGGCACCGGTTCGGGAGGCTGCGGAATGAGCTTCGTTTCTCTTTCGTCATCCTCGGGCTTGTCCCGAGGATCTACCGACTTTGCCAGACGGGGTACGTTCACAACTGAACCGGCTCCCAAAATTCAGACGCAGCAGATCCTCGGGACAAGCCCGAGGATGACGGCGGAAAGGTAAGCGCCATGCCCCTCGTTCCTGAAATCGACTACGGCACGCCCGCCTCGCGCTCCGAAAAACTGGTGACGCTCACCATCGATGGTCGCGAGATCACGGTGCCAGAGGGCACGTCGATCATGCGCGCCTCGATGGAGGCTGGCATTCAGGTGCCGAAGCTCTGCGCCACAGACATGGTCGATGCCTTTGGTTCCTGCCGCCTCTGTCTGATCGAGGTGGAAGGCCGCAACGGCACGCCCGCCTCCTGCACCACGCCCGTGGCACCCGGCATTGTCGTTCACACCCAGACGGAGCGGCTGAAGGCCATCCGCAAGGGTGTGATGGAGCTCTATATCTCCGACCATCCGCTCGACTGTCTGACCTGTGCGGCGAACGGCGATTGCGAGCTGCAGGACATGGCCGGTGCCGTGGGCTTGCGCGACGTGCGTTACGGCTATGAAGGCGAAAACCACGTGAAGGCACGATCTGCCGAGGGCGGGATCAATGCCCAGTGGATGCCGAAGGACGAGAGCAATCCCTATTTCACCTATGATCCGTCGAAATGCATCGTCTGTTCGCGTTGCGTGCGCGCCTGCGAAGAGGTGCAGGGTACGTTTGCGCTGACCATCGAGGGCCGTGGCTTCGACAGCCGCGTGTCACCCGGCGCGCATGAAGCCTTCCTCTCGTCGGAATGCGTTTCCTGCGGCGCCTGCGTGCAGGCCTGCCCGACCGCGACGCTGACGGAAAAGTCCGTCATTGCGATTGGCCAGCCAGAGCATTCGGCCGTCACCACCTGCGCCTATTGCGGCGTCGGCTGCTCCTTCAAGGCGGAGATGCGCGGCGAGGAACTGGTGCGCATGGTGCCGTGGAAGGATGGCCAGGCCAATCGCGGCCATTCCTGCGTCAAGGGCCGCTTCGCCTATGGCTATGCCAGCCACAAGGACCGCATTCTCAACCCGATGATCCGCGAGAAGATCACCGAACCCTGGCGTGAAGTGACCTGGGAAGAGGCCTATGCCCATGTCGCCTCCGAGTTCAAGCGCATCCAGTATCAGTATGGCCGCGAAGCCATCGGCGGCATCACCTCGTCGCGCTGCACGAATGAAGAGACCTATCTGGTCCAGAAGCTGATCCGCGCCGGTTTCGGCAACAACAATGTCGATACCTGCGCCCGCGTCTGCCACTCGCCGACCGGTTATGGCCTCGGCCAGGCTTTCGGCACCTCGGCCGGCACGCAGAATTTCGATTCCGTCGAGCATTCCGATGTCGTCGTCGTCATCGGCGCCAATCCGACCGATGGTCACCCCGTCTTCGGTTCGCGGCTGAAGAAGCGGCTGCGCCAGGGCGCCAAGCTGATCGTCATCGATCCGCGCCGTATTGACCTCGTACGCACGCCGCATGTGGAGGCGTCTTACCACCTGCCACTGAAGCCCGGCACGAACGTCGCTGTCTTGACCGCGCTTGCCCATGTCATCGTGACCGAGGGCCTGTTTGCCGAAGCGTTCATCCGCGAGCGCTGCGACTGGTCGGAGTTCGAGGATTGGGCAGCCTTTGTCTCCGAGCCGGAGCATTCGCCGGAGGAGACCGAAAAGTTCACCGGTGTGCCGGCTGCCGAACTGCGCGGTGCCGCACGCCTGTTCGCCACCGGTGGTAATGGCGCGATCTATTACGGCCTCGGCGTCACCGAACACAGCCAGGGCTCGACCACGGTTATGGCAATCGCCAACCTTGCGATGGTCACCGGCAATATCGGCCGGCCCGGCGTCGGCGTGAACCCGCTGCGAGGCCAGAACAATGTTCAGGGCTCCTGCGACATGGGTTCCTTCCCGCATGAACTGCCGGGCTATCGCCACGTCTCCGACGATGCGACGCGCGAGACCTTCGAAAAGCTCTGGGGCGTCGAGCTGAGCAACGAGCCGGGCCTGCGCATCCCCAACATGCTGGATGCTGCCGTCGATGGTTCGTTCAAGGGGATCTATATCCAGGGCGAGGACATCCTGCAGTCCGATCCCGACACCAAGCATGTCTCGGCGGGACTTGCCGCCATGGAATGCGTCGTCGTGCACGACCTCTTCCTCAACGAGACGGCCAATTACGCCCATGTCTTCCTGCCGGGCTCGACCTTCCTGGAAAAGGACGGGACCTTCACCAATGCCGAGCGCCGGATCAACCGCGTACGCCGCGTGATGACCCCGAAGAACGGCTATGCGGATTGGGAAGTGACCCAGAAGCTCGCCCAGGCCATGGGCCTTGCCTGGAACTACACCCATCCGTCGCAGATCATGGACGAGATCGCCGCGACCACGCCGAGCTTTGCCGGCGTCTCCTACGACTATCTGGAGAAGATGGGATCGGTGCAGTGGCCCTGCAACGAGAAATTCCCTGTGGGATCGCCGATCATGCATGTCGATGGCTTCGTGCGCGGCAAGGGCAAGTTCATCCGCACCGAATATGTGCCAACGGACGAACGCACTGGCCCACGCTTCCCGCTTCTGCTGACGACTGGCCGCGTTCTCTCGCAATATAATGTCGGCGCGCAGACGCGGCGCACGGAAAACAGTGTCTGGCATGAGGAAGACCGGCTGGAGATCCATCCGCATGATGCCGAACAGCGTGGCATCAAGAACGGGGATTGGATCAAGCTTGCCAGCCGTTCCGGTGACACCACGCTGCGCGCCCTGATCACCGATCGCGTGGCCCCGGGCGTGGTCTACACCACCTTCCATCACCCCAATACGCAGGCCAATGTCATCACCACCGACTTCTCCGACTGGGCGACCAATTGCCCGGAATACAAAGTGACCGCCGTGCAGGTCTCGCCGTCCAACGGCCCGACCGAGTGGCAGGAGGAGTATGAGGAGCTGAGCCGTCGTTCGCGGCGCATTGCCGGCAAGCTGGAAGCGGCGGAATGAGTGACGTGATCGGCTCCACGGCACGGATTGTCGGCGGGCTGAAGGCGAGCCACGGGCGCGTCTCCAGCAGCAGCCGGCTAGTGCCCGAGGAGGTGCCGATCGCCTTTTCCTTTGCCGGCTCCACCCATGCGGTGATGATGGCGACGCCCGATGATCTTGAGGATTTTGCCGTCGGGTTTTCGCTCGCGGAAGGCATTATCGAGGGGGCCGAGGATGTGCTTGCCATTGACGCCATTGAGGCGGGCGAGGGCATCGATGTGCAGGTGACGCTGAAAAAGCTGACGGCAGAGGCTCTGGTCGCCCGGCGTCGCCGCATGGCCGGACCTGTTGGTTGCGGGCTTTGCGGCATCGAGTCGATCGAGCAGGCGAGCCGTGCGGTGAAGCCGGTTGCTACCGAGGGCTTCCGCCTGTCTGCTCGGGACGTTTCCCAAGCCATGGCGCAGTTGACAGCGCGGCAGGATCTGAACCGCCAGACGCGCGCCGTGCACGCTGCCGGCTTCTACAGCCTGACAGACGGGCTTGTCGCGATCCGCGAGGATGTCGGCCGCCACAATGCGCTCGACAAGCTGGTGGGTGCCGTCGTCATCGGCGGCTGGGAGCCGGCCCAGGGGGCGGTCGTGGTCACGAGCCGTCTGTCCGTCGAGATGGTGCAGAAGACGGCAGCGCTCGGGGCGCCCGTGCTGATTGCCATTTCCGCACCGACAGCGCTTGCCATCCGCACCGCCGCGCAGGCCGGCATTACCTTGATCGGTATTGCGCGCGACGAGGATTTCGAAATATTCACCCGGCCGGACCGGGTGGCCGAGGGAGTACCGCTGCATGTCTGAAACCGGCACCGATGCCAAGCTGATCCGCATGGCCAATCAGATCGCCACTTTTTTTCTGTCTCAGCCGGAGGAGGTGCGCGCGGAGGGCGTGGCCACGCATATCAACAAGTTCTGGGAAACCCGCATGCGCCGTCGCTTTTTCGAACTGATGGCTGTCCCCGATGCCGGTTTCCTGCCGCTGGTGGTCGAAGCCGCCAGCCAGGTCAAGCGCCCGGGTGAGGCTGATGCCAGCGCCATCGGCGTCGGTCGCGACGCCGCGGATGGTGCCCCCGGTGGCAAAGGTGTGGCCGCAGGCGAATCGCTGTCGGAGCCGAGCATTCCGGAAACGACGCACTGATCGAGGCCCAGCCTCGTGGGGCATTGGCCATCGACCAGACGGGGCGCCAGGCGCGCTTCCCTCAGTTCAGCCAGAGATGGATGAGAGCGGCTTCCGGTGTCTGCGTGCCGCCGTTCTCGATGCCCGTGCTCCAGAGGCCGGCGCCAGCGGCGTATGCGCCAGGTGACAGACCGCCGGCCTCGCACTGGCTCACTGCCCGAAGGCGCTTTCCGTCTTTCACTGCCTGGCCAAGAACCTCCAGCAGCTCGGCATCGTTCATCGCCGTACCCGCGCCGAAGATCCGCAGCACCGCACCGTCGAGTTTGACCAGCATGGCCTCGACGGCCTCTGCGGGAATGCCCGGAGACAGCGTGAGGATCGCAAGCTTGCGGTTTTCGAAGGTCCGACGCTGCGGCGTGTTCGGTCTCGCCTGCGGCTGCGAGCGGAAGGCGTCTGCTTCGTGGCTGTGATGCTTCACCAGGCCATCGGCAGGGAGAAGCTTGCCGGCAAAGGCAAGTAGGACGCCGGGACCTACGGCCGTTGCAGCCTGAATCGCGAGATCGAGATTGCCTTCGGCATCGCCTTCCTGTCCGAGCGGCAGCATCGAGCCGCAGAGGATGACGCGCCTCGCCTCGCCGGCCAGGGCTTGGCTGAGCGCGGCACCGGTGAAGGCCATGGTATCGGTCCCGTGGGTGATGATCACGGCAGCGTCCGGATGGCTGCGAATCGCCTCCAGCATCCGGTTCCAGTGAGCAGGGCCGACATCGGCGCTGTCGAGCAGGGGATCGAAGACGTGGGCAATCAGTTCCGTACCCTCAGGCAGGCGCTTGCTGATCGCCTCTTCCACCAGGCCCTTGCGCGGCGCGAGGCCCTCGGGCGTTTCAGCCATGCCGATCGTGCCGCCGGTATGGATCAAAAGCAGTGTCATCGTCGCGCCTCCCAGGACTTTCGGGGTCTGGTAGGCCAGCAGCATGCCAAGATCAACCATCAGCATCAACGCGAAAGGGCAGCGCCGCGAAGCGCTGCCCTTTGGAAACGGAGTCGGTGACGCCCGATCAGGCAGCCATGTCTTCCAGGTCGCTACCCTTGAACATCTTGGCGAGGTTCAGGAAGCAGATCATGCCGTTTTCATTGGCGATGATGCCTTCGGAGAAGGTCTTGTCGAAGGAAGCGGAAACTTCCGGAACCGGCTGAACCTGGCTCGACGGGATGGTCAGGATGTCCGAAACGCGGTCGACCAGCATGCCGATGACCATGTTGTGGACTTCGGCAACGACGATGGCCGAACGTTCATTGGCAACCGTGCTCTTCATGCCGAGCTTGTAGGCGAGGTCGATGATCGGGATGACCGAACCGCGCAGGTTCATCACGCCGATGACATCTGCCGGCGCATGCGGGATCGGCGTCGACGGAGCCCAGCCGCGGATTTCGCGAATGGTGGTGGTCTTGACGCAGAACTCCTGATCATGAAGCCGGAAGGCGATGATCTCGAGGGTCTCACTGCCGAAGCTGGTGGAGCTGATAGTTGCCATTAGAAATCTTCCCAACCTTCCTGTACCTTGGCGGCAGCTGCGCCACCTGTGGCGCGAGCGACACTCGCCATGAGCTTGCGTGCCGGCGATGCAACGGGTGAGGCATCGGGACGCGCTTCCATGACTTTATGCGAAGAGTGTTGCCCAATTCTAAACTGCGCCACCAGTTCCCGCAGTGCAGCAGCCTGTTTTGCCAGGCTGTGGCTCGCGGCTGTCGATTCCTCGACCATGGCGGCATTCTGCTGGGTGTTCTGGTCCATGGCGTTGACCGCCTTGTTGATCTCGGCCAGACCGGTGGATTGCTCCCGAGACGCTTCCACGATCGCGACTACGTTGCGGTCGATATCCTGAACTTCCGTCACGATCTGCTGCAGTGCCTTGCCGGTTTCGCCAACGAGTTGCACGCCGGCTTTGACCTGATCGGACGAGGTGTTGATCAGCGCCTTGATTTCCTTCGCCGCCTTCGCCGAGCGCTGGGCGAGTTCGCGCACTTCCTGGGCTACGACCGCAAAGCCCTTGCCGGCCTCTCCGGCACGGGCAGCTTCGACACCGGCATTCAGGGCCAGGAGATTGGTCTGGAAGGCGATGTCGTCGATCACGCCGATGATGTTGGAGATTTCCTTGGACGAATTCTCGATCTGGCCCATGGCCTCGATCGCGTCCTTGACCACCACCCCGGACCGTTCCGCGCCACCCTTTGTGCGGGCGACGAGCTGGCCGGCCTCCACCGCTCGTTTCGCACTGTCGTTGACAGTCTGCGTAATCTGTTCAAGCGCGGCTGCCGTTTCTTCGACAGCGGCTGCCTGTTGTTCGGTTCGCTTCGCCAGGCTGTCGGAGGCCTCACGAATCTGGGCCGAACCCGAAGCGATGGCGTCTGTGTTGTGGCTGACATTTTGAATTGCAGCGGCAACACGCGCCATGGCGGCGTTGAAGTCGGTGCGAATCTGCTCAAGCGCCGGGATGAACGGCTTGTCGATCGTTGCCGTCAGGTCGCCATTGGCAAGGGAAGTCAAGCCTTTCGCAATCTCCTCGACGGCGTTGACGCGGCCGGTGATGTCGGTCGCATATTTCACCACCTTGAAGACGCGGCCACTGGCGTCGAAAATCGGATTGTAGGATGCCTGGATCCAGACGATCTTTCCGCCCTTCCCGATGCGCTTGAACTCCTGGGCCACGAAGTGGCCTGCTGCCAAGGTTTGCCAGAACTCGCGATAGGCTTCCGATCGCGTATAGTCCGGTTCGCAGAACATCGCATGATGCTTGCCTACGATCTCACCGAGTGTGTAGCCAAGCGTGGACAGGAAGTTTTCATTGGCTGCCAGGATCTCGCCTGTCGGCGTGAATTCGATCGTCGCCTGAACGCGCGAGATCGCGTCGAGCTTGCCAGCGTCTTCCGCTGACTTCAGCTTCGCTGCGGTGATGTCGGTGGCGAATTTCACCACCTTCCAGAGCTTGCCATTCTTGAAGACCGGGTTGTAGGTGGCCTGAATCCAGATCTCGCTGCCGTCCTTGCGAATGCGCTTGTATTCGCGGCTGTCGAACTCTCCGCGGTTCAGCATCGCCCAGAAATCGCGATAGTCCTGCGTGGCCGTATAGGCCGGATCGCAGAAGATGCGGTGATGCTTGCCCTTGATTTCCGCCAGGCTGTAACCCAGCGCCTGACAGAAGTTTTCGTTTGCCGTGATGATCGTGCCGTCGAGATTGAACTCGATGACGGCCTGCGAGCGACTCAATGCGTCTAGGACGGATCTGGATCCTTGTCCGGGAAGTGCGATCAATGCCATTTCAATCCCCCAATATGGCTGGCACCAACTGGTGCGGCTTGGGGGTAAATATTGACCACATGACCTTAAATAAGTGTCAATTTCTGTTGACGCATGTCCAATAAGATGGGCCAAAAACAACAATTAAAGGTCATGAGAACCGCTTTTTTCTTGATGAAAGTCAAGTTTAATACAAATTATCTGTCACATTTTAGTATGAAATCTTGAAGCAGCCGATCATCCGCCTCTCGTAGGACGATCCAGGATGCGACGGCCGAAGAGGCTCGCTGCGAGCTCAACCATCACCCGCGCGCTGCGCCCGCGGTCGTCAAGGAAGGGGTTCAATTCGACAAGGTCGAGCGAGGAGACGAGCCCACTGTCGTGGAGCAATTCCATGATCAGGTGCGCCTCGCGGAAGGTCGCGCCTCCAGGGACGGTCGTTCCGACACCGGGGGCAACGTCCGGATCAAGGAAGTCGACATCGAGGCTGACATGCAGCAGCGCACCGGCCGCGCGGACATCGGCCAGGATCCGCTTGACAATGCTGCCAATGCCTTCCTCGTCAATTGCGCGCATGTCGTAGACATTGACGGCGTTTTCGGAAATCAGACGGCGTTCTTCCTCGTCCACGGAGCGAATGCCGACCTGGTAAACGTGACGCGGATCGACGAAGGGCCGACCTGCCGGCAGGATCGGCGCGAATTCCGCCTTGCCGCAGAAGAAGGCGACCGGCATGCCGTGGATATTGCCCGAGGGCGAGGTCTCGGGCGCGTTGAAGTCGGAATGGGCGTCGAGCCATAGGACGTAAAGCGGGCGGCCCGCCTCGGCCGCATAGCGGGCCATGCCGGAGACGCTGCCCATGGACAGGCTGTGATCCCCGCCAAGCAGGATCGGCACGGCGCCGCCAGCTGCTGCATCGTAGGTCGCAGCTTCTATGGCGCGGGTGAAGGCGCCGACGACGGGAAGATGCCTGGCACGCTCCATCTCCTTCAGATCTCCGGCCGGGGCCGGACGCAGGTCACCGCGGTCTTCGACCTCGTAGCCTAGCTCGCGCATGGCGGATGCAATCCCGGCGATGCGATAGGCTGCCGGCCCCATGGCACAACCACCGCGGCCCGATCCCTCCTCGAGCGGTACGCCGATCAGTGCCACGGTCTTCTGCTGCTTGTGCATGGGTCTTCCTCGTTCAATGCTGTATTGCCATGATCGGCCAAAGTGACGTTGTCAAAAAGATGGAACTTCGTCACAAAGCGCTATACTTTGCGCAAATCGCAACCCGCATATGACAAATTGCAACGATGGATGATCTCGACCGCCATATCCTGGGCGCGCTACGCCAGAACGCGCGCCTGCCCGTGGCTTCGCTTGCCGCGATGACGGGGGCGTCGCGCGCGACGATTTCGGCGCGGATCGATCGACTGGTGGCGAACGGGACGATCGCGGCCTTCACCATCCTGACCGGCAGCGAGATCCAGCCCACGGGCGTGCGGGCGATCATCATGATCGAGGTCGTCGGAAAGTTTGCGGACCGCGTGGCGCATCAGCTGCGCGGCATGCCGCAAGTCCGCTCGCTTCACAGCACGAATGGCAAGTGGGACTTCATCGCGGAACTGGAAGAGCGGGATCTTGCAAGTTTCGACGAGACGCTGCGACGGATCCGGCTGATCGAGGGGATCAATTTCACCGAATCCAATATCCTGCTGAAAACCAGCAAGGTCACTTGAGCCGAACTCTCTCCGGTTCAGTATTCCTTTTCATAGAAGATGCCGCCACCGGCGCCGGATCCGCCGGCCTCACCCTTGAGCTTGAGCCCTCGCCCGATGTCCAGGTTGATCGTCGCCCTGGCGCCACCATTGCCGCCCTGCTGGAGCTGGATGTAGGTCCGGTCGTTCAGATACTTGCCTGCACTGATGCTGGTCCCGCCGGTCTCGTCGGTCGATACGTCGAGATCGTCGATGCCGAGTGTGCTGCGAAGAGACTGAAATAGCGAGGTGCCGCGTCCGCCGGCAAGCTGGGCGGCTGCGTCGGCGAGCTGGGCAATCTGCAGCGGCGAGAGGCGCGCCAGCGACTGGCCGAAGATCAGCTGCGCAAGAATTTCGTCCTGCGGCAGCGATGGGGTCGAACTGAAGGTAACCTGGGGATTGCTGGCGAGTCCCGTCAGCCGGATGACGATCGTTGCGTCGCCCGAGGTTGTTGTCGCCTCAAGGTCCAGCAGCGGCACGAGGTCGCCGCCGAAGGTAATCGTCGCACGGGTGATGGTTAGCCGCTTGGTGAGGATCTGCATCCGGCCGCGGCGCAATTCGAATGCACCAGAGACCTCGGGTGTCGCCGCGCTGCCCGTCAGCCTGATCGTTCCCCCAAGTTCCGCGTCGATGCCACGACCACGGACAAAGGTCTGGCTCGGAGAAGAAATGGTCAGGTCGAGAGCGATCGGAGCGCTGGAGGTCCGGCCCTCCGCCGGCTCCTGGTCCCGTCGCTGGCGCAAGACGGCTGTGGGGGCGTTGCGGTGCTCGATGTCGAGCGCCTGAAGACTTGCGGGACGGCTTTCAGACAAGGTGATCGATGTGCGGGACAAATTCACGGTACCTGCCAGCAGCGGCCCGTTCAGCAGAGATCCGGTCAGGGTAAGCCGCGCATCTGCCGTGCTGGTGACCGTGTTGCCGTCGACATAGACGGCCTGATCCAGATTGATCGTCAACTCGGACGGCAGGCCCGGATTCGAGATATCGATGAATCCCGTCACCGAAATCTGCCCGCCCGTGGCGAAGTTGCCGGTCAAACCACCGATCTCGGCGCGGGTGCCCGTCAGGTTTATGGTGGTTGTAATCTGCTCGATCGCCAGATTTCTGCGGACATCGACGACGCGGGCGCCGCTGGTGGACACGGTGCCGGTGATTGTCGGTTCGCCGCCGGTTCCGCCGACCGTCACGTTGACGCTGGCATTGCCTTCGGCCACGAAACCCTGAGCGCCAAGCTGGGCGTTGGCAGCCGAGAGCGGAACGTCGCCCTGAACACGGATGTCGAGGCCGGGGCCATTCTGCAGCGAAACCTGCCCGGCCGCCGTCAGGCCGATGCCGCCGCCGTTGATGCTGCTGTCGAGCGTAAGATTGCCGTTCTCGAATCGGCCGTTCGCGGTGACGCCGAGGGCAGCCAGGCCAGCACTGCGGGTCTGCGCGATCGCTGCTCCCTGCCAGTCGAGGCGATAGTCTGCAATCGGTGCTGCCGCAGTGCCGGAAATGGTGATCGTTCCCGAGATCGTGCCTTCGGGCGCAATTGCCGGCGCGAACGAGGCGGCAAGCGAGGCCGGCAAGGCCCTTATGTCTGCCTCGATATCGAGGGTGTCTGCGACGATGCCGGACACCGCGACCCGCCCAGCCCCTGCGGAGATGACCGTGTCCCCGATGGAGACACGTCCGTCCGACACTCGGATTGAGGTCGGCGATGCCAGCGCCAGTGCGATGCCGCGCGGGGCTGCAGTCAGCTCGTTGATGGCGACGGCCAGCCCGTCCGTGTCCTGGCCTAGAGAGCCGCGCAGAACCACGGGGGCATTGTCGTAACGTCCCGTCAGATCGAAATTCGTGTTGGTCCCTGATCGGGCGAAGGCAAGTTCCACCGCATTCAACCGGTTTTCGCCTGATGCGATGCTCTCGGCGCGTACGGTTCCCTCGGCTGCCAACGCCGTCACGTCTGTAACCCGCAGGTCGATGCTCGGGTCGCCAATGGTGAGCGTGCCCTGGCGGATGGCCGAGCCGGATGCTTCCACATTCGCCGAGATCCGCCCTTCACTTGAACGGAGCGCTATCTCCCCGCGCAGATCGCCGCTGACGGTCTGTCCAGCCAGCGCCGCAAGCAGGCTCAAGTCCGGAAAGTCGAAGGCGATCTGGCCGTTCGGCAACAGGTCCTGCCCGAGATCGAGAGCCCCGGTCAACCGATTTGGACCAATGGCAAGATCCAGCGCGTCGACCCGCGTCACGCCGTTGGTGCTGGCAAGCTGCGCTTTGGCATCCACAGCCTTTCCGTCGATCTGCCCGGTCGCGGTCAGTGAGGCGCTCGGCGCCTTGCGGTTTGCCACGCCGTCCAGCTGGAGATTGAAGTTTTCAAGGCGATAGCCGGCGGCCCGCCCCTCTTCGACGGCGAGGCTTACTGTCGCCTCAACGGAATCAAGGGGACCGGAGGCTGAGAGATTGAAGGCGGCAGGAGCTTCGATACGCTCGACGAACTGCCCGAGATCCCGAATTCGGCCGGTCAGGTCGGTTGCGAGCATTCCGTTCTGGTCGAGCGACAGGGATCCTTCCGCCTGGAGAATGTCGCTCGACAGGACGATGTCCCGGAGCGCTATGGCACGGGGGGCGACAAAGTCGATACGGGCCGAGAGATCAACGGGTTCGTTGACGCGGCTTGCAACTGCGGCCGGCAGCATGCCGGGTACCGCGCGCATCGCAAGACGCCCGCTGAAGCTGCTGTTTGCAAACGTAAACTGGCCGGCCCCCTGCAGGTCGAGACCATTGCTGTCAAGGACGAGGCCGTCGAAAGCGATCGCCTCTGAGGTCACGGTCAGCGGGGCCGTCAATGCCAGCGGTCCCCGGATATAGGGGCGAATGGCTTCGTCACGGATGTCCGTGCCCTGCACCGAGGCCACAACCGTGACCGATCCCGTGCGACCGGTGAGGTCGAAGCTGTTGCTTTCGGCAGCAAATGCGACATCCGCGAAGCTACCCTGGGGGACGCTGAGTTCGGCCAGATCGACCTTCGCGGATAGCTCTGCCGCCGGGGCCTGTCCGGTGACGGCCAGATCGAGACTTCTCAACCTGAAACTGCCGTTGAACTCGGGCGATCGAGACGTGATGAGGACAGGGTCTCCGGTCGCGCGGGTCGTCAGGGTCAGGTCATTCTGCCCGCCGGGGTCATAACGTCCGGCTGCAACCACCTCCGCCGAAGCGGTCGAGAAGCGGCCTCTCTCGATTGTCGCTGAGCCGTCTGCGCCCAAACGAGCGGCAATATCGATTGCGGTCTGACCAGCAAGCACGTCGCGCAGTTCCGGCGGAACCAGGGCCGAGAACGATCCGCCACCCCTTGCGGTTAGCGTCCGAGCACCGTCCCCTTCAAGCGCATGGGTGATGTCGACCGTGATGGTGCGCTCGCCGTCCAGGGATGCCGTGACCTTGCCTGCCCAATCATCGAGGGGACCATCCCCGTCGACTTTGATCGCCAGGGCCGGTTGTCCCGGCAACTGCAACCGCTGGCCGAGGAGACCCGACGGCGGTTCCTGATAGTCGAGGTTCATGCGCAGCTGGTTGTCGTTGGGGGCGTAAAGCAGGTCCACGACGGCGTTGTTGCCCGGGTCGTCCAGTCGCGTCGCCGTCAGGCGGCTTCCGATCGTGTCGCCGACGATGGTCAGTGAACCCTGGGCGGAGAGGGCAAGTTCGCGCTGGGCGAGTTTTGCGCCGATTGCAATCGATGGCAGGTCGACCGTCGCCACGTCGATTTCAACGGGGAGCGAGAAGGGTTCGTCACTGTCCGGCACCGGCTCGGTCGAGGGCAGCGGCGCCCTGTCGATGGTGACCTGTCGTGCGGAAATGCGATCGGCAGTGAAGCGTTTGCGGATGAGGTCACGCGGGGTCCAGTCGAGGGCAAGATCCTCGACCGTGGCATAGACGCCCTGGCTGTCTGCGATCGTGATACGGTCGACAGAGAACTGGCTGGTGAGCAGGGGTCCGGTGCCGCTTAAGGAAATCTGCCGGTTGTCTGTCGAGACGAGCGATGCGATTTGATCCGCAAGAAACTGGCTGCCCGTTCGCGAAAAGCCGCCGACGAGAATGACCACGACAAACAAGGCGATGAGGGCCGCAACGAGGCCGCCCAGCAGGCGAATCGTCCAAATCAGGATGCGCTTCAACCAGTTCATGTTCAGTGTCGTCCTGTCTTGCCTGGTCAGAAGCTCTGGCCGATGCCGGCGTATATGGCATAACGGTTGCCACCGGCATACGGATCCAGCGGAACCGCCACGTCGAGCCGAAGAGGACCAAAGGGGGTCATGTAACGCAGGCCCACGCCTGCGCCCATCTTGATGTCATTGAAATCGGGCACTGAGGTGTCCGTGACTGTGCCGATGTCAAGAAAGGGCACGATGCCGATGGTCTCGGTGACGTTGATGCGGGCTTCGAGGTTGGCCGTCACATATGAGCGACCGCCGGTGCCGCCACCTGCTGCGGTTCTCGGCGTGATTTCCTGGAAAGAATAACCACGGACCGAACCGCCGCCGCCGGCAAAGAAGCGCCGGGTCGCAGGGATGGCCGAGAGGTCTCCGCCGCCAACCAGGGTGCCGGCGTTCAGGCGACCTGCGAGCACGAAACGGTCTTCCTCGCCAAAGCCCAGATAGGCCGAGATCGACCCTTCCAGCGAAGAGAAGATCGTCTGGCCGAAGAACTCGTAGCTCGGCGTCAATGTCAGCGTGCCGTAATGGCCCTCGGTGGCGTTCAGCCGATTGTCGCGCGTGTCCCGGACATAGCCGATCGGCACGCCGAAAGTCAGGTATTCCTTGCCCTTGCCGAACGCGTCGTCGATGCTGTCGTAGGCAAGCGAGACGCCCGCATTGACACTGTCGGCGTCCGTCAGTTCATAGGCATAGGAAACCTTGCCAGTCACCGTGGCCGCGTCATAGTAGTCCGTCTTGAGCGTGCTGCCCTTGACGCTGGCCTCCAGCGTTCCCGAGGGGACAAAGGCGCCGGGTTTGATGAACGTGATCCCGGCCGTATAGTCGAGCGAGGAGACATCGCTGACGTTCTTGAGCTCTCCCAGGCCCCGCACCGAGCCTTCGATCCTCAGCGATTCTGCCTGGCCGAAGAGATTGCGGTGCCCCCAGTATCCCTCGATCCCGCCACCGTCGAGCGAGGAATAGCTGGCGCCGATGCCAAAATAGCGGTGCTTGCCCTCCGAGACGGTTATGCCGATCGGCAGCGATCCGCTCGGATCCAAGCTTTCCGCCTCATCGATTGTGACAGACGAAAAGACGCCAAGGGTGCGCAGGCGTTCTCCTGCCTTGCGCAATTGCTCCGGCGAATAGGTCTGACCTGGCCTCAGGCGCGAGTAATATGCGACGAAGTTCGAATCCACGGCCCGTGCGCCCTTGACGGTGACGGCACCGAGCGGAGCGACCGGGCCAGCCTCGACGGCGATCGTCAGATCGACCGTCTTCGTTGCATGGTCGGCGACAACGTCGCGGCGGGTCACTTCAGTCAGCGGGCGTCCTTGCTCCCTCAGGCTCTCGGCGATTTGTTCCGCCGACTTCAGGATCACAAGCGAGCCGGCGTTCCCGCCCCGTTCCAGGCCGAATTCCTCCGGGTTCAGACCCGCAGCATCGCCTTCCAGGCGAACTTCGCCCAAAGTGAAGGTCTGGCCGGGATCGATGCTGATCGCGACTGGCACCGGTCTGGAACGATCGAAGACCGGGTTTGGCGGCAGGCTGTCGATATCCCGACCGTCGATCGTCACGGTGACGATACCGCCATAAAGCGCGTTTTCGTAAAGCGTCGCGATCAGACGATCGCGGTCGTCCCGTGCCTTTATCACGAGGCCGAGATCGCCGGAGACAGGCTGCTCCTCATCGGCAAGCAATAGCGAGGTGCGCTCCAGCGATTTTTTCAGAGCCCGATCGGCATCGCCTGTGTCGAGGGTAATGGTGTAGCCGACGGGATCAATGACGTCGCGGTCGGCTTCGTCACTGCCGAACAGCCGAAAGCCGAAAAGCTCGAAGGCGCGAGCCTCCGAGGCGATCCCGATGGAGAAGGGGCTCGCGACGGTCAGAGCAAGTCCGAGCCGGAACGCATGACTAAACTTCGGCAATATCCATCCACTCGGTCTCGGCATTTCGCTTTCATCGCGATCCGTAAGGCGCTCCCCCGCCTGCGGGACAACTTAGGCGCAAATGAGCGAAAAGGCATACCCCTTTTTGTGTGGGCATGAAAAAAGGCGGGAAGTGTTGCCTCCCGCCCTGTCTCGATTGCGGCAGATGCCTTTAGTAGCCGCGCGGGCAGGCGTCGATGTAACGGTTGCCGTAGCGGTCGCGGTAGTAGCACTGTCCAGGCTGCTCCGAAACATTCCCGATTACGGCACCTGCAACGCCACCGATGGCGGCGCCGACGGCAGCGCCGCGGACGTTGCCCGTAGCAATGCCACCGATGATGGCGCCCGAGGCCGCGCCGATACCGGCGCCTCGTTCCGTCTGGCTGCATCCTGCGACCGTCAGGCCGACCAGCATCAGCACAAGAGCTTTCTTCATCTTCATCTCTCCAAGTTCCACGCGCCCGGTCCAGCCGGTCTTGTTTTGACACTTGCCCCGCCGCTCGAGCTCTCCCACGCGGCTCCGGGCTTCTCTGAGCATAACCTTGGCCAGCGGAAAGTCCATGGTCGCGGCTCACACCCTCGCGGGTCGCTTCCCTGCATGGAACACCGTAGATGAACCCAGGATTTACAGGCGGTTTGATGCTGCAATGCGGCACACAAAATTTTCGTTTGCGACCTTCTGGACTGTTGCACATGTCACATAAAACTCACACCATGCCCTTCGTGTCCGGGAGAGACACGAGGAGGAACAACATGGCTAAAGTGACACTGACGGTGAACGGCCGGACAGTGAGCGGGGAGTGCGAGGATCGCACCCTGCTCGTGCATTTCATTCGCGAGAAACTTGGTCTGACGGGAACGCATGTGGGCTGCGACACGACCCAGTGCGGCACCTGCGTCGTTCATATGGACGGGAAGTCGATCAAGAGCTGTTCGATCCTGGCCGTCCAGGCCGCGGGATCGTCGATCACGACGATCGAGGGCATCTCTTCCGGTGGAGACCTGCATCCGGTGCAGGCGGCGTTCAAGGAGCATCACGGCCTGCAGTGCGGCTTCTGCACGCCCGGCATGGTGATGACGACGCTCGACATGATCTGTCGTCACAACGGTGCGCTCGACGAGGCCACTGTCCGCCACGAGCTTGAAGGCAATATCTGTCGCTGCACGGGCTACCACAACATCGTCAAGGCCGTGCTTTCGGCCAACGAAGCGATGACCGCCGGCCGCCAGGCCGCCGAGTGAGTGGGAGGAATTAGGCATTAGCCAATGGCGAGTGAGGGCTGCATCAGCGATGCTCCCTTGGCCAAGAGATTTGGAAGCATCGACATAGAGATCGTGCTGATGCTCAAGGTCCAGAAGCTATTCCCTACTGCCTACTGCCTACTGCCTAAAACCTTAATCCTGTTTCTCTGGAGGAGAAGACAATGGGTGTTGAAGGAATCGGCGCGCGAGTGGCGCGCAAGGAAGACAAGCGTTTCTTGACCGGCAAGGGCCGGTACACCGACGACATGGTCGTCCCCGGCATGAAATATGCCTATTTCGTCCGTTCGCCCTATGCGCATGCCAAGATCAAGTCGATCGACGTCTCTGCCGCCAAGGCCATGCCCGGCGTGATCGACGTGCTCGACGGCAAGCAGTTGCTTGCCGATGGCATCGGCAACCTGATCTGCGGCTGGATGATCCATTCCAAGGACGGCACGCCGATGAAGATGGGCGCCTGGCGTCCGCTGGCGCATGAAACCGTGCGTTATGTCGGGGATGCGGTGGCAATCGTCATCGCCGACAGCCTCGGCGAGGCGCGCGATGCCTCGGAGGCCGTTTCGGTCGAATATGAAGAGCTTCCTGTTGTCACCGGTGCCGTCGATGCGTTGAAGCCTGGTGCGCCGCAGCTTCATCCGGAGGCTCCCGGCAACCTGATCTTCGACTGGGAGATCGGCGACAGCGCTGCGGCAGACGCCGCAATCGCCAGTGCTGCCCATGTCACCGAGATCGACATCTTCAACAACCGCCTGTCGCCCAACCCGATGGAGCCGCGCGCGACGCTCGGCATCTACGACACGGCGGAAGATCATTATACCTGCTACACGACCTCGCAGAACCCGCATGTCGCGCGTCTCGTCATGAGCGCCTTCTACAATGTCGCGCCCGAACACAAGCTGCGTGTCATCGCGCCCGATGTCGGCGGCGGCTTCGGCTCGAAGATCTACATCTATCCGGAAGAAGTCGTCTGTCTCTGGGCGTCGAAGAAGACCGGCGTGCCGGTCAAATGGACGGCCGACCGCACCGAGGCCTTCCTCACCGATGCGCATGGCCGTGACCATGTGTCGAAGGTGAAGATGGCCTTCGACAAGGACCACAGGATCATCGGGTTGAAGGTCGACACGATCGCCAATCTCGGCGCCTATATGTCGCTCTTCTCGTCATCGGTCCCGACCTATCTCTACGCCACGCTTCTGTCTGGCCAGTATGCGATCCCTGCGATCCACGCCAATGTGCGAACCGTCTACACCAACACCGTTCCGGTCGATGCCTATCGCGGCGCCGGTCGTCCGGAAGCGACCTATCTGCTCGAGCGCACCGTGGAAACCGCGGCCCGCGAGCTCGGCATCTCGCCGGCGGAACTGCGGCGGAAGAACTTCGTCCGCAGCTTCCCGTACCAGACACCGGTCATCATGTGTTACGACGCGGGCGACTACGACGCTTCGCTGGAGGCGGCCATGTCCGCTGCCGACTGGAACGGCTTCCCGGCCCGCAAGGCGGAAGCCGCACGGCGCGGCAAGCTGCGCGGGATCGGCATGAGCTGCTATATCGAGGCTTGCGGCATTGCGCCGTCGGCGGCGGTCGGTTCGCTCGGCGCCGGTGTGGGCTTGTGGGAGTCCGCTGAAGTCCGCGTCAATGCGGTCGGCACGGTCGAGGTGCTCACCGGCTCGCACAGCCATGGCCAGGGCCACGAAACCACCTTTGCCCAGCTGGTTGCGGAGCGTCTCGGCGTGCCGATCGACAATGTCTCGATCGTCCACGGCGATACCGACAAGGTGCAGATGGGCATGGGCACCTATGGCTCGCGCTCGGGGGCCGTCGGCATGTCGGCGATCGTCAAGGCGCTGGACAAGGTCGAGGCGAAGGCCAAGAAGATCGCCGCGCATCTGATGGAAGCGGACGAGAGCGATGTCGTCATCGAGAATGGCGAACTGAAGGTCGCCGGTACCGACAAGTCGGTTCCATGGTTCCAGGTGGCACTTGCCGCCTATACCGCCCACAACCTGCCGTCGGGCATGGAGCCGGGTCTGAAGGAGGGCGCATTCTACGATCCGTCCAACTTCACCTTCCCGGCCGGCTGCTACATCGCGGAAGTCGAGGTGGATCCGGATACCGGCAAGACCGACATCATCCAGTTCGTGGCCGCCGACGACTTCGGCAACATCATCAACCCGATGATCGTCGAGGGCCAAGTGCATGGCGGCATCGCGCAGGGCATCGGCCAGGCGCTGCTCGAAGGCGTGCATTACGATCCGCAGACCGGCCAGCTTCTGACCGCAAGCTACATGGACTATGCCATGCCGCGTGCCGATGACCTGCCGTCGTTCAATGTCTCGCACCAGAACACGCCTTGCCCGGGCAATCCGCTCGGCATCAAGGGCTGTGGCGAGGCCGGCGCCATCGGGTCGCCGCCGGCGCTGATCAATGCGATCACCGATGCGATCGGCAACAACAACCTCAACATGCCGGCGACGCCGCTTGCCGTCTGGACTGCGATCCAGGCGAATGCGACGCGTCAGGCTGCCGAGTAAGGGAGAGGACCATGCAGCTTTATCCAACCAGCTACCATCGCGCCTCTTCCATCGAGGATGCCGGTAAACTGCTCTCCGGTGCCGAAGACGGCAAGTTCATCGCCGGCGGGCAGACGCTGATCGCGGCGCTTAAGCAGCGTCTCGCCCAGCCGTCTGATCTCATCGATCTCCGGCATATTGATGCGCTCAAGGGCATCAAGGTCGAGGGGCGCCGCGTCACGATCGGTGCGGCCGTCACCCATGCGGAGGTCGCCTCTTCCTCGGCCATCCGCGCGATCTGCCCGGCGATTTGCCATCTTGCCTCGATGATCGGCGATCCGCATGTCCGCCATATGGGCACGATCGGCGGCTCGGTGGCCAACGACGATCCCGCTGCGGATTATCCGTCGGCGGTTCTCGGCCTCGGGGCGACGGTGGTGACCAACACCCGCGAGATCGCAGCCGACGACTTCTTTGTCGGCCTGTTCGAGACGGCGCTCTCCGAAGACGAGATCATCACGGCGATCCGTTTCGACGCTCCGGAAAAGGCCGGTTATGCGAAGTTCGCCAACCCGGCCTCGCGTTATGCGATGACCGGCGTCTTCGTCTCGAAGGGGGCGGGCGGTGCGCGTGTCGCGGTCACCGGTGCCGGCTCGAACGGTGTCTTCCGTCATGCCGGCCTTGAGGCCGCACTCTCGGCCAACTGGTCGCCAGATGCCGTCAGCGGTGTCGAGATTGATTCGTCGGAGCTGTTGTCGGACCTGCATTGCACGGCCGAATACCGCGCCAATCTGATCCGGGTCATGGCAAAACGGGCGGTTCAGGCCTCCTGATCGCGCGGCTTTTGAGGGACGAACAAAAAAGGGCGGCTTCGGCCGTCCTTTTTCGTGTCGCTTGACGCAGATCAAGTTTGCAGAGGCACAATCCGTTAGTATTTATGTGCAAGCGTTCTAATGTTCGCGCCATTTGTCGCAGTTTAGAATGAATTTACAAAACCGGGGTTGACCCCAGCGCCGGAGAGACACAAAAGAGTGTCGTAGACTGGAGTTTAGGCATGGATTTCGAGGCGTTTTTCAAGGATCAGCTCGCGGGGCTTCACGAGGAAGGCCGGTACCGCGTCTTCGCTGATTTGGAACGCCAGCGCGGCAATTTCCCGCGCGCGACCCGCTACACCGAAAACGGTACCCAGGAAGTTACCGTCTGGTGCTCCAACGACTATCTCGGCATGGGGCAGAACCCGCTCGTGATCGACGCCATGAAGAAGGCGATCGACGACTGTGGCGCCGGTGCCGGTGGCACCCGGAATATCTCTGGGACCAATCACTACCACGTCCTGCTCGAGCGCGAGCTTGCCGATCTGCACGGCAAGGAATCTGCGCTGATCTTCACCTCGGGCTATGTCTCGAACTGGGCCGCGCTCGGTACGCTCGGCGCCAAGATCCCGGGTCTCATCATCTTCTCGGATGCGCTCAACCACGCCTCCATGATCGAAGGCATTCGCCATTCCAAGGCTGAGCGCGTCATCTGGAAGCACAATGACGTCAAGGATCTGGAAGCCAAGCTTGCCGCCGCCGATCCCAAGGCGCCGAAGATGATCGCGTTCGAGTCCGTCTATTCGATGGACGGCGACATCGCGCCGATCAAGGAAATCTGTGATCTTGCCGACAAGTATGGCGCGATGACCTATCTCGATGAAGTGCATGCGGTCGGCATGTATGGCGCTCACGGTGGCGGTATTGCCGAACGCGAAGGCCTGATGGATCGTCTGACGATCATCGAAGGCACGCTCGGCAAGGCTTTCGGCGTCATGGGTGGCTATATCGCGGCCTCGACCGCGCTTTGCGATTTCGTCCGTTCCTTTGCGTCCGGCTTCATCTTCACGACTGCATTGCCGCCGGCACTTGCCGCCGGTGCGGTCGCCTCGATCCGTCATCTGAAGACCAGCCAGGTCGAGCGTTTCGCTCATCAGGAGCGCGTGCGTCGTCTGCGCTCGATGCTCGACAAGGCCGGCATTCCGCATATGCCGAATCCCAGCCATATCGTGCCGGTCATGGTCGGCGATGCTGCCAAGTGCAAGTGGATCTCCGACTTGCTGCTCGACAACTGTTCCATCTACGTGCAGCCGATCAACTATCCGACGGTCCCGAAAAAGACCGAGCGGCTGCGCATCACCCCGACACCCCTGCATTCCGACGCCGATCTCGAACATCTCGTCGGCTCGCTGCACCAGCTCTGGTCGCGCTGCGCGCTGGCCCGTGCGGTGGCTTGATCGGGCTAAAACCTTCGGAAATGCAAAACGGGCTGCGGTGACGCGGCCCGTTTTTCTTTTGAGCTATGCCCAATGCACGCTTCGTCATTCACAGGAATGGAAAGTGCGCTCGCAGAGCTTCGACCGTGTGGTGCAAACCGGATTCTTGCATATCGGTTAGCAGCTCGTCTGCGGTCTTTTGCGGCAGTTTGAAGCGCTGACGCATTGTCTTGATTGCGGTGCTTGCCTTTTCCGTGTCGAGATTGATCATATCTGCGATAAAGGCGTCCGCGCTGCGGGTTTCAAGCCCCAGCCTCGACAGGATCGTCTCGGGGAAATCCACCAGGTTTTCCGTGACTATGACGGTGGCGCGCGCTTTCAAGGCCGCGGCGGCAACATGGATGTCTGTCTTGTCGGGGAGATCTGCGCAAACCGGTTCGAAGCGTTCGAAGTCGGTCACCATCGCTTCTGGGAAGGCCGTTTCCATCGCACGCCGAGCCCGTGCCGCACGGTCTTTTGGGTCGGCAAGGCCTTTGCCTCTGGCCATTTTCTCAATGGCGCGTTCCGTCTCGTCGAGGATGGCCTTCGACCATCTGACGCGAAAAAGCTCTGCTTCCGCGAGCGTCAACAGGAGATTGCGTCTGAGAACGCCTGCGAGCGTGCAGGCGTCAACAAGGGCGGTGGTGCCGACGCGGGGCACCGTCAGAGCATCTCCCCATCGAGTTCGGCCAAGGTATCAAGCGCGGCACTTCGCTTCGCATCCCGGATTTTCTTGTAGGCAAACAAGGCGTCCGCTTCTATCCGCCGGTGGCGTCCCACGAATACATACTCGATCTCTCCCCGGTCGAGCAGCGAGATCAAAAACGGGCGCGAAACATTGAGGAGGTCGGCAGCCTGTTGTGTCGTCAGCATTTGCGAGACCGGTACAAGCGCGACTGCGTCTCCCTTGCCGACATGGTCCAGCAAGTCCATCAGAAGTCCGGACAGCGCAGGCGTGAGAGCGATTTCCGCGGTCTTGCCATTGTCCAGCATACGCAAGGTCGTATCGTCGCCTTGGGCAGCGAGAATCTTGCGCAGACGGTTCGCGGCGGCCTGTTCTTCCCGGGACGGTCGCCTGCCACCGAGTGCTGTGGTGGCTGCGGTAACTGACATGTTGAATTCCTTCCGTTCAGAAGGAGATGATATGACTTATTCGCAACAGGTGCAATAAACGAATTAAACGAAACAGTGTTGCCGTGGAAGCAGAACGCCTCTGGGTCATCATGCCGATATCGTAGAGGCTGTCATCGATCGAATTGGCTGCCGGCTCACGTCGACTTTAGGCAACCGTCTTGGCAATCACCTCAGCCGCCTTGCGCCTCGCCTCGCGGTCCGCCGCATAGACGTCTTCGATCGTGTCTGCCGGCACGCCCTCGACCATCGCATCCATCACCGCCTCAACGACATCTGCCATGTCGAGGAAGCGGATCTTGTCCTCGACGAAGGCGTTGAAGGCGGTTTCTTCGGCGGCGTTGAGGATCGCGCCCTGCAATCCGCCGCGTTCCAGCGCCGTGCGGGCAAGCCGGAGCGCCGGAAAGCGTGTTTCGTCCGGCGCCTCGAAATCGAGCCGTGCGAGCTTGGCAAAGTCGAGCCTGTCGACATTGAGCGCCGGGCGCTTCGGATAGGTGAGCGCATAGCCGATGGCGGTGCGCATGTCCGGCACGCCGAGCTGGGCGATGACGGAGCCGTCGGTATAACCGACCATGGAATGAATGATCGACTGGGGATGGACGACGACCTCGACCTGGTGGGGCGCCACGTCGAAAAGGTGCTTGGCCTCGATCATCTCCAGCGCCTTGTTGAACATCGAGGCGCTGCCGACGGAGATCTTCAGGCCCATCGACCAGTTCGGATGGCTGCGTGCCGTCTGTACCGTCACATTGGCCATCTGCTCGCGCGTGTGGGTGCGGAAGGGGCCGCCGGACGCTGTGAGCACGATGCGCTCCAGCGCGTGGCGCTGGTCGGCCTCAAGACACTGGAAGATCGCCGAGTGTTCGCTGTCCACGGGGATCAGCCGTCCGCCGCCCTTTTTCACCGCCTCGACGAAGAGGTGGCCGGCGGAGACAAGGCATTCCTTGTTGGCAAGCGCGATATCGGCACCGCGGGCGGCTGCCTTCAGGGTGGGGGCGAGGCCTGCCGTGCCGACGATAGCCGCCATCACCCAGCCGGCATCCATGTCGGCGGCCTCTTCCAGCCCGCTTGCGCCGGCTGCGATATCCGTGCCGGAGCCCGACAGCAGGTCCTTCAATGTCCTATACTGGCTTTCGTCGGCCGTGACGGCGAGCTTCGCGCCCGTGCGGCGGGCCTGTTCGGCAAGCAGGTCGAGATTGCCGTTGCCGGTGAGCGCCATGACTTCGAAGCTGTCGCGACCACCGAGCTGCTCGATGACATCGAGCGTATTGACGCCGATCGAGCCGGTCGAGCCGAGGACTGAAAGGCGGCGGGGCCGGGCACTGTCGATCATGCTGCTTACGTCCGATTGCTTCATGCTCAGAAGGCTCTACAAGGGAAAGGGAAGACCAGCAAGAGAGGTCCGTGTGGACCTTTCGCCAGTGCTTGGGGAAATGGACCATGCCGGACTTTCTGCAGCCGACACGATTGCGTGAGAGCCTGCCTGTCCTGCTCGCGGCACTTGCCCTTCTCTGTCTCGTCGGCGGTGGGGTTCTCTACCTCGCCGCCCGTCCGGAACAGGCTGCACTCATCTGGTTGGTCGGCGCCGGTTCCGTCTTTGTCGTTCTCGTTATCGATATCCTGCGGGCGCTTCTCAACGGTCGGATGGGCGTTGATGCCATCGCTGCGCTGTCGATCGGCGTTGGCCTGGCCCTTGGGGAAAACCTTGCCGCGGCGATCGTCGCGGTGATGTATGCTGGCGGCCAATTGCTCGAAAGCTTCGCCGAGGGGCGCGCCCGGCGCGACATGACGGCCCTGCTTGGCCGTGTCTCGCGCACGGCCATGCGCTATCGCGGCGAGACGCTGGAAAGCGTGTCGATCGAGGCGCTCAAGCCGCAGGACCGGATCCTGGTCCGCAAGGGCGAGGTCGTGCCGGTCGACGGGCGATTGCTGGCCGCGACGGCCGTGCTCGATCTCTCTGCGCTGACGGGGGAGTCGCTGCCCGTGCCCATCCAGATGGGCCATGAAGTGCCGAGCGGCTGTACCGTGCTGGGCGATGCCTTCGATCTCCTGGTACTGCGCGAATCGAGGGAGAGCACCTATGCCGGCATCGTCCGCCTCGTCGAACAGGCGCAAGCCAGCCGGGCGCCGATGGCGCGTCTTGCGGACCGTTTTGCCCTCTACTTTCTCGGTATCACGCTGCTGCTTTCCGGCGGCGCCTGGTGGTGGAGCGGCGAAGCGACGCGGGCGCTCGCCGTGCTCGTCGTTGCCACCCCCTGTCCGCTGATCCTCGCCGTGCCCGTGGCCGTCATTGCCGGCATGTCGCGCGCCGCTTCCCATGGCGTGCTGGTCAAGACCGCCGGCGCACTGGAGGCGCTGGCTGCGGTCACCACCGTCGTTGTCGACAAGACCGGGACCGTGACTTCCGCACGGCCCGAGGTGTCGGAGGTCCGGCCGCAACCCGGCTTCACCTCCGATCAGGTGCTGGCACTGGCTGCCTCGCTCGATCAGGCCTCCGGCCATGTCGCGGCAGAAGCGCTGGTGCGCGCCGCCACCGCGCGGGGCCTTGGCCTGACCCTGCCGCAGGGCGTTATCGAAGAGGCGGGGCGGGGGCTTTCCGGAGAGGTCGCTGGCGTCAAGGTGGTGCTCGGCGGCAGTGGTTATGTCCGCTCGCAGCTGCTGGCCGGCGAAGACTTCGCCAGAGCCGGCATCGACAGTGGCACGGCGGTGGTCGCCGTCGGGATCGATGGACGGGCTGCCGGCCTCATTCTCCTGTCCGATCCCATTCGTGCGGACGCCGGTGATACGATCGGTGCTTTTAGGGCTGGCGGTGTGCGCCGCATCGTCATGGCCTCCGGCGACCGCAGCGATGTGGCGGAAAAAGCCTCGGCCTGTCTCGGCCTTGATGCCGTCGCAGGCGATCTCGCGCCGGAAGGCAAGGTCGATCTTATCAGTCGGGAACGCGCCGGTGGCGTGGTGATGATGGTGGGAGATGGGGTCAATGATGCCCCGGCGCTGGCGCTAGCCGATGTCGGCGTGGCAATCGGTGCGCGGGGCTCGGCGGCCTCGTCGGAAGCGGCGGATGTTGTGCTGCTGGCGGATGAGCTGTCACGCCTGCCGCTTGCCTGTAGCATTGCGAGGAGATCCCGCAAAATAGCCCGGCAAAGTGCGATTGCCGGGCTCGTTCTCTCGGGCGGTGCCATGGTGCTGGCGGCTTTTGGGTACCTCACGCCGGTTCAGGGGGCGCTTTTGCAGGAGGTGATCGATGTAGCGGTCATCCTCAATGCCTTGCGCGCGCTTCGCGGCTAAGGCTTCTCAGCTCAGGCCTGAGTCATCACGCTGCCTTCGCCGGAGATCCGGACGCGAAGGTTGTTCTGCACATGGGTAACGCCGCTTGCGCGCTCGGCGCAATCTTCAGCCCGACGCTTTTCCCAACGGTCGGTCACGTGGCCTGACAGCGTCACTTCGGCGTCCTTGACGGTGACCTCGATATCGGAAGCGTCGATTGCCGGGTCGTCAGCTAGCCGGTCGTTGACGTCTTCCAGGATGCGGGCATCCGAGCGGCGATAGCCTTTCGGTCCCTTGCCGCGATGGCTGTCCATCTCGCGGCGGCGTGCGGCCTCTTCATCGCCGAACCAGGAGGCGACCTCGTCGCTCGCGCGGTCAACGAAACCGCGGTCATCGTCGTAATCGCGGTTGGTTCGACCGTAGCCACCGCGGTATGAAGGATTGTCGGACGGGTAATAGCCGCGGCCGGTGCCTCTCGCATAGCGGCGGGTATCATCACCATATCCACGGTCGCTGAGATCACCCTGGTAGCCGAGGTCGTCCGTCGTCCAGTCCGACCGGCCCATGCGCGGGTATCGCGACCCGCTGGCGCCATTGCCGCCATCCATGCCGAAGTCCCGTTGACGTTCTGCATCATAACGGTCGGCTTCCGGCCGGTTCTCGCCATAGCCGCGGACAAAGCCACTTTCACCTGGGCCGTAGTCGCCCGTCGGGCCGCGTCGTGTATTGCGGTTTCGGCCGGAATCGGCATCCCAGTTGTCGTTGCGATTGACCATTGTTTCCTCCTTTGGATTGGGGAGGGTGACACGCTGCGTCACCTTGGAAACTAACCCCCGGCCCCCGTCGATCGTTCCGCTGAAAGCGGAAAATCCTCTCCGGAACAAAGCGCCAGCGCACCGGTTCTTCTCTCGCCATAACTGATAACCGAGGAGATACAGACAATGGCTACCAAGACACTCGAAGACCTCTTTCACGAGACCCTCAAGGACATCTACTACGCTGAACGCAAGATCCTGAAGGCCCTGCCGAAGATGGCGCGGGGCGCCCAGGACGAAAAGCTGAAGGCCGCTTTCCAGCAACACAAGGAAGAGACCGAAGGACAGGTCGAGCGCCTGCAGCAGGTGTTCGAGATCATCGGCAAGCGCCCGCGCGCCAAGACCTGCCCTGCCATCGACGGCATCGTCGAAGAGGGCGAGGAGATCATGGAAGAGTTCAAGGGTTCGCCTGCGCTCGATGCCGGCCTGCTGGCAGCCGCCCAGGCCGTTGAACACTACGAGATCAGCCGTTACGGCACCCTGCGTGCCTGGGCTCAGCAGCTCGGTTACCAGGATGCCGTGAAGCTGCTCGATGAGACGCTGGCGGAAGAATCCAAGACCGACGAGGCGCTGACCAAGCTTGCCGAGAAGGCCGTCAACGCCGCAGCCCAGAAGAAGGCGGCGTAATCCGGATCGCTGCACGGAAGCGAAGAGGTCGGGATTTTCCCGGCCTCTTTATTTGTCTTCATCGCTTCAGTTTGAGGCTTTTCAGGCGGCTGCGTTCGTGTCGGGATAACGCGCCTGCAGGAATGCCATGAGACGGTTTTCGTCGGCGCGAAGGAGGGCGCGGCCAGGTGCTGCCCCGACCACGGCGCGCACCGCATCCAGATCCGTGGTCTTGTCCGCAAGTTCCAGGATTGCCGGATGCACATAGCTCGATCTGCAGATGCTCGGCGTATTGTGCAACCGATCGGAGGCGACCTCGCACATTTGTCGGATGGTGGGGCGCTCGGACACCTCGATCAGCCTCCAGGCTTCGGCAAAGGCAGCCACCGAGCCGCCCCAGGTCCGGAAAGTCTTGGCCGACAGCCTCCTGTCGGTGATTTCTGCCAAATAGCTGTTCAGTCGTCCCGAATCGATCCGGTGAAGATGACCATCCCTATCCCTCCAGGAAAACAGGTCGCGTCCGGGCAGGTCGGCGATCTCTTCCAGGATCTTCTGCAGCTTCGGATGACGGAGCTTTCGGCGCACGCGCTTGCCGCCCTTGGCGAGAAAGCTGAGGCGGATGCCGTCCGGCTCGAAGGTCAGATGACGCTTCTGGAGCGTAGTCGCACCATAGGTGCGGTTTTCCTCCGCATAGGTGCGATTGCCAACGCGCATGTAAGTCACATCGAGCAAACTGATGAGTGCGGATAAAAGAAAATAGCTCTCGTCCGCATGTGCGGCGATGTCGCGCGCAATCCGACGCCGGATACCTGGAAGAGCCTCCCCGAAGGCGATCAGGTCGTCGAACTTGCGAGTGCTGCGCCAGGCGGCCCACTCTTGATGGTAGCGATATTGTTTGCGACCTCGCTGGTCATAGCCGGTCGCTTGCAGGTGACTGCGTGGGTCAAGGCTGATCCATACCCGTTCGTAAGCGGGTGGCAAAGCGAGTTTGCGAATGCGATCGAGAAGGGTGGTGTCGCTGACGGTCGTGCCATCAGGAAGATGATAGGAAAAGCCCTTGCCGCGCCTCCGGCGACTGATGCCAAGGGCTGCATCCGTGCCGTAAACGAGGCCAATTTCGGTAAGTTCGGGCAGGTCCTCGGTCGAGGGTGGCGGCCCGGATGTGCTTTCGGCTTCCTTGTCGGTCACTGTCATCCGACGGGGCTGTCCGTACCCATTTCGCCGAGTTCCCTGCGCAACTGCTGGCGGGCCCGGCTCAGCCGACTTTTTACTGTGCCGACTGCGCAGCCACAGATTTCGGCTGCGTCTTCGTAACGTTCGCCCAGCATCACAATCAGGACCAGCATTTCGCGGTGATGCTCCGGCAACCGGTTGAGTGCCCGGCGCACCTCTTCGGCCTGCACCGTCCATTCCTGGCTCGCCTCGCTGGTCAGCCGAGCGGTGACGGCGTCGGGCAGGCCCACGGTCTCGCGGCTGCTCTTCTTGAAGCGTGTACAGAAGGTGTTGCGCATGATCGTGAAAAGCCAGGATTTCAGGCGCGTGCCCGGCTCGAATTTGTCCAGGTTGGCCAGCGCCTTGGTCAGGGTCTCCTGGACGAGGTCGTCAGCCTCTTCCGGCTTCTGGCAGAAGGTGCGCGCAAAGGCGCGCAATGCCGGTATCAACTCGACCACTTCAGACTGTGCGGCAAGCTCGGCTCTACGGGTCGTCAAGATCGCCATCCTCCGATGTCTGTGGTACCACGGCACAACGACGCGAGAACGCTCGTCAACTGCCTTGGTTCCCGAAAATGTGAACGGCCGGCTCGCCGGTCGGGCGGTCAGCTTCGGCTTACAAATTTGCTGAAGCGGCTGAGCTTGCCGTCGTCGGTCTTCTCCTGGTGGAGAAAGGCCAGATCGCTCTTCTCGAAGATCTCAAAGAATTCATCCCATCCGATCGGTTCGAGGGTTTCCTCCGGCTCACCGAAATCGACGCGCAAGATGCCGCCTTCGCCGCTGTCCCTCACGCGGGACGGCGTGCCGTCACGCTCCTCGATCCATCGACGGATTTCGTCATGGTCCGTCGTTTGACGCGCACTGCTCATGGTTGTCTCGCTCGTTCTTGTTCTCCTCCAGACCCGGTGAGGGAACGCTGCTACACGTGAGTGGTTCCCCGCAGGTCACGGCTTTTTCGAACGGAACTCGGAGCCGGTCTGAAGGTTTCTTTTCACCGAATAGTTCCTCAACGAGAGCGCGATCATGACTTATCTGCAGAATGCCGACGGCCAGGGACAATTGCTGATAGGGGAGCGCGTCTCCCCGATCAGCTATCACGTCGAGGTCGAGGAAAGGGGTGATGGCTATGCCGCAAAAGTCGAAATGCAGGCACCGCGCGACTGGCTGATCCGGCAGGGGTTCGAGAAGCAGGCCACGCTTGTTCTCGCATCCGGAGATCGCGCGCAGATTACCTATGGTCGGGAACTGGACGTAACGGACAGCATCAGTGTCGTCCTGCGTACCGACGCGCTCGAGTATAGAGATCGTCAGGAGCTGTGTGACGCTTTCCCTGAGTTGATCGGCCGCGAAAGCTGACCCGGCTGCATGACTTGCGTAAACGGTTTGATCCGAAACCGTTCATCTGGCGTAAGGGTATTGTTGCCCTTTTAAAACAACGCAATGCCCTCAAGTCGGAGGTCCACATGGAAGAACTGAAATCTCTATCGCAAGACACGAGGCGCGACCGCACGGGCGGCCTGGTGCGCGACAAGCTGGACCTGCTGATGGCCGAGATGCGTCGGGAAGAAGTGCCAATGCACTTGATCCGGCTTGCCGAGGAGCTTCAGACCGCCCTTGACGAGAAGCCGGTCAGATAAGGCATTCCGGAACCTTCCGGCCAGTCGAGGGTTGCCTTGATGACACATCCATATGCACGTCATGAAAGGGCAGATCATGATCAATTACTTCTGGTTAGTCGTCGTCATGCTCGGACCGGTTCTTCTCGGTGGAGCCATTTTCTTCGCGATCATGCGTCAGAGGCGCCTGAGCGGGCGCGAGCGCATCCATCAGGATGCGGCCACGCGAGAGCTCTATCAAAAGGATGAAGCAGCAGATACCCGCCCGTATGGCGGACGGCGGTAAGCTTCAGAGGAAGCTGCCATCCCTGGGATCGTAACGCTTGCCGTTTGCAATGCTTGCCAGTTCGACGAGATCGTCTTCGTTGCGAATACCGCTTTTCACGAGATAGCTGACAAACGCTTCGGCGTTTTTCTTCACGTGCCTGTCAAGATGGTTGCGTTCCTGCAGCCGTCTGACGGCTCGTTCGACAATTGCATGTTCATCCTGGGTCTTGCCGGGGGGTGTCGATGCCATAGCATTCCCTCCGTTCGAGGCCGACGTAAAACGGATAACCACCCGCCGGCTTGGCATGGAACCATCATGCCGCATAACGATTCAAATGCAACCCTGGATTCGCAATGACAATATCTGACCTGGGGGGAGTGGTGATCCCGACGCGATTCGAACGCGTGACCCTCAGATTAGGAATCTGGTGCTCTATCCTGCTGAGCTACGGGACCACTTCCTCCTCCATACAAAAGCCCAGCCTTCAAGCCAAGCGGTTTTGCGCGACGATGTCCGTCAGCGCGGCAGCCGCTGCTCGGCGAGGCGAACCCAGTAGGAGATGCCGGTGGCTATGACGTCGTCGTTGAAGTCGTAAGCCGGATTGTGCAAGCCGGCTGTCTCGCCATTGCCGATCAGGATATAGGCGCCGGGTCGAGCCTGCAGCATGAAGGCAAAATCCTCGCCGGCCATGGTGGGATCGACTTCGGTATCCACGTTATCGGCGCCAACGACATCGAATGCCGCCCTCGCCGCATGCTCCGTTTCCGCCGGGTGGTTCACCGTGACCGGGCAGGCACGCTCGTATTCGTAATCAATGCTTGCGCCGTGCGCCGCTGCAATGCCAGCCGCGATTTCGCCGATCCGGCGTTCAGCGAGATCTCGCACCTCTTCGTCCAGCGAACGGACCGTGCCGTTGATGATGGCCTCTTCCGGAATGATGTTATGCGTCGTGCCGGCATGAAACTGGGTTACGGAAACAACGACAGAGCGCAGCGGATTGGCATTGCGTGCTGCAATCGTCTGCAGGGCGCCCACGATCTGCGAGCCGATCACGATCGTGTCCGTCGTGTTGTGTGGTTCGGCGGCGTGGCCGCCCCGCCCCGTGATCTTCAGGAAGAACTTGTCCGGTGCCGCCATGATTCCGCCCTTGCGGATGGCAAACGTTCCGACCTTCATGCCCGGCATGTTGTGCATGCCGTAAATCTCCTCGATGCCGAAGCGCTCCATCAGTCCGTCTTCGACCATGGCGAGCGCGCCGCGGCCGCCTTCCTCGGCTGGCTGGAAGACGAGGGCCACCCGCCCCGCGAAGTTGCGGGTTTCCGCAAGATATCTGGCGGCCCCCAGCAGCATGGCCGTGTGCCCGTCATGCCCACAGGCATGCATGCGGCCCGGTATGGTCGAGGCCCATGGTTTGCCTGTGATCTCGTCGAGCGGGAGCGCATCCATGTCGGCGCGTAGGCCAATCGTGCGTTCCCCGACGCCTTGCCCCTTGATGATCCCGACCACGCCAGTGCGACCGAGACCTTCGACAATCTCGTCGACGCCAAATTCGCGTAGTTTCGTCGCGACGAAGGCTGCGGTGTTCTCAACGTCGTACAGGATTTCCGGATTGGCATGCAGATGGTGGCGCCATTCGGTGGCCTCCGATTGGAGTTCGGAAGCACGGTTCAGAATCGGCATTCTCTCGTCCTGCGTTCATTCTTGATCACGTTTGGGGGGATCACGTGATTGTCGGCACGAATGTGCGCCTTTCAATTGACGTATTCAATGGGCTTTGCCATTCCTTCGCTACATAAGAGATCGCCGTGACCTTGGCGAGTGACCAGCCGAACAAGAGGATCGAACTGGTGTTGACGAAGCGTTCCCGAATGTTGCCCGCAGCCCGTGCCTTCCGTCGATGGGCGGTTGCCGTTTCCCTGACCGCGCTGATGCTGCCGGGGATGGCTGCCGCAAATCCCATGATGGTGGTCGATGTCAGCAGCGGCCGGGTCATCGCTCATCAGGAAGCGTTCCGCAAATGGTATCCGGCTTCCCTCACGAAGCTGATGACCGCCTATACCACCTTCCGCTCCATGCGTGCCGGCGAGCTTTCGCCGGAAACCGTGGTCGTGATGAGCAAGCATGCTGCCGACCAGCCGGCGAGCAAGATGTATTTCAGGCCGGGCTCCAAGCTGACGCTCGACAGCGCGCTCAAGCTTCTCATCATCAAGTCCGCCAATGACGTGGCGGTGGCGATTGCCGAGACGATCAGCGGCAGCGAAGGCGCCTTCGTGCAGCGAATGAACCAGGAAGCCCAGCGTCTTGGCATGACCTCGACCCGTTTCGTCAATCCGAATGGACTTCCGGGCAAGGGCCAGTATACGACCGCCCGCGACATGGCGATCCTCGCAACAGCGATCCGCCGCGAGTTTCCGGAGTATGCGGGCTATTTCGCGCTGGAAGGTGTGACGACCGGCAAGAAGGACTATCCGAACTTCAATCTCCTGGTCGGCCGTTTTCCGGGCGCCGATGGCATGAAGACGGGCTATGTCTGCGCCTCGGGTTTCAATCAGGTGTCCTCCGCGACCCGCAACGGTCGCACGGTCATCTCCGTCGTGCTCGGCGCCGACAGCCTGGGCGCGCGTGCCGACCTCTCGGCCGATCTCCTGCAGAAGGGACTGACGACCTCGCTGGCAGGCAACCGGCTGGACCAGCTGCAGCCCTATGGTGAGGGTCTGGATCAGGTGACCGACATCAGCGCCGAGATCTGCAATCCGCAGGCCCGGAAGGTGCGTAGCGAAGGCCGCGACGAGGCTGGACGCATGAAGCTGACCTCGCCCTATATCCAGGAGATGGGCCGTCCGCCGGCGATGAGCTTTGCCGGCCTCATCCCCGGGAGCGAACCGGTCGAGACAAAAAAGGGCGCTGGTACGGGCGAGATCGCCAATGTGCCGATCCCTCGGCCGCGTCCCACCTTCTGAGCAGATAGATGACCCAAAACCGCATTCCCGTTTCCATTCTCACCGGCTTTCTGGGAGCCGGGAAGTCGACGCTCCTCAATCGTCTCCTCAAGGATCCGGCGATGAAGGATGCGGCCGTCATCATCAACGAGTTCGGTGAGGTCGGTATCGACCATCTGCTGGTCGAAGCCTCCAATGATGCGGTGGTCGAGCTGTCCGACGGTTGCCTTTGCTGCACGGTGCGCGGGGAACTCGTCGATACGCTCGCCGAACTGATCGACGGCATGCAGACCGGAAAGATCAAGCCGCTGTCGCGCGTCGTGATCGAAACGACGGGGCTTGCCGATCCGGCGCCCGTCATGCAGTCGGTGATGGGGCACCCTGCGATCGCCCAGCATTTCGACCTCGATGGCGTGATCACCGTCGTCGATGCGGTCAATGGTCTCTCGACCATCGACAGCTATCCGGAGGCCTACAAGCAGGTGGCAGTCGCCGACCGGCTTATCCTTACCAAGAAGACGCTCGCTGATGCGCCGGGCATGGCGGCGCTCGTCGAGCGCCTGAGAGCGCTCAATCCCCGGGCGCCGATCACCGATGGCGATGCTGCTGATGCGGCCTCAGCCGCAATTCTGGTCAACGGTCTCTATGATCCGGCAAGCAAGATTGCCGATGTCGACCGTTGGCTGAAGGCGGAGATGGCGGCTGCCGATGATCACCATCATCATCACGGGCGTGATCATCATGATCACGATCATGGGCACGGCCATCACCATCATGGCCATCATCACCACCATGATGTGAACCGGCACGGCACGTCGATCCGGTCCTATTCGATCCTGCACGACGAGCCGATCGATCCGATGGCGATCAACATGTTCGTCGATCTCCTGCGCTCCACCCATGGCGAGAAACTTCTCCGGATGAAGGCCATCGTCGCCTTGACCGACCGGCCGGACAGGCCGCTGGTCCTGCATGGGGTGCAGTCGATCTTCCATCCGCCGGTGCGCCTGCCGGCCTGGCCGGAAGGCTCGGATCGCAAGACGCGGCTGGTCCTGATCACGAAGGACCTGTCGGAAAGCTATGTGCGGGATCTGTTCGGGGCCTTTACCGGCAAGGTCTCGATCGACCGTCCGGATCGGGCCGCGATGATGGACAATCCGCTCTCCATCCCGGGCTTCAAGTTCTGATCAGACGCTCGGTCCGCCCTTGCGGATATGGAAGCGGTGGCCGCCGTCCAGTCGTTCCTGGGCGAGCAGCGTGTGACCGTCCTCATGGCAGAAATGCGGGATGTCGATGCCGGCCAGCGGATCGCTCGTCTCGACGATCAGCTCGTCGCCGGGCCCAAGATCGGCCATGCGCCGGCGTGTCTTCAAAACGGGAAGGGGGCATTTCAGCCCCCTCAGATCATAGATCGGCGCGTCGGCCATGCCTTACCAGAGCTTCCAGAAGGGCTTCTTCGGCGCGGCTTCCGTGGCAGCTTGAGCCGTCTGCGGTGCCAGCGGGTTTGGCTGGGGAACGGGGATGGCCGTCGTTGCGGGTGCAGCGCCGGCGGCAGCGGTTGCCGGTGCGGTTTGCGTCTGCGGGTCGCCGTTCGGGTTGGTCGCCATCTGGTTGACGGCGGCAGTGCCATTGGCGGCGGCAAGCTTGGCAGGATCGACATCATCGATGTCCATCAGCTTGCCGGCCTTCAACGCAGAGCCCGTCGGGGCAAAGGCCAGATCGTGCGAGCGCGACTTGCGCAGGTCGGCAACCAGCGCCTTGCGCTCGGCTTCGGTCGGGTCGTACCAGATCTTTCCGTCGTATTTCTTCAGTGCCTTGGCATAGGCGGCGTCATAGGCTTCGTTGAAGCCGTTGAGTGCGACTGAAAGCGCCGGCGGCGTGCTCATCGGCGGGCAGGCGCCCTGGGGATTGAAGCTCGAGCCGGCCGGAGCTGACTGGTTGAAGACATATTTCTTCTCGCAGACGTTCACCTCCGGCGGACGCTTGGTCACTTCGAAGTGGTCGTAGCCGACCTTCAGCATCTTCCAGAAATCGTAATGCGGGCTGTGGCGATGACGCGCCATGTTTTCGGCCGTCATGCGGAAGGGGAAGGCCTGCAGCTGAACCGCCTGCTGACCGCCCTTGAAGGCGTCACGCGCGAAGGCATAGATTTCCAGCATCTGCGCATCGGTCATGGAATAGCAGCCCGAGGATGAGCAGGCGCCGTGGATCATCAGGTGGGATCCATTGCGACCATTGGCTCGATCGAACTGGTTCGGGTAACCGGTGTTGATGGCCAGGAAATACTTGGAGTTCGGGTTCAGGTGATAGGGCGTCAGCGGATAGAAGCCTTCCGGCGCCTGACGGTCGCCTTCCTTCACCTTCGGACCGAGACGGCCCGACCAGGCACAGATGTCGTATTCCACGACCTTGTCGAAGCGGTTGTTGGTCTTGGCCTTCCAGACCTCGAGCTTGCCTTCTTCCTTGAAGATGCGGATCATGATCGGCGAGTTGCGATCCATGCCCTTCTTCTGGATTTCGGCAAGCAGGCGAGCCGGCAGCGGCTGTTCGACCTTGTTGGCCACGCGCGGCGTATCATAGGCAGCGCTTTCCAACGTGTCGTTACAGCCGGCAAGGGCAGCGGCGAAAACCAGAACCAGGGCCGTCGATGTCAAGCGCATGCGCAAACGCTCTTTCCAGGAACACATGTTGAGGCTCAGAACGAGCCGGTCATGCGGGAGTTTAGAACTGCTTTCTTCACAAATTATAAACCAATGACCGTCGGATTTGCCATTCTTTCCCCGCCGCTATTCCTGCAAAGCGGCGGAGTGATGGCAAATTGACGCAGCAACCGCCGAAATGTCAGAGATTGCGGCCGATATCGAGGAACTTCTGACGCCGGTCGGAGCGAAGCTTGTCGCCCGGCATGGGTGTCAGTTCTGCCAGCGCGCCGGCGATCATGTCCCCGGTCATGCCGATCACGCGATCCGGAGCCCGGTGCGCGCCGCCGACGGGTTCCGGGATGATGGCGTCGATGATGCCGAGACTTTTCAGATCTTCCGCCGTGATCTTCATGTTGGTCGCCGCTTCCTTGGCGCGGGTCGAGTCGCGCCAGAGAATAGATGCCGCGCCTTCCGGTGAGATCACCGAATAGATCGCATGTTCGAGCATGTAGACGCGGTTGCCGGTGGCAATTGCAATCGCGCCGCCGGAGCCGCCTTCGCCGATCACGACGGAGACCATCGGTACCTTGAGCGACAGGCACATCTCGGTCGAGCGGGCGATGGCTTCCGCCTGGCCGCGTTCTTCAGCACCAACGCCCGGATAGGCGCCGGCCGTGTCGATCAGCGAAATCACCGGCAGGCCGAAGCGGTCGGCCATTTCCATGACACGGATCGCCTTGCGATAGCCTTCCGGACGGGGGCTGCCAAAATTGTGCTTGATGCGCGACTTGGTGTCGTTGCCCTTTTCCTGGCCGATGACGGCGACGGGCTGGCCGCGGAAACGGGCGAGGCCGGCCTGGATGGCGGCGTCCTCGCCGAATTTCCGATCGCCTGCCAGGGGCGTGAATTCGGTAAACAGCGCATCGGCATAATCGACGAAATGCGGGCGCTGCGGATGGCGCGCGACCTGCGTCTTCTGCCAAGCGTTGAGCTTCGAATAGATCTCCACCATCGCCTCGTCGACACGGCTTTCCAGCCGGCTGATCTCTTCCGAGGTGTCGATGCTCTCGTCCTCTTCCGCAAGCTTCTTCAGTTCGCGGATCTTGGCCTCGAGGTCGGAGATGGGCTTTTCGAAGTCGAGATAGTTGTGCATGAACTCCGTTCCGATCGTTCGTTCCTGGCGCTCGCCGCCCGCAGGAACCGGCTTAGCCGGTCCTAATCGGGGTTTTTGGCCTGTTTTGCAAGGGGGTGATGTGTATGCACCAGTTGTTGCAGGCGTTCGTCGAGCACATGCGTGTAGATTTGTGTCGTTGAAATGTCGCTGTGGCCCAGCAGTTCCTGCACGGCGCGAAGATCCGCTCCATTGCCGAGAAGATGGCTGGCAAAAGCATGCCTCAGGACATGGGGCGAGACGGCATTGGCCGATAATCCGGCCCTGACAGCGAGATCCTTGAGGTCTCGTGCAAAGACCTGGCGGGGCAGATGCCCCTCCCTGCTCGAAGCAGGAAAGAGGAAGGGGCTGTCGGCATGCGCCGGGTCCGAGGCTCGGATCCTGCCGTATCGGGCAAGCGCTTCGATGGCGGTGCGCGACAACGGCACCAGCCGTTCCTTGTTGCCCTTGCCGCGCACCAGCAGGAAGCGGCCCTCTTGCGTCAGCACCTTCACTGGAAGCGAAACGAGCTCGCTGACGCGCATGCCCGTCGCGTAGAGAAGTTCAATCAGTGCGAGACGGCGGATACGGGCCGGCTGCTCGGGGCCGTCGAGCTCGGCTTCTTTCTCCGCAAGCGACAGAAGGCCCGTGACGTCCTCGACGCTCAGCACCTTGGGCAGTGGCCTGGACTTCTTCGGCGCATCGAGGATCGCGGTGGGGTCATCGCCGCGCAGCCCCTCGGAATAGAGAAATTTGTAGAATTGGCGCATGGCGGACAGCCGCCTGGCCTGGGAGGTGGGCTGGAAGCCGCGGCGGGCGAGATCGGAAAGATAGGCGGCGAGATCCTCGCGCGTTGCTGCCCCTAGGCTCACCTTGCGGCTCGACAGAAAGTCCGCGACATCGTCGAGATCGCGCTCGTAGGAGGCGAGCGTGTTGACGGCTGCCCCGCGCTCCGCGCTCAGCATTTCCAGAAAGGCTTCGACGCGGGCCCGGCTTAGATCCGACATGTCGCTTGTCCGTTATTGCTCGACCGGGTTGATCCGCTCGGAGGGGATGCGCACCGTGACGTCCCGTTCCCGGGGTTCGACGAAAACGGCAAAGGACCACATCGTGGCATAGACCACGCCGACGATCGTTGCGCAGATGAACAGGAAGCGGAACAGAGTGGGCATCGGCAATCCTCGGCCAGTCGTCGCAATAGATAGGTGGAAACATGGAGTTTACCAAGGGCGGGAGAGGGCTCCTGGAAATGCAGCCATGGCTTGACGCTAGCCCTCTATATGTCAATAGGTCATGAAACAGTCGTGAACAGGCCGATGACCGAAACGATCCTCAACCTTGCTCCCAGTCTGGGCGAGCGCGCCAAGGCGGCGCTCGGCAAACGCAATCTCGTTCTCGTCGGCCTCATGGGAGCCGGCAAGTCGGCGATCGGGCGGCTTGTCGCCCAGCAACTCGGCCTGCCCTTCATCGATACCGACACGGAAATCGAGCGCGTGTCGCGCATGACGATCTCCGAGCTTTTCGCAGCTTACGGCGAGGAGGAGTTCCGGGCTCTGGAGACGCGCGTCGTCAAACGTCTTCTGCGCGGCGGTCCCCGGGTTGTTTCCACGGGCGGCGGGGCCTTCATCAACGAGAATACCCGCAAGCAGGTTGAGCGAGGCGGGCTGTCTGTCTGGCTCAGTGCCGATCTCGAGGTCCTGTGGGAGCGGGTCAACAAGCGCGATAATCGCCCCCTGCTGAAGACGGAGAATCCGAAGCAGACGCTGAAGGACCTGATGGACAAGCGCTATCCGATCTATGCGCTCGCAGACATCACGGTCCAGTCGCGCGACGTGCGCAAGGAAGTGATCGCCAACGAGGTGCTGACCTCGGTGATCGAGTATCTCGGCAAGGACAAGACGCAATGACGAATGTGGAAACCCTTGAGCGCCTGGTGCATGTGCCGCTGGGCGAGCGCTCCTATGACATCCTGATCGGACCGGGCCTGATGGCACGCGCCGGCGGTGAGATCTCGACCCGCATCAAGGGCCGCCGTGCCGCGATCGTCACCGACGAGAATGTCGGCGCGCGTTACCTCGACGGGCTGATGGACAGTCTGCAGACGGACGGCATCGAGGCTGTCTCGGTCACTTTGCCCGCTGGCGAAAAGACGAAGAGCTTCGACTATCTTACCAAGGTCTGCGACGTGCTGCTTGAGGCCCGCATCGAGCGCAACGATACGGTGATCGCGCTCGGCGGCGGCGTCATCGGCGATCTCACCGGCTTCGCCGCCGGCATCGTGCGGCGTGGCGTGCGCTTCGTGCAGATCCCGACCTCGCTGCTCTCGCAGGTCGACAGTTCCGTCGGCGGCAAGACCGGCATCAATGCCCGGCAGGGCAAGAACCTCGTCGGCATCTTCAACCAGCCGGATCTCGTGCTGGCCGATACCGACGTGCTCGACACGCTGTCGGAGCGCGAATTCCGGGCCGGTTATGCGGAAGTCGCCAAGTATGGCCTGATCGACAAGCCAGACTTTTTCGAATGGCTGGAGACGAACTGGCGCGATGTGTTTGCGGGTGGTGCGGCCCGCATCGAGGCGATTGCCGTTTCCTGCCAGGCCAAGGCCGATGTGGTCGCGGCTGACGAGCGCGAAAACGGCCGCCGGGCGCTTCTCAATCTCGGCCACACCTTCGGCCATGCGCTGGAAGCCGCCACCCAGTATGACAGCAGCCGCCTGGTGCATGGCGAGGGGGTCTCGATCGGCATGGTGCTTGCACATCGCTTCTCCGCGCGCATGAACCTGGCGAGCCCGGATCTTGCTGATCGTGTTAAGGCGCATCTGAAGGCCGTCGGTCTGCCGACCCGCATGGCGGAAATCCCCGGCGAGCTGCCGCCGACCGAAGTGCTGATGGATGCCATCGCCCAGGACAAGAAGGTGAAAAGCGGCAAGCTTACCTTCATCCTCACCCGTGGTCTCGGCCAGTCCTTCGTGGCGGACGATGTGCCGGCATCCGAGGTGCAGCGCTTCATTGAGGAGATGCGGACATCATGATCGAGCAAATCCTTGCCAGTCTTGCCGACTATTGGTTGACGCTGGTCGCCATTCTCGGCCTGATCTGCGCATCCGCCTTTTTTTCGGGTTCGGAAACGGCGCTCACCGCCACGTCGCGTGCCCGGATGCACACGCTTGAGGTCAATGGCGACGACCGCGCCGGCATCGTGAATACGCTGATCGAACGCCGGGACCGGCTGATCGGGGCGCTGCTGATCGGGAACAACCTCGTCAATATCCTGGCGTCCTCGCTCACCACGAGCCTGTTTCTCGGTCTGTTCGGCGATTCCGGCGTCGCGATCGCCACGCTGTTGATGACCGTCCTGCTCGTCATATTCTCCGAAGTCCTGCCGAAGAGCTGGGCGATTTCCGCGCCGGAGCGCTTTGCTCTCGTTGTCGCGCCGTTGGTGCGTCCCTTCGTGGCCGTGGTCGGGCCGCTTTCAAGCCTTGTCAACTGGATCGTCCGCAAGTTGCTCAGCCTGTTCGGCGTATCCATTTCCGGCGAAGCGTCGATGCTTTCGGCGCATGAGGAGCTTCGCGGCGCCGTGGCGCTGCTGCATCGCGAAGGCGCGGTGATCAAGGCCGACCGCGACCGGCTGGGCGGCGTTCTTGATCTCGGCGAACTCGAAGTCTCCGACATCATGATCCACCGCACCGCGATGCGGGCGGTCAATGCCGATGAGCCGCCGGAAGTGGCGATCCGCAACATTCTGGAAAGCCCCTACACCCGCATGCCGGTCTGGCGTGGCGCGACCGACAACATCATCGGCGTGATCCATGCCAAGGACCTGATCCGGGCGCTTGCCGAGCCGAATGTCGAGCCGCAGGACATCGACATCGTCAAGATCGCCCAGAAGCCCTGGTTCGTGCCCGACACGACGAACCTCAAGGACCAGCTCAACGCCTTCCTGCGCCGCAAGACCCATTTCGCAGTCGTCGTCGATGAATATGGCGAAGTGCAGGGCGTCGTGACGCTCGAGGACATTCTCGAAGAAATCGTCGGCGATATTTCCGACGAGCACGATCTCGAGATCCAAGGTGTGCGCCAGGACAGCGACGGGTCGATCGTCGTTGATGGCGGGGTGCCGATCCGCGACCTCAATCGCGCCATGGACTGGCAGTTGCCGGACGAGGAGGCGACGACGATCGCGGGTCTCGTCATCCACGAGTCGAAGTCGATCCCCGAGGAGCGCCAGGCCTTCACCTTCTACGGCAAGCGCTTCATCGTCTTGAAGCGGGAGAAGAACCGGATCACGCGTCTGCGCATCCGGCCGATCGACGCGACCGAACCGGCGGAATGATAGGATTCGCGCTTACCAGCGTGTGGGCTCGCCTGGAGCGGCGGGCTCTATGGCGAGCGCATGCAGGCCGGCGTCCAGCTCCGGCTTCAGCAAGTCGGTCACGGCCCGGTGCCGGGCCAGGCGCGTCATGCCTGCGAAGGCCGCGGCGACGATGCGAACACGCATATGTGTTTCGTCGGTGCCGGTGATATCAGGCTGGTGGCCGGCATGGTGATGGCTTTCGTCGATCACGACGAGCCGTTCGGGGCTGAAAGCCTCGGCCAGGCGGGTCTCGATCCGGCTCTTCACCGACATTGTCTGCCTCTTTCTGCTGCTTCGCAAAAAAGCCCCACAAAGCGCGCAACAAACCGGTTTGTCAATTCTTGTCCGGCCCGTTTCCGCGCCCCATAATTACGGCATGAAACTCGACTCGAAATACTTCGATCGGATCCGCACCCGGCGAAAGCGGGAGGCCGAGCCCGAGCAATCCAAGCCCGTGTGTCAGTGGGACGGCTGCGACAAGCCGGGGGTCCATCGCGCGCCGGTGGGTCGGCATGCGGAGGGCCAGTTCTTCCTGTTCTGCTTCGAGCATGTCAAGGAGTACAACAAGGGCTACAATTACTTCTCAGGCCTTTCCGACACCGAGATCGCCCGCTACCAGAAGGAGGCGATCACCGGCCATCGGCCGACCTGGACGGTCGGCGTGAACAAGGCTGCCAAGGCGAGCCCCTTGCATTCGACCATGCGTTCCGGCTCGGCTGCGTCACAGGCACGCATCAAGGACCCCTTCGGCTTCGTTCAGCAGGGGCGCGGAGGTGCGTCGCGCTACCAGCCGGCGGAACGAAAGCTGAAGACGCTCGAAGCAAAAGCCCTGGATACGCTTGGCCTTACCGTCAGTTCGACGGCGGCCGAGATCAAGACGCGCTACAAGGAGCTTGTAAAAAAACACCATCCGGATGCAAATGGCGGAGACCGGGGTTCCGAAGAGCGTTTTCGCGCTGTCATTGACGCCTATACATTGTTAAAGCAGGCCGGTTTCTGTTAATCCGAACACACAAGCAGCGACAAAGACGGCCGGACGGCACCGCCTGGCAGGGAGACATGATGAGCAAAATTGAACTGGATATCGCCAACCTGCCCGACACCACCGTATCGGTCCGCGAGGTCTTCGGCATCGACACGGACATCCGCGTTCCGGCCTATTCCAAGGGCGATGCCTATGTCCCGGATCTCGACCCGGATTATCTGTTCGACCGTGAAACCACGCTCGCCATTCTCGCCGGCTTTGCCCATAACCGCCGCGTCATGGTTTCCGGCTTCCACGGAACCGGCAAGTCGACCCATATCGAGCAGGTCGCTGCCCGCCTCAACTGGCCCTGCGTGCGCGTCAACCTCGACAGCCATGTCAGCCGTATCGACCTCGTCGGCAAGGACGCGATCGTTCTGAAGGACGGCAAGCAGATCACCGAGTTCAAGGACGGCATCCTGCCCTGGGCCTATCAGCACAATGTCGCGCTCGTCTTCGATGAATACGATGCCGGCCGTCCGGACGTGATGTTCGTCATCCAGCGCGTGCTGGAAAGCTCGGGCCGCTTGACGCTGCTCGACCAGAGCCGCGTCATCCGTCCTCACCCTGCCTTCCGCCTGTTTGCCACCGCCAACACGGTTGGCCTCGGCGACACCACCGGCCTCTATCACGGCACGCAGCAGATCAACCAGGCGCAGATGGACCGCTGGTCGATCGTCACCACGCTGAACTACCTGCCGCATGACAAGGAAGTCGACATCGTTTCGGCCAAGGTCAAGAGCTTCGGTTCGACCGCCGAGGGTCGCGACACCGTTTCGCGCATGGTCCGCCTTGCCGACCTCACGCGTGCGGCCTTCGTCAACGGCGATCTGTCGACCGTCATGAGCCCGCGTACCGTCATCACCTGGGCCGAAAATGCCGAGATCTTCGGCGATGTTGCCTTCGCCTTCCGCGTCACCTTCCTCAACAAGTGTGACGAACTCGAGCGCACCCTGGTGGCCGAGCAGTATCAGCGCGCCTTCGGCGTGGAACTGAAGGAAAGTGCGGCCAATATCGTACTCGGCGCATAAGGACCGACAAGCATGGCAGGGCGCGGCGACAATTCGAAGGCGAGAGCCGGCGGTGGCGTAGACACGGAGCCGATGCGCCGTGCCATTACGGGCTGCGTGCGCTCGATTGCGGGCGATCCGCAGGTCGAGGTCGCCTTTGCCAATGAACGCCCCGGTCTTGCCGGCGAGCGGATCCGCCTGCCGGAGATCTCCAAGCGTCCGACCGCCCACGAACTCGCGGTGACCCGCGGGCTCGGGGACTCGATGGCGCTTCGTCTCGCCTGCCACGACCAGAAGATCCATGCCGCCATGGCGCCGCAAGGCGCCGATGCGCGTGCCATCTTCGATGCCGTCGAGCAGGCGCGCGTCGAGTCCCTCGGCTCGCTGCGCATGCCGGGTGTCGCCTCCAACATCCAATCGATGAATACCGAGAAATATGCGAAAGCGAATTTCTCGACGATCAGCCGTCAGGAAGATGCGCCGATCGGCGAAGCCGTTGCCATGCTGGTGCGCGAAAAGCTCACCGGCCAGAAGGCGCCGGAGACCGCCGGCAAGGTGCTCGACCTCTGGCGCCCGTTTATTGAGGACAAGGCCGGCACCGACCTCGACAACCTGTCCAACGTCATCGAAGACCAGCAGGCCTTCTCCCGGGTGATCCGCCACATGCTGTCGGCCATGGAGATGGCCGAGGACATGGGCGACGACCAGGAGCAGAGCGAGGACGAGCAGTCGACCGACGAGGAGCAGCCGCGCAGCGGCGAGCAGGACCAGGAGACCTCCGAAGAAGAGGCCGGCCAGGATTCTGCGCCCGCCGAGGAAAGCGAAGCCTCGCAGGAACAGCTCGACGATGGCGAGATGGACGGTGCCGAAATCTCCGAAGAGGAGATGTCGGACGAGGGCGACGACGACAGCGAGACGCCCGGTGAAATGCGCCGTCCGGCAACGCCTTTTGACGATTTCAACGAGAAGGTCGACTATAAGATCTTCACCGAGGAATTCGACGAGGAAATCACTGCGGAAGAACTCTGCGACGAGGCCGAGCTCGACCGGTTGCGCGCCTTCCTCGACAAGCAGCTCGCCCATCTGCAGGGCGCTGTCGGCCGGCTTGCAAACCGCCTGCAGCGCCGCCTGATGGCGCAGCAGAACCGCTCCTGGGAATTCGATCTGGAAGAGGGTTACCTCGATCCGGCGCGTCTTACCCGCCTGATCATCGACCCGATGCAGCCGCTCTCCTTCAAGAAGGAGAAGGACACGAAGTTCCGCGATACGGTGGTGACGCTGGTCATCGACAATTCCGGCTCGATGCGGGGTCGCCCGATCACGGTCGCCGCCTCCTGCGCCGACATTCTCGCCCGTACGCTGGAACGCTGCGGCGTCAAGGTCGAGATCCTCGGCTTCACGACCAAGGCCTGGAAGGGCGGGCAGTCGCGCGAGAAGTGGCTGGCAGGCGGGAAGCCGCCGGCACCCGGCCGCCTCAACGATCTGCGCCACATCATCTACAAGTCTGCCGATGCGCCGTGGCGCCGGGCGCGCCGCAATCTCGGCCTGATGATGCGCGAGGGGCTGCTCAAGGAGAACATCGACGGCGAGGCGCTAATGTGGGCGCATAACCGCCTGATCGGCCGCCGCGAGCAGCGCAAGATCCTGATGATGATCTCGGACGGTGCGCCGGTCGACGATTCGACGCTGTCGGTCAATCCTGGCAACTATCTCGAGCGGCATCTGCGTGCCGTCATCGAGCAGATCGAGACGCGCTCGCCCGTCGAACTTCTGGCCATTGGCATCGGTCACGACGTTACCCGCTATTATCGCCGTGCCGTCACCATCGTCGATGCCGACGAACTGGCGGGCGCCATGACCGAGCAGCTTGCCTCGCTGTTCGAGGAACAGCCCTCCGGCGGCTCGGGTCGGGCTCGCCTGCGTGCCTGAGCGCTCGATCTATCGTCGCCGCCTTGGCCTAAGCTGCGCATTCGCCGGCTTGCTGGTTCTTTCGTCCTGCGCGCCCACGACCATCCCGCCCGGACAGACGCTGTCCATTCCGGTTGAAAGCCATGTGATTGCGGAGCTTGGCGGTGACCCGACGCTGGCACCGGGCCTCACTTTCCTCGGCGGTATCGAGCTCTCTTCATCCGAGCCGCTGTTCGGGGCCTTCTCCTCGATCCGTTTCCTCGATGGCCAGCGCTTCATCGGCGTGTTCGATACGGGCTACTGGATCGAGGGGCGGATTTCGCGCGACGCCGAGGGGCGGCTTGCTGGTGTCGATGCCGTCAAACTTGCGCCGCTGCTTAACGCATCCGGGCAAGAGAGCCCGAGCAAATTCTTCGTTGATGCCGAAAGCCTTGCGATCGATGGCGACAGCGCCTTTGTCGGCTTCGAACAAATCCATCGGGTGGTGATTTATTCGCCCCTCAGCGACCTCGGCAAGGCGGTGCCGTCGCAACCGCTCGCCTTTCCCTTCGATCTCGATGTGCTGCGCAGCAATGGCGGTTTCGAGTCGCTGGTGGTCGCACCCGCCGACAGCCCGCTCCAAGGGGCGCTTGTGGCGATTGCAGAGAAGAGCTTCGACGAGAACGGCAATATCTATGCGGCAATCGTCGGTGGGCCGCTGGCGGGTGCCTTCAGCGTGCGTCCGCGCGACGACTTCGACATCACCGATGCAACCGTCCTGCCAGGCGGTGATCTTTTGCTGCTTGAGCGGCGATTTACGATCGCCAGGGGTGTCGGCATGCGGTTGCGCCGCATCGACGGAGCAAGTCTCAAGCCGGGGGCGGTGGTCGACGGCGATGTTCTGTTCGAGGCCAATTACCGATCCCAGATCGACAATATGGAAGGCATCGACGCCATCCCCGAGCCCGACGGCTCCGTCCGGCTGATCGTCGTCTCCGACGACAATCACTCGATCCTGCAGCGGACGCTGATGCTGGAATTCCGGCTGGCGGGGCCACCCGCCTGACACGCTGCTTGATAGAAAGCGAAACAGCCCCGGTTTCCCGAGGCTGCTCCTGGTCGTTCGGATGTTGATCTCTCAGGCCGGTCGAGAAGTCGCCGGCATGGGGCGCACCACGCTCATCAGCGCTCCATAGGGCAGAAGCATGATGACGCCGATCAGCATCTTGACGCTGAAGTCGGCGATCGCCCAGGAGATCCAGCGGGGTGCTTCGGTCGTCATGACGCCGAGGATCGGGGCGGCGGCGATTGCGAAGTCGTCGTTGGGGCCGATGAAGCCGAAGGCGGGAGCGAAGCACAGCGAGAAGAAGATCGCCGTATCGAGCGCCGAACCCAGCAACGAACCGATCAGCGGCGCCTTCCACCAGGTCTGCTGGCGCAGGCGGTTGAACACGGAGATGTCAAGCAGCTGTCCGACCAGGAAGGCCGTACCCGAGGCAACAGCGATGCGCGGGGTGGCGAGCAGGATCGACAGGAGAACGCCGGCGATGAAGCCCACCAGGACCACGCGACGGGCCGCCTGCGGACCAAACTGTCTGTTGGTCAGGTCGGTGACAAGGAAGGCGATGGGGTAGGTGAAGGCGCCGAAGGTCAGGAGGTCGGCGAGATTGATGCCTGCCAGCATGCCGTTGACGGGAAACTGGACGAGGAAGTTCGAGGCGACCACGACGGTCGTCATCAGCAGGCTGTAGATAAGGAAATAGCGCTTGTTCAGCATTTTTTTATCCTGGGTGATGCCACCAGTTTGAGGGACGATACTATACTGTAGGGGCATGCGCATGACAGGCATGGGCGCCGTCGTGCTTACCTCAAACGAAAAGGCTTGCCCGGATATCCGGCCAAGCCTTTCGAATGTCTGATCGGCTGCGCGTGATCAGGCAGCGGTCTTCTTGACGATCTGGCGGCGCAGCAGACGTGCGCGCATGCTCAGTTCGTTTTCGGAAGCCTTCAGAAGGAAGGCGTCGAGACCACCGCGATGCTCGACGGAGCGCAGGGCTGCAGCCGAGACGCGCAGGCGGAAACGCTGGTTCAGCGCATCCGAGATCAGCGTGACGTCGCAGAGGTTCGGCAGGAACCGGCGCTTGGTCTTGTTGTTCGCGTGGCTGACGTTGTTGCCCGTCTGGACGCCCTTGCCGGTCAATTCGCAACTGCGGGACATGGTACACCTATTGTTTTTCTAGGCCATCGCATCGCTCCCGGCCAAATGCCGGCGAGGCAATCCAACAGCGTCTGATTGGAAAGTTGCGGTTCTATAGTCAGTGAGAACCGGCGCGTCAAGCCAAACCTTGGAAATTCCGGAGGGTCCGTGGGCTCCAGGATATTTTCTTGCCACAGTCCATCGCGATTATGCATCGTCGACTGTGCCAGATTTTGGGCACCAACATTCAGGAGACGGCGTCTTGCGTTCAACAGGCCTTGCCCTTGCCTTCGTCGCCCTCATGCCCATGGCCGTCGGGGCCACCGATTACCGATATGACACAAGCTATAGCGTTGCCCTCGGTATTCTGCCGATCGCCAGGATGACCTTCCAGACGGAAGTGGCGGCCGATCGTTACGCCATTTCAGGCCAGTTCCATTCCTCTGGCCTCGTTGACATCGTGCGCGAGGTTGCGGCCCAGAGCACTGTCACAGGCAATTTCGCCGGTGGTCGCATGCAGCCCCTGCGTTATGTGCTGGACTACAAGAGCGGCAAGCGGCAGCACACCTACGAGGTACTTTTCACACGCGGCAATGTGGTGGAAACCAGGGTCACGCCTGAGCGACCCAAGCCGGACACCTGGGTTCCGGTCCAACCGGACGATCTGAAATCCGTGCTCGACCCGATTGGCGCGCTTCTCATCCCGGGTGATGCCGATGTCTGTGGCCAGACCTTGCCCGTCTATGACGGTGAAAGCCGCATGGATCTCGTGCTCTCTCCCAACCGGTCGGAAAGCTTCTCCGCCGGCAGCGCGCGGGGCGAAGCCATCGTCTGCTCGGTGCGCTACGTGCCGAAGTCCGGTTACCGAAAGGGTCGCAAGGACATCGAATATCTGAAGTCGGTGACCGGCATGGAGATCTGGTTTGCCAAGACTGCGACGCTGAAGCTATATGCTCCTGTCTATGCGAAGATCCCGACGCGTTACGGGACGGTGCATGTGACCGCAGAAAAGTTCGACGGCTAGCACCAGCGGGCGAGCCCCGCTTCAGGGGATTTCATGAAGACCAAGGCAACGCTGATCGGGTTCACCGCGATCCTGATGTGGTCCTTCCTCGCGTTGATGACGGCGGCCTCCGGCACCATGCCGCCCTTCCAGCTCTCTGCCATTACATTCGCGATCGGCAGTCTCCCCGGCATCCTGCTGTTCATCGCCCGCCCCGCGCGGCTGAGGGAGTTGCGCCAGCCGCCGAAGGTCTGGCTCGCCGGTGTCGGCGGGCTCTTCGGCTATCACTTCCTCTACTTCACAGCCCTTCGAAATGCGCCAGCCGTCGAGGCCGGGCTGATTGCCTATCTCTGGCCGCTTCTCATCGTGGTCGGTTCGGCTCTCCTCCCGGGCGAGAAGCTCGGCTGGCATCATATCGTCGGCGCAGTCTGCGGCCTTGCCGGAACCGCGCTGATCGTCGGCAAGAACGGCTTCGCCTTCGATCCGGCCTATAGTCTCGGCTATTTCACCGCCTTCCTCTGCGCCTTTACCTGGGCTGCCTATTCGCTCATCAGCCGCAAGTTCGAGAAGGTTTCGACCGATGTGGTCACCGGCTTCTGCCTCGCCACCTCGATCCTCTCGCTCGTCTGCCACCTGGCGCTCGAGACCACCGTGTGGCCGGAGAATACATCCCAGTGGGCGGCCGTGGTCGGGCTCGGTCTGCTGCCGGTCGGGCTTGCGTTCTACGTCTGGGACTATGGCGTGAAGAACGGCGATATCCAGATTCTCGGTGCCTCCAGCTATGCCGCGCCGCTCTTGTCGACGCTGATTTTGATCATTTTTGGCTTTGGCGACCTTAGCGTCAGAATTGGCCTTTCATGTTTGCTGATCACCGGTGGCGCGGTGCTCGCTGCGCGGGATATGGTCTTCCGTAACAAGGATCGGACGGGCTGACAGGGGATTGAATGGCTGTTGCGACCGGTATCTTCTGGCTCTCGGTTGCACTCGGCACCAGCTATCTCTGGATCCTGCCGCGAGACAAAACGGTTGCGCGCGCTGTCTGGAAGACCCTGCCGGTCGTGCTGCTTGCGGCTTATGCCTTGCTTGTCGATGCCCATCCGCTGCTGGTCGCGGCCCTGCTTCTCGGTGCGCTCGGTGACTGGTCGCTCGCCTTCGAGGGTGACCGTGCCTTCCTGGGCGGCGTCTCCGCCTTCCTCAGCGCACATGTTGCCTATGTGGCACTGCTCTTGACTCTTGCCGATCCGGCCCTTGCCCTTGCCGAGCCCTGGCGGCTTTTCGCCGGGGCGCTTGTCGCGCTGCTCACCTTCGGCGTGCTCCTTCGCATCTGGAAGCCCGCCGGGCGGCTCGCGCTGCCGATCGGCCTTTATGTCCTGCTGTTCATGGTTCTCGTCTGGCTGACGCTCGGGCTTCACAACCCGTTCGTCTTCCTAGGGGCGACGCTGTTCATCGTCTCCGATATCGTGCTGACCATCCGAAAATACTGGACGGGGCCGGAGCATCCCATTGACGGAGCCGCCGCCTATTTCGTCTGGATCACCTATTTTGCTGCCCAGGTGATCCTCACCCTGACGCTTAGCGCAGTGTGACCACCGGTCAGCGCCGCGGCGCCCAACCGGGCGGTGCCATTTCGAAGGCGGAGAAGTCGAAGCCCGGTGCGACGGTGCAGCCAACCAGAGTGAAGTCACCGAGGCTTTCGGCTGCCTGCCATTCATCCGCATCGATGATCGCCTGCGGCCTTTGCCCTGCGGCCAGGTCGAGGCCGAGGATCACAGTCTCCTGCGTCACGCCGTCCTTCGAGCGATGCAGGGCAAGCGGCGCACCGGCATAGTAGTGCCAGGCCTCCGCCGCATCCTTCACCTTGTGCCAATGCGAGCGCTCGCCGGCCTGAAGCAGGTAATAGATTGCGGTCGAGTGGCCGCGGGGACCGCCTTTGTCGTCGCGATAGGTCTCCACATACCAGCCGCCCTCGGGATGGCGCTGCATGCCGAGGGTTTCGATGATCTCTTTCGCCTGCATCAGAAGCTGTCCTTGCGCTTGCGGATCTCGGCAAACACATCCTCGTTGCTTGCGCCTTCCATGCCGAGCGTGCGGCGCACGTCCGGATCGCCGGCGCGCAAGAAGGGATTGGTCTCCTTTTCGAGCCCGATGGTCGTCGGGATCGTGAAGTCGCCGCGCTTGCGCTGCATCTCGATCAGTTCGGCGCGCGATTTGAGCCGTGCATTTTCCGGATCGATCGTCAGCGCGAAACGGGCATTCGACAGCGTGTATTCATGGCCGAAATAGACGATCGTCTCGTCGGGCAAGGCTGCAAGTTTCTGCAGCGAATGCCACATGTCCATGGCCGAGCGTTCGAAGAGACGGCCGCAGCCCAGCGCAAACAGCGTGTCGGCGGCAAAAAGCAGCATGTCCTCGGGCAGATAGTAGCAGATATGCCCCGCCGTGTGCCCTGGCGTTTCGATCACCCGAACCGGCCGATTGCCGAAGGTGAACTCGTCTTCGTCACCCACTGTGCGGTCAATGCCTGGAATGGCGGCCGCCTCGTTGCGTGGTCCGATGATCTCGCAGCCATATTTGTCCTTCAGCGCCAGGTTCGCCTCGACATGGTCGCCGTGGTGATGGGTGGTGAAGATATGGGTGATCGTCCAGCCGCGCTTCTCCGCAGCCTGCACGATCGGATCGAGTTCTGGCGCGTCGATCGCCGCCGTCTGCCCGGTTTCCGGGCAATGGAGAAGCACGCCGAAGTTGTCACTCCGGCAGATGAAGACCTCAATCTGCAGTGATTTCATTGTCGATCCGTTTTTTGTGTCCCACCTCTTTGTGGCGAATGTAGCCGCTCGCGGCTTGAAGTCCAAGGATGGGCTGCTAACAATAAGTTCATGCATGTCGATATCGTCGATTTGAGGCAGTTCTATTACACGATGCTCGGTCGTGTGGCGGAGCAGTCGATTGCTCTGGCCCTGTCGTCGGTCTGGGCGCGCCTTCCGCAGGAGCGGCTCGTCGGTCTCGGCTACTGCATTCCCTTCCTTGAGCGTTTCCGTGCCGATACCGAGCGCACCATGGCCTTCATGCCGGCCGGGCAGGGCGCGGTGAACTGGCCGGTCGGCGAGCCCTCTGCCACCGCGCTGGTATTCGACGAGGAATTGCCGCTGCCGGACAGCTCGGTCGATCGGGTGCTGATGGTGCATTCGCTGGAATTTGCCGAAAACCCGCGCGAGACTCTCAAGGAGATCTGGCGGGTGCTGGCGCCGGGCGGGCGGCTGGTCATTGTCGTGCCGAACCGTCGCGGCGTCTGGGCGCGCATGGAGCACACACCCTTCGGCTCCGGCCGACCCTACTCGCGCGGCCAGCTGACCTCGCTGTTGCGCGAGACGAACTTCACCCCCGGCGCCTCGGCCGAAGCCTTGTTCTTCCCGCCCTCCAAGATCCGGGCGATCCTTCGGCTGCGGCTCGGCTTCGAACGACTGGGCCGCGTGCTTTGGCCGGCCTTTTCCGGCGTCATCGTCGTCGAGGCGCAGAAGCGGCTCTATCAGGGCCTGCCGGTTGCCTCGCGCGCCTCGCGCCGCGTCTTTGCGCCCGTGCTTGCCCCGCAGGGCGTGCCGACCACACGTAGTCTTCCGCCCAAACTCTGACCCGGTTGCCGGCATGGCCGCTGCCGCGATAGGCTGCGGCGCGGGTCCGGCTCGACAAATGCAGGTTTCCGCAGTAATCCCAAGCCCATGCCAATGGGCGGCGTCCTGCTGCCCGACCGCCGGGAATGCGCCTCATGAACGCCTCCACCAAGCCGGTACCCCGACCCGGGGTCATGGAGATCGCCGCCTATGTTCCGGGCAAGGAGCATGCGGGTGGCGTCACGCGCGTCTTCAAGCTTTCCTCCAACGAGACGCCGCTTGGTCCGAGCCAAAGGGCCATCGAAGCCTTCCAGACTGCGGCCGCCAGGCTTCAGCTCTATCCAGATGGACAGGCGCGGGTGCTGCGTGATGCCATTGCCGAGGTGCATGGGCTGAACCCCGCCAACATCCTCTGTGGCAATGGCTCGGGCGAGCTGCTGTCGCTGCTTGCCAATATCTATCTCGGTCCTGGCGATGAGGCCGTCATCACCGAGCATGGCTTCCTGCTCTATCGCATCCAGATCCTGGCTGCCGGCGGCACGCCGGTCACGGTGCCCGAGACCGATCGGCGGGTCGACGTCGATGCGATCCTGGGCGCGATCACCGAGCGGACGAAGATCGTCTTTCTGACCAATCCTGGCAATCCGACAGGCACCTATGTGCCCTATGCGGAGATCGCGCGCCTGCAGGAGGCCCTGCCACCGCATGTCATCCTCGTGCTCGATGCGGCCTATGCCGAATATGTCCGTCGCAACGACTACGAGGCCGGGATCGCGCTCGTCTCGGCCAACCGCAATGTCGTGATGACCCGCACCTTCGCCAAGGTCTACGGGCTTGCGGCGCTGCGCATCGGCTGGATCTACGGCCCGTCCGAGATCATCGACGCGATGAACCGGGTGCGTGGGCCGTTCAACATCAACACGCCGGCACTTCTGGCCGGGGCAGCGGCCATGCGCGATCAGGCGTACGTGGCGAAAGCCGTCGAACACAATCAGATCTGGCTTACGCGGGTCTCGGATGCGCTCACAGCGCTTGGCCTCGAGGTCACGCCGTCGGTCACCAACTTCATCCTGATCCACTTCCCCGACCGGGATGGAAAACGCGCGTCGGATGCCGACGCGTTCCTGACGCAACGCGGCTTCGTCTTGCGCGCCGTCGCGTCCTATGGTTTTCCCAATGCACTCCGCATGACGATCGGCAGCGAGGACGCCAATACCGGCGTGATCGACGCCCTCACCGAATTCATGGAACGCACGTGATGTCTGAAATCCTGTTCAACCGCATTGCCCTGATCGGCATCGGCCTCATCGGCTCGTCGATCGCCCGCGACGTCAAGAAGCTTGGGCTGGCGAAAGATGTGGTTGTCTCGACCCGCAGTCTCGACACGCTGAAGCGGGCGGAAGAGCTGGAGCTCGGAACGGCCTATGTCGCCTCGGCTTCAGACGCGGTCAAGGATGCCGACCTCGTCATCGTCTCCGTGCCGGTCGGCGCTTCGGAAGCGGTCGCCAAGCAGATCGCACCGAACCTCAAACCTGGCGCCATCGTGACCGATGTCGGCTCGACCAAGGCTTCGGTTATCGCGCAAATGGCGCCGCATATGCCCGAAGGCGTGCATTTCATCCCCGGCCACCCGCTGGCGGGAACGGAGAAGTCCGGTCCGGATGCCGGCTTTGCCGGTCTGTTCAAGGGGCGCTGGTGCATTTTCACGCCGCTTGAAGGGACGGATCCCAAGGCGCTTTCCCGTCTGCGTGGCTTCTGGGAGGCGCTCGGCTCGCGCTGCGACGAGATGGATCCGCAGCATCACGACAAGGTGCTCGCCATCGTCTCGCACCTGCCGCATATCATCGCCTACAACATCGTCGGCACGGCCGATGACCTGGAGACCGTGACGGAATCGGAAGTCATCAAGTATTCGGCCTCGGGTTTCCGCGATTTCACGCGTCTTGCCGCCTCCGACCCGACCATGTGGCGGGATGTCTGCCTGCACAACAAGGATGCGATCCTGGAAATGCTGGCGCGTTTTTCGGAAGATCTCGCCTATCTGCAGCGGGCGATCCGCTGGGGCGAGGGCGACAAGCTGTTCGAGCTGTTCTCGCGCACCCGCACCATCCGCCGTTCGATCGTCCAGGCCGGCCAGGATGTCGACGTGCCGGATTTCGGCCGCCACGCGCTCGACAAGTAAGCGCCTTTCTCAAAGCGGCGGGATCTGTCCCAGCGGGATGAAGCCCAGCATCGCCACGCCATTCTCGATGGTGATCTCCGCCTCGCTGTTGTCGCGTCCGAAGGCCAGCGCCCGCAGAATGTTGGCGACATTGTCGATCATTTCGGACTGAGCCGGATAGGCGGTCTTCACCGCCTCACGCCAGGCATTGATCTGTTCGATCTGCACCTTCATGCGGCCGGAGAGCATGCCGTCGTCCCCGACCTGGAAGGGACCGCTCAACGTCAGAACCCGGCCCGCGCCGAGATCGATGACCATGCGGCGGATCTCGCCCTTGGTGCCATAGAGCTTCTGTTCCTGGGCCACCCGGGGATCAAGCAGACCACCCTTGTCGGCGAAAGTGGCATCAAGGCTCGCCGAGACGGGCGGCAGGGCGATTTTCGTTCCCCCGACCGACACGACGACATCGCGCACCAGCGTCGCGTAATCCAGATTTCCATCGTTCTGACGGACATGCGACTGGGCGGTCGGCGCCGTGACCTGGAGCTGCAGGCTGGAAACCGTCGAGGTCACCGTCGCATTCAGTCCCTCCATCACCAGCGAGCTGCGTGACAGGCCGGACAGACCGATGCGGAAGCTCGACTGCATGTTGGTCCAGTCGAGCGCGGTGTTGAAGCCAAGTGCCGAGCGGATCTCGGCCGGGCCGTCCATCTCCCAAACGATATGGCCGGGATTGTAAATCTGGGCTGCCGCGCGCACCGGGCCGAAGGAGGCCGCCACGCCCTGGAAATGGTCGTCGAAGGCGAGCCGCGAGCAATTCAGGCGGAAGCGGAACGGGTATCCTCCCATTGTCGCATCCTCGCATGTCGCCGTCACACCCGCCGGATTTCCGCCGCCGAAAAAGCTCAAAATGCGATTGCGCAGATATTCTGCAGCGAAATACCAGCCGACACTATAGACAGCGATGACGAGGACGATCAAAACGCCCAGCCGAACAACCTTTCGGCTGATCGTGCTCTCCGGCGCGGTCGACATGGCCATGGGGTGCTCCTCGTTACGGTCTTCTTGTTCTGGATTGGCGTGCGATATGGACGAATATTGGGTCTTTGGCTACGGTTCGTTGATGTGGAACCCGGGCTTTCCCTATCAAGAAAGGGTGCTTGCCCGTCTTGGCGGCTACCGGCGGTCTCTCTGCGTGCGCTCCTATGTCCACCGTGGTACCGAGGAGCGGCCGGGTCTCGTGCTCGGCCTCGATCGCGGCGGATCCTGTAAGGGCGTTGCGTTCCGCGTCCTTCCCTCCAACTGGCAGTCCACGGTCGACTATTTGCGCGAACGCGAGCTCGTCACCAGCGTCTATCTCGAACGGCAGGTCCGCACCACGCTTGCGGACGGGCGGACCGTCCGGGCGCTTACCTACGTCATAGACCGGGCTCACCCGCAATATGCGGGCGCGGTGACGATCGAAGAGGCCGCGCGCGTCGTTGAAGGTGCCGTCGGCCGTTCCGGTCCCAACCCCGTCTATGTCGCCAATACTGTCTCCCACATGCGCGAACTCGGCATTCGCGACCAGTGGCTCGAAAGCGTCGCCGCAGCCATTTCCGGTGATCCGACCTAGGCCTGCCTGCATCTTCCGTGAATGCGCTCAGAGCGCTCCGAGTTCCCTCAGGCGATTGATGGCGGTTGGCGGCAGCGGCAGCTTCGGGTTCTCCTTGGCCGTCTTCACCAGAAGCTCGTCGCTGGCTGCTTCAAGGCGCTGCATCAGTGTCTCATGCATCACGTCGGGATCGAGGCCCGGTTCGATGGGCGGCAGGATGCGAACGGTGAAATGGCCCGGAAAACGCAGGAACTTGCGGCGCGGCCAGAAGAGGCCGGGATGCATGGCGACGGGCACGACGGGCACGTTGATGTCGCGGTAGAGGCGGGCGATACCGTATTTGTATTCCGGCGGTGCCCCCGGCGGACGGCGGGTACCTTCGGGATAGATGATCAGCTGGCGGCCATTGGCCATTTCCATCTTGGTGCGCTCGATCACCTGCGCCATGACCTTGCCCTTGGCACCGCGGTTGACCGGGATCATCCGCTGCTTGGCGACATACCAGCCGAAGACCGGGATCCACATCAGCTCGCGCTTGAGGATGTAGACCGGATCGTCGAGCCAGGGCAGCAGGGCATAGGTGTCCCAGAAGGACTGGTGCTTCGGCGCCAGGATGTAGCCGCCCTCGGGAATGTTCTCGAGCCCCTCGACCGTGAAGGTCGTACCGACGATCTTTTCCATCAGCCAGTGATTGGAGCGGGCCCAGTCCTTCGGCACGAAGAAGGCCTTCTTGCGCGGCAGCAGGAAATAGATCGGCGACAGCACGATCATCCTGAGGATCAGGTTGGCATAGAAGGCGATATTGAAAAGGATGGAACGCAGGGCAATCATGTCGTGGAACTCTCGAGGGCGGGCGACGTCGTCCTTAGAGCAAAAGTATCGCCAGCAAAAGCGCTAGCTTCCGGGGGATCGTCAGGAACTGCGGCCAGATTCGGTGATTTCGCCTTCCGGGCGCAGGCCCTGATCGCGGCTCCAGCCGGTCATGCCCCTGATATAGGCCACGACCGTCTTGCCGTATTCAGATAGCATGGTGCGCATGGCATCGGGTTCGCTATACCAGGCCCGTGTCTTCAGATCGGCATTGACCACGGGATAGCCAATGAAATCGGTGTCGGGATCGCTGCGACGCAGTTCCATCAGGCTGCGGGCCAGGTGATAGTTGCTGGTGACGACCAGCACCGAGCGATAGCCCTTGTCGCGGATCCAGATCGCCGTCTCGTTGGCATTGCCGATCGTGTCGATCGCGCCATAGCCGATGTCGACACAGCAGTCGAAGACATCCGGCGAGGCACGGGTCGCCTTGCGGATCTGGCCGGCCGTCGTCGTCGGGTTGACGCCTGAAATCAGCAGCCGCTCGCCGTAACCGCGCTTCAGCAGGTCGATCGCCTGCTCGATTCGCTGGTATCCGCCGGTCAATACAACGATCGCGTCTGCCTTCACCGTCTCGGGCGGGCGCATGTTGGTGACCGAATCAGCGAAGATCAGGAAGCCGGCAACGAGGACCGCTACCGACAGGATCACGACCATGCCGCCATAGCGCAAGGCCCTGCGGATCAGGCTTTTCCGCGCGAAAAGACCGCCGGCCGGAGGAGGCAGGCCGCCGTCACTCAACGGTTGTTTTGACGTTGTCCGATCCATGCTCATCGCCCGTGAATAGCCGGGATTTCCCACAGCGAACAGGCGGCTTTAAGGCAAGTCAACATGCGAGATTTCGTCAGTCGTCCATCAGGCCGTCGGTGCGGGCCGGGTCGGAGCGGATGAGGTCGATCTCATAGATCGTGCGCATGACGGTCAGCCGCGCCGTCAGTGTCGTCAAAAGCGCAATGACGATCATCGTGGCGAAGATGCCGAGATAGCCGCCCCAGCCGATCGTGAAGGTGCCGAACAAGGCGGTTGCCTGATCGCTTTCAGGCGTCGCCAGCGACCGGCTCTGCCAGAAACTGGCCAGCGCGAAGAATGATGCCGCCAGGAAGCCGCCGACGGCTGCGCCCTTGAGGCTGATCTTCAGGAAGTGCTTCTGGAATTCCTGAGCGACAAAAGTGCCCTCGGCCCCGACGAAATGCAGCACCTCGATGATGTGGCGGTTGCCGGACAGCGCGCCCCGGGTCGCGAAAACGACCGTGAGGACCATGGCGCTGAAGACGAGGATCAGGATGCCGGAGCCAATCAGCACCGTGGTGCGGGCCATCTGCACCAGCCGATCGACCCAAGTGCGGTGGTCGTCGAGGAAGGCCTGCGGCACCTCCTCCTTCAAAAGGGCGCGCATGGCCTCGAAATCGGGCGGATTGGTCTCGTCGATGGTGATCACGATGAGCCGTGGGACCGGCAGGTCTTCGAGGTTCAGGCCCGTCCCCAGCCAGGGCTCGAGCAGGCGTGCGGTGGCGCTGTCGTCCATGATCTGGCCGTCGCGCGTGCCGACGAAAGTCAGCGCCAGATCGCGCGCCTTGACCAGAGCCGCGCCCATGTCGAGGCCGTCCTCGGGCTTGATCTGGATGGTGATCTCGCGGGAGATCTGGCTCTGCCACCCGGCGGCCGTCGCGCGCACCATCGAAACCGCACCGAGCGTCAGGCAGGCAAGGAAGGCCATGATGGCGATCACCACCATCAGCGCATTGCCCTGGATGTTGGACGGCGGCAGGATCGGCCCCGTCGGCCTGACCGTCATTTCGACGCGCCGCTTCTTCTGTCCGGGGTTCTGGTTCGCGTTCTGGGGGATCTCATTCATAGATGTCGAGCCGCCCGTCGGTGAGGATCATCCGGCGCGCATCCACCTGGTCCATCAGCGCCAGATCATGGGTCGCGATGACCACGGCCGTGCCGAGACGGTTCAATTCGAGAAACAGGCTCAGCAGTCTGCGTGCCATCGGCGGGTCGACATTGCCCGTCGGCTCGTCGGCGAGCAGGATCTCCGGCCGGTCGATCAGGGCGCGGGCAATCGCCACGCGCTGCTTCTCGCCACCTGATAGCACCGGGGGGAGCACGTTGATGCGCTCGCCAAGCCCCACCCATTTCAAGAGTTCTATGACGTCCTGCCGATAGGTCTGCTCCGCCTTGCCGCGTACCCGGAGCGGCAGCGCCACGTTCTCGTAGGTCGTCAGGTGGTCGAGCAGGCGAAAGTCCTGGAAGACGATGCCCACACGTCGGCGCAGCATCGGCAGCTCGCTGCGGGGGATGCTGGTGATGTCGCGGCCGAAGCTGCGGATCAGTCCACGCGTCGGCTGCAGCGACATGAAGAGAAGGCGCAGGAGCGTCGTCTTGCCGGCGCCCGACGGGCCGGTCAGGAACTGGAAGGATCCCTTCGGCAGGTCGAAGGTCAGGTCGCGGAGGATCTCCGGTCCCATCCCATAGCGCAGGCCGACATTTTCGAAATGGATCAAAGGGGGCCCAGTCTGACGTGTCCGAGGTCTGGGGCTCGTAAACGAAGATCGTCAACGGCCGGTAAACATGCTCCGGGACGCGAGGCTTTTCAGCCCGTCTTTCCGAAGCATTAACCATTTAAATTTACGTCTGGTGAGGATTCGTTTCAACCGCCGACTTTCGGGGTATCCGATTTTGGCTGTGCGAAAGGTGCGCATCATGAGCGCTTTCCGTTACCAGAAGCAGGCTCCAGCTGCAGACCTTGATCTCCTTCCGCCGGATCGAGCCCGCCGTCGCATCGAGCCGCTCAGCCAGCGCATGGCGCGCCATGAGGTTGTCGACGCCCAGTTCGTCACCGTGCGCGAAACATCGCGGCCCGCCTCTCCCTCGGCAGGGGCTTCATCTGCGGCCACTCTGACCCCAGATCCCTCCCTGTTTTTCCGCAGTCTGGTCGAGCGTATCGAGGCCCGTCTTCAGCGCCTGTCCGATGTCGGCTTCTCGCTGCTCGTGGCGATCGCCTTCGTCTCGATCTTCTCGATTGCCGGCCAGGTGTTCTTCGGCAAGGCCGAGCATCCGGAACTGGCAGCCAAGCCGCTCGACTTTACGCATGTGAACCTGACGCCGCAGGACCGAAACGGCATGCGGGTGCTGCTGCTCAACGCCATCGTTGAAAACCGGACCGGTCGCACGGTAACCTTGCCCAAGCTCCGCGCTGATCTCGTTCTCGACGGGCAGGTCATCGCCAGCACCTATATCGAGCCGCCGGCCGACAGCCTTGAAGGCGGTGAAAGCCGCGGGATCGTCACCCGCCTCCAGCATCCTGGTGGAAAAATGCCGGAAGTCCGGCTTTCCTTCGAAGAGGCGGGTGCCTAAGGCGCGATCGGTATGCTAAGGCCCTTGCCTTTCCGGCATCTGCCGGCTCAAGGACCTCAGGTCGTTCAGCAAGGAGTTTCCCATGCCCGTTGTTCGCGGAAAGAACATCGAACCGCTCTTTACCGCCGAGCAGATCCGGCAGCGCAATCTGCAGCTCGCCCAGGATATCATGAAGGGTCCCTGCGACGACCTTCTGGTGATCTCGGTGCTGAAGGGCTCCTTCATCTTCGCGGCCGACCTCATTCGTGCGTTGCATGATGTTGGCCTTGCTCCGGAAGTCGAATTCATCACCCTGTCCAGCTATGGCACAGGCACCGTCTCCCAGGGCGTCAAGATCATCAAGGACATCGACAGCGACGTGATGGGGCGCAATATCCTCCTCATCGATGATATCCTGGAGTCCGGCCGGACGCTGCTGTTCGCCAAGGAACTGATGTACGAGCGGGGTGCCGCCAACGTCACGATCGCCGTGCTTCTCGACAAGAAAGTGAAGCGAAAAGAGCAGTTTGAGGCTGATTATGTCGGTTTCGAATGCCCCGACTACTTCGTCGTCGGTTACGGCATGGACGTGGCTTACGCCTTCCGCGAACTGCCCTTCGTCGGTGTCGTCACAGGCGATGTCTGAGGCGTTCCAAAGGGGAACATCTTGCCTCTTCAAGGCAGTGAGCTGTTAACCATCGCGTCGGACGAGGGGTCCGGCGTTTACCACTCGACAAGGAAAGTCTGGTGATTTGCCTCTCGCAAGAGTCAATGGACGCGGGAGTAGAATTCAACCATGGCGAGAATCCTGATCACCGAAGACGAAGACTCCCTGCGCTCCTTCGTCGCCAGGGCCTTGAGGCTCGATGGCCACGAGACGCATGAGGCGGCCGACGGTGCCGAAGGCCTGGAAAAGCTCTCCGAACAGGCGTTCGACCTGCTGCTCTCGGATATCCGTATGCCCGTGATGGACGGCATCGAACTGGCGCACCGCGCCCATTCCGAATTTCCGGCGATGAAGATCCTGCTGATGACCGGCTATGCCGAGCAACGCGAGCGCGCGGACGACCTCTCGGCGAAGATCGTCGATGTCGTCTCCAAGCCCTTTGCACTTCCGGATATCCGCAAGGCCGTTGCTTCGGCGCTCGCCGGCTGAGAATGCTCTATCCCATCTGTGGAAAGACTAACGCCCGCTGATGCGGGCGTCGTCGTTTCTTCGGCACTTTTCGGTTTCACTGAATATCCAGCAGCCGCTCGAGGTAACGCCGCTCGATCTCTGGGCTTGAGTTTTCGCCGAGCTTTTCGCGGATCGCTTCGAGGATTTCGCGGGCGCGCTGGACGTCGATCTCGTCGGGAACCTTGACCTGCTCGCCGAAGTCGGGTCCGCTGGTTGCGCGGGGCCTGCCAAGCGGATCACGATCATCCTGATTGCCCTGGCCCTGGCCCATCTGCGGCCCCTGGCCGTCCTGGCCCTGCTGCGCCTGCATCATCTGGTTCATCATGTCACGGGCACCCTGGCGCAGTGCTTCCATCGCGCGTCCCTGGCCCTGAACGGCACGGTCACCCTGACCCTGACCGAGTGCTTCGCCGGCGCCCTGCATTTCCTGCTGCGCTTCTCCGAAGCCCGGACCCGGCTCCATGCCCATGCCCTTCAAGCCTTCCTGCAGTTCGCCGAGCTGCCGGCCGAGTTGCTCCTGCTGCTGGCGCAACTGGCGCAGTGCCTCGCGCAGCTGTTCCGCGGTCATTCCGTCGAGGTTCTGCTGGCCCTGTTGGCCTTGCTGCCCCTGCTGTCCCTGCTGACCTTGCTGGCCCTCGGCGCCCTCCTCGCCCTGCTGCGGATCACCGCGCTGCATGCGGTCGCGCAGCGCCTGGTCAAGGCGGAAGGTCTCGTCCATCAACCGCTGCTGCTCCTGCATGATCTCGCCGAGCTTGTCGATCTGGCGACGGGCCTCGCTGTTCTGCTGCTGCTGGCCCTGCTGCGGCCGGCCGGCCTGGAGATTGTTCATCATCCGCTGCAGTTCAGACAGAAGCTGCTGTGCCTGGTCCCGGTTGCCGGAGCGCGCGAGGTTTTCCAGCTGGTCGAGCAGGTTGTCGAGATCCTGCTGGCGCAGGGTGTTCTGCGCCTGTTGCTGTTGCTCGCCCTGCTGGTTGGGCATGCGCTGGGCAAGCGCCTGGAGGAATTCCTGCATCGCCGAACGGAGCTCGGCCATGAGGCGCTGGATTTCCTCGTCGCTTGCGCCGTTTTCCAGAGCATCCGACAGAGCCTGCTGGGCGTCGCGCAGGCGGCGTTCGGCAAGCGACAGGTCGCCGTCCTCGATGCCGAGCGCGATTTCCCAGAGATAGTCGGCCGTGTCCTTCAGCTGCTCTTCGCCTTTCGCAGCATTCATGCGGGCGCGGGCGCTCTCGATGGCGAGGAAGTTACCGAGGTCGGGAATGGTCTCGTCGGGTCGGATGACCAGCGCCTCGTTCAGCTCGACCGCCTTCGGCATCTGGCGGGTGTCGAGGGCGAAAACCTTGCGCTGCTCGGCCACGGCGGCAGCCAGCGGATCGTTGAAGTTGCGGCCGGGCAGCTGCATCTCGATCGGCTCGCTGCGGCCCGTCTGGCCAGCGCCGTCGGTCGCGACCAGCGTTATCTTCACCATCTGGCCGGCGAGCGGATGTTCGGTGATGTTGCGGCTGGCAACCCCCTTCGTGTCGCGGGCATTGTGGCGCGGCAGGTCGAGCTTGTAATCCGGATGCGGATAGAGCGGCGTCGCGCCGGCCTGCTCTTCCAACGGCACGATCTCGGCATGGGCCTTCTGCAGGCCGTAGTCATCCTTGGCGGTGAAGGCGATCTCGAGCGCACCGTTGATTGCGCGGCGCGGCGTGCCGTCAAACGCAATCTCGGGTGCCCTGTCCGGCGTGACGCCGATCGTCCAGATGCGGTCGGCCACGCGCAGTTCGCCGGCCTCGTCCAGCTCCAGTTCATGGGTGCGCGCCACCATCGGCGCATTCGGCGCCGGGGCGGGCGGGGGTGTCGGGACGGCTGTCTGACTGCGTGCGTCAATCTCGGAACCGGCCGTCGGCGTGCGGGCCGCATCGTCCTTCTCCGCAACGTCGAGGACGGCGCCATCCGACTGCTTGACGAAAAGAACCTTCTCTTCCGAGGGCCCGCCGCTGATGCGCACGGTGACCTTGGATTTCTGCGGCACCGTCACGCCGGCTGCATCCTGGGTCCCGAGGCCCGAGAGGAAGACCGGCGGCTGGCCGGTATAGCCGGGCGGCGTGATCCAGGCGTCGATGCGGATCGCCGGCGCCTCGCTTTCGGGCACATGCTGGCGGAAGGCATCGGCAATCTGCCCCGCGCCATTGGAACCGGAATAGGCTAGCGCCGTGACGAAGAGCAGGGCCGGTACGGCGCGCAGCGCGTAGCGGTCGTAGCGGGCGATGTCCGGCTGCGGCAAGCCGGCATCCAGCGCCGCTATGCGCTCGGCCATGCGCCGCTGGTGCTCCTGCCAGAGCGCCCGGGCAAAGGGTGTGTCTGCCGCGATCTCGTCGTCCTGCACCGCCACTGGCTGATGGGGCAGGCCGTTTCGCTCTTCAAGCAGCCTGTCGGCTTCGGCAATACTGGGCAGCCTGAGCTTCAGGAAGGGCAGGAAGGAGGCGACAAAAGCGAAGACCAGAATGAATACGATTGCCAGGCGGACAAGATCCGGCACTTCGCGGTAGACGCCGAGCCAGGCCAGAGCAACGAACAGAGCCGCAATGCCGAGGACGGGCAGGAACAGCGGAAGAAGGCGCTCGGCAAAGAGCACGGAACGGGCGAGCACACGTTTGATGCCCACGCGCCGCGCGAGCTTCGGGTCGTCCTTGAAGGCGCCTTTCCTGTGGCCGGCCGGGCGGGAAGAGCTCATCCGTCTGGTCTCCGAGAGCGCCGCGCGTCAGACACGGCTGAGTGTACTCGAAGATAGCAGTCTTTGTGGCGAAGACGAGGGCGGCGGGCGTGAGGGGGGAGTTTTTCCCGCCTCATCGCCGAATTGTGAATGAATCAGGCCAGCCAGTCGGGCACGCTGTCGAGCGCGATCAGGTCGTCATAGGTCGGACGCCGGCGAATCACGTGGAACTCGTTGCCGTTGACCAACACCTCCGGCACCAGCCGGCGGGTGTTGTAGGTGCCGGCCTGCACGGCGCCATAGGCCCCGGCCGAGCCAACGGCGATGAGGTCGCCGGGCTTGGGCATGGCCATCTCGCGGTCGAGCGCCAGATAGTCGCCGGTCTCGCAAACGGGGCCGACGACATCGGCCTTGATGCGCGGGGCATTCGCCGCCGAGATCACCACAGGCTTGATCTCGTGATAGGCCTCGTAGAGGGTCGGGCGGATCAGGTCGTTCATCGCGCCGTCGACGATGACGAAAGTCTTGTCGCCGCCGTCCTTCACATAGATGACCTCGGTCACGAGGATGCCGGCATTGCCGACGATCAGGCGGCCAGGCTCGGTGACGATCCGGCAGTTCAGGCCCGACAGCTGATCCTTGACGATCCGGGCATAGGCGTCCGGCTCCGGCGGCGGGTTGTTGTCGTCCTTGTAAGGAATGCCGAGGCCACCGCCGACATCGACGTGGTCGATCGTGTGGCCATCGCTGCGCAGCGTCTCGACGAGTTCGCGCAGCAGGCGGAAGGCATCCTCGAAGGGCTGCAGATCGGTGATCTGGCTGCCGATATGCATGTCGATGCCGGACACCTGGATCCCCTCCAGCGTCGCGGCACGAGCATAGACTGCACGCGCGCGCTCGTAGGAGATGCCGAACTTGTTTTCCTTCTTGCCGGTCGAGATCTTCGCGTGGGTCTTTGCGTCGACATCCGGATTGATGCGGAAGGAGACATGGGCCTTCTTGCCGGCCTTGATGGCGCGCTGATTGAGGATCTCCAGCTCCGGCTCGCTCTCGACGTTGAAGCAGTAGATGCCGGCTTCTAGTCCTAAGTCCATCTCGCTCGGCGTCTTGCCGACGCCGGAGAACATGATGCGGTCTGCCGGGATGCCAGCGGCCAGTGCACGGCGAAGCTCCCCCTCCGAGACCACGTCGACACCGGCGCCGAGGCGACCCAGCGTCTTGAGGACAGCCTGGTTGGAATTCGCCTTCATCGCATAGCAGACGAGGGCGTCGACACCGTCGAAGGCTTTGGAGAAGACCTTGTAGTGCCGCTCCAGCGTCGCGGTCGAATAGCAGTAGAAGGGTGTGCCGACGGTGCGCGCAATCTCGGGGATGGCCACGCCCTCGGCGTAGAGAACGCCGTCGCGATACTCGAAGTGGTTCACGGATTAAGCCCTGTCAAAGAAGCGGGTCGAGAACGAACGGAGTATCCGGCGTCTTTTCGACCGGGGCGTCGCGCTTGTTCTGCTGGTCGACAGGCGTGCTCGGCGGGTCGAGGTCACCTTTGCGGCCGCAGGCAGACAGAGCCAGCGAGGCAGCGAGCAGCAGAGAGAGCGTGAGCGTCGTGCGTTTCAGCGAATTCACCATGACCCGATCCAAAGAAATATCGTTGTGCTAGCGTGTACAGAAAAAAGGGGCGCTTGTGCACCCCTGATCTCGTGATGAATGGCCGGCGTTGCCGTGATCTGTCGCCCGCTCAGTTTCTGGCTCGCCACCAGGCGATCTGCTTTCTGACTTCAGACGGCGCCGTGCCGCCGAAGCTCTTGCGGCTGGCGACGGAGGCCTCGACTGTGAGAACGTTGAAGACATCAGCCGTGATCGCTGAATTGATGCTCTGCAGTTCCTCGAGCGAAAGCTCTGCGAGATCGCAGCCCTTCTTCTCGGCCATGGCAACGGCATTGCCGGTCACATGATGCGCATCGCGGAAGGGGAGGCCGGCTTCGCGCACCAGCCAGTCTGCAAGGTCGGTCGCGGTCGAGTAACCGGAGCCGGCGGCCGCCTTCATCCTGTCGGTGCGGATGGTCATGTCGGTGACCATGCCGGTCATGGCGGCGATTGCCAGTTCCAGGCTCTCGGCGGCGTCGAAGACCTGTTCCTTGTCTTCCTGCATGTCCTTGGAATAGGCGAGCGGCAGGCCCTTCATCACGGTCAGAAGCGCGATCAGCGAACCGTTGATGCGGCCAGTCTTGGCGCGCACGAGCTCTGCGGCGTCCGGGTTCTTCTTCTGCGGCATGATCGACGAACCGGTCGAAAACGCGTCCGACAGGCGGATGAAGCCGAATTGCGGGGTCGACCAGATGACGATCTCTTCGGCCAGGCGCGACAGATGGGTTGCCGCGATGGAGGCGATCGAGAGGAATTCGAGCGCAAAGTCGCGGTCTGAGACGGTGTCGATCGAGTTGCGGGTCGGCTCGCGGAAGCCGAGGGCCTGTGCCGTCATGTGGCGGTCGATCGGGTAGCCGGTGCCGGCAAGGGCTGCTGCCCCGATCGGGCTTTCGTCGAGGTGTTCAATCGCATGGCGCACGCGCTGGCGGTCACGGCCGAACATCTCGACATAGGCCATGCAGTGATGACCGAAGGTCACCGGCTGAGCCGTCTGCAGATGGGTGAAGCCGGGCATGACGGTGTCGGCATGCTCTTCCGCCCGGTCGAGGAATGCCGCGATCAGGCCGGAAAGGGCAGCTTCCGTCTTCTGCAGCTCTTCCTTTACCCAGAGGCGGAAGTCGAGCGCCACCTGGTCGTTACGCGAGCGGGCGGTATGGAGACGACCGGCAGCGGAGCCGATCAGCTCGGCAAGGCGCGCCTCGACGTTCATATGGATATCTTCGAGCTTGCGCGAGAAGACGAACTGGCCGCTTTCGATCTCTGACAGGATCGTGTCCAAGCCGTGAAGGATCTTGTCTTTATCTTCGGCCGAGATGATGCCTTGGTGCGCCAGCATGGTCGCATGCGCCTTTGAGCCGCGGATATCCTGGGCGTAAAGCTTCTTGTCGAAACCGATGGAGGCATTTATCTCCTCCATGATGGCCGAAGGCCCCGAGGCGAAGCGACCGCCCCACATCTGGTTGGAGGATTTGGTGTCCTTGATGTCCTCGGCCATGGAATGCCCGTCCTGGAGAATGACATGACAGAAAAGAAACCCGCGGGTCTCTTCCCCACCAAGCTGGTTGCAATTGCGGCGGTGGCCGGCATCGTCGCCGGCGCGGCTGCGGTATACGTGAGACAGACCATGTCTGGCAATGCCGTGGAGACCGCCGATGCCGCCCAATGCGAGGGTTCTGTCGCCAAAGCCGAGCTGTTGAAGCCTTACCTCAAGGGCGACGTGGCGGCGATGATACCGGTGAGTGAGCCCAAGCCCATTCAGGGGCTCAATTTCCAGGACAAGGCCGGCTCAGCCATGACCATGGCCAACTTCGCGAATAAGACGGTGCTGATCAATCTCTGGGCCACCTGGTGTGTGCCCTGCCGAGAGGAAATGCCGGCCCTCAACAACCTGCAGAAGGCCGCGGGCGGTGAGGCTTTCCAGGTGCTCGCGATCAACATCGATACCGGCGATGTCGAGAAGCCGCAGACCTTCCTGGAAGAGACCGGTGTCGATGCACTCGGTCTTTACCGTGACGCATCCATGGGCGTCTTCAACCAGCTCAAGCGCGAGGGTCTTGCCTTCGGCCTGCCGGTCACCCTGCTCGTTGACGGCAAGGGTTGCCTACTCGGCAGCATGAACGGCCCGGCCGTATGGGACGGCGCCGACGCCAAGGCATTGGTGGTGGCTGCTGCGACCGGCGGCTGACGGGTTGCGCCGCCAGCAAATGCCCAATCTCGATGATCGAAACCCCGGCGTTGTTGCGCCGATAGGTCGATGCCAAAGGTTTCAGTCCTGGTAGACCCGCGGCCTTACGATCTCGATGAAGCCCGCTTCGCCCTTGGCTGCGGCAAATTCCGGCGCGACGTCGAATTCGACGGTGGTGCCGTCTCCCGTCTTTGCCAGGACCCGCTTGGAGCCGGGCCGGTCGAGAATGCGCTGGATGGTCGCCGCAACGCCCTTGGCGGGATCATTGCTCCATTCGACATCCGTCGGACGGAACAGGAGTTCCGCCGCGCCGTCCTTCAGGCCGACTGCCGCATAGGTCATGTTGCCGACGGTCGCCTTCCCATTCGAGACGGTTGCCTTCAGGGCGTTGGTGTCGCCGAGGAAACGCATGACGAAGGCGTTGACCGGATGACGGCAGACCTCTTCGGGCGTTCCCTGCTGGACGATCTTGCCCTTGTCGAGGATCACCACACGATCGGCGAGATCAAGCGCCTCTTCCTGGTCGTGGGTAACGAACAGCGTGGTGATGCCGAGTTCGTCGTGAATGGAGCGCAGCCAGCGGCGCAGGTCGCGTCGGACATTGGCGTCAAGCGCGCCAAAGGGTTCGTCGAGCAGCAGCACGCGCGGGTCAACGGCAAGCGCACGGGCGAGCGCCACGCGCTGGCGCTGGCCGCCGGAGATCTGGCCGGGGAAACGTTCGCCGAGACCGGAAAGCTGCACCAGCGACAGCAGTTCCTCGACCCGGCGATCGATGTCGGCGCCCGAGCGCTTGACCTTGGACACCTTCATGCCGAAGGCAATGTTTTCGGCCACGGTCATATGCGGGAAGAGCGCATAATGCTGGAAGACGAAACCGACGCCGCGGTCGCGCACCGGAATATCGGTCGCGTCCTCGTCGCCGAAGTGGATATTGCCGCCATCGGCGAATTCGAGGCCTGCCACCATGCGCAGGATGGTCGTCTTGCCGGAGCCTGAGGGGCCAAGCAGCGCCACCAGCTCGCCGCTCTGAATATCGAGCGAGACACCATGCACGGCGCGGAAGGTTTCGAAGGTCTTGACGACGCTGTCGAGGCGAATGTTCACGAGGTTACCTCCGGGGAATTCTGTGTGCCGGCCAGCGTCTGCGGGCGGTTGCGGCGCCCGGCGCCCTGGCGCTCGAGCAGGACCTTGGCCACCAGCGTGACGAGCGCGAGCGTCGCCAGGATCGAGGCGGCGGCAAAGGCGCCAACGGCATTGTAGTCGTGGTAGAGCAGTTCGATGTGCAGCGGAAGCGTGTTGGTCTGACCGCGGATATTGCCGGAGACCACAGAAACGGCACCGAACTCACCCATGACGCGGGCATTGCAGAGCACCACGCCATACAGCAGCGCCCATTTGATGTTGGGCAGTGTAATCGAGAAGAATGTCCGCCAGCCGCTGGCGCCGAGAGAGGTGGCAGCCTCTTCGAGGTCGCGCCCCTGGGCCTGCATCAGCGGGATCAGCTCGCGGGCCACGAAAGGGGCGGTGACGAACATCGATGCCAGCACGATGCCTGGCAGGGCGAACATGATCTTGAGTTCCATGCTGTCCAGCGCGGGACCGAACATGCCCTGCAGCCCGTAGACGAAGAGGTAGGACACCCCGGCCACGATCGGCGACACCGAGAAGGGGATCTCGATCAGGATGGTCAGCAGCCGCTTGCCGCGGAAATCGTGTTTGGTGATCGCCCAGGCCGCCGCGACGCCGAAAATCGTGTTGAGGGGCACGGCGATCAATGCCGTGATCACCGTCAGACCGATCGCATGGCGCGTGTCGGGGTCGGTTATGCTTTCCAGGAAGAAGGGCAGGCCGCGTGAGAAAGCCTGTTCCGCGATCACAGCGAGCGGTGCGACGATGAAGAGAACCACCATGACCAGCACGGCAGTGATCAGGCTCCATTTGAAGATCGGGGCCTCGCCGACGCGAGGTGGCCTGCGGCCTTTCGTAATCTGGCTCATGGCTTAGCCTTTCACCGTGTAGCGCAGGGCGCGGGCCTGGAGGTAATTGGTGACCGCCAGCATGACGAAGGCCGCGATCAGCATGACGGAGGCAATCGCGGCCGATGCCGGGTAGTCGTATTCCTCGAGCCGGATGAAGGCGAGCAGTGCCGTGATCTCGGTCGAGAAGGGCTGGTTGCCGGCGATGAAGATGATCGCTCCGAACTCACCCAGGCTGCGGGCAAAGGCCAGCGATGTGCCGGCGAGCAGGGCCGGGGTCAAAAGCGGCAGGATCACCCGGCGAAAGATCGCCCAGTCGCGGGAGCCAAGCGTCTGCGCGGCCTCTTCGAGCGCCGGATCGAGTTCTTCGAGGACCGGCTGAACGGTCCGGACAATAAAGGGCAGGCTGGTGAAGGCCATGGCCACCATGATGCCGAGCGGGGTATAGGCGACCTTGATGCCGATCTCTTCGAGGACGGCGCCAAACCAGCCGTTGGTCGCAAAAAGCGTCGTCAGCGAGATGCCCGCAACGGCTGTGGGCAGCGCGAAGGGCAGGTCGACCAGTGCATCGACGATGCGGCGACCGGGGAAGCGGTAGCGCACCAGAACCCAGGCAAGCGCCAGACCGAAGACGAGATTGAACAGGGTGGCGACCAAGGCCGAGCCGATGGTCACGCCATAACTCGCCAGGGCACGGTCGGACGAGACGATGCGCCAGTAGTCGGACGGGCCAAGGCTCGCCGCCTTGAAGATGAGGGCCATCAACGGCAGAAGGATAATGATCGCCGCATAGACCAGCGTTATCCCGAGGGACAGCTTCAGGCCTGGCAAGACACGCCGTTTCACGTCTTTTGTCCTTTCACGCGAAAACCGGCGGGCCATCCCGCCGGTTCCTGTCGGTCCGTCATGCCGACTTAGCGGCTGCCGTAGATCCCATCAAGAATGCCACCTTCGGCGAAATGCTCCTTCGACACCTTGTCCCAGCCACCAAAGACGTCTTCGACGGTCACCAGGCGGATGTCCGGGAACTGGTTCTTGTACTCGGCGGCGACCTTCTCGTCATGAACGCGGTGGCCGAATTCGGCGGCGATCTTCTGCCCTTCCGGCGAATAGAGGAAACCGAGATACTTCTTCGCCAGATCCTGGCTGCCCTTGGCATCGGCCACCTTGTCGACAACGGCGACCGGGAATTCGGCAAGCAGGCTGACCGAGGGCACGACCTGCTGGAACTTGTCGGAGCCGTACTGCTTCTCGATCGCCTTGGTCTCGGCCTCGAAGGTGATGATGACGTCGCCGATTTCGCGCTCGACAAAGGTGGTCGTGGCGGCGCGGCCTCCGGTGTCGAAGACCGGCACGTTGTCGAAGATCTTGTCGACGAATTCCGTCACCTTGGCCTCATCGCCGGCGAACTTCTCCATCGCATAGGCCGTTGCCGCGAGATAGGTGTAGCGGGCATTGCCCGAGGTCTTCGGGTTGGGGAAGATCACCTGAACGTCGTCACGGGCGAGATCGTCCCAGTCCTTGATGTTCTTCGGATTGCCGGCGCGCACCAGGAAGGACGGGAAGGAGTAGAAGGGCGAGGCATTGTTGGGGAATTCTGCCTGCCAGCCCTCGTTGATGAAGCCGTTCTTGGCGAGGAATTCCACGTCCGACACCTGGTTGAAGGTGACGACGTCAGCTTCCAGTCCTTCGACGATGGCGCGCGCCTGGCGCGAGCTGCCGCCATGCGACTGATCGATCGTCACGCCCGGATTGGCCTTGATGAAGGCTTCGTTCTGGGCCGCGAAGATCTCGCGGGCAATGTCGTAGGAGGCGTTGAGCAGCTTGTCGGCTGCGCTCGCCGAAAAGGGCAGGGAGAGAGCAGCAAGGGCTGCGCTGACGAGGAGGAGACGTTTCATGACTGTGTGCTCCGGGATGCGGGGGGATCTGCGATTGCCCCGCAAATTAGAGGGTCGGCCCGTCTCTTCCGAGGAATGGCCGACCAATCATCACCCGGAGGGGCGAATATCTTTTCGCTGGATGGTCCCGGATCGAAATGCCCCGTCAGCGGGTCGGGACCGGCACTTCGCCGCGATAGTCGTAGAAGCCGCGGCCGGACTTGCGACCCAGCCAGCCGGCCTCGACATATTTCACCAGAAGCGGGCAGGGGCGGTATTTCGAATCCGCCAGTCCGTCATGCAGCACCTGCATGATCGAGAGGCAGGTGTCGAGACCGATGAAATCGGCGAGCTGCAGCGGGCCCATGGGATGGTTGGCGCCGAGCTTCATCGCCGTGTCGATCGCCTCGACCGAGCCGACGCCTTCATAAAGCGTGTAGATCGCCTCGTTGATCATCGGAAGCAGGATGCGGTTGACGATGAAGGCCGGGAAGTCCTCGGCCACCGTGATCGTCTTGTCGAGCGAGGAAACGAATTCCTTGGCCGTGGTGAAGGTCGTTTCCTCGGTTGCTATGCCGCGCACGAGTTCGACCAGCTTCATCACCGGGACCGGATTCATGAAATGGATGCCCATGAAACGCTCCGGCCGGTCGGTGGCGGAGGCCAGGCGGGTAATCGAGAGCGAGGAGGTGTTGGTCGCCAGCAGCGCCTCGGGCTTCAGCACCGGGCAGAGCGTCGCGAAGATCTTGCGCTTGACCTGCTCGTCCTCGGTCGCCGCCTCGATCACGAGATCCGACGGGGCGAGGTCATTGATGTCGGCGGAGCCGGAAATCAGGGCGAGCGCCTGTTTGCGCTGTTCGTCGGTGATCTTGCCGTTGGTGACCTGGCGGGCGAGATTACCGTTGATCGTAGCGAGACCCGCCTCGATCCGCTCCTTGGACAGGTCGTAGATCGTGACCTTGTAGCCGGCGGCGGCGGAAACCTGGGCAATGCCGCAACCCATTTGGCCGGCACCCACGACACCCACATTGCTGATCTTGTCCGTCATCGCCTTGCTCCTCACCCGTTCCAGTCTTCACGCACGAAATGGCACCCAAGAAAATGCCGGACCCGCTTGCGCGGACCCGGCTGATTGATAGACCGCCAAGGGTCCTTTGACCAGTGCTTTCGCAGCTGCGAAATGCCGATCAGAGCGCCTTCTCGAGCTCCGGCAGGGCTTCGAAGATGTCGGCGACGAGGCCGTAGTCGGCGACCTGGAAGATCGGGGCTTCCTCATCCTTGTTGATCGCGACGATGACCTTACTGTCCTTCATGCCGGCGAGATGCTGGATCGCGCCCGAGATGCCGCAGGCGATATAGAGCTGCGGGGCGACGACCTTGCCGGTCTGGCCGACCTGCCAGTCGTTCGGCGCGTAGCCGGCATCGACGGCCGCGCGGGAGGCACCGACGGCGGCACCGAGCTTGTCGGCCACGGGCAGGATGACTTCCTGGAACTTTTCCGAGGAACCGAGTGCGCGGCCACCGGAAATGATGATCTTGGCCGAGGCCAGTTCCGGACGGTCGGACGAGGACAGCGCGTCAGAGACGTGGCTGGAAACGCCCGGGTTTGCAGCCGCTGCGATGGTCTCCACGGAGGCCGAACCACCTTCACCGGCAGCGGCGAAGGAGGCGGTGCGGACGGTGATCACCTTCTTGGCATCGGTCGACTGCACGGTCTGGATGGCGTTGCCGGCATAGATCGGACGCTTGAAGGTATCTGCCGAGACGACCTCGATGATTTCAGACACCTGCATCACGTCGAGCAGGGCAGCCACGCGCGGCATGACATTTTTGCCGACGGAGGTCGCAGACGCAATGATCGTGTCATAGGAGCCAGCGAGCGAAACGATGAGGGCCGCCAGCGGCTCGGCCAGATTGTTGGCGAGCGAAGCATCGTCGGCGAGCAGCACCTTGGAGACGCCCGAGAGCTTGGCAGCGGCATCGGCGGCAGCCTTGGCACCCGAGCCGGCGACCAGCACATGCACGTCGCCACCGATCTTGGTCGCGGCCGTCAGGGCCTTCGCGGTCTGTTCGGAGACGGTCGCGTTGTCGTGTTCTGCGAGAAGAAGAATAGCCATTTTCAATCCTCGAATTTGAGTTTCGTGGAAATCCGTCAGGCCCAGCCGAAAAGGGTGGGGTGCGAGAACCGGAGCGGAGCGTACGTGAGCACCGGAAGCGCAGCGACCCGCCCTTTGCAGGCGGGCCTCACGGATTTCATTACAATACGCCGGCTTCGTTCTTAAGCTTGTCGACCAGTTCGGCGACGCTCTTCACCTTGATGCCCGCCTTGCGGCCACCCGGCTCCTCGGTCTTCAGAACCTTCAGGCGCGGGGCGACGTCGACGCCGAAGTCGGCAGGCGACTTCTTGTCGAGCGGCTTCTTCTTGGCCTTCATGATGTTCGGCAGCGAGGCATAACGCGGCTCGTTCAGGCGCAGGTCGGTGGTGACGATCGCAGGGAGCTTCACGTCGATGGTCTGCAGGCCGCCGTCAACTTCGCGGGTCACGGTCGCCTTGTCGGCGCCGAGCTCGAGCTTGGAGGCAAACGTCGCCTGGCCCCAGCCGAGCAGAGCCGCCAGCATCTGGCCGGTCTGGTTCGAATCGTCGTCGATCGCCTGCTTGCCGACAATGACGAGGCCCGGAGCCTCAGCCTCGACCACGCCCTTCAGGAGCTTGGCGACGGCAAGCGGCTCGACGGTTTCCTCGGTCTCGATGAGGATGCCGCGGTCGGCGCCCATGGCGAGTGCGGTGCGCAGAGTTTCCTCGGCCTTGGCCGGGCCGATCGAAACGACAACCACTTCCTCGGCCTTGCCGGCTTCCTTCAGCCGCAGGGCTTCTTCGACGGAGATCTCGTCGAAGGGGTTCATGGACATCTTGACGTTGGCGAGCTCTACGCCGGAACCATCAGGCTTGACGCGGATCTTGACGTTGTAATCCACAACCCGCTTGACTGGGACGAGTATCTTCATGGGTTCCTCTCTTCAAATCTTCCGCCGGAAAATGCGCCCTGATGCGCTCCGCCGGTTGTCGATTGGCGACATCGATACGCATTTTTTCCCCAAACACAACGATCGATGCTGTTTGGTTGGCAGCAATAAGTTACGTTGACGTTCACGTCAATACGCTGGACCCGCGACCTGTTGTCATCGTCCCCAGTGGGTGACCTTGCGGATCGGCTGCTGCGCCGGGGCTTGCGTCGATAACTCCCTGTCATCGATCAGCTCCTTGTCCGAGTTTCCAGTCGGCCTTTGTCCCCAGGGACCGAGTGGTGCCACGTCGACCGAGACCGCCTCATGCTGCACGGCGCGCGGCGTCACAATCGCGCGATCGAAGAGGGGTACACCGGGACGTCGCAAAAAGAGCACCAGGATCGCACCGGCGATGATGCCGCCGACATGGGCACCCCAGGAGACATTGCTGTCACCGTCGATCACCAGCATGACGAATTGCTGGCCCACCCAGAAGAGAAGCGGAATGAAGGCGGGCAGCGGCAGGGGAAAGCGCATGAAGACCAGCACCCAGACGCGCACCTTCGGGTGCAGCATCAGATAGGCCGCCACCACGCCCGACACCGCTCCCGATGCCCCGATCAGCGGGGCCTCGCTCGTTGGCATCAGAAGGCCATGGGCGAGCGCTCCGGCTGCAGCACAGGCAAGGTAGAAGAACAGGAACTTCAAGTGGCCCATGGCATCCTCGACATTGTCGCCGAAGACCCAGAGGAAGAGCATGTTGGACCCCAGATGAAGCCAGCTTCCATGTAGGAAGGAATAGGTGATGTAGGTCGCGCCCTCCGGGACCAAGACCAGCGACGGATCGAGCGTCGCGCCCCCCAGCGGAATTGCGGGGATGAAGCCGAGCCCGTAGACGCTGAGTTCATAAGCCGCATCCGGCACGAGACTCGCCAGCGCATAGGACAAGACATTCGCGAGGATCAGCCCCAGCGTCACATATTGCTTGCGAATGTACTTCAGCGCGTTTCGGTCATGCAGGGGTATAAACATCGCGCCTCGTCGGGTTCGCCGGTGGTCGGGTGGGCGATGCTAGCGCAGGTTTTGGGATGGGGACAGGGGGAAGAGGCGAGCGGTTCCCCTCTCCCCCTTGTGGGAGAGGCTTCGGCCACCGCTCCGAAGTCTCCCCCACCAAGGAGGAGATGGGCGTCGCGCAAGACGCAACCGCCCCTCATTACCCGTCGCCTCCGCCCCTCATCCGCCTGCCGGCACCTTCTCCCCGCAAGCGGGGAGAAGGCCGAGACGGCCGATGCTTGCGCCCCCCTCTCCCCGCCCGCGGGGAGAGGGCAGGGTGAGGGGCAAAGCCGCGAATTCGGCGCCCTCTCCCGAAAAAAGGGGGGACGACTTTCAAAAATCCCCCAACAAAATCAACAAAAAATCTTTTTTCCGTCCCCGCCCATTTCCACCCCCTTAGAATCATCGCTGTCCCGCCCTCGGATACACCTGACGATGCGATGTCAGGCGAGGCGGGCCGGCGCCGGGGTGGAGGGTTGTCGCAGACCTAAAACCCCGGCCCGCTGCAACGGTCTCCCTCCGGACGAGGGGCTGGATACGAAGGTAACGGGGTCGGATGCGCCCAGAACCTGGATACCCTGATCGGAAGGACGTGCCTCAGAGGCACACAGACAAGGCGCCCGCGCTGTCGCGAACATCCAGACAGCGGGGCGAAACAAACGGCGGGGATGAGGACCGAGGTCGCAAATGACCAAGGCCCCATCCCCCGGGCGAGGGTCCCGGTCGGAATGGTGCACCATCCGGCGGGAACCTCCCGGGCCACCGGCCAGGCTCTGGCAGACATTCCCACGGGAGGACTCTGCCACAGCCGGACCCGCGCCCGGTCGACGTTGGGACTCACGTTTCAACGCCCGTCGCCGCCTTGCCAGAGAGACGCATGCAGCGGGAATAGACGCCGAACGGGGCGCCGGAAGGAGCCACATACATACTTAGACAGGTTGCTTCTGGCGCCTCGTCCGATCCCTCGGGTCAAGCCCGAGGACAAGTTTCCAGCCACCCGGAGGGAGATGATCCCGACCGGGGGCGAAGCTTGGGCTTTTTGACATCGACAGATCACCCTCACCCTGAGGCGCCCGACCGCGTCGGGCCTCGAAGGGCGAGGCCAGAGGTGGATCAAAGCGGAAGGATGCTTCGAGGCCCGCGCTTCACGCGGGCACCTCAGCATGAGGGAGCCGAAGTGCTCGCGGCGGCCTATCTCCCCCCTTGCGGGGGAGAAAGCGAAATCGAGAAATTGGCCCGATCAGGGCCAAACCTCAGATTTCGCAAGAGGGGGGCTCGGTAAGATGAGCACCAACGCAACGTTGCCCCTCTCCAGGAAAATCTGAAGTTTAGGCGGCTTGCGCTCGCCTAAGCCTTCGATTTTCCGTTCTCCCCCGCAAGGGGGGGAGAAATGCTACTGCCTACCTATTCTTCCCCGGCACCCACAGAATATCCGCCCGACCACCATCATTCGCGTGCCGCGCTGCGATGAACAGAAAATCCGACAGACGGTTCACGTATTTCAGCGCCGGTTCGCCGACTTCCTCGCCGTCGAAACGGGAGAGTTCGACCATGATGCGTTCGGCACGCCGCGCGGTGGTGCGGGCGAGGTGCAGATAGGCGGCGGCCGGTGTGCCGCCGGGCAGGATGAAGGATTTGAGCGGGTCGAGATCGGCGTTCAGCTGGTCGATCTCGTTTTCGATCCGGTCCACCTGCGCCTCGATCACGCGCAGCGGTTCGTAGGAGAGAACCTCGCCGGTTTCGGGTGCGGCCAGATCGGCGCCGAGGTCGAAGAGATCGTTCTGGATGCGCATCAGCATGGCGTCGAGCTCGGGCATCTCGGCCGTATGCAGCCGGGCAATGCCGATCGCCGAATTGGTTTCGTCGATCGTGCCATAGGCATCGACGCGCAGGTCATGCTTCAGGCGGCGCGGGCCGGTCACGAGTGCCGTGGTGCCGTCGTCGCCGGTGCGGGTGTAGATCTTGTTGAGCTTGACCATCGATCAGCGTCCCCCGCCGGTCAGCCAGAGTGTGAGCATGATCAGGGCGATCGCGATCGCCTGAAGCACGATACGGGCCTGCATCAACTTGTTCGAGGTGTTTCCGTCGCCGCCCTTCATCATGTTGAAGAGGCCTCGGATGAGGACAAGGGCGACAAGCCCCATGACGATGATGGCGAGGACATAGGTGAATGTGGACATAACGTGGGATGAGCCTTTGTTCGTCGCCGGTCAGTCCAGCGAGCGCATCAGTCGATAGAAGAGGTCGGTCGGCAGCCAGCGCTTGATGAGGGCCCCCTGCTTGGCCGGCTTGGTCACGAGATAATGTGGGCGGGCGCGCTTGGCGGTCAAGGCATGGATGAGGACTTTGTAGACCGCATCCGGACCGAGCTTGTGGCGGTTGATCGGGCCCGAGCCATCGAGGCGCGCCAGTTGGCGGCGATAGTCCTCGGCATGCACGGAGTTTTCCAGATCGATCGCCTGGCGGATATGGGTGAGCGCATTGGCGGTGAAGCGGCTTTCGATCGGCCCCGGCTCGATCAGGCTCACCTGCACGCCGGAGCCTTCGAGCTCCATCCTGAGCGTCAGCGACAGGCCTTCGAGCGCAAATTTCGAGGCCGTATAGGCGCCGCGCCAGCGATAGGGCACAATGCCGAGGATCGAGGAGCATTGCACGATGCGGCCCTCCCCTTGGGCCCGCATGGCCGGGATCACGCGGCGGGTCAGGTCGTGCCAGCCGAAGAGATTGGTCTCGAACTGGGCGCGGAGCGCCTCGGTCGGGAGGTCCTCGACGGCGCCGGGCTGGCCATAGGCGCCGTTGTTGAAGAGCGCATCGAGCCTGCCTCCGGTGCGTTCGAAGACGGTCGCCACAAGCGCCTCGATGCTGGCGGGATCGGTATAATCCATGACCAGGGTCTCGATGCCCTTGGCCTCAAGCGGCGCCAGATCCTCGGACTTGCGAACCGTTGCAAAGACCCGCCAGCCGTCGCGTTTGAGCGCCTCGGCGCAATGGGCGCCGATGCCGGAGGAACAACCGGTGACGATGATGCTCTTCACGGGGAAAACCTCGCTCTTCCTTTGCAAACCGCGATCGGTTTCCCATATTCGGCCGCAGCCTGCAATCGTACCGCGCGTTCTCAAGGAGACTGGATGCCGACTTTCCTGCGTATGCTCATCAAGGTCGGCTATGACGCGTTCTGGCATTTCACAGAGGACGACGGCTGGGCCATGGCAAGCCATGTGGCGCTATCGGCCATCCTTGCTCTCTTCCCGTTTCTCATCTTCGGCACGGCCCTCGCGAGTTTCCTCGGGGCGGACCAGTTTGCCGCGACGGCGGTGCATCTGATCTTCGACACCTGGCCGGAGACGATCGCCAAGCCCTTGTCGGACCAGGTCGTCCAGGTGCTGACCATCCCGCGCGGCGGATTGCTCACCATCTCGGTGCTGGCGGCTGCCTACTTCGCCTCCAATGGGGTGGAGGCGCTCAGGGTCTCGCTCAACCGCGCCTATAGGGTGCCCGAAACGCGGCCCTGGTACATTACCCGACTCCTGAGCCTTGGTTTCGTGCTGGCGGCGGTCGTCGTGCTTGCAGCGATCAGCGCGCTTCTGGTCGCCGTCCCCGTGGCTCTCGCCTATGCCGAAAAGCTTTTCCCCTTCCTCAAGAACTTTCTGGCCACCGTCGCCAACTGGCGCATTTACGGCACGGTGGCCTTTCTGATCGTGGCGCTGGTGGTCTTCCACCTCGGGCTCCCGGCCGGGCGTCGGCGGCTGATCGACGTGCTGCCCGGCGTGCTTCTGACGCTGGTGCTGTGGCTGATCGGCGCGTTGCTCTTTGGTTACTACCTCGCATCCTTCGCCAATTATGCCGCGACCTATGCCGGTCTCGCCTCGATCATGATCGTGCTGGTCTTCCTCTACATGGTCGGCGCGATCTTCATCATCGGCGCGGAATTCAATGCGGCGCTGATGAAGTTCCGGGTGGTGCCGGTGAAGGACATGCCAGCCGGCGGGATTTCAAACCGCGACCATGGCGCGAATATCTGAGGGCGTTTTTCCCTCGGCTCTCAGCACTGACAGCGCCGTGTCGCAAAGGCTTTTCGACAGCTTTCGGCCGTCGGGGCCAAGGATCAGCCGGTGGTGGTGGTAGACAGGTTCCGGCAGGCCGAGCAATTCCTGCAGCAGGCGGTGCACCGATGTGGCGTGGAACAGGTCGAGGCCACGCACGACATGGGTCACGCCCTGCGCCGCGTCGTCCACGGTGACGGCCAGGTGATAGCTTGAGGGCGCATCGGAGCGCCACAGCACGACATCGCCCCAGGCAGCCGGATCGGCTGCCATTTCGCCTGTCGGCCCGTCGCCGGTTTCCCGCCAGGTGAGAGGTTTTGCAACGAGGCTCAGCGCCTTGTCGATATCGAGCCGCCAGGCATGGCGCTCTGCCGTTGAAAGCTTCTCCGCCCGTTCACCCTCGCCAAGCGACCGCTCTTCCGTCGGATAAAGCGGCGCTCCATCCGGATCGCGGGGCCAAAGTCCGCCCTCCCGCTCGAAGGCGGAGACACGCGCCTTCACCTCGCCACGGGTGAGGAAGGCGGGGTAGACGAGGCCCATGGCCAACAATCGCTCGAGGGCTTCCCGGTAAAGCGCAAAATGTTCGGACTGGCGGCGGACCGGCTGTTCGAAGGGGATGCCGAGCCAGGTCAGATCGTCGAGCACGGCCCGTTCAAGTTCCGGCGTGCACCGGGTGAGATCGATGTCCTCGATTCGCAGCAGAAGACGGCCTCCCAGGCTTTCGGCCATCTCGGCATTCAACAGAGCCGAAAGCGCGTGACCGAGATGCAGCCGGCCGTTGGGGCTCGGTGCAAAACGAAAGACGGGGGCATCCCGTGTGGTGGTTTGACGATCGCGCTCGGTCATGCTTTTCCTTCGCATGAGAGTGGAATGAGGAAAAGGGCATGGGTTTGACGACGATCCGATGCGAGGCCGATCTCGCTGCGGGGCTTTCCCTTTTGCTCGACCGAGATCCCCGGCTCTGTCCCATCGCCGATGCCTGCGGTCAGTTGCCGCTCAGGCTGTCGGCGCCCGGTTTTGCCGGACTTGCCTCGATCATCGTCTCGCAGATGGTGTCGCGGGCCAGTGCCGAGGCCATCTGGCGGCGCATGACGGCGGTGCTGGGCAACCGGCCACTGGCGGAGGATTATCTGGCGCTTGGCCCGGAACTGATCGGCACATTCGGCCTGTCACGCGGCAAGGCCCAGGCGCTTGAAGAGGCTGCCAAGGCCGATCTCGGCGGGCCCTTCCGACTCGACGAACTCGCGGAGATGCCGACCGGCGCGGCAATTGCGGCGCTCACCGGCCTTAAGGGTATCGGGCCCTGGACCGCCGAGGTGTACCTGATGTTCTGCGGCGGGCATCCGGACATCTTCCCGGTCGGCGACGTGGCGCTCCGAATCTCCGTGGGCGATGTTTTCTTTGCCGGAGAACGACCCGCTCCCGAACTTGTGGCGGAGTTGGCTGAAGCCTGGGCGCCGGCCCGATCGGTCGCTGCCCGGCTTTTCTGGGCACATTATGCCCGCATCACAGGCCGCACGGCCTTGCCCCGCTGAGGGCGCGCCGAGACGTCGCAAGGCGGCTCAAAGATTCAGGCTTCACAATGCTGTAACAACGGACCTAATATAGAAGGGCAGATGCCGAATCGATCAGGAGTACCCCTTGACGATTGCAGTTTCTCCCCAGGCCCTGCCGGCGCTCGTCCTGAATGCCGACTACCGGCCACTGAGTTATTATCCCTTGTCGCTCTGGTCCTGGCAGGACGCGATCAAGGCAGTTTTCCTCGACCGTGTGAACATCATCGCCGAGTACGAACACTCCGTCTGCTCGCCGAGTTTTACGATGCGGCTGCCGAGTGTCGTCAGCCTCAAGACCTATGTTCAGCCGACCCGGAACCCGGCCTTCACCCGCTTCAATGTCTTCCTGCGCGACAAGTTCGAATGCCAGTATTGCGGTTCGCCCGAAGACCTGACCTTCGACCACGTCATTCCTCGCGCCCATGGCGGCGAGACGACCTGGGAAAATGTCGTGGCCGCCTGCTCGCCGTGCAACCTGCGCAAGGGATCGAAGCTCCCGAAGCAGGCGGGCATGCATCCGCACCAGGCTCCCTACCGGCCGACGGTGCAGGACCTGCACAACAACGGCAGGCTCTTCCCGCCGAACTACCTGCATGAAAGCTGGATGGACTATCTTTACTGGGATACCGAACTGCAGCCCTAAGGCAGCAGCCTTTACCCTCTTGGCGGGACCCTGCGCCCCGCCTTCCGCCTCTGCTTCAGATGCTTGGCTTGCGCAGCGAGCCCCAAAGTGCGAGCGCGGCAAGCGCAGCACTCGTCAGCACATTCCAGCCGGCAAAGGACAGGCCCAGCACGCGCAGTGTCGCTTCGGTGCAGGAGGGCGCCTTCGTGGCGTTCAAGGCTTCCAGCACGTTGACCGGCGTATCACCGCCGGTGGCACCGATGGTGCAGCTTGCCGGGCCTTCCCAGAAGCCCCATTCGACGCCGGAGTGGTAGATGCCGAGACCCATGCCGGTGATCATCAAGAGCGCGATCGCGAGCAGCAAGACCCTGGTAACGACGGGCGGCAGGCGGAAGACGGCGGACAGTGTGGCCAATAGGCCGACGCCAATGCCGATGTAATAGGGATTGCGCTGCATCAGGCAGAGCGCGCAGGGGATGTAACCGCCGATATGCTCGAAACCGAGCGCGGAACCGACGACAAGCGCCATGCCGAAGGTGAGCAGGGCCGCAAGTGCGCTATCGGACTTCAGGGGAGACAGAATTGTATTCATCTGCGCACTCTCAGAACACGAATTTGACGAGGTAGAAGCCGCCGATCAGCAGCACCATGAAGAGGGTGAAAAGAAGGCCGAGATACTTCTCGATGAAGAGGCGAACGGGTTCGCCATAAAGCTTCAGCAGGAAGGCAACCAGGAAGAAGCGGAACGCGCGGCCAATGATGCTGACAACCGTGAAGACAAGGAAGTTCAACCCGGTGGCCCCCGAGAAGATCGTCAGGACCTTGTAAGGGAAAGGTGTGATCGCCGCGAAGAGGACACCCCACCCGCCCCAGGTGTTGTACCAGCCCGCGACCTGTTCGAAGGCGTCCTCCTTGCCGTAGAAGGCAAGGATGGGGCGTCCGATGGCCTCGAACAGGAACATGCCGATGGCATAACCGAGGAATGCACCAAGGACGGATGCGAGCGTGCAGAGGAGCGCCAGCCTGAACCAGTGGTCCCGGCGCCTGATGACCATCGGAATGAGCAGGACATCCGGCGGGATCGGAAAGAAAGAGCTTTCGATGAACGAGACCCCGGCGAGTGCGCGGTCGGCGTGCCGCGTACCGGCAAGAGACATCGTCCAATCATACATACGACGCAGCATTGAGACTTCCGTTTCTAAGGTTCAGGGCGTTCTAGGGGCCCCTCGGCTGTGTGTAAATGGTGCGGAGGCTCCCTTGAACCTCCGCTGTGAACGATTGCGTGAAGTGATGCTCGAAAAAGGCGTTGACCGCTGCACCCCGGCTCGTATAGTCCGGCGCTGTCCATCCGACGCTCATGTGCCCCATTGGCGGAACTGGTAGACGCGCTCGACTCAAAATCGAGTTCCGAAAGGAGTGCTGGTTCGATTCCGGCATGGGGCACCACACTCTCAAAAAGGCAAAAGGCATGAGCAATAGCGGCAAGAAGATACGTATCGCGCAACCTGTGCAGCAGGTGGTGGTGGATGCCGACCTTTTGCCGAAGGCGCCGGCGCAGCCCGTTGCCGCCAAGGGCAAAGGCAAGCCAAAGCCCGCTGGCGCTCCCATGGCTGCTGTTGACGGCAAGCAGAAGATCAACATCGTGGCACCCGTTGCGCCTGAAGTTGCGGCCATGCGCCAGAAGCTCCGGCAGCAGTCGATCCGGTCGCAGGTCGAGCGTATCGATGCGGCAATCGAGGCCGGGACGGTTTCCTCTGCCGATGCCAAGACGCTGGTCCTGACGCTTGCGATCAAGCGGCTTGGGACGAAGGATGTGGCGGAGAAGTGGTATCGCAGCCAGAAGCTCGACGCCTTCGCAGGACGCACCCCGGCGCAGATGGTGCGCGCAGGGGAACTGAAGGCACTGGTTGCCTTGATGCGCGCCGAGGGCGCCCCAGCCAAGGGCTGACCTTTGAGGCGATCCGGCAGCGTCGCGTTGCTGGAGGAGTTCACGTGGCGGCTGGTGATGTCTTTGGCTGCCTCCCGGTTTATCTGCTGTACCGATGTCGATCCCTCGCCCGTTTGCTGCTCGTTTACGGTCATGGAAGCCGGTTATTGTGCGCCTGCGAGATGAGTGTTAGCACAGACAGCATGACAATCCGGACACTCAGTCATGCTGCTTGAGCCGCGCGAGACCTTCGAGGCGCTGCGCCGCGACTTCACCTGGACCATACCTGCCGATTTCAACATCGGGCGCGTTGTGGCCGACGACTGGGCGGCGAAGGCGCCCGGGCGCGTGTGCCTGGAGCATTTCTCACCCGACAGCCGGCATCTTTCGATGACCTATGGCGAACTTTCGGCGCAGGCCTCCGCCTTCGCCCATGGGCTGACAGATCTCGGTGTCGTCGCGGGCGATCGGGTGGCGCTTTTGCTGCCGCAATGTTTCGAGACGGTCATTGCCCATGTGGCCATCTACAAGATGGGTGCGATTGCGTTGCCGCTCGCGCTGCTCTTCGGGGAAGAGGCACTGGAATACCGGCTGCGGGATGCCGGGACCAAAGTGATCGTTACCAATGCCTTCGGGCTGCAGCGGCTGAAGGCGATCAAGGTACGCCTGCCGGCGCTGGAGACTGTGATCTCGATCGATGGTTCCGGACCGGATGTCACCAGTTTCGCTGGCCTGATCGAGGGGCGGCCATCGGTCTTCGAGATTGCCGAGAGCGGGCCGGATACGCCGGCGCTGATGATCTACACGTCGGGCACGACGGGGCCGCCCAAGGGCGCGCTGCATGGTCACAGGGTGCTTGCGGGACATATTCCGGGTTTCCAGCTGGCGCATGACTATCTGCCGCAGCCACAGGACAAGGTCTGGACGCCCTCTGACTGGGCCTGGGCGGGCGGGCTGTTGAATGCGCTCCTGCCGGCGCTGATGCTCGGCGTTCCGGTCGTGTCGTCGCCGGCGCAGAAATTCGATCCGCATATGGCCTTCCGGATCATGGCCGAGATGAAGGTGCGCAATGCCTTCATTCCGCCAACGGCACTTCGGCTCCTGAAAGCCGTCGAGAACCCGCGCCAGACCTATGATCTCGTGCTGCGCAGCATCGGATCGGCGGGGGAATCGCTCGGACGCGAAACCTATGAATGGGTGAAGTCGGCGCTCGGCATCGTGCCGAACGAGTTCTATGGCCAGACGGAATGCAATTTCGTGCTGTCGTCTGCGGCGCATCTCGGGGTGAGCAAGGGTGGCTTCATCGGCAAGGCTGTGCCGGGTCACGAGGTCGCGATCATCGATGCCGAGGGTCACATCGTGCCGTCCGGCGAGACGGGGCAGGTGGCAATCCGCAGGCCGGACCCGGTGATGTTCCTCGGCTACTGGAATAACGAGAAGGCCACGGCAGACAAATTCGTCGGTGACTGGATGAAGTCGGGCGATCTCGGACGGCAGGACGAAGAGGGCTATGTGCAGTTCTTCGGCCGCGACGATGACGTTATCACCTCGTCTGGCTACCGGATCGGTCCGGCCGAGATCGAGGATTGCCTGATCGGCCATCCGGCGGTGCGGCTTGCGGCCGTCATCGGCAAGCCGGATCCGCTCAGGACCGAAATCGTCAAGGCCTTTGTCGTTTTGCAGGATGGATTTGCGGGCAATCCGGCGCTGGCGGCCGAGATCCGTGACTGGGTGAAGAACCGGCTGTCGATGCACGAATACCCGCGCGAGGTGGAATTCGTCACGGAGCTGCCGCTGACGACGAGCGGCAAGGTGATCCGCCGGCTGTTGCGGGATCAGGAAATCGCCAGGGCGAGCTGAGACGTCTCGGCAGACTGCCGCGCCCGATTTCAAGTCACATGCCGAAGCGGCGGCTCAGAACCTTGTCGCGCAGGATGCGGGCGATGTTGCGGGTGTTGCGATACATGTGCAGCTGTGCGCCGACCTGGCGGACGTCGCGGTCGGCATTGGGCTTCAAACCCACGACCAGCGTGCCCATGGCCTCGCGTTCCCTCCAGAAACGGCTCATGATCGGGTGATCCGGAGCGGCGCAGCTGTCGGTTCGCTCGATGTTGGCGTCATCGAGATGCCACTCGGTGAGATCGGCCATCAACAGCTTGCCCGGCGAGAAGCGGGCATAGGTCTCGTCATAGGCGGTCTTCCAGGTATAGGCCTCGCCGGCCATGATGAAGACGACCATCGAGGCGATGGCGCGGCCGTCGAGATCCAGCGTGTGGATACGCACGGCGTCGGCCTCCGCGAGATTGGTGATCGCCTCTCGGGCGAAGGCGGCGCGCAGGCGGTCGTTGACCATGGCGGAGCGCTTGCGGCCCTTCCAGCCGCTGGCCTCCAGCGCCAGGAATTCCTCCATGCGGCTCCGGATCTCTTCCGGCTGGCGGGCAACGTTATAGGTGACCTGGCCGATTTCCGAGAGCAGCCGGAATTGGCGGCGCATCTCGCGCAGATGGCCCTTGCTCAGCGTCGATTGCAGATAGGAAGGGCCATCCTCATAGCTCTGCAGCATGGGACGCTGATATTCGTTGGTCACCGTCAGCGGCAGGTCGCGGGCGAGCGCCACGGCACGGGCGAGCTGGGCGAAGCGGCCTTCGAGCCGCAGGTCCGGTATGACGAGCAGGCTTGGCAGCCGCGCATCGGGGCGAGCGAGTGCCTCAAGCAGGTTGTCGATCGTTTCGGCGGCTTCTTCTGCATCGACCAGGGGCGTGCCCAGGGGGCCGAAGGGATTGGCCCAGACCCTGATAATCGATGGTCCGATGGAGAAGCCCGGCTTTTCGATCGAATAGGGAAAAAGCAGGCGAAGGCGCGAGCGCCGCTCGTCTTCGTCGCGGATGACGGCGAAACGGACCTGGCGTTCTTCGAGCCGGGGCATTGCCGGGGCGAGGAAGCGTGGGGCGAAGAAAACATTCGCCTCCATGACCCGGTAGGTCAGATATTCAAGCTCGTCCTGCAGCTCGTAGCCCATCTGGCTCGGATAGACGCTCAGTCTTCGCCCGGGACGGCCGACCGCAATTTCCGTCTCTGCCAAGAGCTTCGTGCGCGAACCTGCAAGACTGCCGACCAGCCGGTTGGCGTCGCTGTTCATGCTCTCGTTGTAGATGCGTTCGGTCATAGGCGGACGGCCTCCGTGCGGGGCGTCAGGGCATGGGGATCAGCGAAGGCGAAGACAACGATGCCAAGCGCACGGCGAACGGCGATGTGCAGGAGCAGTGCCTCGACTGCCATGGCGGTCGCGGTCGCGGTTGCAGCGCCTGCAAGACCCCAGGCCGGGATCAGGATGATGTTCAGTGCGATATTAAAGGCGAGCGCCACAGCATAGACGGCGACGCAAAGCTGCTGGCGGCCTGCCATGGTCAGAAGCATTTCTGCAGGTCCGACCAGGGCCTTCGCCATATTGCCGGCAAAGAGAATGACCATCAGCAGATAGCCGGCTGTGAAGGCCGGGCCGAAGAGGCCGAGCAGCAATTCGCCCAGCATCAGAACGATGGCACCGACGGCGAGCGACGGCCAGAAGCTCCAGCGGGCGGCAGTTCCGGCAAAGGCTGCGAGACCGTGGCGGTCACCTTCGGCCATCAGGCCGGAAAAGCGGGGTGTCGCGCCGGCCTTCACCGCGAAGAAGACGAACTGCACCAGCGCCATGGTCTTGGCGGCGGCGAAATAGACGCCGACCTGATCCGGCCGGAGATAAAGGCCGACGACGATGACGTCGGAATTGGTGAGCAGGAAGCCGAAGCCTTCGATGAAGAAGATCGGAAGGGCAACCTTTATCCAGGCGGTGAAGTCGATCTTGCGGGCGCCCCTGTCGTAACGGCGCTGCAGACGGCGATCGACGAGCAGGAACTGGCCGAGCGTGGTCAAATAGGTCGCGGCGAGGGCTGCCTGCATGGCGGTCACGGCGGTTGCCGGGCGGCCGCTGGCGGTGGCCAGCAGCATGAAGACCAGGATCAGGGTCGGGCGGATGATATAGGTCGGGCTGAGGCCGAGAATTGCCCAGCGATTGGCCCGGGCGGTTCCATCGAGCACGTCGCCGAGCGCGATCATCGGCAGGGCGAACACCGCCAGAAACAGCGGCACGAGATAGTATTGCTCGATGCTGTCGCCGAGGACATGCAGGAACAAGATGCCCGTCAGCGCGAGAATGCTGGCGCTGGTCATGGCAAAGAGGCGAGCCGTCGACGTGAGGCCGCGGATCTCGGCCTGGGCATGATCGAGATCGTATTGCGGCAGGAAGCGGATGACGGCGGTGTGGAAGCCGAGGCAGGAGAAATTGCCGGCGAGCACCACGAGTACCCACACGAAAACGAAGATGCCGTATTCGAACTCGCCCATCAGGCGGGCCTGGATGATCTGGGAAACGAAGGCGATGCCGGCGCTGACGATGCGGATGGCAAAGGCGATCGCGGCCATGCGCTGGGCACGGGCCGTGTCATCTTCCGCGCGGAGCGCACGCAGCAGACGCGGGCCCGCGGGTAACCATTTCTCCGCTGCTTCCAGAACAGTCATCGGTACGGACGCAATACTTTCGCTGGGTCGGATGTCGTTATCAGTGATGACAGATCAGGGTTAACGAAGTGTGGTGGCCGGGCTCTGCGGCTGGCCGATATCCCGGGGTTTTCTGTGCATGGACACGCCGTTGAAAAGGAAGAGTGCCAGCGGCGAGCGGCGGATCAGGCGGTGGATCCCGTAGGAGAGCAAGAAGGTGGCGAGGCAGACGAGAAGGAATTCGAGTATCGGGGGCCAGTCGACCAGAAAGAACGGGGCCGACAGTCCGATGATCAGCGGATGGTGCAACAGATAGATGCTGAACGAGGCGTCGACGATACGCTCGACACGCGGATCCGGACGGTTCCAGAAGCGCTCGGCGATGCCGATCAGCACCAGGCTGAGAACAAGGGCTGCTGCGGCGTCCACGGCATTGTGGGCGATGGCGAGAGCCGCCGTTTCCCGGCCGCGCAGCAGCGATGCCAGCACGGCGGCTGCGAGGCCAAACGCAGGTAACGCCCAGCCTCTTTGCCAGACAAGGGTGCCGCGGATGCCCGGAGCGGACCTCAAGGCTACGCCGACGAAGAAGAAGGGCAGGTAGCGCAGATAGGGATCGACGCCATGGCCGATGAGATAGGGGAGGAAGCCTTCGCTCCCCAGCAGACCCTTGTGGGAGAGGTAGACGACTACTTCCCAGGCGCTGATCAGCAGAACGAGGAGCAGAAGTGCCAGGCGCGCATTCGCAAGGCAGAATGCATGCGCGCGCGTCAGGAACGCAGCAAAGTGGAGCGTCCGCGCCTGCCGCAACAGGAGCACGAGCAGGAGGCTGTAGGCGAGCAGGGCCGGCAGAAACCAGAGGTGGGCGATCCAGCTGAAGTTGGGGTGGGTGACGTCCTGGCCCGCATGATGCAAGGCTGTCGTCATCGCAACCGCACTGGAGAAGCCTGCATTGAGGTCGATCAGGGCGACCTGGACCGGAGCGACGAGCACAAGGGCAGTCAGGAAGGGGATGCCAAGGCGTGTGAAGCGTCCCCTGAGCCAGTCGCCCGGCGTTCGCCGTTCGAGCATCAGGGCGGCGAAATAGCCGGCGACGATGAAGAAAGCCGGCATGCGGAAGGTTACCAGTAGCCCGCTCAGAAACGTCAAAGCCTCGCTCTGGTCCGGTGATCGGATGTCCCAGAGAACCCTTGCATTGTAGACCATGGCGGCGTGATAGGGGATGCCGAGGATCATCAGGAACGCGCGCAGCGAATCCCAGTGATGTTCCCGTGCCGGCCCAGCTGACATGATGCCCTCCAAAGGAAAGGGGGAACCGGGCCGGTTGGCTCGGTTCCCCCTCATGGGTCGGAGGCTAGTCGCGAAAGGTTGAAAAAGCTTCAAGCGCTCACGATTACGCTTCCAGTGCGCCGTGGCAGTGCTTGTACTTCTTGCCGGAGCCGCAGGGGCAGGGCTCGTTGCGACCGACAGCTCCCCAGGACTTCGGATCCTGAGGATCGCGATCGCTGGCCTGCATGACCGAGCCTTCGCCGACATCGTCTTCGCCGGTGGTGGCGTCGATATGGTGGGCCTGCATCGGTGGCGGCGTCGGAGCCGGCGGGGCTTCGCGCACGAGTTCGACGCGCGACATCTGGGTGGTCACTGCATCGCGCAGGTTTGCCAGCAGCGCCTGGAAGAGTTCGAAGGCTTCGGCCTTGTATTCCTGCAGCGGGTCGCGCTGGGCGTAGCCGCGGAAGCCGACGACCGAACGCAGGTGGTCGAGGTTGACGATGTGCTCGCGCCACAGGTTGTCGATCGTCTGCAGGACGACGGAGCGCTCCACATAGGCCATCAGCTCGGGGCCAAAACGCTCTGCCTTGTCGGCATAGGCCTTGTCGGCCGCTTCCATGATCCGGTTGTAGATGTCGTCCTCGGCGATGCCCTCTTCGGCTGCCCAGGCTTCGACCGGCAGGTTGAGGTTGAGGGTCGTGGCGACCTTCTGCTTGAGACCCGCGACATCCCATTGCTCGACGTAAGCCGTTTCCGGGATATGGATGCCGACCATCGTCTCGATGACTTCGTGGCGCATGTCGGTGACGGTCGATGACACGTCCTTAGCATCCATTAGCTCGATGCGCTGTTCGAAGATCACCTTGCGCTGGTCGTTGATGACGTCGTCATACTTCAAAAGGTTCTTGCGGATGTCAAAATTGCGGGCTTCGACCTTCTTCTGGGCGCGCTCGAGAGCCTTGTTGATCCAGGGATGGACAATGGCCTCGCCTTCCTTGAGACCCAGCTTCTGCAGCATGCTGTCCATGCGGTCGGAGCCGAAGATGCGCATCAGATCGTCCTGAAGCGACAGGTAGAATTTCGAGCGGCCAGGGTCGCCCTGACGGCCGGAACGTCCGCGCAGCTGGTTGTCGATGCGGCGGCTTTCGTGGCGTTCGGTGGCGATGACGTAGAGGCCGCCGGCTTCCAGCGCCTTCTGCTTGAGGGCCGCGACTTCGGCCTTGATGGCTTCGGCCTTGGCATCGCGCTCCGGACCAGGCTCCATCTCGGCCAGTTCGTGCTCGAGCCGCATTTCGAGGTTGCCGCCGAGCTGGATGTCGGTACCGCGACCGGCCATGTTGGTGGCGATCGTGACGGCGCCGGGGACGCCTGCCTGGGAGACGATATAGGCTTCCTGCTCGTGGTAGCGGGCATTCAGAACCTTGAAATCCTTGAAGCCGGACTGGCTCAGCAGATTGGCGAGCAGTTCGGACTTTTCGATCGAGGTCGTGCCCACGAGAACCGGCTGGCTACGCTCGCTGGCCGCCTTGATTTCCTCGATGATCGCCTTGAATTTTTCCTCGACCGTCCGGTAGACCTCGTCGTCCTCATCGATACGCTTGATCGGCAGATTGGTGGGGACTTCGAGCACGTCGAGGCCATAGATGTTGGCGAATTCTTCCGCTTCGGTCGCCGCCGTACCGGTCATGCCGGCAAGCTTCTTGTACATGCGGAAATAGTTCTGGAAGGTGATCGAGGCGAGCGTCTGGTTCTCGGGCTGGATCTGTACCTTTTCCTTGGCTTCGAGCGCCTGGTGCTGGCCTTCCGAATAACGGCGGCCCGGCATCATGCGGCCGGTGAACTCGTCGATGATGACGATCTCGCCGTTGCGGACGATGTAGTCCTTGTCGCGCGTGAAGAGCTTGTGGGCTTTGAGCGCGTTGTTGATGTGGTGAACGATCGCGACGTTCTCGACGTCGTAGAGACTTTCGCCCTTCAGGAGGCCGGCCTCACGCAGCAGGTTCTCGAGCTTTTCGGTGCCGACTTCCGAGAAGTTGGCCGAGCGCTGCTTCTCGTCGATTTCGTAGTCTTCCGGCGTCAGCAGCGGGATGAAGGCGTCAATCGTGTTGTAGAGATCGGAGCGATCGTCCAGCGGGCCGGAGATGATCAGCGGCGTGCGGGCTTCGTCGACCAGGATCGAGTCCACTTCGTCGACGATCGCGAAGTTATGGCCGCGCTGGACCATCTGGCCGCGCTCATACTTCATGTTGTCGCGCAGGTAGTCGAAGCCAAGTTCGTTGTTCGTCGCGTAGGTGATGTCGCAGGCATAGGCGGCGCGGCGTTCGTCGTCGGACAGGCCGTGGACGATGACGCCGGTGGTCAGACCGAGGAAACCGTACATCTTCGACATGGTCGCAGCGTCGCGGCGGGCGAGATAGTCGTTGACGGTGACGACATGCACGCCCTTGCCGGCGAGCGCGTTCAGATAAACGGCGAGCGTCGCGACCAGCGTCTTGCCTTCACCGGTCTTCATCTCGGCAATGGCATTGTCGTTGAGGATCATCCCGCCGATCAACTGTACGTCAAAAGGACGCATGCCGAGCGCACGGCGCGCACCTTCCCGTGCCACGGCAAAGGCCGGAACGAGGATGTCATCGAGCGTCTTGCCGGCGGCGAGCTGTGCCTTGAACTCATCCGTCTTGGCGGCGAGCTCGGCATCCGAGAGCGCCTTCATCTTCTCTTCGAGCGCGCCGATGGCCGCTACGCGCGGCTGATAGGAGCGCACACGGCGATCATTCGACGAGCCGAAGATTTTGCGCGCAAGTCCACCAAGACTGACCATATCGATGGTCCTTTCTGACCTTCGTCATATCGTTGACGTACCCTTCGGACCACCATTAGAGCAGTCGAATAGGCACAATGCGTCCTGAAACTACTCTGGACGCGAGGTTGCGTGACAGATAAGAGGGGGGTCGAATGATGTCAACGGCGCAGGCTGGTGCCAAATCCCCTCGGTCGCCGGGCATCTGACAATTTTTTGCCCGATTCGAACGGTCTTCAAACGGTTCACCATCCGAAAGGTCTTTCATGCTTCGCCTCAATAAAATCGTGCTTGCTGCCTGTGTCTCCCTCTCGGCCCTGACCGGCGCAGCTTTTGCTCAGGATGCCACAGTGGTCGCCAAGGTTGGTAACCTTGAGATCACTCAGTCCGAACTGGATCTCGCGATCGCCAATCTCGACCCGCAGCTGGCGCAGCTGCCGGACGAGCAGAAGAAGGTTGCTGCCCTGTCAGGCGCGATCGATGTGAAGCTGCTGGCCGCCAACGCGACGGCTGCCGGCCTGCAGGACGATCCGGAATACAAGCGTCGCATGGCCTTCATCGCCGAGCGCGAGCTGCACAACACCTTCTTCAAGAAGAATGTCGTCGACGCCGTGACCCCCGAAGAGGTCAAGGCGCGCTACGACAAGGAAATCGCAGCGCTTCCGAAGCAGGAAGAAGTGCGTGCCCGTCACATCCTGGTAAAGACCGAGGAAGAGGCCAAGCAGATCATCGCCGATCTCGATGCGGGCAAGGACTTCATCGAAATCGCCAAGGAAAAGTCGACCGACCCGAACAAGACGGAAGGCGGCGATCTCGGCTACTTCACCAAGGGCCGCATGGTTCCGGAGTTCGAAGAAGCAGCCTTCGCGCTCGAAAAGGGCGCCTACACAAAGACCCCGGTCAAGACCCAGTTCGGTTTCCACGTCATTCGTCTCGAAGACAAGCGTGATGCCCCGCCGCCGGCATTCGAGGCCGTCGAGCAGCAGGTTCGCCAGCTCGTGATGCGCGACAAGTATCTCGCGATCATCGAGAAGGCCAAGACCGAGCAGAAGATCGAGATCGTCGACGAAGCCCTGCGCAAGGGTTACGAAGAAGCGAACAAGCCAGAGCAGCAGTAAGTACTGCCACATCGTTGTTTCAGCAGAGGCCCGCAGTTTGCGGGCCTTCCATTACGGGCCGCGCCATGTCTTCCAGCATTTCTCCCCTCGCTCCGAAATCCTATGCCGAGATGCCCGCGATTCGCGGTGTGCGGATGGCGACCGCTGCTGCCGGCATCAAGTACAAGAACCGTACGGACGTGCTGCTGATGGCATTCGACCAGCCCGCGGCCGTTGCCGGCGTGTTCACCAAGTCCAAGTGCCCGTCGGCTCCGGTCGATTTCTGCAGGCAGAACCTGCCGCATGGCGTGGCGCGCGGCGTGGTGGTGAATTCGGGCAACGCCAACGCGTTTACTGGCGTCAAGGGCAAGGCTGCCACGGCGTTGACGGCGAAGTCTGCCGCGGCGGCTCTTGGCTGCGATGAGAACGAAATCTACCTGGCCTCCACCGGCGTCATCGGCGAGCCGCTGGATGCGACCAAGTTTTCTGGCGTCCTGGAGCAGATGGCGAAGGACGCAACCGGTGACTTCTGGTTCGAGGCCGCCAAGGCGATCATGACCACGGATACCTATCCGAAGGTCGCGACCCGCAGCGCCGTGATCGACGGTGTGACCGTTGTCATCAATGGAATTGCAAAGGGCGCCGGCATGATCGCGCCCGACATGGCAACGATGCTCTCCTTCGTGGTCACCGATGCGGATATCGCACCGGCTGCGCTTCAGGGGCTTCTCTCCAAAGGCGTCGAGCCAAGCTTCAATTCGATCACTGTCGACAGCGATACCTCGACTTCCGATACGCTGATGCTGTTTGCGACCGGTGCGGCCTCCGCCAATGGCCAGGCAAAGGTCGAGCGGGCGGACGATGCCCGCCTTGCCGATTTTCGCGTGGCGCTCAACGATCTGCTCAAGGATCTGGCGCTGCAGGTGGTTCGCGACGGGGAAGGTGCGCGCAAGATGGTGGAGATCACCGTCAAGGGTGCGGAAAGCGACCTCGCCGCCAAGAAGATTGCGCTCTCGATCGCCAATTCGCCGCTGGTAAAGACTGCGGTTGCAGGCGAGGATGCCAATTGGGGCCGCATCGTCATGGCGGTCGGCAAGTCCGGCGAAATGGCCGACCGCGACCGGCTGGCGATCTGGTTCGGCGATGTGCGCGTCGCTGTCAACGGCGAACGCGATCCAGCTTATTCGGAAGAGGCGACGACCGCGGTGATGGAGCGGGAAGACATCCCGGTGACCGTCGATATCGGCCTCGGTTCCGGGACCGCGACGGTCTGGACCTGCGACCTGACGAAAGAATATGTCGCCATCAACGGCGACTATCGGAGCTGATGCCCGAATGCATGCCATGGTGAGTGATCCCAACCTGCCGCTCGTCCGGCGCCTCGAAGCGGTCGGTTTTCGGGCCTGGCCGGCGAGCAGCATCGTCTATGACGGAAGCTGGCAGGTTCGTCTGACCCCCGGACATCCGGGCAAGCGGCTGAACTGCGTCGTTCCGCTGGATCCGTCCGACAGCCGCAACATCGCCGTGCGTCTTGACAGGGCCGGCGAGCGTTTTGCGGCACAAGGCAGGCCGCTTCTGGTCAGGCAGACGCCGCTCTCGCCAAAACCTCTTGTCGAGTTTCTGGGTGCCGATGGCTGGGAGCGTTTCGACGAGGTCGTCACGATGACGGTCGATCTCCAGAGGATGAGCTTTCCCGATACGCTCGACCATCTTCCGACCCAGGACGTCGGCCGATACGTCGAAGCGGATATGACGGTACACGGCAGCGACCCGGCACTGAAAGCCGGGCTTGCAGATGTGGTGACCAGCATCAAGCCGCCTTCGGGTCTTTTTGTCATCGAGGATGCGGCAAAGGGCGCCCTTGCGACGGCCCTTTGCGTCCAGGACAATGATCTGGCCGGCGTCATGTCGCTGGCGGTGCGCGCCGATCACCGCCGCCAGGGACTGGGCATCGAGATCCTGAGTTCGGCGCTGCGTTGGGCACGCGTGCGTGGCGCCCGCACTGCATGGCTGCAGGTGGTTGCCGACAACGCTGAAGCCATGGCGCTTTATAGCAAGATGGGTTTCGAAGAAGCCTATCGTTACGCCTATTGGCGAAAGGTGGCCCGATGAGCGACGTGAAAAAGCCGATCCTCCTGGTCGCGGCCTGTGCGCTGGTCGATGCGGACAACCGCATTCTGCTGGCGCAGCGGCCGGAAGGAAAATCGCTTGCCGGACTTTGGGAATTTCCCGGCGGCAAGGTGGAAAGCGGCGAGACGCCCGAGGAAACCCTCGTCCGCGAGCTCGAGGAAGAACTGGGGATCAAGACCAAGGTCGCCTGTCTCGCACCGCTCACCTTTGCCAGCCACACTTACGAGACATTCCACCTGCTCATGCCGCTCTATGTCTGCCGTCGCTACGAGGGCATTCCGCAGGGTCGAGAAGGCCAGGCGATCAAATGGGTCCAGGCCAGGGCTCTGCGCGATTATCCGATGCCGCCGGCGGATGAACCTCTCATCCCCATCCTGCAGGATCTTCTGTGACGCGGCACCGGTTCTCGCCGTGTCGTTAATCAAAAGTTTATACCCCTGACAGCAATATACGCTCTGTTCATGCGTCGGACACGTGTGTGGAGCGTAACATGGTAAACGAGGATTTCTGGAAAGCCGCGCGGTCCAGAGAGCGGTCTTCGATCAAGACGGGCAGGACCGGGGTTCTGAACATCGCATTGCTGTTCGGCACGGCTGCGATCGCGCTTTCGCTCGTGCTCACGCCCATGCTCGCCTCCAAGACCGACCGCAAGACTCTGGCCTTCCAGCCGGACGAATTCGACATGATCACCACCGGTTCGATCCCGAAGGACGACAGCGGCAAGCGGTATACGATCCGCCGCAGCGTGCTTCAGGAAACCCCGGGTTCCGTCTGCATCATCGACGGCTATGGCTCCGGCCAGGCCTGTTAACATCAATCAGCCGGGGCGGGGGGCAACCATCTCGGATCCATACTTTCAGGAGCGAGAATGCGTGTTTTGCGCCAGCTGATGTCCGACCTTCGTGGAGCGACCGCCATTGAATACGGCCTGATCGCGGCCCTTATCAGTGTCGCCTTGATTTCCGGCTATGGCGCGATCACCGGTTCGTTGCTCAATACGTTCAACACCGTCGAAACCCACATTACCAAATCCAACAGCTGACAAACGACGTCACGGCTGGTCGGCCCGACGCGATGGATCGAGCGCATCGGCCAGGCGCATCTTGGCCGAGCCGGGCTTCATCGGCTTTTGCTGGCTTTCGTGCGGCGCCCATCCCGAGACGAAGATGATCGAGAAGCTTGCCCGGATGCGCCCATCGACATCTGCGAAGCGTTCGGCATAGAGTTCAGCAGCCCTCAGGAAGAACTTGCGCGATACAGGCTTGCGGCTTCGGCCCAGCAGAGGATTTGCCATGCCCATGGCTTTCAGATCCCGCATCAGCGCAAAGATGTGATCGTAGCGGACCGTGAAGCTCTCTTCATCGATGACGGGCAGCGCGAAACCTGCCCGCTGCAGCAGCGAGCCTATGTCTCTGATATCGGCGAAGGGGATGACACGGGGGCTTGCGCCTCCGTAGATTTCCGTCTCGGCGGCCAGCAGGACTTCCCGCAGCTCTGCCAGCGTGCCCGCCCCCGGAATGGCGGCGAGCAGCAGGCCATCGGGTTTCAGCGCACGGCGCATCTGGATCAACATCCCTGGGGTATCGTTGGTGAGATGCAGCGACAGCGGCGAGAGGATGAGGTTCACCGATTGCGGTTCGAGCGGCACGCTCTCGTAACTCGAAACCGAAACCGGGCTCTCTGCCTCGCCGAAGCCGGCATGGGTTTCGACGCGGCGCAGTGCGCCGATCTTGCCGGTCGCCATGGCTGCCTTCGCGGCGAGGCCCGTGGCGCCAAAGAGTTCGACAGCGTCATCGAAGTGACGTTGGACAATCGAAAGCCTGTCCGCCAGCTCGCGGGCTGTCAATTCCAGAAGGAAATCGCTGCCGGGGCCATTGCGCGTCAATGCGCGGGCACGGTTGCGGGCGATCAGGGCTTCGTCGAAAAGCTCGTTCATGGCAGGAATCCTGGATTGCGGCCTCGTTCCGGCATTGGCCGAAGGCCCAAGCGGGCGTAAAGTCGGTGCATGTGGGCTCATTTAGTGCAGAAATGCGCATTCGTCAGCCGGCATCATGCCGGATCGATGCTGCGCGGTCTGTTTCAACTGGTCTATCCACCGGCCTGTGCCCATTGCCACACTCGCGTCGCCCGTCATCGCGCGCTGTGTCCGGCCTGCTGGACCGATTTGCGGCTGATCGAAAAACCGTATTGTCCGATCCTCGGACTGCCCTTCGCCCATCACCCCGGAGAGGATATGGTCTCGCCGCAGGCCATTGCGCATCCGCCGGTCTTCGACCGGTTGCGCTCGGTCGCCTTGCACGAGGGGGTGGCGCGGCATCTGGTGCATGATCTGAAGTATCGGGACCGGGTGGATCTGGCACCGATGATGGCTGGCTGGATGGTTCGGGCGGCCTCGACGGAAATCGCGCAGGCGGACGCGATCCTTGCTGTCCCCCTGCACCGGATGCGGATGTTCCGGCGGATGTTCAACCAGTCGGCGGAGCTTGCGCGGCATGTGGCCGAGCAGGCCGGGAAACCGTTCCTGGCCCATGCCCTTGTCCGGCGCAAGCGGACGCAGCAGCAGGTCGGGCTCACGGCCAACCAGCGGTCACTGAATGTGCGCGGCGCCTTCCAGGTGCCGGAGGGGGCGGCGCCTCTCGTCTTCGGCAAACGGCTCGTGCTGGTCGATGACGTCTATACCACGGGGGCGACGGTCAGTGCCGCCACTTCTGCCCTGAAGAAGGCTGGGGCTGCCGATGTCACTGTTTTGACCTTTGCAAGGGCGCTCGCCGGGCCTATATGAAGGGACCACTTTTCCAGTCCACCGAGCTTCCGGCGGAGACCCCCATGGCTGATGTCACGATCTATACACGGCAATTCTGCGGCTATTGCGCGAGCGCCAAGGCGCTGCTCGACAAGAAGGGCGTGACCTATGTCGAGCACGACGCGACCGGCAAGCCGGATCTGCGCGAGGAGATGATCGCGAAGTCGGGCCGTAACACCTTCCCGCAGATCTTCATCGGCAGCCAGCATGTCGGCGGTTGTGACGACCTGCATGCGCTCGACCGAGCCGGCAAGCTCGATCCGCTTCTCGCCAGTTAAGGATAGACGACCCATGGTGTTCAAGGCTGCTGCCGTCCAGATGTGCTCCGGGGTCGATCCGGAGAAGAATGCCGAAAGCATGGCGCGGCTCGTGCGCGAGGCCGCCCGGCGCGATGCGATCTATGTGCAGACGCCGGAGATGACCGGTGCCGTGCAGAAGGATCGCGCCGGTCTCGCGGCCGTGCTGCGCGACGAGGAGACGGATCTCATCGTCAAAAAGGCGTCCGAGCTTGCCAAGGAGCTTGGCATTCATCTGCATGTCGGGTCGACCGCCATCAAGCTGGCCGACGGCAAGATTGCCAACCGGGCCTTCCTGTTCGGTCCCGACGGCCACAAGATCACGTCCTACGACAAGATCCACATGTTCGATGTCGACCTCGACAATGGTGAGAGCTGGCGCGAGAGCGCGGTCTATCGCCCCGGCGAACGGGCCGTGGTCGCGGATCTTCCCTTCGGCAAGCTCGGCTTTGGCGTCTGCTACGACGTGCGCTTCCCGCATCTCTTCCGGGCCGAGGCCATGGCGGGGGCGGAGATCCTGACCACGCCGGCCGCGTTTACCAAGCAGACCGGCGAGGCGCATTGGGAAATCCTGCTCAGAGCCCGCGCGATCGAGAACGGCGCCTATGTCATTTCGGCGGCGCAGGCGGGCGTGCATGAGGATGGGCGGGAGACCTTCGGTCATTCGATGATCGTCGGCCCCTGGGGCAAGGTGCTGGCAGCTGCCGGCGGGACGGGCGAGGACGTCGTCGTCGCCGAGATCGATCTCGAGGCGGTGAAGGCCTGCCGCGCCAAGATCCCGAACCTGAAGAACGGCCGCGATTTTGCGCTCGACATGGCACCTGTGCTCGCCAAGGGAGGCGTCACGGTTTGATCCGCTACTCCCTGTGCTGCGACAAGGCCCATGAATTCGAGGGCTGGTTCTCGGAAAGCGCCGACTTCGATCGGCAGAAGGCGTCGGGTTTCCTGACCTGCCCGGTTTGTGGCTCGCCCGAGGTTTCCAAGGTGCTGATGGCGCCGGCCGTTTCGACGGCACGGCAGAAGGACGAGACCCAGGCGCTTGCGGTTTCCGAAGCACAGAAGCAGGCCTTTGTGAAGCTCAAGGAGGCAATCCGCGAGATCCGCGCCAGCAGCGAGGATGTCGGCGAGAAGTTTCCCGAGGAAGCGCGCAAGATCCATTACGGCGAGGCGGAAGCCCGCGGGATCATCGGCCAGGCTTCACCCGTCGAGGTGAAATCACTGATCGAAGAGGGCATCGAGATCGCGCCGCTGCCGGTGCTGCCGGACGACGTGAATTGACGGCGGCGGGCCACCATCTGGCGATCTACAATTTCGGCATTCATGTCGACACCTCCGACAGTTTGGCCGTTCGCGGCTTCGTTCTGCGGGAGCCCATGAACTTTGCGGCTGCGGAACGGGCACCAGGCTTCGTCGCGCGATCCGGATATGTGGGTGTCCCGGGGCCGCGCAGCTGGGGTCCGCTCGTCTTTCCGCGCTTTCTCACTGAGCATGGCAACGCTGCGGGGGTGTCATCGCTTTCGCTGTGGCGGGACATCGAGAGCCTGATGGCTTTCACCTATACCGGCGTGCATGCGGACGCGCTGAAGCACGCGCGCCACTGGAACGTGGTCCAGCAGTGGCCACCGATGGTGCTCTTCTGGGTGCCTGCCGGCAGGAGACCGGACTGGCAGGAGGGGGCAAAACGCCTCGAAACGCTGTTTGACCATGGCAGCGGCCCCCACGGCTTCACGTTCAAGGAGCCCTATGATCCGGATGGTCAGCCTGCTGAAATCGATCGCGCGTTGATGAAGCAGCTGGCCGGAGAAAACCTGGCCGCGCAGGGCGAACTTCTCGACGCCGTCCTCAAGCTGCCCGTCTGACGCTGTTCAACCCTTGAAACCATCGGCGTCGAGATAGGCGTGTTCTTCCGAGGTCGTCTCGCGCCCCAAGGCCGCGTTTCGGTGCGGAAAGCGGCCAAAGCGCTCGATCAGTTCCAAGTGAAGGATTGCCCATTTCAGCGGCTCGGGATCGCCCGTTTCGTCACGGTGCGCTTCGAACAGTGACACACTGTAGCGCTGGTCTTCGATGTCTTCCGAATGCTCGAAGGGTAGATAGAAGAACGGTCGAAGGATGGGTTCGACCTGTCTGTCGAAACCTTTGGCCAAGGCACGACGGGCCGTTGACCGAGCGAGGGGATCGGTGGCGTAGGAATGGCCGCTGCCACGAAAGAGATTGCGCGGGAACTGGTCGAGAAGCAGGAGGAGAGCGAGCGTGCCTTCAGGCGTTTCCTCCCACTCCGACAATTCGCAGCGTGACGCCCTGAAATGAAGGTCCGCGTAATCCGCCTCGATTTCTGCATCGAGAGCCTCGTTGCGGGAGAACCAGGCATCCGGGCCGTGGCGTAACCAGCAATCAATGACAGCTTCCGCTGAGCTCATGTCGCGGTTCCCGGGCGACTGGCCAGCATCATGTAGTTCACATCGATATCGGCTGAGAGGTTCCACTGGTTCTGCAGGGGATTGAAGAAGACGCCCTTCGTCTCGAGGATGTGCATGCCGTTGGCGGCAAGCGGGCGCTCGATCTCATCCGGGCGCACCAGCTTTTCATATTGATGGGTGCCGCGCGGGAGCCAGCGCAGGACATATTCGGCGCCGACGATGGCCAGTGCTGCCGCCTTCAGGGTGCGGTTGATGGTGGAGACCAGCATCAGGCCGCCGGGGCGGACCATGGAGGCGCAGGTGGAGAGGAAGAAATCGACGTCGGCGACGTGTTCAACCACTTCCATGTTGAGCACGATGTCGAAGGTCTCGCCCTGGGCCGCAAGCGCTTCTGCCGTCACGGCACGATAGTCGACTTCCACGCCGCTCTGGGCGGAATGCGTAATGGCGATCTTGATGTTTTTCTCGGAGGCGTCCGCGCCCAGCACACTTGCGCCCATGCGGGCGACGGGTTCCGACAAAAGACCCCCGCCGCAGCCGATGTCGAGCACACGCAGCCCTTCCAGCGGGCGGGCGCTCTTCGGATCGCGACCGTAGTGCTCGATCACCTTCTCGCGGATATAGGCCAGGCGCACCGGATTGATCTTGTGCAGCGGCTTGAACTTGCCGGTCGGGTCCCACCATTCCGCCGCCATCGCGGAAAAGCGGTCGACTTCAGACTGATCGATGGTGGTGCGTGCCTCTGCACTCATGACGGAACCTCCTGCGGCGATTGGCCATGAAGTCGTCCCGATGGCCCTCAAAGTCAAGGGCAGGGACGTCGCAGGTGCGGAGCGACGACGGATTGGCAGGCCTCAAGCGTTCTTGTCGTCGTTCGCGCCAGGTCCGTGTTATCTTGCAGATCATCAACGGGACGTTCGTTTGTCCAGGCCGTCGAGAATGCGTTTGGCGAGCGCCGGGTAGTCCCCGTCGAAGTGATGGCCACCCTTGATGCCGATGGTTTCGACCGGTCCGCCGACGAGATCCTTGCAGGCGTCGTCGTCTTCATCCGTTCCGTACATGCATTGCACGAGTGCGGGGTTGATCTTTGCCACATCCGTCAGTGGGTCGGCGCCGCCGCTTCCACCCGTGCCCAGCCAGCCGGAAACCGAAACCTCGTAGTCAGCCTCGTGCGAGAGTGCGAGCAGGCTGACCTGCGCAACACGGGATTTCAGCTTGTCCGGCAGGCCATTATAGGCGGCGGGGAGGATATCGGCGCCGAAGGAATAGCCGATCAGCAGCACATGCTTCACCTTCCAGCGCTTCTCATAGGTGTGGATGATGGTGGCGAGATCGGCGCTCACCTGTTCCGGGGTTTTCTTCGACCAGAAATAACGGAGTGAATCGACGCCGATGACGGGAATGCCCGCGGCCTGCAGATTGGTGCCGACCTGGCTGTCGAGGTCGCGCCAGCCGCCATCGCCGGAATAGATGACCGCCATGGTGTCCTGGGTTGGCGTGGTATCAAGGACAGTGAGCGGCAGGCCGAGCGGGGTTTCGGTGGCATTGCCCGCTGCAACGAGCTCATCGATCGTATCCGAGAAAGCCTTTGCCGGGTCGGTCTCGACGTCGCGCTGGTCGATGTCCGGATGGCTTGCCAGAAGGTCGCTGACATGGGCGCGGGCTTCTGCCTTTGCAGCAGGGCTGAAGAGGACGGTCGCGGGATCGGGGAGATCACCCGGTGTGAGGCCATAGATCATCCTGTCGCCATCGACCTTCTTGTCGGCGGGCGTGCAGAATTGCTTGGTCAGCAAGATGCCCGCCTCGGGATCGAGGGCGAGGGTCTGGCCGATGGTAGCCTTCGGCGTCTGTGCCAGGATGGCGAGCGCCAATGCTCCCCCTTCGCCGCGACCGGCCACGATCGGAGGCAGAAGGTTCGAGTTGCCGGCCTTGCGCTGCAACTGGTGAGCCAGCGCCTCGATATCCGAGACCGTGTAGATGCAGTCGCCTTTGTCCCCGGAAAGCGAGGCGAGGTATTTCGGCGTGTCGATGCCGACCACGATCGCGCCGTTGGACTGCAGGCGTTCGGCTTCGGTCTGGTCGGCGGTCTGCCAGCCGGGTGCATCGGAGAGCAGCACCACGAGTGCCTGAGGCTCGCCATCCGGCAGCAGGGTGACAGGTGACGGGATCATTCCGGTATCGATGGGCGGATCTTCGGCTCGGGCCGACATGTTGAGGGCGAATGAGGGGAGGAGCGACAGGAGGGAGACGGCAAGGATGGTCGAGCGGAGGAGGGATCTCATTTCTTCACCACGCCTTTCAGGCCACCGCCGATGAGAAGCGTTGCGTCGAGCAGGGCCAATACAGGATTGAGACCACCGGCGACCGCGAGGTAGCGCGGCTGCCAGTCGGGATGGAACTTGGACTTGAAGGCCCTCAGGCCCTTGAAGTTGTAGTAGCGTTCGCCGTGTTCATAGAAGGTGTTGGCGACCCTATCCCAGACGGGAGCGACTTCGCGGCGTGACAGGCCGGAAAGCGGGGCCATGCCAAGGTTGAAATGGCGATAACCCTGGTCGCGGAGTGTCGTCATCAGGCGCACGAACAAGAAATCCATCGCGCCTTTCGGGGCGTCCGGGGCGAAGCGCATGAGGTCGATCGAAGCCTCCTCGCGGGTGTCCGTCAGCAGGATGTCGGCGAAGGCGACGATGCGGCCTTCGTGGCGGAGGATCGCGACCGGCTGGGCGCTCATATAGGCCTCGGTGAAGGCGCCCAGTGAGAAACCCTTTTCCTTTGCACGGTGGTGATCAAGCCAGGCATCGGAAATGCGACGCAGGTCATCGAGTATTGCGGGAACGCCCTCCGTCGGGATGATTTCGAAGGTCAGGCCGTCGCGTTCGCCCTTGGCGGCGGCCTGGCGCAGGCCCGCCCATTTGCCGCCCTTGAGGTCGAAAAGTTCGAGATCGACCACGGCCATTTCGCCGAGCTTGAACGCCTTCATGCCGGCATCGGCGATCACGGGCAGGATGGCGGGGGAAGACTGATAGAAGGCGGCGCGGCATCCGCTCGCACGGGCTGTTTCGACGAATTGCCAGACGAGCTCGTCACGGGAGGCCTTTGGCCCGACCGGATCGAGAAAGGCAATCAGCGAGCGGCCCTGGCGTCCATACATCAGGAAGGCGTCGCCATCGGGAGAGAACATCAGCGACTTGTCGCCTGTGCGCACCAAGTTGGCGTCGGCGACGTCGTTGCGGTCGAGAATGGCGACAGCCTTTGCCAGTTCCGCATCGTCTGCCGGGCGGATTGCGGGTGCGGCCGGACGCATGAGGCTGAACAGGCAAACGCCCATGGCAAGCACGGTCAGGCCGAGCATGGCGCGCAGCGATCGCGGCGCTTCAGCTTCGAACGCGAACTGCCACCAGAGATCATGGCTGTATTGGACGTCGCGGTAGACGAAGAAGAGGACGATGATCGCGCCGCCGATCAGGACCGCTATGGCAAGCAGCCAGGCAGACGTCAGGGCCTGTCCGATGGACGCCTTGCGATGAAAGAGGCGGCGGCTCGGGATGAGGCTGATGACGAGGATGGCGAGCAGGGCCGCTTCGTAGACGGCGACGGCCTTGGCGAGCGACAGGACCAGGGCAAGCAGCGCGATGACGAGCGCTCCCCACCAGGCGCCGTCGAGCCGCTGGGCAAGGCCGCGGGCGACGATGACGAGCATCAGACCGAGAATGCTGGCGATTAAATGGGCGCCTTCGACCAAGGGCAGCGGGAGGAAGCCGGCGAGGATGTCGAGATTACCGCCCGGCGTGGGTGTCACGCTCGACAGGACCAGCATGGCGCCGAGGACCAAAGCGAGGGTGGCGAGCAGTATGGGAGCGAGGCGACCGGCGGTCCTGGCGACACCTGCTGCGAGTGGGTTCGACGAGAGCTGCCTAAGCTCGGTTGCCGTGACCACGAGGATGGCGATGACCAGCGGCAAGACATAGTAGATGGCGCGGTAGGCGACGAGCGAGGCGAGCAGCGCGTCGCCCGGAACCTGTGCGCTGAGGGCCGCCAGGATCACGGCCTCAAAGACACCGAGGCCGGCGGGCACGTGGCTGACGATGCCGATGCCGATCGCCACGGCGTAGACAGCAAAGAAGGCTGGCCAGGAAATCTGCGCTTCTGCCGGCAACAGGGCGTAGAGGACAGATGCCGAGAAGGCGACATCGAGCACGGTGACCAAGAACTGTCGCGACAGCGTGGCTGTGTCCGGAAGGCGGAGTGTGCGGCCGGCGACCGTCAAGCCGCGGCGGCTGGCAATCCCAAGCAGGATCAGAAGTGAAAGGAGGAGAATGGCGCTGACCGTCGCAAGCGTTGTCGAGGAGATCCCGATCAGCGGTGCGATTTCGCCCGCCATGGGGATCAGACTGCCCGTGGTCAGAAGCGCAAGGCCGAGTGAAAAGGAGACCGTGACGAAAGCGATGATACGGCCGATTTCGTCGGGCGAGAGGCCGGCGCGGGAATAGGCGCGGTAGCGGATCGCGCCGCCCGACAAGGCACCGAAGCCTGCGACATTGCCGACGGCATAGGCGCTGAAGGCGGTGAGTGCGACCTCGGGCCAGGGGCGCTTTCGTCCGACATGGGCGAGGGCGTTGAGATCATAGAAGCAAAGTGTTGCGAAGCTGAGCGCCGTGAACATCACGGCCAGCGCGATCGACCCGGAGCTTGTCGCCTCGACCGAGCGGATTACGTCGGCATAGGTGACTTCTTCGGTCAGCCGATAGACGGCGTAGCCGACGGCGGCGAAGACGACAAGCGCGGCAAGGGCTGCGATCGATTTCGCGTGTCTGTTGAAGAAGGAAGGCGGCGGGAGCGTGTCGCCCAGGGCAGTCTCAGGGAATGCGTCAGCTGCTTTCATGATACCCTATCCGGCATCGATCAACGAAAACGAGACGGTCCAGCCTCCCAGTCCGGGCGTCGTCCCATGGTTGGCGCTCGAATTCGATCCAAATTAAGGCAGTGTTCCGCGATGGCTTCGACACTGAAAAAAGCCGGCTTTGCCGTACCGTTTGGGGGCCAAGTGGCCGTTGCGCCGCATGACCAGATAGACTAAAAGCCCGGCCAACCTGAGGCTTTCTGCTCAGGCCGGTGTTTTTGTGCCGGGGTCCCGGCGTCTTTCAAGGGCATATGGTTCAAGTCTATGGCTCGCATCGTCATGAAGTTCGGCGGAACATCCGTCGCCAATCTGGAACGCATCTATAATGTCGCGCGCCATGTGAAACGCGAGGTTGATGCGGGTCACGAAGTGGCCGTCGTCGTGTCGGCCATGTCCGGCAAGACGAACGAGCTGGTCGACTGGGTGCAGAACATGCCCAAGGTCGCCGGTGCGGCTTCGCCTTTCTATGACGCGCGCGAATACGATGCCGTCGTGGCCTCCGGCGAACAGGTGACATCCGGCCTGTTGGCCATAGCGCTGCAGTCGATGGGCATCAATGCCCGCTCCTGGCAGGGCTGGCAGATCCCGATCAAGACCGACAATGCTCATGGTGCAGCCCGCATCCAGGAAATCGACGGCACCGATATCATCCGCCGCATGGGCGAGGGCCAGGTGGCCGTCGTGGCCGGCTTCCAGGGTATCGGTCCCGACAACCGCATCGCGACGCTCGGACGTGGCGGCTCGGATACGTCTGCCGTTGCCATTGCTGCCGGCGTCAAGGCCGACCGCTGTGACATCTATACCGACGTCGATGGCGTCTACACGACCGACCCGCGCATCGAGCCGAAGGCACGCCGCCTGAAGAAGATCGCGTTCGAGGAAATGCTCGAAATGGCCTCGCTCGGCGCCAAGGTTCTGCAGGTACGCTCGGTTGAACTCGCCATGGTGCACAAGGTCCGCACCTTCGTGCGCTCCAGCTTTGAAGATCCCGATGCACCGGGCATGGGCGATCTGATGAACCCGCCCGGTACGTTGATTTGCGATGAGGAAGAGATCGTGGAACAGGAAGTCGTCACCGGTATTGCCTATGCCAAGGATGAAGCCCAGATTTCGCTGCGCCGTCTGGCCGACCGGCCGGGCGTTTCGGCTGCGATCTTCGGGCCGCTGGCCGAGTCGCACATCAATGTCGACATGATCGTCCAGAACATCTCCGAAGATGGTTCGAAGACCGACATGACCTTCACGGTCCCTTCGGGCGACGTGGACAAGGCGCTTGCCGTTCTCGGCGACAACAAGGACAAGATCGGCTTCGACGTCGTGCAGAGCGAGAAGGGCCTGGTCAAGGTTTCCGTCATCGGGATCGGCATGCGCAGCCATGCCGGCGTTGCCGCGACTGCCTTCAAGGCGCTGGCGGAGAAGGGCATCAACATCAAGGCGATCACGACCTCCGAGATCAAGATCTCGATCCTGATCGACGGTCCTTATGCAGAGCTCGCGGTTCGGACTTTGCATTCCTGCTACGGTCTGGATAAGAATTGATTCCTGAGAGCGGACCCAGGTGACCCGACCCCTGAAAAGGTAAGGGTAACAATCCGCTGACCAATGGGAAGTGGAGCAAAATCGGGATGAGAGACCTTTCTGCGGGTCCCCGCGTCCTCCTCAAGCGGCTGCGCGAACTGATGGCGGAGCCGCTCGAGCCGCAGGAGCGACTGGATCGGATCGTTCGCCAGATTGCGAACAACATGGTCGCAGAGGTGTGCTCCGTCTATGTGCTCCGTTCAGACGGCGTTCTCGAACTCTATGCGACCGAGGGCCTCAACAAGGACGCGGTTCACCTGGCCCAGCTGAAGATGGGCCAGGGTCTCGTCGGTACGATCGCGGCTTCGGCGCAATCGCTCAATCTCTCGGATGCCCAGGCGCATCCGGCCTTCCGCTACCTGCCGGAAACCGGCGAAGAGATCTACCACTCCTTTCTTGGCGTGCCTATCCTGCGTGCCGGGCGAAGCCTCGGCGTTCTCGTCGTGCAGAACAAGGCGCAGCGCAATTATCGCGAAGACGAGCTCGAAGCGCTTGAGACGACCGCGATGGTGCTCGCCGAGATGATCGCCACCGGCGAGCTCAAGAAGATCACCCGGCCGGGTCTCGAACTCGACCTGACGCGTCCCGTCTCGATCGAGGGCGACAGCTATTCCGAAGGCATCGGCCTCGGCTATGTCGTGCTGCACGAGCCGCGCATCGTCGTCACCAATCTCTTGAACGAAGACAGCGAGACGGAAATCCGCCGGCTTGCCGATGCGCTCGGGTCGCTGCGCATTTCGATCGACGACATGCTGTCGCGGCGTGAAGTCTCCATGGAAGGCGAGCATCGCGACGTGCTCGAAACCTACCGCATGTTTGCCCATGACCAGGGCTGGGTGCGGCGCATGGAAGAGGCGATCCACAACGGTCTCACCGCCGAAGCGGCTGTGGAGAAGGTGCAGAGTGACACCAAGGCGCGCATGATGCGCCTGACGGACCCTTATCTGCGCGAGCGGATGCACGACTTCGACGATCTGGCGAACCGCCTGCTGCGCCAGCTCACCGGCTTTTCGCCGCACAGTGCGGCCGAAGGCTTCCCCAACGACGCCATCGTCTTTGCCCGCGCGATGGGGGCGGCCGAGTTGCTCGACTATCCGCGTGCCAATCTGCGCGGCCTCGTGCTTGAGGAAGGTGCCGTCACCAGCCACGTGGTGATCGTCGCGCGTGCCATGGGCATTGCGGTCGTCGGTCAGGCGGCGGGTGCGGTCGCACTTGCCGAAAATGGCGACCCGGTGATCATCGACGGGGACGACGGCAAGGTACATGTGCGCCCGGTTGCCGATCTGCAGAAGGCCTATGAAGAAAAGGTGAGGCTCCGCGCCAAGCGCCAGGAGCAGTTCCGGGCGCTGCGCGATGTCGAGCCGGTGACCAAGGACGGACACCGGATCAAGCTGCAGATGAATGCCGGTCTTCTGGTCGATCTGCCGCAACTGGCCGATTCCGGAGCCGATGGCATCGGTCTGTTCCGTACCGAGCTGCAGTTCATGATCGCCTCGACCATGCCGAAGGGTGAGGAGCAGGAGAGTTTTTACCGCAGCGTGCTGAAACAGGCGGGCGGGCGTCCCGTCACCTTCCGCACGCTCGACATTGGTGGCGACAAGGTCGTTCCCTATTTCCGGGCGCAGGAAGAGGAAAACCCGGCGCTTGGCTGGCGCGCCATCCGCCTGTCGCTCGATCGGCCGGGCTTGCTGCGCACCCAGTTGCGCGCGCTCCTGAAGGCTGCCTCGGGCGCCGAGCTCAAGATGATGCTGCCGATGGTGACCGAAGTCTCAGAAATTCGGGCCGTGCGCGAACTGATGCAGAAGGAGATCCAGCATATCTCCAAGTTCGGTCACCAGTTGCCGAAGAAGCTGCAGTTCGGCGCCATGCTCGAAGTGCCGGCGCTGCTCTGGCAGCTCGACGAGCTGATGGACGAAGTGGACTTCGTTTCGGTCGGATCGAACGATCTCTTCCAGTTCTCGATGGCGGTGGACCGCGGCAATGCGCGCGTTTCAGACCGGTTCGACGTGCTCGGCCGGCCGTTCCTGCGGATCCTGCGCGACATCGTCAGGGCCTCGGAGCGCAACAAGACACCTGTAACGCTGTGTGGCGAGATGGCATCCAAGCCGCTTTCGGCCATGGCGCTGCTCGGAATCGGCTTCCGTTCGATCTCGATGTCGCCGACGGCGATTGGTCCGGTCAAGGCCATGCTGCTGGGTCTCGATATCGGTCGACTGTCCGAGGTTCTCAAGGCTGCGCTTGACGACGACACCCCGGGCGTGTCAGTGCGCGACCTGCTCATCCGCCATGCGGAAGAGCACAATATCCCCGTCTGAACGTAAAGACTGACCTGGAGTAAAGGGTGGCGAAGCTTCCTGTCGAGAAAATGCGCGAGCTCGAACGCCGGTTCGGCGAGATCGAAGCGCGAATGTCGGCGGGACCGGCGGCGGACGTGTATGTGAAGCTCGCATCGGAATATTCCGAGCTCGAGCCCGTGGTGAAGAAGATCCGCGCCTATGAAGCCGCCACAGCCGAGGCTGCCGATCTGAAGGCCATGCTTTCCGACAAGACGACGGATCGCGAGATGCGCGATCTCGCCGAAATGGAACTGCCCGACGTCGAGAGCCGGATCGAGGGGCTCGAAGGCGAGATCCAGATCCTGCTGCTGCCGAAGGATGCGGCCGACGAGAAGAGCGCGATCCTGGAAATCCGCGCGGGAACCGGCGGATCGGAAGCAGCCCTCTTTGCCGGTGATCTCTTCCGGATGTATGAGCGCTTTGCCTCGACCAAGGGCTGGAAGGTGGAAGTGCTCTCCGCCAGCGACGGCGAAGCAGGCGGCTACAAGGAAATCATCGCGACGATCAGCGGTCGGGGCGTGTTCTCGAAGCTGAAGTTCGAGTCTGGCGTGCACCGGGTGCAGCGCGTGCCCGAGACGGAAGCGAGCGGACGCATCCATACCTCTGCGGCGACCGTTGCGGTTCTGCCTGAGGCGGAGGAGATCGATATCGAGATCCGGCCCGAGGATATCCGCATCGATACCATGCGGTCGTCGGGTGCCGGCGGCCAGCACGTCAATACGACGGACTCGGCCGTGCGCATTACCCACCTGCCGACCGGGCTGATCGTCACATCCTCGGAAAAATCGCAGCACCAGAACCGCGCCAAGGCTATGCAGGTTCTACGCTCGCGGCTCTATGACATCGAGCGACAGCGCGCCGACAGCGAACGGTCTGCTAGCCGCAAGAGCCAGGTCGGCTCCGGCGATCGGTCCGAGCGCATCCGCACCTATAACTTTCCGCAGGGTCGCGTAACGGATCATCGGATCAACCTGACGCTCTACAAGCTGGACCGGATGATCGAGGGTGATCTCGATGAAATGCTCGACGCGCTGATTGCCGATTACCAGGCAGGCCAGCTCGCCCAGCTCGGCGAAGCCCAGTGACCGGGCACGGGCCCTCAGTGAAATCCCTGATCGCCGAGGCGAGGCGGCGTTTCGATGCTGCGGGATTTCCGGATGCGGCCTTGGATGCGCGGGTGCTGATCTGCGGTCTTCTGGATCTCAGTCCCACGGCGCTCCTTTTGCAGGGCGACGAGCCCGTCTCTGCGGATAAGGCAGACCGTGTGCAAGAGGCTATCATGCGACGGCTCAACCATGAGCCGGTCCACCGTATCCTCGGGCGCCGTGATTTCTATGGTCTCGACCTCCTGCTCTCACCGGGCACGCTCGAGCCTCGCCCGGATACGGAAATCCTGGTTGACGTGATGCTGCCATATCTTGCGGCTATGGTTGTCCAACATCGCAAGCCGACGATCGTCGATCTTGGAACGGGAACCGGAGCCATAGCACTTGCGTTGTTGACGGAGTGCGCCGAAGCCCGGGCCATCGGGGTTGATATCTCAGCGGATGCGCTGGCCACCGCGACAGCCAATGCCGAGCGGAATGGGGTCGCTTCGCGCTTCGCAACGCGCCTTGGCCCCTGGTTCGCCAATACGCCCGAACGTTTCGACATCATCGTTTCGAACCCGCCCTATATCCGCAGCGATGTGGTGCCGGGGCTTCAGCCGGAGGTGACGAAATTCGATCCGATGGCCGCGCTTGATGGTGGCACCGACGGTCTCGATGCCTATCGCGCCATTGCCGAGACTGCCTGCGAGCATATCAAGATGCATGGCGTGATCGGCCTGGAGATCGGCTTCGATCAGCGGCGTGACGTGACGCAAATCTTTGACGAGGCTGGCTTTTCTCTTCTTGAGGCGCGCCGGGATCTTGGCGGCAACGACCGCGTGCTGGTATTTGCGCCAAAGCTTGATTAGCCCGTTTGCTGCGTCTGCTAAGGATAATTGCGGGAAACATAGAAAAAGGCTTGGTTTTCCCAATGAAGCGTAATAGTTTGCGGGCACGCAACGGGCGGCGGGGAAAGAACGAAGATTCGTTCACGACTGGGCCGGCTTCGAAAATGGTTCGCTGGCGAACTCCGCGAAGCACGACAGGACCGATGCGTAACTCAGTAAACTCGACTTTCACCAGCGGCGAGCAAGGCGAGAGCGCGGTCTGTCGGCGGCGCGTGGATCCTTGGTCCGGTTCAAGCAGAGCCAATCGCATTGCCCTTTATCAGCACAACAAAGACATTCAGGTGAAGCATCTATGAGGCCAGGACAGCAGAACAAGCGTGGTCGGGGGCGTAACAACAATGGCGGCGGTGGCGGCGGCGGTGGAAACAATTTCAACCGCAAGGGCCAGAACCCGCTGACCCGGACCTATGACAGCTCCGGCCCAGACGTGAAGATCCGTGGCACGGCACAGCATATTGCCGAAAAGTATTCCGCTCTCGCTCGCGATGCACAGAGCGCCGGCGACCGCGTCATGGCGGAAAACTACCTGCAGCACGCCGAACACTATAACCGCATCATTGCAGCCGCCCAGGCACAGATGCAGGAGCGCTTCCAGCGTGACGATCGTGACAATGGCGACGACCGCCAGGATTACAACGATCGAGACGGTGAGGATTTCGACGGTGCCGACGAGGCCGTGGCACAGGGCGGCGAGCGCGCGCAGCAACCGGCTCCGCAGCCGCAGCAGCAGAACCGGCAACAGCAGCATGAGCGCCGGCAACGTGAGCCACGGGAACCGCGGGAGCCGCGGGAGCCGCGCGAGCAGCCCCAGCCGGTGGTGGAGATCGCTGGTACGGGTCCGCAGCCTGTGATCGAGGACATGCCGGCGGAAGCCGCAGCGGCAGCCGCAGAGAGCGCAGCGGAAGCCGGCGCCGAGCGTCAGCCGCGCCGCCGCAACGCGGGCAACCGTCCGCGTCGCCAGCCGCGCCGCAGTGCCGGCGGTGACGAAGGTGGCGAAGCGGGTGGAAACGGCGAAGGCGGCGAAGCGCCCGCGCTCGCCGAGGCCGCTTCCGAATGAGCTTTTCGGGCTCGATTTGACGATTGCAAAACTCCGGGCCCCAACCCGGAGTTTTTCGTTTATCTGCCTCTTTAAAGGGCAAAATCCCGCTCCCATATCTCGGTCAAGGGAGCGGTTTCCGCTCCGGGGTCCGCCGCTTTCGGGGGCCTCATCCACAATATCCGACCTGTGCCGATTGCGGGCAGGGCGGGGAAACGGAGAGTGACGATGAACATCGAGAAATATTCCGAGCGCGTGCGCGGCTTTCTGCAATCGGCGCAGACCCATGCCCTGTCGGAAGGGCACCAGCAATTCACGCCCGAACACGTCCTGAAGGTTCTGCTTGATGACGAGCAGGGCATGGCATCTTCCCTGATCAGCCGGGCGGGTGGCGACCCGAAGGAAGTCCGCATCGCCAATGATGCAGCGCTTGCCAAGCTGCCCAAGGTTTCGGGTGGCAATGGCCAGGTCTATCTCGCACAGCCGCTGGCCAAGGTCTTTTCGACTGCCGAAGACGTCGCCAAGAAGGCGGGTGACAGCTTCGTCACCGTGGAGCGTCTGCTGCTCGCGCTGGCGATCGAGTCCTCCGCCTCGACTTCGGCCTCATTGAAGAAGGGCGGCGTGACGGCCAATGCGCTTAACCAGGTGATCAACGAAGTTCGCAAGGGACGGACCGCCGACGGTGCCAATGCCGAAGCCGGCTTCGACGCCCTGAAGAAGTATGCCCGCGACCTGACGGCCGAGGCCCGTGAGGGAAGGCTTGACCCTGTGATCGGCCGTGACGACGAAATCCGCCGCACGATCCAGGTGCTGTCGCGCCGGACGAAGAACAATCCGGTCCTGATCGGTGAACCCGGCGTCGGCAAGACGGCGATCGCCGAAGGCCTCTCGCTGCGCATCGTCAATGGCGACGTGCCGGAGAGCCTGAAAGACAAGAAGCTGATGGCGCTTGACATGGGCGCGCTGATTGCCGGGGCAAAATATCGCGGCGAGTTCGAAGAGCGGCTCAAGGCCGTGCTCAACGAAGTGCAGGCGGAAAACGGCGAGATCATCCTGTTCATCGACGAAATGCACACGCTTGTTGGCGCTGGCAAGGCCGATGGCGCGATGGATGCCTCGAACCTCCTGAAGCCGGCGCTCGCCCGTGGCGAACTGCATTGTGTCGGCGCGACCACGCTCGACGAATACCGCAAACATGTCGAGAAGGATCCGGCGCTCGCCAGGCGCTTCCAGCCGGTCATGGTCGAGGAGCCGACGGTCGAGGATACGATCTCGATCCTGCGCGGGCTCAAGGAGAAATACGAACAACATCACAAGGTGCGGATCTCGGATTCGGCGCTTGTTGCTGCCGCAACGCTGTCCAACCGCTATATCACCGACCGGTTCCTGCCGGACAAGGCGATCGACCTGATGGACGAGGCTGCCTCGCGGCTTCGCATGCAGGTCGATTCCAAGCCGGAAGAGCTCGACGAACTCGATCGCCGGATCATCCAGCTGAAGATCGAGCGTGAGGCGCTCAAGAAGGAAACGGACGCGGCGTCTGCCGATCGGCTCACTCGTCTTGAAACCGAGCTCACCTCGCTCGAGGAAGAGGCGGATGCGCTGACAGCCCGCTGGCAGGCGGAAAAACAGAAGCTCGGCCTTGCCGCCGATCTGAAGCGCCAACTGGACGAAGCCCGCAACGAACTGGCGATCGCCCAGCGTCAGGGCGAATTCCAGCGTGCCGGCGAACTCGCCTATGGCGTGATCCCGAAGCTCGAAAAGGAGCTTGTCGCAGCGGAAGCCCAGGACGGTTCGGGTGCCGGCAACATGGTGCAGGAGGTTGTCACGCCTGACGGCATCGCCCATGTCGTATCGCGCTGGACAGGCATTCCCGTCGACAAGATGCTGGAAGGCGAGCGCGAGAAGCTGCTTCGGATGGAAGACGATCTGGCGAAGTCGGTTGTCGGCCAGGGGGATGCGGTCCAGGCCGTGTCGCGGGCCGTGCGCCGCGCGCGTGCCGGCCTCCAGGATCCGAACCGGCCGATCGGTTCGTTCATCTTCCTCGGGCCCACCGGCGTGGGCAAGACCGAGCTCACCAAGTCGCTGGCGCGTTTCCTGTTCGACGACGAGACGGCGATGGTCCGGCTCGACATGTCGGAATACATGGAGAAGCACTCGGTTGCGCGGCTGATCGGGGCGCCTCCCGGCTATGTCGGTTACGAGGAAGGCGGCGCGCTCACGGAAGCGGTGCGGCGCAAGCCCTATCAGGTCGTGCTGTTCGACGAGATCGAGAAGGCGCATCCCGACGTGTTCAACGTGCTCCTGCAGGTGCTCGATGACGGGCGTCTGACGGACGGGCAGGGTCGCACTGTCGACTTCAAGAACACGATCATCATCATGACCTCGAATCTCGGCGCCGATTATCTGACCAGCCTCGGCGAGGATCAGGATGTCGACGAGGTTCGCGAGCAGGTGATGGATGTGGTCAAGGCCTCGTTCCGGCCGGAATTCCTCAACCGCGTCGACGAGATCATCCTCTTCCACCGGCTGCGCCGGACGGAAATGGGCGCGATCGTCGATATCCAGATGAAGCGGCTCCTGTCGCTCCTGACGGAGCGGAAGATCACCGTCGATCTGGAGCCGGCCGCGCGCGACTGGCTGGCGGACAAGGGTTACGATCCGGTCTATGGCGCCCGTCCGCTGAAGCGGGTGATCCAGAAGTATCTGCAGGATCCGCTTGCCGAGCAGATCCTCTCCGGTCAGGTGCTCGATGGCAGCCGGGTGAAGGTGGAAGCCGGCAGCGATCGGCTGTTGATCTCACCCGTCGGTCCGATGAGCCAGGCGGCGTGACCTTTCAAACCATGAACCCGGATGGGGCGGCTTCACAAGCCGCCCTTTTTCGTCCCTGCCGATCGACGTCAGATGCTGCGACGACCGAAGCTCCGTCGAGAGGTCGCTTGCGATGCCCGTGTCGACGGGATCGCGGCGGGCCTCGCCTGCGGCTTGGGGCTCCCGGAACCCGGCTTGCGTAGCAGGTCCGCGCGGTGATCAAGCTCGCCGTCGCCCAGCGGATCCGATCGGTCGCTGCGGCCACTGTCGCTTCCCGGCATCAGCATGAGGAAGAAGCCGACGATGGTCTGGAGGCCAACTGTCGACCAGGCGAGCAGGGGGCCGAGTTCGGTCTCCTTCATCGTTACCTTGCCCACATGCAGAACGGTGTAGAGGAGGCCGAAACCCAGGATCGCGAAAAGCGGGTTGAGGCCGATATCCCTGATGCGGGCGGCCTGCACGCTGAGCGACATCCAGAGTATGGCAAGACCGGTGACGGCGAGAGCCATGATCACCGGCGCTCCGCCGCTTTTTACCAAAGGCCCAAGACCGAATATCAGCAGGCAGCTGCCGCCAAGACTGATGGCGAGACCGATCAGAAAATAGGCGAGCCTGCCGATGCGGCCCGCAAACAGAAAAAGCACGTCGACCATGAAAATCCCTGCTCTAAATTGCAGGTGATCAAAACATGCAACCGATGTCTTTCCGTAAACCGAAAGGCTCTAACTTTAATCAAGGCGAGATCGCTTGACCGGTTCGCCTCGTTAGCGGCTAGCGACTTGGGCCGGGCGTCCGCCGGTCTCGAGCATGGTGTCGATCCGTTGACGCTCTTGCTGGAAGTCGGCAAGAACTTCGCCGTCCAGCGCCTTGCCCCCGGGTAGGCGCACCTTCATGGCGTCCACCTTGGTGCCGTTGACGATCAGCTCGTAGTGTAGGTGCGAACCGGTGGAAGATCCGGTCGAACCGACAAAGCCGATGACCTGGCCTTGCTTCACCTTCGCACCGGGCACGATGCCCTTGGCGATGCCGCTCTGGTGATTGTAGGAGGTGACATAGCCATTGGCATGGCGGATCAGGGTTTGATTGCCATAGCCGGAGGCCCAGCCTGCCTTTTCGACCACGCCATCGCCGGCCGAGATGATCGGCGTGCCGCGCGGTGCGGCCCAGTCGACGCCGGTATGCATGCGCGAATATCCGAGGATCGGGTGGCGGCGCATGCCGAAACCGGAGGTGAACCGGCCATTGGGCACCGGGTTGCGGAGCAGGAACTGGCGGATCGATTTTCCGTTTTCGTCGAAATAGTCGATCGAGCCGTCTTCCGGGTCCTGGAAGCGGTAAAAACGGGTGATCGTGTCGCCGAAACGGGCACGGACATAAAGAAGTTCGGAATCCTCCGTGGCGCGACCCTCGTCATCGGTCACCGAAAAGACCGCTTCGAGCATGTCGGTCGGTTTCAGCTGCGCCTGAAAATCGACATTCGACGCGAGCAGACGGATGATCTGGGCCGTCAGGTCCTGGTTCATCCCGTAGGACAAGGCTGCGCGGTAGATCCCGTCATAGACGCGCGGCAGGTCACGCCCCGACATCAGCGCCGGCTGGCTGGTTTCGAACGCGCCGGCAATGGCGTCGAGCACCGGCGGTTCCACGCCTTCGACCAGTCGGCCCTGGTCGTTGACGGCAAGGGTGACGACATGGTCGGTGCGATGGTAAAGCGAGAAACGCACCAGGCGGACCTCGTCGCCGCGTTGCAGAAGACCGACGCGGATGATGTCGCCTTCGATCAGGCCCTGTTGCTTCATATAGGGTGCCAGCGCCTTGCCGACGTCTTCGGCCTTCGGCGCCGGATAACCGGCGGCCGTCATCAGCGCTTCCACGGTTTGCGGGCGACGCGCCGGCAGGATGTCATCGGCATATTCCGGGGTCATCGGGGTGATGATTTCCGGTTCGGCGACGCTCATGTTCTCTTCGACGATGCGGGCCGTCATGCCGACGGAGAGATCCAGCCCCGTATCCTGGGAATCGAAGCGGCGCGGATCGATGTAATAGAGTGCCGCCACCTGGGCATCGCCATCCGTCAGCACGGAACCGTTCGAGCGGACATTTTCCTCCACCTCGTCGAACGTCATTTCGCCGACCAGCGGCTTGTGCGGGACTGCGGGGAAGGGGCTCGACTTCAGAATGACTTCCGATTCAACATCCGATCCGTAGAGCGAGCCGGTGCGACTGGCCGCGGCGGGCTCGGCGTCTTCGGTGGCGAAGATCGCAAGGGGGTCAAATCTCGGATAGAACTCCTGGATGGCGTAGTCGGCGGCGAGGACCATCTTCACATGGGCGAAGGGCTGCTTGCGAACGACCTCGCGCTCGCCGTCCTTGAAGACGGTCGGCACGTCGAGAATGGCCTTGTCGACGGGGCGGGCGGCGATCTTCGGGGCAAAGATGCGGGCGCCGCGAATTGTTTCCTCTGCCGCCGTGTCGGCGATGTCCGGCGAGGTCACCGCAAAGGCTTCCGCAGGAATGGCAAGCTGCTGGCGTCCGTCAAGGGCGGCAAACAGGGCGACGCCCATCAGGATGCAGGAGGTAATGCCCGTCAGGAAGGTGCCGGAGAGCCAGCGCAGGGAGATCTCCCGCCGATCGGGCGCACGAAGACCGTCGGCCAGGATCGGAGGCTCGCCACCAAGCGATCGCATCAGCTCGCGGTCTGTCGTCATGCCGTCTTCTGGTCTGTGGCGTAAGGGCAGAGCCCTGGCCGGTTCTTTGACTGGATCACGTCTTCATGTCTCATGTTTTGGCCCGACCCGTCAAATCGCGGCCCGGTCTGGTGCCTTAAGATCAGGCAAATATGGAAATTGCGCGGCATGCGCGCGCGTGTCCGGGAGGGGATGACCCAGACGCGGGTGCATGTTGCGGGAGAGGCGCCGTGGGCGACGTCGTTAAGCGAGTTTCATGGGATGAAACCGGCCTCAAATCGGATGCAGAATGGGCGGACACATGTCCAATTCTCAAAAAATCCTGTAATTTCAGTCATTTGTCGATTTTCTCCAAAATTCTCGAAGAAGGCTGTTGACTGCCCGGAGAAGCGAATCTATACATCCGCTCACTGACGAGGGCGGCGGCGCTGCTGGCGACGACGACCTTCGCTCTAGAGAAATCCTTGGAAAT
>NZ_JACJVI010000030.1 GCF_014237835.1 Rhizobium sp. AQ_MP
GGCATCGCCATGATCGAGCCTCTCGCCGCCGATGGCAATTCATGGGCTCTGGCAACACTCGGTGACATCTACAGCCGCGGCGGACCGGTCCCCATCGACGGTCCCAAGGCCATCGACTACTACACCCGCGCAGCTGAGCTTGGAAACACTGGCGCCCTAGTGCGCCTCGGCGAGATCTACCGCGACGGCGTTCTCGTCACCGCAGACCAAACCAAAGCACGCGACTTCTTCCAGAAGGCCGCCGATGCAGGCAACTCGGGCGGCGTCATCAATTTCGGTATTATGCTTGTCGCAGGTCGGGGCGGTCCCGCCGATATCACCGGTGGCATCGCCATGATCGAGCCTCTCGCCGCCGATGGCAATTCATGGGCTCTGGCAACACTCGGTGACATCTACAGCCGCGGTGGACCGGTCCCCATCGACGGTCCCAAGGCCATCAACTCCTACACCCGCGCCGCTGAGCTTGGAAACACTGGCGCCCTAGTGCGCCTCGGCGAGATCTACCGCGACGGCGTTCTCGTCACCGCAGATCCAACCCAGGCACGTGAGTTCTTCCAAAGGGCTGCCGATGCAGGCAATACCTCGTCCGTTTTGCGCCTCGCCGAGTCGGAGCTTCGAGGCGAGGGAACAGAACGGTCCGCCGATCTCGCCGTCGCCCGACTGGAACAGGAGGTGAGTGCTGGCAATGCAAATGCCATGTTGCAGCTCGGCCAATGGTATGCCAGCGGCGATTATGTAAAGCAGGACACTCGGCGAGCCGAAGAGCTTTATCTTCGCGCGATCGATGCCGGAAACCTCGGCGCACGCGTCCGGCTGGCGGAGTTCTATCTGACCGGCACGCCGGCACGGTCCAGGGTCAAGCAGGCCGTTGCACAATTGGAACAGGCACGAGATCAAGGCGATCGGTCATCTCTCCTCGTGCTTGCCAATGTGCATCTGAGAGGTCTGCTCGGGAACCAGTCGTCCGTCCGGAGGGCGGAAGAATATCTCCGCGAAGCACAAGGTAACGGGATCGAAGCTGCAACAACTAGCCTCGCCAATCTCTACATCAGTGGAGCAAGAGGGTTCCCGCGACAGCCGGCCGAGGGCATCAAACTGCTGGAGGAGGCTGCCTCCAATGGTAACCGCAATGCTGCAAGTGCGCTGGTCGCCCTCTACCGCTCCGGACGCGGCGATGTCGTTCGCCGCTCAGACGTCAAAGCCAGGGATGCACTTCAGCGTTTCGGACATCTGATCGATCCGGCCCAAGCCACCATCGAACGCATCCTGATCGATGCGGGGACAGCAAGGTCCGTTGCAGCCTATCAGTCGCTTGTCGAGGCGATCGATCAGCAAGGACCAACGCTTCGGCAGCGGGTCGTCCGGGGCCTCCGTGACGTCAACGAAAACGCCTTCGTCTATTATGTTCAGTCCCGGATGAAGTCGGCAGGGCTCTATGAAGGCCCCCTGAACGGCCTGCTCACCATCTCGACAATCCGGTCTCTGAAAACGCTGTGCGACAATGGTCCGGCGGGTGACCGCTGCAGACAGGCTCCGCTCAGTGGTCCGGCTGCGACGGTGATTGCCATCGAAGCCGGTCAGATCTGAGCCGGCTTTGTCCTGACGCAATGGCCTGTCCGTCGGACGGGCCATTGCAGTTGGACATAAATGACCTGCTCAGCACCAATAATGAACGCTGAACAACTGTCTCAGGGAGAAGGACCTGCACAATGATCCGGTCCGGAGAACACCGGGTCAGGGGATATCGCGTCTCTTCCTGAAATGGCACGATACGAACGCAGACACGATGATGCAGTTTCTGCACGCCATTCTCCGGCGCAACATCAGTGGCGGGTCCCGATCGCAGGTGTCCTAATATTCGCTGTCTTCTGCGGGTGTAATCTGCCTGAACACCAGCAGGATTAGGGCTCCAACCAGCAGGATGGCAGCAAAGCGAATGCCCGACCAGATCGAAGCCAGTCTGCCCATGCTCTCGGCAGCATGCCTCCAGGAGGTGTTGTCGTTGAGCGGAAGCCGCTGCATATTGCTTTGGATCACATCAAGCAGTGCCTCGTCCGACGGCTGCGCAACCTTGGCGCCTGGTGTCCTGACCTTAAATCCCGTGCTCAAGGATGCCTCTTCAATCTTCAACCGTGTTTTGCGGGGATCATAAGTCCAACTGATTAACGACTGATGAGCATTTTATCAACCGGCTTCACGATTTCATAAGCTTTGGGACACGGTCGTCAGAACACAGGCTTTGCATTTCCGTCCCGCATGTCAGATCGCTCAACGGTTGAAAGCTGTTACAAGGCCTTTGCCGAAGAGAGAGGCCCAGGCGGCGGCACTCGCTTGCTGGACGGCAATGATATTGGTCCCGGTCGTCCACCAGCCATTGCCCGTCAGCACGATGACTTCGGGGTCGTAAAACATGGAATGCAGAACTGGCCAGAGCAGCAGCTGTTCATAGCAGATCAAGGGGGCGATCCTCGTGCCGCTGATCTTGACCACAGGCTTGGCGAAGAACCGCGCCAGTGTGCCACCCGGATCGACAGAAAAGCGCTCCCAGGGGCGCCACATGGCAATCGGTACGGGCATGCGCTGACGGTAGAAAATGCGTCCTCCCTGACTGTCGAGCAGGAGCAGGACATTATCGTAGCCCTCTTCTGTCACAACCGCCGCACCGGCCATCACGCTCACCGCGCGATCCTTCAGGACATTCTGCCAGAAGCGCTCAATCACCGGCGTCCAGAAACCAAGAGCCGTTTCAGGAAGGACGATCACAGATGCTCCGGCCCCATAACTTTCCAGCACCAGGGCCGAGAGATCAGTGTGTCGGCGAAGAGAGGGATCGCGACCAAGGCTTGCTCCCATTGACAGATCGACACCTTGCCAGCCCTTCGGCAAGGCCGGATCCGTCCAGAAGACTGCCGACCAGAGCCAGAGACCGGCCAGCAGAAGGGCCGACCTCAATCCGGGACGCGCGATTAGATAAGAGAGGATCAGGACCGTCATGCTAAGGCCCGTCCAGCCGAAGCCCGGAAACAGGACGCCGGCCGCCGTCAGCGGATGGGCCCAGCCGGTAATGCCAAACGGTGGCAGGCCGGTCAGAACAAGAACCACGCTGTAACGCAGAGGCCTTTGCCAGCCATGCCTTGCCGTCCACAAAAGCGTGTGAATGAGAACGAAGGCCAGCGCTGACACCAGCCAGAGCGCAAGTCCCATCCAGAAATCGGCGGCGAAATAGGTCGATGCGCCGATCGGCAGTCCGCGCGATGCTGACAGAAAATACGCAGAAGAAACCAGAAGAGCCGTCCATCGATCCTCGGCTTTCGCCCATAACAGCGGGAAGAAGAGGGCAGCCGGCAGCAGGGCGACATGCCCGCTCCAGCCCAGCGCGCCGATGGCGGCCGACAGAAAAACCAGGAGCAGTGTCTCGAGCCAATCACGGCGCATAGGTGAGGATCTCCTCGGCGAGACCCAGCACAGCCGATTGCGGCACCGGCCCGAAGTATCGCGAGTCCCAGGAGGCCGTGAAGGGGGAATGAAGATAGATCTTGCCCTTTGGCACCATACCACCGCTGTCGCGCTGCAAGACACGTCCCCTGCCGTCGATCGCCAGGAGTTCGGAATGGGCGAGCACCCTGCCGTCGATCGACAGATGATCGGTCACCGCAACGCTCTGGCCTTCCACTGCAACAATCGTCTTGATCAGCGGTCCGACGCCGCCTGGACACAGACCAGGTCGCAGATAGCCACGTTTGCGAGCCTCTTCCATCACCTTGCCGCGCGGCAGGCAGACAAAAATCGTCTCTCCGACCTGCAGGCGTGATGTCAGCGGGACGATACGCCAAAGCCCGATGGCTCCACTTGCCGTGCCATTGATCCGAATAGAGCCCCAAAAGCCTGCGGCCAGCAGGACGAGACAGAAGGCAGTGCCCACCAGAATCAGGGCCGAGGCTCGTTTTCTTTGCCGCCGCAAGCGGGAACCAGCACCTTCCACCATCGTCATTTGAAAGAAATCCCCTTCACGAGAGTGGCCTTTCTGGCGACAGCCTCGGCCACAGTCTGTGCTTTGCTCTCCACTTCGGTCTCTACTTCGGTCCTGGCCGCAGTCTGACTTTCGCTCTCGCCTGCACCCCGGCCGTCCGGTCGGGCCGCCTGAAGCGCCACGCCCCGTTCTGTCATCGGTGCCGCTGTTACCTTCTCGTGACGGGTCTTCGTCTGCTGCGGGACAGCAGTCTCTGAGGTCGATGAGAGCTCAGACTGATCCTCGGTTTCCTGCAGCGTTCCAAAACGCAGGCTGCTTCCAGGACTGCGCTCAAGCGCCTCAAGCTTCTGGGCTATGCGCATCAAGGGCCAGGCGGCGCGGATTTCAGCTTTCAAGGCATCGTTCATATCGCCCGTCAGGGCCTTGAACACTGCGCCATCAGGGTCCCGCGCCGATGCCAAAACCAGGCAGCGCTCGCCAAACCGCTCTCTGATCGCTCGGGCAAAACCATCGAGTTCCTGTTTCACAAGGCTGTCGGAAAAGGCCTCTTGCATAGCCAGAGGTCGGTCATTGCGATCAAGTGTCTCTCCGACACGCGCAAGCACACGCAAAGCCCCAGAAGATAGAGCCGGGATTGCGATGGAGGCCCTTGCACGCAGCGCCTCTTCCTCCACCTGCAGGCGGGATCTTGTGGCAAGGCTGAAAGCAATATAGCGCTTCAGCGCACGCGAAAGAGCCGGACCGTTGGCAATCCGGACCTGACGCTGATCCCGGTCGATCCTCGAGGCCAGTAAGCCGGTTATACCTTTCAAGGCTCCAAAGGCTTCCGCACGGCTCGCAAGACGGGCGAATATCTCCCTGGCCGTCTCCGGATCCGCCAGCATGCGATCAAGACCAAACCTACGAAAAGCCATGTCAGGCTCGGCATAGACGAGGAGAAGCCTTGTTCTGACCTCCTGAAACGCGGCCATTCACACCGGGATCGGTCCCAAGCCTTGCCTCCACGACCTCGGCAATCGACTTTTGATGCGCATTGACGGCGCTCACCATCGGCTTCAACCCCTCAGTGTTTAGAGTGCCTTCAGGCCGGCTTGACGGAGATCTGAGAGGCTTCAGTCCGAGCTTCGCCGCAATCGACGACAGCCGGGCGGTGAGTGCAACAAGCCTGTCTTTCTGCCGCAGCGTCCATTCGAGACGCTGGCGCAGAAGCTGGCGCGCAAGCGACACAATCGGCAGGCCACGGCGATCGGCAAAACGAAGGGCCGCCTGATAGAACCGGCCGGCTTGATAATCGAGCGTCGTCTCCTTCGGGTTCCTGCGTGACAGGAGTTCGACCAGCCCACCGGCCCTGGCAAAGGATCTTGAGCCGTAATAGCTGCCGAGATCCTCGCGATGGCGGGTCATCGCGACATAGGTCAGATGGCGATCAAGCGAGAGGCTCGCGAGCAGCTTGACCCGGTCAACCGTTGCGCCTTGCGCCTTGTGGATCGTCGTCGCATAACCATGATCAATACTGTTGTAGAAGCGCTCTTCGACGGTGATCCTGCGCGCCTCTTCACCATCGATCGTCGCAGCCACGATCCGTCCGCGTCCCGCATCCATCACGGTTGCCAGCATGCCGTTCTTGACGCCGAGAGAAGCGTCGTTTTTCAGGAAGATGATCTGATCGCCGGCGGCAAACTGGCGCAATCCATCCTGCGTCCTGAAGTCATGACCGGCGCCGACCAGACCGCGTTCGACCAGTTTTCGCCTCGCCCTTGCATTGAGTTCCAGGACATCCCGGCGAAGATGGGCCAGGATCAGGCAGGAGCGATCGGGGCGATAATCGCGATCCCAATCTGCAATCAACCGGTCGATGGCCTCAGCCTTTAAGGCGCAGGCGATGACCCTGTCATGGACCTCGTAGGCTACGATCGCATCAGAAGGCTTGCCCTTTGCCAGATCAAGCGGGGCCGCCCGCATCCAGGCGTCCCGCTGGCGATAGATGGTCTGAAGCTCTGCATATCCGATACGCTCGGTGATCGCCCGAAAGGCAGCACCTGCCTCGATCGGCTGCAGCTGTTCGGGATCCCCGATCAGAACAAGCTTGGCGCCACCTCGCGTGACCGCTTCGACGAGGAGCGCCATCTGTCGTGACGACACCATGCCCGCTTCATCGAGAACCATGATCGTCTTGTGGTCAAGCTGATCATGCCCTTTCGCCCAGGCGAGCTCCCAGGATGACAAGGTGCGCGAGGTGATGCCGGCCTCCCGCTGTAAACCCTCAGCGGCCTTGCCGGCCAGAGCACTGCCGATCACACGGTAGCCTGACGCCTCCCAGGCCTCGCGCGCCACCTTCATCAAGGTTGTTTTGCCGGCGCCGGCGCGACCGACAATGGCTGCGATCCCACAAGCGCCTGCAGCATGCTGAAGCGCCACCTTCTGCTCGTCGGACAGATGCCCATGCCGGGCAAGGATGAGGTCAAGAACCCTTCAGTTCACGAGATGCGAAGATCTCGCAGAAAGCCAGACCGAACGGCTGACCATCTCCGCTTCCAGACGGATCATGCCGACGGTGGTGAAGCGCTCCGGCAGGGTTAGACCGGAGCCCAGATCGGTCCTTCCCGGATCGAGACGCAGGATCTGCGGATCCTGCAGGATCCGCGCCATCAGATCCTGGAACCGGGCGGCATCATCGATATGGCGGTTGAGCACCCTGGCCACATCCCGGGCGTCAAAGACGCTTTTCTCCCGGATGACGAGACCGAGAACAAGAGCAGGGTTTGCCTGAATGCGCCTTGCGTTTTCTGCGCGTCTTGCCTCCTGAAAATCGTTGCGCTCAAGCATCCTCACAGCTTGCGCGGCCTTGCCCCTTGCGGACAGAAACTTGCGCTTGATGGCAGTTGCCCCGACACCTATATGGCTTGTTGCAAGAAAATCGATCCCTGCCGCTCAAACGACCGGCCATCGATCCTGATATCCAGACCGGCCAGTGCCAGATGCCGGTTCTGAAGTGAAAACCGGGCGTCCCGCAGCAACCGGAACTCATCCCGGTCACCGGCCCAGAGCCGGTAGACGATCCTGCCCTCACGCGTGCGAAGAGGCTTGCCGTCTTCGCCGAGCACGACAACCTTCTTGCCCCCGAAACCCTCCGCGTCAGCGGCCGCAGCGTCATCATCAGATGCACATGTGGATTGCCGGGTGCATCATGATAGACCCAGTCGGCCACCATGCCCTTCGAGACCACATGGCTGGCGATGAAATCGCGCATCAAGGCGATATTCTGTTCTGCAGACAGCTCCAGGGGCAGGGCAATCGTCACATCCCTGGCAAGCTGGGCATCCGATCGCGCCTCGAAGGTTTCTACTGCATTCCAGAAGGCCTCGGAGGCTGCAGACACCGATCGGTCCGACAGCAAGGATTTCAGCCACGCCGGCGCATCCTCGGGAATGACGAACTCCTCATGCAGGAGCCCGCGCTTGGCGGTGTAGTCGATGCTGCGCGCTTCACGCTGATAGTCCATGCGGGCGCAATGGCGATAGGCGGCGGCAAGAACCGCACTGCGGCCGGACCCGCGGCTAAGGATGCTGACGGAAAAATGCGGCACGGCCAAAGCGGCTGATCCTCCAGGCAATCATCACAATCGGTGTCGCTCAAGGTCGAGTTCTGTTGCAGCAGCTGTCATGCGGCAACCTTCGGCCGATCAGGCAAACGTCGCTTGCACGACGTATAATTGCGCCCTTGGACCGCTCTTTCGGGAGCGGCGGGATCTTCAGACAGATGCGACGACCTGACGAGTGACAGATTTGTCTCTCGCCTCGCGCCCGAAAATCCGAAAGCTTCGTCAGGGTCATGCTGCGCATTCCAAAGGAGACCGATACCGATGAAAAAAACGAGCGCAAGAATCCGTGAAGATCTCGCCCGCCTGCACGAACAGCTGAAACGGGCGGAAACACGGGACGCCGAACGCATCGGCCGCATCGCCCTGAAAGCCGGGCTCGGCGAGATCGACATCACCGAAGGAGATCTCCACTTGGCCTTCGAAGAGATGGTGAACCGGTTTCAACAGGTCAGGGGCGCAGCCGGGGAAAGAGGGCGCCGGGTCGACAGCAGGCCTGCCGCGCCACCCATCGTTGCCGAAACGGCTTTGTCGCCTGCGGGCCAGACTGGCGAGGCTTGAACGGATGCTCCGATCAAGGACAACTGAGGCGAGGAAGAGGGATACCCGCGAGAAAATCGAACTTGGCGGGCTGATCGTCAAGGCCGGGTTGCGCTTTGAAAAACGCGCGCTTCTGCTCGGATTGCTGATCGACGCGCAAAGGCGCATCAAGAACGACAAGGCCGAACAGGCACGACTCATGGCGATCGGCGTCGAGGCCTTCGACCATGATCCCGGCTAGGTTTCTTGCGGCAGTCGGTCCACTGCTTCTGATGATGGCCTCTACGCTGCTGCCTGCAATCGACTGGCCTATTTCCAACGCCGCGTCCCTTGCAGCCCGAAGAACCGCTCTGTTGGCAAGCCATTTCCTGCCCTATGGCCTCAGTGCTGCATCGGGTGTGCTTCTGCTCTTCGCAGCCAGGGCCGCGCCTCGCCTCACGGCAATCACCTGGAGTGTCGCTGCGGGTTCGGTTTTCGTCATCGGCAAGCTCGTATTGGAAGAGGCATCGCGCCTTTCCAGCCAGGGACCGATCGACAACGCCTCTTTGTCCATGATCGATCCTGCCGCCGCCCTCAGCGCGGTGACCATGCTGTGCTGCGGCATCTTTGCCACGAGTATTGCAACCATCGGCCCTTCCGCCTTCGGCCGCAAAACGCCCAGACGGGTTTGGGGCAAACGGGCCCTGCACGGTGACGCCGAATGGATGAAACTCTCGAATGCCCGAAGGCTCTTTGGCAAAGACGGCGGTATCGTCGTTGGCGAGTGTTACCGCGTCGATCGCGACAGCGTTTCTGCAATGGCGTTTCGGGCAGATCAACCAGACAGCTGGGGTCTGGGCGGCAGATCGGAGCTCTTGTGCTTCGACGGCGCTTTCGGGTCGTCGCATGGACTCGTTTTTGCCGGATCGGGCGGCTTCAAGACCACATCGGTAACGATCCCGACAGCACTGCGATGGCGTGGAGCACTGATCGTCCTTGATCCATCAAATGAGGTTGCGCCGATGGTTGAGGCGCACCGCAGGCGGGCCGGGCGGGACGTCTTCATCCTCGACCCGAACCATGCCGCCACAGGCTTCAACGTGCTCGACGGGCTTGGCCGTCATGGCGCAAGCCACGAGGAAGACATTGCCGCGCTTGCGAGCTGGATCATGAGCTAGGCCGGCCGTGCAAGCGGCGTGCGGGACGATTTCTTCCGCGCCACGGCCCAGCAGCTGCTCACCGCCTTGATTGCAGATGTATGCCTGTCCGGCCAGGTGGCGAGAAAGGAGCAGACCCTGCGCGCGGTCCGCGCCAATCTGGCCGAACCCGAGCCGAAGCTCCGCGCCAGGCTCCAGGAAATCCACGAGACGACACAGTCCGATTTCGTCAGAGAGAATGTTGCAAGCTTCATTCACATGACGTCCGAGACCTTTTCCGGCGTCTATGCCAATGCCATCAGGGAGACCCACTGGCTCAGCTACTGGAACTACGCAGCCCTTGTGTCCGGTTCGACATTCTCGAGCGGGGATATCGCTGAGGGAACGACCGACGTCTTCATTGCCCTGGATCTCAAGACCCTTGAGACCCATCCGGGCCTAGCAAGGGTGATCATCGGGTCCTTGTTGAACGCAGTCTACAGCCGTGATCACCCAAGCGGAGGACGTGTGCTTTTTCTGCTGGACGAGGTGGCACGGCTGGGCTTCATGCGGATACTCGAAACGGCACGCGATGCTGGACGCAAATATGGCATTAGTCTGATGATGCTCTATCAATCGATCGGGCAGAAGCGCGAGAGCTTCGGGGGCAAAGACGCAACCAGCAAATGGTTTGAAAGTGCAAGCTGGATCAGCTTTGCAGCCATCAACGATCTGGAGACGGCGGACTACATATCGAGGCGCTGTGGCACCACCACCGTCGAAATCGACCAGGTCAGCCGCAGCGACCAGGCAAGGGGCACCACCCGAACCCGCTCCAAACAACTGGCAAGCCGTCCGTTGATCTTGCCCCATGAAGTTCTTCTGATGCGCCCCGACGAGCAGATCGTTTTTACCGGTGGCAATCCTCCGCTTCGCTGTGGCCGGGCTATCTGGTTCAGACGCCCCGAGATGCGCGCCTGCGTCCGCGAGAACCGCTTTCACGCCAACCATGGCGCCGCGCCAAAGACTGCCGATCCCGCAGCCCGTATCAGCGAGACGATGCCGGATCATCGAAACGATGCCTGAAGCTCGCAAACTGGCCCCTCGAATGGGCAAAACTGCAACGATCAGGCCAGTCCAGCCATCTGGTGCTGGTCGCAGAGAAGCTGCCACCTTCGAACACTGATTTGGCGCGCAGTCTTTGTTTGCACCGCAAAACCATATGCAAGCCAACCGACGGTGGCAGGCAGGCCTGCATGATTGTCTTGCCGCCGCCGCACGCGAGAAAGGGGCAGATCACCCGACACTGCGTCTGGATCAAAACGGCGCGGACATTGTCCCTGGCGCGGTGACCGACGACCGACATGTGCGGGAGCCCTTGCAAGCCATGGGTTGCAAGTTGGTCTTTCGTACCGGCGGATCACCGACGCTGGAGCCTGCGGCTGTTGTGCTCGGCAAGCGGCCGATGGATCACATATCTGAATCAATCGGGGACGAGCGATTCATAACTGTCGTTGGACGTTTTCGAGGAAACCGACGATGCTGACCACATGATCAAGCAACCCTATCACCTCTATATGGAACGCATCGACGCAGCGCGGAACATGGCACGTTATTACGCACTGGAAATCTCGATGGACCTGCTGGGACATGTCTTGCTGAACCGCACTTGGGGCCGGATCGGAAGGCGTGGGCCGTCTATGAAACATGTATTCGAAAACGAGGCTGATGCGGTCAAACTCTTCCTCGATCTTCTGCGCCAGAAAAGATCCAAAGGCTACCAGCCGGCGATCCAGGAACCATCCGGCACCGGCGCATCGCTGAAGCACCCATGTCGCACGATGCAGGCAGCTGGGGAGCAGTCGAGCCGCAAGACGGCGCCTGCCATGGAAACACTCACCGCAACCGGCAACGACCCAAACCATCCGAGCCAGTCCAGCGTGGTGACATGGATGAGCCAATTGATCGGGGTCGAGAACCCGAAGCAGGTTAAGCGTCAAACAGCGGTCTAAAGACAATCGGAGCTTCCAGGGCGATACAGTCAGCGTTGCAATCCAACAGGCACGCCATCCATAAACCAGGGGACATGCAGCGTATCCCGCAATCAGCGGATTGAGCCATCCATCGTCAAGCCCATGTCCACCGTCTCGAGCCGCCGCATTAAGCCCTAAAGCCCTCTGGCCTCGGATATTGGTAAGACGGGGCTGCGGGTAGAGCGGACTGGAGCCTTGAGCCCACTATCGGCGCCGGCAACGCGGCGGAACTTTTCGACTGAAAAAGGACGCAAGACATCGCCATCAAGCTGGCAGCGCCGATAAGGCCCGCTCCCAGCGCCGCGACCCGCGGCAGGTGCAAACAGACTGAGCCGGGAAGGGCAGGATCAGCCTCTTCAGGCAGAGGGCGCCGACCACTTAAAGCTTGACGACTATCTTTGCAGTCAATCATATTCAGATAAACAGAACTCTTGCATCGGTATCTGACATCCTGAACGTGACTTGAGGCAATGCAGCGGCTTCAGATTTCAAGCCTGTGCGAGATTTCCGGAGAACCGACAAGCCTGCTTGTCTTTGACGTGGCCTTGAGCGGTCACGCGATCGCCACTGTCTGCGTCCCATGCAAGCGCGGTCGCATCATCTGGGCCGCAGCATCTATCGACGGATTTGTTGATTTCAGTCCCTCAGATCAGGAATTCATGTCGCAGCAAATCTGTAACGGATGGGATTTGCGCTTGCAGCAGGAAAGGATCCAGTAGCAATGCGAGGTTGGCTGATGCGGTGCCGAGCATCTGGGCAGTCCTTTTTGAGTGCGAAGGGATCGGCGAGGCGTGTCGCGGTAAGGTTGATTGGTGCCGGATCAAGGCTCACTGACGGCAAAAGCGCATAACCCCCGTGTAATTCACCTCTTCGAAATTCACGACGCTCTCTCAGCCTGGCGCAAAAGACAACTGCAAGCTTGACGGGGACTTTGTCATGTCACGACTGCACATTCACGGCGCAGCTTGCGCATTCGACCACAGTGTCGGTAGCCTCGATCAGGCGAGCCATGGATTGGAGAGCTTTCGTCCGATCGTCTCTGATGCGCGCAACCATTGGTCAAAAACCGGTGAGGCGAGGCGGCTGCTGAAGTGCACCCCGTTTCACCGGATATGTCGGCTAGTTTGATTTAGCCCTAATGAACTGCCGGGGAGAAGCCATCTTGAGCGCGGAATGGGGATGGATTTCGTTATAGTCCTCGATCCATCCGTCGATGAGCCGGAGCGCTGTTTCGGCGTCCGGTAGAGCTGAGATGCGGATATAGTCCCGCTTCAGGGTTTTGACGAAGGCCTCCGACATGCCGTTCGACTGCGGACTGGCCACCGGCGTGAAGCAAGGCGTCAGATTGAGCGCCTGGGCAAACAGCCTCGTGTCCCTCGCAGTGTATGCCGAGCCATTGTCCGAGAGATGCTCGATTGCGTGCGGGGCTCTCGTTGCTGCGAAGCGCTTCTCGACCGCCTCCAGCATCATGTCGCGCACGTCCGAGCCGGAGATGCCCGCGTTGGCGACCGCCGTCCAGGCGATGATCTCGCGGTCGAAGGCGTCGATGATGAAGGCGAG
>NZ_JACJVI010000031.1 GCF_014237835.1 Rhizobium sp. AQ_MP
ACAGGTGAGATCCCACGTGGTATCCAGAAGGTTGCCAAGCACATTGAACCGTTGGTCGCCGCCGCCCACACGCTGGAGGAGCAAAAGTTCTACCCCGACCTTGAGCTGCATGCCGGCTCATGCTTCGGCTCCCTTCTTCTCGATCAGGTCAAGTCCGAACATCGCGTCGACCGTCGCGCAGCCCGTGAGCTATCCCTCACTTTGGCCGCTGTCGCTCGCAAACGATGCAGGCTGAGCCTTAAAACGGTGGCCCATATGGTTCGCGGTTTTCAGGAAGCTGTCCGGCGCCATATAACTGCGGAGCAGATGCTGCTGCAGCAGCTCCTAAACGTGGAACCCGAAATGCAGGTGTTCCCAGCATGACTGAGGTCGTTCTTGCACTTGCAGTATTCTTGGTGTTGCATTCGGTGCCTGCCTTACCAACCATCCGGGGAAGGCTAACCGCAGCGCTTGGATTACGGCTCTACCTTCTGGTCTATTCGACAACATCCGTGGCACTCCTGATTTGGGTCCTGCATGCGGCCTGGAGCACCGAATATGTCGAACTCTGGCGGCCGGATTCCCGGAACGCCCTTGCCAATTTCGTGTTGTCGCCACTCGGGCTCTTCCTGGTCACGGCAGGCCTTATCAGCCCCAACCCAGCATCTGTCAGTTTCATGAAAGGCACCGTGCCTGGAGCGATAACGACTATTACGCGCCATCCAGTCTTATGGGGTTTCCTCCTCTGGTCTGTCGGCCATGTCGCGGCTAACGGCGACATGAGATCGCTGCTCGTCTTCGGCGGGCTCGGTCTGTTTTCTGCTGTCGGTATTGGCGTCACGGAAAAGCGCGCAAGGCGCAGGATGGGGGCCCACTGGTCACCAATCGAGAGATCAACATCCATATTTCCGTTGAGCGCCCTGTTCTCAGGACGCGCCAAGTTGCGTCTGGATGGACATTTGGTAGCCGCGCTCGCCGTGACGCTGCTTGTCACATTCTGGCTGCTCGCGGGAGGCCATGCCGTACTGTTTGGCGCAGATCCCATCCTCGCGCTCGACATCTGAGAACGATTCCAGCCGGCAATTCCACACACTACTTGCTCTACGTCAAACATCCGCGCGCGCGCGGCTATAACATGAGTAAACAAATCAATTTTTGTAGAGCGGGATGCCCAACAACATGAAACAGGTCAGCAAGACGGTTATTATTGAAGCCGATGCGGCAGGCTATGCACCAACTCGTCGCACATTATGCGCCGGCATTGCCGCGACCCTCGCCCTCCCCTTCCTAAACAAGCGAGCACGCGCTTCCTCCCTTGACCAGCTCGTCCTCTACGGCCCACCTGCCGGGCCATCGATCACGCTTGCCTATGCTGTTGGCAAGGGCCTGCTGCGCGATGTCGCCAACAAAGTGGAGTTCAAGGTGTGGCGCACGCCGGATGAGATGCGGGCAGGTCTTGCATCCGGGTCGATGCAGGCCGTGGTCATGCCGACTACGGCGGCGGCAAATCTCCATACGCGCGGTCTTGGCCTGAAACTGGCCAGCGTAATGAGCAACGGCCTTCTCTATATGGTCTCGCGCGATGAGAAGATCACCACTTTCGCCGATCTCGAAGGTCAAAGCGTGACCGTGCCATTTCCCAATGACACGCCGGAACTTGTCTTCGATGCGGCGCTTGCCCATCATCGGATGACCGGCAAGGTCAAAGTAGAGCGGGCCGGCACGCCAATCGAAGCTGTGCAGATGCTGCTCGCAGGGCGCATCGACACGGCGCTCCTACCCGAACCGGCGGTCTCTGCCGCCATCTTCAAGGCCAGTACCGGTGGTGAGGCGCTTCACCGCGTCATCGACATGCAGAAGGAATGGGGTACGGTCACGGCAAGTACGCCGGTCATGCCCCAGGCAGGTCTCGCCCTGACGCAAAGCTTCCTGGACGATCATCCGGAACAGGCGACCGCGCTTCTTGCGGGACTTGCGCGGGCAGCAGTCGAGGTGAACGCCAATCCGGCAGCGGCTGCGAGCCAAGCCGCATCGGCGCTTGAACTCCCATGGCCTGTGCTGGAGGCGTCGATCCCCTATTCGAACCTCGTCGCCATCGCCGCTCGGGACGCTCGCGGACCGATCGAGACCCTGCTCAAAGCCGTGGCACAGAGGCATCCCGAGATGGTGGGCGGTCGCATGCCAGACGCGTCACTTTATCTATAGGGCTGGATCATCATGGGCCTAGCTTATCGTGCGGGAAGGGTGGCGCGCTTCCTCTGGTCCGGCTGGGCGGGTTTCAGCGGCCTTGCCGTCTTTGCAGCCGTTTGGCAGCTCGGAGCCGAAGCCTATGGCAGCTTCGTGTTGCCAGCACCGGCCGAGACGATCCAGACCCTGTTCAAGCTAGCAGCAGACCCCGACAATCAGATGTTGGTGGCGTCGACGAGCCTGAGGGCGCTCGCCGGCTTTTCACTGGCCGCCGTGATTGGGGCGATGGCAGGCGTGGTGGCCGGATACCATCCGGCGATCATGAGGCTTGCGCGTCCGCAGGTAACCTTGCTGATCGGCGTCCCGCCAATTGCCTGGATCGTCCTTCTGATGATCTGGTTTGGCATGGGGGCCGGAACGGTCATTGCCACCGCGGCTATCGCCGCCTTGCCGCTTGTCTTTGTTGGTGCAGCCGAGGGCATCCAGACACGAGACCGGGGATTGGAAGAGATGGCCCGTATGGCCGGCCTGTCGTGGCTGGCCCGCCTGTTTCAGATATCCCTACGGCAAATGCTTCATGCGGTATTTCCTACTTTGGTCATGGCACTGGGCACGGCCTTCAAGGCAGCAGTCATGGCCGAGTTGCTGGCCAATGCCGGCGGTATAGGAGGCGCGCTCGCCAATGCCCGTTCCGCACTCGATGTGGAAGCAGCTCTTGCGTGGATCCTCCTGTCGGTCATTGCGCTGATCAGTGTCGAATATGGAATTGTTCAGCCACTGCGCGCCGAAGCCGAGGCATGGCGGGAAGCCGCCCAACCCTGGGGCGTACGCCGATGACCCTCCTCCAGCTCAAAGCCGTGGGGCACGTCTATCTCGGCCGCCCCGTTCTCGAACAGGTCACTCTGCAGGTCAGCCAGGGGGAAATGGTCGCGCTGGTCGGACCGTCCGGTTGCGGCAAGAGCACGCTTGCCCAGATCGCCGCCGGGCTGATTATCCCCCGCCACGGCCAAGTCGAGCGAGGCTATGCGCGCTGCGCTTTCGTCTTTCAGGAACCGCGCCTCCTCCCATGGGCGACGGTCGAAGCCAACGTGGCACTCAGCCTATCTGGCCTCCCCGTGGCGCGGTCCGAGCGAAGGGCAAGAATTGCAGCGGCCTGTGATCGCGTTTCGCTGGAAGAGAGCGACTGGCAAAAGTTTCCATCGCAGTTGTCGGGTGGCATGCGCCAGCGCACGGCGCTTGCCCGTGCTCTCGTCGCCGACCCCGATTTCCTCTACTTCGACGAGCCCTTCACCGCGCTCGATGCCGCCTTGCGAAGGCGGATGCAGGATCTCGTCGTCGCCACGGCCTCAGACAGCGGCAAGGGCGGGCTCTTCATCACCCATGACATCCATGAAGCGCTGCGGATCTGCCACCGGATCGCGGTTCTCGACCGCTACGGCCATGGAATTCTCGACTGCGTCTCTGTTCCCGAGACACCGGGGCATCGCAGTGAGGAAATGATTTTCGAGACGGCACGAAGGCTCATTTCCGATCATCCGCTGTTTGCCGTCGTTGAAGAACATGACGAGCGGAGGCTGGCATGAGTGTGCTTGCAGCCATACGCATGCTTCCCTCGGCCGATCTTGCCAGGGCCATGTCCGCCGAAGGCCTCAGACTGATGTTTCCACTTGCCGCCTTGCATGCGGCGCTGTGGCCCTTTCTTTGGGTCGTGGTTTGGTCTCTCGATCTACCTTTTGCCGTTTCCTCCCTTCCCCGCCACTGGCACGCCCAGGAAATGCTGGTCGGCTCCTTCGGAGGCGCGCTTTTAGGCTTCCTGACCTCTGCCCTACCGGAATGGACGGACACGCAACGCCTCAGTGGACGCCCCCTGTTCTTGGCTGCAGGTCTTTGGGCCGGTGCCCGCTTGCTGGGCTTCTTCGCCGTCGAGAACGGATGGCTGCTTGGCCTCGTGTTCGATCAGGCGTGGATGCTGTTCCTGCTTACCTATGCGCTACGCCTGTCCTGGATCAAGAAAAGCACCGGTCTCCTGGGTTTCATCCTGTTCGTCACCACCTTTGCGGCGGCTGCGGCTCTACTGCGGATCGCGATTGCCTTGGAAGCCTACGACCTGTCGGACCGCGCAATCAGAATTCTTGGGCTCTCGCTTCTAGGCCTGCTGGGTCTCGCCCTTGCCCGCATCACCGTCCCAGTGACCAATCTGATCCTTGATCCGACGGAAAAGACCTCCCCTTACAGACCGCATCCGGGCCGGGTCCATCTCTCAGCGGGTTTGACCATGCTGGTGATCGTGGCAGAGGCAGCCACGCTCTCGGACGCCGTGCGCGGCTATCTGATGTTAGCCGCCGGTGCAGCCTTTCTCGATCGGGTCGCCGAGGGGTTCGTGGGGCGCGAAGGCTTTTCCTTCGAACTTGGCGGTCTTTGGCTGTCGAGTGCGCTGGCTGGCACCGGCCTTCTTGTCTGCGGCCTCTCCCTCATTGGCCTGCCTCTGCCCTGGCTGGGCGGGCTGCATCTGGCACTGATGGGGGGGCTGGGTCTCGGCGTCCTGCAGGTACTCTCGATTGCAGGCCTTCTGCATACCGGTCAACCGCTGCGCTTTTCAAAGACAACCCGGATGGCGATCCTGCTTCTGGTCCTGTCGGTTCTTTTGCGGATCCTCTCGGAGTTCGCGCCGTCGCTCACCCTGCCCTTCAGCGCTTACGGTTTCTCCTCTGCGCTGTTTTCGCTTTCCTTCCTCCTCTGGGCCAAGGCCTATATTCCTCTGCTCTGGTCGCCGGCAACGGTGGATCAGGAAAGGTGCTGACATGACCACAATTCCCGGCCCCTCCATCCCGCAGCGTCTTCTGTCTGGCGGGTTCCGTCTGTTCTTCCCGGGCAGCGCACTTGTCGCCGCCCTATCGATTGCTATCTGGGTCCCCTGGTTCCTCGGCTTCATGCATGTGCCAACCCTCTTGCCGCCAGTGGCCTGGCACCAGCACGAGCTTCTCTTCGGCTTTGTCCCGGCCGTGATAGCAGGGTTTCTTCTCACCGCCGTGCCGAACTGGACCGGCAGGCCCGGTTTGAAGGGCATGCCACTTCTGGCACTGTTTCTTCTCTGGTTCGCCGGGCGTCTGACGATCAGCCTCTCGGAACTGACGGGCATGCTCGGCGCAATGCTCGTCGCGCTCACCTTCCTGCCGGTGCTCGCCATCTTCGTCCTGAAGGAACTGGTCGCGGCCTCGAACCGCCGCAATTACAAGATCGTCGCCGTTCTTGCGCTGCTGAGCGCCGCACAGGTTCTCTTCCATATCGAGATTGAGCGCTATGGACGCGCCGAAATTGCCGACCGTCTGGCGTTGTCCGCGATCCTCATCCTCATCTCCCTGGTCGCAGGGCGCATCATTCCGGCATTTACCGGCAACTGGCTGAAGGCGAACAATCCGGGACGCATGCCCCAGAACTTCGACCGTTTGGATCTTGGAGTGATGACCCTTGGAGGCCTGTCCCTGGCGATGTGGATCGCTGTCGGCGGCGGTCTTGAAAGCCTCCGCTTTCCCACGGGGGCGCTGATGATCGTCGGCGGCGTTGCTCATCTCGTACGACAGGCCAGATGGTGTCCCGAGCGCACGCTTCACGAACCGCTAGTGACGATCCTGCATGTCGGCTATCTCTTCCTTCCTTTAGGCTTTCTGCTAACAGGCCTGTCGATGCTGTTGGACCACTCAGGCTTCGCCTCGGCAGGCATCCATGCCTGGACGACAGGTGGGGTCGGGGTCGTGACGTTGGCGGTGATGACGCGCGCCACGAGAGGCCATACGGGCCAGGCTTTGACGTCCCCGCACTCGACAACCTGGCTCATCTATGCACCAATCATCCTCTCGGCACTGCTGAGGATTTCGGTCGCAATTTGGCCGCAGCACACCATGCTGCTATTGCCGATCGCAGGCATCGCCTGGATCGTGGCATTCTTGGGTTACGTGGTCTTTTACATGCCGTTGATAGCGCGAAAGGGATAGGAGGGAGCCATGAGCGCCCTCACCCTCTCCACTCCGGTATCAAGGGTGCGTCCGTCAACCCGAGCAGATCCACGGCGCGAGCCGCAATATGGGCAACGAGATCCTCTACGCTCGCTGGATTGCGGTAGAATGAGGGGAGCGGCGGCATCACCACGGCCCCCATCTCGGTCACCGCCACCATGTTGCGCAGGTGTCCAAGGTGAAGAGGCGTTTCGCGGGCAAGCAGAACTAGCCTGCGACGCTCCTTGAGCTGCACATCGGCGGCGCGAGTGAGAAGATTGTCGGTTATTCCGGTCGAAATCGCTGCAAGAGACCGCATCGAACAAGGGGCGACGATCATACCGGCCGTGCGGAACGATCCGCTGGCAATCGATGCACCGATATCGCTTTCCGAATGGAAATGAGCGGCGAGCCCGATTAGCCGCCCCAGCGCCTCGTTGCCCGCCTCATGTGCGATTGTCCGGCGCGCTGCTGACGTGACAACGAGATGCAGTTCAACATCATCCATGGCCGCCAGGAGCCGGCCGACCTGAAGACCGATCGCCGCCCCCGAAGCACCGGACATGCCGAGAATGACACGCCTCATCATGGCTCACCTTTCCTTGTCTTGAGGGATCCAAGTCCAAGTTCGCGCCAGATCGCATCGACGCGCGCCGAGACCTCCGGCTCCATTTGCAGCACGCGCCCCCATTCCCGATCGGTTTCTGCGCCAAGCTTGTTGGTGGCATCAAGACCGAGCTTTCCACCGAGCCCAGGCTTGGGAGAGGCAAAATCGAGGTAGTCGATGGGTGTGTTATCCACCACCACGAGATCGCGGGAGGCGTCGAACCGCGTGGAAATCGCCCAGATGACGTCGCTCCAGTTTCTGACGTCGACGTCGTGATCGACCACGATGATGAGCTTGGTATAGCTGAACTGCGGCAGCATTGACCACAGCCCGAGCATGATGCGACGCGCTTGCCCCGGATAGCGCTTGTCGATCGACACGACGATCGCCCGGTAGGAGCACGCTTCAGGAGGCAAATAGAGATCGACGATCTCCGGAAACTGGCGTTTCACGAGGGGAAGGAAGAGGGCATTCATCGCCTCTCCAAGCACCGAAGGCTCGTCTGGCGGACGGCCGGTGAAGGTCGAGAGGTAAACAGGATCCTGCCGCATCGTCATCGCGCTCAAGGTCATGACGGGAAACGGCTCGACGGAATTGTAGTAGCCCGTGTGGTCGCCATAAGGCCCCTCGAGCGCAGTCTCCGCGATGGAAACAGTCCCTTCCAGCACGATTTCCGCGGTGGCCGGAATATCTAGGGGTTGGGTGAGCGCCCGCACCACATGGGCGCGCTTTCCTCGAAGCACACCGGCGAATGACAGCTCGCTCATGGTCTCTGGCAGCGGCATAACGGCTGCGAGGATTGTCTGAGGATCAGCGCCGATCACGACCGCAATGGGCATATGCCGCCCCACGGCCTGCCACTGCCGGAAGTGTTTCGCAGCACCACGATGGGCAAGCCAGCGCGTGATCAGTCGCCTGCGATCCAGCGCTTGCAGCCGGTAGACGCCGACATTGACATCCCTAGGGTCGGAGGGCGATGCGGTGACGACAAGCCCCCAGGTGATCAGCGGTGCCGGTTCGCCGGGCCAGCACCACTGGATCGGCAGTCGGTTGAGATCAACGCCCTCGCCTTCGAACACGATGTCCTGGCATTCGGCGTGAGACATCCTGCGGCATCCCAGCGCCATGGCGGAGCGAAGCACAGGCAGTTTCTTCAAGGCATCCCGGAGCGACGCCGGCGGCCTCGGTTCGCGCAATTCGGCCAGAAGGTCCGCGAGATCGCCAATCTTGCCGCCTGGGATGCCATAGCCAAGTTCGATCCGCTCGCGCGTTCCGAACAGATTGGCAAGCAGCGGTATCTCTGACACTGCACCGTCCGACCGGACCGGGCGCTCAAAGAGCACGGCCGGGCCTCCCTCTGCCAGGACGCGCCTGTGGATTTCGGTTATCTCATGAACAAGGCTCACCGGCTGCGCGACGCGGATAAGCCGTCCCTGCTTTTCCAGTTCGGTCATGAAAGCTTGAAGACCGTCGTAGCGACGAGGCGGTGCGTTCTGTGTCATGCGGACCGCTATGACCTGTGAATTCGGTTGCGTCTTTGCGCTGGAGCAATCTGGATTGCCGGGCGTTCTCATAGGTTTGCGCCGGTTCAAACCATCAAAATTGGCGCAATGCAGATAACATCCATTCTAGCTCTCCCGCTGAAAGCCGTGCCGCTTATGCCGCTCGTGGCGATTGAGCTCGTGGCAAGTCGCCTCTTCAGGCTCCTCCTCTTAGCCCATGGCGACATGTTCGAGCGCCTTGGCACATACAAGAGCAGCCGGTTTTCATTTGCTCCAACTGATCTGCCCCTCATCTTCCTGATCGAGCCCGACCTGCCTCGTCTCAAGGTGGTGCGCCAAGGCGAGACCTTCACGGCGGATGCGGGTGTCGAGGCCCCGCTCGTCATGCTGCTGGCGCTCCTCGAGGGGCGTTGCGATGCTGATGCACTGTTCTTTTCCCGCGACCTGCGCGTGATCGGGGACATGGAGGCCATGCTTGCGATGAGAAGCGCCCTCGATGACTGCGATATCGACCTTCCGCGTGATCTCGCGCGGATAGGGGGACCTGCCGCGCCCATCGTTCACAGGTTGGTCGAGGGAATACGACGCCAGTCGCTGAAGGAGATACAGTGATGGAACTGATCTGTCCGGCGGGAACGCCAGCCGCCTTTCGTGAAGCCGTCGATGCAGGCGCTGACGCAGTCTATTGCGGCTTCCGCGACGAGACCAATGCCCGCAATTTCCCCGGCCTCAATTTCAGCCGCGACGAGTTGCGAGACGCCATTGCCTATGCCCACAAAAAAGGCTGCATGACATTCGTCGCTCTCAACACCTTCATGCGGGCCGGAGACGAAGAGATCTGGTATAGAGCGGCGGCCGACGCGGTGCGGCTCGGTGCCGATGCGCTGATACTAGCGGATTTCGGTCTCATGGCCCATGTCAGGGAGCGCTATCCAGAGCAGCGCCTGCATGTTTCCGTCCAGGCGTCTGCTTCCAATCCCGAAGCAATTAATTTTCTCGTCGAAGCCTTCGACGCAAAAAGGGTCGTCTTGCCGAGAACGCTGACAATCAGCGACATTGCTCGTATTGGTCGCAAGGTCAAATGCGAGATCGAGGTCTTTGTTTTCGGCGGGCTTTGCATCATGGCCGAGGGGCGCTGCTCGCTCTCCTCCTACGCCACCGGCAAATCGCCTAACATGAACGGCGTCTGCTCCCCGGCGAGCCATGTGCGATACCGACAGGACGGCTCCGACATGGTTTCAGAGCTCGGCACTTTTACGATCAACCGCTATAGCCATGGCGAGGCCGCCGGCTATCCCACCCTTTGCAAGGGACGCTTCGATATTGGCGATGCTCTTGGCTACGCCTTTGAAGATCCCGTGTCGCTCGACGTCATGGGTGAAATAGAAGCTCTGAAGGATGCCGGCGTCTCCGCCTTAAAAATTGAAGGACGCCAGCGCGGCAAAGCCTATGTTGCCGAAGTCGTGTCGACGCTGCGCCAAGCGCTCGCAACCGCCCCCTCAGGGCGTGCCCCCCTGTTGGCCCGGCTGAGAGCGCTGAGCGAAGGACAGAAGACCACGGTCGGCGCCTATGAGAAGCGCTGGAGATGAGCATGACTGAACTGACACTGGGGCCCGTATACTATCTCTGGGACGGCCCAAAGTGGCGCGATTTCTATTTGCGGATCGCAGACGAAGCGCCGGTGGATCGCGTCATCCTTGGTGAGACCGTGTGCTCCAAACGTCAGCACTTCATCGAACCCTACCTCGCGGACGTGGTGGAACGGCTGGAACGGGCGGGAAAGTCAGTGGCCTTTTCGTCGCTTGCGCTCGTCACTCTGGAGCGCGAGGGCCGTATCGTAAAAGACCTGATCGAGACATCGGACCACCCCATCGAGGTCAACGATCTCTCCGCAATCGGCCTAATCAAGGGCCGCCGACACCTCGTCGGTCCCTTGGTCAACGTCTATAACGGTCCAACCGCACGCCTGATGGCACAACGCGGGGCAGACCGCATCTGTCTTGCGCCCGAACTGCCCTTCAGCTCGATCGCCAGGATCGCCGCTGACGCGCCGGATGTAGCTCTCGAAGTCATGGTATTTGGTCGTATGCCACTTGCCATATCGGCTCGCTGCGCCCATGCCCGTTCCAAGGGCAGGATCAAGGACAATTGCCAGTTCGTCTGTGGCGAAGAGCCGGACGGCCTGTCAATCAAGACACTCGATCGCCAATCATTCCTGGTGCTCAATGGCGTGCAGACAATGTCGCATACGTGCCAACTCCTGCTCAACGAACTGAAGGAGTTGCAGGAAGCCGGGGTCAACGCCTTCCGTCTCTCACCACAGGACTGCGACATGGCGCGCATCGCCGTCATCTTCCAGGAAACGCTGTCGGGCAGCATGGAACCCGAAGAGGCCGCCGCTTTGATAGGGTATACTTATCCCACCGCCAACTTCTCCAACGGATTTCATCACGCGCGAGAGGGAGCGGCCTGGGTATCGCGGGCGAAAAACAAAGCCAACGCGCCCTGACGCACGAGGGGATACGAGCACATCTTGTTTGCGAAAGCGCAACGACCGGACCTGCGTTCCTCACCATAGTCGGCACCACAGCGATAACAGGTGAAGCGCAAGTAAGGTGAACTTGATGGAACTTAACGCAAGCCAGACGGTCGGAAAGATCGCGACCTCCCTGCCCGGTGCAGCCGCACTTTTCCGTCGTCACGGCATCAGCTTCTGCTGCGGTGGCTCTGATAGCATCGAGGCCGCGGCCGAAGCTGCCGGACTCTCGACGGAAACCCTGGTGGGCGAATTGCAGGGCCTTGTTGACGCCGCGTCGACAGAAGCACCGGATGGAACTGTTGATCTGATCAATCATATCAGGACACGCTACCACGACACCCACCGCGCGGAACTCATCTCGCTGATCCCTCTCGCGGCCAAGGTCGAACGGGTGCATGGCGATCACCCCGATGCACCAATCGGCCTGGCAAACCTCCTCGAGCGTATCCAAAGCGACCTCCACAGCCACATGCATCGCGAGGAGCTTATGCTCTTCCCGCTCATGGAACGCGGCGACCATCAAGCTCTGACGAGACCCATTGAGCAGATGCGTCACGAACATGAGGTCGAGGCAGACCATCTGACAGAACTCGAGCACGTCACGGGTGGATTTCATCTGCCGGACGGTGCCTGCAATTCATGGCGCGCACTCTACACAGGCGCAAAGAAGTTTGCCGACGACATGGTCCAGCACATGCATCTGGAAAATGAAGTGCTCTTTGTACGGTTTACCGGCGGGCCCCTCTAAAGCAAACCTATCGAGGATGAGGGATTATGCTGAACAACCAGAAGCCGGATCGAGGCATGAAGCACGGCAGACTCGCTCCTCCGGTCGTTTCGAGATCGCGGCGGGAACAAGCCTGTGACACCATCTGTGACATGCATGAATGCGTGATCAGTGGCTGTGCCGGAGCCGATAATGTCGGCTACCTTATGGACAGGATGCTATCGCTTGAACCACGACACGGCGACAGGCGATGATCCGCCCATCAATATCGACCAACGTCCTTGCATCTGGAGTTTGCGCGTAAGACGTGCAGTTTTTTGACTGAAGCCTTGTCCAGATACGCGGTGGATTGACGCAAGCTGAGGTTTATTTGCTCGAAGCTTGGCATTCGTCAAACGGCGCCGGATCCATTAGATAAGTGTTTACTGAATCACATAAATAATCACTAAAATTCACATCGTATCATGATGTTACGATAGTCGGCATGATGCCTCAACTCAGGACATACTGAAAGATGCGCATCACCGACTTTTCGATCAGCAAACGCCTCTGGCTTGCGATCATGATCCCCCTGGTTGCAGCACTCACCCTTGCCTCGATGGAGTTTCTGAACTCGTGGCGCTCCTACCAGCAGATGCAAATCGTCGTCAAAGTGAGCGAGAACATTTCGGCGATGGGCGAGATGATCCACGTGCTTCAGGGAGAGCGGGGGCAGAGCGCTGGATATATCGGATCAAAGGGCAGCACGGACAAGCAACCGCTGGTCACTGCGCGCCAATTGACGGATGAAGCTCTGGCAAAATTGCCAGATCTCGCTGATGCCTTGGCGGGCGTCGACAACGCGGAGCTTAACCGTCGCTGGAGCTCCGCACAGGACACATTGAAAAGCCTCGCCGGCACCAGGCGATCCATCGACAACCTTTCCTTCACCGGAAAACAGTCCTTCGACTTCTACAGCGGCCTGATTGGCGAGCTTTCGGGCATCGCCTCGGAACTGTCCCTCCAGGGTGTCGGCTCGAGGATCGCCGCCGAAATGATTGCCTATAACCTGCTCATGCAGGCAAAGGAGATTGCGGGCCAGGAACGCGCTACCGGCAACGGTTTCATCACGTCAGGCGACATTGACCCCGAGCGCATCGCTCCCTTTGCCCGCATGGCTGGTGCGCAGAACACTCTGATCGACAATTTCCTCGCCCTGCAACAGAAGGAACGGCAGTCCGTCTACGCTTCCCAGCTATCCATACCCGCATTGAAAGAGATCGAAACCACGCGATCGACCTTGATCGGGGCTGGTTCAACAGCGGCCAGCGACTTGAGTGCCGACCGCTGGTTTGCAGCCGCCAGTCAGCGCATTGACGCAATGAAGGCTCTGGAAAGGGCAAGCCTCGAACGTCTCGGCAACGAGGCACGCGCTATCGCCGCAGCCGCATTCACTCGGCTCGGGACGGTTCTGATCCTTTGTATCGTCGGGGCCATTCTGGTCATCGCCTTGTCGGTGTTTCTGGCAGGAACCATCAGCCGTCCGCTGAAGGCACTCGTCAATTCGATGCGCAGATTGGCGGAGGGTTACCTTGAACCCACCGGGCAATCTGCCGACCGTAAGGACGAAGTCGGAGACATGATCAAAGCGGTAGAAGTCTTCCGCCTTTCTGCGATCCGAAATCGCGAACTGGAACTGGAGGCAGAGCGTGCGCGCGACCAGGCCGAACGCGACCGAGTTAACATGCAAATCGCAGCGGAGGCTGAGGCCGAAGCACGCATGAGCAAGGCAACCGGCACACTGGCCCAGGCCTTGAGAAAGCTTGCTTCCGGCGACCTTCTTTGCGAGGTGACCGAGGCCTTTGCACCGCAGTTCGAAGAACTTCGCCATGACTTCAATCGCTCGGTGGTGCAGTTGCGGCAAGCACTGGTCGGCGTTGGCCAATCGGTGGCGACTGTCACCGGCGGAGCATCCGAGGTCTCTTCGGCATCGGATGACCTGTCGAGGCGCACCGAGCAACAGGCCGCCTCGCTTGAAGAGACGGCCGCTGCACTGGAACAGATCACAGCCAATGTTACGGCCACTTCAAAACGCTCGGATTTGGCCCGAAGCGTAACGAAGAGCGCACGCGAAAGAGCAAGTCGATCCGGTGAAGTGGTACGAAACGCCGTGGCGGCGATGGACAAGATCGAGCAGGCATCGAGCCAGATCAGTCAAATAATCGGTGTGATCGACCAGATTGCCTTCCAGACAAACCTGCTCGCTCTCAATGCGGGCGTCGAGGCAGCCCGCGCAGGCGAGGCCGGCAAGGGGTTTGCTGTGGTTGCCCAGGAAGTCCGCGAGCTGGCCCAGCGTTCGGCGCAGGCAGCCCGGGAAATCTCGGGGCTCATCGGCAATTCTGAGTTGGCTGTTCGCCAAGGCGTCGACCTGGTCTCCGAGACCGGCACCGGACTGGCCGAAATTGGTGAGCTCGTGCAGGAAGCCGCAAGCCATGTGGACGCCATCGCGATCGCAGCGCAGGAACAGGCAGTCGGCCTTTCGCAGGTCAATGTCGCGGTGAACCATCTGGATCAATCGACACAACAGAACGCGGCCATGGTGGAAGAGATGAACGCTGCGGGCGCAGCCTTGGCCAGCGAAAGCGCCACCCTTCAGAGCCTGCTTCTTGGCTTCCGCTTGACCTCACCTGCCGATGGCAACATGGTCCCAGAAAGGATGAGGGCCTGAAACGACTTAGATCAGATATCCTCAAGCACGACGGACGACACAGCGATCCGTAGCCGGTGCTCATGCCGTTCGTAGTTCGGAGCGTTGAGCCCTTCTAACTGACGCCATCAAACGTCTGCTCGAGCGATTCCTCGGGCCATCGCGGCGATCAAGTCGGTTCTCGTGACGATACCGATGAGCTTCCCATATTCCAGGATGGGAACCGCATCGACATCTGTATCACCCAACAAAGGCAACAACGCCCCGAGTGGCGTTGTTGCAATAGCGCGAGGGACCGTGACACTCATGATGTCGATCGCGAGCACTGGTTTATCCCGTTCAGGATCTATTAGCCTTCGCAGAGCGGGGATGAGACCTCGATCAAGGCGAAGTGCATCTTCCCTTGCTCGGCTGATGAGATGCACCTGGAAGATGATGCCTAGGAACCGCTGCTTCTCGTCGACCACGGGTAGCGATGTAAAACGATGACGCCGGAAGAGATCAGCGACTGTGCCCAAATCTGTGTTTGCCTTCACCGTAATCAGGTTCGAGGACATGATGGCGGCCGCAGTTGGAGTGCCGGTCTGGTGTGCTGCCGCTTGGAGCTCCGCTGCACCGATAAGACGTGCCAGATCTTCAACGCCGAGATTGAATGACTGTCGATACCGTTGAAGGATGTCGCTTAGCTCAGCTTCGGAAAGGCCCAGCCGTTCAACAGCGATCCTGTCAGATGTCCCATGCCTGTTCTGCTGGTCGAATTGACGAAATGGATAGCGCCGCCCTGTCAGCCTGGCATAGGCGATCGCAATCAGGACGAGGCTGGCCGTGCCCGTGGCAATTGGCGCAAGCGCGAACCAGAAGCCAAGATGCTCCACAGCTTCCGGACTCATGGCAGCCGTCATGGCAACGGCTCCTGCCGGCGGATGTACCGCTCGCAGCATGAACGTCACGATGATCGCAAGAGCGACAGCAACGGCGATCCGTAACGCCGGCTCGTGGATGAACATCGAGACGGCCACGCCGACAAGAGCTGCGACAGTATTGCCGATGACTGCAGACCATGGCTGAGCAAGCGGACTGTTGGGAACGGCAAACAGGAGAACGGCACTCGCGCCGAGCGGTGCGACAAGGTAGAGGCCATATTCGAGATCGACGCCGGGAGACAGCAAGAAATAGCCGGTCAGCCAAAGCCCGATGAAAGCTCCAAGGCCCGCGCGCAGAGCCTCCATCGGAGCCGTGCCAGTCACTGCCGGCCCAAATGAACGTAAGAACTGCAATTGAATGATTCCGATCGATCGAAAGCACAAACTTTCAGCAAATGATCAAAATTTCAATCGTCAGCCAGTTTGGCGAGGGACATCATTCAACAAAATGCGAGCGGATCGACACTAACGATCGCATTTTTCAATGCTATTTTCACATCTCGGAAGCGCTGTAGACGGTGCTCGTCGTAGGTGCAACTAGGTGGACACCTGGTGTCCGTAGTGCCCGATCCCGACGCACTGGAGCGATCCAACCCGCTAACCCTCCAAATCACTCATCCAGGTCACTGAAAGACGGTACTGCTGCATCAGGCGGACTTGTGGAACCACAGGACCTGACTTCATGACATGTCGGCTCGTCTGGCGCATACGCTAGTAGCTACGTTGATTATGCATTCTGTCATCTGTTTTGACGATGCGACCATCCTCCAGGGTCAGGATACGGTCAGCACGGTCGAGGATCCGGTTGTCGTGGGTAACGAGCAATGTCGTCGTGCCCCGTGCTTCACCCATGCGTTTCAGAAGGTCGACGACATCCGCCGCACTATCTTTATCCAAGGCGGCTGTGGGCTCGTCGGCTAGCACGAGCGCCGGGCTTGAGACCAGAGCTCGGGCCACGGCCACGCGCTGCTTCTGACCGCCTGACAGGTTTGCGGGCAGATACGTGATACGGTCGCTCAAGCCGACCAGGCCAAGCGCATGCTCAGCCGCGCTCTGCGCCGCGCTATCGGCCACTTCGCCATGCACCTGTACGCCCATCATCACGTTCTGCAGTGCCGTCAGGCTTTCATGCAGATTGTGTGCCTGAAAAATGAAGCCCAGGCGGCGGCGCAGGTTGACAAGTTGTGCCTGCGATGCGCCATTCAACTCGCTCTCCAGAAGCCGCACCGATCCATCCTGCACAGCTCTGAGACAGCCGACAAGCGTAAGGACCGTCGTCTTACCAGACCCGGAAGGCCCCATCAGCACGGTAAAGCTGCCCCGCTTCAACGTCAGGTTCACATCAAACAGCGCCTGTTTGCGAACGTCGCCACTGCCGAACCAATGGTTCAATCCACGCACCTCGACGATTGTCTCGCTGTCCATCGCAGCCTCCTAGAACAGATCGGCAGGGTCGGCAGCGCCAAGCCGACGGGTCGCAATGGCGCCGGAAAGGGCGGAAAAGACAATGGTGCCGAGAAAAACGGTCATTGCCATCGAAGGTGTCATCCCCAGAGGCAGGGTCGTGATCTTTCCCATCAGCGTCAGGATGGTCGTCCCGACAATTAGTCCTGGAATGAAGCCCATGATCCCGAGCACCAGCGCTTCTTCGAAGACGATGCCGAGGAAGAAACGCGGGCCATAGCCCATGGCCTTGAAGGTTGCGTATTCGCGCAGGTGGTCGGCCACGTCGGTTGACAGCACCTGATAGACGATGACAATGCCGACGAGAACGCCGATCAGCACGCCGAACCCGAAGATGATGCCCGTCGGACGCTTCGTCTGCTGATAGCGCAGATCCTCCTGCGCTGCATCCTTGTAGCTGCGTATGCGAAGGGACGGGTCGGAAATCAGGGTTTTCAGGCGCGCGATTACAACGTCTGTCTGCGCGCTGGAGCGCAGGCTCAGGAGAATATGGTCGGGTGCCGAGGAACTACGCGTCGGGAACAGCGACAGGAATGTCTGGTCCGAAACCAGCATATAGCCATCGCCACCGAAGCCCCCTCCGCCGGAGAACGTGGCATAGGCGGTGATGGTGCGGCCTTGCGTTTCAAAGGACAGAGGCGTTTGCGGACGGATTGAAGCGGCTTCGTCCTTGGCGAGGCCTCGGGCCAACCGATCGAGTATTGCCGCGTCTCGCACCTGCAGGAGATTGAGATCGCCTGCAATATCCTGAGACAGAAACTCGGTCTTGATCGGATCCACGCCGAAGGTCGTCAGACTGATGTCCTTTTCGCCACGGTCCCAGGGAACATTGGCGATGAAAAGACCCATTCCAGCGGCGACATCCGGATCCCCCAGCGCTTGCAGCAACCATTGCCGAGCCACATTGCCACCGTCGGTCAGGGTACTCGCATCGCCAGCCGAGATCATGATATCCGCATGGAAGAATTCATAGGGTCGCAAGGTTGCGGCACCCATCGAGTTCATGATCCCAAGCTGGACGAAGACCAGCACATTGGCAAAGGCCACCCCGGCGAGTGCCGCCGCAAAGCGGGTCCGGTTGTGGGTCAATTGCAGCCAGCCGATGGGCAGTCGCCCGAACAGGCGTTGCAGCAGGTAGCTCATGGATTGGCCCGTACCGTGGTGTCAATACGGGCGATGACCTCGAGATTTGTGAAGCGGGCGGCGACATCCGAGGAGGCTTCGTCCAGTACCACCAAGACCTGGATGACGCGCGCATCCTTGTTTTCCGCTGCATCGTCAGAAATCAGGCCCTGCCGTCCCACGGTCAGTCCGATCCTATCCACCCGGCCTTGCAACGTGACACCGAGAGCCGGAGTTACCAGTTCCACCGGCTGGCCGACCATGACTGCACTGATGCGATCCTGCCAGATCTCAACCTCGGCCATCATCTGATCCGTGTCCCCCATATCCATGATCCCGTCGGTGGGAGGCCGCTGTCCGGGCGTGACATGGATGTCGAGGATCGTGCCGGTGATGGGCGCCACGACTTCGGCGCGTGCAAGGTCGAGCCGAGCACGGGCCAGTTCGGATCGGGCGGCATCGACATTGCGGCTGGCGACGATCACATCGGGCTGTTCGTCCAGCGTGACTGCGTCATAGCGCGTGAGCGTTGCCTCAGCGCGGACAACGGAAAGTTTCGCGCCTTCTGCTGCAGCACGGGCCGCATCGAGTGCAGCCTGCGTGCTGACGGCGCTCGAGGCGAGCGCTTCCGTTCGCGCCAGCGTAGATGCAGCTTCTGCGGCCGTGGACACGGCTTGATCGAGTGCTGCCTTTGCTTCGTTGCGGCTTGCCTCTACCGCCGCTCGCGTCTGGATGAGGTTTGCTTCGCGCACGGCGAGATTTGCCTCTGCGGTAAGAACGGCCCCAGCGAGAGCAGTGTGATTGTCGAGCCGCGCCAACACGGTGCCCTTTTCCACGCGATCACCCACGGAAACGAGAATGTCCGCGATGCGCGCATCCCCAGCCCCATATGGTGCTGCGACAACCGAAACATCGCCACGGGGCATCACCCGCGCCAATCCGACAACATCCGACGGCAGCAAGGTTTCTGCCATTTTAGGCGGTAGCTCGATGTCAGGCGGCAAGGCAATGGGTGCGTCTGAGCCGCCGCCGGGTTGAAGTCCCGTCAGCGCGTAAAACTTCTGCAAACCAGTCGGCTGAAAATACATCCCCAGCACAGCGCCCGAGAACATGAAGACTGGGACCAGCAACACCAGCAGGTACCGCTTGCGGAACCAGCGGCGCTGCTGGGGTGTTTTTGGCTCGGACAGATTCAGATTGATCGGGAGGCTTTTTTCATCCGTGGCTGACATTGCAGGTCACTCGTTCCTGTCGATCTTTGAATGGGATGTTGACTTCAATACCTTCGTCACGGTCTTGCCAACCGGCAAGGATGCGTAGGTGATTAGGCTGCAACGAAACACATATCACAGAACATATATTTCTGTGTTCGATATCGTGCATTTGTAAGCCTGACCAGACATCCAAGCGCATGTCCGCTCAGGAAAGATGCGACAAAGCTACGCAAGCTCAGCGTTTAGCGACCGAAATCAGCCCTGGTCACGACGCCGTCTGTATAGCGGTCCAGAATAGCCATGCTTTACAAGCTTCGGCAGATCGAAACGGAAAACCGTGTAGTTCAACGGCTTCTCGCTTTTGGAGCCTTGAACCTCCTGCAGTCAAAAATAATATGCCGACCATTGCCTCAAGACGGAAGCATGATCCGCTTGTCGCTTGGTCAGCGATCAATCGGCATCGCCACCATCGAGCAAGCTGAATGACGGTTTTCAGGGAGCGCCAGTCTGAAACATGAACACCCGAATTGGAGGCAATGGGACCGCCAGAGGGAGGTGCTCCGATCTTTGGTGACTTCCGCCGATGGTCGAAATTCGCGCTTCTCGTAATGTTGCCCGAGTTCGGCCCATAGCGGACTGTCGTTGTGGGATCACAACTGGTGGCGGGACGCTTGGCCTCCGACCTTCTCAAAAGTGCTGAACTGGAATTTCTGCACCGTCCCCCATGGGGTTGTGTGTTCATGCCGCCGCGTCGTAGCCAGCCTAAACTGTTCGCCGAGAACAGCTTGCAAGCTCTCCGGATCGTAACGGGTAACAGGCAGGCCGCTGCATTTATCTGGCCCATCCATTGCGAAGGTGCCAATCACGGCCTTGCCACCGACTTTGAGTGCCCGTGCCAGCACGCGAACATAGGCTTGCTGATCGACGGCTGTTGTCAGGAAATGGAAGGCGGCCCGGTCATGCCAGAGATCATACTCGCGGTCAGGCGTCCATACGGTCACGTCCGATACAACCCATTGCACATGAGCCGTGTCTGCCAGTCGGGACTGGGCTGCCACGAGAGCCGCGCCAGAAAGATCAAGAACGCTAACGTGGGCCTGACCGGCATCCACCAGCGCATCTACCAACCGGGACGCACCACCACCAATGTCGATTACTGACATTCCCGGTATCAGTCCCGCTTCATGCAGCAGCGTCAGTGATAGGTCTGGGGCCTCCTCATACCAACTGACCTCGGTGTCAGACTTGGTAGTGTATACCCCTTGCCAGTGCGCCTGTCGGTCTTGAATTGCCATAAAGTCGTTCCTGTTCGGAATGCGAGTCTACCAGATATCGGTCCATCCAGTCGTAAAGTTTTTACGAAGCCGCCGTTCCCCAGGGAAATCATCCGGCTGCTTTTGGTGCGGAAGCGACGCGGCACGACAGCCGGCGCGGTGTATGCTTCTATGGAAGCGCGACGGCGGCCTCTATGACCGGGTTGAAGGCGCAAAGCGGAAATCATTACCGAAATGGGGCCGGGAGCGGACCATCCTGTCCCGGAAGTCGGGGATGATATAGCTGACATTGTAGCGCGCGACCTCCATG
>NZ_JACJVI010000032.1 GCF_014237835.1 Rhizobium sp. AQ_MP
AGCCTGATCACGCCGCAACGCTTTTACACCCATGGGCAGAATTCCAGGGGCGACAGACATGTCTATGCCTCGCGGACGCGTTTCATCCCGGCCATGCTCCTGCAGTTTTTCGAGCAGACGAGCTGGCCGAAGGTGGAAGCAACGACCACGGGACGAAGTGCCAGCCAGATCAGGATCGACGTCGCCGCCAAGATGCGTGGGATGTGGAAATAAAGTCCGGTCGATGAGGGTTTCAGCAAGCCGGACACCTGGCAACCCGCCGCATCCAACTGAATTTTGCGGCCGATGAGCCACATCCAGGCCGCAGCCATTTCAAGCCAGCCGATATCGACAGGTTGGTGGCTATCTGCGCCGTTTTTCCAAGATGACATTTAATCGGAAAGGCGTTGCCTCAGCAGCGCTCGTCAGCAAGTGTGGCAACGCTTCTGTCGGTCAAGATCGTTGCTGCCATCACTCTTGACCTCGGACCACACGAGAACATAATAGGAACGCGTCCCATTGTGATCCCCGTTAAAGGCAGGCTCTGATATGCAAGATCAATCCCAAAAGCGTCTTCGACTCAATGTCGCAATTGCGCTTGGCTGCCTGCGTCGCACAACCATCCGGAGCTTTGCTGGATCTGGCGCAAGCCGTCGCAGTGACTTGCACCTGGCCCCGTTCCTGGCAGATGCGATTGCCCGTTCTGTTACCGCATCGCTCAGCTTCTACAAGGATGACAGGCCCGTAGTCCTCAGCCGTCTGAGCCACCATATCGAAATGGTCTTGAAGGATGTGCCCGACAACGAGGCAAGAGCCTTGGCTGGAATTGACGCCAGGCAGCGAGACCAGGCAAGGCAGGCAATCGCGGGCCGTATCACTGAGCGCCTTTGTCAACGCTACATGATCCGCTTGCCTACTCGACCAGCCATAGTCCCAGCCAGCGGCGTTTGGTGCGGGCTAGACAGCGAGCAAGACGGCGAACGAGAGCGTCTCAGTATAGAAGTTACCAGCGAGAAAAGGCCAACAGGCCACTACAAAAAGCAGTAAACTCGTCCCTGCACGCCCCACGCGCTCCGGTGCACCATAGGTGGTCATTCCACGGCGGGTGACTTCGAGAAGGAAGCTTGAACGACGCCTTATTTGCGACCACTACGCTTAAGCAACCCTTGCAGCTTTAGTTCTTGAACCAGCAACGAGCGTAAATCATCAAGCGTCGCCAACCGCGTCCTTTGGGGGCAGCCGCCGAGATGACGTCAACACGAGCGGTGTGACAGCGCTTTTGTGACATGAGGCAGCAGAAATTACACGATCAGAGAGGGTGTCGGACCAACGGAGTATAGCTTGCTAACGGGAATGCCGCAGACATGCCGCAGTTTTGTTTGTGAGCGTGACGAACACCCCACCTTTTCTTTTGTGATTGCGGCCGCGAGATATGCTGCTTCATAGAGAGGAGCTGAATGGGATGGTCAGAGACTACGCTGATGCCATGCTTGGAGTCATGGATGAAGCCATGCATGAGGCTCGTGATGAAGGCGGATACCGACGGATTGAGGTGATCACCGGGCGACGGAAGCGGCGAGAACGTATTGAGGAAGGGAAGCCGCGGATTGTCAGCGCTGAACCCGACGCGAACATCTCAGCTGTTTCCGGCGGCACGGGGCCAATCGTGACTTGCTGAAAGCATGGCGTCGGGAAGCTGGGCGATTGGTGGAAAAGCAGGCAGCGCCTTGGTCAGGGAGCCGGCTCTCGTGCCAGCAAATGCAGTCGACAGCCAAGGCGTGCAACGCGCGATGGCATTCGATGTCGCGAGCAGTGCTGCGTGTAGAATTGAGATCGAGCTCGACGGTGCGCGCATGACCGTTGTGGGAGCGGTGGCGCCGGAGCGTCCGCACAAGCCAGCCGCAGCGGCAAAATGGCGCGCTCGTTGCGCTCACGATCAACTGCCTGCCAACAACGAGACCAGACGACGCGCGACGACCTTCACCAACAAGAAAGGGGCCACAACGGGCCCCTTCCAGGTTCAGTTGAGTGCGACAAAGCCAATCAGTCGTGCACGACCGGGACATGCTTGTCGTCATACAGGATCTTGACGTCGTGGACACCGTTCAGCATGACGATGTCCTTCGTCACACCCTCATCAGTGACACTGACGAACGTGTTCACGCCGTCGTTTCGTGTTGCGACTGCATGCAACCTGTCACCGTCGCTTGCATCCTCGCCCAGCAGGCTGTCGAGCAGTGCGGAGACATCCAGCGCATCGCCTGCTACGAAATTGTAGTCCGTGATGACATCGGCGACGTCGAATTCGCTAAACGCGGTCTCGTCGAAGACGAAGGTATCTGCGCCGTCACCGCCGGTCATCGTATTCAGCCCAAGACCGCCATTGAGGATGTCGTTGCCACCCTCTCCGAACAAGAAATCATTGCCGTCAAGACCAAACAGGGCGTCAGCGCCGGCCCTGCCATACAAGGCATCAATCCCAGTGGTACCGGTGATGGAGTCATCACCAGAGCCACCGAGAACGAGCATTGTATCCGAGGCATGGTTCTCGTTGAGACTGAATACAATGTCAGTGGTCAGATTTTGCAAGTTGAAGTCCGTATCAACATTGCTGAAGCTGTTGTCATCGATATTCAGAATTTCCGAATTGCTGCCTACGCCTACACTTATGCCAGAACCGGAGTTCTTTATGGTGTTTCCGGACACATTGCTCGTTGCATCATCATAGGAGTCGAGGTTCATCGCTGTCCGGACATTCTCGAAGACATTGTCGGTAATTGTCAGCGACGATGCGTTCCCGTCAGACCAAATGCCCCGGTTCCAGCTCGCAGTTCCGTACTTGCCAGGTTCCGCAAAGGAACCGCCAAATGCGTTGTTCTGGATTACAATGGCGCCGATAGCCGCCGTTGTCAGATAGATTGCGCGGTCTGTATCAGATCCGTTTGCACTCGCCGAAGCAAAGACACTGTTCATCAGCGAAAGGTTGGCGGCACCAGTAACTGTCAAGCCATTGAATGGCGTCGCATTGTTACTCGAGTTCCGGACTTCGACACCGTCGATCACGACCGATCCCACCGCCGTCGACACCGTGACTGTGCCATCGATCGTGGTTTCGCCACCACGTTCTTCATCACTTCCAGCAACACCGAAGTTGGCGCCACGGATGGTAATGGCCTTGGTGATCGTCAGATCTTCGTCATATCTGCCTGAAGCAACAACGATGACATCGCCGTCAACGGTGGCGCCATTGCTGATGGCCTCCTGGATGGTGGCGAACGAGCCGCGGTAGACATTCAAGCTGTCGAAGACCGAAACAGGATTGATGGTGATCGGATCACCACCACCGGCGAAGCTCACAGTCTCGACATTCATATCAACGGTTGTGACATCGGACGAGCCATTGTTCTGGATCGAAACCGTTCCGTCCGGATTGAAGGTGACCGTATAATCAGTGCTCGCACCGGCAAGTACGATCCTGTCGTCGCCTGAACCGCCGTCAAAGATGTCACGGCCAGCACCTGCGTAGAAGGTGTCATCGCCGTCGCCGCCGTTGAAGACGTCGTCGCCTACTCCCGACTTGAATGTGTCGTTGCCACCATTGCCGTTGAAGTCGATCCCAACCTTTGAATTGGGGCTTGTTCCCGACATCAGCGAAGCATCGACACTATCGTTGCCTGCTCCACCTTCAACCGAGATCGTATTGATGTTGATACCAGATCCGGCAAAGTCGCCGACGATATTCAAAGTCCCAGCCCCTGCAGTGAAGTCGACTTCGACTTCTTCGACCCCGCTGACGCTGACGACATCAGTGCTGGCAGCTTCCGAGACCTTGAAGCCAGATCCAACCGCCGGCTTCTCCAGGGAGATGGTTTGTCCGGCTCCCGTTGCACGCACCTGCAGCGTATCGCCAACTGCTGTGTTTGATCCACCGCTTATCTGGTCGGCACCATCGCCGACATTCCAGACAATGGTGTCGTCGCCGGCATCGCCCCAGATTTCGTCTGCTCCAGCGTCGCCGTGTATCGTGTCATTGCCTTCCTTGCCGCCAATGCGGTCGTTGTCGGCACCACCTCGGATGACGTCGTCACCCTTTCCGCCACGCAGAACATCCTGACCAGCGCCACCATCGATGATGTCATGGCCATCGCCGCCTTCCAGCGTGTCGTTGCCGCCCTGACCATAGATGGCATCGCTACCCTGACCGCCATAGATGGTGTCGTCACCATCGCCGGCCGCAAGGATATCGTTACCGCCATTGCCGCTGATCAGATCAGCGCCCGGGGTCATGCCGAAGATAGCGTCATCACCGGATCCGCCAATCACTTCATTGCCGAGATAGGTTCCCGGCATGCCATGATTGTTGACCGAGATGCCTGCACTGTTGCCGCCGGCGCTGTGATCGAGCGTGTTGTTCTCAATCGAAGTGCCCTCGCCGCGTGCCCGCAGGGCAAAACTGCCACCAGCCGTGTGTCCGGTGAAGATATTGTTCGAAATGTTCGAGTTCGAAGCGTCGATCGTCACCAGATTGTTGCCAGCAGACGTTCCTCCCGCTGCTCCGGTGATCGCGTTGTTTGTAAACGTGATATTGTCGGCGTTATTGCTCGCAGGTGTGGAACCCTGTCCGAACGCCACCAGCTGACGCGCCACGTTCGGCACGGTAAACTGATCGCCCGTCGCAGGCTCTGCACCAACAAAAGTCTTGCCGGAGAAGATGTTGCGATCAATTACTGCATTGGTAACCGCAGCATTCCAGTCGGAAAGCAATGCAGCTTCGCCATTAGCGACAACCTCATTACCGACCATATGGAAATTGTCGGTCGGGTTTCCGGCGACAGCGTTCAGCAGATAGACAGCAGCCTGTTCGATTCCCGGATTGCCCTTGTCAAATCCAACGATTGTGAAGCCGTCGTTGCCATTTGTGCCGATCGACACATTATCAATGCCACCCAGCACGGTGATGGTCGCGTTTTCAGAGCCGGTGGAGACGCCATTGATGATCGTGCTGTCACGACCGCCAACCGAGACAAGCGTGATAGAGACGCCAATCGTCACATTCTCGTTGTACGTGCCGGGAAGCACTTCGATCGTAAAGCCGTTCAACGAATTGTCGACGCCTTCCTGGATCGTGTTGTAGGTCCCGACCAGTTCTCCGGAAGCATTGAACACCAGGACGTTCGCCGTGAGGTCGAGTTCGACCTGGCCACCGTTGAAGTTGATATGCTCGACACCATACAGAGTATCGGTTTCGCCAGCGCTGGAGATCGTCCAGGAGCCATCACTGTTGCGGGTCACGGCATAATCAGCCTGGTTCCCATAAACAACAGTCGCATCACTTTCACCGGCTGTTGCGAGACGGTTACTCGTCACAGTGAGATCAGTCGCATTGCCATAGACAGTGTCGTTGCCGCCGTTGATGAAGAACTGGTCGTTGTCTCCACCACCGATCAGCGTGTCGTTGCCGGCGCCCCCCCAGATTTCATCATTGCCGGCGCCACCATCAAGCGTGTCGTTGCCACCGAGACCGGAGATCAGGTCGTCGTTGTCGCCGCCATAGATGGTATCCGAACCGGCACCACCGCCGAGAACGTCGTTGCCGGCATTGCCGGAGATGAGGATACCGCCACCGACGGCATCGCTCATGTAGGTGTCATTAACGATAATCACATCGCGACCATCGGTGCCGTTGATCGCTTCGATCCCGCTCATGAAGCTCGGAGCGGAATCGGTGTCGTGGACAAAGCCGGGGGTCGCTCCCCTGTTGAGCACGATGCTATCGCCGCCTGAGCCGCCACTGACGATGTCGGACGTGCCCGCAAGCCCTGCGATCGAAACTGCACGGACGCTGCCATCACCCAGTTGAATGTTGCGCGTGCCGCTTCCGGTCACATCCCCTGCAAGAACGAATATGTCATTGCCGGCGCCGCCATTCAGGCGATCACCACCACCCTTGCCGAAGAGCAAGTCGTCGCTGTCATCTCCGGTGAAGGTCTCGTTGCCGGATGTGCCCTGGATAGCGATATCGTTGGACGGACCTGCAAAGCTATTGACGACCGTCAGCGGTACGCCCGAGAGATCGATGGTTCCACCGACATTGTCGATGTTGAGGCCGTGCCACTTCGCGTTGACGTTGACGTCGAGACCACCACTGACGATCTGCAGTCCGTTGGCATTGGTGAAGTTGTAGATCGCCACGCCGACCTTGGAGTAGGTGCCGCTAACGTCGACATTGTCGAACACCACGGTGCCCATCGGCTGGAACGGAGCGTCCACGCCACGCAACTGGATGCCGTTTTCGGCAGCAGCGCCCGGATCTTTGACGTCAACATTCTTGAAGGTGACATTGCCGTTGTAAAGGAAGATGGTGATCGGACCTTCCCCTGCACCACCGGATTCCACAGTGGCATTGCCGGAGAAGCTCACGTTCTCCACCGTCAAGCCATCCACGTTGACAGCGTTTTCGACGAAGAGACCGTGATAGTCGCCACCGGTGACTTCCGCGTTCTTCAGCGAGACGGAGTCGTATTCTGCCGTCTTGGCGATCAGAATGACGGACGACGACGCACTCTTCAGATCGATGCCGTCAATCAGGAGCGATCGGCCGGCGCCACCGCCGTTGACGGTGATGGCCGGTCCAGCCTCGCCGCCATCCACAATGACAGTACCAACGCCCTTGAGGGTGATACCCTCACCGATGACCACGGCTTCGTTGTAGGTCCCTTCCCGGACTTCGACGGTGAAGCCTGCATCGGCAAAGTTCACGCCCTGCTGGATGGTCGCGAAGGTGCCGACCAGCTGGCTTGCGGCGTTGAACACCAAGACATTGGCTGTGAGGTCGAGTTCGACCAATTGGCCGCCATCGAAGTTGATACCTTCGATGCCATAGAGTTTGTCGGTTTCACTCGCGCTGGTGATGGTCCAGGAACCGTCGAGGTCACGGGTGACCGCATAGTCGCTCTGGGCACCGTAAACGATGACCGTATCGCTTTCGCCTCTCGCCGCGAGACGATTTGCGTCAACCGTCAGATCGGTCGCATTGCCAAAGATTGTGTCGTTGCCGCCGTTGATGAAGAATTGATCGTTGTCCCCTCCACCGATCATTGTATCGGAACCGCCGCCGCCGGCCAGTCGGTCCGCGCCGGAGCCGCCGTCGAGCGTGTCGTCACCAGCGCCGCCAGAGAGCACATCGTCCTTGTTGCCACCGATCAGAATGTTGTCAGCATCGTTGCCGATGAATTCGACCGCCGAGTTCGGGCTCTTGTTCTCAACATTCTCGATACCCACGACGGTGCTACCGTCGTAGTGGCCGCCAGTAATCGTGCCGGTTGAGAGGTTAACGGTAACCTTGCTGCCTGGAGACTTCACATGCAGGGTATCAATCCCTTCTCCACCGTCGAAAGCCGTCGTCTGCGTTGCACTATCGCCGCCCAGGACATCGTTGCCCTTGCCGCCGAAGAGGCTGTTGGTCCCCGTTCCTCCAGTGAGAACATCGTTACCATCGCCGCCTCGCAGAAGATCGTCACCAGCGCCGCCGGAGAGCACATCGTCCTTGTTGCCACCGATCAGAATGTTGTCAGCATTGTCGCCGATGAATTCGACCGCCGAGTTCGGGCTCTTGTTCTCAACATTCTCGATGCCGACAACAGTACTTCCATTGTAATGGCCACCCGTGATCGTGCCAGTTGCCAGGTTTACAGTGACCTTGCTGCCTGGAGACTTCACGTGCAGGGTATCAATCCCTTCTCCACCGTCGAAAGCCGTCGTCTGCGTTGCACTATCGCCGCCCAGGACATCGTTGCCCTTGCCGCCGAAGAGGCTGTTGGTCCCCGTTCCTCCAGTGAGAGCGTCGTTGCCATCGCCGCCTCGCAGAAGATCGTCACCAGCGCCGCCCGAGAGCACATCGTCCTTGTTGCCGCCGATCAGGATGTTGTCAGCATTGTCGCCGATGAATTCGACCGCCGAGTTCGGGCTCTTGTTCTCAACATTCTCGATGCCGACAACAGTACTCCCATTGTAATGGCCGCCCGTGATCGTGCCAGTTGCGAGGTTCACAGTTACCTTGCTGCCTGGAGACTTCACATGCAGGGTATCAATCCCTTCTCCACCGTCGAAAGCCGTCGTCTGCGTTGCACTATCGCCGCCCAGGACATCGTTGCCCTTGCCGCCGAAGAGGCTGTTGGTCCCCGTTCCTCCAGTGAGAACGTCGTTGCCATCGCCACCATCTAAGGCGTCGTTGCCAGCACCGCCGTCAAGAACGTCATCGTCCCCACCCCCGTAAATTGTGTCATTGCCGTTGCCACCATAAATGGTGTCCTTGCCCCAATCTCCGCGAATGAGGTCATTGCCTTCGCCACCCCAAATCCGGTCATCACCATTGCCACCGCTGATATCGTCATCACCACCAAGACCTGAGATAGCGTCGCTACCGTCACCACCGGAGATCTTGTCCCCTTGCGCATTAGAACCTTGCAGGACGTCGTTGCCCTTGCCACCTTCGATTTCAATCAGCGGGCTGTCCGAAGTCGTGTAAGCATTGGGAAGCAGGATAATGTCATCACCGTCAGTGCCTACAAACTTTTCCACACCCGATAGGCCAAGGCTGGCGTTCGCGCGATCGAAGACAAAACCGTTCGCTCCCGAGGCGGGTTCGAAGCGGACGGTATCGAAACCTGATCCACCGATGAGGGTATCGCCTTCACCTGAGCGGCCGTTGATGGAAACATCTTCGGACGTCCCATCCCCCCGCGTAAAGGTGCGTGGACCGTAACCGTTCACGACATCAATATCGGCTGAGACGATCAAGGTATCGTCATCATCGCCGCCGTCCAGCGTGTCGCTACCCTTGCCACCGATTAGGATGTCATCACCCTCATTGCCCTTCAGCACGTTGGCTTCAGCACCACCGACCAGGATATCCGCTACTGAACTGCCGAAAGCGTCGTTGACACCTGCCATGCCGTCGACGCCGACGATATTGGCGCCTGTCCGATCGGTCGCCGTGTTCGCAGCGACCGTCTGACCGCTTCGGTTCTCGGAAGCTTCGCTCAGATTGACAAACACGCCCGTGTCAAGATCGCTGTAATTGATCGAACCGATCGTGCCAGCTGCATCGACACGCACCGTAAACGAACCTGTCGCTGGGTCACCATCGCTGTCTGTAGCTGTTACAGTGAAGTCCAGATCGATGTGCTGATCCGTACCTACGGGCGATGTATGGTCGAGAGGCTGTCGCAGATCAAAAGTATAGGAGCCTGTTGATGCATCCGGCGTTACGGTAAAGACGACATTTGTGGCATCAATCGACTCTGGTTTGGCATCGACGTAAGCAACGAGCACGCCGCTAACCAGGGTGAAGGACACCACTTTTTCATTCGAGCGCAGCTCATTAACTTCAGCATTGGTATGATCTTTAACGCCCACAGCGGTGGAAATCGTAAGAGAGCGCGCCGCACCATCGTCAGCGCCCCAGTCAAGACCATTCAGGCTCGCAGTAACTGTTTTGCTCCCGTCCTCTGACACTTCACTACGCGCATTGTCGTCGAATACTGGGCTATCGTCATTGATCCGAACTGACAGCGTCACATCCAGAGGATCACCATCGCCATCCTTCGCGGTGACCGTGAAGTTGACAGACTGGCCAGCGCCACGACCGGAATCCCCCGGCTGATGGTCGATATTGCCGAGCAGGTCGACCGTCCATCCGGCGTCGTTCTGATCAAGTTGAGCCCTCAGCACAACCTCGTTGCTGCCGAATTTGTAGCCCTCGATAACCTGGCCATCAGCCGAAAGACGGAACATCACTGTCACACCGTCAGACTTCAAGCCAGAGTCGACACCGTTGAGGTCGCCTGCAACGAGAATGCCGGATCCAGCATTCGGAACATTGAACCCACCAGAGAATGCGGTCGATCCAAAGCCATCGGCACCGAAATTGACGAGCAGATTGCCCGAAGCGCTTGGAGGTTGCGCGCCATCCGTGCCGGCACCCTGGACACCAAGGATCGCTGCGATGTCGTTCTCCTGCATGCTCGCGTTCGAAACGCCAGGCGCAACGCCAGCCGGATTGCTTACCACAGGCGCATCGTCACGAATGCGGATGGACATGTTGACATCCACATAGTCGCCGTCACCGTCGGTCGCACGAACGTCGAAGTTTAGCGACTGCGCGTCACCACGGCCCTCAGCACCCGGCTGATGATCAATATTGCCCAGCAGGTTGACGGTGTAGCCACGGTCCGTCCCGTTCAGAATCGCCCTAAAGACAACTTCACCCTCGCGGTCCGGCACGAAGCCTTCGATCGTCCGGCCATCATTGACAAGACGGAGGTATACGGGATCACCATCCGAGGTAAGGCCAGACTCCGCCCCTGCGTTTTCGTTGACAACGAGTACACCGCTATTCTCGTTCGGAACGCTGAAAGCACCGGAAAATGCAAGTGAACCAAAGCCATCAGCGCCGAAGTTCACCTTGCTGATCTGACCGGAGAGCGACTGAGGCTGATTGCGATCCGTGCCAGCAGGCTGAACGTTGACAATGGCTGCAACATCATCTTCATCAAGCGGCGCATTGTGGTTACCGTCCCCGGTCTGAACAGGACTGTCGTCGATGATTTTGACAGTGAAGCCGCTCTCTGCGACATCGCCATCGCCGTCACGGGCGGTGAAGGTGAAGCGGAAGGAAAGGACATCCTCATTTTGGGCGCCCGAGGCCTTCACGGGATGATCGAGAACGCCATCTAGGTCGAACTCATAGGAACCATTGCCCTCGTCGGACAGCTTGACCGTGAAGACAAGATTGCCTTCGGCACTGCCAGCACGGGCCGTCAGTTGCGTACCATCGCCTGACAGCGTGTAGACAAGGGCCTGCCCCTCCGATTTCAGAGATGCAAGCGTTGCACCGCCACCGCTCACCGACAGGAA
>NZ_JACJVI010000033.1 GCF_014237835.1 Rhizobium sp. AQ_MP
TCTCTGTCTCCATCACCACCCCGGTCCTCATTGCCGTCGCCGGCAACCTGACGCTGTTCTTCCTCGACGACACCGCCATTGAAGGGCTGCCCGATCAATGGCTGATCGTCAGAAATCATTATGCCAGCCGTCGCAAAAGCCGCGCTATCGCCGTCCGCATCGGTGCCCTGGAAGGCAAATGAGAGGTTGATCATATCGGAGCCGACAGCGTGGTCGAGCTCCTGGAAGATCTCGACGGTGTAGGAACCGTTCGGGCTGGTCGGGTCAAGAACGATCTGGAATACGTTGACGCGAACCGGCTCAACACCACCCAGGTCCATAAAATAGGCCGTCAGGGTCTGACCGCCATTCGAGAGCTCGACAACCTCAAACGTCAACGCGCGACCGCCCGACGAGAATGTGCCACCTTCGATCAACAGACCAACGGCCGCAGCGTTGGTGGTCGTGATTTCGGAGACCTGGGCGGAGGGGCCAACAGACTCGTCACCTTCGCCGAGCGTTTTCTTCAAACTGTAAAAGCGAACCGTTCGACCGAAAGCGTCACCCTGGACCTCGCCGCGGATATTGTCGTCCGCACCCCAAGCAATGCCGAGCGAGACCGCATTTGTCTTTGTCACATCAGCCGGCTGCGTCGCATCCGTCTCATCATAGGGGGACACGTCATCTTCGCTCAGTGTCGGGATCGCACCCACCTCGCCCTGCATCGGCTCGTCATCTCGGATGCGAACGCTGGCTTCCCCAGCTTCAGCGCTGTCGCCGTCTGCATCCGTGCCCTGGAATGCGAATGACAGCCTGATGGAGTCAGAGCCTGCATTATGGTCGAGCTCCTGGAAGATCTCCAGGGTGTAGGAGCCGTTCTCGCTGGCCGGGTCAAGAACGACCTGGAATACATCGACGCGAACCGGTTCGACACCGCTCGTGTCCATGAAGTAGGCAGTCATGGTCTGCCCGCCATTGGCGAGATCGATCACCTGGAAGCTCAAGGCGCGACCGCCCGAGGAGAAGGTACCCCCTTCGATCGACAGACCGAGTGCCTCGGCATCCGAATAAATGCCGGCCGCTATCTGACCGGGCACCGACAAACCCGGCTCATCAACTTCGTCGGCTGTGACTGTCGTGCCGAAGAACCGTACGGTGCGGCCAAAATCGTCACCATTGGTTTCGCCACGGATGTCGTCGTCGGCACCCCAGGCGATTCCCAGCGAGATTGCACTCGTTTTCGTGATATCTAGGTCTGTCGCATCCGTCGCATCATAGGAGGATACGTCATCTTCGCTCAGTGTCGGGATCGCGCCCACCACGCCCTGCACCGGCTCGTCATCTCGGATGCGAACGCTGGCTTCCCCAGCTTCAGCGCTGTCGCCGTCTGCATCCGTGCCCTGATATTTGAAGAAGATCCGCAGCGCGTTGCTGCCAACATTATGGTCGAGTTCCTCGAAGATCTCGACAGTGTACGAACCGTTTTCCGATGTCGGATCAAGAACGATCTCGAACACCTTCACTTGAGGCTCGCTGCCGTCAATAAAGGCAGTGAGCGTCTGCCCGCCATTGGCGAGATCCGCGACAACGTAGTAGAGCGACTTGCCACCGGATGTGAAGGCACCACCACGAATGGAAAGGCCAAGGGCTGCTGCGTCACTGTAAGTGCCGGCCTCGATCGGAGACCCGACCGGAACCAGTCTCGCTTCCATGCCACCTTCGTCTTTTTCGGTTGTCGTACCGAAGAACTTTACGGTGCGGCCAAAGCTATCGCCCTCGGTCTCGTCACGAGTATTGTCATCGGCACCCCAGGAAATGCCAAGTGAGACATTGCCGGTCTTTGTCACATCTCGGTTGCGGCTCGCATCCGTCAGGTCGTATGCCGAGACATTGTCCTCGTTCAGGCTCGGCCGCCGACCAGGCTCGCCTTGGACAGGCGCGTCATCGGCAATGGTAACGCTTGCGATGGCAGATTCCGCACTGTCGCCGTCGGAATCTGTGCCCTGGAAGGCAAAGTTCAGTGTGATGGCATCCGAGTTGGTGTCATGGTCAAGCGGCTTGAAGATTTCGACAGAATAGCTGCCATTTTCAGCCGTCGGATCGAGCGTGATCTTGAAGACGTCGACGCGGACCGTTTCCTCGTCAATGCCCTGTTCGTCGTAGAAGGCAATGATGGTCTGACCGCCATTGACTTCATCAATGACCTGGAAACTTAGCGCGCGATCGCTGGACTTAAACGACCCGCCAGTGATCGACAGGCCAAGCGCTCCGGCGTCGGTATAGATACCAGCAGAAAGCTGGCCAGATGTTTCGACGCCTGGCACATCGTCATTGCCTTCGGTGACCGTTGTTCCGAAGAAACGGACTGTTCGACCGAAGACATCACCCTCAGTCTCGCCCCGGATATCGTCGTCCGCGCCCCAGCTGATCCCGAGCGAACCGGTAGTCGATGCTTCTTCACCCTCCGTCGTGTCGGTCGCGGGATAGGCGGATACGTCGTCTTCAGAGATAGCGTCGGCCCCACCGACTTCTCCCTGCACCGGCACATCATCAATGACGTTGACAACAAAGCTTGAAGTGACGCTATCGCCGTCGCTGTCGGTCGCGGTATAGCCAAAGGTCAGCGACAGAGTGTTTTCGTCGGCGCCGGAAGCGTGGTCCAATGGCTGGACAAGCGTAAATGTGTAGGAACCGGCTGCCGCATCCGAGAGCGTGGCAAAAAACACGACATTCTCGGCCGTTGCTGCAGTCGGCACTGTGTCCCCAGTGTAGCCGACCAGTGTGCCATTCGGCAAAACGGCTGTAGAAACGGTTTCACCAAGCGAGGTCAGTGCGCTGCCAGACGCACTCGTGACGCCAACGATCGCATTCGTGAAAACAACAGAGCGGTCACCGAGCAGACCGTCGTTGTTGTTGTCTGCGCCCCAGTTGACGTTCAGCGAGCCCGTGGCAACAGCAGAAAGACCGGCTTCTTCATTTTCGTCATTGCCGCCGACAAGCGACTCGTCTTCGGCAGTGCCCGTTGCGCCCAACGATACGGTTGGCGCGTCATCCAGGATATCGATGCTGAAGCTACCGGTGACCGCGTCATTATCATTGTCAGCGATGACAACGCCGAAGTTCAAACGAAGCACATCATTGATGCCCGACTGACCGACACCGGGATTGTCCACGGCCCCAGACAGAACGAAAGTAAAGGCACCGCTGGCCACGTCGGTGACTGTGAGGGTGAAGATCGTCACCCCGTTGGCTGTGCCGGTGAGGGTGAGACCGTTTTCAGACTGCGAGACGATGATCGGCACACCCGCCGAGGTCAGACCGACTGGTCCCGCAGTGGCGTTCGTCGCTTCCGTCACATCACTGGCAGACGTGAAGGTCACACTGCGAATCGTGCCGAAATCGCTGCCCTGAGAGAATAGGATCCGGCCGAAAACAGTCTGGTTGTTCGGATCGGCATCGACGAGCACGGTCTCGGAGAGCGGAAAATCGCCCTGAACACCGAAGATCGGCTGACCATCGATGAAGGCACCGACATCACCAAGAGCCGCATCGTCCTGATTGGTGCCATCCAGCAGACCAGCCAAGACAAACTCTTCGATGCCGTCACCAACCTGATTGTCTTCGAAGGTGCGGTTGCCATCCGGCGTCGACTGAGCCGAGAAAGTGCCATCGGCACCTGCCGCAACGTTGATGTTGCTCTCTTCAAGAGCGGCAAACAGCGCGACCTGCGGCAGCTCAAGCTCACCAATCACGAAGGTCGGGATGTTGGCGGCGCCACCAATCACGGTGATCTCGGTGCCGTCCGCCAATACAAGTATAAGGTTATCGCCATCAACCTGGAACTCGAGGTTGTCGAGTTCGATACCAGCCGGCAGTGTCACGACATTCTCGCCGTCCGGCGTCACTTCGCTCGGGATCACCGCGGCCGCGACATCAACCGGCGGCTGAGCCGGCAGGCGGTCGGTGCGACCGGCGTCGGGCGTTTGTGCCTGGGCGACCTCAATTCCGTCGGCGGTCTCGCTTGCGAAACCCAGATGCTGCTCGACCGCAGTGTCAAAATCGTCGGCTGCGGAAGTATTGTCGATGCTGGACAGGCGCGGATCTTCGATGGACATGGTAACTCACCCCTTAACAAGTTGATCGCAGTTAAATCGCGATGAAGGGGGAAGCGCAATAGTCTGTTAACCCATTGCGCATAACCGGTTATGCCGCTACCGACCATTATTGAAAATGGAGTTAATTTCGGAGCCAAAAAGCAAGTATTTTCTGTAGTTTATTAAAATTTTATCGATTGCTGGTGCCGGCCATCTGGCATGAAAAGCAGCAAGGTCTCGGCAACTGGAGCGCGCCTTCTCCATCGCATATCCATCAAGTTCATCTGTCGGCACAGAGCAAAGCTGCGACCAAAGACGTCGCGAAGTCTCCTGATAGCCGCGCTCAAGCTATCGACCTCGAGACGCGTGGCATACCATGTTTCAAGACAAAGCTCAGCCAAGCGAGCCGCGCTGAACAGCAGGGATTGCGGAGAGGCGCTTGGGAAGGCAACATCAGCCTTCGTCGGGAGGCCTTGTCATGTGCAATCTCTACAACATCACCACCAACCAGGAAGCGATCCGCGCCATCACCCGAGCGATGATCGATCACGTCGGCAACCTTCAGCCGTCGCTGGATGTCTATCCGGACCGCTTGGCCCCTGTCATCCGATCAACCGCAGACGGCCGCGAGCTCACCAACCTGACATGGGGCATGCCGTCACCGCCTTCAGTCACGGGTGGCAAGCCTGAAAGCGGCGTGACCAATATCCGCAACACTAGCTCGCCGCACTGGCGCCGCTGGCTTGGACCCGAGAACCGATGCCTGGTCCCATGGACGAGATTTTGCGAGTGGGAAGACACCAAGCCGAAAAAAACGAAGCGGTGGTTCGCAATCAATGAGGAGATGCCCCTCGCTTTCTTTGCCGGCATCTGGACGTCCTGGCAGGGCGAGCGTGGCTCAATAAAAAACCCAAGGTCAGGTCAGCATCAGCTCTTCGGCTTCCTGACGGCAGAGCCCAACGACGTGGTAAAGCCTATCCATCAAAAAGCCATGCCAGTGATCCTGACAACAGAGGAAGAGCTGGACACGTGGCTTCAGGCCCCTTGGGCTGAGGCAAAGGCTCTTCAACGCCCGCTACCAAGAGAACAGCTGGTATTGCTGCCGGTTACCCCATGAGGTGGGAAATGCTCCTGATCGCAGCGCTGATAGCCACAACCCTGATTTCGGCAGGCGGGGCAATCTACCGTTTCATCGGACAGTGACACGAGGACAAGGTCGTTCTGCTCGCTCACAACGAAGAATACGAACAAATTGAGTGCCTGTCTGGCCGAAATGGGTTTTGACACCGATTGGCACGCCATCTTCGTCCCAAGGAAAACCTCGGACCGGACCAAGCAGCGGTGCACCCACGGGTGTCAGGCGAACAGCCCTGCTTGTCTGGGAGGTCCAGTCTCCGGGACAGGCCGTGGCTATTAGACCACGTGAGTGGATCATCCAAGAAGTGAACGACTGGCCTGAGCTGTCCAATGCGCAGACGTCCAAAGGCGTGAAGCGTCTGGTACCCGTATGTGTCCAGGCAACAGGACCTGCAGGCAGTTTGCCCAGCAGCGGACAGCACCGCATTGAAGAAGACGTGTTCCAACACGAGACTTGCTTGACAAGAACTCTAGGCTCCTGAACATGAACACGTGGGAACCGTGAGCGTGCAAGGCATTGTAGTGACGACTGAATCCGAAGATCTCCAGCTTATCGCTCTGAAACTGAAGACGACACGCAAGGAACTCGGCTACTCGCAGAAGCGTGTTGCAGAAGAAGCCGGAATTTCGCGGCTCCGTTACCAGGATATCGAAGCCGGACGCAGCTCCGCACGTGCGGTCACGCTCATCAACATCGGACGCGCTTTGGGTCTTGAACTGGTTTTTGTTCCCCAGGCCTGGGTACCGGCCGTCAACGCGCTTATCCGGCCTGACAACCACGTCGATGATACCCCAGCGCTTGTCTTCACCCAGCTTGACGATCCTGACGAGTGACTTGCGCGTCAACCCACCCGCTTGCCCATTCAATACTATGCCGTGCCCGCCTGGCCACACGCGTCACGCCGAAGCGCCGCAATAGCACGCAACCCATTCGTGGCTGCTGCCTCCCGCATGAAGACGGCAAAGCACGCTGAGTAGCAAACGACCCGCAGCCCTCACCTACCCGGCCGTCCCAGCGTCCTCGCAATATCGATGATATCATCACGGGCCGCCGTCGGATCATCCTTGCTCCAGGCAACACCGAGCCCGATCTTCAAATCGATGCCAGTCACCTTCTTCAGCACCACATCTCTACCCGGCAGATCCCCCGTCCATTCAGGCGCAAAGCCGACGCCAAGGCCTGAGGAGACAAGCGAGATCAGCGAGAAGGTGTCGTCACAGGTATAGGCGACATTGTCATTCAGCCCGTGCTCGTCAAAGGTCTCTGCGAAATAGCGCTCGGTGTAGGAAAGGTTCTGCCGCTTGAAGGCGATGATCTTCTCACCCTTCAAATCCTCAATGGTCACCTCGTGCTTCGAAGCCAGCGGATTGCCCAACGGCACAGCGAGCAGATACCGCTCATGGGCAATCGAGAAGAAGCGCAGCGAGCCGATGTTCTCGACTGGCCGGATGAAGCCAAGGTTCAGCTTGCCGCATTCCAGCTGCCGGATGATCTCAGACGTCGAGCCGTTCGAGACATGCAGGCGGATATCGGGGAACTTCCGGCCAATGCGCGCCAGGAACGCCGGCAGTACGCCTGTCGTTGCCGGATAGATCGTGCCGATCCTGATCTCCCGCATGCTGCCGCCTCCTGCCGCACGTGCCATTTCGGCTGAGAGATCAAGCTCCCCCAGCATCCTGACGCAGCGATCGTAGAACACCTCCCCTGCCCGCGTCAGCTCTACCTTCCGTGTCGAGCGCGTCAGCAACTGCACACCAAGCCCCTTCTCCAGGGCCTGGACCTGTGTGCTCAGCGCCGGCTGGGCAATGTTCACCCGCATGGCGGCACGGCCGAAATGCAGTTCCTCGGCAACAGCGACGAAGTAGGAGAGTTGGCGGAGTTCCATTGGTAGCTCCTGCGTATGGGTGAACGAGCTGCAGCGATCACAGCTGTCCGAGCGTTTGTAGAGTATACTCCGTAGCGGCATACTCGACAAACGATTTCCGTGGGGCATGGAAATTCGTGAGCTCTTCGCCAAAAATTTACGGAAATCGCGTCAGGCAAAAGGCTTGTCGCAGGAAGAGTTGGCGCACTTGGCGGACATAGATCGAACTTACATTAGTTCTTTGGAGCGTGGCTTATACAGCCCCACCATTGAAGTTCTGGACAAGCTGGCGCGCGCTTTAGGCATTCAACCTGAAGATCTCATCAAATCAGCGACTGACAGCGAACGACGTCAGTGATCTTGACCACTCTAGGCACGATGGGGACCCAGAATTAGGTGCCAGGAACGCCTCAGCCCTGCCGCAGGTTCTCGACGTAGGACTGTTAAGTCAGTGGCGGGGATCGGCTTGCACCCTTGACCCGCAATGGGTCTCGGCAAGAAGTTTGGTGCGGGCGCTCGCGGAGGAGGAACCAGCGACCGTCACCATATCCTCGGAAAGCGACGAAGCCGCTCCGCCGCTGAAGGTCGGACGAAAGCCGAGGGTGTAGCCGGAACGCGCTGAATGGCAGATGCTCAGATGCGCCATGGGGTTAGGCCGGATCCGGTCTAAGTGGATTCAATTAAACAGAAATTCAGCAATCTGTACGGCTGACAACGGCATCGCGCATCCATGGGCGTCAGCTGCTATCGGCCGCGGGCCAGATTCAGCTTTGCCGATGTGACGACTATCGGCAGCGTTCCCGTGCGAAGCGTCTTGCGCAGAACCTATCCTGGCCGCGAAATACCGATGGCGCCGCGGGCCTCCCGCATCGCCTTGAAGCCGACGTCAAACCTGCTATGTTCTTTATTTGTTCAATAATTCATCGAACCTGGCTGCTTGGACCGTCGAATGTGGTTGGCACCAGTTCGGCCGAAACTTCAGACATCAAGCGAGACCGCATGACCGCCCATCTGGAAACCCTCAACGAACGGCAGCGGGAAGCGGTCACCCATGGCTCCAGCCTTCCCGACCAATCCGTGGCAGGCCCGCTGCTTATCATCGCAGGTGCCGGGTCCGGCAAGACCAACACGCTTGCCCATCGCGTCGCCCATCTGATCCTCAATGGTGCTGATCCTCGGCGTATCCTTTTGATGACCTTCTCACGTCGCGCGGCCTCCGAAATGGCGCGCCGCGTTGATCGCATCTGCCGACAGGTGCTCGGGGAAAAAGCACTTGCTGACGGGCTGTTATGGTCAGGCACATTCCACGGGATCGGGGCAAGACTGCTGAGGCTCTATGCCGAACAGATTGGCCTTCCCGTCGATTTCACGATCCATGACCGCGAAGACAGTGCCGACCTGATGAACCTTACGCGCCACGAGCTGGGCTTGTCGAAGACCGAGACCCGCTTTCCCACCAAAGGAACCTGCCTTGCGATCTACTCGCGCGTCGTCAATGCCGAAAGCTCGATCGCAGAGGTGCTGAAATCCGCCTATCCCTGGGCGATAAACTGGGAAGAGGAATTGAAGGCGCTGTTTGCCGCCTATGTTGCGGCCAAACAGACGCAGGGCGTCCTAGATTACGATGACCTTCTCCTTTACTGGGCACAGATGGTCTCGCATGCAGAGCTGGCCGACGATATCGGCAATCGCTTTGATCATGTGCTGGTCGACGAGTATCAGGACACCAACCGGCTGCAGGCCCAGATCCTGATGTCACTCAAACCGGGTGGGCGAGGCCTCACCGTTGTCGGCGACGATGCCCAGTCGATCTATTCATTCCGGGCGGCCACCATCCGAAACATCCTCGACTTCCCCAATGAGTTTTCGCCAAAGCCAGCCGACGTCATCACGCTTGACCGCAATTACCGCTCGACGCAGCCGATCCTGGCGGCTGCCAATGGTGTGATCGGCTT
>NZ_JACJVI010000034.1 GCF_014237835.1 Rhizobium sp. AQ_MP
TGGCGATCGGCCAGGTCGACCAGGAAAACGGCAATCTTCTCAAGTGAACTCTGACGGCCGACGACCAGCAGGTGCTCTTGAGCGCGAACCATGGCCTTCAAGGCAACGCCGACCAGACGGTCGTTGAGGTGGCCACTCGCTGGGCGTTCGACGCTGGTCAGGCCCGTGTTCACCATGGCCTCCGCATAGAAACTGTGGGTCTCGTTGATCTCGAAACCGAAGGTTTCGCCAACGAGATGAAAGGCGACGATCTGCCTGCGGCCATCAGCGAGGAGACGGTAAATGCGCACTGCGCCGTATTCGATCTGGTAGAGCGATCGCGTGCGCTCGCCCTGCGCGTAAATCACGCAATCCGGCGCATGGAAGGTTACCGGCCTGATATGCGCCTGGCAACGTGCACGTGGCGATGTGGAAAGGCGCGAATTGAGTGTGATGGAAGCGGCGGTTTGCATCGGCATGTTCCCTCTGGTTGAAGGGATCATGTTGGATCGGGGGTTTCGCCGCTATTGAGTTCTTCCACTACGGGTTCTTACGTAGGCTCGATACTGCATTGGCAATGTCAGGCCCGTTGAGGGGTTTCGACAGCACGCAGATGTCTTGCCTGTTTCCGCTGCCGTAGTCCTTGTCGTCCTCCGCCAGGACGACGAGCTTTATGCCGCGGTCTGCCAGGCTGAGGCCGGCCGTCAGATCGGCGGGCGGCAGGCAGGTGTCGAGGATGACGCATTCGGCACGACTGATCGCCTCCGCTGCCATGGTCCAGTCGTTGAACTGTTCCACCGGCTGGCCGTGCGTGTTGAGCGCAAAGCTGATCGACCGCAGCAAAGCCGGGTCTTTGACAACAGCAACAATTGCAGACAGCGTAGACAATGGGATCCCAGAAGCTCGGTCGTGATCTTTCACCAAGCTTGCAGATCGCATCTTGGCCGACGCGCTACCTTGTCATGGATCAAGCATATTGTCGGATTGCTCGGGGATTCGGCTAGATGCTGACGGTCAGTGACATGCGCACCAGTTCGGGCAGGCTGCGCGCCCTCATCTTCGTCATGACATTTGCGCGATGGACTTCGACGGTTCTCGGGCTGATGTCGAGATTGAACGCGATGGCCTTGTTCGGCTGGCCGGCGACGACGGCCGCCAGAATTTGCCGCTCGCGTTCGCTCAGGCTGCCAATGCGCGAGCGGATGTCATCGACGCTGAGCGTGCCCGCCGACGAGTCCGCCAGCCTCTCGGCCGCGCGCCGCACCGCCTCGATGATAACCGACTCTTCAAACGGCTTCTCGATGAAATCTACAGCACCAGCTTTCATCGCTTCAACGGCCATGGGAATGTCGCCATGGCCAGTCACGATTATCGATGGTATGGGGGGCGAAATGCTTGAGATCTTGCGTACCAGGTCAAGCCCACTCATGTCAGGCATTCGCATGTCCGTGATCAGGATCGCATTGCGAAGGCTTGAGGCAATTTCGGAAAAGGTTGTTGCGGATGGATGAAGCCGGACGGCGAAACCGTTCACGGTGAGCATGAACCCCAGCGATTTGCGAAGTGCCTCCTCGTCGTCAACGATATGGACGGTGAAGTCATCAGGCTGCATTCTGGTCCTCGTCGTACTGGATCAAGGTAAAACTGAAGGAGGCGCCGCCGAGTTCACTTTTGGAGACGGTCATGTCTCCGCCATGGGCCTCGATGATGCGCCTGGAGATCGACAACCCGATCCCCATGCCCCCTGCCTTTGTCGTGGTAAACGGCTTGAAGATATCCTGGGCGACTTCCGCAGAAATCCCGGGACCGGAATCCTCGACCGTCACCGTCAAAAGTCCCATCTTGTCGGAACAGACACTGACGCGGATTTCCTTTCTCTCGGTTTGCTTCATCGCCTCGATCGCATTGCGCAGCAGGTTGGTCAGCACCTGCTGAATCTGAATCCGATCGACGAATACCTGATCGTTGTCCGAGGTAAAATCGAACACGGTGCGTACGCCTTTTTCACGCGAGCCGACGAGGGCGAGTGCTCCGGCCTCTTCGACGAGTTGACGCAGGCTCTCCGTTTGCTTTTCCGTCTCGCCTTTGGTGACGAACTCGCGCAGGTGTCGAATGATCTGCCCGGCGCGAATGCTCTGTTCGCCCGCTTCCAGCAATGCGTCACGAACCTGGATGTCGCGATCCCCAACCGCGTGCTGTAGCAGGCGCGCGCAGCCATGCACGTAGTTGGCGATGGCCGACAATGGCTGGTTCAACTCGTGCGCCAGCGTCGACGCCATCTCTCCCATTTCGTTTAATCGGCCGAGCCTTGCGAGCTCGGTCTGGATCTCCTGCAGGCGGGCGGCGGATTCCTCTCGCTCCGTGAGGTCGCGAACGAACCCAGTGAAGAACCGCTTTCCGCCACGTTTGATCTCGCCGACCGCGAGCTTCATCGGAAAAGTAGAGCCATCCTTACGCTGGCCGACCACGACGCGGTCGACGCCGATGATCCTCTTTTCGCCCGTTTCCATGTAGCGGCGCATGTATCCGTCGTGTTCGACCTTGTAAGGCTGAGGCATGAGCAGCTTCAGGTTTTGCCCAAGCGCTTCAGCTTCCGAGTAGCCGAACTGGCGGACGGCCGCGGAGTTGAACGAGATTATGATCCCGTTCTCGTCGCTGACGATGGTGGCATCAAGGACCGTGTCGAGGATAGACCCCATTCGGGCCTCGCGGTCGTCAAGCGCTTCCCTGAGTTCCGCCAACATCTCTCGATTTTTGTCTGCTCGCCTTGCAAACCAAACAATCAGCGCTGACAAGACGGCAAGCGCGAGTGTTTGCACGCTAGCTGTTTCAAATAGAAGAAAATGACCTGAAAGAAGCCAAAGGGCCAAGCCGAAAACGGCTGCCAGCAAGGCCGGGCCCGCTCCCCCGATCAAAGCTGAGGCGACGACCAAAATCGGTACGAGTAGGGATAGCGTTTCTGACGCGGTGTCGCGCATAGAAAATAGCCCGCCACCAATAGCTGCGACCATTCCGAAAACCGCGACGACATACCCTTTGGCGTTGGGGAACGATCGGCTTTTCTTTCTTTGCGAGCTCACCATTTCGACCATGATTTTGAACTTACTCTACCCAAGCGATTTATGTGGTGCAGCCATCCGCACCAATTCCAATCGATTCGGCTTCATGGTCGGGAACGTAGCCGTTGCTTCCGGTTGATAGAAGTCAAATAGTGGCCATCACAAGTATTCTCCACGACCTCAAGGCAACAGGTTGCCTCGGGCTGCAAGATGGCCGTCCTGAAACAGCGTAGCTACCGGATTCCAGCGCTATTGGGTAACACGCCGTTAGCACGACTTTTGTCGACTGCAGACTGCAGACTGCAGACTGCGGGGCTTGGGTCGGATAAATCGGTTCCGTGGTTTCCCGAACACCATAAACTTAGGTTTGTTTACGCTTTCATTCCGTCCCCGATGCTCTGCTCGCGCAGATTTGTCTCTGGGCTCGATGAACGGAATGCCTCTACCCGAGATCTCAGTTTCACATCGCGGTACCAGCTTGTTCCAAATCAATCACGACCAGCTTTTGCCATGCTAGTTAGTTCACCAGAGTTTAACGCAAACCGGGCCACTGGCGTCGTGTATAGAACAGTCAGGATCATCCTCGCATTTCTGCTCGTCATGGTCGGGCTGTCACACCAGCCCTCGCTTGGCGTTGGTGATATGGTGACGCTCGACGTGGCCGCGTATGTACTGCCTGATGGCACGTTGCCCGAATTGTGCGTTACGACCGACGATGGTGAGGTCCCCCACTACGGTGCAGCTACCATCTGTGAAGCCTGCTTGATTGCATCATCGGCGATGCTCCCGACACCGGTCGATGTTGTCGGTCGCCGCATTGTCATTGCGCTCGACATGACGGTGCCTTCGCTAAGCGACAAAGGCTATCGGCGTCTTTTTTCCGCGAACACTGCGCCGCGGGCGCCCCCGGTACCGGATTCCGTCTGAATCCGGTCCGAAATTGACGTCAACCGTCCGGACCGATCTCGTTTTGGCGCCGATGGATGTCGTTGCATCGTGATCGGCCAACTCCCGGTACCGTCATGTTGCACGTTGTCCCTGTCAGCACTTCACTAAGTTCGCATTCCAGCATTCCCGTCCCCTGTTCATCAAAAGCCAGGTTCTTCAAGGAACGTGACTTTGTGCCCCCTGGCACCGTCCTGTTCCAACAGGGTCATCCGACAGTTCCCCAGTTTCGACTGTCTGAAGGTTGTATCGCTCTTTCCCAGACCCTTGCAGACGGACGTCGCCAGATCGTCGACATCGTCGGACCCGGCGCGTTGGTTGGCACTGTTCTCGGCGACAAGAACCGGATGACCGCTGAAACGCTCAGTTATTGTCACATCGAGCGACAACATGGCGACGATGTCGATAAAACCTACAGCGCGATTTGCGAGGCCATGAAGCGGATCGAAGCGCACACCGTGCTCCTGGGGCGGAAGACAGCGCCTGAACGAGTGGCGAGCGCGATCCTCGATCTTTCAGAACGTTTTTCACGACCGCAGCGCGCGCATTTCGAGAGCCGTGTCTTCAACCTCTATCTCGGGCGAGGTGATCTGGCTGATTGGTTGGGCTTGTCACTTGAGACGGTAAGCCGCTGCTTTACCCGGTTCAAACGCGCTGGGCTGATCGATTTCGATGAGCCCGAAATTGTCACCCTGCTGAACACTCCGGCACTCCAAGCGATTGCAGACGGCGCCGCATCTGCCTGAGCGGGACGTCGTCACCCCGTTTTTCCATCCCCCTGCGGGTCAATAAGGTCGACCCGTTATAACCAAAAGGAAAGTCTTATGAAAAACCTGTTGCTTTGCACATGCGCCCTGATCGCTCTTGCGGGGCAGGCCATGGCCGATATCACCGTAACCGACGTGAAGGGGCGGAGCGTCACGGTTCCCAAGACACCCAATCGAGTCGTCCTTGGCTTCTATTATGAAGACTATCTGGCCATCGTCGGTCCGAACGCAATCGACAAGGTGGTGGCCTTGTCGCTGTCGACCTGGAAGGATTGGAGGCCGAGCCAATTTGCTGCCTATGAAAAGGCACTTCCGAAACTCGCCTCCATTCCCGATGTTGGAAACACGGAAGACAATACCTTCTCGATTGAAAAGGTGATCGCGGCGCGGCCCGATCTCGTCATCCTCGCTGCTTGGTCCTACGACGCGCTCGGCGAAAGCGTCAAACAGTTCGACGACGCCGGGATCCCGGTTGTGACCCTCGACTACAATGCCCAGTCCGTGGAGAAGCATGTTGCGTCGACGCTGGCGCTCGGCACGCTGATGGGCACACAGGACAGGGCGCAGGATCTGGCGGATAATTACCAGGATGCCATGGCGGATATCGCAGCCCGCGTCGAGGCTGCGGGCCCGTCAAACAAGAAGGTCTATGTGGAACTCGCTCAAAAGGGGCCTTCGAAGGTTGGAAACTCCTATGGTGATACCATGTGGGGAGCGCTGGTCGACAAGCTTGGTGGCGACAACATCGCTAAGGGTCAGGTCGGCAATTGGGGTCCGCTGAGCCCCGAATATGTTCTCGCGCAGAAGCCGGATCTCATCTTTCTGGCCGGCTCGGAGTGGTTGAACAAGCCACAGTCGGTGTCAGTCGGTTTTGGCGCGTCCAACGAACTCGCCCGCGAACGGATGAAAGCCTATCTGGGACGCCCCGGCTGGGCAGAGCTTCCTGCGGTGAAAAATGGTGACGTTCATGCCATCTATCATGGTGGCGCGCGCACCTTGTCCGACTATGTCTTTGCGCAATACATCGCTAAGCAGTTGCACCCCGACGCCTTCAAGGATGTCAATCCGGAGCAGAACCTCAAGGACTACTACAAAGCCTGGCTGCCTATCGAAGCTGATGGCACCTTCGTCTTGCCGTATCAGGCTGTCGGCCAATGACCATTGCTCTCAGCAAGGTTGACTTCGTGCGCGGCGACTATCGCCGCGCCTCCCGGTATCGTCAGTTAGGCTTGGCCCTATCCGTCTTGGCTTTGATCGCTCTGATGCTGCTAGATTTGACGACGGGGCCATCCGGGATGCCTCTCAACGATGTGCTGAAGGGCCTTATTGCAGGGCCAGCCGGTGAGGATAGGATGACAGCAACCATTCTATGGCAGTTGAGAATGCCGCAGACGGTGATGGGGTTCGTGGTTGGAGCATGTCTGGGGCTTGCCGGCCTTCAGATGCAGACAATCCTCGACAATCCGTTGGCTAGCCCGTTCACGCTCGGCTTTTCGGCCGCAGCAGGGTTTGGTGCCGCACTTGCCATCATGTTCGGCGGGGCTCTCGCCATTCCGGACTATTTCGTCGTTCCAATCTCAGCCTTTGCCATGACGCTTGTGGCCTGCGGCTTTGTTTACCTCATTGCTACCTTGCGCGGCGCATCGCCTGAAATCCTTGTGCTGGGCGGGATTGCCGTTTCCTTTTTCTTTCAATCGATCCAGTCGCTGTTGCAGTTTCTCGCCTCGCCGGAGGTGCTGCAGCAGATCGTCTTCTGGCTTTTTGGCAGCCTGCTGAAGGCGACATGGACGAGCGTGTCGGTCAGTGGTGCAATCCTGCTGTTCTGCCTGCCGTTTGTCGCCCGCAACTGCTGGGCATTGACCGTGCTGAAACTTGGCGACGGCAATGCTCGCAGTCTTGGCCTATCTGTCGAAAAAGTGAGGCGGGAAACCTTTCTTCTCGTGGCGCTGCTCACTGCAGCGGCTGTTTCCTTTGTTGGCACCATCGGATTCGTCGGTCTGATTGCGCCGCATGTCTGCCGACTCATCGCCGGTGAAGATCATCGTTTTGCCCTGCCATTGTCTGCAGTTATCGGTGCAGTGATCCTCGTGGGTGCATCCGTGTTTGGAAAATTCATTTCACCGGCCGCGGTCATCCCGGTCGGTATCGTCACTGCGATCGCAGGCATTCCTATGCTGTTTGCCGTGATCCTGTCTCGCGGCGCTGAGGGAGGTGTAAAGTGAGTGAAGGTCTTATCTTTGATCGGGTCGGTGTCCAGTTCGGGAGCCGCATCGTCTTGAGCGATGTTGAAGCCCAGTTTGCTCCCGGTCAGATCATCGGTCTTGTTGGACCCAATGGCTGTGGCAAATCCAGCCTGCTTGGTGCGGTCGCGGGACTATTGTCTCATCGCGGCGAGATTACTTTCAATGGCCGTGGTGTCGATGCTCAAAATCTTGGTTACATGCCGCAACACAGCCAGATCCGCGCCAGCCTTTCGGTGCTTGAGGTTGTGTTGCTCGGGCGGCATGAGCAGCTCGGATGGAGAGTGAGCGCCGATGTGCTGGAGGCGGCTTATGATAGTCTCGGCTCCTTTGGTATCGAGGATCTGGCATCGCGCCCTATCCGCGCGCTTTCGGGTGGACAGCAGCAACTGGTGCTACTGGCGCAACGACTGCTGCGTGCGCCGAGATTGCTGTTGCTAGACGAAGCGACGAGTGCGCTTGATCTGGCGCATCAATTGCGGGTCTTCGAAATACTCAGAGCCTATGTCGAGCGCACGGGTGCTCTGGTGATGATTGCAATTCATGATCTCAACCTGGCTGCCCGTCACGCCGATGTCATCATGTTGCTGCGCAATGGCGGACTGGCTGGCTCAGGCCGCTTTGATGACGTGGTAACGCCCCAAGTGCTTCGTTCAGTCTACGGTGTCGAAGCGGAGGTGCTGACCTCCTGCAGGACCGGCTCGGTCATCGTCCCGCTGGCGCGGGTGCGCGAAGGGTCAGTGGCTCCAATTCGGCTTAGTCTTTGAGGCTCGAGGCGCGCCGACTTGCCTCGAGCGCCGCAACGACGGCACCTGCCAGAACCAGTGGTAGGGCAAGGAGAAAGGGATGTGTCAGTGGCTCGCCAAACAGGATGAGATCGGCCAGAATCGGCCACAGGATTGCCAGATACTCGAAAGGGGCAAGACGCGAGGCTTCAGTATAGCGAAAGGCCAGCGTCATGCAGATATGTGCAAAGCCCCCGAAAACGCCGGCACCTACCAGGTAGAGAAATTGAGATAGGCTCGGCTCCGCCCAGCCGAATGGCAGCGTCGCGATGCCGCCGATCATGGAGGCCACGACAAAATAGAATGCGATGGCGCCTGGACTTTCTGTCCGACTTAGGCTGCGGACCATGATCAAGGCGAATGCGGTGAGCAGACCCATTAGGAGACCAAAGCCGAAACCGATCAGACGGGTTTCGTCCGCCGTTGATTGACCAAGTTCGGGCCATACAAGTGCCAACACGCCAAGAGTGCCCAGGATCACCCCTGCTGCCCGCCAGACCGTGGCCCGTTCTGAAAGGATGACTACGCCCGCAATCGCTGTGAAAATCGGAGAGAGGTACCCAAGCAAGGTTGCCTCCGCGAGTGGCAGGCGGGCAATCGAGGCGAAGGATGCAAACATGGCCGCTGCGCCGAGCGCCGATCGCAGCAGGTGATCGAGCGGCCGCCTTGTCGCTAGCCCGCCAGGAAACTCCCCTCTCATCCAGAGGAAAACGACGAGCGGAGTGAGCGCAAACGCTGACCGAAAGAACACGATCTGTCCTACCGGGACATCGGCAGACACCGCTTTGACAAATATAGCCATAGCCGCAAACAGCGCACCTGAGAGAATGCGCAGAATGATGCCGATGGCAGGGCGGTCTAACTGCTCCTGGTTCACGCTGCTTTCATTCTTCATGTGCCACCAACACTGACTGTCTAAACCCTAGATGGGACCCGGCTCTGGTCGTCGCCAAAGCGTGCAATGTCACTGTTCGCGGGGGAAGTCGAGAGGTTGAGCGGCGGTCCGGCAGTAGCAGTCTGCCGCTGTCGCGTTGCGCACTTGACCGACGTTTGTCAGTCGCATGCAATCATTCGCGAATTGCCTGGATGCTTGATCTAGCGCAACGATCCTGCGCCCGGAAGACGCCAATGCTCCTGCAACGATTTGCGGGAAATCTGGAATGAAACTCTTCCGTCTGGTCATGCTGCTCTGCGCCTCCCTATGCCTGGCTTACTCAGCCAGCGCGGCATCGGTGCTGCAACAGTATCTGCCTGCGGCCAAGGTCTCTGATCTCGTGCCGTACGCAGACGGTTTCGGTCCCATCCGCGCGGACCTGGCGGCCGCGCCCGTGTTGAAGGGCGGCGAGACTGTGGGCTGGGTGTTTGCCACCTCTGATTTCGTCGGCACGACCGGCTATTCTGGCAAGCCGATCCACACGCTGGTGGCGGTTGGTCTCGACGCCAAGATCATCGGCGTGAAATTGGTTAAGCATTCTGAACCCATCGTCCTGATCGGCATCCCGGAAGCCAAGGTCAAGGGCCTGGTTTCCGCATATGCTGGACTGGACCTCGTCGCGGAGGCGAAATCCGGCGGTACCGCACATGATGTGGACATCATCTCCGGCGCCACCGTTACCGTGATGGTGATCGACGATTCCATCGTCCGGTCTGGCTTGAAGGTGGCGCGCGCGCTTGGGCTTGGCGGCCTGGCGCCGGAAAGCGAACAATCCGGCCCGCGATTCACCGTTGATCTTGGTGCCACCTCACCGTCCGACTGGATCGAGGCCGAGGGTGACGGCACCATCCGCCGCTTGTCCCTTGATGTGGCACAGGTCAATGCAGCCTTTGCCGAGCATGCTGATGCGCGCGCGCGCGAGCGGGCCCTGACAGAGCCGCCGGAAACCACATTTATCGACATGCATGTGGCGCTGGTCTCAGTGCCATCGATCGGCAAGGCCCTGCTCGGGCAAGCCGAGCAGGCCAATCTGGGGACTTGGCTGAAAGAGGGCGAAAACGCCATCGCCATCACCGGCAGAGGGCTCTACTCCTTCAAAGGATCTGGTTATGTGCGCGGCGGCATTTTCGATCGCATCGTTCTGATCCAGGACGACGTCTCGGTTCGCTTTCGCGATCGTGATCATCGTCGTCTGGGAGGGATTGCGCTTTCCGGCACGCCCGAATTCACTGAGATGGACGTCTTCCGGATTCCCGCCAATGTTGGCTTCGATCCGACCAAGCCTTTTCGTATCCAGCTTCTGGCGCATCGCGAGGTTGGACCGATCGAAAAGGTTTTCCATACCTTCGACCTCGGCTACCAACTGCCGCAGAAATACCTGAAGGCCGTCGCCCAGCCGGCGGTCGAGGTCGCTAGCGTCGCGGGTCGTGACGAGGGCTCTGCCCAAGCGGACCTGTGGAAGCGCATCTGGCGCGACAAAACGCTGGAGATCACCGTTCTCGGCGCCATGCTGTTCTTGCTGACGGCAGTGTTCTTCTTCCAGACCTATGCCGTCAGGAATGCGAGAGCCTTTTCCATTTTCCGCATCGCCTTCCTCACGGTGACACTGGTTTTCCTAGGCTGGTATGCCAATGCACAGCTCTCGGTGGTCAACCTGATGGCCCTGTTTGGCAGCCTGGTCACCGGCTTTTCTTGGCAGGCTTTCCTGCTCGATCCGTTGACCTTTATCCTCTGGTTCTCAGTGGCGGCTGCGCTGCTATTCTGGGGCCGCGGTGCGTATTGCGGGTGGCTTTGCCCGTTTGGCGCACTGCAGGAGTTGACCAACCAGATCGCCCGCAGGTTGCGCATCCCGCAATGGACGCTGCCCTGGGGGCTGCATGAGCGGCTGTGGCCGCTCAAATACATGATCTTCCTCGGCCTGTTCGGGGTCTCTCTGATGAGCGTCGAGCAGGCCGAGCACTTGGCCGAGATCGAACCCTTCAAGACGGCGATCATCCTCAAGTTCATTCGGGCCTGGCCATTCGTTGCCTATGCGGTAGCGCTTCTGGTAGCCGGCCTGTTCGTCGAGCGCTTCTACTGCCGCTATCTCTGCCCGCTTGGTGCAGCGCTCGCCATCCCGGCGCGCATGCGCATGTTCGACTGGTTGAAGCGCTACCACGAGTGCGGCAACCCCTGTCAGACCTGCTCCAATCAGTGTCCGGTACAGGCCATTCATAAGACCGGCGAGATCAACCCCAACGAGTGCATAAACTGCCTCCACTGTCAGGTGCTCTATCAGTCCGAAACCGTCTGTCCCGTGGTGATCAAAAAGATGAAGTCGCGCGCAAAACTTGCAGCGAGCCCCGGCGGAGCATCGATCAGCCCATCCGCAGCCAAAGTCTAACCGAAGCAAAATCTAACTGAAGAAGGACACCGACGATGGAAACGAAAGAAACCAAAGGCCTGAGCCGGCGAGAGCTGTTCAGCGCCACGGCCGGCACGGCCGTTCTTGCCGGAAGTATGGGGGCCGGCGCGCTGGGCCTTGGAGCCGCTGTTGCGGCGACACCGGCGCTCGCTGCTGCCGAAGGCGATGGCTCCGTCTCGCCTGGTAAGCTCGACGACTATTACGGCTTCTGGTCCTCAGGGCAAACGGGCGAAATGCGCATTCTCGGCATCCCTTCAATGCGCGAACTCATGCGTGTCCCGGTGTTCAACCGCTGCTCGGCCACTGGTTGGGGGCAGACCAATGAGTCAATCCGCATCCATCAGCGGACCATGTCTGAGAAGACCAAGAAGCAGCTCGCCGCCAACGGCAAGAAGATCCATGACAATGGCGATCTGCACCACGTCCACATGTCCTTCACCGAGGGAAAGTATGACGGACGCTTCCTGTTCATGAACGACAAGGCCAATACCCGCGTGGCCCGCGTTCGCTGCGACGTTATGAAGACAGATGCCATTCTGGAAATCCCGAACGCTAAGGGTATCCACGGCATGCGCCCGCAGAAGTGGCCAAAGACCAACTACGTCTTCTGCAACGGCGAGGACGAAGCGCCATTGGTCAATGACGGCTCAACCATGACGGATGTCTCCACCTATGTGAACATCTTCACCGCCGTTGACGCGGAAAAGTGGGATGTCGCATGGCAGGTCAAGGTCTCGGGCAATCTCGACAACTGCGATGCCGACTACGAAGGAAAATGGGCCTTTTCGACCAGCTACAATTCCGAAATGGGCATGAACCTGGAGGAAATGACCAAGTCCGAGATGGACCACGTTGTCGTCTTTAACTTGGCCGAAATCGAAAAGGCGATCGCGGCTGGTCAGTACGAGGAAGTCAACGGCGTCAAAGTTGTCGACGGCCGCAAGGAAGCCAAGTCGCTCTTCACGCGATACATCCCGATCGCCAACAATCCGCATGGCTGCAACATGGCCCCGGACAAGAAGCACTTGTGCATCGGCGGCAAGCTTTCGCCGACCGTCACGGTGCTTGACGTGACCAAGTTCGACGCGCTGTTCTATGACAACGCTGAGCCGCGCAGCGCTGTCGTCGCCGAGCCGGAACTTGGCCTTGGGCCCTTGCACACCGCTTTCGATGGTCGTGGCAATGCTTATACCTCGCTCTTCCTCGACAGCCAGGTGGCCAAGTGGAACATCGAGGACGCCATCAAGGCCTATGCCGGCGAGAAGATCGACCCGATCAAGGACAAGATCGACGTCCAGTACCAGCCGGGTCACCTGAAGACGGTCATGGGTGAAACGCTCGACGCTTCGAATGATTGGATGGTTTGCCTGTGCAAGTTCTCCAAGGACCGCTTCCTGAACGTCGGGCCGCTGAAGCCCGAAAACGATCAGTTGATCGACATTTCCGGCGACAAGATGAAGCTCGTGCATGATGGTCCGACATTCGCCGAGCCGCATGACGCGATCGCGGTCGCCCCTTCGATCCTTCCCAACATCCGCTCGACCTGGGACCGCAAGGATCCGATGTGGGCAGAAACCCGCAAACAGGCCGAGGCCGATGGCGTCAACATCGACGAGTGGACCGATGCCGTTATCCGTGATGGCAACAAGGTGCGCGTCTATATGACCTCGGTCGCGCCCGCTTTCAGCCAGGAGAGCTTCACGGTCAAGGAGGGGGACGAGGTGACTGTCATCGTCACCAATCTCGACGACATTGACGATCTGACCCATGGTTTCACCATGGGCAATCATGGCGTGGCGATCGAGATCGGTCCTCAGCAGACGAGTTCGGTCACGTTCGTTGCGGCCAATGCCGGCGTCTACTGGTACTATTGCCAGTGGTTCTGCCATGCTCTGCATATGGAAATGCGCGGACGCATGTTCGTCGAGCCAAAGGGCGCCTGAGCCATGAGGCTGCTCGTTCTCCTGCTCGGTCTTGTTCTCGCCTCGCCGCTTGCGGCCGGGGAGCGCTCGGTCGCGCCAGGCGCGGGCAGTCTGGCGACAGCCATTGCCGAGGCAGCACCCGGTGATGTTTTGACACTGACCGACGGGACCTATCTCGGCCCCGTCGTGATTGATCGGTCCCTTGCCATTACCGGCCCGCGCGGTGCGGTCGTCGATGGCCAAGGCTCGGGCAGTGTAGTGACGATCACGGCACCGGACGTCCAGTTAACCGGTTTCACCGTGACGGGCTCGGGGCGGGTCAACCAGGACCTAGACGCCGGTGTGAAGATCGAAAAAGGGGCGGACCGCACCCGTGTCGAAAAATTGCTTGTCACCGGGAACATGCATGGCATCGACGTGCATGGTGGTCGCGATGCGGTAGTGACCGACAATGAGATCATCGGCACCGACAGTCCGCGCATGAATGAGCGGGGCAATGGCATCTATGTCTGGAACAGCCCCGGCACGCTCTTGGAGAATAACCTCATACGCTTCGGTCGCGACGGCATCTTCTCGAATGCGAGCTCCAACAGCATTTATCGCGGTAACGTCATGCGCGACCTGCGGTTTGCCGTGCATTTCATGTACACTCGCAACACCGAGGTTTCCGGCAACATATCAATTGGCAACCATCTCGGCTTTGCCATCATGTTCTCAAACCAGGCAAAAATCCTGAACAATCTCAGCCTCGGCGACCGTGACCATGGGCTGATGCTGAACTATGCCAACAATGCCGATGTCACCGGCAATCTGGTGCGTGGTGGCACGAAGAAGTGCCTGTTCATCTACAACGCCCATAAGAACCTGGTCTGGAACAACCGATTCGAGGGCTGCGGTATCGGCATTCACTTCACCGCTGGTTCGGAGAAGAACGCGCTGACCGGCAACGCCTTCATCGCCAATCGCGAGCAGGTCAAATATGTCGGGACCCGGAACATGGAATGGAGCCATGGGAGGCGGGGCAATTTCTGGTCCGACCATCCGGCCTTCGATCTGAACGGTGACGGCATCGCTGACAGTTTCTATCGTCCGAACGACGTGATGGACCAGATCCTCTGGTCGCAACCGGCCGCAAGCCTTTTAATCGGATCGCCTGCTGTACAACTCGTGCGCTGGAGCCAGCGAGATTTTCCTGCCACGCTGCCAGGCGGCGTGCGTGACAGCGCCCCTTTGATGCGTCCCCTGACGATTGTCGTTACCCCCGAAATACTCGGCTATGAAGCTGAGGCCGCTGGCCGATGGGCCACAGGACATTATGATGACACCGACCCTGACAATCTCTCAGCTCACTAAGCGTTTCCAGTCCGTCGAGGCGCTGAAGCAGGTCTCGCTGACCCTGCAGCCGGGAAAGCGCGCCGCGTTGCTGGGCCACAACGGCGCCGGCAAGTCGACGATGATGAAGATCATTCTGGGGCTGATCCCATCGGACAACGGAGAGGTCACGGTCTGCGGCGGTGCACCGGGATCGACCGCAGCGCGCATGCAGGTGGCCTATCTGCCGGAAAACGTCGCCTTCCATCCGGCCCTGACGGGCGAGGAACAGGTCCGCCACTACCTTGCCCTGCGTGGGGAAAATCCCCGCGGCGCGCCGGAGCTTCTGGCCCGCGTTGGTCTCGCCCATGCGGCCCGGCGACGGATTGGCACCTATTCCAAGGGCATGCGCCAGCGAGTCGGCTTGGCCCAGACCCTGATCGGGCGCCCCCGTCTTCTCGTGCTGGACGAGCCCACGTCTGGCCTCGATCCGGTCTCGCGGCGGGATTTCTACGACCTGCTCGACGGTCTCTCTGCCGATGGCACCGCAATCCTGCTCTCTTCGCATGTCTTGACCGAGGTCGAGGCGCGCACCGACAGCATCCTAATCCTGTCGGGAGGGCAATTGGTGGCGGAAGGTACGCTTGCCGATTTGCGTGCACGGGCTGCCTTGCCGGTCACGCTCCTGGTTCGTCCGGCGGAGGGCCATGCGGCATCGCTGGTGGCCGCCTTTCCCGAAGCATCGGTCGGCGCTGACGGGGTGCTGCGCATATCCTGCGCGCAATCGGAGAAGCTGCCGTTACTCGCTCGGATCACGGTGCATGGCGCGGACGTCCTCGATCTAGATGTCATCCCTCCGAGCCTTGAGGACATTTACAGCCATTTCAGCCGGAGGGACGGGCAATGAGCCGTATCCTCGCAACCGCGACCAGCGAATTTCGTATCGCGTTTCGAAATCGCTGGGTGCTAATCGCCACCGGTATGATGGTGCTGTTCGCACTCGTGCTGGCCGCCGCCGGCTCCGCGCCAACAGGCGATGTTGGCGTTGACCGGCTGTCAGTGACAGTCGCTTCTCTGACTTCGCTGGCGGTCTATCTTGTGCCACTTCTGGCGCTGCTAATGAGCTTCGATGCTGTGGCGGGTGAAGTGGAGCGCGGCACTCTGCCACTGCTTCTAACATATCCGGTTTCGCGTCTGCAGATCCTGCTCGGCAAGCTCACGGCGCATCTAGCGATCCTCGCGCTTGCCGTAACACTTGGCTATGGCGCGGCGCTGCTGGTGGCGGTCTGGTCCGATCCGGATGCGATCAAGGGAATCGGTTCGCTGATCCGGTTGATCTGGTCCTCTGTTCTTTTGGGCGCCACCTTCCTTGGCGCGGGTTACGCGCTGTCGGCACTGGCGCGGCGTCCCTCCGGAGCAGCGGGTCTTGCGATCGCGCTCTGGCTGCTCGCCGTCGTGCTTTATGATCTTGCGCTTCTGGCGCTGATTGTGACCGATCGCGGCGGCGTCTTCACGACGCAGGCATTGCCCGTTGCCCTGCTTGCCAATCCTGCGGATGCATTTCGTGTCTTCAATTTGTCGGCTGGTCAGGCGGTCGCGGCTGCAGGCGGTATCGGGGGGGCCGCCAACACCATTCCGCTCTGGCAATCGGCCGCCTCGCTTTTTGTCTGGCCGTTATTAGCGATCGTATTAGCGCTTGCTGCCTTTCGAAAGGTGACCCCATGACCAGTTCGCTTCGTTCACTCATCATCGTCGGCTCTCTGGTGCTGCTGGTGGCTTGCCAGGAGAACGCCGTGCAGGACATCAAGCCAAAGGATATGACCGCCGAGACGCTCGGGCATTATTGCCAGATGAACCTTCTCGAGCATTCGGGGCCGAAGGGACAGGTGTTTCTTGAGGGCATGCCGGCTCCCTTGTTTTTCAGCCAGGTGCGTGATGCCATCGCTTACATGCGCGGGCCTGAGCAGATGGCGCCGATCCTTGCGGTCTATGTGAACGACATGGGAGCGCCGGGGGCGACTTGGGAAAAGCCGGGTGATGGCAATTGGATCGCGATCGATGAGGCACTGTTCGTCGTCGGGTCGAACCGTCAAGGTGGCATGGGCGCGCCGGAGACTATTCCTTTCACCAATCGTCAAAAGGCCGAGAAGTTTGCCCGTGCCGAGGGTGGCCGCGTGTTGTCGCTGAACGAGATCACTGACGACATGGTGCTGGCTCCAGTGAGCCTCGACGATGGTTCAAACCCGCAGGGCGACGATGTCGAGTTCCAGAACCGCCTGCGCGCCCTGTCCATCAAATCTGGAGGTTGATCCATGCCGATAACCCGACGCCGCTTGGTTGTCATTTCCGCCGCGTTGGCTCTTTTGCCGTCCGCAGGACGGGCCTCTAGGCATGCCTCCAAGATCTGGACAGGACAGGCGCTTGGTGCCCGCACCTCGATCAGGGTCGATCATCCCGACAGCGCAGCGATCGCCGCTCGCGTGGTGACAGAGATCGAGCGGCTTGAGAACATTCTCAGCCTCTACCGTCCGGAAAGCGCACTAGCTCGTCTGAATCGGAACGGCTATCTGGTCGACCCACCGTTCGAACTTCTGGAATGCTTGTCGATCGCTGGTGCAGTCAACCACTTCAGTGGCGGGCGGTTCGATCCGACAGTTCAACCACTCTGGGCAGTCTGGGCGGAAGCCGCTGCACGCGGTGGGTCGCCGGATATGCAGGCAATTGCCCATGCGATATCGCTTGTAGGGTGGGAAAAGGTCGAGATTGACCCGGCTAGAATTAGTTTGCGACCTGGCATGGCGCTTACCTTGAATGGAATTGGCCAAGGCTATGTCGCGGATCGGGTGGCTGCCTTGCTGGGGGCCGAAGACCTAATGGACATTTTGATCGAGACGGGCGAGTTCCGCGCCTTGGGCGGCATGCCGAATGGTGCCGATTGGCCTATTCACCTCCAAGCCGGTGGACTTGTCGGGTTGCGTCAACGTGCTCTAGCTACATCGTCTCCTCTCGGCACAACATTCGACGCCGCAGGGCGGCTCGGCCACATTCTAAATCCACTGAGCGGAAAACCAGTATCGACGATGTGGCGCGCTGTGTCGATTTCTGCACCCGCAGCGGCGGTAGCGGACGCGCTCTCAACGGCATCCTGCCTTCTTGAGGACGCTAGCCAGGTGGAGCTCCTTGTGCGCGAGTTCCCGGGGGCTCGACTGGAGCTTGCAACATGACGGCCTCTGACGTTCCGTAATCTCGTAACCGTAAAATCCTGGTTGTGGTAATACTGGAAAGGAGTTTTATACAAGTCTCTGTGCAATCAGGCCCCCGCAACCAACGAGACTTGAATCTGCTGCCATTCAAGTCGTTTCCTTGAAAGCTCCTCAGCGTAACCCGCGAGGAGCTTTTGTTTTTTGTCCTCCGTGTCGAGTTCACCGGACAACTGGCGCGCATCAGATCGTCTTGGGCTGACCTTGCCCCCAAGTTTTATCCAGTTTTGAGTTCGCTCCGGCGGTTTTGGGTTGCTGTATTCGGGGCGGTAGCGG
>NZ_JACJVI010000035.1 GCF_014237835.1 Rhizobium sp. AQ_MP
AGGTCTACCTCCACGCCTACAAGACCGTGTCCGAGGCCCGCGTCGGCATCGGCAGATATCTGACCTTCTACAACAGCTGACGCCCACATTCGTCCCTTGACCGGCAGACACCGGATCAGGCCTACTTCAACGCGCTGACACCAATGATGGTGGCGGCATAATCGAGGCGGAAATCCACTTAGCGAAACGCCCGAAGCTGTTCAGACAAACCGAGCCAGCTCTCTTTGCGTTGCCGGTGCTGTTTCTGTAACCCTCCTCCTTCTGCTGGCAACCTTCTATGCCTGAGATTGTTTGCCACCGCCTGTCAAACGATGGTCTGGCTCCAGCGGCGATCTGTTGCTCGCCAAGAGGGCGAACTCTGTGCCTTGATCAATCCGATCGCGCTGAGGCGTGACTGACCTGTCGCTCGGCGGGATTGGCAACCAGGCAAGCACGGGCCGCCTCCTTGAAGGCAAAGGTATCAATCGGCTTGTAAAGCACCGTGTGAACGCCCAGGCCATCCGCCTCCTGCCTCAGAGCCATATCCTGGTCTGAGGTGACCATCAGGATGGGAAGCGTGGCAAACCGGTCAATCATGCGAACCGCCTGGATCAGTTGAAGTCCGGACATCGCCCCCTTCAGCATGTTGTCGACGACAAGCAGCCTGTAGAACCTGCGGTGAACCTGTGCCAGCGCGTCAGTGCCATTGTCGACGACATCAACGTCGTCGTCGCAGGTCTTCAAGACGAGTCGCCTGAGAACCAGAGCATTGGTGGGATTGTCTTCGACCAGCAGGACAGTCATATCCACCTTCCTCAGACCAGCCCTCCATTTGAACGGCAAGAGGAGGATCAGTGAGCCGACATCAAGGAAGTGCCATTCATCGCGAAACCTGGCACAGCACTTCATAATATTCCCATAACGGCACATTAGAATTCCCTCTGGCCGTTATGCAGCAAGCCAAATTTGCCCGGGCGTCGCAGCAGCGCTAACCCTGGATTTGCACGACGGCAGCGATCGTTCCTGTCATGGACTTTCGACTTCTACCCGCGGCAGCACATTGGGTGAAGCTGTCAATGGGCGTGCAAAATTGGCTCTGACTCACTTTTGATGAATTCTTGGCGTCGGCTTGCGTTGGTCTTGCAAAAGGAATCAGCGCCATGGTTCATTCGCTTCGCCCCTCCGCACTCGTGCCTCGAGGCTTTGTCATCGATGAGACAGCTTCTGTTGGGGACGCGATCATGCTCGCTGTCCGATCGGCGGATATGTTCAGCCGTTGTCCAGGCTGCGGAACAAGATCGGAGCGGATACACAGTCGTTATCATCGGAGGCTCACCGGTCGATTGGCGAAGGATGCCGGAACGCTGTAGCGATTGCGCTCCAGATGCACGAGGCAGGTTGGCGTGACCCGCTTCGTATATTCGACGAACCCGTCGAACGGCCTGGAGAGCGCCATGAGAGCTGGGACTTCCTCGGCCCAGATGTCGGCAATGGTGCCACGCATCTGACCGTGGGGTGTCTTGGCCCAGAACTCCTTGCAACGCTCCTCGAGCCAATCGTTCAGGGCCCCCAGTCATGGAAAGCGCGGGATCGGTTGAAAGAAGCGATGACGCGCATCCTGCACGTTCTTCTCGACCTGTCCCTTCTCCCAGCCGGAAGCCGGATTGCAGAACTCGGGCTCGAACACATAATGGCTGGCCATCGCCATGAAGCGGACGTTGACGTCGCGCTCCTTGCCACGACCGACCTTGTCGATTGCCGTGCGCATGTTGTCGTAGATGCCGCGACCAATGACGCCACCGAAGACACGGAAGGCATGGTTATGGGCATCGAACAGCATCTCATGCGTCTGCAGGAGGTATGCCCGGACGATGAAGGCCTTGGAGTAGCTCAGCTTCGTGTGGGCGATCTGCAGCTTGGTGCGCTCATTGCCGATGATCGCCCAATCTTCTGACCAGTCGAACTGGAAGGCCTCGCCTGGTTCGAACGTCAGGGGCACAAATGTCCCACGGCCCGTCGTCTGCAATTCCCTCTGACGATCATTGCGCCATTCCCGCGCAAATGCCGCCACACGATTGTAGGACCCCTTCTAGCCGAGGCTGACAAGATCAACGTGTGGCTGCTTCATCGTCCGCTTCTGCTTGCGGCCTTTCTTCGACTCCGTCTTCAGCCAGGCCGACAACCTATCTGCAAACGGATCAAGCTTGCTCGGCCTCTCCGGCACGTTGAACTTTGGCTCCACTCCGTCGGCGCGCAGATATTTACGGATGGTATTCCGGGACAAGCCGGTCCTGCGGCAAATCTCCCGGATCGATAGATGCTCTCGAAAATGCCAGCGCCGGATCACGCTCAGTAACGCCATGTCGATCACTCCAGAGCCCCCGCTGAAAACATGCGAGGCACGGTTGAAACATGGGTCAATTCTCAATGGAAATATCTGGCTGCGCCGGGTCAGCTCTCAGTGGAAATCAACACCGCATAGCCGCTCGGATGAATGGCTGCTCCACATCGGCCATACAGATGCAAACCAAGCCCCGCATCTGTATGGGCCCCGCCGGTCGTCTCCGCCTCGAGCGGAATCGAACTCTCGACACCATGTTTGTCTTCGCCACTTCGAAACCGATCAACTCCTTGGCTTTCGAAGCGGACGACAGCCTATTCTTCAAACGGAAGTTCAATGTCTTCGCGGTTCTTCTTTGCTCCCTCGATCAGGGCCGTCTTGAACCGCTCGGCATCTTGTGCCGGCAGCATTCCCGCCCCGGTTCGCATACCTTCCTGCCACGCAGGTCCGCGCTCCCAAGCTTCGTTGTAGACTAGCGCCAGGTCGGCGGATCGCCTCGTCTGCTGCAGGGCTTCAAAGAGCACCGCAGCTTGGCGAATGTCCTTGTCTCGCTTCGCCGGCCCCTGCCCGTCAGTGTGTCGGCGGCTGGCGACGATGAGCTTGTGGACCGCATACCGGGACGGATCAGGGACGACGACTGGGACACCACTTCGGTGGAGCAGCATCGTTCTGACTGGATCCCTGATGAGGAAGTCGAGAAAGCGCAGCGGATCCGCGCTGGCACCGCCGAGGGCGGGCATCTTCGCCGGCTGGTCGATGTAGTCGTCCGAACCACGGTTCGACGTCAGGAATTCAACCCGATAGCCGTCGGCATTCTGGAAAGCCGACGAGGCCGCGGATCCCGATCGATGGGGAACTGGCCGGAAGCTGGCGTCGACGCCCTGCAGCAGTTCAATGATCGGAGGCAGGCTGTCTTCAACCTCCCGGCTGATGGCATAGTCTTGGGCGATGTCCGCATCGCCGGTCAGGATCGCAGCCATGGGAAGGCGGACGCCTAGCAGTCCTGAATAGCACTGGAAGGCCACCGTGCCGATGAGAACACCCCGAAGTCGAAAGAGACCGCCTCCGGCGAGGGCCTCGACGATGTCACCCGACATGGCGTCAGGGGCGATCATCCCGCCTTCGCGGGTCAGGGTATTTACCAAGCGCCTGCGAGCGCGTAAATCGTCCTTGTCCCGCTTATGATCGCCGACGCGCTGCGATATATCCGGATCGTCGGCAGGACCGACGTAACGACGTTTCGTACCACCGTGTCCATCCGGGATGTCGAAGTACCAGTATTTGCGACCCTTGATGCTTGCGGGCGTGAACCGACCCTCCGGAGGGAAATCGGCCGTCCAAGCGGCGTCGAGCGAGCGTTGACCTAGCTCGGCAAGCATCGTCTGGTACATGAGGTCAATAGACTTCATAAGCTCGATTGCATCGTTATACTGTTTTTCAAAAACAGTATAACCGGCGATAGGATAGCGGGCAAGGTTGGACGATAGCGATTGCTCTTGAAAGGAATCGAACCGACGGCCTCTTAGTCAAAGTTTGGACCATTCCATGGATTGATAACTCTCAATCCAGCGGCTTTGAACGGGCTTGTGTCTCTCGTCGCCACAACTAGACCCCTCTCTGCAGCTATGGCCGCAATCAACCCATCGGCCATACCGATCGCTCTACCGGATGCTCGCGCGCCTGCCATCAGTTCAGAGTAGAACTGCGAGGTGCTTAGCGTGAAGGGCAGAATTCGCTCAACAAAATGCGGTAACACCTCATCCTCAAGACGGGTTCGGAAGATAGTTTGGCGACGCCCGGTAGGCATTGATGCGACGCCGAACCGAAGCTCTGCAACTGATATCGCTGAGATAAAGAGCGTTTCGATCGCTTGGGCATCCAACCAAGCCACAACCTCTGCAGCGGGAGCCGGCTTCCACGGCTCTGATATCACGTTGGTGTCAATCAAGATCATTCGAAAGTCATCGGTTCAGCTGGCGTCTTATCGCGCTGTTGCAGAGCTTCAACATCTCTATCTGACAGGTCGGCCTCGCGACCGATGGCCACGAGCAATGACCCGAGCTTTACGCGCTGAGACGGGCGAACCGCGGCCTCGAGGATGTCACGAATTTCCGCCTCAGTGCTCCGGCCATGGTGAGCTGCTCTCATACGCAGAGCGCGGTGGGTTTCATCAGAAAGATTCCGAATGGTAACTGCCGGCATCTCTATGACCTCATTCAGCCAACAACGCTGATATCAATCTAATATATATGATATCATTATTCAAGCGGTTCACGGCGAGGAAAGAGGAGAATCAGAGGCGAATTTCCGTGATCCATTTAGAGTTCTGCGGGATCCTTGTGCGGCGTAACCGTTAATTATGAAACACGCTGAACTACAGGTTCTCAGGTTAGGCTCGGCAACTGTATTCTTAAGGCAGCGGCTATCAGACGCAGACTGCCAACACACTGAGCTCAAAGCGCATTCTCAGCCGATCAGAAACCATGCCGATCCCTTCCCTCGTTATGTATATCGATTGATATAACAAATAAGGAGCGGAAATGTTCCTTACGTCTCTGATGACGGTCGAGTTCTATTGACCTGAGCCCCGACTTCCCTCCATTTTTCGGGAGAGTCTTGGGTTTTTAATCTGGCCTTATGCGGCCTGTTTTTCCATAGCCATTTTCATTGCGAACTCTCTGGGTGTGATGTTGCCCAGCGACGAGTGGGGTCTGTTCCTGTTGTAATCCTCCTTCCATGCGGTGATGGCTGCGCGGGCCTGAGTGAGCGTCGAGAACAGGGTCTCGTTGAGGCACTCGTCGCGGAAGCTCCCGTTGAAGCTTTCGACGAAGCCGTTCTGCATCGGCTTGCCTGGGGCGATGTAGTGCCATTCGACCTCGGTCTCCTGGCACCATTTAAGGATGGCCATGCTGGTCATCTCCGTGCCGTTGTCCGAGACAATCGTCTTCGGCTTTCCCCGTCTGGCGATGAGACTATCCAGCTCGCGGGCAAGCCTCGCCCCCGACAGGGATGTATCGGCGACCAGGCACAGGCATTCACGGGTGAAGTCGTCGACCACCGCCAGAACACGGAACCGGCGGCCGTCGGTGAAGGCATCGCTGACGAAGTCCAGGCTCCAGCGCTCATTGGGGCGTGAGGGCAGAGCCAGAGGACACCTTGTCCCCAAGGCCCGCTTCCTGCCACCACGCTTGCGCACCGTCAGCTTCTCCTCGCGATAGAGACGTCGAAGCTTCTTCAGGTTCATGACGATCCCCTGCCGGTCGAGCATCACGTGGATGCGCCGGTAACCGAAGCGTCGGCGCTCGGACGCCACCTTCTTCATCGCCTCCCGAATGGCAGCATCGTCACGCCGCACGCTGCGGTATCGCATGCTCGACCGATCCACCGACAGAACCTCGCACGCCCGACGCTGGCTCACCCCATGCTGCGCACAGACGTGAACCACCGCATCCCGCTTCACATCGGGCGTCACCATTAATGGGATGGTCCGCCTCGTCCTCCCGCCGCATCATGAGGCGGTCAAAACCAAAGGAGGTTGCTATGCCTAAACGCAATGTGCCGCGTCCCGCGGCGGTCTATGGGATTGATATTGGGAAGAACATTTTCCACGTCGTGGCGTTGGGCAGCGACGGTATGGTCGTCCAACGGGTTCGGTTCCGACGGGACACGTTGCTTCAGTTCTTCCAGCGGGCAGAACCCGCGACTGTGGGGATGGAATCATGCGCGGGGTCTCAGTGGATTGCGAGGAAGATCCAGGCGCTCGGGCACAAGGTACGGCTGATCCCGGCCCAGTTTGTGAAGCCCTACGTTAAGTCGAACAAGAGTGACATCATCGACGCGGAGGCCATCGCTGAGGCCGCCACGCGACCAACGATGCGATTTGCTGCACTCAAGACTGAGGAGCAGGCCGACCTTCAAGCCTTGCACCGGGTGCGTGACCAGATGATCGGCACACGAACCCGCTTGATAAACCAGATGCGGGCGTTTTGCCTCGAATATGGTGTGGCGCCACGGCAGGGTGCAGGTCTGTTCAAGCTCGACCTGCCCGAAGCTCTCAAAGATCCTGCAAACGATCTGTCGCCGGCAATGCGCAAACTGCTCGGCGAGCTGTTTGACGATCTGCGTCAGTTGGAAAAGCGGATTGCTGATGTCACGCGCGAGATCGAAGCAATCGCTGATCGAGAGGATGCTGCACGTCGGCTCATGACAATCCCCGGGATCGGAGCTCTCGGTGCGACAGCACTGCTTGCTGCTATTGGAAACGGCAGACAGTTCCAAAAAGCGCGTGATCTGGCCGCATGGTTGGGGCTTGTGCCGCGAGAATATTCGACCGGAGGGAAGCAGAAGCTTCTCGGGATCAGCAAGCGAGGCAACCGGTATGTCCGTAAGCTGCTGGTCCATGGTGCCCGATCCTGCTTCCGACACCTCGACCGAACAAAGGATCGACTGGGAAGTTGGCTGGATGGTCTTCAAGCCCGAATGCATCCAAACAAAGCTGTTGTCGCACTTGCCGCCAAAATGGCCCGGATAGTCTGGGTCGTCCTGACCAAACCTGGAGCGCTTTACGAACGCAGAGACCCTGCCTTCACCTGACGCTCCTGGTTCCATTGCAAGGCTCGGGAATAGTGATGACGAAACAGTGGATCAACATGCCGTAAGCCCTGTGCAAAAAAGCGGGCTTTCGTACCCGAACCATTTATTGGGAACGGCGTGTGCGGATCTCATCATGGCCTGGCAGCAACCGCAGCCCACTCGCGAGAGGCCGGATACATTTATGCAACTGGAATCGTCATTTACGATGTCGCGAACCCTTGCACGGACGAGGCGGACCATACATTTTTTGCAGCGACATCCTTCAGGATCGCATTATCCAGCATGGCCTCGGCGAGCAGCTTCTTCAGTTTGGCATTCTCGTCCTCAAGCGCCTTCAGCTTGCGGGCATCCGACACGTCCATGCCGCCATACTTCGCCTTGTATTTGTAGAAGGTTGCATCCGAGATGCCGTGCTTGCGGCAAACATCAACCGTCTTCGCGCCCGCCTCCTGCTCCTTCAATATCCCGATGATCTGTTCTTCCGTGAACCGTGAACGCTTCATCCGTCCGTCTCCTTGATGTGACGGACTCTACCAAACTCTGGAGGAAGTTCAGGGGCTCAGGTCACAGATCTTGTGATAACCGGAAGGCCGAATAATCAGCCGCATGCACGATTAGTTACTACCCGCGGACGGGATCGCTATGACACTACGAGACGCCATTGAGCAGCGCTATCCCCATACCGGCGGACTCGTTCACGCCATGCGCGAGCGGCTCATCAGCGTTTGTGAAGAGTATCTGGCGAATGGCTATGGCGACGGAAACGCCGAGCAGCGGCTTAGCTCAGCCGATCTCCATATTTATTGGCAACAACTTTCTGAGGTTTTGCTCGCCCATCAGCTAACGGCGGCTGGCATCGCATTCTTGCACCAAGCCGCGGGACCGGACTTCCGAATCGACGATAATGGTCGACGGATCTGGATCGAAGTTGTTACGCCGACGCCCGCGAATGTCCCCGTGGCGTGGCTCGCCCCGGCGGATAATGGCGTGCGCAATTTTCCTCATCAAGAAATCCTTCTGCGCTGGACTGCCGCGATTAAAGCGAAGGCTGAAGTATTACTCGGTAATGCCGACATCGCCGGTTACTTGGCAAGCGGCGTTGTAGCGCCGGAAGACTGTTACGTGATCGCGGTCAATGGTCGGCTCATGCGGGGGGGTGATGGCGCATTCGATGCACTTTATGGAATCAGCCAGTTCCCATTCGCGGTTGAGGCGACCCTGGCTGTCGGCCCGCTTCAAGTATGCTTTGACCGTGAGACGCTTGAAGCCTCAGAGCCGGAACACCAGCGCCGCTATGAAATCCACAAGCCGCGAGGACTACCTGTTCCGGCGGACACGTTCCTCGACGCGAAATTCGCTCCGATCAGCGCGATTTGGGCCACCGACATTGATGAATTCACACTTCTGGATCGGCCTGCAAAAATGGTCGCAGTTCACAATCCCGCAGCAACACATTCAATTCCGGTCGGCTTTCTTCCCGCGAACGATGAATATGTCGCCCAGATCCTCGATGAGAATACCTATCAGCTTGATCGAATTGAAGGCCGAACGGCACCACCGAAAGAGATTTCCGTTGTCGTCGATGTCCCATGAAGCATGGAGACTTTGTACGACCCTCGGTCCTTAGCGATGTCCGTTTTCAGGTCGAAGCAAAATTCGCTTCTACGGCTGACATGGAGGCGCAAAGCAGCCACTCCCCCTTGACGTCACTCGCCGTCAAGAATGCTCTCCACCGCCTCGCGATCCAGCACCTGCTGTTCGAACAAGGCCGCCGTCAGCCGATCGAGCCGCTCGCGGTTTCCATTGAGCACATCCGTCGCCTTCGCCAACGCCTTCTCCAAGCGCGCGTGAACGCGAGCAGCAAGATCAGGATGCGCATCGAGCACGACAGTCGGATCCTTGTCGTCACGGTAGAGGAGCGGCTGCACCGCCCCAAAGCCAAGACTGCGCTCCAACGCCAAGGCAAGTCTGGTCGCACGACCAAGATCACTGTCGTCTGATCCCGCCGAACCAACTGAGACCAAACAGAAGACAATCTGCTCTGCCGCCCTCCCGGCCAACAACATTGCTAGCAAGTCTTCCCGATAGCCGAGCGTATCACTGCCGGACCTCTGGAACGCTAGAAGACTGTACCCGCCGTCGGGCATATCGATCGTAATCCCCTGGATCGGCCCGAGCTTGAGGACGTGATGGACGATTGCATGGCCAGCCTCATGGACAGCGAAGCGCCAACGCAAATCATGCGGAAGCTCTGGCCTGTTCATGCGGATGCCGTCCTCCAGATCCTTATATCGGACCGGACGCTTCTGCCTTCGGGCGACCTGGCGGGCCTCGCGTACGATGCGCTCGACATCGGCCCCCGTTAATCCCATTGCGCGCGTCCCCAGACGCTTGAGGACCGATTGAACGTCACTCTCACTTGGCCCGGTATTGGTCATGGCTTGATCCGTCATTGGCTTCCTCCATTGAGCGCTGCTTGTTGACTCAGACTGGCGCCGGTGTCCGAGGGCAGCTCGGCGATCGCGGGCTGCTCCTTGTTTGTTTCCTGCCCTGCGGCGACCAGCAGCTTCAGATCCTCACCGAGATGATGCCGGAAGATTTCGGCAAGGGTCGCTGTGTCAGGCCGCGGGATCTCGATGTGGGTTTCCAGCCGCCCGGAGCGTTTCAGGGCCTCGTCGATCTGCTCCGGCCTGTTGGTCGCGCCGACGACAATGAGGCCTTCGCCCTTCACTGCCCCATCAACAAGCTCAAGCGCCTTGTTGACGACGCCATTCCAATAATCTGCGTATTCTCGCTCTGCCGGCTGGCGTTTTCCGATGCCGTCGATCTCGTCGATGAAGAGGATCGCAGGTGCCGTGGCCCGCGCTTCCGCAAAGGTTCTAGCCATACGGTTTAGGACGTCACTCAGATGCGCACCCTGCAACCAGGTCGAGACGGAGCTGACGACCAACGGCACCTGAAGACTATTGCAGAGCGCCCGGGCGAATGTCGTCTTACCGGTCCCGGGCGGTCCGGAGAGCAGCAGCTTGGTGCTCATGTCAGACCAAGGCAGGATCGAGGCGCGGTAGTCATCGAGATCAGCCTTCAGATCGAGCGCCCAGGTCTTCGCCTTGCCGTATCCAGGGAGCGTCTCGATCGCGAGGCTCGGCGGGCTCCCGTCTTCGCCCCAAGGCTCCGGCTGGATGACTTCCGCCCCGGACGGCTTGTCGCGTCTCCATCCTCCGCTGCTGCTGTCTTGCCCAGTAGCCGAGTTGTCGTGGTTTGCCTTGACAGGCTTTTGTTTCGACGTCTTAGAGCCACTTGAGGACCCGTCGCTCTCATCCTCGTCACTGTCGCCATCGCGCGCAGCAATGCGATTGCGCTCGGTGAGGGAAGCAAGGATCGCAACGACCTCGGCGGCACTGCGGCCAGGTCGGAATGCGAGCACAACGTCGTCGATCGTGAGGTAGTGAACATCATAGGAATTTGTCCACCGATCGAGCGGCAACCTGCCACCTGGGCCGTAGATGGCTTCGAGCATCAAGACGAGGAAGGGGTAATCGAGCCTCCCGCCCTCCAGGTTGATGTCAGCCGCGATCGCAATCTCGCCCGGAACACCTTTCGCATCTTCGCAGATTGCAACGACGGGGTAGTCACGCCGCAGCGCATTGAAGAGCCGCCGCTGCAGATTGCCGCCTGCCACACGACGCAAGAGGTGTCCAAGCAGCAGAACGTAGGTCCTGCCCGGGCCTTCGTCCCCGGCGATGGTCGTGTCGTCATAGACATACTCCCCATCGAGCCCCTTGAGATCGCCACCGGGTACAAAGCCCGGAACTTCGATCAGCCGTCGGATTGCCGATTCGAAGCCGATGATCGGCGCATGCAAGGCGATCACCGGAGCCGGCATCGCCGCCGCGCGTGTCATGGCAGCCAGGGTCACACGGGCTCTCTCGATCGTCCGGGCAAGGACGATCGCAGCGATGATGTTGGTGACGAGGGGTCCTTTGCCCGCTTGGCCAATGAGGCTTAGGGCATTGGCGCGGTCTGCATGATCAGCGTCAGACAGGCGCTCACTTTTGGAACCGGACTTCCGCCGAGATGCCGACCGCAGACCTGCGGGTACAGATGTGCCTTCGACGGATCCCGCCATTGGCTGCAGATAGTCGCCGAAGTGCCGCCGCACCCAAGCGAGATCCTTCTCGCGATCGCCGGTGAGGTAGGACGTATCGAACGTAGGCGTATAGCGGCGAACCATGTGAGCACCGATTTGGGTGGCCTTCACCTCCAGCAATCCGTTGCGAAGCGCATTGCGCCTCGCCTCGCGCCGGGCAAGCTGTTCGAGCCGGTGAACAAACAGACGGGCGATCTTACTCATCGATCTTGCCCTCCTCGGTTTCGGCAATAATTGCCAAACCCGATCTGCCCATGTCTCGCGCCCGCAACGTGCGTTTCATGAGACTGCCCGGTTCCGGCCGGGGGCGCTCGCGGACCCTGCGACGCTCGCGCTGCACGGCGGCGTTGCGGCTGCGCTTGGCGAGCCAGTCCATGACCACTTCGCAGGCTGGATCGCCCCGCTCGATATGGACCAGCAGGTGGGCCATCACGCGCGGCGGCACGGTGCCAGTCAGTCCGTCTTGGGTTCGAACGTGACCAAGTGCGAGGCCGATCGCGACGGCAGGATCATCCGTGGGCGATTGATCGGTGGGGACACTCCGGGCGCGGAGCAAGGCATTGTGGGGACGGTGGCAGTCGAGTGTCGTCGATAGGGTATTCGGGGCAACCGCTTCGCAACGCATGTGCGGCCCCTCCGAATGGATGTCAGAAGACATGGGAACTCCTTGGCCGGACCACATCGGGGCCCAGCGCAAACGTGGAATGGGGAACGGTGAGGAAAGCCGCGGGCGCCAAGCCATTGCGGCCAACGCCTGCAGCCCGACGACCAGCGTCTGGCTGCAGCGTTCAGATCATCGAGCGGATCGGGTCAGTGCGGCGCAGGGCGTCTGGCATAGCCGATGCGGAAGAAGACCGGGCGCGGCTCGTCGTCATCTATAGTATCGACCCGCTCGAAGCGCTCTTCGTCCCAAGGGTCGCGATCCAAATCTTCGTCAAACGATCGGGCAGCCATCTCTTCCTCAAATGTTCGGCTCGGACCGTTGAGGTTGATCCGAGGTGGCTTCGGCGCAATCAGCGGCGCCAAGGCATCGCCCGTGCTCGTGACGAACCGCTCATCCACCCCAATCGCCTTTCGTGCTTCCACTTCGAGAACCTGTTGCACCCGCACACCGAAGCGTCTCCGCAGTTCGGCCATGCAGGCAGCGGCACCATCGATTTCCAGGAGGTCATCGATTTCGGAGAGCGCCCAGATGCCCGCGGCGTGATCACTCGGACGGCTGGCCCCATCGACGATTGCGACTTCAACGGTATCGACCATCAAGCGCTTTTGTGTCTTGTAAAGCCAGTCCGGCAACACCAGAGCCGAAGCCATCATCTTCATCTTGAGTTCCTCAAGCCGGCTCGTGTCGCCGTAGGACGCGAGCGATCGCTTGAGGTCGAGGATGTATGCCGTGTGTCGCGCACGGTTCACCACGATCAAGTCCGGCGTGTAGCTGCCCTTTGCCGGTGACTCGCAATCAAGTTTGATACCGTCGAGGCTCGACCAATCATTGCCGGACACAGCTTCGAGAGCGGCTTTCACGAGCGGCAGTTTAAGCGACTGCGTCAGCACCAAAACGTTTGGATTCGCTCTCGCCACCCGCTCGAACGCGTATTCGAGGAGCTTCCCCTCCCTGAACGACACCGCACGCACGAGCGAGGCGATGTGAACGTAGTGGCCCAAAATCTCGTCTTCGGCCGGTTCGCCGTCCATGATGGCTGTGATGGCGCGATCGATGAGCACATCGAGATCGGCCTCAACCTCGGCGAAGCGTACGAGGTGTGGATGCCGGCGCAACACGGCGGGTTCACGGATCGGCGCGGCAGCCACGTTGCGGCCAAAACCAAACGGGCGCGGGCGGGAGCCTGACATCGCCGATGCGCTCGCGTTGACGAGTGAGTTGAGAACTTCCCCATAGGGAACAGAAGCGGTATTCGTGCTCATAGCCCGATTCCTTCTAAGCAAGGTTGACGGTCAGGCCCTTGTCAGTGGTGCAAACACTGGCTTGGGCCGCTTGCTCCGTTGATCGGAACGCGCTTACCCTGGCAGGACCCGGGATCGGGCTCAAGGACCCAAACCAGCAAAATGAGAACGAAGCCGGTACAAGGTTAACGGCGGGCTCACGACCTCCCGCAAGACGCCCATGCCCTTCGCCGAATGCTGGCGGTCTTGTTCGGTTTCAGCCGGTCAGGCACCCAAACAAAAAAAGGGCCGACAAGCGGCCCCAGGGAAGGTTTGTGGGAAGGCAATTGTTGCCACCTTCCCGATCTCGACGCCGGTCACACCGCCATCACTGGCGAGGTCACTTCGTCGAGGTTTTCGTCTTCAACCTCCGCCTCGTCCTCAAACTCGTCCCCGACCTCGATCAGTTCAGACGTGTCGAGCGACGGAACCGCTTCGAGCAACTGGCGGCCTTCAACATCATCACTGCCGTCGACAGGGGCCCCGACGTTTGGGCTGGTCAGCTTCGCCTTCCGATCCTTCGAGATCGCCCAGGACAGGACCGGCACGGCTTCGGTCTCAAGCCACTTACGCAGATCGACCATTTTCGGCCAACGATCCTTGTCGGACAGTTGTGTCAGCACGGCTTCGACCCGCGCCCACTGACTGCCATTGGGGTACATCACGAGGCTTTTGTGCTCGCTCCTGATCTCAGACGACCCCACAAACTGCGTCAGATTGCGAAGTTCGTTTCGGGCGGTGCCTGCCGAGAGCGTCAGCGCCTCCTGCAGCTTTTCCTTATAGAGCCGCTTGGCTTTCAAAGCAGCATCCATGACCCCGACGATCGCCTGGATCCGGGCAAGGAAGATCTTCTGTCCCTCGCGAGATTTGAGAGCAATCAGCGCTTGAAGTCCGCTTACGCCGCCCAGGTCATATGGATTGGTGCGCGGCTTTTCCTGGCCATCAGACAGGATGGCTTTGGCATCCGAGACTCGGACCTGACCGTGCTCCTCGGCAAGCTTCAGCACCTGGCGGATTTTGTCCGGCTCCGCATGGGCGATCGTGAACAAGACGGTCGAACTGATATTGAGATCGATCATCTCGTCGCGGAACGCCTCGAGGTTCCGCGAGACGGCAATGAAGCCGGTCGCCGTGCGCGCAGCGATCCCGCAACGGGTATGCACCCATTTCGCGAACGTCCTGGCCTCCAGCACATCGGCGGCCTCATTGAGAATGTCGCCGATCAGGAAGGTCTGCTCCGTCGAGCGGCGTCCGAGCTCGAAGATGCGCTCGGCCTTGTTCTCGAGCAGGCCCTGAAGCGCTGGATCGATCTTCAGCTTTTCATATGTGTGGGCGGGGGTGGTGGGGGCCTTGGGCTTGGTCTTGGTGTTCATCTGGTACTCCAGTTACGCGTTACAATCATCCGACACGCAAAGGCATCGGATGAAGCTATTATCGCCAAGATCGGCAAACGATGCAAATCGCACTCAAATTCAATATAAGTAAAATCTATGTAACAACACCCAAACTCGCACCCAAATTCCCCATAAATACTATCAAATAAATCTGACGTTAACTATACTAATCGATAGATCAGACAATCATGATTCCATTTTTGGCGTCAATACATAACTCACCAAACAGGTGCATGTACACTTTCGCGGCCAGGCCTGCGTCCTGCTTGCCCGAGAGCCGCCTCGTGTGGGTAGGCAAAAAGCATTTTTTCCAAGCAGAGGCTGCTCGAAGTATTTTCTAGATCACCCAAGGTTCAGCCGCCAAGGGCTGTGGCGACGGTTAGAATGGCTCGCTTCGAGCCTCACAAGTCATCGCACGTCTGATCAAAGTGCACGCACGTCGAGACAAATTGCGGATCAGCGATTCCGAACTCTGGAGATCCGATTCAGAGCACTGGAACAGCATTTCTACAAACGCCGTTTGCGCTGATCCGGATGTTACGGCGCGCCTTGCCCTCTGCGACCCGTTCAGCCAGACGTGTCGAAGTGATCAAACTGTGGACACCAACAGCATTGGCCTCCGGTCGCTCCCATCATTCATCAGCGCTTAAACTCTCGCCGATACCCGTGATGATTGACGCATTCGTTCCGCTTGGGGATCAGGAGTTCCGATGAGTAAAAAAAGCCGTGTTGCCGCCGACCGGGCCGAGGCCTTGGAGTCCGCGCTCAGAACCATCGAGGCGATCGACCAGACCGCTCCAATGGCGCTCCTCGACATCGGGATTGCGCTCTCGGAAGTTTTTGACAAGAAGCCATCATCGAAGGTGGTGTCGTCTATCGTAGAACGAACCGGTATCAAACGGTCCGTTATAGAGCGGGCTTTGTACGCCGAGTTCGTCCTTACTCCTCATCGCCCGAACCTGGAACGCTTGGGCGTGTCCGCGGAAGTGGTCGCCGCTCTGGCTGAAGGGGAGGAGCAGGACGTTGACCGCGGCGCGCAGGCTCTTCAAACCTACCCCGGGATCTCTCTGGCCGACCTGCAGATCCTGATGACCTGGAGCGTCGAACCACGCGCCTATCAAGAGCCACACCATGCAATCCTCCGCTTCGATATGGCGAGCATGGAAGAGCTGGCAGCCATGAAGACACGCAGCGGGTTTCGTATCTTCCGGGAGATGCTCGCCCGCACCATTCATTTGATCGACCGCCTCGAAGAGGTCGGCTTTGACCACGACGAATCCGAAGCCATCCAGAGGCAACTGCAGATCGCCAGCGAGCACCTGGATACAATGATCGACAACCTGATCCTGCTGCCGCATCCGCTCGCCTCAAGCCCTAGCCACATGTTCCCGGCCTGGCCGCCCCTGGCGTCTCCGTGGAACCAGCTTCTTGATAGTCTAGTGGAGCTCCACGATGTCAGTGAGAGCTCCATGCCTGACGTCGTCAAAGTGCGCGCGATGATGCAACAGCTTCTGGGGTCGCCACAGCAGCCTTGATCCTGCCGGTGGAACCAGAGCGCACAAGCTGTCTCAAAGTGCAGGCAAATCATCCTGCCGCTATCTCACATCGAGACAAATTGCGCATCAGCGATTCGGAACTCTGGACATCCGATTCAGAACAGTGGAACGGCGTTCACACAAACGCCGTTTGCACGGATCAAGGTAACCTAAGCTGCCGTAATTCGCCCGCAACCTGTCTCAAATTGCGCATTCCTGATTCAGAGTTGAGGATTTCCGATTCATCAACCGGGATTTTCGATTCAGCCGCGAGCGCGGTTGCTGCGCTCATGCCGGTCTGGCATGCAGGCCACCTGTTGGTTTGAGGGAACGGGATGACACGCAAATCGGACGAGCTTCGCAATCGCGAACAGCGGGAACGCCAGCAGCGACTGCGCGACGCCGATCGCAAGGCAAGGCGCCCTAATCGCGACGATGTCGCCCGCACCGCCCTCTTCATGATCATTTCTGCGATGGCGGAACGTCGGGCGGAAGCGGAACTCGATGAGCTGCGGGATCGCGTGGTCGCTCTTCTGGTTCGTCAGGGCTTCGATGAGCGAGCATCGGATGCCGTATTCGATGAGCTTGCCGCCAAGTACCGAACGGGTGAGTGGCCGTTTCGTCGGAAGGTTCACCTGGACGAGGCAGACGGTGCCGAGCTTGAGGATTGATCAGGTTTCTCGCCTGCCCCTGATCGGTGGCTGCCAGATGCGCTATCGCGCATCGCCTGTCACAAACCGCGTTTGCAAGATCTGACACATTCCCCCCGTTACTTCACAAAACGGCGTTTGATTCTGAATCGGATTTCCGGAGAGAGAAACGGGCGCGCCGGAGCAGGATCTCGAATGTTAAAATTTGAAGTAATCGATCTGGTTTTCGTTCAACATGATCGAGTTAAGTCGGCCAGAAGGTTAATGCCAGCATTGACCGACATCGCTGCGCTGGCGATAAACGCGCCAGCTCCGGCAAGCGCCGTAGCCGGAATGCGCCTCAATGGAAGCCACTTGCAAGGGTGAAGTTGAGTAAATGAGATATGTGAT
>NZ_JACJVI010000036.1 GCF_014237835.1 Rhizobium sp. AQ_MP
TTGTTGCCGTGGAACTGGACACCCAAGACGCTGAGTGCTCAGGCAGCCTGACCTGCGGCCTTCGCCGGATGCTTACTCGACGACTGGGCCCCGAGAAGCTCAGCGACGAGCAGCGCCGTGATCTTCTGGAGATCGTTGAGGATCGCTATGAGAGGCGATCCACCATCGTCACAAGCCAGGTGCCCGTCGATCACTGGTACGACATGATCGGCAATCCGACGCTCGCTGACGCCATCCTCGATCGCTTGGTCCACAATGCCTACCGCATCGAACTCACCGGCGAGAGCTTGCGAAAGCAGCGTCCGCTACCATCCGACGCTTGACCACACGACAATCCAGAGCCATTCAAAACAACGACCCAAGGGAGCATCGACTGGCCGGCTTCAAATCGGAATGCTGGCCGGAATGAAATCGGAACGGGTGGCCGGCTTCGTTTCGGAATCAATGGCCGGCTTCAGCGGAATACGCAATGAGCTTTGGCATGATGGCGGTGATGGCGACCTTTGGTGCTTTTCCGGCGGCTTTGAGCTGGTCGTATCTGGCCTTGAGGTCCGGGTTGAAGCGGCAGGCGACGAGAGCGGGCATGTAGAGTGCCTGGCGGACGATGGCCCTTCCGCAAGCAATGAACGCGCGTCCGGTCCATCGCCCGGACTGTCGGCTCATGGGTGCCAGTCCGCAAAGGGCCGCTGCGGCTTTCTCATCCATCTCGCCGAGTTCGGGCATTTCGATAAGAAGCGTGAAGGCAGTGATGTGCGACACGCCGGGGATCGAGACAAGGATATCAAACCCAGCCTTCAGAAGCGCGTCTTCTGCAATAAGCGCCAGGATGGCCTCGTCCACGGCCTTGATCTGCCGCTCGATCTGGCGGAGCCTGTCGGCGTTCTGTCGTTTGAAGAGCGGGCTGGAAAGGGTCTTGGCTCTGTTCTTTGCGGCGGCCCCATCCTTGATGAGCGCCAACCGCACCACATGCAACTCTTTCAGGTCATTGTGGATTTGCGCGCTTGCCTACAGGAGACGCGGTTCAAGAAACGTGCCGTGACGGGCCAGCATTGCGGCATCGATCGTATCTGTCTTGGCAAGTCTGCCGGTAGCCTCTGCAAAACGTCGGGCATAGCGGGGATTGACCTTGGAGAGCGGCACCCCTTGTGTCGTCATGAAGCGCTCGAAGGCCTTGTGATGGTGCCTGTGGGTTCATAGACAATCCGCTCCACGCCTTTTGTGCCGATCCATCGGACACCCAACATCGAACACGGCGAGCACTGCCCGATTGATACAGGCGACGAGTCTATGAATTTGTTTATCTGCTTAAAGATTCTGGCTTACTTTGCATCCGCCTTGGGCAAGATGTTGCCAAAGACATCTTGCCCAAATCGCGTTTCGCTGAACTCTTTCATTGTTTTTCGGATCAGCGAATATCCGGCTGGTGTAAAATGTATACCGTCTGCCTTGAAGTTTGCGCAGATGCTGGAGTCCGGTGCTAGGCATCGCTCTTCCAAGCTAGGAAGCAAGTTCTGATTGCTATACAGCCCGCACGTCAATTCATCATCGCCCAACACGATCGGGTATACCTTCTTGTCGTTGTCCGAAAGCGCCTTAATGTGCTGATTTAACGCCAGACGCTCTTCATCGTTTCCTCGAAAATCCTTCCCTCTCGGCGGTATTGTCAGGACGAATACATTGGCGGATGGCCAAGATGACCTAATCATTTCGACTACCTTATCAATTCCGGCAGACGCCGAGCATGCCGTTGTACCGCCATCAACCAAGTTATTTGATCCAATGAGCAGTACAACTGACTCCGGCCGCAGTTTGGAGAGATTGGCTTTCGACAAGCGCCAAATCACTTGTTGAGTGCGATCGCCGTTGACACCGAAGTTCCACACGCTTTTACCACCGAAGTCGGCTTTTGCGTCGCCCCATCCCTCCACCAGTGAGTCTCCGACAAGGACGACATCAGCCGAGTCGGGTACGGACTGGCTCTTAGTCAAGCCCATCATCATTTGGCGCGGTGTCTGCGATGGAAGAGGCTGCGATGCAATCTCGGTAGCGTGCGGTGAGCAATCCTGCGCCATGGCGGGTGCCAGAGAAGCGAATGACGCAACAAGTGAGAGGATCGCGACAGATGGTAAGCTGTTCATCATTCCACCTTGCCGCCGACATCGGCGACTTCCGTTTTCGACACGTCTCGTGCAGGGTTACCTACTAGCACCGCGCCGTCGCCGAAAGAATGCACGACCACGGCACCCGCACCAATTCTTACGTTATCGCCGAGCGTCACATCTCCTATCACGCAGGCGTTTGCTCCGATGAAGCAGTTGTCGCCAATCTTTGGATTCTTGCCTTTGCCCCTGCCAATGGTGACCCCTTGGTGAATTCGGCAATTGGCGCCAATTCTGGCCTCGCCTTCAACTGCAATCGTGCCCCAGTGAGCAATTGAAAGCCCGGGACCGAATGTGTGTGGAGGGATTGTAAATCCAAGGCGAACACTGTCTTTCTTGTGTTTATACTTTAAAATAGCCAGCTTGATTTTTCTGAATGCTGAAAGTTTTTTACTACTCTGCAGCTCCTCAATTGACCTAAGTCGCCGTTGCCATGTAAGTATAGGATATTTCATACTGATTAAATAGTTCCACCCACGAACGGGCGGCACCTGATTATTGAGGTCTCTTTCGAATATCTGCTTTGCGCGCATCTCGAGTTCCAAAAGATATATTCTTTTTGCGATAAACTGTCCAGTTGGTCTGTTGCGATAGGCCTCAATGCCGAGAAAGATTTTTTGCCGTTCAGTAGCTTCGGCGGGCTATGCGTAATTCATTCCATTCCGTCTGACAAGGCCGGGCCGGGCGCAGCATAACCCGAATCCGAAATCGAATTGTCTAGCGTTTTGCCATCCCACCACACGATCCGGATACGGTCGCTCCGCTTCGAGCGGGTAATCCTCCCCGGGAATAAGGGGCTTCGAAAGTAGAATTTTCTCGAGCTTTATGAACGAGGAGATTTTGATGAAGACGAGCAGATTCAGCGAACCCCAAATCCTTGCCATCCTGCGCCAGACCAAAGGCGGCGTTCCAGTGAAGGAGTTATGCCGGGAACATGGAATGAGCACCGCCTCCATTTACAAGTGGCGTTCGAAGTATGGCGGTATGGATGCCTCCATGATCAGCCAGATGAAGGCTCTGGAGGATGAGAACCGACGGCTGAAGAAGATGTATGCGGAGATGAGCATGCAGGCGGAACTGCTGAAGGAGGCTTTTGGAGAAAAATGACACGGCCATCTCAACGCCGAGAGATGGCCGGGAAAGCTGTGGCATTTCGAGGGGTGAGCATTGCGCTTGCCTGCCGCACCTTCGCGGTCAGCGAGACCTGCTATCGTTACAGCGCCAAGCTAAACGACGAGAACGAGCAGATAGCCGATCTGCTCATCGGCTTAACGCGGGCAAAGAAGACTTGGGGCTTCGGCCTGTGTTTTCTTTATCTGAGCAATGTCCGAGGACAGTCCGATCGCCCCCTATAATCCCGGTGGCGCAACCAGCCAGCCAGCGTGATCAGAGCCGGAAAACTCTAGCTTCCGGCGGCCCAAGGTTGGGTCCCAGAGCAAAAAAACCAAGGCTCTCCCAAAACTGGAGTGAAGTCGGATCTCAGGTCATCAGACAGGAAGCGGACCTAGTCAGAAGTTTTTCAACTAGGCTCGGACTGTCCGTAGTACGCTGCGTAAGCACTATACTTACCACCTGGGGGCTTCTCTTTCTGGTTTAAAACAATTACATGTTGTGTTTGTGGCCCGCTCTGCTGCTTAAGTGCCATCAGTGCTTTTTTCGCCATGCTTTGCGGCGTACTCGCCCACTTCAAGACGAAAACAATCATGTCAGCAAACCGGGCAAGATAAAGTGCATCCACGACAGCTCCGACCGGCGGCGTATCGATGACAATGTAGTCAAAATGCCGTTTTGCCGTTCTCAGGATTTGGTTGAAACGGTCTCCCATTAAAAGGTCGTCGGTCGCAATATCTGACACACGTGATCCGAAGATCATAGACAGATCACTCATCGGGTCGATCATCGCATGCTTCGACACCGAAGGCGGCAGATCCTGGCCACGCAGGACCTCGCTGAGCCAAGGCGTAGCCGTTACCCCAGTCAGCTTGCTGAGGCTTGGCTTACGTAGATCGCAGTCTATGATCAAGGTTTTGCGACCAGAGCGCGCAAGTGTGCGAGCAAGTGCCAGGGCGGTCGTGGATTTGCCCTCGTTAGGCTCCGTCGATGTCACCATAATGACCAGCCCAGCCTTATCTTCTGCAACGGTTGCCATGTCCACTTTCCGCCGCTCGACGAGAACTCGCAGACGACGAATGCTTTCAGCGAAAACGGAAAGTGGTGCCGAAACCACGAGATCGGCTACGCCAATCTTGACGAGATTCGTCGAGCCAGATTGCCGAGGCACCGTGGTGGCCAGTGGGGTTCTCAGTACCTGCTCGACTTGATCCTCTGAGGTGAAGCCGCCGATGAACAGCTCACGGAGGATTGCCGCCGCCCCGCCCAAGCATAAGGCGAATACACCAGCCAAGGCGAGCATGAGGCGCTTATTGGGAAAGGAAGCCTGGGTCGGTATTGATGCCTGGTTCACAACACGAGCATCAGCGACTTGCAGCTGTGCCTGAACATCAAGTTCCCGCAATCGCTGCAAGAGACTTTGATACTGGCTTCTTGCGATCTCCGAGGACTGCTGGAGCGAATAGATTTCAGTTAGCACTTCGGGCGGCAAATTGCTGTTCAGCATCGCCGTGCGCATCTCTGCTCGCACCGTATTCCCGCGGTCTTCGTAGGACGCCACCTCCTGCTGGAGCTTGGTGAGTTCTCGACCAGCCTCATCGACGATCTGCGCCTGGATCTGTTCAAGTTCCGAGCGTAAATTAATGGCCCGCTCGCTGCCTTCAGTCGCCAGGGCAAGAGCAGCGTTTACCTCCTCTTGACGCTGCTGCAGTTGCCGGATGGCATCGGCCTGCAGATTGGCCGTCAGGGCCGAAATATCGCCAGCATTCAGGCTGAGCTCAACCACTTGAGCGAGGCCACTCACACGCTCGCGCTCGGTTCGGATTCTCTCAAACTCTGATCTAAGCTGAGCAATCCTCGGTGATGCCGACTGCTCCTCGATGCGATCGAGATTCTCGCTTAGGTACCTATCAAACCCACGCTCGCTTTCAATCAATGCGTTGTTCGCCTGGCTGATCTGACTTTCGATGATGTTACGCGAGGCTACGGTTCTCGACACCTTGGACTGGAGCTGCAGGTCGATGTAAGTCGATGCAATCGAGTTTGCCAACTTCGCGGCTTTTGCCGGAGTCTTGGATGTCACAGAAATCTCTATGATGTAAGTCAAACCTTGACGCCTGACGGTGACAGCACTCTGGAGCCGCGCAAGTGCCTGGCCCAGGAGCATTTCGCCCGAGGGCGCTGCAACGGGGACCACATTCAGATAGGATCTGATCCAATCGAAACGACCCGGCCGAATACCGAATTCAGGATCGGCAAGAAGGTTCTCACGCCTGATCACTTCCAGATATATGTTGTCCGAACGCAGTATCGAGACCTCGCTCTCGACGCGGGCGTTTGCATCACTGACCGAGACATTCATGCGATCATCGGGTTGCAGCAAATCTTTATTTGACAGATCAACAAGAACCTTGTTCGTCGCAGTGTATTCTGGAGTCAGTGTGTAAAGAACGCCGGCTGTCAGAAGCACAATAGTCACTACGATCGAAACCATCAGCCACAATTGGCGCCTGAACAGACCGATGATGGATTTCAGATCGATCTCTTGCTCCATTTGGAACTCCCAGCAGTTTCGAAGGTTCGTTTCTGGCGATGTACCAGTATGGTACTTTTCGGCAATGCAAAAAGTCTCAATTGGTTAATCCGAAAAGAGTACATCGAGCCTGTTCGGAAGAATGCGCAGAGCCGCCAGGCGCCCACTCTCATAGACCTTCAGGTCCAGATTGATGTGACGGGCTGTCACGTCAATCTCCTTGATCGGTGTATGACCGTGGACGATCGTCATGTCTCCGCCATAGGCGTTCCAGTCAAACTGGTAGGGGCGGCTCGTAAGCAATACATCATCGACCTGATTATCGATCGCCAAGGCCGGATCAATTCCTGCATGGACGAAACAATAGCTTCCAACACGAAGCATGACAGGGAGAGCCTCGAGGAAGTCGACATGCTCTTGCGGGATCATAGCCCGCGCCTGGGATGCGAGCGGGTGTCGCTTTGCGTCGTCGAGGTAGATGCCGTAAGATGCAAGCGTCTCGTCACCTCCAAGGCCAAGCCATTGGCCAGCAGGGGAGGGGGAGTTCCAGAAATCCAGAAACATCTGGTCGTGGTTGCCAAGTAGGCAGATCCTGCAAAAATCGGCAGGAAGGGGCTTCAAGAGATGTTCAATTACTGAGGCAGATGAGGGGCCGCGATCAACATAGTCGCCAAGCATCACGACAAGTTTCGGACCACTCAATTCGCGACCGTCCACCATGATCTTATTCTCAAGCTTCTGGAGTTCGTCCTGACATCCGTGTATGTCACCGATCGCGTAGATACAGGAGAAATCCGGGTCGAGAACGAGTCTGTCCCGCTTGAGAGCAGGCGCGCTTTTCCGCATTCGAAAGATCGACTTAACCCAGTTCTTCACAGCGTTTTCCTCTCACCGCCGGCAAGCCGTGCTGCTGCCGTAGCGATGATTGCCATGAACAGCAAGGCATAACCGTGGATCTCGAGGCTGAAATCCACCAGAGCGTGGGTCATTGCAACGACACCGACAACGATCCCCACAGCGGATGCATAATCTGGCGATGGACGCCGCCAGAAGTGTAATGCCAACTTGGCCATAAGGCGGAGAAAGACAACCCACGGAATACTACCGAACAGGAGCCCGTAATCAGCCCAGGTGCCGAGATAAGAGTTGTGCGCCTTCTGCCAGATAAGGTCTACGCTGACTTCGGGCTGATGAAACAAGGGAAAGGCCAGCTCAAAGGTGCCACCACCGAAACCTGTCCACGGACGATCCATAGTCATTGTCCATGTCTGCCGATAGAGAGCCAGACGCACATCCGCATCCCGATCGACGGAGCCCAAGCGCTCAACCGTAAGATTGCCGTAGCCCCAGAGGATCGCTGCCATCACGATCAGACACAAGGCGACAATAAGTGCGCTCTTCAGCAACGTCTTTCCGGTGTTTATCTGCTTCGGCAATATGAGAAAGGCCATCAGCAAGACACCGACTATTCCAACAAAGAAGCCCATTCGAGAGCCCGTGCCAAACAGAACTGCAACTATGAGCAAAAGTCCGAGCACCTTGAACACAAGGGATCGAAGGTTCCCGGACGAATTCAGGCTTCCTTCTCCCCCGCTGATGTCCCTCAAAATGAGGGCTGTCCCCACCACGGCGCCACTTGCGAGAAAGGTAGCAAAGGTGTTTCGGTTTACGAATGCCCCAGTCATTGAACCAAGATAGGTCCATTTCGGCCCAAAAAGAGTCGAATCGTCGAACTCATGAAACAACACGAAGCCAAGCGCTGCATGGATGACGACAATCCAGAAGATGATCGTCAGAAAGCGGATCGAACGCTGCTCATTCCGAGTAAACTGCAACACGAGATAGGCAAGTACGAAAACGTTCAGCCAAGTTATCAAGGCAAGTAAAGTTTCGGTTGGCGCAACGCTTAATGTATAGCCGGACGGCAGACCGAATCGACTGACATCGGAAAGGTCACCAAGGGGTAGGATCTGGACTGCGTTGAATATCAAAAACACCGAAATCAGAACGATCTCGGGACGAAAGGATGCGACTGACGCGGCAGGAGCTAGATCGAACTTCCACAAGAGAAGCGACTTGACCGCCAGCATGACGCCAAGAACAGCCAGGACGATAGGCCACACCAATGGCCTGTTGCCGCCCAGAGCGAACGGGGTCAACATGATGGTCGATGCAACAACCCACATAGAAACAGTATTGATGTAAGGTCGGGTCATGGATTGCCTGGTTAAGAGATCCGAGTACGAACTGGACCAGAAAAGAAGACAGGATCAGGGAACAGAACCTTGCGACACCCGTCTGACGCTGCTAATAAAACGCCTCTTATCGTCATTGCTCATCTGTTCAACGACGGATGTTATCCGTTCACGGAAGTCCTCGTCGGACCAATAACGTCCGGCGATCGCCGCGATGCCGGAGCGGCTCATGACCATCAGTGTCAGATCCGACCTGTGATTTTCGCCATTCTCTGCGTCGAGCAGAGACATGGCATCCTCGGCCAAGGAAACCCGGAGTGCTGCAACCCATTGCTCATTGGGACCAGCACGCCGAGCGTAATCGAGATACTTGTTTAGGGCCTCTTGATCACCAAGAACATAAGAAGCGCGTGCTGCGACCACCCAGGTCAGAGAATCAATGGTCGTATGAGAGGCATAGCTGAGAGCATGGTCCAAACAGGTTTGAGCATGGGCGACACGCTCACCACCCGGAGCAACCGCCTGCCAAACACCGGTCATACCCCAAATACAGGCGGACATCAGGCGCTTATGGCCATAAAATGAATAGGCAGGAGCCAATCTATCTTGCGCGAGAGCGACCGTCGTGGAAAGGCTCTCCTGTCCGCCATAACCCAGAACAGGAAACTCGCGAACCAGAACAACCAGGGACAACAGAACTGCACAAACGCCGGCTATGAGAGTAATTGAGGCCTTCATAGATACCGCAGCCATTTCGGCACAGAGCGCCAGCACTGGTGCAGCGCAGAAAAAGCGAAGAGGGCGCGCATCACGCACCCTCTTTGGATCTACAACAGCTTAAATCAGATACCGCTTGCGGCAACTCCGCCGATAGCCGCAGTATCAACACCTCCACCAGCAGCAACCGTCTGGGCGATCTGAGCAACCTGCACCGCCTGAGCCGGATCAGGGGAAGCAGCAGCGACCGCCTCAATCGCCGCAGCGATCTGGGCACGAACAGCAGGGGGTGCAGTCGGGCCGGCAACCGTCGAGATCGCGACCGTCATACGCGTGATCAAATCAGGCGTCAGAGCGCCCGCCACTCGAGCGCGAGCCACCAGGGCCTCCACAAGAGCCTGACATGCAGCAGCGTCGGCAGCGCAACCTGAAGCCACGGCATCGACCTCAGCATCGAAGGCTGTCTGCGCATGGGCACCACCCGAGAATGAAGCCGCAATAATGAAAGCACCAGCCAAGATTTTCTTCATGTCATCACTCCTTACCTTTACGTTTCGTATACCAAAGCATTTGTCCCTTCGCAAGTGCAGAAACACCAGTATTCATTTTTCATCGAGAATCTATGTGGGATCATAAATTTCAGCCGCCAAGCCAAAAAAAACAACGATCGCTAGAATTTTATGCATTCACTTAAAGCGGCCTGAGGAACTCATCTCGTAAGTTGCTGCCATCGACGGACTTCCCGGACGAAGAAGAACAACAACGAAATCCGAACAGGGACTACAGAGATGATGAAGAAGACGCTCATGGTGCTGGCCACTATGCTGGCAGTTGGCGCAGCGACCGCCCCGCAGGCATCAGCTTTCCAGATCGGCGGTCTCGCAAGACAGCTCGACCTCGGCGGCGCGCGCACCAATGCACCGCTTCAGATGCAACTCTTTTGCCTACAGAACCCTAGAGATTGCAAGCCTTCGAAGGCCAAGGTGGTGACCTATTCGGCGGAAGTCGAAAGAACGATCCGCCGAATCAACGACGCCGTCAATCGCGAGATCAAGCCGACGCGCGAAAAGCGCGACATCTGGTCCGTCAATGTCAAGAAGGGCGATTGTGACGATTATGTCATGACCAAGCGCCAAAGGCTAATCCGTGCCGGCATCCCGGCGTCTGCCCTTCGCGTCGCAGTGGTGCGCACACGAATGGGAGAAGGCCATGCAGTTCTGATCGTCAAGACAACAGCTGGTGAATTCGTTCTCGACAATCTTCGCCGCACGGTCGTGAAGCGTCATGCTACGAACTACAGCTATGTCAGCGTATCCAGCGGAAACCCGCTGAAATGGACCCGCTAATCGCAGGACAATAGTGTTGCGGCACGGACTGCAGCCATCCGGCAAATGGGACAGGCACGGGAAATTCCAGATGCCTGTCCGCAGCCCTGACAGTGCACGCCATAACACGTCGTCCACCACGCACGCATGAAGACAAACTAATAAATCCCGCTGCGCCGACGCAGGAGACCAAGAGATGACACTTCGCATGAAATCAGGGCTCGCAGCGATCTCATTCTCGGCGCTCTGCTGGGCAGTCGTTATCAATGCCTCATTGACATACCTCAATGGGGGCGTGGACGGGCTGGACCCTGTGGTCACAGCCAGCACAGTAAACGCGGAGCATCCGCTAACTCGATGATCGCTTGAGGGCCAGATCCGGGCGCGTCCTATCGGCCTGTCAGAACCCGACTCGCCGCCTTCTCATCCTGAGCACGGGTTTCATCACATTGCTTGGAGCCGATTTCCAGGCGAACTACCTTGTGACCCTTCTCAATTGGGAGCACGACATCGTCCTGAAGTCTGTGTTGGCTCAAGACTTCGTAAGACAGGAATAAGCCACCAGCCGGTCTTCCGTCCTTTGATACGGCAATCAACACCATGCATACCAAATCGTTGTCGCTCCGGTCTTCGTTCTCAAGTTTGACCTTCAGATTTAAAGCACGCGGCGACTGCGACGGCACGATGAAAACACTGTAGGCCTGCGGCCGCTTCCAATCCCATTTCGACGACAAAAGCAGGCATGGAAAGCTTCGATCCGTGGCGCAGGGGCCCAGTTGACGAACATTCCACACATAATCAGCAAGACCAAGCTTGGGTCCCAATGCCGAGGGGTCACTTGCGAGCAGTCCGAGAGTGATTGTCAGCTGCTTCAGTGCTGTTGCCATATCAAAACATTCCCGGCGGCATGTGAGGTGGCGCTTCAGTTGAACTCGATCGACACAGAATTGCCGATGTATCCAAACAAGCTCAATGCGAGGCTTAGACCTGGAGAGCGAAATAGAGAATCGATCGAGGTCTACAATTAACTTTGCTGCTTATGCGAAGTGATGCAATAGTCGCCATCGACGACCTCTCGCGAGCGGTCAGGAATTCATTGAGATTTTGAGGTCGAGGTCAGTCAAACCCCAGTGGATGGCCATTGAAGCTCGCATATGCCGCGCTCCCCGGTGCCGGCATTGCCTGAAGGCGCTGTTCAACTTATGTTTCACGGAGTTTACAGCGCTCGAATTCCCTCAGTCGGTGGGAAATCTGGCGTCAAAGCTTGACACACACTATCACTCACCCAATAAACAAGTTAGGCTGCGGCCTTAAATTGAATATGTATAAACTTTTCGTAACTTAGTGGAGGTCTGATTTGACGACTGATGGCAAAGGTTAAACCGGAATCGAACGGCGCTACTTAATGGCTTGCACCACTTCCATCCAGAATGTCGGCTGCTGCCTGGGCCAAAACACCTGCAACTTCATCCGTCGTATAGCCGGCGGCCAAAGCGTGCCGCACAAGAATGTTCACGGCATAGCCGAGCGACATATCGACCTCTAGTGGACGGAGCCACCCTTCGTCGCCGCCTGGACCCATTTTCAGCGAGCCCAAAGCAGCATGCAGCTTTTCTGCAAAGTCCATCTCAAATCTCCCTAAGATTAGTACGAAGGACAAACCAGAAAATATAATCTACAGCAACCATCGGATGAATTCATACTTAACGCCACAGGAAAACGAAATATTTGAAAAATTTAATCGTATTATATCTATATTGAATTTCTGATCGAAGTAAATACCGACTACGAATTTGATGTTTTTGCGGATTTTCGTGTTTCGTGCGAAAATTTATCATCATGTAAATCCACCGTGAATTACGTTCGGCTAGATATTCTTATCTTTTTTCAGCACCTGCGCTTTCAAATGCACAACTATCTGGTGCCAAACGAGGTTCCGTCCATCGCAGACGCGCGCATCTGCGGTAGTCATTAGGATGATCATGTCCCAGGGAGTGGTGTAGCTGGGTGATAGCGAAGCCGCTCGCGAGCGCGCCCTCCAATGTGCTGTAGGGAGCGGGCGGCGTAGCGGTGGTCACCAGTGTTTTCCGGTAGGGTCGGGTTGCTTAGAGCCAACCTGAAGGACACCACCGATGACCGACGACATGATGAACCTGCGCTCACTCGTTGAGAAGAGTGCTGATGCCGATTTGCTGCGCGAGATGATCGAGTTTGCTGCCGAGAAGCTGATGGCGCTGGAGGTCGGCACAAAGACCGGCGCGGGCTATGGCGAGAAGAACGGCTTCCGACTTGCCCAGCGCAATGGCTACCGCGACCGAGACTGGGAGACGCGTGCAGGAACCGTTGAGTTGCGCATTCCCAAGCTTCGCACAGGCAGCTACTTCCCGAGTTTCCTGGAGCCGCGCCGCATGGCAGAGAAGGCTCTGACTGCGGTGATCCAAGAGGCCTATATCCAGGGCGTCTCGACCCGATCCGTCGATGATCTCGTCAAGGCCATGGGCATGAGCGGCATCTCCAAGAGCCAGGTATCCCGGCTCTGCGAAGAGATCGATGAGAAGGTGAAGGCTTTCCTCGACCGGCCCATCGAGGGTGAATGGCCCTATCTCTGGATCGATGCCACCTACCTTAAGGTCCGACGCGGAGGGCGCATCGTCTCGGTCGCGGTCATCATCGCCGTCGGCGTTAACACCGATGGTCGACGCGAGGTGCTCGGCATGGAGATTGGCACATCAGAGGCAAAAGCGATCTGGACGGAGTTCCTGCGCAAACTGACCAGACGAGGCCTGCGCGGCGTCAAGCTCGTCGTCTCCGATGCGCATGAGGGCATCAAGGCCGCGGTGTCGAAGGTGCTCTCCGCCACCTGGCAGAGGTGCAGGGTTCACTTCATGCGCAACGCGCTCGCCCATGCTGGGAAGAGCGGACGGCGCGTCGTCTCCGCCTTCATCGCCACGGCCTTCGCCCAGGACACACCGGAAGCTGCCAGCCAGCAGTGGCGTAGTGTCGCCGACCAGATCAGGTCGAAGGTGCCGAAACTCGCTACGCTGATGGATAGCGCCGAACAGGATGTGCTCGCCTATATGACCTTTCCCAAGCAGCACTGGGCAAAGCTTCATTCGACAAATCCGATCGAGCGTCTCAACGGCGAGATCAAGCGACGCACAGAAGTCGTCGGCATCTTTCCAAATGACGATGCCATCGTCAGACTGGTCGGAGCATTGCTGCTTGAGCAAAACGACGAGTGGGCTGTTCAGCGATCCCGCTACATGACACTGGAAACAATCGCCACGATGAGCGATGATCCGCTCATCAGCCTGCCAGCCGCAAGCTGATTAATTCCCGGCTTCGTCCGGAAGGCATGGTGACCGCCGAAGCTACACCACGCGGTGGGACACGATCCATTAGGATACCCCGGGCAGTAGGCTAACAAGAGCTCATTCCCAACTCGATCCTTCCTTCAGACCATTTCTTGCCGCAGGTTTAGATGTTTATACGGGTCCTCACTGATCAGAACCCATTTGCCCATTCTCTTCGTCCGATGGACATGATGCGCCAAGGCTGGCTTTGGAGCTTTCGCCAGGCGTCACAGCAGTGAGCGACGATATCGTCATAGGACTTGAAGACGCGGTTCGACAGCCAGTTCTCGCGCATGAAGTGCCAGAGATTTTCGACTGGGTTCAGTTCCGGCGACTTCGGCGGCAGTGGCAGGATCGAGATGTTGCCTAGGATGACAGACATCAAAGCCATGCGCAAGGACAACGTCTCCTTTCGTTGTCATTCTTTCGAGATGGCTTGCGCTGATCTGGATATCGAGCATCGTTTGACCAAACCCCGTCATCCCTGGACCAACGGCCAGGTCGAGCGGATGAACCGCACAATCAAAGATGCGACCGTCAAACGCTTCCACTGTTCGTTGTCTTGCTCATAGCGACTCCACTTTCTCAGAAGTTGGAGCCTCCGGCAAACCCGGTGCGGTTCATCCTTCCATTCGTGTGAGAAGATTGCACCATCAAAACCTGGGATCAAACATCTAGCGCACCTACCTCCCTTGATCTTTGCCAGCTGAACTTCCCAGATGTATCGAAGGAGGATCGAATTGCCTGACCAAAAGCCGCGGCTATGCGGATGGCCGCCTTGTGTTTAGGCTGTGGACATGATGGATCTGGTCAGTAGATCAGCTGTCATTTTCGGTGTCCTCTGGGGGATTTCGAGTGCAATGACAGATTGTTCGGTGACGGTCCTCAAAGGAAGCCTAGGCCCGACAGCACCAGCCACCAGAACATGGCTGACAGCAACATGCTGACAAGGAGAGCTTTGAGCCTGAAGGTAGTGCGTAACATTATCTTTTACTCGACAACATATTCGAATCGACCTCATTCCAACCCACCCGTTGCCAAGATATCGAGGGTTCCTACCTGCCTGTCGGCCCCAAGATCTTGTATTGAGAGCGACGATCACGCAGACGTGGTCTGGTTTCGGGCAAATGAGGTTTGAAGCAGAGGCAAGTACGGAAAAGAGCGTTAAACCGACTCAGCGAAAAAATTCAGTTTTAACATGCTCTTATCCAGAGGACTGGCCATGTGCGCGACGCGGTGATGGAGTTCGCCGTTGTGTTGCCGCCACTTTTTCAGTCGCAGCAACACACTTGGAATATGATCACTGTCTGCTAATCGATGACGCTCAGCCTGAGGATCGGCCTGCTCCTCAGTCTTGAGGGCAGCAAATCGCATCGTTGGTCGCGTGGCGGCCTCAGCGATGGCCTCCGCGTCGATAATGTCAGTCTCTTGTTCGATTTAACGTAAGGGCTTCACAAACTGGGCCGGGATCAGCCGTACTTTGTGCCCGAGCGCCTGGATCTTCCTCGCAATCCACTGAGACCCCGCGCATGATTCCATTCCCACAGTCGCGGGTTCTGCCCGCTGGAAGAACTGAAGCAACGTGTCCCGTCGGAACCGAACCCGTTGGACGACCGTACCGTCGCTGCCCAACGCCACGACGTGGAAGATGTTCTCCCCAATATCAATCCCATAGACCGCCGCGGGACGCGGCACATTGCGTTTAGGCATAGCAACCTCCTTTGGTTTGACCGCCTCATGATGCGGCAGGAGGACGAGGCGGACCATCCCATTAGTGGTGACGCCCGCAGCAAGGCGGGAAGCTGTCACGCATCTGGTGGAACAACATCGGATGAGCGAACCACTGCCCGTCAGGCGGTGTTTACACCGCTGAGAGGGGCGGGCGTGTATAGCCATGGGCTTTTGCCGAATGACAGTTCGTTATGAAGAACTGGCTCGGGAAATCTGCACAGCTAGGATAAGTGGAATTTCTGCCTGACTTCGGCTTAGATGCCGGGAACAGGAGAGACCATGACGAGACGACCGCGCCGGAACCACAGCCCGGCTTTCAAGGCAAAGGTGGCGCTCGCCGCCATCAGAGGCGAGCAGACGCTGGTGGAATTATCCCAGCAGTTCGATGTGCACGCCAACCAGATCAAACAGTGGAAAGATCAGCTCCTTGAGGGGGCGACGGGCGTTTTCGGCGATGAAACGAAGGCGGAGCCGTCGGGTCCGACCGTCGATGTCAAAACGCTGCACGCGAAAA
>NZ_JACJVI010000037.1 GCF_014237835.1 Rhizobium sp. AQ_MP
CTGTTCCCGGCATCTAAGCCGAAGTCAGGCAGAAATTCCACTTATCCTAGCTGTGCAGATTTCCCGAGCCAGTTCTTTCTTCCCAAAGGATCAGCAGTGTCACGCCTGGCTTCTTCAGCTCGATCGAAAGTTCAGCCCAGTCAGGCTCCTTCCTTCGCCGCTGCCCCTGCTTGACCCCAGCGCGGGCGAAAAGACGATGTTCAAGCGCATCGTCGGTCAGCTCTCCGGGCAAGGGCCAGGTCAAACCCGCCAGCGCCGCCCGCTTCAGATTATCCTGCACCGTGCTGCGAGCAACGCCCAGCACCACCGCGATCTCGCGGAAGCTTGTTCCGCTTCCGGCAAGCCGGAGCATCTGTCGTAATTGTCTCATGGTCAGCCTTCTCTTTGCCGGCATCAAACTCTCCTCGTGTACCGGGAGGCTTGATGCCAAAGTTGCTGACCCAAGGGATATCGTTAGAGCCGAGAACCGGCCGGTAATTGATTGGAATAGTGGCCGGCTTTAAATCGGAACGGTGGCCGGCAATTAATCGGAATGCCGGCCGGCTTCAGATCGGAATCCGCAAGCTCATCGTGCTGGCAAACGCACTGATCCGGACAAATCGAAAATGGGAGCCAAAACCCACTTGATCACAACGGATACTCTAACGCCGATAAACCGATCATCACAGATGCCGATTGCCACATACCAGTCTTTCTGGAGCTTCAGCGGTTCAGCGACCTTTTCTGGGGGTGGATCACGGAAGATCTAGAAATGGTAAGGCATTTGATGTTTACAAACAATTAACCGCCATGTTGCGGTGCGGCAAGTTTCGTGCTTAAGTTAACCAAAAGTAAATGCGCTGCGTGACAGCACCCTGCCTTTCCTCTAAGACAGGCCCAGATTATGAGTTCAGAACCCTGAAAGGGATATGGGGACTTTATGTCGTACCAATTCAGTGTAGCGCGTGAGATTAACAATGGCTGGGGAGCATCGAACAGTACAGATGTTAAACTGCCTTCAACAAATAAAATTAAAGTAAATCATTTCATTGCAAAGCGAGTTGTCGATGCTTTCATAGCGTTCACGGCACTTGTCTTTCTCATGCCTTTTCTTTTGGTCGTCGCAGCTCTGATAAAGATCGACAGCAAAGGGCCTGCACTCTTCTCTCAGCGGCGCTGGGGTAAGGACGGCAAAATAATACTGGTATACAAGTTTCGCTCGATGCGCACTGATCTATGTGATGCGACTGGCGTGCAGCAGACAACGAAGAGCGATCCGCGTGTTACTCGTTTCGGCGCTATATTGCGACGCACCAATATTGATGAGTTGCCGCAACTCTGGAACGTTCTGGTCGGGGATATGTCCATCGTTGGGCCACGTTGCCATCCGATAGGTATGCTCGCGGCTGGCATGCCTTATGAATCGCTTGTCCCAAGTTATCATGATCGTCATGTTATGCGTCCGGGGCTAACCGGGCTTGCCCAGGTGCGCGGTTTGCGCGGACCGACCGATCGTCCATCAAAGGCCAAGGCGCGCATTGCTTGCGATCTTTATTACGTCGACAATTTTTCGATCTGGCTTGATTTCAAGATTTTGGCCTCCACGATTTGGACGGAGTTTCGCGGAGGTACCGGCTTCTAATCTCTTCAATTTTGAACTCCACGGATGAGCAAACCGCTCAAGCCGTGAAAAACTAGCAGCCCGTTGCAGTGCCTGTGAGCGGGAGTCCCACGTGACTGTCGGAAACGAGATAATTCAATGAAAAGTGTATTGGTGACAGGTGGCGCAGGGTTCCTCGGAAGTCACCTATGCGAACGCTTGCTGGATTTGGGCGCAAGAGTAACCTGCCTAGACAATTTCTATACCGGTTCTCACTCAAACGTTGCTCATCTTGTGAGGCGCAACGGATTCTGTATTGTTGAGCAATGCGTTGCACAAAAAGCCTTTGGCGAGTTTGATGAGATTTATAATCTAGCTTCTCCCGCCTCTCCTCCACATTATCAGGCTGACCCGATCTATACCTTTAAGACCAACATTATCGGCACGATGAACATGTTGGAGTTGGCGCGCCGCTGCGACGCAAAAATTCTCCAGGCATCAACATCTGAGATCTACGGCGATCCCCTGGTGCACCCTCAGAGGGAAGACTATTGGGGAAACGTGAATACTACTGGTATTCGCTCATGTTACGATGAGGGAAAGCGGGGCGCAGAGACTTTGGTGTATGACTATCAACGCACTTACGGACTGAACGTCCGGCTTGTACGTATATTCAACACCTATGGTCCAGGTATGAATCCGGAAGACGGCCGGGTGGTATCGAACTTCATAACTCAGGCGCTGCGCGGTGAGGATCTTACGATCTATGGTGATGGGCTGCAGACTCGCTCATTTTGCTATAGGGATGACTTGATCGAGGGTATGATTAGGCTTATGGACGCGCCGGACACTGTTAGCTTCCCAGTAAACATAGGGAACCCAACTGAATTCACTGTTAAAGAATTAGCAGAGTTAGTCCTCGAATTGACCGAATCATCGTCACGGCTTGTCAACATGCCGCTCCCCCAGGATGATCCGTTACAACGTTGCCCCGACATTTCTCGTGCGAAGAAGTATCTTGACTGGCAACCAGAAGTCCAGTTGCGGGAAGGCCTGCTCAAGTCAATCGCGTACTTCCGCCAATTCATAGTGCCGGCGGAGTCCAAATCAGCGCCGGCATCAAAAGTGGAGTTTCGCTCATGAAGATTGTCGTTATTGGTTCGGGCTATGTAGGACTCGTTGCGGGCGCTTGTTTCGCCGCACTTGGACACAATGTAGTTTGCGTAGACAACAACTCTGCAAAGATTAGAGCTCTTCGTGATGGAGCTATGCCTATCTATGAACCGGGACTTGATGTCTTGGTTGTAGAGAACGTAGAAGTGGCACGACTCGAGTTCACAGAAGATCTGCGCGAAGCGTTGATTGGTGCGGATGCTGCATTCATTGCGGTTGGTACCCCTCCCCGACCGACTGACGGTCACGCCGATATGAAGTATGTCTATGCCGTAGCTCGAGACATAGCTGAACAAGCCTCGGGCGACCTCGTTGTTGTCAATAAGTCGACGGTTCCAGTCGGAACCGGGGATGAGGTAGAGCGCTTGCTCCAAGCTGCAAACCGACCCTTCCGGTTCTCAGTTGTATCTAACCCCGAATTTCTTCGGGAGGGGGTAGCAATTGACGACTTTATGACACCGGATCGTATTGTAATTGGCAGTGAAGACGACTGGGCCAAGGACGTCGTGTCGGCCGTCTACAACCTGCCGGGATTCGAGAACACTCCCATACTCCATACGTCGCGACGATCTGCAGAATTGCTGAAATATGCCGCCAACGCATTCTTGGCGATGAAGATCACCTTCATAAACGAGATCGCAGACCTTTGCGAAGCTGTCGGCGGCGACGTGAGGGATGTGGCGAGAGGAATAGGAATGGATAGCCGCATTGGCATCAAGTTTCTCAACACTGGGCCGGGATATGGAGGATCCTGCTTTCCTAAGGATACATTGGCCATCTCCAAGACAGCACGTGACTATCGCATACAACTCCGAACAATTGAGACTGTGATCCAAGTCAACGAGAACCGCAAGCGTGCTATGGCACTTCGTATTGTTGACGCCTGCGGAGGCAATGTGCGGGGCAAGACGATCGCAGTCCTTGGCCTAGCTTTCAAGGCAGACACCGATGATATGCGCGACAGCCCTTCTATTCCACTAATTCAAGCCCTTCAAGATTTTGGTGCGCATGTACGAGCCTATGATCCTGAAGCGATGGAAAATTCAAAGAAACTTCTGACCGATCTCGATTACTGCTCGGATGCTTATGAGGCAGCTGATAAGGCACATGCAGTGGTGATACTCACGGAATGGAACGAATTCAAAAACCTTAACCTAAAACAGCTCCGTGCACGTACCTCGGGCCGCTTGCTGGTCGATCTGCGAAATCTCTATACCGAGGATGAGGTGACAGCAGCCGATTTTGACTATTGGTGCATCGGTCGCAGCGCTGCAAACCGACCCTTTAAAAAACAATATCTAGCCGCAGAGTGAATTCCGCATCCCCAGTACTGCAAGCCTACCCTTTCGATACCAGTGTGGCCAAATGAAATCTGGTTCGACTACTACTCAAGACGATTTTTGTAAAAGAATGTCGAATGTCGGGAGCAAGTCGAATTGAAAGCCGAAGTTAATCTAGGTGTTTTGAGCTTCCAGTGATTTCTCAATCCTTCCTGTAGCAGTGGCGAGGTGCGGGAAAAGTGGCGCCTATGCGCGGACGTAGAGGATCATGCAACTTCTTATGCTTCGTCGTGCTCTCGATCTATTTGCCATAGGAGCGTCGATGCTTTCAGAAGCTATTTTGACGGCTTTGGAATGGCCGGCCATGCGAAAGGAGAAGTATGATTTCTGTTTGTCTACAACCATGAGAACCAAGTTGCATGAGGATACTCTCAATAGTTACCCAGCTAGAAAGCGGCGGTGCACAAACAGTAGCTCTACAGCTACATAGGGCCTTCTTGGACCGAGGTCATGAATCGAAACTAATTTTCCTCTATGAGAAAGACACAGCCGCTTTTCCTCGGCGGGACTACGAGTCTGTACTTCCTCATCGCGTCCGGTCTCCAGTAGACTCGACACGGCTGCTTTTCAAGCTGTGGTCCAGTTGGCAGCGGTATTCCCCGCAGGTAGTAATCGCCCATTCGCATTATTCTAACAATCTCGCTGCAATGATGAAAGCAGTTGGCCTTAGTGGAAAGCTGTTTCCGGTGCATCACAACGTCTATGAAAGCTATCCGAGGGTTTCTCGGCTGTTGGATATTGTTGCGCGCCGGCTGAGGCTTTACCAACGCGAGATAGCTGTCTCAGATGCGGTAAGTGACTCGTTGCGCCGTGATGCCCCGCTTGCCGATGCAGTGACAATTTTAAATGGTCTGAAGTTGGCACCGTCAACGATGGGACGCAACGCGGCGCGGGTGTCATTTGGCCTGCCCGAACACGGTTTCCTCATTGGCAATATCGGCCGACTTGCTGAACAAAAGAACCAGGGGTTCCTCGTCGATCTGCTACCCGAGATCGATGGGGCTCACGTTGCGATACTCGGAGAAGGCCACCTTCGTGACGCGCTTTTAGAGCGGGCGGAGCGCTTAGGAGTCGCCAATCGCCTAACTCTTGTCGGGGCGGTCGTGCATGAGCGAGTTCCGGATTTCTTGAGGGCGCTCGATGTTTTTGCGATGCCATCGCTGTTCGAGGGGCTAAGCATTGCCATGCTGGAGGCATTTGTAGCTGGTGTTCCGTTCGTCGGGCATGATGTGAGGTCAATTGCCGCTGTGACTGCGGATAGCGCCGGCCTAGTTCTACCGCTCGATCATCACGCCTGGATCACTGCGCTGCGGCGGATTCGTGACGATGAAGAGTATGCCAGACATATGAGCAATCGACAAATTCTGAGAGCTGGAGATTTCACGCTTGATGCTATGACTGACCGCTATCTAGCGCTTTTAGGAGTTCAGTCATGACAAAACGCCCGCTGCGCTTTGCGCTACTACTAAACAATTTCAATGGGGGTGGTGGAGAACGGGCGCATGTTATGTTGGCCAACGGGCTGGCCGAAATAGGCCATGATGTGGAGATGATCGTCGTAAACAGCTCCGGTCCGTGCAAAAACCTGCTATCATCTAAGGTGAGGATTACCGATCTGGGGGCGCGGCGCGCTGTGCTCGCCGCGCCGGCACTGGTCCGCGCGTTGCGCAAAAGCGCGCCAGACGTGCTAATTTCGGCTATGGTTATCGCCAACGTGCTGGCGGCACTGGCAGGGCTAGTGTTGCGCAACCTGCCAATGGTCGCCATCGAACATGGCGACATGAACGAGACGTACCAGTCCGACAAGCGCAAGCTCGCCGCGCTTCTGGGGTATCGACTGGCGCCTCACCTCTATGGTCGATTCGCTCGGATATACTGCGTGGACGCCAGTAGCCTGATATCCGTCGCCGCCTTCACCCGTCGTAGCGATCTGCCGCTGAGCGTAATGCCCAATGCAGTGATCGGGGCCGACGCGGATGCTCGGATGGCGGCACCAACCAAGCATCACTTCTTCGATGAAGCGTTGCCGGTGCTTGTCAATGTCGGCAGATTGTCGGACCAGAAGAATCAGGCCTTGCTGCTCGAGGCTTTTGCCGAGGTGACCAAAAAGACACCAGCGCGACTTATAGTTTTAGGGGAAGGTCCGCTGCGCCAGACTCTAGAGGCAAAGCGCGACGAGCTTGGTCTGCAGGACAGTGTCGATCTGCCAGGTTTCGTAGATCCTTTTCCCTATTTGGCACGCGCAGCAGGCTTCATATTAAGTTCGAAATGGGAAGCTCTGCCGACAGTGGTGATAGAGGCGCTCTATTGCGGGTGCCGAGTCGTGGTCACTAAGGCCTCAATGGGAACGCTGGAATTAGTTGGCTATGGCCGCTTCGGACGAATCGCCAGGGAGCCGACAGTGCCGATCCTAGCATCGGAAATCGAAGCGATCCTATCCGACAACACCGACCGCAGCGCTCTAAGGCGGCAGGGCGCTCGTTACGGATTTCAAGCCGTCGCGAACCAATATGCTGATGATGTATGCAAGATCTTGAGCAAAACGGAAGGTAGTGCCACGTGACTTACACACAGTTGAGCCACGGCGGAACGAGCCGGGTTTCCGGTATTCGTCGCTTCTGGATTGCCGGCCTGCCTGTAGATACGGTGGGACGAGATGAAATACTAGGCTTGTTCGAGCATGCCGTAACACGCCAGGCGCCGTTCGTATTAGCTAACCTCAATCTGCATGGCCTCTACTGCGCGCTCACGACCGCCCCCATGGCGGCTTTGCTGCAAAGCGAAAACACCATCGTTCATATTGATGGTACTCCTATACTGTGGGCCGCCCGTCTTGCAGGGGTCGACATCCCGCCTGTCGCCCGGAACACTCATATCGACCTCATTCCACAACTGTTGGAACTGTGCGCAGCACGCGGTTGGCTGGTGGTTATTGTTAACTCCGACACTGCGGGAGCCAGCCAGAACCAGAGGGCGCTTGAGACGCTCGTGTCAGACCTCAAGATCGTCGCACTTAGTGGTTCATTTGATGATAACGATATGAGCGAAGACTCGGCACAGAAGAAAACAATTGAACAGATTCGCATGCTGCGACCAGCATTGCTGCTGGTTGGACTAGGCATGCCGAAGCAGGAGGCTTGGATTGCGCAGGTTCGCGATCTTCTCGAGATCCCAATGATCATGCCAGTGGGCGGATTCGCCGATTACTTTACGGGAAGAGCGAAAACGCCACCCCGCTTCCTAGGGCCTCTGGGTCTAGAATGGGCGTACCGCTTGATCCACGCTCCCCGCCGCCTCGGCTTCCGCTACTTGATCGAGCCCATTCTACTTTTGGGGCTGCTCGTGAAGGCGTTCATAACGGGCACAAAATGGGGCCGGCAGCGTGGTGGAGACGGGATGTGGGAGTGACGCGAATGCGAATTCTGTTAATTTACTGGGATCTGACCATGGGCGGCGTGCAACACATGACCACCAAGATGGCCAACGAGCTTTCGGCGAGGGGACACGAAGTAACTATAGCCGTCGCCTTCCGCGCGCCACTCGAGGAGCCCTATTCCATAGACCCTAGTGTGCGAGTTGTAGATTTCGACACGACGCGGGTCAGACATTTTTTTCTGTCACTACGAAAACTGATGCAGCTAAATCGTTTCGATGTGATGTTTAGTGCTACCACAGTACCAAATATGGTAGCTGTTCTAGCGCGCTTAACCTCTTTTACACGGTCACCGCTCGTTGTTTCGGAAAGGGACAATCCTAAAGAAGGGTTCAAAGCTCTTAAGTCTCGCTCGGAGCGGCTTGTATGGCGGCTGAAGCCGCTACTCTATCGGGGCGCCAGCCAGATCGTCTGCGTTTCCACGCCACTGGCTGATGCACTTGCTCATTTCACTGGTATACCCAGAGAAAAAATCCAAGTCATCCACAATCCAGCCGAACCAGAGGGTGATTTCGTCAACTCATCAGTCCCCCATCCGTGGCTAGCTGAAAGCTCTGAAATCCCTGTTGTCATCGCGGCCGGACGTATGCACCCGCAGAAGGACTTTCCGATGTTGGTGACATCTTTTGCGGCCCTCCTCAAGAGACGCCAAGCGCGACTGATAATTCTAGGCGATGGCCCTGAGCGGGCTAACGTTGAGGCAGCTATCACCGGATGTGGCATTTGGGACAACGTCCTGCTTCCCGGAACGCAGAAAGACATCATGCCGTGGCTGGTTCATGCCGATCTATTTGTAATGTCGTCACTTTTCGAAGGGTTCGGCAATGTTCTCGTACAGGCACTAGCGGCCGGTTTGCGCATCGTGTCCACCGATTGTCCGGATGGGCCGTCGGAAGTTCTCGAAGGCGGCCGCTACGGCCGGCTGACGCCAGTTGGGGATGTCGGGGCTATGGCAACGGCGATGGATGAGGCCTTAGGCGAAGTGCGAGACAGCCTACGGCAAGTATCCCGGGCTCGAGATTTTTCTGTCAGCACTATTGTCGGGCGATACGAAAAGCTGTTTCAGAGCTTGGGAGATTAGAACCTTAGATGCGGAATACATTGGTCTCGAATGCAGCTCCTCGAAAAGGCAAGATTAGTTGGAACTCGTTTCTACTGTTTGTAATATTGTTTTTCTGGGGATATTCCATCCCGACACCGTTTGATTCCGAGACCAGGGCGGCTAGTGATGTAGGCGATCCGTTGTTTCGGCCATTGCTGCTGTTCATCTTGGGGACCGTCTTTTTATTGATAGTTTTCAGATTGTCATTATTGCTACAGGGAGCAAAAAAAGCAGCGCTTTGGTTATTGCTAGGTGCGTGGGCTCTGTTATCCACTGGATGGTCCGTAAGCCCGGGCGATACATGGATAGCTGCAATAAACATGCTTGCAGTTATCCTCGTTACCTCTTACTTGGCTACTGTGCTCGACTACCAAAAAACATCCGACGTGGTGTGTGTGGCTTTGATCGGCCTTTGCGTGGTGTCCATTCTGATGGGATTGTTCCAGCCACAGTACGGCACGATGACATCTTCCAAATTCGCCGGCCTCCTGCGCGGAATCTACAGCCACAAGAACATACTGGCAGCTAACGTACTTGTACTTCTGACGTGGACCCTGGCTGCGGCCGGGTCGGGTTACCTGAAGGGGCGCCTCGTGCCCTTCGCGATTTCGCTTGGCTTCTTTACAATCGCTTGGGCAGGTTCCAGCACCGCCATAGCGGCCACTGCGATAGCCGTGTCGTTGGTCGTCGCGATTAAGTTTGCCTTAAAAGCCAGGTTATCTTTTTCCGCCATGATATTGATCATCTCGTTCCTCGTCACAGTTGGGGCCATTACACTACCGGCGGCGCTTGAAGTCATCTTAAGTCTATTCGGGAAGGATGCGACGTTCTCGGGGCGTGACGTCATATGGGTTTCGTACCTGGACCTCGGCGCACAACGACCGGGAATCGGTTACGGCTTCAACGCCATCTCCAAGATCGGTGTATTCGACTCGAGGCTTTTTACGGTTGATGGAAGAGCGGCTTCTGCTCATAATGCCTTTATTCAGATGTATGTTTCAATCGGCGCCCCTGCGACTATATTTTTTATATTGATTATATTATCGACTATATTGAGAGGAATTGGAAAAATAAAAGAGCGTTGTTGTGATGTATATTTCCTAATTGTATTTCCTACCATTTTCAGCGTGTACAGCTTCATGGAAGGAAGTGGCGGATTTTATTTTAGCACTGGCCTAATTCTCCTTATCATTTGTCACACGGGGAGTGCATGCAGAACTAGAGATTCGATCGACAAGCGCAGGGATCCGAGGGGGACTAATGTTAAAACGTAGGCTTAAGGAAGTTGGTCTGGCCACTTGGGTAAGGCTAAAGTGGTGGGTGGCTTTCCATGCACGTTCAGTCAGCCACAGGCCGACACCGGGGATTGTTATCTCGCTCACCTCGTTTCCACCCCGTTATCCAACATTGGGACTAACGCTTAAGTCCCTACTAATGCAGCGGGTACGTCCCGAAAAGGTGCTGCTGTGGATTGCAGCCAAAGATATGGCAGCGATCCCGGAAGAAATCCGCCAACTCGAGTCGAATGGATTGCAAATTTTGGAGTGCGAAGATTTCCGCTCATACAACAAATTCATCCATGCACTTCGATACTATCCCGACTATAAGATCGCGATTTGTGATGACGACACCTATTATCCGCCGCATTGGCTTGGCGATTTGCTGGAACCCGTAGCGGAAAATCAGATCGCCGGTCACCGCCTGCATTTGATACACTTGGATGAGCACAGTCAGCCGCTTCCCTATGGTGATTGGCTGCATGAGGGAGGGTGCCGGGAGCCTACGCCGCTTAATTTTCCGACAGGCGTGGGGGGGATATTGCTTGAAGCTAGAAAGTTTGCCCCGGAGGTAATCGACGCAGCAACTGCGCGACGGCTTTCTCCCACAGCAGATGATATGTGGCTGTATCTCATGGGTCGGCGTGCTGGGTGCGAATTTGTCAGAGTTGGAAAGCCCTTCGCACTGATCAGCTGGCGGTCTTCACAAGAGGTCGCGCTTTGGCAGACCAACAATACGGGCGAGCGGGCAAACGACCGCCAACTGCAAGCGCTTCTCATGCATTTCGGTGCTCAAGGCGTATTCGAATGACCGGAAATTCGAGGCCATCAAGGTCGGGCAAGCCGGTTACGGACCTGTTTGCTAAGGTTGATACGGCAACGCTGGATCGAACCAGCGGTCGAAGCGCTGTTGTTATACTCGTGGCCCGGCTGGCCAATTTGATAATCACGTTGCTTGCTCAGTCGGTACTCGGCCGTCTTATCATGCCTGCGGATTATGGCATTTACGCTATGGGCATGACTGTCCTGAGCTTCCTACTCATCTTCCGCGAATTTGGCCTGCAGACGGCCGGAATGCAGAAGCAGGAGCTTAGCCGGGAAGATGCAAGCTTTCTATTCTGGGCGAATCTGTTGATAATCTTGACGCTGGGCGCGTTAGGAGCCATCGCAGCCCCGGCAGCTGCAAAATTTTATGACTCGGAAACTGTTACTCCGGTAATAATGGCCATGATATTCGCTGCAATTGTTGGCGGCCTATCGGCCCAGCATTCAATGTTGCTACGTCGGCAGTACAAGTTTAACGTTATCGCTACGATAGACATATTTGCATTGATCTGCGGGGTTGTAGTGGGCGTAACCGTAGGATGGTGGCGACATGACGTGTGGGCCTTGGTCGCGATGTCGATGGTGCAGCAAATCATTGTAACTGTGCTGACATTTGCTACTGCGCGCTGGGTCCCCGGATCGATACGGTGGGAAGAAAGCTCGAGTTCGCTGCTTGGTTTTGGCGCAGGAGTCACGGCTGCAAACGTCTTATACTACGTGTCCAACAACATTGGCGCAATCATCATCGGTCGTTACTTGGGCGAGGCTCCGCTTGGACACTATAACCGTGCGCAACAGATCTACGCGATTCCATCCACGGTGATGTTCTCATCGGTTTACACTGTTGTTTTCGGGTCACTATCGCGGCTCAACGGCGACGCTGATGGATACCGCGCCTTTTACGTGGCGACGTTAAGGCGAGTTAGTCTGTTCTATATGATGCTGTCCGGTATTCTGATATTTGCGGGCGACGACGTCATCAGGGTGCTATTGGGTCCGAATTGGCAGACAGCCGGTGAGATGCTGAAGATCTTCTCCATAGCGCTGGTGGGGTCCGGAATGGCGCAAACTAGTGGCATGCTCTACCAAAGTCAGGCGCGCATTCGCGAATTCCAAGTTTGGAGTGTCATCGATTGCAGCATACGCGTCGCAGCCATTTTGATAGGCTCCTTCTGGGGGATTTATGGCTTTGCCTTTGGTTTCGCCATTTCAACCACCTTTATTACCGCACCAACTTCGCTGTGGTTTGTAGGTCGTCGAGGGCCGGTGTCATTTCGCGACCAAATCGTTGCAATCGCGCCCAGTGCGATCGTCTTCTTACTCGCACTGGGCGGGGCGGGAGCGGGTCATTGGTTGACGCGTGGGTTGGACGCCGGGATCATACCGCTTTTGGCTGAGTGCGGTGGTGGGGCAATGGCGGTCATCGCCATAGGTTCTGTGCTGCCGACAACGCGAAAGACACTGATTGAAATCATTGTCACCTTGAGGGCGCTTAAGTGATGTCAGAACTGGCTCGGGAAATCTGCACAGCTAGGATAAGTGGAATTTCTGCCTGACTTCGGCTTAGATGCCGGGAACAGG
>NZ_JACJVI010000038.1 GCF_014237835.1 Rhizobium sp. AQ_MP
GAGGAATACGATTTCTGGCTGGTAACAGGCCGCGTGCTGGAGCACTGGCATTCCGGTTCGATGACGATGAGAGTGCCCGAACTCTACAAGGCCTTCCCGGGCGCCCGCTGCTTCATGAACGCTGACGACGCACGAAAACGCGGGATCAACCAGGGAGCAGAGATCACCATCGTATCGCGTCGCGGCGAGATGCGGACACGCGTCGAGACCCGCGGCCGCAACCGCATGCCACCCGGCGTGATCTTCGTTCCATGGTTCGATGCCAGCCAGTTGATCAACAAGGTGACGCTTGACGCCACCGATCCGATCTCCAAACAAACGGATTTCAAAAAATGCGCAGTCAAGATCGTTCCCGTGGCCTGATAAGAGGCCGACTTGGTGCCGTTGCCCTGCTGGCAGCCTGTCTCATTGGTGGTGGCGTGGTTGCACAATCAGTTCCGCAACTGTCCGGCCCACCCCAACAGATGGAAAGCATTCCGGCAAAGCCCCTGCCGAAATGGACTGTGGATGACGTGCGCAAGATGCGCGCCTATCCGGACCAGCCTCCGGTCATTCCTCACTCGATCGAAGGCTACCAACTGTCGGTCAACACCAACCGATGTCTCTCCTGCCACAAGCGCGAGTTCACGGAGGGGTCCGGTGCGCCCATGATCAGCGTGACCCATTACATCACGCGGGAGGGACAAATGTTGGCAGACGTTTCGCCAAGACGGTACTTCTGCACAGCCTGTCACGTCCCCCAAGCGGAGACCAGCCCCTTAGTCGGCAACACCTTCCGCGACATGAGCGACATGGGGGTCAAGCTAATGGGCGAGGAGCACTAAAGATGCACAGGCTCCGCAATCTGCTCACATGGACATGGCGCGTCCTAACGACACCTGCGGCAACGCTGAGCCTCGCTTTCCTGACGCTGGGCGGCTTTGTCGGTGGCGTAATGTTCTGGGGTGCGTTCAACACGGCTCTCGAGCTAACCAACACAGAAGAGTTCTGCGTCAGTTGTCATGAAATGAAGACCAACGTGTATGAGGAGATGACGAGGACGGTTCATTTCTCCAACCGCTCCGGTGTCAGGGCATCCTGCCCAGACTGCCATGTGCCCCATGAATGGACCGACAAGATTGCCAGAAAGATGCAGGCTTCCAAGGAAGTCTGGGGCAAGATCTTCGGAACGATCAATACACGTCAGAAATTCCTCGATGAGCGATTGCGCCTGGCGCAGCACGAATGGGCGAGACTGAAAGCAAATGACAGTCTTGAGTGCCGAAACTGCCACTCTTCGGTTGCCATGGACCTGTCGAAACAGACGGAACGTGCTGCGGAGATCCACACGCGTTATCTCCTAAACGGCAAGGCGACGTGTATAGACTGCCACAAGGGCATCGCCCACGAACTACCAAACATGCAAGGCATAGACCCCGGTTGGAAGGTGCCGGAAGAACTGGAAGGCAAAGAGCTTCCCACCGCATCTCCGGTCGACGAGCTACGAGACGCAATCGACAGAGCGCATAGCGGACTTCTGGCTGAAGGCGGGATCTGATACTTGTCTCGACCGCCTATCAAGACGGTCCAGACATGTTGACGCCGCCGGGGATCACATCCCGGCGGCGTCGGTCGAACAACAACTGCTAGCACAAGGCCTTACTGGGCCGCAGCGACGGCTGCATCAATCCGTTCTCGGGCCTTTTTCGGCAGCTTGGCAGCATTGAATGCATCGAGATTGGCGGCGGGGGCATCACCGACGACAATGGCGGCGACCATACCCATGCCGACATGTGGTGCGCATTTTACACCGTACAGCCCCGGCACGTCGAACGTGACCTTGATTTCTTCGTTCATTTTGCCCTTGAACTCTGTGGCACCGTCAGGGATCATGCCCTTGATGATTTCAGCGTTGTGGCCCTTGTCGGTCGGGATGAAGGTAACGGTGTCACCGGGGGCAATCTTCAAGCCCGCGGGCTCGAACACCATGGCACCCTCTGCACCTTTGTTCAGCATCTTGACTTCGAAATCGGCAGCGATCGAGAGCGCCGGGGCCGAAAGCAAAAGAACGGCTGCCATTGTTACACTACGCAGTTTCATTTTCATCTCCTTGGACAGGAACACCTCGTTCCGTTGGAGAAGTGATAGGCCAGGATGAACAAGCCTTCTTTGCGCAATATCAAGTACGGCAACGCTTAACCTGATTATCGACGCTCCGGAAGAGAATCCGCCAGCGACGCAAGTTCAGCCATATCGCGCACCAGGAGTTTCTGCCGACCGCCTTCGATCAGGCCCTTGCTCTCCCATGAACTAAAAATGCGCGACACCGTATGAATTGTCGTTCCGGTCATCTCGGCAATGTCCTGCCTTGAGATCGGGAAATCGATCCGTATTCCCGCAGCCTCCGAGCGACCAGCCTTTTGCGCCAACCTCAACACGGTATGCGCAACTCTCTTCTCGACTTCTTGCGTGGACATTTCGCGAATGCGGACATGCGCTTCCTCTAGCCTCTGTCCGATCGTCTCCATTGCACTGACGGCAAGTCTTGGATTTCGCTCTACGAATTTCGGCCACAACTCTGTTGGCCAGGACAGAACGATGCTTTCAGCAGCGGCAAGTGCAGTGCCTGGATAGTCGTGTCGTTGCAGAGCCTTAGCGAACCCAAACAGGTCGCCGGGATGGACGACACGCACGATGATCTGTTGACCGGCGCTCGTCACCTGGGTGACCTTGAGGCGACCATGCAGGAGTAAGAAGAAATATGAGGCGGGCTGTCCCTGTTCAAATACGGACTCCCCGATCGGCAGCCGCCGGGTCTGCGCTGGAACAAGCAGCGCGTCCAACTCGTCATCGGTCATCTTGTCGAATAATGACAGAGACTTGATGATCGTTCGATCAAGTTTCAAAACAAATCCCTCTCCCGCCAACAACGCGCACTCTCAGGGCCCCGAATACCCAATAGTGGCTGTGGCGAGTGTCCAAATCGAGGGGCAACCTACCTCACAAGGCACCGATCGAAAAGAGTAAAGGAGCGTACCAGCGACGATCTTCGACTAGTCGGAAGCCGACATGATCAGGGGGAACTCCGACAGAACAGCCACCGCTTTTGGGGTCGCGTATGAACGAGCTCAACGGCGATCTGTGTTTTCCGGCGGCTATGTAGACGCCGCAGGCTTCGGTAGTGACTGGCTGCCCTTCCTTGACGAGATCGACACGTCGATTGCAGGTCGTCGTCCATTCCCAGACATTGCCGGCAAAATCGGCAAGGCCATGCTCGCTTTCGCCGAAGCTTCCATAGGGAAGCGGCTCCGGATCTTTGGATCGCTTGCGTGCCGCCTCGCGCTCGTAGTCGGCAAGCCAGCGCAAGGCCGGGTTCCTATTGTCCGGATCTATACCAAGGGCGTCATCCGGAAACTTTTCACCAGCGGCAAAGGCCAACTCAACGTCACTCGGCAGGCGCCAGATCCCCCCGCTCTTTTCCGAAAACCACCGGGCATAAAGTGTCGCATCGTCATGGCTCACGCCGGTTGCCGGCATGTCAGGGCGCGATGGGGTGGTCGACTCCCGGGCCGGGCACGCACTGTCGGCAACGCAGGCATCGTAGTCCTGGGTGCTGACCTGATACTTCATAATGGTGACGGGCGACGTCATGGAAAGGTCAGCCTTCGGCCCATCGACGGCGTATCCAGCGCGGTAGAATTCGCCAGGCTGACGATAGGCGAAACTGCCTGGTGCCACCGAGATGGTTGGAGGCGGCGACAGTTCGGCGCCGCCATTCAGCCGGACGATGCCTGACTGGAACACGACTGCGGTGGACAGAGCACTGATGAGCAGAAGTGGCAGTAGCACTGAGCCTATAGAATTGGACGGCCTGGGGGTGAGAACGGCGCCGGGCATGGCGATTTCCAACGAGTTAGAGAGGAAGTTCACGGGGTGCTCAACAAGCACCCCGTGCGTTCACGAGGGTCAGCTTTCCGGCTTCACCACGGCGGTCATCAGATCGTCGTTCCAGTCGCCGGTGACCTTGAAGTGGGCGGCGGCACCCTTTTCGAAGGCTTCGATCAAGTTGTGGTTCACATAGGCGTAGATGCCCGGCTGCTGGAAGGTGTAGTAGGCCGCGCCGGCAGCACCACCAGGGATGAACCAGGTTTCCTGGTCGAGCTCTGGCGGGTTGGCAAACTTGCCGGTCGCCCACACATAATCACCATGGCCGCCGATCAGGTGCGGACGGGTGTCACGATTGGCCTGCGAATGCAGGATCAAGACCCGGTCACCGACTTCAGCCGTCATCGCATTGTCGCCTGTCAGCGCTCCGACCGCGCCATTGAAGACGATGTGGCTCGGGGTCAGCGTGTTCATCACTTCGAGCACATCCGAATAGGCGTCGCCGGCACTCTCGTATTTCTTGTAATTGCCGTCGGCATCCTTGGGGACATAAAAGTCCTGCTCGCCTACATAATATACCTTGTCATAAGGCAGATCATTGCCCTTGTGGTCTTTCAGACCTTCACGCGGCAGGACCATGATCGCGCCATTCATGCCCGAGGTGACGTGCCACGGCACCATGCCGGGAGGTGCACAATGGTAGACGAAGACGCCTGCCTTGGTGGCCTTGAAACGCAGGACCGCCGTTTCGCCCGGATTGACCAGAGTCAGCGCACCGCCGCCAAGCGCACCGGTTGCCGAATGGAAGTCGATATTGTGTTGCAGCGTGTTGGTGTCGGGGTTGATCAGCGTCAGCTCAACATAGTCGCCTTCATGAACGACCATCATGGGACCGGGGACCGAACCGTTGAAAGTCATGGCATGCACTTCGGTGCCAGCGTCATCAATGACGATCTTCTTTTCCTCAATGGTGAGCGTGAACTCGACTACCTTCGGCCCGCCTTCGGCCTTCTGAGCATGCGCATGGACGAAGGGAGGTGCGATAAGATCGACCTTCACTCGCTCCAGCTTAGCGATGTCGGCGGCAACGGCTGCGGCGTTGGTCTTGATGTCGCCGCCTTCGGCGCGTGCCACTGTCCCGGTCAGAACGGGCACAAGCGCGCTTGCAAAGACAGCCCCCGCAAGCATTGTTCTTCTGGTCAAATTCAGGCACTGGGTCATGATCTTTTCTCCTTGTCCGGCAGCGAGCGTTTCGCTCTAACTGTTGACATTGTTTTACTTCATGACACGCCGTTCTATTTGACTTGGAACAATGAGCTGGTGAGTAATCAGTGCGTCATTCAGCCGCCGACCAAATAATAGATTTACTGCAGCCCTTTGATCGAGATCAATTACTTTGCCTGAAGATCTCTCAGGCAGGATCAATCGAAAATTTTTTGAGAACCGCTTCCATGGGCCATAAGGAACAATCGACCAGTCGCGGGATCCCGCGAGGCCTCCAACGCGACGGTCTCGCCCTGCTGTCCTATGGGTTTCGGCCCTTCTATCTAGGGGCGTCTCTGTGGGCCATCGCGACGGTCACAATCTGGATTTGCGCGATGAACGGCTGGCTCCAGGTGGCGGAAGTCTATGGTCCATCCGTCTGGCACGCGCATGAACTTTTGTTCGGCTTCATGCCGGCAGTTCTGGTCGGATACTTGATGACAACAGTTCCAAACTGGACCGGACGCTTTCCACTGTCAGGCAAGCCGCTTGGTTGCCTCGTCCTCACCTGGATTGCCGGCCGCATCTCCATGCTGATGGTCGCAGACACAACTGCCCTGATCACACTCCTGATCGATTGGATCTTCCTTCCACTCTTCGCGTATTTCTGCGTGAGGGAAGTATGGGTTGCGAGGAGGGTCGCGGATGCGAAGCCAATCCTTTGCCTCACGTCTCTCGCCCTGATCAATGCCGGATTCCACATCGTTGCCATGACAGGAGGGGATGTGGGGGCCTGGGCGCGGGCAGGCCTTTCAGTCTATGTCCTGTTGATCACGGCGACCGCGAGCAAGCTCATCCCGAGCTTTACAAACAACTGGCTTGCCCAGGCAGGCAGGCCACGCCTCGCCCCCGGAAATCGCGTGATCGATCGTTTCGTCCTTATTGCCACTCTCATTGCTGCGACGGCCTGGACCTTTGAGCTGGCCGGCCCACTCACGGCAATCTTGGCACTTGTGGCAGCCGGCTCGCACTTCGTCCGCGCAAGTAGATGGTTCAGGCCAATCATCCTACGATCGTCCATGATCGCAGCGATGCAGGTCTGCTACGGCTTCATCCCTCTCGGCCTGCTGGGAATTGCGGCAACCGCGCTCGATATACTCGGCCCGCTCGCTGCAATGCATCTTCTTTCTATCGGAGCCGTCACCGGAATGATGATTGCGATCATGAATCGTTCGATCCGGCTTCATACGGGTCGAGATGCAAAGTTCTCTTGGTGTCAACGGCTGTCCGTCCCACTCTTGCTGCTCGCAGCAAGCGGCCGCACCGCAGCCGACATCGTTCCGGGATACTATGGGGCACTTATCGCAACGTCTGGCCTTTTCTGGATTGCCGCCCTTGTATGCTTTCTAAGCGACAATGCAGTTCTCCTGTGCCACGTTCAGCGGCAACAAGGTCGTCAGGCCTCACCGCCAACTCGGATCAACATGCGATAGGCACGCTTTGACGCATCGAGATTGCCCACCCATTGGTGACCGCGTTTTTCCAACTCGGCGCCAAGAAAGCGCGACTCTTCTGAAAACACGGCGAAAAGCACTTCGCCCGGCTCCATAAGCTCGATAAGCGAGAGAACTTTCTCCATAGGAGCCGGTGGCTCCTGTTCAGTGAGATCGATCCTCCACAACGGATCGGGCCAAGCAGCGGCTTCTTCGGCACCCAACGATACGAGGACCGTTGGCGATGCCTCGGCAGCCGGGATAAACAGAACCTCCCACTCGCCGCCATCCAACTCCTTGAGCTCGGCCGAATAACCACGGCGCGCCATGACGCTTAACAGCGGCACTGGGCGAAAGGTCGCAAGCAGACGCAAGCCTTCCCCTGGCTTTAACGACTGAACTGCATCCATGATTGCGGGAAATGGCTCACCTCCGTCACGAAGGATGGGCCGGACGTCGAGTTCTTTGAAACTGGCTGTTGTCGACACTTGACCTCCCAATTTTCAACTTCACCTGTCTGATCACGATGAACCGGCATGGGAGCGACCGCTATCGCCCGATCGCTCCCATGCAGTTCAATGACCACCACCGCAGTTGCAGTTGCAGCCTTCGTGCTTCTTCCGGCGAATGCGGACTTCCCATATCTCCGGACCACGGGAAAGGTATTCCCACCCGAACATCCCATCATAATGCATCTCGAGATGGTAGTAGAGCGGAACCGGATCATGATCGACGGTCAGGATCAACTGGTAATCCGGAAGCAGTGAATTCAACATTCCGAATATACGGGGATGCCTTTCCACGCGCGGAATCTCGCGCACGTCGAGCTTGAGAATATGATCTTCAACAACAGTCATTCGCTGGCTTTCTTCAATGCAAGTT
>NZ_JACJVI010000039.1 GCF_014237835.1 Rhizobium sp. AQ_MP
CTCACCATCCTCAACGCCATCATCCGGGACGAAAAACCATGGCAAAACGCTTGACTGCCAAGACAGTCGCTCCCCCCTCAAGGGGGAGGTGGGCGGGCGCCTGACGCCCTCGTGGTTCAAGTCCCCGATCGCAGCGTTGCGGTGGCGACACCGGCACCGATCAGAAGCGTGCCGCCGGTCCTGTTGAACAGGCCGATGGCCTTCGGGCTTCGCACCAGATTGCGGGCACGCGAGGCGATGAGGGCGTAACCGGCGGCATTGAGGAAAGCGAGGATCAGGAAGGTGGTCTCGAAGATCACCATCTGGGTAAAGAAGTCGCCATGCTTGTCGAGGAACTGCGGCAGGAAGGCAACGAAGAAGGTGATGCTCTTCGGGTTCAGCGCCGTGACGACCCAGGCATGGGCGACCATCTTCATCGTGCTTACGGCATCGGTCCTCGGCTCGACATCGAGCGCGCCGCCGGCGCGAAACAGCTTGATGCCGAGATAGATCAGATAGGCAGCACCCACCCATTTCAGGGCGGTGAAGACCGTGGCCGAGGCCGCGAGGATGGCGCCGACGCCCAGCATTGACAGCGTCATGGCGGTAAAATCGCCGAGCGCCACACCGATCGATACCGGCAGCGCGCTGCGCCAGCCCTGGCCCAGCGCATAGGAGACGACCAAGAGAATGGTCGGCCCGGGAATGATCAAGAGGACCGCGGAAGCGGCGGCGAAGGCAAGCCAGGTTTCGATTGTCATGGGGATCTCCTGCCAAAAAACAGGATAAATCCCGATAGCCGACCCGTTGTAAAGCGGGCTTGCGAAAAATGCCGGTCGGCAGCACGGCCGGATGTCCGCCCTCCCCTTCAGGGGGAGGGTCGGAGCGGAGCTCCGGGGTGGGGTGAACGGTGCCAAGCTTGCCCCTGCTTGCTACGCCGAACTCGCCGGATGCCACCCCCACCCGCGCGTTCCGCGCGACCTCCCCCCTCAAGGGGGAGGTGGGGTTCAATCCAGCTTCAGCTCCATCATCGTCAGGTCCAGCCAGCGGCCGAATTTCTGGCCGACCTCGTGGTGGGTGCCGGCAAGGCGGAAGCCGAGGCTTTTGTGGAGGGCGATGGAGCCGGTGTTGCCGGCCTCGATGGCGGCGATCATGACGTGGATCTTGCCCGCCTTGGCACGCTCGATCAGCGCGGTCATCAGTGCCTTGCCAAGGCCGCGACCGTAGAAATCCTTCTCGACATAGACGGAATGCTCGACCGAATGGCGGAAGCCATCGAAGGGGCGCCAGTCGCCGTAGGAGGCGTAGCCGGCAATCTTGCCCTCGACTTCGGCGACGAGGATCGGGAAGCCTCTCGCCTGGCGCAGATCGTACCAGGCCTTGCGGTTGTCGAGATCAACAAGCGTCTCGTTCCAGATCGCCGTCGTTTCGGCCACCGCATGGTTGTAGATGGCGAGGATGGCGGGGAGATCGGCGGGCGTTGCGTCGCGAAGGGTGGCGGGCGTGGACATCAGTGGATTTTTCTGTTTTCCGGCGGAAAAACCGCCATTCTGGACTGAGATGTGACGGGCGATACTTCGCCGCATCGACACATCGGGCAACAAGGGGCGAATACCCAGTGTCGATGATAGAAGCCTTTAGGATCGGCTCGACCGTCCTTTCTGGCTAGGAGAGATCCGAAGAGCGATGCTGACGCATCGGTCAAGGAGCTCGACGACGCCGGAACGGGCGGGAAGCCCACCAAAGGTGGCCTATAGGTTCCTATCACCGACACTTGGTATAAAGGCAAGAGCCACGACTTTCGGAAACCGACACGATGACATCTCTCCTTCCAGGCCTGATCACCCGCTACATGCTCGTGCTGATCGGCGCGCAATTTGCGATCTTCCTTCTGGCGCTGGTGCTCGACGCCTATGGCTGGGGCGACAGCCTGTCATCGGGCGCCAATGTGGCCGTGCTGATTGCGGCCGGTGCGGCTGCGGGCTCTCATCTGGCTGAAAAACTGAAGGCCCGGCCGGGCTGGGGGACCAGCCTGAAGCTCTCCGGCCTGCTGGCCCTCGTCGCCGTGGTGACGGGATCGCTGGTGCTGCTCGGGATCGTGTTTTTGAACGGCATCACGGAGGCGGAACTGGCCCTGCTCGCCGCGCAGATGGGCATGACGCCGCTTGTGGCGGCGCTGGTGCTGGCGGGCGTTTCGCTGGTGCTGACCTATCCGGTGACGCTGGCAGGCTTCCGGATCGGTGCTGGCGCCACGGCCAGGCAGATCGAGCGGCGCGGGTCGCTGACGGGGATCTGAGCGGGCCTAGGTTCTGTCAGCTCGGGCGTCTTGCGGGGATCACGCCGCGGCAGCGGGTTCCGCGAGAATGGCAGCCTCGAGACTGGGGCTGGTCTTGGCAGATCCTCGGGCAACGGAGGCCGAGGATGGCGGCGTGGGGGCCAAGCGGCCCTCAGCCCAGGCTGATTGCCGTGAACACGGCCGAATAATGCACGATTGCCGCCGTGACGACGAAGGCGTGCCAGATGGCGTTCTGGAAGCGCAGGCGTTCCCAGACATGGAAGACGACCCCGGCTGAATAGATGCAGCCGCCGACGATGATCAGCGTCAGAGTGACGCCGGGGATGATCTCGGACAGCGGGCCCATGGCGAGCGCGCCGCTCCAGCCCATGCCGAGATAAAGCAGGATCGCGAGGCGGTCGTAGCGGCCGGGGAAGCGGAATTTCAGCCAGATACCGGTGAAGGCCGTGAGCCAGATGCCGATGAGGAGCGCCAGGATGAGCGGCCGGTCGGCGCCCTGGACGAGGAAAGGCGTATAGGTGGAGGCGATCAGGATGAAGATCGCCGAGTGATCGAAGCGGCGCAGGATCCACTTCACGCGGGAATGCGGCCACATGTTGTAGGTGAAGGAGACGCCGAGCGCGATGATCAGGCCAAGCCCATAGATCCAGCTCGCGGCGATGTTGGCATAATCGGAATAGACCGTGGCATAGAAGATCAGCGCGGTCGCGCCGACCAGGGCAAAGACGACACCGATGCCATGAATGATCCCGTCGGCGACGAGCTCGTGCAGGTCGTAGGCGCGGCCAAACTTGAAGGGATCGGTGGTCATTGCGTCTCTTTGTCTTTCGTCCTGCAGGGTCCATCACGACCCGAAGCGTTCATTTGGATGATGGCGGAATTGATGCCGGCGAACAAGCGCAAGCGCGTTCACGATCGCAGACAGAGCGTAACCTTGCTTGCTTGCCTTCTCATGACAGCCCGCCTACCAAGGATTGGTTAACCATGTGTTCTGCCCGGATTCCTTCATGCGCTTTACCATCCTTGCCACCTTTTCCGCCCTGCTGACCTATTGCTGGTTTCTCCTGAAGGTCGGTCAGGCACGCAGGACATTCGGGGTCGAGGCGCCGAAGACAGCCGGCAATGCCGACTTCGAACGGATTTTCCGGGTGCAGCAGAACACGGTGGAGCAGATGGTGCTGTTTCTGCCGTCGCTGTGGATCTTCGGCTTTTATGTCTCCGATATCCTGGCCGGGCTGCTTGGTCTCGGCTGGACGGCGGCGCGGGTGCTCTATGCCGCCGAAACTTACGCCGATGCGAAAAGCCGCGGACCGGGTGCGGCATTGACCTTTCTGATCGGGATCATCCTGCTGGTCGGCGGAACGGTCGGTGCGTTGCTCCAGGGCGGGTGAGAAATTTCGCCCAAAAAATCACCACGCACACTCTCATATACGCGCGAACGCCCCATGATCACAGCATTGTGCTCGCAATAGTTGCCGCGTTAAGGATTTGTTCTTCTGGATTTGCTCAGATACTGAGCAATACGGCTAATTTATAGTCAAAGCTTGGCAAAGTGTACAGACGTAAACCCCGGGCGTTGCAGGTCGGCCCTTGCGACGACACAGCACCGGCTTCTGCATTCTCCCATGCAGGCGGTCCGTGATCCGTGTTTTCCAGTGCCGGTGTGCCACGGGATATCGCCGCGCACCGCACGCCCGGAACTATCAAATCGCTTAGGCATTCGAGGCTCTGATGACCATTCGTCTTAAATCGCTCGCCTGCATCTCGCTGCTGACCACCGTGATCGTGGTGATCTCCGCCTTCTCTTTCTACACCATCAACGAGCAGTCAAAGCTCTCAAACTCGATCGTTATCGACCGGGTCATCCCGATGGAGCAGCTGAAGGTGATTTCGGATGCCTATGCCGTGGACATCGTCGATGCCGTGCACAAAGTGCGCTCGGGCGCCTTCACCGTCGAACAGGGGCAACGGAGTGTCAAGGCTGCGATCGACAAGATCGAAGATCGCTGGGCGGCCTATCGGGCGACCTATCTGACCCCTGAAGAAAGAGGCATCGCCGATGAATTCCTCAGGGTTCGACAGGCGGCGGACGAGAGCGTCCAGGAGTTGCAGGGACTGCTGGCGGCGAAAGACATGGTGGGTCTTGCAGCCTTTGCGGACCATAAGCTCTACCCGACCATCGATCCGCTGGGCACCGAGATCTCGAAGCTGATCGAGCTGCAGATCCGCGTCGCCAAGGAGAACCTTCAGTCCGGGAACGAGCTGGAGGACATGCTGACAACCCTGATGATCGCCTTCTCCGGGGTGGCGGCCGGGCTCGCAGCCTTCTCTATCTTCACCGTGGTTGCCGGCGTGATCCGACCGGTGAATTCGATGACCTCGGCGATGGACCGGCTCGCGCATGGCGATCTCGATGTCACCATCTACGGCGAAGGACGCCGCGACGAGATCGGCGTCATGGCCTCCACCGTCGTCATCTTCCGTGACAATGCGCGCGAACGGATAAGACTTGAACGCGAGGCAGAGGCCAACAGGTCACTCTCGGAGCGCGAAAGGCTGGAGCGCGAGCGCCAGCAGGCACAGGAGGCGGCCGAAGTCCGCTTTGCCGTCGAGAAGATCGGCCATGCGCTCGGCGAACTCTCCGAGGGCCGGCTGACGCACCGGATCCGCGAGCCCTTCGCCGAGCGACTGGACGCGATTCGGGTGGACTTCAACGTGGCCGTTGAGAAACTGGAGGATGCCATGCGCCGGGTGGGGCAGAATGCCCAGGCGATTGCGGCCGGCTCCAGCCAGATCCACTCGGCGGCAGACGACCTGTCGAAGCGGACCGAGCGCCAGGCGGCTTCCGTCGAGGAGACGGCAGCGGCGCTCGAGCAGATCACCACGACCATCGGCGAGACCAGCCATCGTGCCCGCGAGGCCGGGCGGCAGGTGCATGACACCCGCGCGGCTGCGGAACGTTCCGGCGCGATCGTCGGGCGGGCGGTTTCGGCGATGCAGGAGATCGAAGACTCCTCGAAGGAGATTACCACGATCATCAGCGTCATCGACGAGATCGCCTTCCAGACGAACCTTCTGGCGCTGAATGCCGGCGTCGAGGCGGCGCGCGCCGGAGAAGCCGGCAAGGGCTTTGCCGTCGTGGCGCAGGAAGTGCGCGAACTGGCGCAGCGCTCCGGAAGTGCTGCCAAGGAGATCCGTGCGCTGATCGGCAAGTCCGGCGATCAGGTGAAGAATGGCGTGGAGCTGGTGGTGGCGACCGGCAAAGCGCTGGAGGAGATCGTGGCCCAGGTGCAGGCGGTGAGCATGAACGTCACCGCCATCGTCGAAGCCTCCGGTGACCAGGCGACGAGCCTCAAGGAGATCAACCTGGCTGTGGCGGTGATGGATCAGGGCACGCAGCAGAACGCCGCCATGGTGGAGGAATCCACCGCGGCCAGCCATTCGCTGGCGAAGGAGGCGGAAGCGCTGTTCCAGCTGATCGGCAGGTTCGAGATCGGCGGGCAGAGCAGCCAGGGCGAGCCGGGCACGCGCCGGGCGGCGTGAGGCGGCGGGGACGCGGGAGCGGTGATCCTCTCAGCGGATGCCTTGCGTCGACAGCCGGGGGCGTTTGCCATATGATGCCAGAGGCACCACGACGACAGGTGAACGGATGAACCACCCTTTAACCCTCGACGATGCACTGAAGTCCCGGCTGACAGATCTGGCGAACCGCACACAGCGCACGGAAGAGCAGCTGCTGCAGGAGGCCGTCCAAGACTATCTGGAGCGCCAAGATACGAGGGCCGGCTTTCTTGCGGAGGCCGAACAATCCTGGCTGGACTATCAGGCAGATGGCCAGCATCTGACGGGTGACGAAGTGCGTGCCTGGCTGCGGAGTTGGGGAACGCCGGATGAAAAGGCACCGCCGGAGTGCCACGACTGATCGTTACAAAGCGCGCGGCGCTGGGCATCGGACGATGCCGCCAGTTCCTGGCCCGGCAATCGCCGGAGGCCGCATCCCGGGCTGCCTGGGCCATCGAGCAATGCCTGCTCAAACTTGAAACATCCCCGCTCCTCGGACGTCCCGTGATCGGTGGCCATGCGATGCGAGAGCTGCCAATTCTCTTTGGCACGAGTGGATATGTCGCCCTCTATCGCCACGACCCGGACAAGGACGTTGTTCACATCCTCGCATTCCGACACCAGCGAGAAGCCGGTTGTTGACCTCCCCCAAAACGCAACCGAGGGAGCTTTCGCACCATCGACTGCCTCACTCGCTTTACGCGCGCAGCGGTCAGGCCGTCTGCATGGGGCCTGGGCCCGGGATGGCGCCGGAGGATGTTTCCTTTGGCCAAAGGCCTCGGCTTTTCCTTCTGCAGCGGCGAGACTTCCAGCGGAAGGGGACAAGGACCCAATATCGGTGCGCGCGGGGCGTGGATGCTTCCAAAGGTGGCGGGAGTGACAGGGTGGAGGAATGAGAGACTTGGGATCCCAATTGCGGTAAGGGCCGACGATTTCGTTGCTCCACGGGGTAAGGTAAGTTCGCGTGCGCATTCGGCCCTAAGCCGACATTGGGGACCGATAGCTGCGGGGCGGCTACGCGCCTCCCTTCTGGTCGCTCACGTGGTCGGCAAGATTTTCCAAAAGCTGCCGCTCGGCTTCTGTGGGCTGAATGTC
>NZ_JACJVI010000004.1 GCF_014237835.1 Rhizobium sp. AQ_MP
CTGACTGTCGAACCCGTGACGCGCCGGACGGCGCATCTCACAGGAAACGCATACCCTGACACTCAACCCTGAGCTGCTCATCTGAAGGCCAGCTCAATTCAAGATAAGGAAACATGACCATGAAGACCATCATCTCTGCAGCCCTCATCTCCATCGCCGCCGGTTCGGCCGCTTTCGCCGCCGTCCAGCCGATCCCGGGCTCGATCACTTATGACAACGCCAACGTCCAGCTGGAAAAGGCACCCGCCGGTTCGACCTTCTTCCACACCTTCTCCAACGGTGACGGCCGCGACGTTCGCGAGATCTACAAGGTCAATGCCGACAAGTCGGTGACCCTCGTCAACCGTACGGTTTCCAACGCTTCGTAATCCACGCGCCTTAAGAAGACGCACTCTTCGGCGGCCGACCCGGTTCCCCTCCCCCTTCCCCCAACCGGTCGCCGCCAACCCAAACCCAGACAAGGAACACGACCATGAAGACCATCATCTCCGCAGCCCTCATCTCCATCGCCGCCGGTTCGGCCGCTTTCGCCGCCGTCCAGCCGATCCCGGGCTCGCTCACCTATGACAACGCCAACGTCCAGCTGGAAAAGGCCCCGGCCGGTTCGACCTTCTTCCACACCTTCTCCAACGGTGACGGCCGCGACGTTCGCGAGATCTACAAGGTCAATGCCGACAAGACGGTGACCCTCGTTAACCGCACCCTCTCCAACGCTTCCTAATCCGAAGCGCCTCAACCTCGCGCCTCTAGAAGACGCAAAACAGACTTCCGGCGGCCGGCTCGGTCCCCTCTCCCCGCCCCATCGGGCCGCCGCCAACCCAAACCCAGACAAGGAACACGATCATGAAGACCATCATCTCTGCAGCCCTCATCTCCATCGCCGCCGGTTCGGCCGCCTTCGCCGCCGTCCAGCCGATCCCGGGCTCGCTCACCTATGACAACGCAAACGTCCAGCTGGAAAAGGCCCCGGCCGGTTCGACCTTCTTCCACACCTTCTCCAACGGTGACGGCCGCGACGTTCGCGAGATCTACAAGGTCAATGCCGACAAGTCGGTGACCCTGGTTAACCGCACCCTCTCCAACGCCTCCTGATCTTCAGGGTGCGTGCCGGCCCCGGGATCTCGGTCCCGGGGCCTTTTTCATGTGGTCTCAACGAGAGATTTGCGGGTCGATCCGCAGTCAGTGCGGCGCCTCGCCGGGGTCGGCCGCGGCATCCGCCAGGCTGGTCGTCAGCAGCACGGCCCGGGTCTCGTCTGCCACGCGGGCGAAGACCCGACGGATTTCGCAGTCGGTCTCGCCATCGCAATCCTCGCAACGACGATAGGCGGTCAGAGACAGACAGGGAAGCGGCGCAACCGGGCCATCGATCAGCCGCAACACCTCGCCATAGGTGATCTCGCTTGCCGGCCGCAGCAGCAGATAACCGCCCTGCTTGCCCCTTCGACTTTCGACCATGCCGCCACGTTTCAGGTCGAGCATGATCTGCTCGAGGAATTTCTTCGGGATCTTTTGCTTGTCGGCGATATCGGGAATCTGGATCGGCTCACCCGGCTCGGCGCGGGCGAGAAGTGTCAGCGCCCTGAGCGCATATTTGGCTTTCTGTGTGATCATCGATCGTCAGCGTCTGCCAGAACCGTCCCAAATTCGTGGGTCCGGCCATAGCGCAAATCCTCTCGGCGTTCCACGGCTCATTTCGGCCGTGCGGGACGAAATGCCGCGATAAGCCCATGAGAGAGAGATATTTGCTCTTCGACTGCGGCTCGACGCACGTCGATTTCTGTCCGTCCTGTCGTCGATGCCGGATAATGGCTGCAGTCAGCAGGAACCCAATCATGACCAAGAACACTTCCGCAGATCTGGCCAAGGCACTGGACCAGCAACTTGCGTCCGCCGATCTCACCGAGCGACTGCGCATCGTGGCCGCCCTTGATGGTCGTGCCGTCTTCACCACCTCGCTCGGTATCGAGGACCAGGTGATCACGGCGGCGATCGGGCTTGCCGGTTTGCCGATCGATGTCTCGACGCTTGAGACGGGCCGCCTCTTCAAGGAGACGGTGGACCTGATTGCCGAGACGGAAGAGCGGTTCGGCATGGCGATCAAGCGGTTCTATCCCAAGCAGGACGACATCGACGCCTATGCGGCGAAGTATGGCCTGAACGGCTTTTACGAGAGCGTCGAAGCGCGGCACGCCTGCTGTCAAGTGCGCAAGCTGGTGCCGTTGGCCGAGGCGCTTTCCGGTGCCCGCTTCTGGATCACCGGTTTGCGCCGTTCGCAGTCGGGCAATCGTTCGAGCACACCCTTCGTCGAATACGACGCCGAGCGCGACCTGATCAAGGTGAACCCGCTGGCCGACTGGTCGCTGGACCAGATCAACGCTTATGTCGAGGCCGAAAGCGTTCCGACCAATCCGCTGCACAAGCGCGGCTACCCCTCGATCGGCTGCGAACCCTGCACGCGCGCCATCAAACCAGGCGAACCGGAACGCGCCGGTCGCTGGTGGTGGGAGAATGACGAGAAGCGCGAATGCGGGTTGCATGTGCCGGAGGCGGCAAGTTCCGCGATCCCGACGCCGGCCTGAGTTGAGACTTTAGAATTCACCCCCCTCTGTCACTTCGTGACATCTCCCCCACAAGGGGGGAGAGCGGGGCGCCAGCCAATCGCCTCCCTGCCTGGACTGGGCGCTCGGGAGGCGGATTTCGGTCTCCCCCCTTTGTGGGGGAGATGCCGGCAGGCAGAGGGGGGTGCCACGAAATGCCATCACTGATGGCCATCAAGGCAGATAGAGACCATGCACGTACACACATCCGAATTCGATCCGCATTCCAAGGATCCCGTCACCAAGCCGCCGCTCGATCCGCATCTGAAGGCGCTGGAAAACGAGGCGATCTATATTTTCCGCGAAGTGGCGGCCGAGTTTGAAAAGCCGGTCATGCTCTATTCGATCGGCAAGGATTCCTCGGTGCTCCTGCATCTGGCGCGCAAGGCCTTCTTCCCCGGTCGTGTGCCCTTCCCGCTGCTGCATATCGACACCGGCTGGAAATTCCCGGAGATGATCGCGTTTCGCGATGCGACGGCGGAGAAGTTTGATCTCGACCTGATCGTGCACACCAATCCGCGCGGCAGGCAAGAGGGCATCGGTCCCTTCACCCATGGCTCGGCCTATCATACCGACGTGATGAAGACGGAAGCGCTGCGCCAGGCGCTCGATGCCGGCAAGTATGACGCAGCCTTTGGCGGCGCGCGTCGCGACGAGGAAGCCTCCCGCGCCAAGGAGCGCATCTATTCCTTCCGCACGCCCGACCACAAATGGGACCCGCGCAACCAGCGCCCGGAACTGTGGAACATCTATAACGGCATGATCCGCCGCGGCGAGAGCGTGCGCGCCTTCCCGCTGTCGAACTGGACCGAAGTCGACATCTGGCGCTACATCCAGGCCGAAAACATCGAGCTGCCGCCGCTCTATTATGCGAAGAAGCAGAAGTATGTAGAGCGCGACGGCATGCTGATGTGGGCCGAAGACCCGCGCTTCGAGGCCTTACCCGGCGAACAGATCCAGGAAGGCATGCTGCGCTTCCGCACCCTCGGCTGCTGGCCGCTCACCGGCGGCATCCGCTCCAATGCGACCACCCTCGACGAGGTGATCGCCGAACTCGAAATCGCCACCGTCTCCGAACGCCAGGGCCGCGCCATCGACCGCGACCAGGCCGGATCGATGGAAAAGAAGAAGCGCGAAGGATATTTCTGAGATGACCGCTGTTGCCAACACCGCCCTCGTTTCCGAGGCACCGCTTACCGAAGCCGCACCGGTCATCCGCGACTCGCGCCCCCTTCGCCTGATCACCTGCGGCTCCGTCGATGACGGCAAGTCGACGCTGATCGGGCGTCTGCTCTGGGATACCAAGGCCGTCAAGGAAGACCAGGCGGCGACCCTTCGTCGGGATTCAGGGCAACAGAACGATCTCGGCCTGCCGGATTTCGCGCTTTTGCTTGACGGCCTGCAGGCCGAGCGCGAACAGGGCATCACCATTGATGTCGCCTACCGCTATTTCGCCACCGACCGCCGCTCCTTCATCGTTGCCGACACCCCCGGCCACGAGCAGTATACCCGCAACATGGCGACCGGCGCCTCGACGGCGGATCTCGCCATCCTGCTCGTCGATGCGCGTGCCGGCTTGCTCGAGCAGACCCGTCGCCATGCCACCATCGCTTCGCTGATGGGCATCAAGCAGTTCGTGCTGGCAGTGAACAAGTTCGACCTCGTCGGCTACGACAAGGCCGTGTTCGACCAGATCAGCACCGAGTTCAAGGCACTGGCGCTGACGCTCGGCGTGCGCCAGGTGACCGCGATCCCGATGTCGGCGCTGAAGGGCGAAAACGTCGTCTACCCGGCCGGCGCCGTGATTCCGTGGTATGAAGGCCCGACGCTGGTCGAGACGCTGGAGCTTGCGACCCTGCGCTCCGGCCAGTCGACCGGTTTCCGCCTGCCCGTACAGCGCGTCTCGCGTCCGGGCGAAAGCTTCCGCGGCTACCAGGGCACGGTGGCCGGTGGCGCGGTGAAGCCCGGCGACAGCGTGGCCATCCTGCCCTCCGGCCAGGTCGCCAATGTCAAGCAGATCGTCACCTTCGACCTGGTGCGCAACGCAGCCGTTGCCGGTGATGCGATCACGCTGGTGCTCGATCGTCAGGTGGATGTCGCGCGCGGCGACATGATCGTCTCGCTCGATGCCCAGCCGCAGACGGGCCTTGCCTTCGACGCCCAGATCGTTGCTTTGCAGCCGGATGGCATCGTGCCCGGCAAGCGCTACTGGCTGAAGGCCGGTTCGCGTCGCCAGCGCGTGCAGGTGCAGCCGGTGCAGCAGCTGGATCTCAAGTCCGGCAAGTGGCAGGCGGCCGAGATGCTGCAGATGAACGCGATCGGCAAGGTGCATCTGTCCTTCGACGAGACCGCGATCTTCGACCCCTATGAGCAGAACCGCGGCACCGGCGCCTTCATCCTGATCGATCCGGACACCAACAATACGGTGGCCGGCGGCATGATTACCGCCAAGCGCTCGGAACTCGGCGGGCTGAACGCCCATGACGGCCGGGTGATCCTGTCGCTGCCGGCGGATCTTGCCGAGCAGTTGCTCGCCACCGAACTTTTGGCCAGCCGCCGCGACGAAGTGGAGACGCGCCGTGTGACGACGAGCGCTGCGCGCCAGCTTCTCGACGACATCGACGGCTGAAGCCAGGCCGCCATCACCCTCGTATCCGGCCCGCCTCGCGCGGGCCGTTTCATTTTCTCTCCAGGCCGTTGAGGTCCAGACCTTTCCTTCAATCCACAATACGCTAATATCTAACGAAAGGGTTGGAGTGCGCATGCGGCGAAAGAGGCAGGACAAGGGAGACGGGCTGATCGCTCTGGCCGAAGTGCTCACGGCGAGTGGCATCCCGAAGCTGCTCCTGCATGCCTGGGAGCGCCGTTACGGGCTCGAACCGTCCGAACGCAGTCCGACCGGGCGCCGCTTCTATACCCCGGAACAGGCGGAGCGGCTGCGGCTTCTCAAGGCCTGCAGCGATGGCGGCCACCGAATCAGTACGATCGCCTCTCTTCCGATCGAACAGCTGCAGCGGCTTGAGGCGGAAATCGTGGCGCGCGGGGCGCTCGGCGACCTCCTTGATGCGGTGCGTACCATGGACAGCGACCGGCTGCAGGCCCTGCTGCAGGATCGCGCCGAAAGACAAGAGCCGGAAGAATTCATTCGTGCAACGGCCCTGCCGCTGATGCGCGACATCGGCAGCCTTTGGGCCGAAAAGGACCTGACCATTGCCGCCGAGCACATGGCGACGGCGGAAGTCAGGCGGGTCATCGGAGGGCTGTTCGACCGCTGCCCGCCTCCCGCGGAGGACGCACCCCGGCTTGTGGCAACCACGCCGGAGCGGGAGGAGCACGATGTCGGCGCGCTTGTCGCAACGCTGATCGGGCGGCTGAACGGCTGGAATGCCGTCTTTCTCGGGGCGAACCTGCCAGCCATGGACATTGCCGAGGCAGCCCATCGACGTGGCGTCCGCTGTGTCTGCCTGAGCGCCGTACATGGGCGCAAGGCCGCCCTCGACCGTCATCTGCGGGCCTTGCGGTCGGCTCTGTCGCCCGAGATCGAGATCTGGATCGGTGGTCCGGCCTATCGCGCCGTGCCGCCCATCGACGGTGTCACCTTCATCGACGATTTCGACGGGTTTGCCGAGGCGCTGAGTTCAGCCGGCGGGTTGCAGACAGGCGACTAGACGCCGAACGACGGAGCACCGGCTCCTTTCTCTCGATGTCCCTTTCCAGATCAGCTGAGACCGTCGTGCCCGGTGGGGCCGACGCAGCGTTTTCACCCCGGACACCTCAACCTCTCGTAGCTGAATGGACAGCCCTCGCCTTGGTACAAGATTTTGCATGAAACATAGACAAGGCGTTTATATTTTAGCTTTTCATTTATTTTTTGTATGCATTCTGGCACCCAGACAGACTTTTGGTGGATCCAGCTCAGGCGGGCTGGGGGCTGGAGAGAGAGATATGGGGTTTCCTGGATTTTCGGATGCTAAGACGACTGCCAAGACACTTGCGCTCGATGCACTGCAGGCCAATGTCATGGTGGCCGATGCCAAACTGAACATTACCTACATGAACCCGGCGGTCGTTGACCTGCTGAAGGAAGCCGAGGCGGACCTCAAGAAAGAGCTGCCGAAGTTTAGTGTTGCGACCCTCATCGGCAGCAATATCGACGTCTTCCACAAGAACCCGTCGCACCAGCGCAACATGCTGGCGGCGCTGAAGAACCGTCACGGCGCAACGATCACCGTCGGCAACCGGGTTTTCGACCTGCTTGTCACGCCGCTGAAACAAGGCGCAAAAACCGTCGGTTTCGTCGTCGAATGGGCTGACGCCAAAGCGCGTCTGCTCAATGTCGATTACGCAGCGCAGATCGCAGCCATCAGCCGATCCCAGGCAATCATCGAGTTCAATGTCGACGGCAAGATCATCGGCGCGAACCAGAACTTCATCAACTTGATGGGCTATTCACTGCAGGAGATCGTCGGACAACATCACAGCATGTTCGTCGACAAGGCTTTTGCCAGTTCAGAGGAATACAAGAAGTTCTGGCAGACGCTGCGTGACGGACAGTACATTGCCTCCGAGTTCCCGCGGATGACCAAGGCTGGGAAGGAGGTGATCATCTCCGCCTCCTACAACCCCATCCTGGACATCCACGGAAAGGTCGTGAAGGTCGTGAAGTTCGCGACCGACGTGACAGCCCGCGTGCGCACGGTCAGCTCGCTCGGGGATGCGCTGAAGCGGCTCTGCTCGGGCGACTTCGCCTTCCAGCTGACCGAACCCTTCGCAACCGAATTCGAATTCCTGCGCCACGATCTCAACCGCTCGGTCTCGCAGCTCTGCGACACCTTCCGCGAGATCTCCGGCAGCGTCGAGATCATCACCCAGGGCACGCGTGAAATCACCCAGGGCGTTGGCGATCTGTCGCGGCGTACCGAAAGCCAGGCGGCCAATCTCGAGGAGACCGCGGCGGCCCTCGAAGAGATCACCGCCAATGTGACATCATCGGCCCAGCGCGCCCAGGAGGCCCGCAATGTCGCCGGTTCTGCCAAGTCGAGTGCTGAGAAATCCGGTGAGGTGGTCGCGCATGCCGTAGATGCCATGAGCCGCATCGAGGACTCCTCCTCGAAGATCTCCAACATCATCGGCGTCATCGATGAAATCGCCTTCCAGACCAACCTGCTTGCGCTCAATGCGGGTGTCGAGGCAGCACGCGCCGGGGAAGCGGGACGTGGTTTTGCCGTTGTCGCGCAGGAAGTCCGCGAACTCGCCCAGCGTTCGGCCAAGGCTGCAAAGGAAATCAAGGACCTGATCCAGAATTCCGCCACCGAAGTTGCCTCGGGCGTCAAGCTGGTCAGCGACACCGGCGGAGCGCTGAAATCGATCAGCCAGCTGATCGTCGACATCAACGATCACGTCGTTGCCATCTCGACGGCGGCACGCGAGCAGTCCTCTGGCCTTGTCGAGGTCAACAGCGCCGTCAACGGCATGGATCAAATGACCCAACAGAATGCCGCGATGGTCGAGGAAAGCAGTGCTGCAGCGTCCACCCTTGCCAGCGAGGCCGACAAGCTGCGTGGCATGATCGGTCAGTTCAACCTTGGTGACCACCAGAGCGGGGCAGCCGTACGGCGCATGAACCGGGCGGCCTGATCCTCCTGGATTGTGACCGACCGCGAAGGATGTCCCCAATCATCCCTTGCGGTCGGTCGAACCACGCTCCAGGAGCTGATATCCGAGATCGATGATCTTTGACGAACGGCTTGCCGATCCGGTGGCGCGGATGATCAGATCAACGGCGCGATAGCCAATTTCGTAGCGCGGAACGCGCACGGTCGTTATCGCCGGAAATGCAAATCCGGCATATTCCAGATCGTTGAAACCGCAGATGCCGAAATCCTGGGGGACTGCCAGCCCTCGACGCTGGCTTTCAAACAGCGCGCCGAGGGCGATGTCGTCGTTGTGGCAGAGGGCAGCGTCCGCGTCCGGGAAATCGTTCTTCAGTCGGTCCAGCAAATGGCAGCCAAGTCCGACGCTGGTCGTGGTGTCGACAGAGAGCACCAGGGCCGGATCATAGAGACCAGCTGCCTCCAGCACGGCCTTGAAGCCCTCCAGTCTGCGCCGGGCACGAAAATCCCAGACACCCCCCAGCATGGCAATACGCCTGTAGCCCTTGTCGAGAAGGTGTCGTGTGGCCGTTTCGGCCGCGAGCCGGTTGTCGATGCCGACGGCCATGTCCGCCGGCTCGCGGCTGATATCCATGACCTCAACCACGGGACAAGGCGCACGTCTCAGCAGATCATCGATCGCGGTGTCGGCGATCTGTCCGACATGGATCAATCCGGCCGGATTCTGGGACAGGAAGAAGCGCAACTGCCGCAGCTGGTCCTCGCTGTCGGGCCCGGGATTTGCGTATTGAATGCGCAGATCGGAGGGGCGCACACGATCCTCGATGCCACGAACGAAGGCGAGAAAGGCATGGCTGGTCAAGACCGGAGCGACGACACCGACCAGACCGCTGTTTTTGCTGGCGAGGGCGCGCGCCGCAAGATCCGGCACATAGCCCATCTCCTCCACCACACTCAGGATCGTATCCCGCAGCTGCGGCGATACTTTCTCGGGGTCCCGCAAGGCTCGGGAAACGGTGATGGCACTGACACCCGCTTTCTGGGCAACATCTGAAAGCGTTATCTTATCGTGGCTCTGGCGACGTTTTCTCGTGATCTGATTCATGCCTACCAACCGCTTCGAATACAATTAATAGTAGCATTTACGAAATTGGTGTGCGCGATCGCACGTCGCCAAGTACACTTTAAGATAGACTAATCTACCTTGATCGGCAACGTTTTGCGGAGTTTATACAAGATTACGCAAGCAACGCTTGATCGTTGTTCGCTACCATTGTTTGCAACAGATACAACGCAGTCGGGCCGGTGCGGCTATCGATGGAGTACCACGACGCACGGCGGGCGGGAAAACACAGGATTTCGGGGGAATAAGCTGGTCGGAGTGGAGTGATTCGAACACTCGACCCCCACGTCCCGAACGTGGTGCGCTACCAGACTGCGCTACACTCCGTGACCAGCGGCGCCTCTATAGACCAGCGATTTTCGTTGCACAAGCATGGAAACGAAAAAAGCGGCGAGAAAGTTGAAGTTTTCGTGACGGGCGGCTGCATGGCGCTGGATTCATTGCGGAAAAAGCTTGCGATCGGCGGCGTGGCAATCCGCTCGAAGACTGCCGCCGGGGCGCGCGGGATACGGCCGTTGCGGAGAAGCCACCTGACAAAAATTTGCAGTTTATCGGTGGGGACGGACGTTTCGTCCGCCACGCTTTCGCAGTAAAGCAGAGCTGGGCCGGATATGCCCGGCGCAGCGCCGACGGCGGCCCTGACGGGGTTCAAGGGACAGTGACAATGAATTTGCTGAAAAGCACCAGGAATGGACTGATCGCAGCGCTCTGCCTGGCAGTGGCCGGCTGCACGACGGTGGGTGGGGCGCCGAAAAACGAGATCGAGGCGCGGTGGAACGGACAACAGGCCGGCGCCTTCTTTGCCAAGTTCGGCCCCCCGGCCGCAGACGTGGCCTCCGGTACATCGACGCTCTATACTTGGCGCGGCGGGTACAAGACCCGTGTCGTGCCGGCGACCTACGAAGATCTGGGTGACGGCAAGCGCGGCAAAATGCTGACCCGTGCGCGCACGGAATATCTTCGCTGCGAGGTGCAGCTGACGGTGTCGTCCGACTACGTTATTCGCGGTGTTCGCACGGTCGTGGACCGACCGGGTACGCAGGGCGGAAAGAGCTACTGCGCGGAGTTCCTGACTGCCGCCTGATCGCGGTGCCCGAACGCTCATGGGGCCTCCCGCCAACTGGCGTGGGGGCTCTTTTCATATCCGATTGTCTGGGAAACTGTTGCCTTCGAAGGTCGGGCCTTGCGCAACCACCAGGGCATCATGCCCTTTCGGCGCCCGGTGGGTTGCGCGCGGGAGGACGCCGTGGATGACGTCCTCCCCGATACGCAATACTGAAACCGAGCGCTTCTCGACGCATTACCTTGGTGGAAGCGTCTTCTTTATAGGAAGATCAAGGTTAACAGTTGGCTTACGGCGCCACTGATTTATAGTTAATTTTCAGTGACCTAGCAGATCGCGCGCAAGCGGGCTGCAAAGCCCGAAAAGCCTTGAAAACCGGCACCTGTAGCAATCTGAGGGGATCTCAGCACTTGACGATGTTCTTGTTTTGTTCAAAATCGTCGCCATGACACAGACGATCGATACACTGGGAAAAGCGCTGCGCCACAACTTCCTCGTGGTCGCTACCTGCCGGGAATGCCAGAACCAGGGCCGATTTCTGGCAAAAGATCTCGCCACGTTCTACGGGCATGGCCGTGACCCCTTCTCGCTGAAGTTCCGCTGCAGCCGCTGCGACACGCGCAATTGCAAGGTGACGCTGATGGACAATCCCTACGACCGCACCCCGGAGACGATCGTCTGGCGGCCGGTCAAGGTGAAGCTGTGAAATGGCGCGGCGTCAGCCGGTCACAGCGCTCATCCGGGAAAATTCGAGACCTCCGTATTTTTACGGATGAATTTTCGCCAAGGCGTTAACCATTCCGAAACCATAAAGGGCCGCCGGGATCATTTTTCATGAATGATTTTTCCAATTCTTCCTCAGGGCGGTCCGATTTCGATGACGAGCATCCTTACCAACCATTCTGCCATTACCGCGTTGCAAACGCTGAGAAGTCTCGCTTCCGATCTACAAGGTACACAGGAACGCGTGAGTTCCGGCCTTCGGGTCGCCATCGCTTCGGACAATGCTGCCTACTGGTCGATTTCGACCACGATGCGCTCCGACAGTCAGGCGATTTCGGCCACCGCGGATGCACTGGGCCTGGGGGCCGCGAAGGTCGACACGGCCTATGCCGGAATGACCTCGGTCATCAAGGTCCTGACCGATTTCCAGGCACGCCTGGTGGCCGCCACAGAAGAGGGCGTGGACAAGGCCAAGGTGCAGGCGGAACTGGATCAGATGAAAGATCAGGTGAAGTCGGTTGCCGACTCCGCGAGCTTTTCCGGGCAGAACTGGCTGACCACCGACATTGCCGACATCTATGATGTCAACATCAACAAGACCCATGTCCTGTCTTCCTTCGTGCGAGACGCCAATGGGGGTGTGTCGACCAAGTCGATGACCGTGGATCTCTCGGAGATCTCACTGTTCAACAGCACGGGAGGCGGTCTCCTGCAGAAGGATCCGCGGGATATCGAGACGATTGCTGGTATGCGGCGCCTGTGGAGTGAGATCGATGGTGCAAAGGTTTGGGGGCCTCGAACCGGGGGCGCATCAGCTGCAACGCTCCCTGACCGGGTCTTCTCCGGCCCGCTCGATCTCACAGGTGTTGGCGATGCGATTACCTTCGACGTTACCGTCGACAGAGATGAGCCGTCTCACGGTATCTCGCCGCCCTATCATCCGGGCAAGACGACGACAGGCGTCACCATCGACAAGGCTTTTCTGGACACGCATTTCCCGAGCTGGAACGGTGTCATAAACGATTACCGAGACTTTGAGCGCGCCCTGGATCGAGCCCTCACGCTTGCCAACACGGGGGCGACCACAGGTCTCTATCCGAAGTATCCATCCGGGACCGTCCCCGACAAATACTACCTGCAAACCCTGCAGAACTCCGGCCTCGACGGCTCCTATATCGAAATCAGCAATCTCACGTCGCAAGTTACCGCAGGATCTCACGGGTTGGGCAATACGTCCGCCCAGGCACCGCGCGGTTCGCAGATGACGCTGCCCTTTAACGACTTCGAGGTTTTCCGTGATGGCGAGGATCCCGATGGCATCGAGGTGACTTTCAGCTTCTATGTGAACAGCGAAAGCCCGAAGACCTATTCCTTCGACCGGACCTATGTGAACAACCTGCTCGGCAAGACCGACGGGACAGTCTCAAGCTCGGCCGAAATGGTGACGCTGCTGACGTCGCTGATGCAGGCCGACTGGCCGGATGTGATCATCTCGGATACTGGCACCGGCGTTTCGATGGTTCTCGATCCACTGGCCGATCGCCGGGCCGGGAGCGGATCACGGATCGGCTTCAGCGACATCACGGTCAGCCACGAGCCTATCCCCACCATCGACTTCATGAACATTGATATCGTGCAGAACCCGGATTGGGTGCGGACCTATATCAACTACATGGAGACTGCGACGGCGCGGGTGGTGGATGCAGCGGCAACGCTGGGCGCGCTGCAGACGCGCATCGACATGCAGGCGGAATTCGCCGCACGGCTCGCTGCCAGCATCGACAGCGGGATCGGCCGCCTCGTCGACGCCGACATGAACGAGGAATCGACCAGGCTGAAGGCGCTTCAGTCGCAACAGCAGCTCGCCATCCAGGCGCTATCGATCTCGAATTCCGCACCGGACATGATCTCGCAGCTCTTCCGCTGAAGCGTTCATGGCCGAAGCCTAAGGGTTCCGGCGTCGGACAGAACGAAAAAGCATTGTGCATCGACGGCGACACACGTGTCGCCGTCATTCTCTTGGGATCAGAGATCAACGGGCTGGCGCATGATCGATATGCGTCGCCACCAGCATGGCCACCAGATGGACGGTGTTGCGCGCGCCGTAGCGCTGCTTCAGCTTTTCCAGCCTGTGCTCCACCGTGCGATGCGAGAGGCCCAGCAATTCGGCGATTTCCTTGGCGGTAGATCCCTCGATGAGCAGCTGGACGATCGCCTCGTCGGCCGTGTCGAGGGTTTCGCGGGCGGCAGGCTGGCCGAGCAGAAATTGCGCATAGGAAGAGGAGATGACCCATTCGCAACCATTCGCATTCTTCTGCGGCAGCAAGATCCGGTCATAGCCGAGACTGACACCGAGGAGCTTCGTCTTGACCAGTTCCGTTGCCGGCTGCTGGCGCGCCACGACCTCCTTCAGGCGCGGGATGACGGACTGCTCCATATAGGCGCGGTCCTTGAAATCGCCGAGCCGACAATCGGAAAACAACCTGTTGATGTCGAGCAGCCGGGACGTGAAGCCGGAATGGCGCACGGTACGCAGGTGCCAGTCGAGGGGATCGGCACCCCTCACCTCGATCAGCGTGAGCCGCATCTTCAAGGTCAGAAGATCAATGACACCACTGTAGATGTTTTCAGGTCTGGCGGGGCGGTCGGATGATGTGGCGATCCATGCGTCGAGCAAACGGCCAACAACGACGGAAAAAGGTGTGTTTCTGGGCATGTACGCTTCGGTGAATCAACTGCATCAACTTGATACAGTTGCAAATGCACCCATGCAATCTTCGAATGCACTCACCTTCCAAAATACAACCTCTCTCGCCCGAGAGTTGAAGCTTGCGGCCTGCCCCGGTCCCCTGGACAGCGACGACGTGATCTCTATCACTTTTTGCGGGTATTATTTAGCAAATTCAACAAACATTAACCCTACGACCCGCATAACAGTCCTGAATGTAACGATATCATAAAGCGGGAATTCGTGGGCGAAAGTTCGATCATTGTTTATGTGCCACCCATCCTTTTCGGGCTTGTCTCCCTGACATTTTTCGTTCTCTGGCAGCAGAGGATCGTCACCAATTGGCAGTGGGGAGCCGGCTTCGGCCAGACGGCTCTCGGCTTCTCGCTTTCGACCTTTCCGATCCAGCCAGTCTTCGACGCTCTCGCCTCCGGCATGATCTTCATCGGCGCAGCCTATTGCTACAGCAGCGCCGTGTTCGAGCACTTCCAGCAGCGATCCTTCGACCGCGAAAGGCAATGGTTCGTCGGCCTCTACACGCTGCTTCTGATCTATTGCATCTTCGTTCTTGAGAGCCTGCGGTACCAACTCTTCCTGACAGATATTGCCTTCGCCTGTCTTGTGGGACTCGCGCTGATCATGGCTGTCCCAAAGGTGCAACGGGGTGTCGACAAAGTCCTCCTCGCCTCCATCTCTCTCGCATTCGTCGATACCGTCGCCCGAGCCGTCTACTTCTTTTTCTTCTACGGTAATGCCAGTGACGATTTCGGCGACTTCGTCGATTCCGCCTATAATCTGGCGGTCCATATTACGACCATCACAATCTGCATGACCTTCCCGTTCTCGGCACTGGTGGCGAGCGGCGTGTCGGCGATGGATCGGCACCGGCAGGCGGCGGAGCGAGATCCACTGACGGGTCTTCTCAACCGCCGCGGCTTCGAGGCTGCCGTGACCGACCCGGGCGCATCCGGATTGCGCGACGGCGCAGTTCTCGTCTGCGATATCGACCACTTCAAGCGGATCAACGACACGCTCGGGCATGCGACCGGCGATGCGGTGATCTCGGCGATTGCCGACCTGTTGCGTCACGTGACAGGCAGAAACGCGGTGACAGCCCGCTTCGGCGGCGAAGAATTCGTCATATTCCTCCCCGGTGCGACGCTTTCCAAGGCACGGCCGATCGCCGAACAGATCCGGCAATCCGTGGCGGAAAAGGACTGGCGATTTTTCGGTCTGGCTGGTCCGGTGACGGTCAGCATCGGGATCGACCAGCCTCGCTCCGGCGACAGCGATCTCTATTCAGCCATCGCCCGGGCCGACAGGGCGCTTTACGCAGCCAAGGCGGCCGGACGCAATCGCGTGTTCGAGGCGGAGGAGAACGGAGCTTTCGGCGCACCGGCCATGGCATCCGTCTGACAGACGTCAGGGCAGATCAGGATAGCCAGCGGCCATTGCCGTCCGCTCGTGGTCGAGCAGAATGTCATAGGCGGCTTCTTCGAGCACCACGACGTCGGTGAGGCCGAGAATGGCGCGGGCTTCCTCAAGCTCGGTTGCAGTGATCGCAGCCTGCAGGGCGCTGCGGAGAATGGCCAGTTCTTCGTCGGAGGTGGCGAGGCGGGTGATGAAGGGCAGATTGGGGCCGGAGGGGGTTTCGGCGAGGATGGCCAGCCCCTCAATGCGCTCCGGAGCGTGGCGGCGCAAAAGGTCGAACGTTATGCAGTCGATCGCGGCGAGATCGGCTTCGCCCCTTTGCACGGCCTCCATGCTTGCCCGGTGGCCGCCGGTTTCGAGCACGCTCGCGAAGAATGGCTTGCCCGCAGCATGTGGTGCTACAGCAGCGCGCAAGAGATTGTAGCCGGAATTGCTGCCGCGTTCATTGATCGCGACCTTCAACCCCTTGCAGGCCGGCAGATCGGGCGGTGCGTGCCTGGCTCTGACGACGATGACGCTCACCATGGTATGTCCGATACAGCCCGGTGATGCGTAGACCGGGGTCGCGACCAGCCGCACCCGTCCCTTCAGGTGTTTGACGAAGGGAAACCCACAGGTCTGGGCCAGCAGGAGACGCGGGTCGAGCCAGGCCTGGTGGTGGGCAAGCGTTTCATCGAGGGCATCGGGGACGCCCTCAAAACCTACCTGACGCAGCCGCTTTCGCAGAAAGGCCCAGAGGTCGCGCTGCGCCCCAACGACCACCGGTGGGGCGACATACATGGCGAGGCTGGCAAGCCTCCTGTCGGCGGGGCTGTTCAGGGGTACCTCGGATGGGTCGGGTCGTCATGTTTCCTGAAGAGGAATCGTCGGGCGACATCGCGATAGCCGCGATAGACGAGGCCTCCGTTCAGCCGAACGAGGAAATCGCGGTGCCGCTCATAGATGCCGGGCAGCATGTACCAGGGCAGCGCCGGCACGCGGTGATGCAGCACATGCAGGTTGTTGTAGAGAAAGAGCAGGCCGAAGAGCGGGCTGCCTTCGACGATCGCGGTGCGCTCCTCGTGGTTGTCAGCAAAGCGATGCTCCGCATAAGAGCGCAGGCGCGAGAGCGCCGTGCCGCAATAGACGAAGCCGAAGAAAAAGAGCAGGAAAGGCATGTCGCAAACCGCCAGCACCCACCAGAGTACGACGGCGACACCCAGCATATGGCCGGCCCAGAGGCGGCGGCTCTCGCCCTCACCGCGGATGACCTTGATCGCCTCGTGCCACAGGAAGGAACCGAGGATGATGGCGGGACCGATGGTCAGGCGACCGATCAGCGTCAGGTTGAACTCCCACAGCGTGCGGCCCGCCCAGCCGAAGCGGTCCCAGTCCGCCCTGGTGAAGTAATAGGACTCCGGATCCTCGATGGGATCGGTCAGATGCTCGTCGCGGTGATGGGCGAGATGGCTTTCCTTGTAGACCCTGTAGGGCAGCCAGAGCGAGATCGGCGGAAAGCCGATGGCATCGTTGAGCCATTGATGGCGCGTCGGATGATGATGGATCACCTCGTGCTGCAATGACCCGTGCCAGGCGATGAGCCAGGCCCCGAGCGGCACAAGGATCAAAAGCGGAATATCGCGCCAGAACCATGTGAGGCCAAGGAAGCCTCCGTATATCAAAACAGCCAATGCGACGGTCGGCCATTCGAAGCGCGCAATGCGCGGTATTGCGATCTCACCCTCGGCAAGAAGTGCCATGCAGTCCCCATAGACGAATCCCCTATGGGCGTTCAGAGTATCCGCGTGTTTGAGTACTTGATGAGACAAAAGCGGCAGCCGATGGCGCAAAAAGATCAGGAAGAGGCGGAAATCGGCAAAAAACTCCACGTCCAGACGCGGAGATCAGTATCGGCCGAGGCTCTCTTCGATGTCATCGGCTGCATCGCCTGTCGGCGATTGAAAGCCTGATGTTAATCGGATAAGCGAAAGCTTCATTCTACAGTCAATTTTTAATCCGGTGAATCCAGACGCCCCATGGTCGCAGAAGCCAAGAGCCACCTCGCGGTTTTCCTCGAGAACCGATCGGCCCTGGTGAGCTATGCTGCCAGGCTCCTGGGTTCGCGCGATCAGGCGGAAGACATCGTTCAGGATGCCTTTCTCCGCCTCAAACCGCACGACGGCACCGACTACGCTCCGCGCCAGACCCTTGCCTATCTCTACAGCATCGTCCGCAATCTCGTCTTCGACCAACTGAAGCGTCGCAACATCGAGACGCGCGGTCGGGATGTCGATCCTCCCTTCTGGATCCTGCCGCAGGACCCGGGCACACCGGAGGAGACCGTGCTTCTCGCCGACCAGGCGCGGGTGGCGCTTCAGGCTCTCGACGGACTGCCGCCCGAGACACGTCGGGCGATCGAACTCTACCGTGCGGAGGGCTGGACGCTCGAGGCAATCGCGGGAGAGCTCGGTATCTCGGTTGCCACGGCGCATCGCATGATCCGCAGCGGCATGGTTAAGATTGCTCTGTCGCTCGATCAGGCAAGTCATTGAAAAATGCCGTGGGAACCATGAAAAAACGCATCGCGCCGATCGTATCTTCAACAGCCACGGACAAACGCGCAGAACTTGCGGATTTGTCTTGCGTCGTTGCCGGATACCCGTTCGGCACTGCGCAAGACAAACGCAGACGACAGGGAACAGCCGGCCGGTGAGTGTCACGGATCATCCACAGCAGCAGGAAGAGCTCCTCGAGGAAGCCATGGACTGGCTGATGCGCCTCAACGAGGCGCCGACCGACGCCGGCGTGATCGCCGGATGGGAGGACTGGCTGCAGGCCTCCGATGCCCATGCCAGCGCCTGGGCGAGGATCTGTCGCACCTGGGCAGCACTTGGCGACATGCCCTCGGCGCAGCCGGAACCCACGTCACGGCCGGTCGGGATCATGGCAGCCCCGCCGGCCTCGGCCAAAGGCCTTCGCTTTTCCCGCCGCAGCCTGGGCCTTGCGGCAGCCACTCTGATGTCAGCCGGGCTCGTCGCCATCCTGTTCGGACCAGCATGGCAGGTGCGATTGGCGGCGGACTATCACACCGGCGCCGGGGAAACCGCGATGGTGACGCTTCCCGACGGATCAAGCGTGACGCTCGCTCCGGAAACGGCCCTGGCCGAGGAATTCGGTGGCGGTCGACGGCAGGTCCGGTTGCTCTCCGGGGAAGCCTTCTTCGACGTCAAGCGCGACACCAGCCACCCCTTCGTGGTGGAGGCGCAGGATGCCTCGGTCCGTGTGCTCGGCACCGCTTTCAGCGTTCGCGATACGGGTCACGGCACACGCGTCGAGCTGGCGCATGGGGCAGTCACCCTCACCTCCGGCGCCACACAGGAACACCGCGAGCTGACGCTTGTGCCCGGCGATGTCGTGACCGTCGAGCGGACCGACGGCAAGATGGAGCGCAGCCAGATCGATCCGGGCGATGTCGCGCTCTGGCGGAAGGGGCAGCTTGCCGTCACCGATCAGCCGCTCGGCGAAGTCGTGGCGCTGATCCAGCGTCAGCATCCGGGCTGGATCGTCATGCCGGAAGAGCGGCTTGCCGCATTGCGGGTCACCGGCCTTTACGATCTCAGCGATCCCGACAGGGCGCTGATGGCCCTGACGGCTCCCTTCGGGCTGACGGTGAGGCAGGTGTCGCCCTACCTGCACATCATCTCGAGCCGTTGAAATAGCGAATTATAAACAATGATTTATCTCGATTTCGGCCAGTGGGCACAAAAAACTTCGGGCACCGCTGAAAAACTTGTCTGAATTACTCGTATTTTCTCGTAAGCAGAGCCCAGACCGGTTTCTGCATGGGAATGCGTATGAGTTCGACCAGACTGCCCGTGAAGCAGGACGCCTTGATCAGCGCGGCGTGGCGCCGACGGCTGGGCGCGACGGCCTGCGCGCTGACGCTGCTGGCGGGGGTCTCCAGCCCGCCTGTTGCAGCCCAGACGATCGCAGACAGGGACGCGACGCGCACCTATGACATTCCCTCGCAGCCTCTTGCGAATGCGTTGCGCACCTTTGGCCGGCAATCCGGTCTGCAGGTCTCACTTGCGGCAGAGGTTGCCCGCGGCATGCGCTCGACCGACGTCGCCGGCGCTTTGACACTGGATGCGGCCCTGGCACAGATGCTCGCGGGGACCGGTCTTTTCCATCGCATCGAGAATGGCGTGGTGGTGGTGGGCAGGCCGATCTCCGGCTCCGCCGAAACGATCAACGGCGATGAAAACTCCACCGTGCTTAGCGAAATCAATGTGACCGGGCAGCGGCGTCCGGCAAACCTCAACGTGGTCACGATCGGATCCGACGATCTTGCAGCACGGAACCCCTCCGACATTGCCGGCGTGTTCCGCGATCATGCGGATATCAGTGTCGGCAGCTCCATCCCGACCTCGCAGAAGGTGTTCGTCAACGGGCTCGAAGAAACGACGCTTGCGGTGACCATCGACGGCAGCCGGCAGAACAATCGGGTCTTCCACCACAACGCCACCAATCTCATCGATCCGTCATTGTTGAGCCGCGTCACCGTGGACGCCGGGATTGCCCCTGCCGATGCGGGCCCCGGTGGGCTGGCAGGGTCGATTGCCTATGAAACCCGGCATGTCCGTGATCTCCTGTCGGAGGACGGATCTGGCGGTCTGGTGTCGCAAAGTTACGCGACGAACAGCCGGACCTTCACCACGGGGCTCGGCGGCTGGGCGATGCAGGACGGCGTCGAATTCCTCGGTTTCGCGAACTTCGCCAAGGGCAACAATTACACGGCGGGCGGCGGTGACGAGGTTCGCGGGACCGAGACCAATCTTCTGAGCGGGCTCGGCAAGCTTGCCTATGAGACAGATAGCGGCGAACGGTTCGAAATCAGCCACGAACGGGTGCGGGACGATGCGGAACGGCCGTTTCGGGCGAATGCCAGGGCGGTGACCACCGGGCGCAGCTGGGAGCCGCAATACCGCAACTACAAGCTCGATCGGGACAATACGGTCTTCACCTATACCAAGACCATGCCCGAGGGCTGGTGGGATCCGACGATACGCCTCGCCTATAGCCGCAGCGCGGTGGAGACGCCCATCTACTTCAACAACGGCAGCGGCAATCCCGCTTCCTATCCCGGCCAGGGCGAGAGTGGCAGCCTGAACGGGCAGGCGCAGAACCGGTTTGCGCTCGACAGCGGCGATGTGGTCGTCGGTGTCGATTTCTACAGTGACCGGATCGGGCTCAATACCGCCCGGGATAAGGAAAATGCAGAGGAAAAGGCGCGCAATCTCGGGTTCTACACCCAGGCGCGGCTGGAGCCGACCGACAGGATGCGCCTGTCTTTCGGCGGACGCAGCGATGTCCAGTGGTTCAAGGGGACCAACGGCCAGACCTGGCGGCATGCAGGCATCAGCGGCAATGCGTCGGTGGAGTACGACCTGACGGACATGCTGACGGCAAAAGTCGGCGCGTCACATGTCTGGGCCGGCATTCCGCTGGCCGAGGCCTTCATCATGAACCCCGGCTGGGCCTATGGCGCTTCCGGACCCCAGACCACCAGCGCCGACAATCTGCTGGCCGGCCTCCGCTTCGAGCATGACGGCTTTTCTGCCGAGGCGAGTGTCTTCCGCAGCCGCATCCATGACGCACGCGTGGCGAAATTCGCGGTGGGCGAGGCAAACCGGAATTATGACGTGGAGACGCGCGGCTTCGAGCTCGGCACCGGGTATGACTGGATCGATGGCTTCATCAAGGTCGGCTACGCGCATGTCGATGTCGAGATCGATGGCAAGCCCGCCGATTCCGACACCGGGAACTATCTGGCGACGCCCGTGGGCGACATCGTCATTCTGTCGGCTGGTCATCGTTTCGAGACATGGGGCCTGACCATCGGGGGCGATGTGGAGATTGCCCCGGAATACCGATCCGGTGCGGCGACCTATGCCTCCTACGAGGTCGTGAACCTCTACGGCGAATGGCAGCCCGAAGCGCTGTCGCACATGACGTTTCGTGCAGAGGTTCGCAACCTCCTCAACGAAACCTATGCCAGCCGAGCAACCTACGGCCAGGAATTCGGCAATGTGACACCGCTTTACGAGCCGGGGCGAAGCCTTGTGCTCTCGGTCAAGGCGACCTTCTGACAACAAGACTGCAGCACGCCGGGCGATCGGCGTGCGGCGCACGAGCATCAAGCGACGAGGACATGGGAATGAGCGACAGGACTGGACAAGACAAGGGCCGTCACGGGTTTTGCAGTCCATGCCACGGGCAGGAGACCCAGCCATGATGGGGCACGCCCATAGGCAGGCCCGGCCGACGCCGCATGCGATCGCGGCTGCCGCCACCTTCCAGAGCCTTGCCAATTGCTACATCCGGGAGATCGATGCCGGCTGCGGAGCCTGCATGACAGTGGACGGCTGCGAGCGGCGCTGCCTCGACTGGTATCTGTCGGCGCCGAGGCTGCATCTCAGGGCCGTGCTTTCGGGTGACAGCCAGGTGGGGCCGAAAGCCTTCGGGCCGCTCTTCAGCCGGCACGCCGGCGAACAGGGCTGGCAGGAGATCGATCCGCTCTGGGCGGTGCAATGCCTAGTGCAGGATCTCGCCGAAAAGACCAGGGACGACAGCCGGCCCGGCGCAGGGCTTGAGCTGATGCTCCGGACGCTGCAGAGCTGCGCGCGGATCGCTGACCTTACCCGGCAGACGGTGGCCCGACCGCTCGACAACCAGCCGCAAGGCTTTCTCGAAAGCGAGCAATCGCTCACCTTCGGCCACTGGATGCATCCCACGCCGAAGAGCCTGACCGGCATGAGCGACTGGCAATCGACCGTCTATGCACCGGAGGGTGGCGGGGCCTTCCCGCTCACCTATTTTGCTGCCCCACGGCAGAGGGTGCGGGCCCGCTCGGTCGCGGGTGATCTCGATGCAATCTTAAGGGAAATGGCCGGCGATCTCCTCGATACGGTGCCGCTTGGCAAGGACGAGATGCTTCTGCCGATGCATCCGCTGCAGGCCGAGGCGCTGCTGCTGCAGCCGCAGATCCAGGCGCTGATGGCGGCGGGCGGGCTGCGCCTGCTCGGCAGCGGCGGTGTGCGGTTCACCGCAACCTCTTCGGTGCGCACCGTCGCCTCCGACGACTGCGAGTGGATGCTGAAATTCTCGCTGCCGGTGAAGATCACCAATTCGCTGAGGCTCAACCGCGCCCATGAGCTGGAGGCCGGGGTGGTGATGGCGCGGCTGGTCGCGCTGCTCGACCTTGAGACCCGGCTGCCGAAGCTCGGCTTCCTGCGCGATCCCGCCTATCTCACGCTCGACCTGCCGGGATCGACGGAAAGCGGCTTCGAGGTGATCCTGCGGGAGAACCCCTATCGCGGCGAGAAGGGCGAAGGCGTGGTGAGCCTTGCGGCGCTGACGGCACCGGCCCTTCCCGGGCGGCGCCAGCGGCTTGCGGCGCTGATCGAGCGGCTGGCCGGAGAGGCCGGACTCGAGAAAGCAGAGGCCGCGCATCAGTGGTTCGATCGCTATCTCGACTGCGCCATGACCGCGCTTGTCCGGCTCTATGACGAGACGGGCATTGCGCTCGAAGCGCATCAGCAGAACATGCTGGTCGATGTCTCCCAGGGCTGGCCGACGAAGGTGATCTACCGCGACAGCCAGGGCTTCTATCTCTCGGAGCGGCATCGCCCGACACTCACCTCCGCCCTGCCCTCGCTCGCCGAGGTCGCCGACCTCTTCTATCCCGACGCGGAGATCCGCCGCCGCTTCGGCTACTACCTTGTCGTAAACCAGGTCTTTGCCGTGATCCACCGGATGGGCGCCGAGGGCCTTGCCGACGAAGCCTGCCTGCTCACCCGGCTGCGCGGCCACCTCATGGGGCTATGCAAAACATTGCGCGGCAGCGGGCTCGATTTCGTCCGGCATCTTCTCGACGACAGCACGATCACCACCAAGGCCAATCTCGGCGTGCGCGTCGCCGGCATCGACGAGCTCGAAGGTGGGGCGGGAGCCTCGCTTTATCGGGAAATGCCGAACCCGCTGCATCCAACCCATATCCAGAACGGGAGGCTCACCAATGCCCTTGCCTCTTGATCTTCCCGGCCAGCCGGAAGAGCGCGTGCTCCGTCAGCTCGTCTCGGCCCTGCTTTTCGAAGGGGTGGCAGAGGTCGACGATCCCGGTTCGAACGACGGCACGACGCGGCTTGTCATCGGCCATGGCGAGGCCCGTGCCCGGCTGCATCAGGGGCCATTTGGACGCACGCGCATGGCGCCCGGCTCGCTGCAGCTGCGATGCCCGCAGACGCGCGCCTGGACGGCAGGCGCGCTCGATCAATTGGTCGATCTGGTCCCGGCACCGGAGACGGCCCGGCTGACGCTGCTCAAGGAATTGCAAAGCACGATCGTCTTTCTGGCGCAGGACAGCACCCTGCTCCAACCCGGTGACCGCCGGTCGCTGCCCTTCGACTGGCTGGATTGCGCGCTTTCCGAGGCGCATCCCTATCATCCCTGCTTCAAGTCACGCACCGGATTCACGCTGGAGGATAACGCCCTTTTCGGCCCGGAGGCCGCCCGGCCCTTCCGGCTGCATTGGCTGGCGGTCGCCCGCGCGCATGTGCGCGAGGCCCTGCCGACTGACGTGGAAACCTTCTGGCGGAACGAACTGGGCGAGGCACATGCGGCCAGGCTGTTCTCTCGGATGAAGCGTAAAGGCGTCTCGCTCGACAGCCATGCGCTCGTGCCCTTGCACCCCTGGCAGTGGCGGCATCTGAAGGACGGGCTACTCGCCGACTGGATCGCCGACGGGCGGGTTGCCTCGCTTGGCGAAAACGGCGACCCCTATCGAGCCACGCAATCGATCCGCACGCTCATCAACCATGCCGATCCTGCCCGCGCGCATGTGAAGCTGCCGCTCGACATCGTCAACACCTCCTCGAAACGTGTGCTGGAGCCGCATTCGATCGTCACCGCACCGCATCTCAGCCGCTGGCTGGCGGGGCTGGTTGCCGCTGATCCGGATTTCCGCAGCCGCTATCCGCTCGACATCCTGCAGGAATATGCCGGTATCCGCATCGATGCGCATGGCGCGCTCGACGGCAAGCTCGGGCTGATGCTGCGCGAGAGCCCGAAACTCCTGCCCGGCGAACAGGCAGTGCCCTTCAACGCGCTGATGATGCTGGAGGCGGACGGCAAGCCGTTCATCGCACCCTTCATTGCGCGACATGGGCTCCTGCCCTGGCTGCACCGCATGCTGGAGGTCGCCGTTCTGCCGGTCTGGCATCTGATGGTGCATCACGGCGTGGCACTTGAGGCGCATGGGCAGAACATGATCCTCGTCATGCGCCACGGCTGGCCGGAGCGGCTGATCCTGCGCGATTTCCACGAGAGCGTCGAATTCTGCCCGGCACTTTTGCGCCACCCGGGGGGCCTGCCGGATTTCGCCGCCATCGACCCCGTTTATGACGGTGCGCCCTCGGATGCCTATTACTGGACCGACCATGCCAACGAGCTGCGCGAGCTGGTGATGGACTGCCTGTTCATCTACTGCCTGACGGAGGTCTCGCTGCTCATCGAGACAGCCTATGGCCTGTCCGAACAGGCCTTCTGGGACCTCGTGAGCGACCTGCTCGACAGTTACGGTGCGCGATATCCCGACAAGGCGCGGCTTGCGCTCTTTGCCCATGACAGCACGGAAATTTCGACGGAATCGCTGCTGTCGCGCAAGCTTTTCCGCGACCGCAGCCTCTATCGCCACCGGGTGCCCAATCCGCTTGGGCTCAAAGAAAGGAGCGACCAGCCATGATCCTGATCGACGGAACCTTCCATAGCCAGACCGAGATCGACGCCAAGGGCGAGGCCTTTCTGGCCGAAACCGGCATCGCGGACCCGCGCCTCAGCGTCGCCGTCTGCCTGCCCGAAACCATCGACTGGCTTTCGGCCTTCTTCGCCATCAAGCGGCTCGGCGCAAGTATCTTGCCGCTTCTGCCCGGCACACCGCTTGCGACCGCCCGAAAGCTTGCCAAGGAGGCGGGCTGCCACCGGCTTTATCATGGCGGAACCACTGCCGAATGGCTGGGCGAACCCGACGACGGGAGCCCGCGCGGGCGGCTGTTGCAGATGAGCTCGGGCACCACGGGGGCTGCAAAATGCGTGGCGCGCGGATGGGACGATATCGAGCGGGAGCTGGAAGACTATGTCGGCTTCTTCCGCGAGCCTCAGGACATGACGCCCGTCGTCGCCTGCCCGACCACCCATTCCTACGGACTGATCTGCGGGCTTCTGGTCGGCTTGAAGCGCGGGCGCGTGCCGCATGTGGTGAACACCGCCAATCCCAAGCATCTGATCAAGGTCCTGCACGAAACCGAGCGGCCGATCCTCTATTCGTCTCCCGCCATGCTGCACACGCTGGCGCGGCTCCTGCCAACAGGCGAAAAGGTGCATGCGATCATGACCTCGGGCACGCTGTTGCCGGAGAGCTGGTTTTCCACCATCCGCGCCAAGGCCGAGCGCTTCTATCAGCAATATGGCTGCTCGGAGGCCGGTTGCGTGGCGATCAACAGCGACCTCACCCATCCCGCCGACATGGGCCGCATCCTGCCGCGTTTTACGCTCGCCGAAGAGGGCAGCGCGGAGGCGCCGGTCGAAATCGTGCTGAATGGCATCACCAGGATCGAGACCAAGGATCTCGGCTATGTCAGAGCCGACGGCATGCTGGTCTTCATCTCGCGGCTCGATGACACGGTGAATGTCTCGGGCCTCAACGTCTATCCCCGCGATGTCGAAGACCAGGCGATCGCCGTCGACGATGTCACGGATGCAGTGGCCTTCCGCGTGCCCGACAGCTTTGCCGGCGAGCGGGTGGCGCTTGTCTATTCGGCGAACCGGATGACGCCGTCGTCAGAGCTGCGCGAGCGGCTGATCGCCGTTTTGCAACCGCATCAGGTGCCGATGCATCTCGTGCAGGTGGCCGAGGTGCCGCGCCAGGCGAATGGCAAGATCAGCCGCCGCGAGATCGCGAGGCGCTTTTTGGACGGAGAATTCAACGATCAGAAGGAGCGCGCCTCGTGACCCGAAGCGACATCATCGACGCCATCGCAAAGGTGCTGGCCGGCCCCATGCAACACCGGCATATGGAGGCGTTTTCTCCCACGGCGCGGCTCAACCAGGACCTCTATCTCGATTCCGTGCTGATCCTGCAGATCTTCCTCAATCTCGAGCTCGAACACGGGTTGATGGTCGATGATGCCGTGATCAGCCGCAAGGACGTGGTGACGGTCACCGATCTCGCCGATCTCTTTCTGCCTGAAGACGACGCGGCACAAGCCGAACCGGAGCCTGCTGCCGAGCCGATGGCGGAATTCGAAGGCGGGGTGCATGGCGAGGAATATTACGACATCAAGGTCCACTGCCTCGTCAGCTGCCTCTGCGATGGCTTGAAGCGGCGCGGCATCGACCACCGGCCCTTCTATTTCGGCATCTGGGATGCACCCTTCGGGATCAGCCCGCGCCACGAGCTGCTCTATCACGACGCCACCGTCAGCCATGAGCCCTTCCGTCTCTGGTTCGAGCGGCTCTACCGCGCGCCCGTGACGCCCTGGTACGACCATTCCCGCTCCAAGGACGAGAACATCGCGACCTTCCTCGATCTGCTCGAAAAGCGGCGGGAAACCGAGGGCGTGATGGTGATGCTCGACCTCTTCCACCTGCCGGAGCGGGAGAACAAGTTCAACCAGAACCCCTTCCCGCATTACCTGATGCCGGAAATGACCGAAGACCCGGATGTCTGGTTCATCCGCGACCCCGACTATCGCTGGGAAGGGCCGATCGAACGCGCAAAGGTGTTGAACGCGATTGCCCAGCCGTCCGTCGCCGGGGGCTATCATTTCGATCGTGCCGCCTTCCAGCCGGCCGCCGATACCGATGTCGCGGCCTATCTGAATACCTGCCTGATCCGCGACCGCAATCCGCTGATCGACGCGCTGCGATCGATCCTCGCCGCCCATGTCGAAGGGCGCGACGGGCTGACGCTCTCGGATCTGACATCGGGGCTTCGCGAACTGCCGGTGCTCGCCATCCGCAAATATGCCTATGAGCATGGCTTTGCCTTCATCTGGCGGGCGGCAAAGCTTGCCAACAGCGAGTTCGAGCACTGGTGCACCGAGATCGAGGCGCTGCATCAGGAGCTGAAGAACATCCATTTCGCCGCGATGAAGCTCGCCCAGACCGGCGACCGGCGGTTGATCGAGGACGTGACGCGGCGGCTCGACCGCGCGGACCGCTTCGAGACCTCCATCAAGACCCGGCTGGGCGCTGCCTTCGACACCTGGAGTGCCGGTTTTCAAGACACAGCGGCGCCGCGCCTCAAAGCGCTGGGCTGATCCATGACCATCTGACATCTGGGAGAAACGACCATGACCATCCGCCCCTTTACCCGACCCCTCATCCGATGGGCGCTGCTTGCCGCCGGCCTCACGCTTGCCGCCCTGCCGGCGCTGGCGCTCGATGTTGAGACCTATGCCGGCAAGGTCACCGTCGAGGGCACGCCGTCCAAGGTTGCCGTCTTCGACATTGCCGCCCTTGATACGCTGCTCGCCATCGGCGTGATGCCGGCGGGCATTCCGGAAAACCTCTATCTCGCCGAACTCTCGGACCTGCATGGCAAGGCCGAGGTGGTGGGCGATATCTTCGAGCCCAATCTCGAAGCCTTGAGCGCGCTTGCCCCTGACCTGATCATCGTTGGCGGTCGCTCTTCCGGCAAGGAAAAGGAAACGGGCAAGGTCGCGCCCTCGCTCGACATGACCATGGACGGTGTCGACGTGATCGATCAGGCGCGCGAGCGGGCCTTCACCTATGGCGCGATCCTCGGAAAGCAGGCAGAGGCCGAGAAGGCGGTTGCCGAATTCGACGCAGCGCTCGCCCGTGCCAAGGCCGCTGTTCAGGGCAAGGGCAAGGGCCTGATCCTGATGACCAACGGGCCGAAGGTCACCGCTTACGGGATCGATTCCCGCTTTGGCTGGGTACACAAGGCGCTCGACCTGCCGCCGGCAGTCGAGGATGTCGAAGCCGCCACCCATGGCGAGCCGGTCTCCTTCGAGTTCATCGCCAAGGCCAATCCCGACTGGCTGCTGGTGCTCGACCGGGCCGCCGCCATCGGCGCCAATGACCAGAATGCCAAGGCAACGCTCGACAACGCACTGGTCGCCGAGACCAAGGCCTGGAAGAGCGGCCAGGTGATCTATCTGCCGTCGGCGGATTTCTACATCGCAGCCGGCGGATTGAAGGCCACCGAACGGGTGCTGACGATGATCGAAGCCGCCTTTTCCGCCAGCCAGTGATGTCTGCCATCGCTGATAGACCACATCGTCGCGCAATGATTGGCGCCGGGCTCTGCCTGGCGCTTCTCGTCGTCATGAGCCTCGCCATCGGCGTGCAGGAGATGTCGCTCTCCGGCGCTGATGGGGCGATGCCCTTTGCCGATCTCATGGCCATCAGCCGGCTGCCGCGCACGCTTGCCGCCGTGCTCTGCGGTGCGGGGCTCGCCGTTGCCGGCCAGATCATGCAGACGCTGACGCGCAACCGTTTCGTCGAGCCCTCGACGGCTGGCACCGCCCAGAGTGCGGCCCTTGGCATCCTGATCGTGACGCTCTTCCTGCCGGCCGCCGGCCTTGGCGTGAAGGCACTGGTCGCCAGCGGCTATGCGCTCGCGGGCACCGCGCTGTTCCTCGCCACCGCGCACCGCCTGCCGCCCGAACAGCCGCATCTCGTGCCGCTCTTCGGCCTTGTCTATGGCGGCGTGGTGGGGGCGGCCGTCACCTATGTCGCCTGGCAGACTGATCTCCTGCAATATTTGGACATCTGGACCAATGGCGAATTCTCCGGCGTGCTGAAGGGTCGCTATGAGCTGCTCTTCGTCGCCGTCGTCATCGTCGGCGCTGCCATCGCGATTGCCGACCGGCTGACGATCATGGCGCTCGGCGAGGACCAGGCGACCAGCCTCGGCATCGATTATCGCCGCATGACGCAGATCGGGCTGGTGCTGGTATCCGTCATGTCGGCGCTCTCGGTCGTCGTCGTCGGACTGATCCCCTTTGTGGGCCTTGTGGTACCCAATCTCGTCTCGCGCCTCTCGGGCGACAATCTGCGCGGCACGCTGCCGCTCGTGGCGCTCGGCGGGGCAATTCTCGTTCTCGCCTCCGATATCGCGGGGCGCATCATGCGCTTTCCTTACGAGATCCCCGTCGGCACCGTGATGGGCGTGATCGGACCGGCCGTCTTCCTCTGGTTCATCCTCCGGGAGCGGCGCGATGCGTGACCGGATCGTTATCGGCCTTCTCCTCTGTCTTGCGCTCTTGGCCATTACCGCCTTCATGACGGTCAACCTGCGCGGCAATATCGCTTTAGCGCTGGAGCTGCGCGGTGTCAGGCTTGCGGCGCTGGTGACCGTCGCCATTGCCATCGCGCTCTCGACCGTCACCTTCCAGACGATCACCGGCAACCGCATCCTCACACCCTCGATCATGGGCCTCGATGCGCTCTACCAGTTCGGTCAGGCGGCGCTCGTCTATGCACTTGGCGGGCTGGGTTATGTCTCGCTCTCGCCGCATCTGAAATTCGGCATGGAGGCATCCGCGCTGATGCTGCTCGCCATGCTCATCCTCTGGCCGGCGCTGAAAAGCCGGATGGATCTGACGCTGATGCTGCTCGCCGGCGTCGTGATCGGCGGGCTCTTCCGCAGCCTGACCAATCTTCTGGCGCGGCTGATCGATCCGCAGGAATTCGCCGTGGCGCAGCGGGCGATGTATGCCAACTTCTCCGCGCCGAACACCGACCTGCTTATCATCGCGGCCCTCGTCACGGTGTTGGCCGGCGGCTTCCTGTTCTTGCGCCGCCATCTGCTCGATATCGCAGCGCTCGGACGCGACACGGCCATCGGCCTCGGTCTCGACTGGAACCGGGTGGTGCTGGTGCAGCTCATCACCGTGTCACTCCTGGTCGCCGTTTCCACAGCACTCGTCGGCCCCGTCACCTTTTTCGGCCTGCTGATTGCAGCGCTGGCCGAACGGCTCACATCCTCGCGTCGGCACGCTTCCGTCTTCGTGGTTGCCATGTTGCTCGGCGTGATCGTGCTGGTCGGCGGGCAGACGCTGTTGCAACACGGGCTTAGCCAGGCCGGCACGCTCTCTGTCGTCGTCGATTTCCTCGGCGGCCTTGTCTTCATCCTGCTTCTGTTTGCGAGGCGCACACGATGATCGAAATCCAATCCGTCAGCCTCACTCGCGAAGGCCAGCGCGTGCTCGACGGCATCGACCTCGTTCTGCCGAGGGGTGGCCTCACCGCCCTGATCGGCCCGAACGGGGCGGGTAAATCCACCCTGCTCTCGCTTGCCGCCCGGCTGTTGCCGCTGCAGCAGGGATCCGTCACCATCGACGGACTTCCGGTCGGCTCGACGCCCGGCAAGGTGCTGGCCAAGAAGCTTGCGATCCTGAGGCAAGACTCCGGCCCGCCGCCGCGCGTCACCGTGCGCGAAATGGTCAGCTTCGGCCGCTTTCCGCATAGCGGCGGGCGAATGACGGCCGAGGACAAGGCGATGGTCGAGGAGGCGCTTGCCCGCTTCGAACTCGAAGGCCTAGCCAACCGCTCGCTCGACCGCCTCTCCGGCGGCCAGCGGCAACGGGTGATGGTGGCGATGACCTATGCGCAAGACACCGATTACATCCTGCTCGACGAACCCTTGAACAATCTCGACATGTATCACGCCCGCCAGCTGATGCTGGAACTGCGCCGGCTCGCCGACGAGACCGGTCGCACCATCGTCATCGTGCTGCACGACATCAACCACGCCTCGGCCAGCGCCGACCGGATCATCGCCATGAAGGATGGCCGGATCGCCGCCGACGGGCCGCCTGATGCGATCATGCGCTCGGAGGTGCTGGAGGCGATCTACGGGTTTGCTGTGCCGGTGGTTGAAGCGGGCGGCATGCGGCTTGCGCTGCAATATGCGCGTGGGGGCCAGACGAGTTAACAGTCCTTGGGCCGAAGCGCGCTTTAGCGTGTTGCAACCGGTTGGCCGCCGGGGACCCCGGCGGTTCCTTTCAGATTTTTGTCCGATGCCGATCAGTCAGGCTCGCTCCGTCACTCCGTCTCGACCCTGCCCTTCTTCTCGTCCTTCTTGTTCTTCTGCAGCAGCCAGGTCAGCAGGTCGGGTGTTTCCTTCGGCTTGGCCGGCGGTCGCTTGGCCACAACCTTCGGGCGATAGACCTTGACGTTATCGAGGGCTGCGAACTTCTCGCCATATTGGCTCTTGATCGCAGCGACGCGTCCCCAGTTCTTCGCCCGCGAGGCCAGAACGGCGAGGCCGACAACACCACCCTCCGTCGGTTCCCATTCCACGGATTGCTGGAACAGACGCGTGGCGTCCTTGGTGGCCTTGTTGTCGAGGCGGTGCCATGCGAGCGCCTGCGCACCCAAGGCCGATTTCTGCTCGAAGACATAAGCCTCAAAGGTTTTCAGCTCCTCCTCTGAGGGTACCAGAGGCGTCTCCTGATCGGTGAGGCCGGCCGATACCAGCTCAATATAGATCTTCTTCAGCTCTGGGGTCTGCGTTGCGTATTGACGAGCCAGTTGAAGTGCCTCATCGCGGTGGTCCATGTTGCGCAGTGTGAGGATGACGCCTTCGATGCTCTTCAGGCTGGTTGCCATGCGCGTGGCACTGACGAACCAGTGATAGGAGGCCTCCCAGCTTTGCTGGCCATAATAAAACCAGCCGAACAGCTCAGCATCGGCGGCGGAGAATGAGCGCTGGACATAGTCGCTGAAGCGCTGCAGTTCGTCCAGCGTCAGCCCTGTCGCAGGGGTGCCTTCGGCGATCTGGCCCATCTTGCGCCGGACGAGATCGAAAGAGACGTTGTCGAACTCTCCCGTGCCGTCAGGTAGGATCGCGCCGAGAGCAACCAGTGAACGGGTACCAGCCTCAGGCAGAAGCAGGCTTGCCTTCTGCACGGTCGACAGCCGCTCGTTCGGATCCTCGCAGTTTGTGACGATGTATTTGTAGAGATCGAAGGCGCGGGCAAAGTCACGCGACTGGGCGAGTGCTTCGGCCGTGATCCACATGGTGTTCATCTCGGCGCAGACCATCAGCTGCGGCGAGCCCTCGGCAAGGCTTACGACCTGGGCCCAGTTGCGCTGGGCGTGGGAGCGCTCCATCAGCCTGCGGGTCTCGGCCAGAGCCAGCTTGTCGAGGAGTTCCTGGCTGGGCTTCCAGTTGGGGTTCTCGCTCTGCAGCTTGGCCATCTCTGTGCGGACCCGGACGTAGTCACCGCTGCCAAAGATATCCCACAGCGGCTGTTCGGAGACGTTGGTCGGAGCATCGAACAGGTCTTCCGGCGCATCCCAGTTGGGATAGAGGGCCTTCAGGCGGCGCAGTTCCGCGCCAAGCCGCTTCAGGTCTCGTGTCTGGGCATAGTAACGCAGCGCCGTGTCGTCCACCTGCGGCCGGGTCGCAACCACGGGCTCCTCGGCCTGCTGGCTGAGCCGGGCGATCTGGAGCTCTACACTGTCGCGAGACGATGCGGCTGCCGGCGCCTGGGCGCTGACGGCCGAAGGTGCAGGTTGGACGGCCGGTCTGCTTGCCACCGTGGCCTGGCTTGGCCCGAATGGATTTTCCCCGGGCGCGACATCGCGGATCACAGGGCTCGCAGCCTGGGGCGCCATGGCCGTGGGGGCTGTCGGCTCCGGCATTGCGGCCGGCAGTACGATCTGGGCGGCAGCCGGTGCCACGGGCATCACCGGCTGCGGTGCTGCCATGGTCGTCGGAACGACGGGCGGCAGGTTCGGCGCCGCGACCGGCGCAAAGCTCGGCATGGCTGGCTGCACGCCTGCCGGCACGGAGACATTGGAGAGCACCACGCCGCCGGGAACGACGACGCCCATGGCGGGGAAATTCTTCACCGCGTCTCCTGTGGCCTGGCTGAGGGGAATGATCGTGCAGGCACCGAGAAGAAGTGCAGTTTTCAGGGGAAATCGGTCAAACATGTGGGATACCTTTCAGCGATCGCCATGAGGCTGAGCACATGGAGCGTGGCGGGGTAATAGTCTTGGGAGCTGAAGTCAGAGAGAAGGGCGACATCGGGACGTCGGCCCAGGCTGCATTCGACGAGGCCGGCGACAGCTTGGTAGCCGGGACCGGGCATTGGGGCGAGACGGGTCGCGGTTGCGAGTTCGACCACGGACATCGAGGCGGGTCCGAACTGCTTCCAGTGCGCGGCAAAGACCTCGAGAATGTCCGGGTAGTCGCGCGAATACCACGCCAGATAAAGCGGAACGCGGATCGCATCATAGCCGAACTGAGAGGGATAGCCGCTTGCGGGGCGTGGCATCTCGTTGGAAAGCGAGACCCAATCTGCCGGCAATCTCGCAGGACCGAAGCGGGCTTCGCGGAGCAGGCGTACACCGCTGTCCATGAGAGCTTCAGACGGAAAGCGGTTCGACAAGCGTCCGAGATCAACGATCGCCGGAAAAATCCAGTAGGCCATGTTGACCACCGGACCATCCGGCTGGTCGTTTGCCCCGAAGCCCTGAACACCGGGAAGGAGGACGAGGCCATGCGCCGTATCGATCGCGGTCCGGGCATTGATCGCGTCTGATATCCGCTGGGCTTCCCTCAGCAAATCAGGCTCGTTCCAACGCTGGCCGGCGCGCATCAGTGCCCAGGCGATGAGCAGATCGCCATCGGTCGCGTTGTTGCGATCGGTGATCGGCGGCATCTGAGACGGATCCCAGCGCCAGGCGGCGAGACCGTCCTCCCGGACAAAGAGATTTGCCTTCGTCCACCGCCAGATGCGATCGAAGCTGTCGCGATCATCAGCCGCCTCGGCCATCAGCATGCCATAGCCCTGGCTTTCGCTGTGGCTGATCCCACCGGCCCGGTTGTCAACCACCCGCCCCTCTTCGGTGAGGAAGTTGTGGCGATAGACGAGCCAGGCGCCGACGGCGAGGTCGGCCGCAGGATTTTCCTCCAGCTGCGACCGCACCGCAGTCGCAGCACCCGTAAACAGGGAGCAACTCAAAAGCAGAAACGACAGGATACGAGTGCGTGTCTTCACGATTTCCGTCCCTGCCTCAAGACGACGAAAGTCGAAGCGCCGAGAAGGATTGCGATGATGATCTGCGCGATGGTGAACTCCCGGGCATTGTTGGAGAACCAGCCGGCCACGATAAGTCTACCGTTCTGCAGGCTGAGCGGCTTCGTTTCATAGAGACGCTCATGGGCAGCCAGTTTGCGCTCGACCAAGGTCCCGTCGCGCTTGAGGGCATAGACCGCGCCGCCAAGACGACCCCAGACATCCCTCTGCACGAGGCTTCGCAGGCCCTCGGACAGGACTGCCGGCTCGCGCACTGCGACGACCGTCCAGGCATCACGCTCATTGACGAGACGCTGGGCCACCAGCATGTCCGCCTCGCCGCTCACCTGGTAGACGGCATCGTCGGAGAGGACAGTGCCGTCTTCGACGAGACCCAGTTGAGCGGCCTGAATGCGGATGCGAGTGCTGATCCCATCGAAAAGCTCGTTCGCCCTTTCCCGCAAGCGGGCAACGAGAGACGTCGGGCCTAAATCGTCTGCCGCCACCGGAGTGCCGTCGATGGAAAGTGCTGGGGCAGCCTCTTCGACCGGGGCGCTGCTCGGATCGGCCAAGTTCTGATCGATCGACAGGCCGAGATCACTCGCGACCGGATTGAGGTTGATCCCAAGATCCGACTGCAACTGACCCGAAAAACCGGAGAAGGTGCCAAAGGCCAAAAGCGGGCCTTCACGATCCAGCGGCCAGCCGGAGGTCACCGAAACGGAGCTGACCTCGCGCGATACGTAGGCCATTTTCGCCAAAAAGGTTCCGGCGGCACCAAGGACGGCGTCATCCATGTTCTCAACGTAGAGCGGCATGGACGCATCATCGTCGAAGTCCGCCTTTCCGGCGGAGACCACGGCGAGATCCGGCGCATGGCCAATCTGGGCGAAAGCCGGGATGTTGAGCGTGCTGTCACCCTTGATGAAGAAGCGCGCCGTTGTGTTGCCGAGGGTCGAGGGGTCGCAGACCGCATCGGATGCCGCGTGCAGTTCCGCCTCGAACTCGATGACGTTGTAACCCGGTCTGAGCTTGTTGAGAGGGATCGGCAGCACCTGGCCGTCGATGCGGCCGGAGCGCGCCTCACCGAGCCGGATGTTTGCGACCGTGTCACCATTGGCGCGGACGACCATCTGGGCCGTCGGCGAAAGTCCGGCGGCGTATTCCGCATTCAGTTTCAGGTTGGCGGCACCGTAGTCGCCCGGGTAGAAATCCGCCGGCAGACTGAAGGCGATCGCCTGCTGGAAATGACGACCGGCAAAGGGACGGGACACGAAACCGAGTTCGGCCAGGGTGTTGACGCTGCCGGACTCGAGCAGGCGACCCCGACGATTGCCAAGCGCCCGACGCCCCTGGGGTGAACCGTCGGTGATCTCTGTCTGGGCGCGCAGCGTAAAGTCCCTGATTGTGCTCGCCAGTTCATCGGCGGTCCGAGCCGCCACGACCATACGGCTCCTTCCGGTGGACGGATCTATGTCGAATTGGACGCCGGACTGCTGTGGCACCACACCGATGAGGTCGCGCACCGTGCCGAAGGTGCCGACCACGAGATCGATGCCAGGACCCGATCCGGCACTGTTTCCTACGGTGACCACAGGTCGATCGAAATGGCCGAGAATGGAGAGAGCCTGCACGACGGCAAAGGTACGATCGATATCCTCGCCGGCGGCGCCACGGGGAATGAGGCCGTTGATGGCGGCATGGCCATTGACGTCCCGGCTGTAGGCGAGAAGCGTCGAGACATCGCTGGGGTCATCCTTGGCATTACGGGTGAAGACGAAGCCGCTGCGTGCCGGATCGATCTGCGTCCACAATTCATAGGTCGCCTCGACGGAGCAATCGACGCGATGCGATTGGTCCAAGAGAACAGTCACGGCATTATAGCCGGGCTGAAGAAGGCCCTTCGGCAGCTCAAGCTCGACCTGATGGGCGTCACCGGACTTCAGGTTCACCGAACCGATGTCACGATCATTGACAAAGATGCGCATCGCCGAGCGTTCCGGTGCGACCGAAATCGCCGTTTGCAAGGTGATGATCAGCTTGGCTGAACCCGTCATTTCCGAGGGCAGCACGACGAAGGGATATTCGCGATTGGCGGTCTCGCCGGTGAAGAACAGGTCCTGCTTGTCTGCTATGAGACGGCGGATCTGGCTTTCATCCTGGAAATATTCCTTGGTCTCGGTCTGAACCTTGACCTGCGGTGCGAGAACAAAGCCGGCGGAGGTGGCTGCGGCTGATGGCGAGGCGGCAAGCAGCAGGCCGACGATCGCCAGCGAAGAGAGGTGTTTCCTGATCATTCTCCGGCCTCCTGGTGACGTACCGGGGCAGCGGCCAGAGCGGCGCCGGCAAGAGGTTTCAGTCTTTGCGGCTCGGCCTTTTCGGTCGGCTTGCCACCGAGCGCGACGCCGAGTGCGGCGAGCGGGCATGTGATCGCCCAACGCAGAATGCGAATGCTGCCGGCGATCATGCTCTTGGGACGTTGGCGCAGGGCACGCTGTTCACGGACCACCGACATGTCGTGCATCAAAAGTTCTGCGATGATCGGGAAGTGATAGGGCTCGGCATCGAAGTGCAGGGCGATGGCCCCGTCTTCGTCGGGTGCTCCGCCGGCAATGCTGACGGGCAAGGACGTCACGATCATCGTCGAGGACACGTTGAGCAACTGAAGACGACCATATTCACCCTTGCGCAGCATGCGGGAGGCGCCCTGTGCGGGTATGAGCTTGGCACCCTTGGCGGAAGCCTCGGTGATTGCCCCGCGCAGGACGGTTTCGCCGAACTGCAGCTCGACATTGGTGCGCAGCGGCAGCTCGACGCCTGCGAGGTCCTGGCTCCGTTCGGTGACGACTCCCAGCGCACAGCCGGCGATCATCAGGTTCATCCAGTTCCAGGCACCGACGATCAGGAGCAGGCTCGAGATCTCCGGCTCGGTGTTGTAGCGATAGGCCGCGACAAACAGTGTGAAGCACAGGATACCGAAGATGATGAAGTAGGGCAGCGAGAGTTCCGAAAGACGGTCCTGCTTCAGGGAGACGCCCTTGGCAGTCACCTTGAAGGTCGGGCTCTTCGGCTTCAGGATCACGCTGATGATCGCCTGGAACAGATAGACCGACTGGACATATTCGTAGAGCTCCGAAATCCAGGGCCAGCGGACGCTGCCATAGAGGTAGCTGCGGACCATTTCCCCGACGATCAGATACATGACCGTATAGGCGAAGAAGTCTTCAAAAGACGCGACGAAGATCTTCATGTCGAAAAGGATGAAGAGCAGCGGGGCGACGAAGAAGACCGAGCGGACGAAGGGGAAGAACCAGAAGAGCGAGCTCGAGATGTAGCTCAGGCGCTGCGGCAGGGAGAGGCCGCGCTTGAAGAGCGGGTTCTTGAGCATCAGGATCTGCACCATGCCCTGGCACCAGCGCGAACGCTGACCGACGAAGCTGGCGAAGGTCTCCGGCTGCAGGCCCGAAATCAGTGGCTTGTCGATATAGAGGCTGTTCCAGCCACGGGAGTGGAGTTCGAGGGCGGTCTCGCAATCCTCGGTGATGGTGATACCCGAAAAGCCGCCGACCTCTTCCAGGGCTTCACGGCGCAGGACCGCAGCCGAGCCGCAAAAGAAGGATGCGTTCCAGCGGTCGAGACCCTTCTGAATCTTGCCGTAGAACATCTCGTTCTCGGAAGGCATGCGGCCGAAGGTTCCGAGATTGCGCTCGATCGGATCCGGGTTCGAGAAGAAGTGCGGTGTCTGGACGAGGAACAGGCGCTCATCCTCCAGAAAATAGCCGACGGTCTCGCGCAGGAAGTTGCGTTCCGGAGCATGATCGGCATCGAAGACGACCACAAGATCGGCATGGGTGCGCCAGAGGGCGGCGTTCAGGTTGCCGGCCTTGGCATGCACGTTCTCCTGACGGGTCATGTAGACGGCGCCGAGGTCGCTGCAGAGATCCTTCAGGATTGCCGCGCGCTCCTTCGCCTTGGCGGCGGCGACCGGATCGTCGGCATTACGCTTCTGGTCGGTGCCGCCATCATCGAGGAGGTAGACGGTGAACTTGTCGGACGGATAGTCCATCGCCTTGGCCGCGGCCACCGTGAGCGCCAGAATCTCGCGATCTTCGTTATAGGTGGGAATGAAGACGTCGACCGTCGGACTCTCTTCGTCGGCAAGTTGTGGCGCTCGCGGGCGATCGATCGGATCGGCGACGACGAACAGGCTGATGCCGAGCATCATGATGCAGTACATCTCGGCGGCGTAAAGAATGACGCCAGGAACGAAGGAATAGAGATCTTCCAGCGGCGGAAGGGTGCTTGTCGTACGCCAATAGGCATATTGCAGGATCACGACGCTCGCCAGCGCCAGGAAGATATGGCGCCAGAAACCATCGAGCTTCAGCAACATGATGGCGCCGAGAAGGACGATCACGATAATGGAAAGGTTGAAGCGCGCGGCATGGCCGACGGGCTGGGCGATCAAGACGAACATCGCCACGACGATGGCCAACCAGATTGCATAGCGAAGTAAATTTCGCACGGCTCGGGACTCCTCATGAGTTCAATCGTCGATTAACCCGGGAGTGCCCTGCCCGCTTCACTGCGCTCTCGAATGCGTCCCCGAATTGAGGCACGTCAAGAAAAAGGCGGAGGCGGCAAGACCCGAAAAGTTAATCTTGACTTAACGTTAGGAGCCGCTCGTGGGGGATGGAAAGTGCAGACTGTCACCGACTTGCACAGTTGTCGGAATCTTGTCGCAAAATGTCCGAATAGTTGCGCTGCAACATAAAGATCACAGACCGAAATTCCGCAATTTATAACCAAAAAAGGTCTGCCAATCCAGTAAAATTGTCATATACGATTTGTTATAAGCGATATCCAAGACATGCATAAAAATTGCGACTTACCTGAATAAACAGAATCCATTCTATACCAAATACAATGTCGATAACTATTTGCGCTGATTATTTTTTATCCACTCTTTGTTCAAAAAATGCTCAATTATATTATTTTTTAGACAAGAATGACGGATGAAGGCGATCGAGACACTAGGAACCGACGGCGATGCGGACAGTGATGATTGTGCTGCGCAGCAATTGCGGAATGTTAGATCTGGCCTCCTTCGTCGAGGCCTTGCGGTCAGCCCGGGATCCCAACGGCGACGCGTCCTATCTGCTAACAACTTGCGCTTGTGGACAAGGCAGCCTTCAGGCCGAAGAACCCTGGATCCGCGTCCAGGCCGCCCATGACATCACCAGCGCGCCCACAGATATCGACACGCTGATCCTGCCGAACTGCTCGGTCAGCGCCCTGCAAGACCAGGATGTCGAATGTAGTGCAGTTCTTGCCCGGCGCGGCGCGGCGGTGAGACGGATCGTTGCGCTTGGAAACGGCCTCCTGCTGGCCGCGCATGCCGGGCTGACGCGCGGCCTCACGGTGGCGGCCGACAGCAATGTCGGCGAACGTCTCTCGACAATCTGCGATCAGACCGTCGTTGACCCCAATTACGATTTGCACAAGAGCGGCAAGATCTGGAGCGCACGCGGGCCGGCCGTCGGGCTATCGCTTGCCCTGGCCCTGATCGAGGAGGATCTGGGATATGACGCAGCCATGGATGTCAGCCAGCGTTTTACCGACCGGTTTCCGGACATGCGTCCCCGCTTCGCCAATGGCGGTGCAAATCTGGTGAATGGAGATCGACGGAGCCCCGTCGAGCGCATTCAGCAGTGGGTGATCGCCAACCCCTCGGCCGACCTTACCGTCGGCCGGCTTGCCAGCATGGTCGCGATGAGCGAACGCACCCTGTCACGCACCTTCAAGCAGAGGACAGGTCAGACGGTGGGCGATTTCGTGCTGTCCGTCCGGCTTGCTTATGCCTGTGAGATGCTTCGCTCTGGGGAGCGCAAGATCAAGGATGTCGCCCGATTGGCAGGACTGGGCAGCCAGACGAACATGCGCCAGCTGTTCATCAGCCGCTATGGTCACCCGCCTTCGGAATTTCGCAAGCTCGAAGCGCAGCCCGCAATGGACGACGAGAACATAGTACCCTTTCGCAGGGCGTTGTCGGCCCGCTTGTGAGCGCCTGATCAACGGCAACGTGCCCCGCAAGCTATCGACGCTCATGTGGCATACACCGGCGCCCTGCCCTTTGTCGGTCAGGCCGCAAGCTTTGCATAAGCCCCTTGCCGCTTCATCAGTTCGGCATGGTTGCCGACATCGACGATGCGGCCCAGCTGCATGACGAGGATGCGGTTGGCATTGCGGATGGTACCGAGCCTGCGGGCAACGACCAGCGTCGTGCGGGCGATTTTGGACTGCTACTCCCGCGTCGCCCTATCCACAATCAGGATCGGCCGCTCACTGGGAAAAAGTGCGGACGCTCAACACACGCTGCTTCTGGCCAGTTGTACGCATGACACAGCATTCGCCGAAGACGGTGTCCACTCGCTTTGGCGGGTCCTCCCGCAAGGCCGACAGCGGGCCACCGCCGAATCCTCCAGCACCTCATCATCGCTTACTGAAGTCGCAAGCGCAGCACGGCTATCCCATGGCAGACCGGCTGCGATAATGGCTGGGGCGCCAGGATTCGAACCTGGGAATGTCGGTACCAAAAACCGATGCCTTACCGCTTGGCGACGCCCCAACAGGATTTGAGCGACGATGACGCGCTGCAAATCGCGGCCTGATTAGCAAAGGGAAAGCCGGGCGGCAACACCTTGAGGAGGGGTCTTTTGCGTTTTTCCCGGAACGATGCCGCGGCGGCGTCGTTTCCTTGTCATCCCCCACGACAAAAACCAAGGAAAAGGACCTCCCATGCCCTCCATCACTTCCGCCCGCATTCTCATTCTCGCCACCCACGGCTATGAGCGCTCCGAGCTTCGCGTGCCGCTGGAACAGCTGACGGCGAAGGGTGCAAAAGTCACAATCGCCTCGCTTGAAAAGGCGCCGATCAAGAGCTGGGACGAGGACAACTGGGGCGACACGGCTGACGTGGATCTCACGCTTGACGAGGTGCAGATCGATGATTTCGACGCTCTCGTCATTCCCGGCGGCCAGATCAATCCCGACCTGTTGCGCAAGGAGGAGAAGGCCGTCGACCTGGTCAAGACCTTCCTCAATTCCGGCAAGACGGTTGCCGCCGTCTGCCATGGTCCGTGGCTTCTGATCGAAGCCGGTGGCATCAAAGGCCGCAAAGCGACCTCCTACTCCTCGATCAAGACCGACATGATCAATGCCGGCGCAGTCTGGCGGGACGAGGCCGTGGTCACCGACCAGGGCATCATCACCTCCCGCAATCCCGGCGATCTCGACGCCTTCGTCGCCAAGATCATCGAGGAGATCGAGGAGGGCCGGCACGAGCGCCGCGCGGCCTGATTCCTTCTTTCAAGCCTGTAAAACAAGCCAGGAACCCGGCGGGAGACCGCCGGGTTTCTGGTGCTTTGCCGCCCGGGATTCCGCTTCAGCCGGGAATGGACGGTATTTCGCGTTTCAGGTCGGGCTCGTCATGGATGAACGTGAGCTGCAGGGTGGCCATGCGCTCGGCCGAGGGATCACGGATGGTGCCGAGCCTGGCCGGAGTCTCGACCGCGATGCCGCCTTCACCCAGCGCTTCCAGCAAGCCTGCAAAGGCGCCGGCGGGCAGGGTGAAACGGATCGTGTTCATCAGGTTGGAATACATGTGCACGTCATCGATCCAGCCGCCAAGGCGGTTGACGGTATCGAAGACGAAACTTGTCGCCGCTTTGCGCTCGATACGCGTGACGGCATTGAGCATCACGATGGCCATGAATGCGCTCCCTTTTCGTCACCAGAGAGTGCAGCGGCCGGCGGTGACAAATCAAGCCTCCTGTGAAATAGGCTTCACGCTGCGGCTTGCCGCGCGGGATGGGACGAGGTGGATGAAGAAGCAGAAGCCCCACAGGAAATCGGAGCGGAATGCCGCGAGGCGCGGAAGTGCAAAGCCTGGTCGGCCCCAGCCGGGTGGCGGGTCTCTCCACGTCTCGGGCCGGAAGGCGGAAGACATCCCTGGCGCGGCCGTAGCCTCAGGCGTCATGACGGCCGCCGAGCGTTTGCGCGCCGGTGCTCGAACCCGGGAGTTCCGGATCGCCTTCGGCGTCTTCCTGGCCGGCGTGCTCACAGTCGCCGCCTCGCTTGGCATTCCCCACGAATTCGCCTTCTTCGAGCTCGGCTATCTCTTCACCTTGTCCATCTACGATCTCGTGCTTGCCATGCTCGGCCTGTCAGTGGCGATCGGCATGGCGCAGCGGCGGAGCGAGGTCGTCTCGATCGTCGTCGCCTTTATCGCCGTCGTCGCGCCGATGCTGCTCTTCTTCGACCCGATCTTCAGCGCCATCCTGCAAAGCCCGCTCGGTCACGAGCTTTTCCTGATCGCGCCGGTGGCCGTGTTGCTGTCGGGTCTCGTTCTGTGGCTGCCGGCGCGGGTTCGCCGTCTTGCCGCACCGTTCGCGGCCGCCGTGGTCGGCTTTTCCATATCGCTCTTCATCGGGCTTGATGATTTCGGCATCGGTATCAAGGAGTTCGCGTTTTCCGCCGTCCTCGGGGCGCTGTGGATCCTGGCCGTTCCCGGTCTCATGCTGCGCCCCTTCCGCGGTGCCTGGCTCACCATTCCGGCGCGCATTATCGGCTCCTGGCTGATGGTGATCGCGGTCATCGTGACCGTCTCGCTTTACGTGCCATTGACGCCGGATGCGCCGCCGCTTGCCGATGCGAGCCAATCCGACGGCGGCATGACGCCGGATGCGCCAGCGCTGCCACCGCTCGATCCGGCGATCGAAGAGGGGCTGATGGAGGCTCCCGACAGTTTCGGCGAAGCCCCCGGTGACGGCGGCATGCCGGCGCCGGAACTCGGCGACAATCCGCTTCTGGGTGGCGGACGCAGCCGACAGCCATGAGGCACGGTCGACCGCATTGCCTGTCGACGCTTTCAGCGCCAGCCGTTACAAGCGGTCAGTGTCGCCTCTGATTCCGGTAGAACCTGATGCAAATCCGCTATGACCGTCCGGTGTCCCGTTCCGCCTTTCTGGCGCGGCGGCTCGCACTGTTTTCGCTCGGCATGCTGCTGATCGTCGTGCTGGCGCATCGCTTCGGGCCGCTGGCGACGCCGGATTTCGTCATGCTGGTTCTGGCAACGGCGGTACCGGCTGCCCTTGCCGTGCCGCTGGCGTTCCTGGGTCTCGCAAGGCTCTGGCAGATCGGGGCGCTCGGCGGTGTCGCATCGGCCTGGGCACTGATCTATGCCCTCCTGCCGCTCGCCCTGCCGGGTTACGGCTACTACCTCTATCTCACCAAGCCGAAGCTGACGGAGGTTTCGACCGACCTGGCCGACCGCCCCGGCTTCATTTCCGCACCGGATGCGGCGCAGCATCTCCTGCCGCGCCCTGCCCTTCCGGCCAATGCCGCCGAGGCGCAGCTCGAAGCCTATCCAGGTCTCAACGGTCGGCGCTACGAGGGCGCGATCGACCGCGTCTATGAGGCGGTGCGCAAGGTCGCGGCGGAAAACCGGCTGGTGGTGACGGCGAGCCGTGGCGAGGAATATGGTCTGCCGGAGCTTGAACTGCGCCCGACGACCGAAAGCCCTGCCGAGGCGGAGGCTGACGGGGCTGCAGCCCCCGCCCAGGAGGCCCTGCCGGAAAGCGGGCCGCTTCCCACGGCGCGGCCCGAGCCAAGCCTCCTTCTGCCGCTCGCGAACGACGAGCCGGAGGGCACGGCACGGCTGCAGTTTTCCACCCGCACCCTGGTGCTTGGGCTTCCCTTCGACGCGGTGGTGCGCCTGCGCGAAGAGGCGGAAATGACGCTCGTCGATATCCGCGTTGCCTCGCGCTACGGGCCGCACGACCTCGGCATCAGCGACCGCATTGCAGAGGGCTTTCTGCATGCGCTTGATGCGGAACTTCTGGGGATTGCCGGGAACTGAGATTGGCCTTTTGCCGCTTGGTACCCCCCTCTGCCCTCCTGAGCTTGTCGAAGGGCGGGCATCTCCCCCACACGGGGGGAGAGCGGATGAACGCAGGCGCCGGCGACAATCTCCACTCTCCCCACCTGTGGGGGAGATGTCGGCGAAGCCTACAGAGGGGGGTGATCCAGGTGGTGCGGCGAACGGGGCAGGCCAAGGACCCGCAAGTCAATCTAACCCGGCCGATACTCCCCCGACAGCCGCGGCGGGCCGTCCGTGGCAATCAGGCCCTTCTCCACGAGATCCTCGATATGGGCGAGCACGGAGAGGGCAGCTGCCCCATGCAGGCGCGGGTCCGTGGTGGCGTAGATCACCTTGACCATGTCCGGGATCAGCCGGTCGCCCTTGCGGATGCGCTCCAGGACGGCGCGTTCGCGCAGGCGGCGATGGGTGCGCAGCGCCCGGACAAAGGCTTGAGGCTCGGTGACGGGGCCGCCATGGCCGGGCAGATAAAGCCGGTCCTGCCGCTCCAGAAGCCGGTCGAGCGAGGCCATGTAATCGCCCATGGCACCATCCGGAGGGGCGACGATCGAGGTGGCCCAGGCCATGACATGATCGGCGGAGAAGAGGATGCCGGTGCCTCCCAGCGCAAAGGCGGCGTGATTGGCGGTGTGGCCCGGCGTCAACACGGCGGTGAGACGCCAGCCCTCGCCCTCGACGGCCTCTCCATCCGCAATGGCTATATCGGGCACGAAATCGCTGTCAGCGCTTTCGGCAAAGGGGTTCACCTCGCCCTTGAAGAGCGGCCGGGCCGGGCGATGCGGGCCTTCGGCGACGATGACGGCGCCTTTCCTTTCCTTCAGCCGGCGGGCGAGCGGGGAATGATCGCGGTGCGTGTGGCTGACCGCGATATGGGTCACCTCCCTGCCCTCCAAGGCCGTCATCAGCGCCTCGAAATGCGCGTCATTTTCGGGGCCTGGGTCGATGACGCAGACGGATTTCTGACCGACGATATAGGTGTTGGTGCCGTGGAAGGTGAAAGGGCTCGGATTGGGTGCGGTCAGCCGCTGCACGCCTTCAGCCACCGGCACCGCCACGCCATGCAACGGCTCGAAGGCGGTGACGAATTGGGGCGTGGCCTCGTCTGCGCTCATTTGTATTCGATCTCGATGAAGCTCATCGGCTGGTCGCCGCCATTGATGACATTGTGCTCGACGCCGGCGTCGCGCCGATAGGCTTCGCCGGCCCTGGACGTGACCTGGCGCGAGCCTTCGGCATCCTCGATCAGGAAATGGCAATCGGTGAGCGGTACGACGACATAGCCGAGACCATGGGTGTGATGCCCGGTTGCGGCGCCGGGCTCGAAATCCCAGCGGGTGATGCGGGTGACGGCATCATCGAGGACCACGGTCGGGATGGCGGGCGGACGGGCGGAATAGCCGGGCATGGGCGAGGTCTCCGGGTGGGGCGTGGGGGCGCAACCTAACCTGCGCCTTCCGATGCGGCAATTGCCGGATTGGCGGTATCCGACCAATGCCATGACTGCCGCTCTGCCAGTCTCGCTGGGCCTGTGGTGCGGTCAGCCTCCTCAGATCCCGTAATAGACATAGATTGCGGCGCAGGATGCCAGGCCGACGATGATGTTCATCGGCAGTCCGATCTTCACAAAGTCGCTGAAGCGGTAATTGCCTGCGCCATAGACCAGTGTGTTGGTCTGGTAGCCGATGGGCGTTGCGAAACTGGCGCTCGCGCCGAACATGACGGTTACGACCAGCGCCCTCGGATCAATGCCAAGCTGTTGCCCAAGGCCGATGACAATAGGGGTCAGGATGACCGCCACGGCATTGTTGGTAACGCATTCGGTGAGCGTGGAGGCAAGGACGTAGACAAGGATCAGCACGACGAAGGGCGAGACGGTCGACATGAGCGGCAGGGCCGTGTCGACAACCAGCGTGACGGCGCCGGTCTCCTGCAACCCCTGCCCCACGATCAGCATGGCAAAGATCAGGATCAGGATCCCGCCCTCGATCGATCCCCAGGCTTCATCGGCATCGATGCAGCGCAGGATGAGGATGACGGGCACGGCGATCATTGCGAGTATGCCGATCTCCATGACGTTGAAGGCGGCCAGCACCACCACGAGACCGAGCGCCAGAAGCGCCAGCGGGGCCTTGGTCGGGCGAAAGGCGCGCGCGGTGGAGCGGGTGACGGAGACGAGATCGTTCTGGTGGGACAGTTCGTCGAGCGCCTCAGGCGTGCCTTCGAGAAGCAGCTTGTCGGCGGGACGCAGCCTTACATTCGCCAGATCCGGTCCCGGCACATGGCGGTGCCTGTGGGCGCCGAGAATGCGCACACCGAAACGGGTGCCGACAGAGAGGCTGGAGAGAAGCGTGCCGTAATTCATGCGGCCAGGCGCCACGACAGCCTCCACCACCAGCTTTTCGCCGCTGCCCGTTGCGCCGCGCCGTTGCCCGATACGCAGGCCTTCCAGGTCGTTGAGGGTAAGAAGGATGGATGATTTGGCGAGGATGATCAGTCCGTCGCCCTTTTTCAGGGACAGGGACTGAAGGTCCTTTCGCACCACGCCTTCCTCCGAGCGCAGCCCGACGATCCGCAGCCCGGGCTGCTTGAACTCCGCGATCTCGCCAATCGGCTTGCCGGTATATTCGCCCTCGGCGAGCACCGTCAGCTCCGATAGATATTCGGCGTCGTCCTCATTGGCGAGTTCGCCACCCTCCTCGCGCCGGTCAGGCAGGAGAAACTTGCCGAGCACAAGCATGGTGAGGATGCCGGTCAAGGCGGCAGCGAGGCCGATGGGGGTGATCTCGAAGAGCGAGAAGGGCTCGAGCCCCTGACCGCGCGCCACGCCGTCGACAAGCAGATTGGTGGAGGTGCCGATCAAGGTCAGCGTTCCCCCGAGGATCGCGGCATAGGATATCGGGATCAGCAGCCGGGTTGCGGCGATGTCAAGCGCTGCGGCAAGGCGGATGACGATCGGGATGAGGACCAGCACCACCGGGGTGTTGTTCATGAAGGCCGAGGCTGTCAGCGTCGTCAGCAGAAAGATGGCCAGAGCCATTTTCGGCCGCTTCTTGGAGCGGTCGAGAACGAGGCCGGCCACTCTTTCGAGAACCCCTGTGCGGACCAGGGCGCCTGTGAGGACGAACATCGCCGCGATCGTCAGAGGCGCGGAATTGGAGAAGACGGCCATCGCCTTGTCGGTGGGCACGAAACCGAGAACAATGAAGACCGCCGCGCCTGCGGAGGCCGTGACTTCGGCCGGATACTTCTCCCAAACGAACATGGCGAAGATCAAGACCACCAGCCCGAGCGCCACATGTGCCTCGTAGCCTGCAAAGAACCCCAGTGTCATTTCCTGTTACGCCCCCAAGTTTTCACGCTCTTAAACGCGCGACCTTGGTTCTGGCTCCATGGGTCAGAAAATATCCCGGGACGATAGCCGCATTGAGGCAAATCGGGTCTCAAGAGATTGTGCGCGGGGCGTTTGGGCCAGGGCGGAAAACGCAATGTTCTCAGAAACGGACAAGGCTGCCAGTTCCAAGGTGAAGCGTGACGCGTCGATTCCGTCGGCCCAGATTTGAAACTTTGCCGAGAGTGTTCACCCCACCACATCCGCCGTCAGCGAAATCCCCAGGGCCATGCCGTTCATCCCGTCTGAAACTAGGGGATTGTTTGACACCGATATGCAGAAGCTGCTGCAAATCGCCTAGCATCCCGGCCGGAACCATCCCCGAAAGGACAACCATGAAAAAACTTCTCCTAGCCTCGGTTTTCGCAATCTCCATGCCGTTTGCCGCGTCTGCCGCCGAACTCATCTTTCCCAGCGATGCGCCGGTTGCGTCCATCACCATTCCCGACAGCTGGGGACCGCAGGAAACCGAAACGGGCGTTGATGCCACGTCCGAAGACGGAGCCGTCTACTTCTCGATCGACGTGGCAGACGCCGCGTCTTCCGACAAGACGACCCAGATCGCCATCGACTTCCTGACCAAGAACGGCGTGAAGATCGATCCCCAGTCCCTAAAGGAGTCTGGCGAGACCGATATCAACGGCCTGAAGATTTCTTCGCTCGATTACCAGGGGACGGACGAAGATGGTCCGGTCGACATATCGATCGGTTTCGCCGAAGCGGGCGACAAGGTTCTGATCTTCACCTATTGGGGTTCGAAGGAGACCCAGGCAGCGCACCAGAAGGAACTGGGCGAAATGCTGGCCTCGCTGAAGCCCGCGAGCTGACGTTAAAAACCCGGCGCTTCCGCGCCACTGAGGCTGATTGCAGACCCGTCGATTTTTCGGCGGGTTTTTCTCTGCGCCGAGCCGAGCGGACATGAAGAACTGGGTGCCCGGCGTCGGAGAGGTTCCGGAGGGGCACGCCCCTCCCTGCCCTATCAGCGGTGCCTCATTCGTCGGCGTCAAAGCTGTCGTCTTCGGCCTCCAAGCACATGTCGGCGCCTTCTTCGAGATCGCTTTCACTCAGCCCGTCGAAGAAGGCGACGCTGCTGCCGATCATCTGGTTGGCGGCATCCTTGCCCCCATTGAGTTCCTCGGATTTTTCACGAAATGTCTCGGCGGCCGCCTTGTAGTCTTCCTGATCAGCATCATCGATGACGCCGTTTTGGAGCGCAAGGCCGATGATCACCACACAGGCCGAAGGAGACGCATGGTCCGGCAGCTTGTCCTCCTCGGCATGCACGGGGGCGGACACGGCTGCGGCCAGCAGGAGGGCGTAGAGCGGAAATTTCGGCACGTCGGAGATCCTATGGCGTTTTGAAAGAGGTCCAGTCGCAAGGACCTGCCATGTATGCTGTTTACAAAGCGTGAAATGATGGGGCCGTCGCGCCGTCCGAAGGGTCCTACCCGTCGGTGACCTACATAATATCCGCCGTCAGCGAAATCCCCAGCGCCTTCATCACCGCAAGCGTCGTCTTGAGGGTCGGATTGCCCTCGCTGGAGAGCGTCCGATACAGTTGCTCCCGCGAAAGTCCCGCCTCCCGCGCAATGCCGGCCATGCCTTTCGCGCGGGCGACGACGCCGAGCGCGTGGGCGATGTAGGAGGCATCGTCGGTCTTCAGGGCCTCGTTGACGAAGACCGAAATCGCTTCCGGAGTATCGAGGTCTTCGGCCGGATCATAGTCGGTCAGGATTTCAGTCATCTGTCTCTCTCCAGATCCGTGCCAGGCGTTTCGCGGTCTCGATGTCTCTAACCTGGCGGTCTTTGTCTCCGCCACAGAGGAGGATAATGATCTCAGCACCCCGCTGCATAAAGTAGATGCGATAGCCAGGGCCGTAGTGCAGGCGCAGTTCCTGCACGCCCTCGCCGACGGATGCTGCATCGCCCACATGGCCAAAGCCGAGGCGGTCGAGACGCGCAGCAATCAAAGCTGCGGCTCGCCGGTCCTTCAGACCGAGGCGCCACTTTCGAAAAGTCTCAGTCTGCTTCAACTCGAACATATTGTCGTCCAAAAACTACAAATGCACAAGCCCTGCGGAACTACCCCCTAGCCTTGATCGCCGCCTGGGCCGCAGACAGCCTCGCGATCGGAACGCGGAACGGCGAGCAGGAGACGTAATCCAGGCCGACATCCTCGCAGAAGTGGATCGAGGTGGGGTCGCCGCCGTGTTCGCCGCAGATGCCGAGTTTCATGTCGGGGCGCGTCTTGCGGCCGCGTTCGGCGGCGATCCGGATGAGTTCGCCGACGCCATCGAAATCGAGCGACACGAAGGGATCCTGCACGATGATGCCCTTCTTCTGGTAGGTCGGGATGAAGCGGGCGGCGTCGTCGCGGGACATGCCGAAGGTGGTCTGGGTCAGGTCGTTGGTGCCGAAGGAGAAGAATTCGGCGGCTTCCGCGATGATATGGGCGCGGATCGCGGCGCGCGGCAATTCGATCATCGTGCCGACGAGATAGGAGATCTCAAGCTTCGCCTCGCCCATGACTTCCGTTGCCACGCGGTCGATCACGCCCTTCACATAATCGAGCTCGGAGCGCAGGCCGACCAAGGGGACCATGATTTCCGGCACGACCGGGGCGCCGGTTTCGCGGGCGGCAGTGACGGCGGCCTCGAAGATGGCGCGGGCCTGCATTTCGGCGATCTCGGGATAGGAGATGGCAAGGCGGCAGCCGCGATGGCCGAGCATGGGGTTGAACTCGTGCAGCGCATCAATGCGGCGGCGCATGAAGCCGGGTTCGAGGCCCATGGCATTGGCCACTTCCTCGATCTCTTCGTCGGACTTCGGCAGAAATTCATGCAGCGGCGGATCGAGCATGCGGATCGTCACCGGAAGCCCGTGCATGATGGTGAAGAGCTCGGTGAAGTCGGAGCGCTGCATGGGCAAGAGCTTGTCCAGCGCCGCGCGGCGGCCGGCCTCGTCTTCGGCGAGGATCATCTCGCGCATGACGTGGATGCGGTCGCCCTCGAAGAACATGTGCTCGGTGCGGCACAGACCGATGCCTTCGGCGCCGAACGAGCGGGCGGCACGGGCATCGCCCGGCGTGTCGGCATTGGTGCGCACGGTCATGCGGCGGGCGGCGTCTGCCCATTCCATCAGCTTGGCGAAATCGCCCGAAAGCTCCGGCTGCAGCATGGGGACTTCGCCCTTCAGCACCTGGCCGGAGGAGCCGTCGATGGTGACAATGTCGCCCTTGGTGAGCGTCACCCCCATGCCGATGAGCTTTTCGTTGCGCAGGTCGACGCGCATGGTGCCGGCACCGGCCACACAGGGGATGCCCATGCCGCGGGCGACGACGGCGGCGTGGCTGGTCATGCCGCCACGGGTGGTCAGGATGCCTTCGGCGGCATGCATGCCATGAATGTCTTCGGGGCTCGTTTCGACGCGCACCAGGATAACCTTGCGGCCTTCGCTCTCCGCCTCCACCGCCTCTTCGGCGGTAAAGACGATGGCGCCTGTCGCCGCCCCCGGCGAGGCGGGAAGGCCCGAGCCGATGACATGGCGGGTGACGCGCGGATCGATCGTCGGGTGCAGAAGCTGGTCGAGCGAGGAGGGATCGATGCGCAGCACCGCTTCCTCCTCGGTGATCAGACCCTCCGCGACCATGTCGACGGCGATCTTCATCGCAGCCTTGGTGGTGCGCTTGCCCGAACGGGCCTGGAGCATCCAGAGCTTGCCGCGCTCGATGGTGAATTCGAGATCCTGCATGTCGCGGTAATGCGCTTCGAGCCGGTCGCAGATCGCTGAAAATTCGGCGAAGGCCTCCGGCATCAGCTTTTCCAGCGAGGGCTTGTCGGAGCCACTGTCGATGCGGGCGGCCTCGGTGATCGATTGCGGCGTGCGTATGCCCGCCACCACATCTTCGCCCTGGGCATTGACGAGGAATTCGCCGTAAAGCTCCCTGGCGCCGGTGGACGGGTTGCGGGTGAAGGCAACGCCGGTGGCCGAGGTCGAGCCGAGATTGCCGAAGACCATGGTCTGCACCGTGACGGCTGTGCCCCAGTCCTCGGGGATCGAATGCAGCAGACGATAGGTCTTGGCGCGCGGGTTCATCCAGCTGGAAAAGACCGCGCCGACCGCGCCCCAGAGCTGGACATGCGGGTCCTGCGGGAAAGGCTGGCCGAGATCGTGCTCGAGAAGCTCCTTGTAGAGCTTCACCACATGCTGCCATTCGACCGCCGAGAGTTCGGTGTCAAGCTCGTGGCCGAGGCGCGCCTTTTCGTCTTCGAGAATTTCCTCGAAGACCTCGTGGTCGAGGCCCATGACGACATCGCCATACATCTGGATGAAGCGGCGATAGCTGTCCCAGGCGAAACGCGCATCGCCGGAGTGATGGGCAAGCGCCTCGACCGTGTGGTCGTTGAGGCCTAGGTTGAGGACGGTGTCCATCATGCCTGGCATCGAGGTACGCGCGCCGGAGCGGACAGAGAGGAGAAGCGGATGGCTGACATCCCCGAAGGCGCGGCCGGTGGCGGTCTCGATGCCGCCAATGCCTTCGAGAACCTGAACCTTCAGGTCATCGCCGAGGGTCTTGCCGTTCTTGTAATAGAGGCCGCAGGCGTCTGACACGATCGTGAGGCCGGGCGGCACAGGCAGGCCAAGCGACGCCATTTCGGCGAGATTGGCCCCCTTGCCTCCCAGCTGTTCAATCTCGGCCCTACTCCCTTCGGCCGCTCCTCCGCCGAAGGTGTAAACCCACTTGCGCATTGCCCTCTCCACCCGAACAGGCTTGTTTTTCCACCGTTTACAGCAATTGTGACGGATTGGAAACGCCAGCTTGTCAAGTTTATGCTGCAATGCATCATAATTGCGGCAATCGCAGCAGATCGCACTCACGGGCATGTGAGTTTTCGTGGTCCGGGCCGAGGTGACGATTGTTACATCTCATCACGCATTGCGATGAACGGTCACTTAAAATGACCGGAGAAATCGCTCCGGGATGATGCACTGCAGCTCAGTCTTTGCTAGTGGGCAATCACAGCAATTGTAATCCGGAATCAAAAATGACCCTGACCAGCCCGGTTTCCCTGACTGAGATCCCGCAGAACAACCTCTACAAGAAGGGCGATGTCTTCGTTCTTTTCGGGGAATTGTTCGGGCGTGGCTATGTCACGGGCCTGCTCGACCAGGCCAAGAAGGCCGGCATGGAGATCATCGGAATCACCGTTGGTCGCCGTGACGAAAACAACAAGCTTCGCCCTCTGAACGCCGAAGAGCTCGCCCAGGCAGAAGCCAATCTCGGCGGCCGGATCATCAACATTCCCGCCATGGCCGGCTTTGATCTCGATGCGCCCGATGGCGAGCCGACGCCGACCGACCTGCTCGCCTCGCTGACCTTGGAAAACTGGGAAACGGAAAAGCTCGACTGGGCGCATATCGAAAAGTGCCGCCAGGTTGGCGTTGAGCGTTTCCAGAAGGCGGTTGCCGACATCATGGCCGAGCTGGAAGGCATGATCGCCGACGGCAAGAACGTTCATTTCGCCCATACGATGGCGGGCGGCATTCCGAAGGCGAAGGTCTTCCTCGTGATTGCCAACCGCATCTACAAGGGCCGTGGCGCGCGCCACATGTCCTCGCAGGTGCTGCTCGACAGCGATCTCGGCAAGCTCATCCTGCAGAACTTCGACGAAGTCTCGGCGAACACGTTCCGCCACCTGATCGAAGGCAGCGCTGCCATTCGCGCCCGCATCGAAAAAAGCGGTGGCCAGGTCCGTTACTCGGCCTATGGCTATCACGGCACCGGCATCCTGATCGGCGACGAGTATCGCTGGCAGACCTACACCAACTACACCCAGGGCTATGCCAAGATGAAGCTCGAGGCGATCGCCGAGGAGGCATACGCCTCCGGCATCAAGGCGACCGTCTTCAACTGCCCCGAGATCCGCACCAATTCGTCCGATGTCTTTGCCGGCATTGAGCTGCCGCTTCTGCCGCTCCTGAAGGCCTTGAAGAAGGAAAACCCCGGCGCCCGCGCCGCGAAGATCTGGGCGGACTGCGAAGCGCTGCTGGTCGAGGGCGTAACTGTGGACGGCGTGCTCCAGAAGATCGCCGACTTCCAGGTCAGCGAGGTGATGAAGCCGTTCTACGACTTCAACAACTGGCCGATGCCCAACAGCCAGGGCCAGTCCGACATCACCATCGGCACCTCGGCCGAAATCGCCCAGATGCATAGGGATGCCAAGGCACTGATCTCGGATTACCTGAGCGTGCTCGTGGTGGAAGCAACCGGCGCGCTGATCTTCGGCGAAGTGGCGAACCCATCGGCGCCGGTGCTGTGGCTCAACCACGATCTGGTGGCAAGGCAGATCAATTCGGCTGGGTGAGCGCGCAAAGCGAATAGCGAATAGAAGGATGCCGGGAGCCATGCTTCCGGCATTTTCGTATCGGTGGGTCGTCATCCTCGGGCTTGTCCCGAGGATCTACTGCCGCTGCTATTGGCTCGAGGTTTATGGCTTCTCGATAGGCCTCCCATCCACGGCAAGCCTTGGCAGATCCTCGGGACAAGCCCGAGGATGACGGGGCGTATGGGGCATAATCCCTGCCCGCCAGATATCTCGGCGAGCAGCGCCAACCAATGGGCCTTTTTCGGGGGCGAACCGATCGCTCCGCTCGACGGCTGGACTTCGGCGACCGATGCTGGCACGCCGTTGACTGGTCATCAGACAAATCGAGTCGTCTCCATGCATTTTCAGCCTCAGTACCGCGTCTATATCGCCTTTTTCCTGTTTGCCATGTCGACCGGTTCGCTGTTCTCGCGCCTGCCGGACCTGCAGACGCAGCTTTCCGTCAACAAGGCGGAACTCGGCATGACCTTGATCGGCATGGCGATTGGCTCGCTGATCTCGCTCACGCTGTCCTCGCCGCTCATCGTGCGGCTCGGGTCGCGCCTGACACTGGCGATTACCCTGCTCGGGGTCATGGGACTGCTTTGCCTCATCCCGCTCCTTCCATCGGCGCCCTTCGTGTTCGTCACCTTGTTCGCAATCGGACTTCTCGCCGGCGCGCTGGAAATCTGTCTCAATGTCGAGATCGGACGGATTGAGGCGCAGGCGGGCTTCGGTGTCATGAACCGCGCGCATGGCTGCTGGAGCCTCGGCTTCTTCGTCACGGCGGTCACCGCATCGCTGGTGCGGCAGGCGGGCATTCCGATGCAGACGCACATGCATGTGCTGCTGGGGCTGATGTTCGTCATCGGCGCGATCACGATCGCAGGTATGAAGAATGCGCCGGCACTGACCACCGCAGGCGCCGAGGACAAGGCGCCGCATTTTGCGCTGCCGACGCTGGCGCTTCTGCCGCTCTGCATCATCGGCACCTCGGCCTTCCTGATCGAAGGTGCCGGCATCGACTGGTCGACGATCTACATGGAAGAGGTCTTCGACGTCTCGCCCTTCATTTCCGGTTCCGGGCTGACGCTGTTTGCCTTCTTCATGGCGCTCGTTCGTCTGACGGTCGATCCTGTGGTCGATCGCCATGGCGCACGGCTCGTGGGCCGCGTGCTGCTCTCGGTGGCAGCGGCCGGGATCGCCATGGCCTGGCTTGCGCCGCATCCTTACGTGGCGCTTCTCGGTTTTGCCCTGATGGGCGCCGGCTGCAGCGCGGTCTATCCTATGGCAGTTTCGGCGGCCGCCCAGCGCACAGACCGACCCGCCGTCATCAATGTCGCGGCGATCGCGCAGATGGCCTTCGTCGTCTTTTTCCTCGGGCCGCCGCTGCTCGGCTTCGTCGCCGAAGCCTTCGGCATCCGCAATGCCTATCTCGTCTGCCTGCCGCTGGTGCTCGGCTCGATCCTGGCCAGTCGTGCCCTGCCGGTCGGGCCGGCCCGGCGTGCGGCGGTGGCGGCGTGACCGTCAACGGGTGAGGAAGAACAGTTCTTCCGGGCCCGGATCGCCGAAGATCTTGATGCCGAGTTCGGCATCGGAGACGTAGAGCAGCGCCCGCTTGCCATCCTCGGAATACAGTACGCGGATAAAGCTCGTTTCGCAGGTCCGGGGCTCACACGCACGGAACAGCTGCATGCGCTTGTCCTTGACCTTCACCTCTTCGGAGGCGAGCGCGACGTAGCGCGGCTGACGCACGAGAGCACGCACCCAGAAGGGCAGTCCAGGCTTGCCCTTGATCATCTCCATCAGGCTGTCGCGATGGGCCGGAGAGGTCGCCAGCACGCTCGGCAGGTAGTTGCCGGCGAGCGAGGTGGAAGTCTGGGCATGGACGGGGGCGGCCACAAGGGTCGCGACAAGGCCAAACATGATCAGGAGCCGCCTCACACCAAGTCCCTCTCGCGCAGGGCCTCCGCCGTCTGCAAATCGACGGAGACGAGCTGGCTCACACCCTGCTCGGCCATGGTGACGCCGAAGAGGCGGTTCATGCGGGCCATGGTGATGGGATTGTGGGTGATGATGACGAAGCGGGTCTCGGTGGAGGCGGCCATTTCGTCCATGAGGTTGCAGTAGCGCTCGACATTGTGGTCGTCGAGCGGCGCGTCCACCTCGTCCAGCACGCAGATCGGCGCGGGGTTGGTCAGGAAGACGGCGAAGATCAGGGCCATGGCGGTCAGCGCCTGTTCGCCGCCCGAGAGCAGCGTCATGGTCTGCGGCTTCTTGCCCGGCGGGCGGGCGAGAATTTCGAGGCCGGCTTCGAGCGGGTCATCGCTTTCGATCAGCTGCAATTCGGCAGTGCCGCCGTTGAAGAGGTGGGTGAAGAGGCGCTGGAACTGGGCGTTGACGACGTCGAAGGCAGCGATCAGGCGTTCGCGGCCTTCGCGGTTGAGGCTCTGGATGGCGCCACGCAGCTTGCGGATGGCATCGATCACGTCGTCGCGCTCCTTGATCAGGGTGCTAAGCTTTTCCGACAGTTCCTTCTGCTCTTCTTCGGCGCGCAGGTTGACGGCACCCAAGCGCTCGCGCTCCATCTTGAGCCGGTCGAGATTGCGTTCGACCTCGCGCAGGTCGCCGATTTCGGAGGGGTCTTTCAGGCCCGTCAGGCGGAAGGCCTCGTGCGGGCCGACAGTCAGCGTATCGCGGATGCGGGTCTCGGCTTCGATGCGCCATTCGCGGGCGGAGACGAGGCGTTCTTCGGCGCGGCCACGCTTTTCCCTGCTTTCAGCAAGTTCGGCGAGTGCTGCGGCCGCCTTCTGGTCGGCCTCGCGCTGGCGGGTCTCGGCTTCGACGAGGCGATCGGCGGCGTCGCGGCGGTCCTTCTCGGCCTTGTCGAGTGCCGTCATCAGGTTGCGGCGCTTGTCCTCGAATTCGTCGGGCGCCATTTCGAGATCGGTGATCTCCTCGCGGGCTTCCGCCTCGCGCTCGCGCAGGGTCGCGATGTGTTCCTCGGCAGACTTGGCGCGGTTCTGCCAGTTCTGCTTTTCCTGGCGGATCGAGAGAATGCGGCGGCGGCGCATTTCGTCTTCGCGGGCGAGCCCTTCAAAACGGGCACGAGCTTCGGCGAGCAGACCCCGGTCGCGGGCGACAATCGCCTCGGCATCGCGCAGGCGGGCGTCAAGGGCGGAGAGGTCGGGCGTCTCCTCCATCTCGATGCGCGCGGTTTCCTCCTGCTCGACGATCTCCTCGATCTGGGCCTTCAGACCGTTCACCGCCTCCTCGATCACCTCGCGGCGGCGGATGAGATCGCCCGAGGCGCGTTCGGCCTGGGCAAGAGCATCGCGGGCTTCGGCCAGCGCGCGCACCGTCAGACGGCTGCGGTCTCGGGCATCGGTCAAGCGGGCTTCTTCGGCGCGGATGGCGTCGGCTGCTTCGGCCAAGCGATCCTCGGCCTCGACCATCTGGTCGCGGGCTTCCTCGGTTTCGATCTCGATTTCGGCGAGCCGGTTCTTCTGGGCGAGGCGCAGGGCCGCAGCACTCGGGGCGTCGGCGCCGGTGACATGGCCGTCCCAGCGGTAGACGGCGCCGTCGCGGGTGACCAGGCGCTGGCCGGGCGCGAGGTCTGCCATCAGCTTGAGAGCGTCTGCTTCCTCGACCACACCGATCTGGCGGAGTGCACGGGTGAGTGCTGCGGGGGCGCGGACATGGGCGATAAGGGGTTTGGCGCCGGATGGCAGGCTTGGGTCCCCTGCCCCGTCGCCATTGCCGTGCCAATGCGCAGGTGCTGCGGGATCGAGCGCACTGTCGAGATCGTCGCCAAGGGCAGCGCCCAGAGCGGTCTCATAGCCACGATCGACCGAGAGTTCGTCGGCGACCGGCGGGAAATCGCCTGTCGTCGTCGAGGCCAGGATGCGAGCGATGGTGCGGGCTTCTGTTTCCAGACCGTTGACCCGGGCGCGCGCGGCATCCAGCGGCTGGCGCAGATGGCTTTCGGTGCGGCGGGCCTCATTGAGCGCCGCCTCGGCTTCCATGGCCGCACTTTCCGCATCGGCAACCGCCTGCTCGGCGATCTCGACCATTTCGCGCTTCTCGTCCGGATCGGGGAGAGCGGCGATCCGGTCTGAAATCTCAGAGAGTTCGCGGGAGGCTTCCGACACCTGGCGCTCAAGGCGGGCGCGGCGCTCGGCGAGATCGCGGATGGCGCGTTCCAGCTGGTTGCGGCCGGCGGCGGCCTCGGCGCGCTCGGCGGTCAGGCGGGTGAAATCACGCTCGCTGTCGGCAAGGGTCGCGGCAGCGGCCTCGAAGGCTTCCTTTGCCTCTTCGCCGAAGCGTCCGGCATCGGCGAGGATTTCCTCGAGTTCGGCCTCTTCTTCCGCCAGCCGCTGGATGACTTCGGCATTCTCCGACACCAGACGCTCCTCGCGGCGGATGTCCTCGTCGAGCTGGGCGAGACGGCGGGTGAGCTCGTCGCGGCGGCGCAGGATGCGGCTGGCTTCCTCGTCCAGCTGGCTGCGGGCGATCTGCAGGCGCTGCAGGGCAGCGGCGGCCTTCGCCTCCTCCTCGCGCAGTTCCGGCATCTTGAGGCTTGCCACGGCCTGAAGCTTTGCCGCCTCCATCTGGTGGTTCGCCTTTTCGGCGACCGTCGACATGGCCTGGTTCAGGGCGCTTTCCGCCTCGCCTTCCGCCTGCTTGGCCTGCGACCAGCGGATGTGCAGGAGCATGGCGTCATGGGCGCGGATATCGGCGGACAGCATCTTGAAGCGGTTGGCCTGGCGGGCCTGTCGCTTGAGGCTCTCGATCTGGCTTTCGAGCTGGGCGGTGATGTCTTCGAGCCGCTCGAGATTGGTTTCCGCCGCGCGCAGGCGAAGTTCCGCTTCATGGCGGCGAGAATGCAGGCCGGAAATGCCGGCGGCTTCTTCGAGCAATTGCCGCCGCGCCTGGGGCTTGGCCGAAATCAGTTCGCCGATGCGCCCCTGGCCGACCATGGACGGCGAGCGGGCACCGGTCGATGCATCGGCGAAGAGCAGTTGCACATCCTTGGCGCGGGCTTCCTTGCCATTGATGCGATAGACGGAACCGGCGCCACGCTCGATGCGGCGCGTCACCTGAATCTCGTCGGCATCGTTGAAGGCGGCGGGTGCCGTCCGGTCGGAATTGTCGAGGTGAAGGCCGACTTCGGCTGAGTTGCGCGCGGGGCGGTTGCCGGAGCCGGAGAAGATGACGTCATCCATGCCGGACGCGCGCATGTTCTTGTAGGAGTTCTCGCCCATGACCCAGCGAAGCGCTTCGACAAGGTTCGACTTGCCGCAGCCATTCGGCCCGACAATCCCGGTCAGGCCGCGTTCGATGACGAATTCGGACGGCTCGACGAAGGACTTGAAACCGACGAGGCGGAGGCGATTGAATTTCATCGGCACTGCCTCCCCTTCGCCCCGCCTGCGGGGAGAAGGTGGCCCGAAGGGCCGGATGAGGGGCCTAGGTTTAGCGATACTCGGAAGTTCGAAACGCTACCGTCGAACGAGCGCGCCCCCCTCTGCCCTGCCGGGCATCTCCCCCACAAGGGGGGAGAGCGGCGCGTGGTTATCCTCGTGGCACCTGCTGGCGTCGAGTTCGGGGTTGATGGTGCGATCGGGGGAAATGGGACCCCGAAGGGAGAGGCCGGCGGGTTCCCAATCTCCCCCCTTGAGGGGGAGATGTCCGGCAGGAAAGAGGGGGGTAACGGCTGGCTGAAGCTCAAAGGATTGCCCCTCAACCGGCTGCCGCCACCTTCTCCCCGCAGGCGGGGAGAAGGACGATTAACGCCGCCCTCGCGCATCCAGACACCAGACAAACGATAGGGCGCACGGGTTTCCCCGGCGCCCGTCGTCAGAACGGAACGTCGATCAGAGCAGGCTGTCGATGAGGGCCGACATGGAGTCAACCGACATGTCCCCCGAATAGGCCTTGCCATTGATCAGGAAGGTCGGGGTCGACTGAACTCCGAATTCCTGGGCGCCGCGATCGCGGACTGCCGACACATCACCGGCAAGCTTCGCGTTCGTCAAGCAGGCGTCGAAGCTCTCCTGTGTAAAACCGGCGAGCTTGGACATTTGCAGCATGGCGCCGCGCACATCGCCATCGGCGGGCGCAGCCCAGGTGCGCTGCTGTTTCAGGAGCGTCGAGACGAAGGGGAAGAAGCGGTCTTCGGTGGTGCAGCGTGCCAGCATGAAGGCGGCAAGCGATGCGGTGTCCTGCGGGAACGGGAATTCGCGCAGCACGAAGTAGACCTTGCCGGTATCGACATACTTCGTCTTGATCGCCTCGAAGGTGTTTTCATGGAAGTGCGCGCAGTGGGGGCAGGTCATCGACATGTATTCGATGATCTTGACCGGTGCGTTCGGATCCCCGAGCGCCATTTCCTTGAGCGGACCAGGCTTCAGCGCGGCTTCCATATCCACATCGCGGTCGGCGGTCGGGATTTCCACGGCAGGCGTGGTCGAGGCCGTCGTCTCGTTGCTGACGGCAGGCTTGGCCTCGGTGCTGGCGGCCTTATCCTCGCTGTCGCTGCAGGCCGTCAGCGCCATGGTCACTGCGGCGATGGCGATGCCGCCGAGGAGACGGCGCTTGGTGATCGAGAGTTCTGAAGTCGACATGGGTGAATTACCTGCTTGCAAGGGTCCGTGATGGCATCACCGTTATAACGGCAACGGGTGCCAAACAAGGCAGGGTACCCCCTCAGATATCAAAGTTGCGTGACCTTTTTTCGTCGTGATGGCGGGCTGCGGCAGACAGCCGTCGCGGGCTGGAGCCGCACAAAATCAGGCGCCTGCGGAACGCAAACCTGCTGCGGGTTTCCTTGGACAGGCGCATGCGGGGGCTTACCAAGAGCCCTTCAGCTATGCGAGGGGACGGTCGGATGGGTTTCATCGCGGCCGGCAGGCTCCCCACAACCGACCCAAACTTGGCCGGTGCAAGCGCATTTCTTACCTTTTAACAAAAGCTTAACCTGCATTAAAGACTAGCCAGCGTTTTCAGTCCGAGTTCCTTTCACCATGACTTTGCCGAAGAGCCGGAAGGCTGCCATCCCCTTCGCCGATCCGTTGATGCTCTGCCTCGCAGCGGTTTGCCTGTCGCTCTCGGCCGGCAATCCTGCTGCGCAACAGTCGCAGAATGTCGCGCCGCGGATCGGCAGCTCTTCCGCCGAAGAGATCGAGGCCAAGCGGAAGGTGCTGTTCGCGAGGATGATGACGGCCCCGGATGATCTCGACTCCGCCTTCGAATATGCAGGACTTTCCTCTCAGATCGGCGATCTGGAGGGCGCGATCTCGACTCTGGAACGCATGCTGATCTACGCACCCGGCCTGCCCAGGCTGCAGCTGGAACTCGGCGTGCTCTACTATCGACTGGGTGCCTACGAGACGGCACGGCAGTATTTCAACGGGGCAAAGTCGGCGGGCGACATACCGCAGGAGGTGTCCGCCAAGGTCGAGCAGTATCTCGCGGCCATCGACCGGCGTGGCGCGCCCTCTGAATTCTCCGGCATGATCCGCAGCGGTCTGCGCTATCAGAGCAATGCCAATGCCGGCCCCGGCAATTCGACCGTTACCTTGAACGGCCTGTCCTATACGCTGGATGGGCAGACCGTGGCGGGCGAGGACTTCAACGGGTTCGTCAATGGTGCAATACGCTACCGTCTCGACACCGATCATCAGGGACTGTCCCTTGAGGCCGGCCTGTCGGGATATGCGGCCGGATACAGAAACCGCGATACGCTGAACACCGCAGCCGTCGAAGCCTATGCTGGCCCGGTGTTCGATCTGGGACGCTTCGGTCTCGACAACCGGACGCTTTCGGTTCTGCTGACCACCGGGGGCGTCATCATCGAGGGCGACCGCTATCTGGCTTCTGCGGGCATCTCGACGACCTCGGAATGGCAGATCACGCCCAGCGACAGCCTCTCGGCGAGCCTGCAATATCGTTACGAGGACTTCTCCAACACCAAGTCGCGCCGGACTGCGGAGCTGCAAAGCGGCAACCGGTTCGACGGACAGGTTTCGTGGACACACAATTTCACTGAGGATTTCAGCCTGACGGGGCGCATTCTCGCAACCCGGCGGGAAGCGAGGACCGGCTATCTTGCGGGGACGGAAATCGGCGGCGCAATCGCCGGCACCTACCGCTATGCCGCTTTGCTCGGGGACGGTCCGGCCTGGATCACCGGACTGGAAGCGGCCGTCACTGAGCGCCGCTACGACGATCCGGACACGATGATCAATGCCTCGCAAAGCCAGCGCGACAAGGAGTTCAGCCTGAACTTCAGGCAGATCATGCCCTTCACCGAGCAGGCAGCCCTGGTGATGGAGGCCGGGTATCGCAAGGTCCGGTCGAACTATGACATCAAGGCCTTCGACAACATTTCCCTGTCGATCGGCATCCAGGCGGCATTTTAGGAGCATCCCGATGAAGCCAAGGTCCCGTCGTATCCTGCTTGCCGCGTCTGCAGCACTTTTGGTCATCGCGCCCCATTTGGCGCTGGCGGAAACCGATGTGGCGGGTGTAACCGCTGCCGTCAATCCGGATGCCACCGCAATCGACGGTTCCGGGCGGACGAGACTGGTTTCGCTCGGCGATCCCGTGATCCGCAATCACCGCATTGAAACAAGCGGTGCCGGTCTGGTGCAGATCCTGCTGGCTGACGGCACGTCGTTCACGGTCGGGCCGAATTCCTCCGTGGTGATCGACAGCTTCGTCTACGATCCGGAGAAAAACACCGCTTCTCTGGCGGCGACCATGACCAAGGGCGCGCTGCGCTTCATTGGCGGCAGGGCATCCAAGGCCAGCGGCAACGTCAAGATCAACACGCCGATCGGCACGGCCGGTATCCGTGGGGCGGTGGTCGATATCAACCTCGGCGGTCAGGCGCCCGATGGTCAAACGCTGCCGCCGCATCTGACGCTGGTCTATGGCAACGAGGTGCAGCTGACCGGCAACGGAGCACCACAACGGCTGTTCCAGCAAGGGTTCTCGATCGTCGCCGGCGAGGGACAGCCGCGCATCCAGCGGACACCACCGCAATGGGTCAGCGGGCTGCAACAAGTTCTGGCCGGTCGCCCGGGCCAGACCGGTGGCGCGACCAACACGCCGACAGAACAGACTGTTGCGAGCAGCCCGATCGCCCAGAGCAATTCGGCTCAACTGCCATCGGAAAATGCTATCCCTGTTCCCACACCACGGCCGGTCGCCGCAGCGCCGGTGGAAGACGTGGCGGGCAATTCGCAACGGGATGTCGGACCGCGGTTGCAGGTGTCAAGTAGCGGCGGCAGCGGCAGCGGCAGCGGCGGCAGCGGCGGCAGCGGCGGCAGCGGCGGCAGCGGCGGCAGCGGCGGCAGCAGCGGCAGCGGCGGCAGCGGCGGCAGCGGCGGCAGCGGCGGCAGCGGCGGCAGCGGCGGCAGCGGCGGCGGCAATAACAATGGCGACCTGCCGACTGCAGTTTCGGTGCTCTCGCCGAAGGATACGGGCGGCGGCGGTGGCTCACCTCCGTCACCCGGGGGTGGCTCCGGCAACCTGCGACTTGGCGAGGCGCGGGGGACGCTCGTTCGCAAAACCGACGGAAGCCTGAGCGGCACCGACAACGCAGGCAACACCTTTGCTCTGCCGGCGCTGTCCTCCACGAACACATTGACCAGGCGGACAATGTCAGGCCAGGTGAACGGGGCGGCGGTGACGGGTACGGCCTTTACCGGAAGTGGCGGATTTTTCACCTATGGCCTGGCAGCCCAGAACGGCGCACCGCAAGCCTTCTATGTGGTTGGCGGCACACCGGCCGTCGCGAGCACGACGCTTTCGACGGCGCAAATTCTTTCCTACGTCGTGCAACCGGACCTGCTTGCTGCGCTGACCAATGGTGACGGCGTCACAATCCCGTTCACCGGCAGCTTCACCAACACCGCAGAAGCCGTGGCGAGCCATCTTCTCGTCGGTGGGGTGAGCGGTGGCAACAGCACCATTATCGGACGCGCGCTGCAGGCCTCGCTAGTCATCAGCGGCACGGGTGCCGGGCAAACCAGTGCGATCAACGTGTTCGGCGGCAGAGTCGATGCCCTGGATGGCGGGGGATACGGCCTCGTCGCCTCGACGGCGGGATCGAGCCGGGCCAATGCAGCCGATGCCGCCCAGAATGGCCAAGGCAAGGCCGGGAGCATTGGCTCCACCGCCGGGAAGGATCACTTCCTCGGTGCAAACGGCGAGTATCTGGTGATCGGATCGGGATCGATCGGTGCAACACAGTTCGGCTCTCCTGCTCCCGTCTATCAAGGATATGAGCAGGTGCATGTCGCAAGCCGTGACGATGCGGCAACGGTCTCGAGCAGCCGCACTTTCAACGGGCAGGTTGGCGGCTTTTCCTCCGCCGTGATCCGGCAGTGGGGCAGCAACAATCTCACGCGCGGCAGCTTCAGCCTCAACTTCGACAATGCTGCGGGCACATTCACGGGAGGCATCAGCACGGGCGGCGGCAGCTACTTTGCCGAGTTCTATGACGAGGCAGACCGATCCTATCTGTCCGACCAATTGATGGCCGGAACCAATTCAAAGGACGGCGCCTACATGGTTTCGTCTGCCGTCGTGCCGGCAAAGATCTTCAACAACAATACCAGCTCCGCCATCTGCAATGCCTGTGACTTCATGACCTGGGGCTGGTGGGGCCGAAATATCTATGGCGAAGTGAACTACACGGCTCATCTCGGCAACTGGATCATCGGCAAGCAACCGGAGAACAGCGCCCTGCCGATATCCGGTACGGCGTCCTACAACGGCAATGCTGTTGGTACTGTGGTCAACGGAGGCGCTCAATACATCGCCACGGGAACGATGACCTCGACGATGGATTTCGGTGCGCGCTCCGGTACCGTTTCCGTTTCCAACTATGACAGCAAGAGCTTCAGCGCCGCGGTCAACTTCGGCACCAACGCGGCGACTTTCAGCGGCAACGTGTCGAGCGGTGTCGCCTCGGGCAGCGTCAGTGGCGCCTTCGCTTCCAATGGCACAGATCCCGTCAAGGGCATCATGGGCAACTTCACCGCCAACGACAACGCCGGCTGGTCCTCCACCGGCGTCTTCGCCGGCAGTCGTTAAGCCTCACGATGGTCGCAACGAAACCCAGCCTTCGCCGCCTCTCCTCCTCGCAGCGCCGCCGGCTTGCCGTCATCCTTGCCGGCATGGCGGCGCTTCTGGCCGTCATCTTCGGTCAAGCAGCCTTCGCCCCCCAGGCTTTTCGGCTGACGGCGCTGGTCTTCGACGCCTATCAGCTGATCAAGCCACGCGCGGCGACCGATCCACCGGTTGCGGTCATCGATATCGACGAGGCCTCGATCGGCAAGCTCGGACAGTGGCCTTGGTCGCGCAGCACGGTGGCGGGGATCGTGACGCAGGCGAGCGGGCTCGGGGCAGCCGCAATCGGCTTCGACATCGTGTTTTCCGAACCGGACAGAACGGCACCCGCGCGACTCGTCGATGAGATGCGGCGGCAGGGGGTGGCGATCGAGGTGGGGGCCGATCTGCCCGATCCGGATGCCGAACTGGCCGACGCGGTCGCGTCCAATCCGGTGGCGCTCGGCATTGCACTCAGCAACGAAACCTCAGCGAAAGCACCGGATCCCAAGGCCGGATTCTCGTTTCTCGGGCCCGACCCCAAGGCGCGCCTCACCCCCTATGCGGGTTCGCTATCCAACCTGTCCGCTCTGACCGACAGGGCAACCGCGATGGGTTACTTCTCCTTCCCGCCGACGCCAGACAACATCATCCGCCGTTTCCCTCTGGTCTCCTTGAGCGGTTCCCGGCTATACCCGGCGCTATCGATCGAGACGCTCAGGATGGCGCAGCAGGAAGGTTCGTTCATCCTGCGCTCGGCCGGAACGGAAGAAGGCGCGGCTTTCACCGATCTCAGGGTTGGGGCCCTCGACGTCCCCGTTTCGGCCGACGGCGAGATCTGGATCTATTACTCCGGCCTGCCGAACATGCCGGTGATCTCGGCCGCCGATTTCTTTGATCCGGCCAAGTCCGATTGGCTGGCCGGACAGATCCAGGGACGCATCCTGCTGGTCGGTACCAGTGCGGTCGGGCTGCGGGATATCGTGGCGACGCCGGTCGATCCGGCCATGCCGGGCGTCAAGGTGCACGCCGAAATCATCGACCAGATCGCAAGCGGCGTGTTTCTCCAGCGGCCCGACTGGATCATCGGGGCGGAACGGGCGGCGGCGATCGTCGCCGGGCTGATCCTGCTTGCGGTTCTTGCAACCGCCACCCCTGCCCTTTCCGTGGTGACAGCCCTGTTGCTTGCGACACTCGTGACCGGCGGTTCCTGGATGGCTTTTTCGCAGGCACTGACACTCTTCGACCCGCTGCTGCCGCTCGCCGGTCTCGGCGCCGTGCTGCTGACCGCGCTGCCGCTGCTCCTCATGCTCACCCACCGCGAGAAGCGCTTCGTGCGCGAAAGCTTCGGGCGCTATCTCTCGCCGACGCTGGTCGAGCGCCTCTCTGAAAATCCAGAGAGCCTGACACTGGGCGGAGAGGACAGGGAACTCACCATCCTGTTCTCCGACATCCGTGGCTTCACCACCCTTTCGGAGAAGATGACCCCGACTGAGCTGACCAGGCTGCTCAACAACTTCCTGACGCCGATGACCGACGTGCTTCTCAAGCGCGAGGCGACCATCGACAAATATATCGGCGACGCGATCATGGCCTTCTGGAATGCGCCACTCGACATAGCCGAGCATCCGCAGAAAGCCTGTCTGGCCGCCCTCGACATGGTTTCGGCTCTCGACCGGCTCAATCGCGAGAGCGGCATAGAGCTCAAGATCGGCATCGGACTGAACACCGGGATGGCCTGTGTCGGCAATCTCGGCTCCGACCAGCGCTTCAGCTACTCCTGCCTCGGCGACAGCGTCAATCTCGCCTCCCGTGTCGAGGGCATGACCAAGCTTTACGAGGTCTCGATCCTCGCAACCGAAGAGGTGCGGGCGGGCACGACGGAACTCGTTTTCGCGGAAGTGGACCGGGTGCGCGTGGTCGGCCGCAAGGCGCCCGTCACGCTCCATGCACTGATCGGGCTCGCCAATGCACAGCCCGAGGAGCACTCCGATCTCCTCAAATCCCATGCGGCTTTCATCGCGGCCTGGCAGTCGGGAGATTTCGGCGCAGCGCGCGCCCTGCTGAAAGATCTGCTGGCGCTGCCACCGAACCCGCTCTCGGGCGCGCACAGGCTCTATCGCGAGCGGCTTGCCATGCTGCCAGACACGGCTGCAGACGATTGGGACGGGGTGTTCACCGCAAGCAGCAAGTAGTGGTCTCACTCGTGCAGCGACTGGACGACGCGGTTGGCGATGGTCAGGCGTTCGGCCAGTGTGGTGGCGCAGAGGCGGTGGACAAGGAGCGCGAGCTCGGGGTCTGCCTGTTCGAAATAGCGCAGCTGACGTCTGGCCAGACGGTAGACCGTCGAGGGGACTTCGGCGACGACATCAGCCGTGCGTACGCCCCCGCGATAGATGGCGATTTCGCCCAGCACCACGCCGGGCTTGACCGTTCTCAAACGCAGGCGCTTGCCGTTGGCGAGCATGGCTTCCACCTTGGCACGGCCCGTCCAGAGCAGGAAGAGATCGTCGCCCGGTTCGCCCGCCCGGATGAAGCGGTCACCCGGCTGCAGGCGGATTTCCTCCATCGAGGCGACCAGATCCTTCAACCGAGCACTCGGCCCGATGGTCTTGGCGAAATAGTCCTCGATATCCTGCCAGGTCTCCTCCCGGCTGATTGCGGCGATCAGGCGCTCCTCGCAGCGCTCCAGGGCATGGTCGAGATCCCGTTCGCACCCTACAGCCGGGTCGCAGACGAAATCGATCCCGTTTCGGGCCAGAACCTGCTCGATCTCTGGCGAGAGGCTGCTGAAGATCAGTTCGACGTCGCTGCCAGCGAGCAGGTTGCGGATCTTGGCGAAGGTGGCCGCAGCGGCCGCATCCATGCCGCTGACACGGCGGAAATCGATGACGACGAAGCGCAGCGACAGGCGGCCGCGATCCTGCTGGCGGCGGCGTATCGCCTCGATGATCTGTTCCGCCGTGCCGAAGAAGAGGAATTCCTGAAGCTCCAGAACCTGGACCTGTTCGCCCTCCAGCTCGATCAGGCTGTTTTCTGCCGGCGGGCGGTCGATGCTGCTCTTGCGCTCGCGCAGCGAGGCATCGACGCGAATGACGGAAAGACGAGCGTAGTTGTAGACGAAGGTGACGATGGACAGGCCAAGACCGAGCGCCATGCCGCCCATGAAACCGAAAACGGCCATGCCGAGCGGAATGGCGAGAACGACGAGCCATTCCATGCGCGGCAACTGCCTGCGCGTGCGCCAGAGCCAGTCGTGGATGAGTTCGACACCAAGCGCAATCATCAGGCCGGCCGCAACGAAGGTCGGCATGGCGCCCGCAAGTTCTCCCGCGAACGGCAGCATCAGCGCGAGCATCAATGCAGTGGCAATACCGACGGATCGGGCCTTCGCACCCATGCGGTTGGCCAGCAGCGTCATGGACAGACCGGTAAATCCCGGTGCACCACCGAAGCCGCCAGCCACGATGTTGGCGATGCCCGTCGTGCGCAGTTCGGCATCTGCATCGATCTCCTGTCGGGTCGCAACCTCCAGGCCACTGGTGTTGAGCAGGAGCCCGACCATGCCGAGAAGCGCCACGGAAATGATGGCCGGCAAAACATGAAGCACCACCGACCAATCGGCCGCGGTGACGACCTCGACCGGATTCGGGAGGGCAAAACCCTGATCCGCAGGCATGGCGGGGAGCCACTGCATCGCCCTTGCCTGTTCGCTCTCGACGCCGATCACCGCCAGCATGGCATAAAAGAGGATCCCACCGCCGAGCAGAACCAGCGGCATGGTGAGCGGGCTCGTCGAGCGGCGCAGGGCAAAGACCATGACGATCGAGAAGACAACTGCGACATAGAGATTGGCTAGCGCCTGCTGGCCCTCTGGCCTTACGAGAAGATCCACGAGGTTGCGGTCGCCGATCATCATCATGACAGCCCCCTGGATGAGCAGCCAGCCCGAGCCGGCGAGGAAACCGGCAACGACCGGATAGGGCATGAAACGGACCAGCCGTCCGAAACGGCAGAGGCCGAAGAGCCAGAAGACCGCACCGGTGACCACCGCACTCGACCCGAGGATGGCAAAGGCGGTGGCGACCTTGACCTCGTCGGGCGCGAAATCGAGATGCACGGTTGCCGTTGCGATTGCGGTGGCCAAGATGGCGATGCTGGCTTCCTGCACCTGGCCGATGCTGGAGGGATAGCGGCTGCGCAGCGCAATCCACAGAGCCATGACGATGCTGGATAGCAGGATGACGCCGACGCCCCATGTAAAGCCGGCGGCCAGCGGCCCGGCGAAGATCAGCGCAGCAAAGGCAATGCTGGTGCCAAGACCATCGATCCCGGCAATCATCGCGAAAAGCATGGGAGCGAGGAACGGGGTCGCGGAGCGGAGGACCGGGATACGCCATGTCCGCCGTCGCGGGCTGGCATCGACCGGGGCCTTGCGATCCGGAGCGGGCGCTGCATTGTGGATGTTCACGGGGTTACCTGCTGGACAAGCTGGAATTCGTCGGGTCTGTGGCCTTCCGATGCTTGGTAGACCCGGCCTTTGCGCGCGGCAACGCAGCGCTCCAGATCGGCCCAAACTTGGCCGTCTGTAGAGGGTTAAGGTGACGATAAACTCTGGAAAACCCTTCAGTTTCAGGGAGACTGCCGGCGCGCTGTACGCGGGCCCGTCACTTGCGTTTCGCCTGCAATACGGCTGTGCCGAGACGCTCGACGGCGCGGCGGAGGTTCTCGTCTTCGATGCCCTCCATCATCGCTGCCAGGCGTTTTGCCTTTTCGCCTTCGAGCTTGCGGATGCGAGGCCTGGTGCTTGCGACCGAGACCGGCTTCTGGACGATGCGGACCTGGCCGATTGCGGGGTAGCCGAAGAAGCCGTTGATGCGGGCGATCAGCTCGCCCTGGGCATGGGAGAGGAAGAGCGCGCGGGCGCCTTCGCAGGCGATCGTCAGCACGCCTGGGCGGTGGCCACCATCTTCGGGCAGATCGGAGCGGCGGGGCCAGGCGATCTTTTCCGGCCGCGTGCAATCGGCAAAGCCCTCCCCGACGATGTCTTCCCAGGAGCCGAGCAGCGCCGTGTTGATGCCGGCGCGGCGCGCCAGCACCGGGTCGACGATGCCGTTGGCGATCTCGGCGATCTGGTTTGCGCCCTTGAAGGTGGCCATGGCGTCTGGGGATCCTTCACATCGGCCCTTGAACGGGCGACTGCTTTGGCCAGATATAGGCCATCCGCCCCTCTTTCCGCAAATGACCGATTTGACACTCCCCAGCAAAGCCCTGACGAGACCCAAGGCCGCCAACCTCCTTGCCTGGTATGACCGGCATCACCGGGAGCTGCCCTGGCGCATTTCTCCCAGCGCGGCCAAGCGTGGGGTCACGCCAAACCCCTACTACATCTGGATGTCCGAGGTGATGCTGCAGCAGACGACGGTTGCTGCGGTGAAGGCCTTTTTTGCCAAGTTCATTGCGCGATGGCCGACGGTCAAGGATCTCGCGGAGGCGCCGAACGAGGAAGTCATGGCGGCCTGGGCGGGGCTTGGCTACTATGCCCGCGCCCGCAACCTGAAGAAATGCGCCGAGGCCGTGGCTTTCGATCATGGCGGTGTCTTTCCGGATACCGAAGAGGGATTGCGCGCGCTTCCGGGCATCGGCGACTATACGTCGGCAGCGGTTGCGGCGATCGCCTTCAACCGGCCAGCGGCTGTCATGGACGGCAATGTCGAGCGGGTGATCTCGCGGCTCTTTGCCATCGAGGCGCCGCTTCCAGGATCAAAGCCGCAGATGAAGGCGAAGGTGGCGGAGCTGACGCCGACCGACCGGCCGGGAGACTTTGCCCAGGCGATGATGGATCTGGGTGCGACGATCTGCACGCCGAAGCGCCCGGCCTGCGCGCTCTGTCCGTTCAACTACGCGTGTCTGGCGCTCGCGACCGACGAGCCGGAACGTTTTCCGGTCAAGGCGGCGAAGAAGGCAAAGCCGGTGCGGTTGGGGGCAGCCTTCATTGCCGTCGATCGCGACGGGCAGCTTCTGTTGCGCAAGCGGGTGGAGAGCGGCCTGCTCGGAGGCATGACCGAGGTTCCGACGACCGACTGGACCTCGCGGCAGGACGGCGAAACGGGGATAGAGGCTGCCCCCTTCCCGGCCGACTGGCAGGCGACCGGGGTCATCACCCATGTCTTCACGCATTTCGAGCTCCGCCTCTCGATTTTCCGTGTCGGCCCGATCGACAGGCCATCGGATCATCACGGTTTCTGGGTGCCCGTCACCGAACTTGATGGGGAAGCGCTGCCGACTGTCATGAAGAAAGCAATTGCAGCGGCTATTCCGACGGCCTTTCAACATTCCAAAGGGTAAGACATGACCGAAATCCGCCATATCGTTTTCGACATCGGCAAGGTGCTCATCCATTACGATCCGAACCTGCCTTTTTCGCGGATCATCCCGGACGCCGAAGAAAGAGCGGAGTTCTTCGCAAAGGTCTGCACCCATGACTGGAACCTGGAGCAGGATCGTGGCCGCAGCTGGCACGACGCCGAAGCGCTGTTGATCGAGCAGTTCCCGGACAAGGAGACGCATATCCGCGCCTTCCGGAAATACTGGGCCGAGATGGTGCCTTACGCCTATGAAGACAGCGTTGCCATCATGACCGGGCTGATCGATGCCGGACGCGACGTGACCATGCTCACCAACTTCGCCGCCGACACTTTTTCGGAAGCGCGCAAGATGTATCCCTTCCTTAACCTGCCGCGCGGCGTCACGGTGTCCGGCGAAATCGGGCTGATCAAGCCTGATGTGGCGATCTACGAGCGCCATGCAAAGGATTTCGGGCTTTCGCCGGCCCATTCCGTCTTCATCGACGACAGCCTGGCGAATGTCGAAGGCGCGCGCGCTGCGGGCTGGCAGGCGGTGCATTTTACCGGAGCGGAAAAGCTGAAGGCGGATCTCGGCGCACTGGGCGTGACAGCCTGACCATGGAAAATGCCCTTGAATGCATATGCATTCGAGAGCATATTGAGATCTAAGTTGGCCCGTTCTTCTGCATACGGATTTCGAGCCGGAGTTTCATGCCCTGCCGGAAGTGGTGCGGGATGAAATCTTCGTCTCGCTTCCGCTTATGAAGACTTACGGACCAACACTCGGCAGACCCTGGGTGGACACGCTCAAAGGGTCGCGATTCGCCAAGATGAAGGAGCTGCGGTTTCGCGCAGCAGACGGTGTCTGGCGGCTCGCCTTTGCCTTCGATCCCAAGCGGCAGGCGATCCTGCTTGTGGCAGCCGATAAGTCCGGCGTGAGCGAGCAGCGGTTCTACAAGGTGCTGATCGACAAGGCCGACAGACGCTTTGCCGCGCACTTAAAAACTCTTGAGGGTGAGTGATGATGGTACGTGCATTGGACGATCTCCTGGCGGAACTGCCGATGGAAAAACGGAAGGACCTCGAATTGCGCGGTCAGGCCCGGCTTGAGGACTATAGAACCCTGCAAGAACTGCGCAAATCCCGGGACCTGACACAGGAAAAGCTTGCCGCCCTGCTTGGCATCAACCAGGAAAATGTATCGCGCCTCGAACGTCGCAATGATCTGCTCTTGTCGACGCTGAGAGACTATGTCGAAGCCATGGGAGGAGATCTTGAAATCATCGCCCGATTTCCGGATCGGGAACCTGTACGGCTGAGTGGTCTCTTGCGAGATGTGGTGCCGGGCGAAGCTTCGAAAGAATAAGGCGCTGGCGCGGGTGGAGTTGGCGGACCCCTGCCCGCGCCAGATCGACCCCTGAAGATCGAATGCAGCCGGATGTAAGAGCTTCGACTTGCTCGAAACTGATCACAGGAATGTGAAGTTATTCTAATGTTGATGAAAATCGGTTTCGGCGCGTCCTGCGCGCCGAAAGCTTGTGTTCACTCCAGGCCGCCCATGCGGCTGCGAATGACGGCGCGCAGATCATCGATCGGTTTCAGGGCGCCCTTTTCTTCGACATGCCAGAAGGTCCAGCCGTTGCAGGCGTCCAGCCCCTGAACACGGGCGCCGACGCGGTGGATGGAACCTGCCTCGCCGTTTGCCGTCAGCGTGCCGTCGGCGCGAATGATGGCGGAGTGGCGGCGCTTGGCATCGGTCAGGACCTGGCCGGGCTTCACCAGGCCTGCTTCGAGCAGAACGTTGAAGGCGACGCGTGGTTCGGCCTTCTTGCCGGACATGACCGTCAGCTCGACCTTGCCGAGCGGCTCGACGGCGGCGATGCGGGCCGAGGCCGCATCAATGTAATCCTGCTCGCGCTCGATGCCGACGAAATGACGGCCGAGACGTTTTGCAACGGCTCCTGTCGTGCCGGAGCCGAAGAAGGGGTCGAGCACGATATCGCCCGGCTTGGTGGACGCCATGATGACACGGGCGAGCAACGCTTCCGGCTTCTGGGTCGGATGGACCTTCTTGCCGTCGTCACCCTTCAGACGCTCGCCGCCCGAGCAGATCGGGAAGAGCCAGTCGGAGCGCATCTGCACGTCGTCATTGGCCGCCTTCATCGCATCGTAATTGAAGGTGTAGCCCTTGGCCTTCGGATCGGGCGAGGCCCAGATCATCGTCTCATGAGCGTTCTGGAAACGACGGCCCTTGAAGTTCGGCATCGGGTTGGTCTTGCGCCAGACGATGTCGTTGAGGATCCAGAAATTCAGGTCCTGCAAGGTCGCGCCAACGCGAAAAATGTTGTGGTAGGAGCCGATGACCCAGATCGTGCCGGTCGGCTTCAACACGCGGCGGCAGGCCAAGAGCCAGGCGCGGGTGAAGGCGTCATAGGCTTCGAAGGAGGCGAACTGGTCCCATTCGTCGTCGCAGGCATCGACGAGCGACTGATCGGGGCGGTGCAAAGCGCCACCGAGCTGAAGATTGTACGGCGGATCGGCGAAGATCACATCGACGGATTTGTCGGGAAGGGCCTCGAGGGCGGCAACGCAATCGCCCTTGATGATGCTGTCGACCCAGGCCAGCGGGTCGGACGAACGGCGGAGTTCGGCAATCGGAAACACAGAAGCCATCGGTTACTCACTCTTACGCTGACGCAGCACGGGAACACGACGCTATGGTTACCGAAGTTGGTTACCGAAGGGTGAAGAGGCGGCGAGATTTTGTGCGGGGGTGGGATGGGGGGACGACCGGGGAGTGCGCCACTTAAAGGCAACTTATACGCGAGCCAGCCTTTTCGACTCAAGGCTTCCCGGTCAAACTGTCCGATATCGCCGCTCCAGAGGCTGGACAGAAGGACGGCATTGCCGTATAGAGAGGGAGTCATGCAGACCGTCATCCAGACGCAGACTTTTCTGGTGCAGGCGAAGCGCTGCGGCCTTTCCGACGACGAACTGCAAGACATTCTGGCTGTCATCGCGGCCGATCCCGAAGCCGGAGACCTGATGGCGGGAACGGGTGGGGCACGTAAGCTGCGGCACCGACGCGATGGTCATGGTAAACGTGGGGGCTTTCGGACGATCCACTATTTCGGTGGCGGAGACATTCCGGTGTTTGCGCTGGCGATTTACGGGAAGAACGACAAAGGCAACCTCTCGAAGGCCGAACGGAACGAACTGGCGCGCATCCTTCCCAGGTTGGCCGATGCCTACAGACAGAGAAAGACCAGAGCATGAGCTTCGGAAAAGAGCTGATCCAGAGTGCAGAAGAAGCGCTCGCTATTGCCGAGGGCCGGGCCGAACCTGCGGCTGTCTTCGTTCCGGAAACCGTCGACGTCGCGGCGATCCGCAAGCGTCTTAAGCTTTCACAGGCGGAGTTTGCGCGGCGTTATGGACTGCCTGCTGGCACGATCAAGGACTGGGAACAGAAGCGTCGCCAGCCTGACCGGGCTGCATTGGTGCTGCTGAAGGTGATTGACCGGGCGCCCGAGATGGTCGCTCAGGCGTTGCACTCCCGGGGCTGAGCTGAGGAAATTCGACATCTCAGTGTAACGTCAGAGCGTAACACGCCTGCGGCGCCCCCTCACCGTCCCGCATCCCAGGCCTTCACCACCGCCTTCTTGGCCTGCGCCCGCCAGACGCGGGTGAGGTTTTCGCGCGCCCATTCGATATCGAGGCGATCGGGGTGGGCGAGTACCATCGGATAGGGGCGGTGATGATCGGTGGTGAAGAAGGTGTCGGGGTCCATGTCGATCAGGTGGTCGCGCTCCTCGAAGGGGACCTTGAAGACCGGGCAGTCATGGGTCGGGTTCCAGAACAGCATGGCCTTGCCGTTGACCTTGAAGGACACGGCGTTCCAGGAGGTGGTTTCCTCCGTGGTCGGCAGGGCAAGGATGATCTGGCGCAGCATATCGAGGGTGATCATGGCTATTTCATCTTCCGCTCAGAACGCTTTCGGCAAACCTGCCTGTTTGAGCGTTTCGTTGCTATATGGCGGGACTTCATACCGTGATCGACGGTGAAATGGCGATTGGTGATCGGGCTATACCAAATCTCGTGATCGCCCTTTCCCGGCCGCACGAAGGTGCAGCCCGCAGCGGTCAAGCGCTCCTTCAACTCGCGGAGATAGCTTGCCATATCCGCGTCAAAAGCTCGGGTTCGGCACCTTGCCGATCTGTTCGGCAACAATGTGCACAGGAATTTCCGGCAGGTCTGAGCCGACCCCATTCAGCTCCAGTAGATCTGCGACAGCCGCCATGACCTTCGGCTGAAGCTTTTCCATGCTTTCCGACTCAACCGCCAGGCCTTCGATATCATTGCTGGTGGCCACCCAGACCTCGGCTTCGTCGTCCCAGGTGGCGCGCACAATGATCGACCGCATGTTCATCTCGGCTTCCTCCGGTGTCGATGGAGAGACCCTACACTCAACCGAGGACAGACGAAAGCGCCTGATACGCTCCTCGTCCCCGGTGCAACCAGTTGCACCTGAGCGCTTCGGGCACCTTCTCCCCGCCAAGTGGGGAGAAGGAAACGCCGACCGCCTCAGGGCGCGACGCGGACACCCCTATAGCCGCCATCGGCGACGCTGTCGCAAAGGCTCGACCATTCACAGCCGGAACAGGCGGTGCGGATCTCGCCGGTGGCGAAGGTTTTTCTCAGACGCGTCAGCAGAGCGGCAGAGGGCGTGATGCGGGCACCCAGCGGCAGCGGGCTGCCGATCAGGCGGGCGACGGCGTCTGCTGCCGCGCGATCCCGCTCGATGACGCTTGCCCCATGGCAATGGGCCTTAGGGTCTGCGGTCAGAGGCCCGCAGATATCGTCCGGCCCTGCCACCAGTTCGATCTCCTCGCCGGCCGAGAGCCTTGCGGCAATGACCTCGTAATTCTCGACGAAGGCGGGCGAATAGCCCTTGCCGACATAGGTCAGCATGCAGAGCAGGTGGTGGGCGCGGAGCCGGACGGTCATGCGTGTTTCAGTCTGTTGTCAGGCGCTCAGAGGTGGAGCTTGCTCGTCTGGCGGCGTGCCAGCGCCAGCAGCAGAGCGGCGGCAAGCGCGGATTTCAGCACTGCACCCAGAATGAAGGGGGTGACGCCGAGAGCCAAGCCCTTTTCGGCACCGATCAGATAGCCAAGCCAGGCGCCACCGATGGCGAGGCACAGAATGTTGGCGGAGAGATGGGCGAGGAAGCTCTTGACGACGTGGCTGCCCGTCCAGCCCTTCTCAGCGAGATAACCGGCAAGGGCCGCGATGATCGGGAAGGAGACGAGGTAGCCGGCAGTCGGCCCGACAAAGGGTGCCAACCCGCCGCCGCCACCCGCCAACACCGGCAGACCCATCATCGCCTCGCCGAGCCAGGCAAGCACGGTGAGCGCGCCGAGGCGCCAGCCGTAGAGCACGCCGATCATGGTAATGGCAAAGGTCTGCATGGTGATCGGCACCGGCACCATGGGCACGGAGATCTGCGAGGCAAGGGCCAGCACACCCGTGCCGAAGAGGAGAAGGGCGGCCTGCACGGGAAGCGAACGGCCGGATATGCCGAGCGGATCGAAACCGCGAGCGGCGGGCGCGAGAATGGTCGTCATGGGCAATCTCCATTTTATAGATAATTTATGTGGCGACGAATCTTTTATCTATGGAATTGGCGGGTGCCAAGGTGGTGGATGCAGGAATCTCGTGAGTAGCCGTCAAATTCGGCGTCGGATTTGTTTATCGTGATATGATCTGGTGGACGTTCTGAACTTTTATCTATAAATTTACACTGAGAATTAGAGCGTAGCCCCTCACCCTACCCTCTCCCCGCAAGCGGGGAGAGGGAGGCACGCGCGGTTAGCGCTTCGGCTTTACTCGCATGTGGGGAGACGGTGCCGCCCTCGGCAGGCTCAGAAGTCGGATGAGAGGTAAAGGATCCCCCTCACCCTAAGGCGCCTGCGCCAGCAGGTCTCGAAGGGCGAGGCCACGAGAGGAGCCACCCGCCCTCGTCCTTCGAGGTGAGCATTCGCTCCCACCTCAGGATGAGGGCTGGTCAGCAGCAAGGGGCGCTCCTATCACAGGGCGATGGCTGATCAGCGGAGAACAGCACGTTCCTTTGCCTGGATGAGGGTTTGTCTGAGGCGCCACCACCAACACCCTCCCCTTGAGGGGGAGGGTCGGACCGAAGGTCCGGGGTGGGGTGACGGCAACGCTTGCCGGGATCAATGGCGAAGTGGTTCTTCGGCTCCCAAAAGCGGCCCGTGGCGGAAGTCGGACAGGTCGGCGGGGCTCACACCCACCCGCCGCTTTGCAGCGACTTCCCCCCTCAAGGGGGAGGTAGACAGCGGCGGAGCCGGTCGGCGACGCTCACCCGACGATGGCGAAGCCTTCGGTCTCCGCCCGGCCCGGAACCGGCAGAGGCGCGCGGCCGATCCACTGGACGTGGCGCTCGAGGATGCGGGCGGCTTCCGTCGCGTCGCCGGACTTCAGCGCTTCGAGGATGGCGCGGTGGTCATGGTCGGTGCGGGCTTCCCAGGTGGCGCGCCAGGCGACGAAGAGGAAACGGGCGGAGACGGCGTGAAGATCATCGATGACGGACAAGAGGCGCGTCATGCCGCAGGTGGAGACGATCAGCCGGTGGAAGCGGCGGTTCGCCTCCTCCCAGGTGCGAACATCCTTGGCATTGTCGGCATCGGCAGCGGCCCGTTCGGCGGCGGCCAGCACCTCCGGCGTGAGGTTAGGGGCGGCGTGGCGCAGTGCGAGCACTTCCAGCGCTGCGCGCATTTCGGCGACTTCTCGCACCTGTTTCAGGTCGAAGCTTGCGACCCGCACGCCGCGACGGGGAATGCTGACAACAAGGCCTTGCGCCTCCAGCCGTCGAAAGGCCTCGCGCACCGGCACATGGCTTGCGCCGAATTCCTCGGCGATATGATCCTGGGCCAGACGCGATCCGGGCACGAGTTCGCCATGGATGATGCGCTCCGCCAGCGCGCGGCTGATGCGGCTCGCAATCGTATCCTCAGGAGAATCTTGGGGCTTCTTCGGCATGGGTATCTGCATAGTCAGCGGCTGCCGGCTTGTCGAGATATGGCGGCGGAGGACGCGCGTCACTCGAGCGCCCTTAGGATCGCCTGCCAGTCCTGCCGGCCACCGAGAACGCGCAGGATGGTCACCTGCCCTTCCAGATCCACACAGACAATCAGATGGCTGCGATAGGGATAGATCCGGACCGGGGGTGAAAACTCGAGGCGCTCGCGAAACAGCGTCGGAGACCGAGCTACCCGATCGAAGGCCTGCACGAGTTCATCGAGGTAACGATCAGCCTGATCGGCGGACCAGGTATCCGCACCATGGGCCCATACACCTTCGAGGTCTCGCAGTGCCTCAGGCGCAAGGGTGTAGCGGGCGCTATCGGGCGCCATGGCTCTCGCGCATCCGCCGCTTGAAAGCCTCGGGATCAAAGGGCTCCGGTGGGCCGCTTTCGATCCCCTTGGTGATGGCGGCCTGAAGCTGGTCGAAAGCTGCCAGACGCTCCTGGTCCTTGCGAATGAGGTCGCGGATATAGTCGCTGGCATTGCCATAGCGACCGCTTTCGGCCTGACGCTCGACCCAGGCCTTCATCGGATCGGGAAGGGATACGTTCATCGTTGCCATGGTCTGCCTCCGGTCATGCAGACAAAATGGCGCGTATGGCAAAGTTTGTCAAAACACGGCCTCACCCATGCCGGGCGCGACTGTCCTCCGGGGCCTCGGCACGATCCTCAAGGCCGTAGTCGCGGAGCACTTCGGCGACGCGGAGGCGGTAGGCGGCGAAGACGCCGCCCCGGCCGGCGGACTGGGCAGCGCGGTGTTCTTCCGTCTCGCGCCAGCGGCGGACGGCCTCTTCGTCGCGCCAGAAGGAGAGCGACAGAAGTTTGCCGCGCGTGGTCAGGCTCTCGAAGCGTTCGACGGAGATGAAGCCGTCGGTCGCCTCCAGGTGGCCGCGCAATTCGCCGGCGAGATCGAGATAGCGGTGGCGCTCGCCGAGAAAGGGCACGACCTCGAAGATCACCGCGATCATGGCTGGACTTTCGACAGTGGTGGATTGGAGACGTTTTTGAGGAAGAGGCGGTCCTCCTCCAGGATGAAGCGGGCGTTTCTGGCGAATTCGTAGTTCGCCTTGCCGAGTGGATCGGCGGCAAGCCTTCCGCGATAGGCCTCGTAGGCTGCCAGATTTTCGATGTTGTAGATGCCGTAGGCCGTGGTTGCCGAGCCCTCGTGCGGGGCGAAGTAACCGACGAGGTCGGCGCCACAGCGCGGAATCGCCTCGCCCCAGTTGCGGGCGTAGGTGGCGAAGTCGTCGCGACCGAAAGGATCGATGCGGTAGCGGATGATGCAGGTGATCATGGGTGGCTCCTCGTTTGTTGCGAGGCGGGTTTGCCATGAACGAAGGGCGCGATGCTTCGATCGGGATCGAAGTTACCCCATACCTCGCCTTCAACAGTTCGACCGGGATCGAAGCATTGGCTAGACTGGCCAGGCAGACTGCGCGTCAAAACCTGGAGAAAATCTTATGGCGGAAGGTCCTGATATCGCGCGCATCGCCTCGCTGATTGGCGATCCCGCGCGTTCGAACATGCTGCTGGCGCTCCTCGGCGGCAAGGCGCTGACGGCCACGGAGCTGGCGGGGGCCGCCGGTGTCACGCTGCAAACCGCGAGTTCGCATCTGTCCAAACTCGAAGAGGGCGGGCTCCTCTCCCAGCGCAAGCAGGGTCGACATCGCTATTTCGCGCTGGCGGACGGTCATGTCGGGACAATGATCGAGACCCTGATGAGCTTTTCGGCGACGCGCGGGCATCTGCGCCACCGTACCGGGCCGAAGGAGCCGGAGCTGCGCAAGGCGCGGATCTGCTACGATCATCTGGCAGGCGATTTCGGTGTCCGGATGCTGGACAGCCTGATTGCGCAGGGCGCGATCCGGGCGGAGGACGAGGCGCTGACGCTGACGGCGCAGGGCGAGGCATTGCTCGACGCCAGAGGTATCGACATCGGAAGCCTTCGCGCCAGGCGCCGACCGCTTTGTCGCGCCTGCCTCGACTGGAGCGAACGGCGGACGCATCTCGCGGGCAGCCTGGGGGCGGCATTGCTTACACATTTCCTCGATCGCGGCCTTGCCCGACGGGTCGAAGAGAGCAGGATCATCCGATTTTCTCCCGAGGGGGAGCGGCATTTCGCAGCTTGGTTTCCTGTGGGTGGAGACCGTGAATCGGGCGCTGCAACGCCGGCAGGAATGAGCAGTGCGATCAATCGCGTTCAGGCGGCCCATAAAGAGGCGAACTGATGAGCATACCTAGCCTCGCGGAGATTGTAGCATTGGAAGAAACACTTCATCGGCCGGAGGTCAGGCGCTGCCGACAAACTGTGGAAAACCTGATAGCCGAAGACTTCATGGAAATAGGCGCTTCGGGCAAGATTTATGACAGGAGAGCAATTATCGAGCTGCTGGCAAAAGAGCCGGCGCTGCCCGATGACGTCGTGAAATCGATGAATTATTCGTTGAAGATGATCAGCGAGGGATCGGTGCTCCTGACCTATGAGACGGAGCGCATCCATGCTGACGGGTTGCAGAGGCGCGCTGCAAGAAGCTCGATATGGGTGCAAACCGGGTCCAAATGGCAAATGCTGTTTCATCAAGCTACGATCAGGCTCTCATTCTCATAGGTAAAGTCGTCTTCCAAGGTTGATCTCCGGCCGTTCGTCACCTCCTGCCCCTCGCGAGTCTGGTCGCACTTGAAAACAAACCGACCGTACGGTATGTTTACTCTTCTCTCGTCCGGAGCCCTGTCATGAACCCCACCCTTACCGCATATGGTGCCCTCGCTGCGGCCATTGTGCTCGAAGTGATCGGCACGACGCTGCTGCAGAAGTCGGCGCAGTTCACCAAGCTTTTGCCGACGGCGGGCATGGTGATGTTCTATGTCGCCTCCTTCTACCTTCTGTCCCAGGCGCTGAAGGGCATGCCGCTCGGCATTGCCTATGCCATGTGGGGCGGGCTTGGCATCGTGCTGACGGCGCTGATCAGCGTGTTTTATCTCAAGCAGAGCCTGGACCTTGCAGCGCTAGCGGGTATTGCGCTGATCGTCGCCGGGGTGATCGTGATGAACACGCTGTCGAACACGGTCTCGCACTGATGGCGGCCTCCCCTGCATCTGCCGAGACCTCGCTCTCGGCCCATCATCGCAAGAAGCAACCGGAGCAGGTGCGTCGGGCGCTGCTCGATTGTGCCGCGCAGATTGCCGCCGAACAGGGAGCGCAAGCGATCACAATTCAGGCGGTCGCCGAACGGGCCGGCGTGACCAAGGGCGGATTGCTGCACCACTTCGACAGCAAGCAGGCGCTGCTGGCGGCCGTGTTTTCCGATCTGCTCGCGCAGATGGACCGGGAGATCGACCGGACCATGGCCGGCGATCCTGTGGCGCATGGGCGCTTCACAAGGGCCTATGTGCAGGTCTGCTTTTCCGACCGCCTGCTCGGCGAACGCAGCCTCTGGGCTGCACTTTCGGTCGCCATCGTTTCCGAGCCGGCGCTGCGCGCGCTCTGGTCCGGCTGGCTCGACGGTCGCATGGTCCGGCATGCGGAGACGGACGGCGATCCCGCTCTCGTCGCAGTACGGCTTGCCGCCGATGGGGTCTGGCTCGCCGACATGATGGAAAAGGCGGGTGGGCTGAAACGCTATCCGCAGCATTTCGAGGCGGTGCTGCTCCAAATGGCAAGCGCGCAAACGTGACGACAATGGCAGAAGGGCTGCCATGCGCCTTGCATGATTGTCCTTGCCGTTGCGATCGTGTAGGAAGCCGCCTTCTCCCAGACGACACGATGGATATCCCCATGAGCGGCTTCGACCTCACCCTTTTTGATTGCGACGGCGTGCTCGTCGATTCCGAAATCATCGCGGCCAAGGTGGAATCGAAGCTTCTGACGGAAGCGGGCTATCCGATCTCGGTCGAGGAAATGGGCGAGCGTTTTGCCGGCATGACCTGGAAGAACATCCTGCTGTCGATCGAGAAGGAAATCGACATCCCGCTCTCGGCGAGCCTCATCGACAAGTCGGAACAGTTGCTCGACCAGAAGCTTTCGCGCGAGGTCAAAGCGATCGAGGGTGTGCAGTATGCGCTGTCGCGTCTATCAGGCCCGCGCTGCATCTGCTCCAACTCGTCCTCCCACCGCCTCGACATGATGCTCTCGAAGGTCGGCCTGAAGGAGTTCTTTGCACCGCATATCTATTCGGCGAAGGACCTCGGCGCAGACCGCGTGAAGCCGAAGCCGGATATCTTCCTGCATGCGGCCAGCCAGTTCGGCGTCCCCCCCTCCAAATGCATCGTGATTGAAGATTCCGTGCATGGCGTGCATGCGGCGCGCGAAGCCGGCATGCGGGTCGTGGGCTTTACCGGCGCTTCCCATACCTACCCCTCGCATGCCGACCGGCTGACCGATGCCGGCGCCGAAACGGTCATTGCGCGGATGCAGGACCTGCCCGGCGTGATCGCTGCCATGGCCGAATGGGAAGGCGCGTTCTGAGAGTTTTCGAGCCGGCCCTTAAGTCTTGACGGTCAGGGCGCCGGGCAGGATTTCGGCCGTGAAGGCACCCCGGATGGCGCCCTCGCCATCGACCTCGATCGGAAAGCGCGTGGCGTCGAGCGGGCGCACCTCGACCCGGCGGCCGCGATGGAAGCTCAAAAGCGGGTGGCCGACATGACCAGCGGAATGCAGGCGTCCCAGTAAATTCAGAAGCCCCAACACTTTCTCTTCGCGCATCACGGCAATATCGAACCGGGCGTCAGCGACATCCGCTTGCGGCGTGATGTGCATGCCGCCGCCAAACCAGGCCCCATTCGCAATCGCGACCACGGCGAGCCGTCCGGCATGCACCTTCATGCCATCGATCAGGATCTCGAATTCATAGGGGTGGTATCGGAGGATGGCGAGTGCCGAATGGACGAGGAAGCGAAGCGGACCGTTCAGGATGCGCCGGCGCCCGGGAGCATTCACGGCGTAGACGATTTCCCCGGAAATGCCGACGCTGGTGATGTTGGCGAAATGCCGGCTGATCTCCCGGCCCGCGTGGTCCCTCGAGATCAGTAGACCCGCATCGATACGCCGCAGCGGGGCGTTGGCGATATGTTCGGCCAGCTCTGCGGGATCGGCGGGCAGGTTGAAGTTGCGGACGAAATCGCAGCCGGTGCCGACGGGCAGAAAGGCGAGCGGCATCTCGGGGCGTGTCGACGTCAAAACGCCGTCAACGACGTCGCTGATGGTCCCGTCACCGCCTGCCACAAGCAGCAGGTCATAGGGACCAGCGGCCAGTTCCTGCGCCAGCCTTTTGGCATCGCCACTTGAGCGACTTTCGTGGATTTCCAGATCCGGGAAACGCTGACCAAGAGCTCTGTGCAGGGGCGCCCATTGCTTCTGGCCCACGCGGCCTCCGGCGACGGGGTTTCTTACGACCGCAATTCTCAATCAGGCCTCCCCAGAGGCATCTTCGCGGACGCCTCCCCTTCTTCTTCTTGCCGGAGCGTCCGTGGCACGAGCGACGGTCGCATCCGGTTACGCGCCGGAAACTAGCATCCGCCACGCGCCGAGAGCAAGGTGAGGTTCCAGCCCTCAGAGGAGCGCGGCAACCGGCGACCGGGGATCTCAGCCGGGATGGTATCGATGGGTTGCGGCAACATGAGCCTTGCCGAGGCGTGGTTTGCCGAACAGCTTCTGACGCAGCGGCCCTTCGCCGTATTCGGTCTTGTAGAGGCCTCGCTCCTGCAGGCGCGGGACGATCAGTTCGATGATGTCATCGAAGCACTCTGGCACCACGGTGCGCGAGAGGTTGAAGCCATCGACGCCGGTGTCTTCGACCCAATCCACCAGCCAGTCGACGACCTGATCTGCGGAAGCGACGAGCGGCGGCTGGCGGCTGCCGAGCACCATCTGCTCGATCAGCTTGCGCTTCGTCCATTGCGGGCCAGCGGCCCGATCCATTGCCTTGATGTTGGAGGTGATCGCCTGGCTCTTGCCCGTCTCGACCGGTTCGTCCATGTCGAACCGGTCGAAGTCGATGCCCATGGAGGCAGCGGCATGCACGAGCGCTGCTTCCGAACTCACATAGTGGCGGTAATCCTCGAACTTTTCCCGTGCTTCCTTCTCCGTCCGACCTGTGACGATCGTGGCGCCGAGGAAGACCCTGATGTCATCGCCGCGGCGTCCCAGACCTTCGGCACGGGCGCGGATGTCGGAGACAATTTCACGTACACCCTCCTTCTTCTGGCCGTTGACGAAGACACATTCGGCATGGGTGGCGGCAAACTGGCGGCCGCGCGGCGAGGAGCCAGCCTGATAGAGGACCGGCGTGCGCTGCGGCGAGGGTTCGCAGAGGTGATAGGCATCAACCCTGTACTGGCGTCCATGATGATGGACGGGATGCACCTTGTCCGGATCCGTATAGACCTTTGCCTGCTTGTCGGCGACCACAGCGTCATCTTCCCAGCTCCCCTCCCAGAGCTTGTAGACCACATCCATGTATTCATCGGCCAGATCATAGCGGTCGTCATGGGCCATCTGGCCGTCGAGACCGATGGCGCGGGCGGCGCTGTCCAGATAGCCGGTCACGATATTCCAACCCATGCGGCCGCCGGTCAGATGGTCGAGCGTCGCCATTCGACGGGCGAAGAGAAAGGGCTGTTCGTACATCAGGTTTGCGGTAACGCCGAAGCCGAGATGCTGCGTGACGGAGGCCATGGCCGGCACCAGCATCAACGGGTCGTTCACCGGCACCTGGACGGCGCCCCGCAGCGCTGGTGCCGGACTGCCGCTCAGCACATCGTATATGCCGACGACATCGGCCAGAAAGATGCCGTCGAACAGACCAGCTTCAAGCCGCTTCGCATAATCGGTCCAATAGGCGAGGCTGCGATAGTTCATCGACCGGTCGCGCGGGTGGGACCAGAGGCCTTGCTGGATGTGGCCGATGCAGTTCATATCGAAGGCGTTGAAACGGATTTCACGTGCCACGGCGGTTCGCCCCCTTCCTATTTATCGTGGCGGCTTGTGGATGCGCCGTCACCTATCGTATCCTCTTGTCCACCATAGAAGACAAAGCCGCAGAATTTTGCAAGGGTCGAGATGCCAAAGACGGCGCATAGCAACGAAGTTCACGACGAAAACTGCCAAGCGCGGGCGATTGCCGAACGCATCCGGCTGGAGCGAGAGACTCGCGGCTGGTCGCTTGCAGAACTGGCGGCCCGTTCCGCTGTGTCCAAGGCCATGATCAGCAAGGTGGAACGGTGCGAGGCGAGCCCAACGGCCACCGTGCTCGGCCGCCTTTCGGGTGCCTTCGGCCTGCCGCTCTCCGTGCTTCTGGCGCTTGCCGAACGCGAGGGGGAACGACTGGCGCGACGGATGGAGCAGCCGGTCTGGACGGATCCGGAAACCGGCTACACGCGTCGGACGCTATCACCTCATAATGGTGGGCAACTGGAACTGTTGGAAGTGGTTTTGCCGCCGGGTGTCCGGATCCCCTACCCCGCTTCAGCCTTCAGCTTCCAGCATCAGCAGATCTATGTTCTCGACGGGCGTCTCGACTTCATCGAGGGCTCCCGCAGCCATGCGCTTTCAGCAGGCGATTGTCTGCAGCTGGGGGCACCTTGCGACTGCGTGTTCATCAACGCCAGCGACGAAGCGATCCGCTATTTGGTGGCCCTGACGCGGCGCGGGTAGGCGCCGATCATCCGACCGGGCGCCTTCTCTCGGAACTTACTTCTTCTTCGGCTGTTCAAAGCCGATGAAGACACGGGCCGTACCGGAGACATTGCCGGGGACGGTTGCCACCTTGCTGTAGATGAACTGTGTCGGTGTGTTCACGTCGGCGAGCGTGACAGGATACTGTTCGACCTCGCTGAACAGTTCCTGGTCGCCGTCCATCACGGTTACACGGACCGGAAGATTGATCGTGCCCGCCTTGCCCTGAGGGCCCGCAACGAGGCGGCCCTTCACGAGGGCATTGATCGTCAGCGAGGTGTCGGTCCGCGAGCAGGAGCGCGTCGTGTCGGCGAGCGAGGCCTGCAAGACCACCTGCTGGGCGTCGCCGTCCTTGCCGCGCGCATAGGTGCGATAGACGGCGGTTCCGTCCCGAAGAGAGATGACGGGGCAGAAGCCTTGCACGACGGCCTGCTGTGCTGCGGCAGCCGCCGCGGCGTTTCCGGGCTGCGACTGGGGCAGGCCGAGGCTGCTACCGAGGCTGCCGGCATTGCAGCCAGAGAGAACCATCATCAGCGAGACGGCGACAACACCGCGCGACACGTTTACAGACACGAGACTTCACCTTCCGCATGCTCGGCCAAAAGCCGAAAAACAGTCAAACTTGAGGCTTTTCAGCGCCCTCGCGGATGGTCTATACCAGCGGCCACAACAAAAATCGATTGGGTAGCCGGCAATTTGCTTCAATTTTCGATGGGCCTTCGAAGGACGGCGAACTGCCCCAAACCGGCCACGCCATCCGCAACTGCCGAGCTTGCGAAATCCTGGCCGGCACTCTGGCGCAAACGGGCAAACCTCTTTATCGGAAACGCCATAGGTTTGACGGCGATTTCGGCTCCGATTTCTTGAACTTTAGGGATGAGCATCGTGGAATATATCTCGACCCGCGGCGAGGCCCCCAGCCTCGGCTTTTGTGACGCACTTCTGGCGGGTCTCGCCCGCGACGGTGGTCTTTATGTGCCCCGCGAATGGCCGCAAATGTCGAAGAAGGCAATCCGCGGACTTCGCGGCAAATCCTATGAAGAGGTCGCCTTCGAAGTCCTCCTGCCGTTCACCAATGGCGAGATCGAGCCCGCCACCTTCCGGGCGATGATCGACGAGGCTTACGCGACCTTCAAGCATCCGGCCGTCGCGCCGCTGGTGCAGACGGGTCCGAATTCCTTCGTGCTCGAACTTTTCCACGGCACGACGCTCGCCTTCAAGGACGTGGCGATGCAGCTGCTCGCCCGCCTCATGGACCATGTTCTGGAAAAGCGCGGCGAGCGTGCGACGATCGTTGGCGCGACCTCGGGTGACACCGGTGGGGCTGCGATCGACGCCTTTGCCGGACGGTCGCGTACCGACATCTTCATCCTCTTCCCGCATGGCAAGGTGTCGCCGGTGCAGCAGCGCCAGATGACCTCCTCAAAGGACGAGAACGTGCATGCGATTGCCGTCGAGGGCAATTTCGACGACTGCCAGAACCTGGTGAAGGCGATGTTCAACGACGTTGCCTTCCGCGATCGTGTCAGGCTGTCGGGCGTCAACTCGATCAACTGGGCCCGCATCATGGCGCAGGTGGTCTATTACTTCACCTCGGCGGTCGCGCTCGGCGCGCCGGACCGCAAGGTGTCCTTCACCGTGCCGACCGGCAACTTCGGTGATATCTTTGCCGGCTACGTCGCCAAGAAGATGGGCCTGCCGATCGACAAGCTGGTGATCGCCACCAATGACAACGACATCCTGGCGCGCACGATGAAGACCGGCCGCTACGAGATGAAGGGCGTGTCCGCCACCACCTCGCCGTCGATGGACATCCAGATATCCTCGAACTTCGAACGCCTGCTTTACGAAGCCTATGGCCGCGACGCATCCGCCATCCGCTCGTCGATGGAGGGCCTGAAGCAGTCCGGCGCCTTCGAGATCCAGCCAGAGGCGCTCAAGTTTATCCGCAAGGACTTCCGTGCCGGCCGCGCAACCCAGAAGGAAGTGGCCAAGACCATCAAGGCCGTTCTCGACGAGACGGGTTACCTGCTGGACCCGCATACGGCCGTCGGCGTGCATGTCGCAAAGAAGTTTGAAAAGCCGCAGAGCCCGATGGTCGTGCTCGCCACCGCGCATCCTGCGAAGTTCCCCGCTGCAGTAAAATCAGCCTCCGGTATTGACCCCGCGCTTCCGGCGTGGCTTGCTGATCTGATGGACAGGGAGGAGCGCTTCGAAGTCCTGCCCGCGGAACTGAAAGCCGTCGAAAGCTTTGTCAGTGAACATGCGCGGGCAGTCAGGTAGGAAGCGCGGAAAGACGGACCATGAATGTTGAGTGCACCCGGCTTCCATCGGGTTTGACTGTTGTAACCGAGAACATGCCGCATCTGGAAAGCGTGGCTCTCGGCACCTGGATCAAATCCGGCTCGCGTAACGAGACCGAAGCCGAGCACGGCATTGCGCATCTGCTGGAGCACATGGCCTTCAAAGGCACGAACCAGCGCACGGCCCGGCAGATCGCCGAGGAAATCGAGAATGTCGGCGGCGAAGTGAACGCCGCCACCTCGACGGAGACCACCTCCTATTACGCCCGCGTTCTGAAGGACAATGTCCCGCTCGCGGTCGATATTCTCGCCGATATCCTCACCGACAGCGTCTTCGACGAAGAGGAGCTGGAGCGCGAGAAACACGTGATCCTGCAGGAGATTGGTGCGGCCGACGACACGCCAGACGACGTGGTGTTTGACCGCTTCTCCGAACAGGCGTTCCGGGGCCAGACGATCGGGCGCAGCATTCTCGGCACGCCCGAGACGGTGCAATCCTTCTCCAGCGACCAGATCCGCGGCTATCTTTCGCGAAACTACACGACGGACCGGATGTTCGTGGTGGCCGCCGGCAAGGTGGACCATGATGCCTTCGTCAAGCAGGTCGAGGCCCGCTTTGCCTCGCTGCCGACGAAACCCTCCACGACACCCGTGATGGATGTGGCGCGCTATACCGGCGGCGAAGCCCGGGAAGAGCGCGACCTCATGGACACGCAGGTTCTGCTCGGCTTCGAGGGCAAGGCCTATCACATGCGGGACTTCTACTGCTCGCAGATTCTGGCCAACATTCTCGGCGGCGGCATGTCCTCTCGCCTCTTCCAGGAAGTGCGCGAGATCCGCGGCCTCTGCTACTCGGTCTACGCCTTCCACTGGGGCTTCTCCGACACCGGCATCTTCGGCATCCATGCGGCAACCGGCGGCGAGAACCTGCCGGAACTGGTGCCCGTCATCATCGACGAACTGCGGAAGTCGTCCGAACATATTGACAGCCAAGAAATCGAACGCTCGCGGGCGCAGATCCGCGCCCAGCTGTTGATGGGCCAGGAAAGCCCGGCCGCGCGTGCCGGCCAGATTGCCCGGCAGATGATGCTTTACGGCCGGACGATCCCGAACCAGGAAATGATGGACCGGCTCGCCGGGATCACCACCGAAAGGCTGACGGACCTCGCGGGCCGCCTGTTCTTCGACACCGCACCGACACTGTCGGCCATCGGCCCGATGGATCACCTGGTTCCACTTGATGACATCCGGGGCGCATTGACGACGCAGCCTGCCGGTATCCGCAAGGCCGTCGGTTAGCAGCCGTCGGCACAGACCTCGACCGGCGGCAAAACCGCCGGACATCGCTTGAGGATTGACGATGACGCGCTCGGTCTTTCGGTTTCTGTCCCGGCAGCCGGATATGCCAGAGCTTGCGAGCGAGGGACATCTGCTGCGCCTGCCCCGCTTTCGCGATTTCGAGCAATGGCACCAGTTGCGCCGTGAAAGCCGTGCCTTCCTGCAGCCCTGGGAACCGACCTGGCGCGCCGACGAGCTTACCGAACGCGCCTTCCGTCAGCGGGTCCTGCGTAATGAACAGGAATTTCATTCCGGCATGGCGGTGCCTTTTTTTCTTTTCGATCGGGCCGAAAACACCATGCTGGGCGGGCTGACCATCGGCCTCATCCGGCGCGGAGCGGCGCAAAGCTGCATGATCGGCTACTGGATGGGCGAACGTTACGCGGGCCGGGGCCACATGTTTGCCGCACTTCAACTGGCTATTCCCTACATCTTCGGGCCACTTGAGTTGCACCGTATCGAAGCAGCCTGTATTCCGGACAACGTCAACAGCCTGCGGCTACTCGAAAAAGCGGGATTTGAGCGGGAAGGTCTTTTGCGCGACTATCTGAAAATCAACGGGCAATGGCGCGATCACCTGCTGTTCTCACGGATCGGCGACGCCAAGGTGCGGAACGGCAAGACGTCCTCATGACCATATCTGCCCCCCTGTCGTCCGTCGTGTCACGCGTGGCCGCCCTCTGGTCAGCGGCGCTTGCCTTGGCCTATGTCTGCCTGGCCGCTTCGGCTGCCTTTGCCGTCGAGCCGGTGAAGATCGCACGCGACGACAATGCGCTGGACCTGACAGCGACGACCGAGATCTATACGAACCAAGGCGAGGCTTTCCAGGTCTCTACGGCCGCCGGTGCCGACGGGATCCGCCGTCGCATCGAAGTGCGCTCGACATCCGAGGGGCATCAGGGCGACTGGGCGGTCTTTGCGCTCGCCAACGTTTCGGAAGAACAGCTCGAGCGCGTGATCGTCGCACCCCATTTCCGTCTCTCCGGCTCCAAGATGTTCTGGCCGGATCTCGGCTCGCAGCGCATTATGGCGATCACGCCATCGGAAGGCTTTGCGCTTGACCGGGTACCGAGCGCCGATGCCGACGTCTTTCGCATCACGCTGAACCCCGGCACGGTGATCACCTTCGTTGCGGAACTGGCGACGCCTGAACTGCCGCAGATCTATCTGTGGGAGCCCGACGCCTACAAGGACACGGTCAACGCCTTCACCCTCTATCGCGGCATCGTGCTTGGTATTGCCGGCCTGCTCGCTGTGTTCCTGACGATCCTTTTCGTGGTCAAGGGCACGTCAATGCTGCCAGCCGCCGCTGCTCTCGCCTGGGCGGTTCTTGCGTATATCTGCGTCGACTTCGGCTTCCTCGAAAAGCTGATCACGCTGACCTCCTCCGACATCCGAATATGGCGCGCGGGTGCGGAGGTGGCGCTTGCCTCGTCGCTCGTCATCTTCCTGTTCACCTATCTCAACCTCAACCGTTGGCATGTGCATCTCGGTTATGCGACGCTTGCCTGGATGCTGGGCCTCACCGTGCTCTTCGGTGTGGCGATCTTCGACCCGTCGATTGCCGCCGGTATTGCGCGCGTTTCCTTCGCACTGACGGGCGTCGTCGGCATCGCGCTGATCATCTATCTCGGCTTCAATCGCTACGACCGCGCCGTGCTTCTGGTGCCGACCTGGGCGCTGATCCTGGTCTGGCTCTTCGCCGGCTGGCTGACCGTGACCGGCCAGCTCGACAACGACATCATCCAGCCGGCGCTCGGCGGCGGGCTGGTTCTCATCGTTCTCCTCATCGGCTTCACGGTGATGCAGCACGCCTTTGCCGGCGGCGCCTACCAGCAGGGTCTGTTCTCAGACCTCGAACGCCAGTCGCTGGCGCTCACCGGATCCGGCGATACCGTCTGGGACTGGGACGTGGCGCGCGACCGTGTGGTAACGAGCCCGGACGTCTCTCTCCGTCTTGGCCTCTCGCCCGGCACCATGCACGGCCCTGCCCGCAACTGGCTGCCGCGCCTGCATCCTGATGACCGCGACCGCTTCCGCGCCACGCTCGACGTGCTGCTCGAACACCGCAAGGGCCGCCTCAGCCACGAATTCCGCATTCGCGCCGAAGACGGGCACTTCCACTGGCTGAAGATCCGCGCCCGGCCGGTGCTTGGCTCGAATGGCGAAGTCATCCGCTGTGTCGGCACGATCATCGATGTCACCGAGCAGAAAAACTCGATCGACCGGCTGCTGGTCGATGCCATGCACGACAATCTGACAGGCCTGCCCAACCGCGAAGTGTTCCTCGACCGGTTGCAGGCGATCCTGTCGCTGGCCTCGTCCTCCGAGAGCGTGCGGCCGACGGTGCTCGCCATCGACATCGACCGCTACAAGCAGGTGAATGATGCGCTCGGCATTGCCGCGGGCGACAATATCCTGATTGCCATCACCCGCCGCCTGCGTCGTTTGCTCAAACCGCAGGACACGCTGGCGCGCCTATCCGGAGACGAGTTCGGCCTGATCCTGGTGTCGGAAAAGGACCCGGCGAAGATCGCCGACTTTGCCGATGCCGTATCCAAGGCGATCATGGTGCCGCTCAACTTTGCCAATCGCGAAATCAATCTGACGGCCTCGATCGGCCTTGTTTCCTGGGTCGACCAGCAGGAAAGTGCCGCCAGCCTGCTTGCCGATGCCGAGCTTGCCATGTTCCGAGCGAAACGCTCCGGCGGCAACCGCGTCGAGCCCTTCCGCCCGGCCTTCCGCACGGTCAGCACCGATCGTCTGCAGCTGGAAACGGATCTCCGCCGCGCCATCGAGCGCAAGGAACTGTCGATGGCCTACCAGCCGATCGTCAAACTTGCGAATGGCGAGATCGCCGGTTTCGAGGCGCTCATGCGCTGGGATCATCCGAAGCGCGGCAATATCTCTCCGACCGAATTCATTCCGATCGCGGAAATGTCCGACCTGATCGAGCCGCTCGGCATGTTTGCGCTGGAGCGTGCCTCCAGCGACCTGATGGAATGGGAACGCCAGACGGGCGAACTGCCGGTCTTCGTTTCGGTCAACCTGTCCTCGGCGCAATTGATCTCGAGCGAAATCTACAACGACATCCGCGCCATGCTGGTGAAGACGCAGTGCGATCCGAAGCGGATCAAGCTGGAGCTCACCGAAAGCGTGGTGATGGAGAACCCGGAGCAGGCGCGCCTGATGCTGGAAAAGCTGAAGGATACGGGCATCAGCCTGGCGCTGGACGATTTCGGAACCGGCTATTCTTCGCTTGCCTACCTCACCCGCTTCCCCTTCGACACGATCAAGCTCGACAAGGCGCTGGTCTGCGACCAGTCGGACAAGAAGTCCGTGCTTCTGCGCTCCGTCGTCTCGATGGCGCGCGGGCTCGACATGCAGGTGGTGGCCGAGGGCATCCAGACCGACCAGGATGCCGCCGACCTCGCGATGATGGGCTGCGACTTCGGCCAGAGCTATCTCTTCGGCCCGCCGCTGGGCGCGGAGTCAGTGCTCAGGTTGCTCAAGGAGCGGTTTCCGCTGATGAAACGGGCGTAATCGAGAGGCCGCAGATCGCGGCCCCTTACCTCAAGCGTGTCCCGCCTCCATCGACAGCATCGCGGGATTGATGCCCATCAAGGCCAGTGCCCTGTCATACTTGTTGTCGAGGCTGCGATCGAAGATCAGGCTTTCGGTGGCGGCACAATGCAACCAGCCGTTCTGGGCAATTTCCTCTTCCAGCTGGCCCGGGCCCCAGCCGGCATAGCCGAGCAGCATGGTGGCGTGGCGGGGACCGCGGCCGTCGGAGATCGCACGGACGATATCGAGGGTGGCGGTCAGCGAGATATCGTCGCTGACGGGGATGGAGCTGTCCGAGAGATAGTCGTCGGAATGCAGCACGAAGCCGCGGTTTTGCTCCACCGGGCCGCCGCACTGGATGGGGAAATGGCGGGCGTGATCGGGCAGCATGATCGCATCGTTGCGGTCGATCAGCTCCAGATGCAGGAGCAGATCCGCGAAGGTGACCGATTGGGCACGATTGATGATGAAACCCATGGCACCCGCATCGGAATGGGCGCAGATATAGACCACGGAACGGGCGAAGTTGCCGTCTGCCATGCCGGGCATGGCGATCAGCAGCTGGCCATCCAGGAAGCCGCGCTCTCTCAGACTGGTTTTGGACGACAATGCCATGCCCGCCTCCTTGGTTTGCCTCGAGGGCAATCGGCTTCATGCGTGGTTCAGATGTGGTCTCTTCTTCAAGATGGGGCAGAAGACGATTGTGATCAACCCAAAATGATGACCATGAAGCAAGCGTGACTGGCGAATGTGAGAATGATCTTCTACAGCCTGAGACATGACCTTGAGGATGAAAACAGAGATGTCTTGTTCGCGCCCTTTGCGGGTCTTTCGGGCCGCGCGGCCGATATTGCTTGCGGTAATCATTGGGCTGATGCCGATGGTGACCGGCCTTAACGCCCTTGCAGCGAGCAGCGACTGGGCCGTGAACGAAGGCGGCCGCATGCGGCTCATCCTGTTGCCGGAAGGACCGGACGGGCTTCGGCTGGGCGCCCTTGTGATCGAACCCAAGCCCGGCTGGATCACCTATTGGAAAGAACCGGGCGATGTCGGCATTCCGCCGGCGATCACACCTGCGCCGGGTGCGCCCTATACGGTCGAAGACCTGGGTTTTCCGATACCGAAGGTGATGGAAAGCGGCGAGATCACGGATGTGGGCTACGACGAACCGGTAACGCTTCCGCTGACGCTGAAAAACGCGCCCGACAGCATGGGCGTCACGCTCAATGCCTTTGTCGGCGTCTGTCAGAATATCTGCATTCCGTTCCAGGCCGATCTCCGGGTGCCGCCGGACGAGGCAGGGGTGAGCAATCCGGTTGAGGCAGCGCTGGTTCGTTCGGCGCGCGCCCAGGTGCCGCCCGGCCCTGCACCCGATTTTCATGTGGTTGCCCACGAACTGAGTGCAGACCGGAAGGAACTGACCATCCGCCTGAAGATGCCAACCTCCGGCGAGGCACCGAAGGCCTTCGTGCGAGGCCCCAGCGGACACGTGTTTGTCGAGGCCACTACCAGCCAAGGCGCCGAGGGCGAGACCTTGCTCACGCTCCCGATCGGAAAGCTGCCGAAGAAGTATGACGTCTCCGGCAAGGAATGGGGTCTGCTGGTCGTCAGCGGCGGGCGCGCAATGGAAACCAAGCTTGCCTTTGATTGACCCATTCCTATATTCGCCTCGATTGCCATCCCGGAGGGGTTCCGAGTGGCGCAACCAAGCGAGGACGACTTCATGACCATTGCCATTGGCGAAAAGCTGCCCCAGGCCACCTTCAAGGAAAAGACCGCCGACGGTCCGGTGGAGATCACCACGGAACAGCTGTTTGCCGGCAAGAAGGTCGTTGTTTTTGCCGTTCCCGGCGCCTTCACCCCCACCTGCACCCTGAACCATCTGCCGGGCTATCTCGAGAACCGTGACGCGCTGATGGCGCGCGGCGTCGACGACATCGCCGTCCTCTCCGTCAATGACTGGCATGTCATGGGCGCCTGGGCCCAGCATTCCGGCGGCATGGGCAAGATCCACTTCCTCGCCGACTGGGACGCCTCCTTCACCAAGGCGCTCGGCCTCGACGCCGACCTTTCGGGCGGCGGCCTCGGCGTGCGCTCCAAACGCTATTCCATGTTGGTGGAAGATGGCGTGGTAAAGAGCCTGAATGTCGAGGAAAATCCGGGACAGGCAACCGTTTCGTCGGCTGCGACGATGATCGAGCAGCTCGGCGCGTAAGCTATATCGAGAATTCTCGGAGAATTTTCAGAGGCTCGGGAAACCGGGCCTCTTTCCGTTTCGATCGCGGCTCAATGAGCGAGGTCGAAGACGAGTATGCCGGCAAGTCCTCCATCGGTGGCGCTGACGATGCGCTCGCCGACCTCGATATGCTTCGGGTGCTTCAGGTAGTAATCGCGGACCACCTCATCCTCGAAGGTGACGATGAAGCCGTCATTATAGCCGCCCGTCAGCCCCTCGGGCGAAACATTGGCACCCGCCTTCACCTCCAGCATGCCCGGCACCACGTCCTTCAAATCGGCAATCGCCGCGTAGATCGCCTGCTTTTCGGCTTCCTGAACGGCAGCCTTGAAGCGCAGGAACACGCAGTGCTGGATCATGGATGTCTCCCGTCGGTTTTGTTTTGACGGGAGCATAGGGGCAACGGAGGAAAGGGCAAGGGGAGGACGTGCTTGCTGTGCCATTGCGACGGACGACATGTTCCAGCAGACTACAACCGGAGATAATCACAGCATCGGTTGTCATCTGACAACCGATGCTGTAGGATCTTTGGGGCAATCGGTGAGGCGCAGGCATCCGAACAAGGATATCGAAGAAGCCTTGCGTTACGCGGAGGTACAAGGTTGGCGCGTCGAGGTCGGTGGCAGTCATGCCTGGGGTCGCATCTATTGTCCCTATGACGACGAGACATGCCGATGCGGAGAATTCTGTATCACGAGCATCTGGAGCACGCCGGCCAGTCCAACGAACCATGCACGCGCCATCCGACGCGTTGTGGACCGCTGCAGTCGCCGATCGGATGAACGCGGGTTTTGAAAGGGCTGCGGATGAACGATTACCTCTTCGTACTGAAGTATCGACTTCCTCCTGATCTAGAGGTTGGCGCGGTCGTCGAAAGGCTCGGAGCAGCCGGCTGTACCGATGCACTTGTCGGCATCGGGATCGCGGGACGGCTCGCGCTTGAATTCGATCGAACTGCAGCCAATGCATTCGACGCCATCATCAGCGCGATCACGGATGTTCAGGACGCCTTGCCCCATGCCGAACTCATCGAAGTGGGCCCCGATCTCGTCGGTCTGAGCGACATCGCCGATTTCGTTGCCGTAAGCCGCCAGAATATCCGCAAGCTGATGGTCGGCAACCCAGCGGCGCCTCTCCCGGTCCATGACGGTACGACGACACTCTGGCCCCTGGCGGAGGTTCTGGATTGGTTGTTTGCAGAGAAGGGCTACCCGCCACAGCCCGTATTGCGCGAAACGGCAATGGCAGCGCGGAGCGTGAATATGGACCGTCAAAGGCTTCGTTATGACGTACTGAAGCGGGTCGACCTGCAGCCCGCAGCAGGCTGACTGCTTTACTTCACCATCAGCGACTTCGGAAAACCGCCGGTCTTCTTGAAGGGCTCCATGCCCTTGCGGGCGAGTTCGTCGGCGCGTTCGTTTTCCGGATGGCCGGCATGGCCCTTGACCCAGTGCCACTTGACCTTGTGGCGCTGGTTGGCGGCGTCGAGCGCCTGCCAGAGCTCACCGTTTTTCACAGGCTTCTTGTCGGCGGTCTTCCAGCCGTTCTTCTTCCAGCCGAAGATCCACTTGGAGATGCCGTCCATCACATATTTGCTGTCCGTGTAGAGGTCCACCTCGCAGGCATCCTTCAGCGCGTTGAGCGCCGTGATCGTGGCGAGCAGTTCCATGCGGTTGTTGGTCGTGTCGGCCTCGCCACCGGAAAGCTCCTTCTCGACCTCGCCGTAGCGCAGCACGGCGCCCCAGCCACCGGGGCCGGGATTGCCGGAGCAGGCGCCATCTGTGTAGATCTCGACATGTTTCATGCGATCAGTCCGTATTCGGAGGCATTGGTGACCGCGCGGTGGAAGCGCAGTTTTTTCAGATATTCGAGCGGGTCCTTCTTCACCACAAGCGCGCCGGCCGGCGTCGTCAGCCAGTCGTAGAGGCGGGTGAGGAAGAAGCGCAGCGCGGAGCCTCGGCAGAGGATCGGCAGGGCCTCGATCTCGGCGGCCGAGAGCGGGCGCACGGACTGGTAGCCTTCGATCATCGCCTTGCCCTTGGTGATGTTGTAGGCACCGTCCTTCTCAAAGCACCACGAGTTCAGGCAGATCGAGAGGTCGTAGACCAGCAGGTCATTGCAGGCGAAGTAGAAGTCGATCAGGCCCGACAAGTTGTCGCCAAGAAAGAAGACATTGTCCGGGAACAGGTCGGCATGGATGACGCCCGCGGGCAGATCCTTCGGCCAGTGGGTGGCGAGGAAATCCAGTTCCGCACCGATCTCCGCTTCGAGCCCCTCCTCCACCTCGTCGGCGCGCGCCTCTGACTTTGCCCAGAGCATCTGCCAGCCTTCCAGCGACAGCGCATTCGGGCGCGTCAGCTCGAAGCCTTCGCCGGCAATGTGCATCCTGGCGAGTGCTGCCCCCACTTCGCGGCAGTGCTGCGCCTCCGGCTTTCTCAGCCACATGCCCTCCAGGAAGGAGATGAGCGCTGCCGGCCGGCCGGAGAGCTCGCCGAGCAATTCGCCATCCCTGCGCGGCAGGGGCAGCGGGCAGTTCAGACCACGTTCGGAGAGGTGATGCATCAGGCCGAGGAAAAACGGCAGGTCGGACTTCTCGACGCGCTTTTCGTAGAGCGTCAGGATCAGAGGTGATTTCGAGGTGTGGAGCAGAAAGTTGGAGTTTTCCACGCCCTCGGCGATGCCCTTGTAGGACAGCAACTCTCCGGCGTCATATTGCGCGAGAAAGGCCTTGAGGTCGATTTCGTTGATATCGGTATAGACTGCCACAGCGCTCAGGTTCCGTGCCGCTTGAAGATCGACCGAGTCCTATAACGGGCGGACGGACAGTGCCAGCCCCGCAGCGACACGGGGCACAGGAAATGGGACGGTGATGACCCACTGCGATTGCTAAGCTCGACGAGCCCTCAGCGCCTTTGTTGCGCCTCTTACGGGAATACAGTAAGTTCTGGGTTCTGAGCGGCGTATGAGGAGATCATGAGCGGTACAACGAGCATCAATCTCGGAGATCACTTCACCGCATTGCTCGAGAAGTTGACGACTAGCGGTCGATATGGATCAGCAAGTGAGGCCGTCCGCGCTGGCCTTCGGCTTCTTGAGGCGGAAGAGCTAAAAGTCGAAGCACTGCTGAACGCCCTGGATGAGGGTGAGCAAAGCGGCGAGAGCGCACGGACCCTTGATGAAATCATTGGGGAGGCGAAAGCGCGGCAGCATGCAGGCTAGCTATGCCCTTTCGCGTGCCGCAGACCGAGACATCCTAACCCTGCTTGTAAGCAGCATCGACACGTTCGGTGCATTTCAGACTGATGTCTATATCAATGGGCTCCGCGATATTTTCGCCATGCTCGCAACGCATCCGGGATCAGGCGTGGCCTTTATCCATCCGCGAACTCATCGAACCTACCGCCGGTTCCACCATGGCAGTCATGTGATCTATTATCGCCAGCGCGCTACCGACATTCTGATTGTCCGCGTTCTACATGCCAGGATGCTGCCCGAAAAGCACCTGTGAACACACCTCACCCATTCACCCAGGCCATGTCCTCCCGGGTGAGCTCCACATCGCGCAGTTCGCGATTGACGAGGAAATGCTCGTTCTCTTCCGCGGTGATGGCGAGTTCGACCTTTGCGTCGAAACGTTCGCGGAAGGCGTCGATGATTTCGTCGACGATGACCTCAGGCGCCGATGCCCCGGCGGAAATGCCGAGGGTGCCGATCTCACCGATTTCGGCCCAGTCAATCTCGGAGGCGCGCTGGACCAGCATCGAACGGGTAGCCCCTGCCCTCAAGGCGACTTCGACGAGGCGCTTGGAATTGGAAGAATTCGGTGCGCCGACGACGATGAAGAGATCGCAGCCGGGGGCGGCCTGCTTGACGGCCTCCTGGCGGTTGGTCGTCGCGTAGCAGATGCTGTCGGCCGAAGGGGCCGTCAGATTGGGGAAGCGCTCCATAAGACGCGCGATCACGCCTGCCGTGTCGTCGACGGAAAGCGTCGTTTGGGTCACATAGCCAAGATTGTCGGGATCAGCAGGCTGGTAGGCGTCGGCATCCTCGATCGTTTCGATCAGTGAGACGCTTCCAGGCGGCAGCTGGCCCATGGTGCCGATCACTTCCGGATGGCCTTCGTGACCGATCAGAATGACATGGCGGCCAAGGCGCTGGTGACGCATGGCCTGCTTGTGGACCTTGGAGACCAGCGGACAGGTGGCGTCGAGATAGAAGAGGTTGCGGCTTGTCGCATCCTCCGGCACCGATTTCGGCACGCCATGGGCCGAGAAGACGACCGGCTGCAGGCGATGCTCGGCAGGGATTTCGTCGAGCTCCTCGACGAAGATCGCACCCTTGGCTTCCAGCCCTTCAACCACATACCTATTGTGGACGATCTCGTGGCGGACATAGACCGGCGCCCCGTAACGCTTCAAGGCGAGTACGACGATCTGGATCGCGCGATCGACGCCGGCGCAGAAGCCGCGCGGGCCGCAAAGCCTGATCGTCAGAGGGGGGCGGTTCATGTGCATGTTCATCGGGTCAACCGGCAATCAGGACAGCGAGAATGGCGAGTGCGGCGGGAAGAGCCTGGATGACGAAGATCGTCCTTGAGGCCGTCGCACCTCCATATAGGCCCGCGACCAGCACGCAGCCAAGGAAAAACAACTGAATTTGAAAACCGAAGGCGAGATCGGGCTGCAGAAGACCCCAGATCAGGCCGGCAGCGAGGAAGCCGTTGTAGAGGCCCTGATTGGCCGCCATGACCTTGGTCGCTTCGGCCTGTTCGGGCTTCAAACCGAAGGCACGGCGGCCGGTCGGCGTTGTCCAGAGAAACATCTCGAGGACGAGAATGTAGATATGTTCGAGCGCGACCAGCGCCACCAGTGTTGCAGCGACGTAAGACATGCAATCCCCCTTCAGGAGCGGCCGATTCAGACCGCAGGTCGAGCGTGTTTAGACCAAAAGAGGGTCAGGGACTATCGGGATCTGCGCTTGAAGAGACCCGCCACCGTCACGGCCACAAGGGCGATGGCCAGGCCGTACCAGGTGATGGCGTATTGCATGTGGTTGTTGGGAAGGTCGATCTGGGTCACGCCGCCCTTCGGGAGCCCTCCAGCCACCGGCGCTGCGTCGGCATCCAGGAAGAAAGGCAGGACGCGATCGATGGGAAGATCGACCGAGGCCGCCATGCGCGTCAGATCCTTCCAATAGAAGATGTTCGCCGCTTCGTCATTGTCGGGCACGAGTGAGGACGGCTTTTCTGCCAGTTTCGCGCGGGCGAGACCGGTGACGGTCTGCATGCCCTCGACCTGGCCTTCGCTGCGGCTTAGCGGATCCTTGCGGTCGTAGGGCACGAAGCCCCGGTTCACGAAGAGATAACGGCCATCGGCGAGTTCGAGCGGCGTGTAGAGATAAAATCCCGATTGTCCCTGGAAGGTGGCGAGGAAGTGGCGCTCCTTGTCATGGAGATAGCGCCCCGCGCTGCTCGCATGGCGGTAATCGATCGGCTCGCCCGCCGCCAGCTGTCGCTCCACCTCCGCGATGCTGATCGCGGCTGCGGTGCTGCGAGCCTGGATATCGGCGAGAAGAGTTTCCTTCCAATGCAGTCGGTTGACCTGCCAGGTGCCGAGCGAGAGGAGGATGATAAGCGCCGCCGGCACCAGGATCGTCGCCAGCCAGAAGCGCCAAGTGCCGCGGCCGGCGTCCTTGCCCTGCCCCATCCGCCTGTCAGCCACGGTCTATCACTCCCTGCGAGGCATTGTGCTTGTATTGGAGCGCGATCAGCAGCGCTTTCAAAAAGCGCATCAGCCAAAGCGTCAGTGCCACACCGAGCGGGGCGAAGACGAGGATGTGGAGCCATACGGAGGGTTGATAGGTCAACTCCACCCAGACGGCGAAACCCACCACGAGCAGATCCGCCAGAAGAATGACAAAGATCGCGGGGCCGTCGCCCGCATCGATCCAGGAGAGATCCAGGCCGCAGGCATTGCAGCGTGTCTTGGGCTTCAGCAGTCCATCGAAGAGTTTGCCGGTACCGCATCGCGGGCAGGAGGCTGTCAGCGCTGCCTTGACCGGTTCCACCGGCGGGAATTTTGCCTTGTCGTCGGTCATCTGACTCTCCTCGCTGCTCAGTTGCTGTCCCTCGCCAACCCATAGAGCACCGGAGCGTTCCCTCCCAGTGCCGGATCGTCGCATGAGGCCGAAAGCACGAAGGGCGGCTTGCGCCGCCCTTCTGAAATCGTATCACCCGGATCAGTGGGCGAGCGGTGCGCCCCAATCGCCCCAGATGTAGATGGCGAAGAAGAGGAACAGCCAGACCACGTCGACGAAGTGCCAGTACCAAGCAGCCGCTTCGAAGCCGAAATGCTGCTTCGGGGTAAAGTGGCCGGCAAGCGCACGGAACAGGCAGACGATCAGGAAGATCGTGCCGACCAGAACGTGGAAGCCGTGGAAGCCGGTCGCCATGAAGAAGGTCGCGCCGTAGATCGAATTCTTGAAGTCGAACGGCGAGTGGATGTACTCGTAGGCCTGCACGAAGGAGAACAGGATGCCGAGCAACACGGTCAGCACGAGGCCATAGACGAGGCCCTTGCGGTCATTGTGCAGCATGGCATGGTGCGCCCAGGTCACGCAGGTGCCGGACAGCAGCAGGATGACGGTGTTGTAGAGCGGCAGGTGCCAGGGATCGACGACCTCGATGCCAACAGGCGGCCACTGGCCACCGGTGAATTCGACGCGGCTGGCCTGGATCGCTTCATTGGCGAAGAGGCTGGCGTCGAAGAAGGCCCAGAACCAGGCAACGAAGAACATCACTTCGGAAGCGATGAACATGATCATGCCGTAGCGAAGATGCAGCGAGACGACGCGGGTGTGATGACCGTCGTGCGCTTCCTTGATGGTGTCGGCCCACCAGGCGAACATCGTGAAGAGCACGATCGCCAGACCGATGAAGAAGAGCCACGGATTGGCAAAGTCAACGCCGAACAGGTTCAGCGAGCCGCCGTTCAGGTAGCGCATGTAGCCAACGCCACCAAAGGTGAGGACGAAGGCGCCGATCGAGGCCAGAAGCGGCCAGGGGCTCGGATCGATGATGTGGTAGTCGTGGTTCTTCTGGTGCGCTTCGGCCATTTCAGCAATCCCCGAATGTCAATTTCATTACGAGTTCCGGCGAACCGGAGCCCTCTCACAGTTTCGGCTGTTCCTTGCCTTCCTCGACCGCCAGAGCGGCCACCGGCTTCTGATCATTGCGCGGGTAGAAGGTGTAGGACAGGGTAATCGTGCCGATGCCCTTTGTCTCCTCCGAGTCTACGATGGAGGGATCAACAAAGAACACGACCGGCATTTCGAGCGTCTCGCCGGGCTGCAACGTGGTCTCGGTGAAGCAGAAGCACTGGACCTTGTTGAAGTATGCACCAGCCTCGAGAGGCGTGACGTTGAATATGGCCTCGCCGGTCACAGGATGCGGCGAGTTGTTGGTGGCGGTATAGGTCACCTGTACCGTCTCGCCGATCTTCGGCGTGACCTTCTTGTCCACCGACTTGAAGTCCCAGTTCAGGCCGGGCGCCGAATTGGCGTCGAAGGTGACGTTGATCGTGCGATCGAGCACAACATCCGACATCTGATCGACACGCTGGGTGGTGCCGCCGAAACCGGTGACCTGGCAGAACAGCTGGTAAAGCGGCACGGCTGCATAGGCCATGCCGACCATGGAACCGACGAAGACGACGCAAGCGGCCGCCACGCCGACATTGCGGCGGTTCGATACCTTTGTGTTGTCGTGCGATACAGTCACGGTACGAGCCTCGTTAACCCACGTTGCCGATCTTAATGATGGTAATGACGTAGAAAATGATCACCAGCGCTGCCAGGACCACGCCAAGGGCGATGTTGCGGCCTCTGCGCGACTTCTTCTGCTTTTCGTTCAGCTCGACGGTCTCCATCAGACAGCACCCCCGAGCATGACCGCCAGCGGCGCGACATAGAAGTCGATCATCAGGGCCGAGAAGATGGCGAAGAGATAGAAGATCGAATAGGCAAACAGCTTCTTTGCCGGAACCATCTTCTCATCGCCGTCGGCCATGCGCCAGACGGCGATGGAACAGTGGACGAAGACGGCGCCAAGGAGCGCGGCGACGATCCCGTAGCCGACCGAGGACAGGCCGGTGAATGTCGGCAATACGCCGGTCACGGCAGTCAGCACCGCATAAAGCGTGATCTGGCGCTTGGTCGAGGGAATGCCCGCGACATTCGGCATCATCGGCACGCCGACATCGCCATAATCCTTCATCTTGAACAGTGCGAGCGCCCAGAAGTGCGCCGGGGTCCAAAGGAAGATGATCATGAACAGAATGAAGCTGTCGAGCGAGACGCCGCCGGTGACACAGGCCCAGCCGACCATGGGCGGGAAGGCGCCGGCCGCACCGCCGATGACGATGTTCTGCGGGGTCGAGCGCTTCAGCCACATCGTGTAGACGACGGCATAGAAGAAGATGGTGAAGGCCAGCAGGCCAGCGGCAAACCAGTTGACCGCAAGACCCAGCACGCCGACGGAAAAGACCGAGAGAACCAGACCGAAGGCGAGTGCCTCCTGCGGCGTTACACGGCCGGCGGGGACAGGACGGGTCGCGGTTCGCGACATGATCGCGTCGATGTCGGCGTCATACCACATGTTGAGCGCACCCGACGCACCGGCGCCGACGGCAATGCAGAGGATGGCGATAAAGCCGATGATCGGATTGATGTCGCCCGGCGCAAGGATAAGCCCGGCGAGCGCGGTGAAGACGACGAGCGACATGACCCGCGGCTTCAGGAGCGCGAAGAAATCGCGTGGGCCGGCTTCGGACAGGCGAACCTCGCCTTCGATGCCGAATACGTCGCGATTGTCGATGACCGTCATGCTTTCGGATTCCGTCTTTCGTTTGGCTTTTCGGGCGCCGCGATCCTGATGACCGCGGCGCCCGAGAGTGTGGCGCGGGTTGCGCGCTGCTTACTTGATCTTCGGCAGCTGTTCCCACTGGTGGTACGGCGGCGGCGAAGAGAGCTGCCATTCCAGCGTGGTCGCACCTTCACCCCAGGGGTTGTCGCCAGCGACGCGCTTCTTGGCGAAGGCTTCGAAGACACCATAGAGGAAGACGAGAACAGCAAAGGCCGAGATGTAGGAGCCGATCGACGAGACATAGTTCCAGCCGGCATAGGCATCCGGATAGTCGATGTAGCGGCGCGGCATGCCTGCAAGGCCGAGAAAGTGCTGCGGGAAGAACACCAGGTTGACGCCGATGAACATGATCCAGAAGTGCAGCTTGCCGACGAACTCGTTGTACATGTAGCCGGTGATCTTCGGGAACCAGTAGTACCAGCCGGCGAAGATCGCGAAGACGGCGCCGAGCGACAGAACGTAGTGGAAGTGAGCCACGACGTAGTAGGTGTCATGCAGCGAACGGTCGAGGCCGGCATTGGCGAGCTGGACGCCCGTGACGCCGCCGACGGTGAACAGGAAGATGAAGCCGATCGACCAGACCATCGGGGTCTTGAAGCTCAGCGAACCACCCCACATCGTCGCGATCCAGGAGAAGATCTTGATGCCGGTCGGCACCGCGATGACCATGGTCGCGAAGAGGAAGTAGCGTTGGGCGGCAAGCGAGAGGCCAACCGTATACATGTGGTGTGCCCAGACGACGAAGCCGACGGCACCGATGCCGACCATGGCATAGGCCATGCCGAGGTAGCCGAAGACCGGCTTCTTCGAGAAGGTCGATACGATGTGGCTGACGATGCCGAAGCCGGGCAGGATCAGGATGTAGACTTCCGGGTGACCGAAGAACCAGAACAGGTGCTGGTAGAGAACCGGGTCACCACCGCCTTCGGGCGAGAAGAAGGTCGTGCCGAAGTTGCGGTCGGTGAGCAGCATGGTGATGCCGCCGGCGAGAACCGGGAGCGACAGCAGGAGCAGGAAGGCGGTGACCAGAACGGCCCAGGCGAAGAGCGGCATCTTGTGCAGCGTCATGCCCGGAGCGCGCATGTTGAGGATGGTGGTGATGAAGTTGATCGCACCGAGGATCGAGGACGCACCGGAAACGTGAAGCGCGAAGATCGCCAGGTCAACCGCCGGACCGGGCTGACCCGAGGTCGCGAGCGGCGGATAGAGCGTCCAGCCACCACCGACACCATAACCGCCGGCCGGGCCTTCGACGAACATCGAGAGCACGAGCAGCAGGAAGGCCGGGACGATCAGCCAGAAGGAGATGTTGTTGAGGCGCGGGAAAGCCATGTCCGGAGCACCGATCATGATCGGGATCATCCAGTTGGCGAAGCCGCCGATCAGCGCTGGCATGACCATGAAGAAGATCATGATCAGAGCGTGCGCCGTCGTGAAGACGTTATACATGTGCTTGCCGCCATCGATGGCGGCATCGCCTTCGAAGCCGTAGACCATGGAGGCCAGACCGTGGAAGATCTGGATGCCGGGGTCCTGCAGCTCCATACGCATGGCAACCGAGAGGCCGGCACCGATGATGCCCGCGACGATCGCGAAGATCAGGTAGAGGGTGCCGATGTCCTTGTGGTTGGTCGACAGGAACCAGCGGGCGAAGAAGCCCGGCTTATGGTCGTGATGCGCACCGTGCGCGTGTTCGTCGTGGGCAACAGAGCCAGCCATTGTCCTCACTCCTCTCAGTTCGTTACGTTTTCGGCAGTCTGGACGGCGGCGGGAGCGCCGTCGACAGCAGCCATCAGCGCCTTGTTGGCGCCGGACAGATCGGAGGTCGCCGCCTGCAGCCAGGTCGCGTACTGCTCGTCCGAGACCACACGGATCGCGATCGGCATGTAGGCGTGGTCCTTGCCACAGAGCTCGGAACACTGACCGTAATAGAGGCCTTCACGATCAGCGCGGAACCAGGTCTCGTTCAGGCGGCCCGGGATGGCGTCGATCTTGATACCGAAGGCCGGCATCGCAAAAGCGTGGATGACATCGGTCGGAGCGGCCGTGACGAGCAGGCGAACCGTCTTGCCGACGGGCACGACGACCTCGTTATCCACAGCCAGAAGGCGCGGATAACGCGCCATGTCTTCCTTGCCGGCGGAGGCGCGATCGCCTTCCTTCAGCATGTAGCTGTCGAAGGACACGGCCTGCTCGCCCTGATACTCGTAGCTCCAGAGCCACTGCGTCGCGGTCGCCTTGATGGTGACATCAGGGTTTTCCGGCATCTTCAGCTGGTAGGTCAGCAGGTTGAAGGACGGAATGGCAATCGCGAAGAGAATGAGGACCGGAATGACCGTCCAGGCGATTTCAATCGCCGTGTTGTGGCTCGTCTTCGACGGCACCGGGTTCGCCGATGCGCGGAACTTGACCACGACGACCACGAGCAGCAGCAGAACGAAGATGGTGATCGGAACGATGAACCAAAGAGTGTACTGCTCGAACCAGCTGTTGAACTCCATGATGGAGGTTGCTGGTTCCTGCATACCCATCTGCCAGGGCTTCGGCTGATCGGCGAAGCTGACAGAAGCGAAAAGCAGACAGGCCAAAGCGGCCAAGGCTGCATAGGTTCTCTTCATCACGGTTGGTCTCCCCAAGCGCTTGATCCACATCAAATCAGAGCGCAAAAATCATGCTAGTGTCGCCGTTTCAAATCACAGATTGGCCGCAATCGCAATACGCTCAGGCGAATGGCGGTGCGGCATTTTTGCGCTTCATCAAATAGATGACCGCTCGATTCACAGTCTTTCGTCCGAAGCGACCGAAAAGGCTGCATGATTGCGCTCCCGCCTCGAAGCCACAGTCCCAATTATGCCGCAGTCCGCTTTAAAACAGCCATCAGGGCTTCCATTTGCGGACCCCCGCGACAAGAATGTCGTCAATGATTCGTTTTCCAGAGGTTTTCATGGGTCTGCCTAGACTTGCCTGGTCGAGCCTGATCGCGAGCGCCGTATTGACGGCCGCACTCGCCACGCCGGCGCTGAGCCAGCAACCCCAACAACAGCCGGGCTCGATCCGTTCCAACCACGGCGCCTGGTCTGTGATCTGCGACAAGCCAGCCGGCGCATCGGAAGAGCAATGCGCATTGATGCAGAACGTGATCGCCGAGGACAGACCTGAAGTCGGTCTGTCGGTCGTCGTCCTGAAGACCGCCGACCGCAAGTCTCGTATCCTTCGCATTCTGGCACCGCTCGGTGTGCTCCTCAAGGATGGGATGGAACTCTTTGTCGACGGCAACAACATTGGCCGCGCCTATTTCACCCGCTGCTTCTCGGAAGGCTGCTATGTCGAGGTCGAAATCGACGAAGAACTGATGAAGATCCTGCGCGTGGGCAAGGCTGCCGTGTTTGCGCTGCGGGAATCGGCGGATCAGGATCGTGTCGGCATTCCGATCGAGCTGGCCGGCTTTGCCGAAGGCTATGACAAGCTGCCGTGAGGCCGCAGTCGCCGGATCGTGATGACATTATAGATAGGGGCAAGTCCGGCGGGCTTGCCCCTTTTTCGTTGCGCGCCTACATGCAGGAGGCGAGCGCCCAAGGAGACATGCATGACCCAGGACCTTCTCTCCCTTTTCGACTGTGACGACGCCACGCTGACGCGGCGCGTTGCCGATGCTCTCAAGGGCGCCGATGACGGGGAGTTGTTCGTCGAACATGCCCAAGCGGAATCGCTGACCTTCGACAATGGGCGCCTGAAGGGCGGCTCGTTCAACACCGACCAGGGTTTTGGCCTACGCGCCGTCGCCGATGAGGCGGTCGGTTACGCCCATTCCGGCGAACTGTCGCTTGCGGCTCTGTCGCGCGCGGCCGATGCCGTCGGTGCGGTTACCCACGGCTATTCCGGCTCCTATGCGACCGCGCCGCAGCGGACCAATGCCAAACTCTATGGCGACGGCAATCCGATCGGTTCCCCGACCTTCGAGGAGAAGGTGAAGCTCTTGTCCGAGATCGACGCCTATCTGCGCGACAAGGACCCCAAGGTGCGGCAGGTGACGGCAACCGTGGGCGCAAGCTGGCAGGTGGTCGAGATCCTGCGCGCCGACGGACACCGGGTACGCGACATCCGCCCGATGACCCGTATCAACATCTCCGTCGTCACCGGACAAGGAGACCGGCAGGAAAGCGGTTCCTTCGGCACCGGTGGACGCATGGGCTTTCAGGAGTTCCTGACGCAGGAAAGCTGGCAGCGCGGCGCTGACGAGGCGCTGCGCCAGGCGCTCATCAATCTCGACGCGCAGGAAGCGCCGGCCGGGACCATGGACATCGTGCTCGGCAACGGCTGGCCGGGCGTCATGCTGCATGAGGCGGTCGGCCACGGGCTGGAAGGCGATTTCAACCGCAAGAGAACGTCAGCCTTTGCCGGGCTGATGGGCGAGATGGTGGCGGCTCCCGGCGTGACCGTCGTCGACGATGGCACGATCAACGACCGCCGTGGCTCGATCACCGTGGACGACGAGGGCACGCCGTCTGCCTACAATGTGCTGATCGAGAACGGCCGCCTCGTCGGCTATATGCAGGACCGGCAGAACGCCCGGCTCATGGGCATGAAGGCGACCGGCAACGGCCGACGCCAGGGTTATGCCCACCAGCCGATGCCGCGCATGACGAACACCTACATGCTCTCGGGCGATAAGACGCCGGAGGAGATCATCGCTTCGGTGAGACAAGGCATCTATGCCGTTTCCTTCGGCGGCGGCCAGGTGGACATCACCTCGGGCAAGTTCGTCTTCGGCTGCACAGAGGCCTATCTGATCGAAAACGGCAAGATCGGTGCGCCGGTCAAGGGCGCCATGCTCATCGGCAACGGTCCGGATGCGATGAAGCGCATCACCATGATTGGCAATGACACGAAGCTCGACACCGGGATCGGCAATTGCGGCAAGGCCGGCCAATGGGTCCCTGTCGGCGTCGGCCAGCCGCATCTGAGGATGGACCAGATCACCGTGGGCGGGACGAAGGCTTGAGGACAAACGCCCTCGTTCCCGAGCTTGCCGTCAGTGACTGGCGGACGAGCCGGGCGTTCTATTGCGACCTTGTCGGTTTTGATGTCGCCTATGAGCGGCCGGATGAAGGCTTCAGCTTCCTGACGCTCGGCGCAGCGCAACTGATGATCGACCAGATCGGGATCGGGCGCACCTTCGAGGTAAAGGATGTCCCTCTCGAACGGCCTTTCGGTCGCGGCGTGAACCTGCAGATCCTGGTGCCACAGGTTGCGCCCATCCTGGCGCGGCTCGAAAGTGCCGGGGTGCCACTCTATCTGCCGCTTGAGGAAAAATGGTATCGCCGCGACGATCACGAGGTCGGCAATCGACAATTCGTCGTTGCCGATCCGGATGGTTATCTTCTCAGGCTGTTCGAAGATCTCGGGGAGCGTCCGGTCGCCAGGCCATAAGGCCGCCCCTTGCCGGAATGGAAATTTCCATTACTCTATCCTTCAAGGAGATTTCCATGACGTCACTTACCGTCACGATGAAGGGCCAGGTCACCTTGAAGCGCGAGCTTCTGCAGCATCTCGGCGTCAAGCCGGGCGAGCGGATTGCGCTGGACAAGCTACCCGGCGGAGAGCTGCGGGTTCGGGCAGACCGGCCGGCAGGCGATATCGGCAGCTTCATTGGGCGGCATGCCGGTAAGGTGAAAGCGCCGCTCACCCTTGACGAAATCAACGAGATCGCCGCGTCCGGCTGGGCCGGTATGCGGTGAAGATTGCAGTCGACACCAATGTGCTGATCCGGGCAGTCCTGCAGGACGACCCGGATCAGGGGCCGGCTGCAGCGAAGATAATGTCGGAAGCGTCGCTGATTGCCGTTTCGCTACCGAGTCTCTGCGAACTCGTATGGGTGCTCAGGCGTGGAGCGAAGCTTTCGACCACTGAGGTCGCTCAGTCCATTCGGGATCTTCTGCAGGCCGGCAATGTTGCCATGAATCGTCCGGCGGTCGAAGCCGGACTTGCTATGCTGGAGGCCGGTGGCGATTTCGCTGACGGTGTCATCGCGCATGAAAGCCAGTGGCTTGGTGGCGATACGTTCTACTCCTTCGACAGAGACGCCGTTTCGCTCCTGACAAGGATCGGGCAGACAGCCCGACTGCTGGCCTGATCCATTTTTGCACCCGCTCGAGAAAACCCCTGATGCCCCACCTCCCCCGCCCTCCCCAGGCCGTTGTCTTCGATATGGACGGGCTGCTGCTCGACACCGAGATCCACTACCGGGCCTCGGTCATTTCGGCTGCGCGGGAACGAGGCCTGCCGATCGATGAGCGGGTTTATGAGGGCATGATGGGGCAGCCCTGGACCGGGATCTCGGCGCTCTTCAAGCGGACCTGGGGCGACGGTTTTGACGCGGACGGTTTCCGGGTTCTCTGGCTTGAGCATTTCCACGGGCTCCTGGAAAAGGATCTGCGGCTGAAAACCGGTGTGGTTGAATTGCTCGACCTCCTTGATACCCTTGGGCTGCCCAGGGCGATTGCCACTTCGTCTGCGCATCACCAGGTCGAGCATCACCTGGCGCGCTTCGACCTGATCCGCCGCTTCGACGCCGTGGTGGCGCAGGGGGATTATCGCGAGGGAAAGCCCGCGCCCGACCCCTATCTCGTGGCGGCCGAGCGGCTGGGTGTTGCGCCCCACGACTGTCTGGCACTCGAGGACAGCCATAACGGCATCCGCTCGGCCCATGCTGCAGGCATGATGGCGGTGATGGTCCCGGATCTGCTCGCACCCACAGAGGAAATCGAGGCGCTCTGCGCCCATGTGGCGCAGGACCTCCTGGAATGCATGCGGTTCTTCGAGGTGGTCGAGGCAGGCTGATCAGTCGGCTTTCAACATGTCTCTGATGCGCAATCGCGCGGCTTCTGCCAGAAAGCCGGACCGCGACTGCTTGGCATATTCGGCGGCGCGATCGATTGCCTCCACCAGCGTCTCGTCCATCGATATGTTGATGCGCACCGACTTTCGCGGCAATTCGTAGCGCGCGAGAAACAGCACACCTTCAGCCAGGCTCTCCTTTGCATCAGGATCCGCCAGAAGCGCCTTCACGCTTCGCCTGGCAGGCAACGCTTCGCCGCCCTCCAGCATGCCACTCACGTGGAATGTCAAGACTTCATCGGCTTTGCGAATGGCGTCCTCTTCGCTGTCAGCGCCTGTAATGCATCCGGGAAAATCCGGGAACGAGACACCGAATACGCCGTTTTCTTCATGAAGAATTGCATGGGCAAAAGGCATTGTCACTCTCCATGGCCACTTCAGGTTACCAAACCCAGCCGGCCTGCCCGTAGATGGATCGCAGCGTTCCGGTCGGGACTTCGCGAACACCCATGTCCAACGTGACTTTTCCCAACTTGTCTGTATGGGCATATTGCACATGGTCGCCTGGTCCCTTGCGCTTGATGGTCCAGCCATCCGCTCGTAGCCTCTTGTCCACCTCACGGGGCGTTAGCGGTCTGCGTTTTGCACCCATCCCGACCCTTGTGTATTTATACACAACGCATAGCAAAATCTACACATGTGACAGCTGGCGAAGATTAGGTAATGAGAAATACCGGTCTACTCCGGATAGCTAGGGGCTTCCGGGTAAGAATGGTATCAGCTCGGGCAGGAAAATCGCCAGCGATGCAGCTGATGACTGAGGCAGGCAAACCCAACTGATCCTGGTTCCCTCAGGCTAAGGGGTGAGGCGCCACTTCCTTTGGATGGCTTCCTCCGAAGGCAGAACATGATGGCGTGCAAAGAGCAGGACATGGCCGAGGAGATCGGCGGTCTCATTTGCGAGCAGAGATTTCAGCTCCTAGGTGGACCTCTGAAGGCTGAACCTCACCCCCGCGCGGGCATCAGCACGCAGTCGTAACGCTTGCGCACCAGCTTGTCGCAGGCAATCCGGGCTTCTTCCTTGGTCTCGAAACCGGTGAAGCGGGCACGGTAGAAGGTGACGCCATTGCGGGTGACCATTTCGGTGTAGGTGTCGAGATCCTCCAGCGGATCGCCGACCTTCTGGCGCGCCTGGGAAAGCAGCTCCATCGCCGCCTGGGCGGACGTGGCTGCGGCAATCTGGATCTGCCACTTGCTCTTGGCGGGCGTCATGGCAGTACTTGCAGTGTGTTGCGGATCGACTGTGGCAAGACGACTGGCCGGCGCGGCCGCGAGGTCGGTCGAGGCGGCAGGTGCCGGTGCATAGGCTGCAACAGTGCCGGGTGCCTCCGTTCCCGTTGCTCCCGCCATGGTCTGGACAGCGGCAAGGGCCGACTGGCGCGAGGCGGGGACCGGTATCGTATCGCCGAGACGGGCGAGATCCATCTGCACACCGGTCGAACGGGAGACCAGGAGCTGGCTGCCGCTCGATGCCTTCCTGATGTTCGCATCGATCAGACGCTCCATGATCGTGTCGCGGCTGGCTGCCGTGCGGCCACCCATGACGACACCGACGACGCGGCGGCCATCATGTTCGACGGCGCTGACGAGATTGAAGCCCGAGGCATTGGTGTAACCGGTCTTGATACCGTCCATGCCCTTGTAGCGATACATCAGATTGTTGTGGCCATTGATGGTCTTGCCGCGGAACTTGAAGCTGCGCGTGGCAAACATCTCGTACTCCTTGGGGAAGTCACGCATCAATGCCACGCCGAGGGTCGACATGTCCCGGGCGGTGGTGAACTGGCGGGGATGCGGCAGGCCGGAGGCATTGAAGAACGTGGTGTTCATCATGCCAAGCTGGCGAGCCTTGCGCGTCATCATCGCAGCGAATGCCTCCTCCGTGCCGCCAAGCTTCTCGCCGATGGCGGCCGAGGCATCGTTGGCCGACCTGATGATCATGGCCAGCACGGCCTCGCGCACGGTGATTGAATCGCCGGCCTTGACGAAAAGCTTGGTGGGCGGACGGGAGGCGGCGTGTTTCGAAAAGGGAACCGGGCTGTCCCAGCTGATCTTGCCGGCGCGGATCGCGTCAAAGACCATGTAGACCGACATCATCTTGGTCAGGGAAGCCGGATGATTCAGCTCGTCGGGGTTTTCCGACGCGAGAACCTCACCGGTGCGGGCATCCAGAAGAAGCTGGGCGCTGCCGGCCTGGGCTGTTGTCGAGAGGGAGAGGATCGCCACGCAAAACGACAACGCGATCAGCAACTTGCTCATGAAAACTCCAATGCCGCCGGATTTCGATGAAGACTGGGAATGGCTCGATTCGATCGATCGACCGTCTTGGTCCGACGCCCTATGGCAAGAATGGGGCGACAATCAGCCGAACAGAATCAAATGCAACCATCTTTCCACAAAAGGTCGCTCAATCATGGTCAACAGAGGGTTAACCGATTGTGCAATTGCTGACATGACCGGTCACGAAGGCGTCAGCGAGCCAGCGTCACGGCGCCAGTCCCCTCTTCGCCCAGCCGGTCGGCAGGATTGACCAGCTGACAACGCTGAAGCGACAGGCAACCACAACCAATGCAGCCGTCGAGATCATGCCGCAGGCCTTGGAGAATGCGGATGCGCTGGTCGAGTTTCTCAGCCCATCGCGTGGCAATGTGGCGCCAGTCTTCCGGTGTCGGCGTGCGCTTCTGCGGCAATGCGGACAGCGCCTCGGCGACTTCCGAGAGCGGCAGTCCGACTTCCTGCGCGGCGCGGATCAGGGCGAGCCGGCGCAGCACGTCGCGGCCATAGCGTCGCTGGTTGCCGCCCGTCCTGTCGGCAAAGATCAGGCCCTTGCGCTCGTAAAAGTGGATGGCGGACACGGCCAGTCCGCTGCGCCGGGCGACGTCTCCGACGCTCAGGTCGTATTTTTGTTCGGGCATGGCTTTACCTCAACCGTTGTTGAGGTTGTAGCATCCGCGCAAATCACATCCAATGCCTTGTACAAAGTGAGTTCAATCATGTCAGACAGCGCGACCGACAGACTTGCGGGCCCTTCCCTCCCCTCATATCGAGAGGGGATGGAAGAGCTCGGGCCGCCGCCAGGCGAAGCGAGCGGCTGGCTCGATCTTCTGTCACGCGAACACCTCGCCACCACGCTGATGCTGAGCATGGGGGTTGCGCTCTTTGCCTTCAACGGCTTCTTCGTTTCCACCGTCCTGCCGAGCGCGATTGCCGAAATCGGCGGCGGTCACCTCATCGCCTGGTCGGTCTCGCTTTATCTCATTGGTTCGATCGTCGCAGGCGTGACCGCGGCCCAGTTCAAGCAGCGCTTCGGTGCCCGGCGGGTCCTGATCGTGGCGACGCTGGTCTTTCTGGCCGGCACGATCACGGCGGCTTTCGCTTCAACGATGGAGCAGGTTCTCCTTGGGCGGATCGGCCAAGGGCTCGGTGAGGGCGTCGTCGCGGCGATCTGCTATGCGCTCATCCCGGCACTCTATCCGTCGCGCCTGGTGCCGAAGGTCTTCGGAGTGGAGGCGCTGGTCTGGACTTGTGCATCGTTCGGAGGACCGTTTGCCGCGGGCTGGCTGGCGGAGAGCTTTTCCTGGCGGACCGCCTTCTTGATCAATCTGCCGTTCGGGCTCGTCTTTCTGGTTCTAGCGCTGTTTACGGCGCGGCCACGCCATGAGTCCGGCGCGATGTATGCCGGCGTTCCGCTCTCCCCGCTCGTGCTGCTATCGATTGGCCTGCTGATGATCCTCTCTTCCGGCGTCATGGCCGAGCCTCTGCACTCGGCCGTGCTGGTCGTCCTTGGTCTCACCCTTCTGGTCGCGAGCGTTCGCCGCGATCGCGCTCTGCCGACGCGCCTGATGCCTGCAGACGCTTTCGGTCTGTCCTCAACGGTCGGGGCGGGTCTCTGGCTGGTGCTGCTGATGCCCGTCGCCCAGGCGACCAGCAGCGTCTATTTCGTCTTCGGACTGCAGCACGGCTTTGGCTTCGGTCCTCTGGCGGCAGGTGGGCTCGGAGCGATCATGGCCATGAGCTGGAGCCTGGTTGCCGTGCTCGTCGCCCATGCCGGGACGGAGAAAGCGCGGCGACGGGCGATCGAGGCGGGACCGCTCCTGCAATGCTGCGGCATGGTGCTGGTTGCATTGGGCTTTCAGCAGGGATCGCTTGCCTTGCTGATAACCGGCCAGGTCGTCGTCGGTGCTGCCTTCGGCGCCAGCTGGGCCTTTCTCAGCCAGATGCTGATGGAGGCGAGCACGAGCGCCGAGCGCGACAAGACCTCGGGCCTCATCCCGACACTGCAATCTGCCGGTTTCGCGATTGGGGCTGCCTTTGCCGGGCTCGCCGGCAACAGCCTCGGGCTCGGCGAACTGACAAGCGAGACGCTGGCGCACCAGGCGTTTTCAGTCACGTTCCTGATCCCCATCGTCTGGACGGTCCCGGCCATGCTGCTCGCCCGTCGGGCAACCCGGCTTGCAGAAGAGCAGCCTTCGAATGCATAAGAGAATTGAATGAGGCCGTTGAACCTCGCTTAAGGACTCCAAGGTTAGCCTGTCCGACATTGCGCAAAATGACATTTCAGGCAGGGCTATGACGGGACGGTTCAAACAAAGGTTGAAGCGAGCGGTGATAAACGGCGGGCTTGAAGCCTCGTTCCTCTTGTCACGGCTTGGGCTGACGACGGGGCTGAAGGGCCGCGGCGTGATCTTCACGCTGCATCATGTGCGGCCTTCCGACCCCCGCCCCTTCCAGCCGAACAAGCATCTGGAGGTTACGCCCGAATTTCTCGACGCGTCGATCGCGGCGCTCAGGGCGCGCGGCTATCGCTTCATCCCGCTGGATGAGGTGCCTGCAGCATTGACGGGACCGGAAAGCGCCAAGCCGTTCGCCGTCTTCACCCTTGATGATGGGTTTCGCGACAATCGCGACCATGCGCTCCCAGTGTTCGAGAAGCATGCCGTGCCGTTCACGATCTTCGTCTGCAAGGGGTTTTCAGAACGCAGTCATACGATGTGGTGGGACACGGCCGCAACGATGATCGAACGGCGTGACCGCCTGACCGTGTGCCTGCCAGCCGGTCGGCTGGATCTGGACTGCACGACGACTGCCAGGAAATGCCACGCCTTCACGGTGCTCGCGGAGCTCTTGATGAAGGGAGACGAAACCAAGAGCGTTGCACAGCTCGATGCGGCGGCGAATGCCGCCGGGATCAATCCGCATGCGCTGGTGTCCGAACTCATCATGGACCAAGGGGAGCTTGCGGCGCTTGCCCGACATCCGCTCGTCTCCTACGGCGCCCATACCGTCAGCCATCGTGGCCTGGCGGCCCTGAGCGATGAGGACCTGCTGCGCGAATACAATGAAAGCGCGGACTATGTGGCTGGAATTACCGGATCACGGCCGGCGACTTTCGCCTATCCTTACGGCGACGTCCGCAGTGCGACCGTTCGCACTGCAGGTTTCGCGGACTGGACCGGTTTCAAGCTTTCCGTCACGACACGACCGGGAACACTGACCCCTTCATCGATGGAGACCCCGCAGCTTCTGCCGCGGATCTCGCTCAATGGGTTCTATCAGAAGAGCCGCTATGTCGAAGCGCTGGCCTCGGGGCTGCCGTCAAAGCTGGCCGGCGGCTGAGCCCCTTCAAGGATCAGGGATACATCCGGACTTTGGACCAACCGTCGCCATCGGCATCGCGGCGGAACTCGATACGATCGTGCAGACGGAACTTGCGATCATGCCAGAACTCAATCGAGCGCGGCATGATGCGGAAGCCGGACCAATGCGGCGGACGGGGGACATTTCCGAGAGCGTATTTCGCGGTGTATTCGGCCACCGCCTTTTCCAGCGCGAAGCGGCCTTCGAGCGGCCGGGACTGTTTTGAGGCCCAGGCGCCGATGCGGCTGCCGAGCGGGCGGGACTGATAGTATTCGTCGGCCTCCTCGTCGGAAACAATCTCGACATCGCCCCTCAACCGAATCTGACGGCGCAGTGATTTCCAGTGAAAGCACATGGCTGCCTTTTTCTGGCCGAGAATTTCCTGTCCCTTCTGGCTCTCGAAATTGGTGTAGAAGACGAAACCCCTGACATCGAACCCCTTGAGCAGCACCATACGGACATTTGGCAGGCCTTCCGCATCGACCGTTGCAAGTGCCACGGCATTGGGATCGTTGATTTCGGAGGCCTCGGCATCCTTGAGCCAGGTCGCGAAGAGGGCGAAGGGTTCGTTCTCTTCGGTGAAGTCACCAGTTGTTAACCCGATCTCTGACATATTGTGTAAAATGCTCCCGATATGCATATTGGCCGTCGATGACGAAGCACTGGATCGCAGGGCCCTTGGCAGACATACCAAAATCGGTCGAGCGGACAAAGGGTTGGTGCATGCGTAGAAGCTCTATCTTGCTCATCATCGCTGCGACACTTCCGCTCAGCGGTTGCTTCGGCGGGAGCATGGACCTGTTCGGAACCGATACGGTCGACAACTCGATCTCCACCTCCACTGTCGCAAAAGGTGGTAACACCACTAGCCGATCCGATGAATTGACTGTGCAAAGCGCCGTGTCGTCCGCAGATCTCTCCAAGACTGAAGGCAAACCTTTGCCTTGGGCCAATGCCAGCACCGGCAGCGCCGGTGTCGTGACGGCGATCCAGGAGGAGAAGGGAGACGGCGTTATCTGCCGCAACTTCTCGACCACCCGACACTCCTACGAGGGCATCGCCTATTTCTCGGGAAAGACGTGCACCTCCGGCTCGGGCAACTGGCAGCTGATGAGCTTCGACCGTCAGTCGTAAACGCCGGGCCGTTTTCGGTTGCATTCGAAAGATTTGCTTAAGCAAACCCGAAGAAATGCCCCCCTCTGCCCCCAGGCTGCGTAACCTTCGATTAGGACCTCACATGCGACGCTTCGCCGGATTATAGGCGCGGCCCCCCATGTATCAGGCGGGACGGCATTTCAGAGTCGCGGAGGAGACGCCATGAACGGGTCTTCCCGCATGGGGTTTGTTGGTGTCCTCAATGCGTGACTTCTACTCGATTCTTGGCGTGAAGCGTGATGCCGGTGCCGACGAGATCAAGGCGGCCTGGCGCAACAAGGCGAAATCCGTGCATCCGGATCAGAACCGTGACGACCCGCAGGCGCATAATCGCTTTGCCGAAATCGGTCGCGCCTATGAAGTGCTGAAGGATCCGGCCAAGCGCAGCCGCTATGACCAGCAGCGCATGAAGGTCGAGGCCCTCGAACGCGAACAGACCATCATGCAGCAGCGCCAGGCGGCCCGTGAGGCGGCCGAGAAGGCCAAGCAAGCCAAGGCCAATGCCGAACGCGTGCTTGAGGAACTCGCCCGGGCCGAGGCCGAAAAGGCCAGGGCCGACGCCGCGCAGGCAGCCAAGGTCAAGGCCGCCCAAGACAAAGCCGCCCAGGACAAGGCTGCCGAAACGAAGGCAAAGGCCGATGCCAAGGGGAAAAGCGAGCCCAAGGACGATGCTCAAGCCTCGGCCAATGCAGGCAGCGCCGAAAAACCCGGCTTTCAAGATCAGACCGGCGCACGGGGTCCGACTGTCGGCGGAACCACATCCGGCCCCGAAGAGGCAGCGTCGCGCATTTTCGGCGACAGTCCTGAGGCTGCAGCCGCTGCTGAGAACCTGCGTCGCGAGCAGGAAGCGGCCGAGCTTGCAGAGGGCATGCCGCTCAAGCCGGCTGCGTCGCCGCTGCTGGCGCCGATCGAGCTGTTCAGCTCACTTGTCCGCCGACTGCGCGGGACACCGCCGCCGCCCCCGGAAAAGGCGCCGGACATCTTCTTGGAAGCGGTGGTCGCGATTGCTGACCTGCTTGAGCAGAAGTCCGTGCCGATCACGCTCAACGACGGACGCGAGGTACGCGTGCCGCTGGAGGGCGTGACCGAAGGCCATGTTGTGCGTCTGAAAGGCCAGGGTCTGAAGTTCCAAGGACTGCAGCGCGGCGACGTCGCCGTGACGATCCGCGTATTGAAGGCGGAACGGTTCGTGGTCGACGAGTACGACATCAAGACGGTCCTGCCGATCACGCTTGAAAACGCCGTGCTCGGCTGCGAAACGCAGGTCGAGGGGCCCGACGGGAGCATGGTGCCGCTGACCGTTCCGGCATGGTCGAACTCCGACCAGGTCATCCGCATAGACGACCTCGGCCTGCCCAGGGCCGAAGGCGGACGCGGCGCCCTCGTCGTGGAACTGCGTGTGATGCTCTGGGAGAAGCCGGACGAAAAAGTCACGGACCTGATGCGCCTGATGCGCGAGGGCCTCTATCTCTGAGGTCCCGACTGACAGCCCAAAGATGCCATGAGCAGCCTGCCGGCTTCCGGGCCTGTGACCTCAACCTTCAAGGCCACCGAGGTATCTACCCTTGCTGCAGAGCGCCTTGGCCATGGTGACGAAATTATCCTGATTTATGAGGAGTTTCTAACGTCTGGCGGGAAACAGAAACACTCCCGTGCCTAACTCCGGCTGTTATCTTGAAGGATGGAACGGCCTATGCCATAGGCAACACCACCGAAAGTCTCAAAGGGTCTCGATATGGTTCAGGGTTCCGGCCTTATGGCAGGCAAGCGCGGCGTCATCATGGGTGTCGCCAACAATCGCTCCATCGCCTGGGGCATCGCAAAGGCCTGTCGCGATCAGGGTGCGGAAATCGCGTTGACCTGGCAGGGCGATGCCCTGAAAAAACGCGTCGAACCGCTGGCACAAGAGCTCGATGCCTTCCTCGCCGGCGATTGCGACGTGACCAACCTGGACAGCATCGATGCGGTTTTCACCAACATCGAGGCGAAGTGGGGCAAGATCGATTTCGTCGTGCATGCCATTGCCTTTTCTGACAAGGATGAGTTGACCGGCCGCTATATCGAGACGAGCCGTGACAACTTCGCCCGCACGATGGATATCTCTGTCTATTCGTTCACCGCCGTTGCGGCACGTGCGGAAAAGATCATGAACGACGGCGGCTCGCTGCTGACGCTCACCTACTACGGTGCCGAGAAGGTCATGCCGCATTACAACGTCATGGGTGTCGCGAAGGCGGCGCTCGAAGCGTCGGTGCGTTATCTCGCCGTCGACATGGGCGGGCGCGGTATCCGGGTCAACGCGATCTCCGCCGGCCCGATCAAGACGCTGGCGGCGTCGGGCATCGGCGACTTCCGCTATATCCTCAAGTGGAACGAGTATCATTCGCCATTGAAGCGCAACGTCACGACCGATGAAGTGGGCAAGTCGGGCATGTATCTCCTGTCCGACCTTTCCACCGGCGTCTCCGGCGAGGTCCACCATGTCGACTGTGGCTATCATACGGTCGGAATGAAGTCGGTCGACGCGCCCGACATCGTGCTTGGCAAAGACTGAATCCGGAGTTTGGCGCCGTGCTCATCTACATGATCCGCCACGGCCAGACCGACTGGAATGCCGAAGGGCGAATGCAGGGGCAAAAGGATATCGGACTGAACGATATCGGCCGTCAGCAGGCCAGTCAAAACGGGCGCAAGCTTGCAAAAATCCTCGGTGACAGCGCCGGGGATTTCGATTTTGTGAGCTCCCCACTCGGACGGACGCGCGACACGATGGAACGCGTGCGGACTGCCATGGGGCTTGCCCCAGCTGGCTATCGGACCGACGAGCGGCTGAAGGAATTGTCTTTCGGGGATTGGGAAGGCTCGACGCTGCCGGAACTGGCTTTGATCTCGCCGGAGCGCGTCGAGGAACGGGCACGACAGAAATGGGGCTTCATCCCCCCCGGCGACGACGCGGAAAGCTACGAAATCCTGTCATGGCGGATCGGTGCGTGGTTGACCTCGGTTGAGCGGCAGACGGTCTGCGTCAGCCATGGGGGCGTCATCCGCAGCTGCTTCAGGTTGATCGGCAATATCAGCGAGGACGAAGCTTGCGAGATGAACATTCCGCAGGACCAGATCCTCAAGATCGACCGTGATCAGAAGCTGATTGGCTGGCTGTGAACCCCGGCGGGCCGCCATGCAGCAACGGCCCGCAATACCCCTTTACTTACTGCAGGACTTCCAGGTCATCGACGACGCGCTTGCCGTCGACTTCGGTATAGAACACGATCACTTTCTGCCCAGGTTCCAGGCCTTCGAAGTTGAACTCCGATGGAACCGCGTAGGTTTTGCCGTCTTCAAGCACCAGGCTCATGCCGTCGACATTGACGTCGCGAATGGTCGATTCGACATCGGCACTGCCGGCGAACGCGCTGACGGGAAAGAGGAAGCCTGCCGTGGCGAGGAATACGGAAACCATGAGACGCATGCGCACCACCTTCAACCAATTCGATGCTGAAAACCTCTGCAAGATAGCCTCCTGAATGTGGCGGAATTCGCCCCCGATCTTGTTATTTCAAGGGAGTTTGGACCCGAATGGTGACCGGGATCAAGCGCTTATCCCGATTTCCGGCCCGATATCCAAGCCCATGATGCCGATCGTGCATGATAGCGTTCGGTCAGAAAAACATCGCCAGAGAGAAAAACCTGTCTTTGCCGAAATCCTAAGTTAACCGCAGAAGCATAGACTTAGCGCACTCGCGATCTGGAGACCCTTACACTTGCGCAAGTTGATGATGGACGAACGTGCCGATTCGAAACTGAGCAACGGCATGTTTTGGCTGATCGGCGCTGCCGTTCTAAGCCTCCTGATCGTGTCTGTCGGCCTGATGATCGACCGGCAGACGGCGCAAAAGGAGCGCGGACGCATCGAGCGCGCCATTCTCGACCGTCTTGTGCATGTGAAGTCCGAAATCACCACCCGTCTCGACGACGAAGTGGAGCTTGCGCTCAGCCTTGCCGACGACCTGGCCGATGACGAGATGATTTCTCCGGTGGAATTCAACCGCACGATCAACCGCCTTCTCGCCGACAAGCCCTATCGGCGCAGCATCCGTCTTGCGCCTCTCGACGACGCCAGCCGGATGGCGTTCACGCCCAAGGTCGATAGAGAGGGGCGGACTTTTGTGATCGACATTCCGGTGTCCCCGCCATCATGGCAGGCAAGTCAGGCATGGGTCTCACTCGTCATGGAAATCGACGGGGATCTCTTCTTCGATCACCACGGCATGCTTACTCATGCCGACCTGCCAGACCATGAGAACAACGACCACACGAAGGTCGCCGTCGTCATGACCTCGCCTTCCGGAAGCCGGGAGGTGTTCGGAGAGGGGTCGATCTTTGACGGCCAGCCCATCTCGATTGAGGCCGAGGGCGGACAGCTCCGCTTCCAGCTTCACGGCGTGCCGGCCGATGGTTGGGACGCGGCGATGAACCGCCTGCTTCCAAGCCGCCTTCTCGTTCTGGCCGGGGTAACGGCCATGACGATATCCGTGCTGCTCGCGCTTTATCTGCTGCGGGAGCGCAACCTGAACATCAATCGCCTGAAGGCCCGTGAACAACGGCTGCTCGAACTGTCGCAACGCTTTCAGCTGGCCCTGGAAACCTCCAATATCGGCATCTGGGAGATCGACTCGGTCACCCATGCCCTTATCTGGGATCCCCGCAGCGCCGGTCTGCATGGCCTTCCAGAGAGCCTGTCCGATGACGAGGACCGGCTCGCCGACTGGTTTGCCTGTCTGCACGCCGACGACATCGGCAAGGCGGAGCAGCTGTATTTCCATTGCGTCATTGCCGGTACGGCAGACCAATGGGATATCAGCTACCGCGTTCCGCTGGCAGACGATAACTTCCACTACCTCCGCTCCGTCGGCGCGCGCACGCTGGATGGCAATATCACCGGCATCGTCTGTGACGTGACGCGCGACACGCTGCTCACCCAATCGCTGAGCAAGGCGAAGGAAAACAGCGACATCAAGAATGCCGAGCTCGAGCTCGCGCTCGAGGAACTTTCGAGCCGAGAACATCAGCTGGCTGAGGCATCCCAGCGGCTCGACCTGGCACTTGGCTCGTACAGTTGCGGCACGTGGGAAGGCGACCCCGTCACCAAGAGTGCCATCTGGGACGAGCGCATGCACCAACTCTATGGTCTGCCGTTCAGCGAGAAGCCGGTCCCGGAACACACCTGGCTGTCACGGGTCCACCCGGACGACCGAGGCGAGCTCCAGCTTGCGACGAAGCGTGCCGTGACGCTCGACCAGGTGATCAACACGACCCAGCGCATCGTGCTGCAGAATGGCGAGATCCGCTACATCCGCTCCGTCGGTCAGCCGCATACGGGTCGGGACGGCAAGAAGAAGCTGATCGGCATCGCCTTCGACGTGACCGCGGACGCGCTGCTGGCCGAGCAACTGCGCACTGCGAAGGCAGAAGCCGACATGCGCAACATCGAGCTCGAACTGGCAAAGAACCGTATCGAATTCAACGCCCTGCACGATCCGCTGACCTCGCTTGCCAACCGCCGCAAGCTCGATCTCGAGCTGGACACGCTGGCGCGCAGCAAAGACCGTCAATCGTCGAAATTCGCAATCCTGCATCTCGACCTAGACCGCTTCAAGGAAATCAACGATACGCTCGGCCATGCGGCCGGTGACGCCATGCTGGTGCATACCTCCCGCATTCTCATGAAGCACGTCCCGCGTGGCGACCTTGTCGCGCGTATCGGAGGTGATGAATTCGTGGTGCTCGCGCGCCGCCAGACATCGGTCGACGAACTCGCAACACTCGCGAACAAGATCATCGAGGAAATGCGGCAGCCGCTTGATTTCGAAGGGTTCGACTGTCGCTGCGGCGTGTCGATCGGCATCGCCCAGGCCCATGGCGCCTCGCCCGACCCGCGCAAGGTGTTGATCAATGCCGACATCGCGCTCTACCAGGCGAAGGAAAAGGGTCGCAACTGTTGCGAATTCTTTACCCCGGATCTGCAGGCCAATATCGTTGCCAAGAAGCGCATGGCCGATGACATGCTGGCGGGTCTCGACCGCGACGAATTCATCGTCTGGTATCAGCCGCAATTCGAGGCCGACAGCATGCAGCTCTGTGGTGCCGAGGCGCTGATCCGCTGGCGGCACCCCGACCGGGGGATCCTCGCTTCCGGCAGCTTCCTCAAGGTCGCCGAAGACCTCAATGTCATGGCGCGCATCGACGAACTGGTGCTGCAGACAGCGCTGAAGGACCAGATGCGCTGGACGGCGCTCGGGATGCAGGTGCCGCGGATTTCGGTCAACGTCTCTTCCAAACGCCTGCATGACGACAATCTGATCGACCAGCTCAAGGGGCTTTCGATCTCGCCGGGCTCGATCTGCTTCGAACTGGTGGAATCGATCTTCCTGGACGAAAGTGACACGATCGCCTCCGACAATATCGAAAAGATCAAGGCGCTTGGTATCGACATCGAAATCGACGATTTCGGCACTGGCCACACATCGATCGTTTCGCTCCTGAAGCTCAAGCCGAAGCGGCTGAAGATCGATCGACAGCTGGTCATGCCCGTCACTGTCCAGCCGCAGGAGCGCAGCCTCGTGCGCAACATCGTCGAAATCGCGCGCTCGCTGGGCATCGAAACGGTCGCCGAGGGCGTGGAGACGCATGAGCATGCCGGTATCCTGCGCCAGTTGGGCTGCGACTACCTGCAGGGTTATGCCTTCGCAAAGCCGTTGTCGTTCGAGGACTTCACCCGCTTTGTCGATCGTCTGCCGCAGCGCAAGGCTTCCTAAGGCGAAGCGGCTGACGGATTACGATCGCTGCGGTGACACAGAGTCATCGCGAATCCGCCGGATGCGCCGCAAAAGCGCTTCACAGAATTCGCGCATTTGCTCTATGAGTGACGCCATCCGATGCAAGGCCCGCCGGAAGACGTTCCGGTGGACGAGAATGGAACGGTAGCTCACGCATGTCGCACAATACCTTCGGTCACCTTTTCCGCGTCACCACCTGGGGCGAAAGCCACGGGCCAGCGCTCGGCGCGGTCGTTGATGGCTGCCCTCCGGGCGTGCGGTTCCGACAGGAGGACCTGCAGGTCTTCATGGACAAGCGAAAGCCCGGCCAGTCGCGTTTCGTCACCCAGCGACGCGAAGACGACATCGTCAAGGTGCTCTCCGGCGTCATGCCGCAGGAAGACGGCTCGATGATCACCACCGGTACGCCGGTCTCGCTGTTCATCGAGAATACCGACCAGCGCTCCAAGGATTACGGAGAGATCGCCAAGCGCTATCGTCCCGGCCATGCCGACTATACCTATGACCTGAAATACGGGATCCGAGACTATCGTGGCGGCGGGCGCTCGTCCGCCCGCGAGACCGCCGCCCGCGTGGCCGCCGGTGCGCTCGCACGGCTTGCCATGCCCGGTGTCACCATTCGCGGTGCTCTGGTCCAGATCGGCACGCACAAGATCAACCGCGACAACTGGGATTGGGCGCAAGTCGACCAGAACCCGTTCTTCTGCCCGGATGCTTCCATGGTTCCGGTCTTCGAGGACTATCTCGACGGCATCCGCAAGGCGGGTTCCTCGGTCGGTGCGGTTATCGAGGTGATCGCCGAAGGAGTGCCGGCCGGGATCGGCGCGCCTGTTTATGGCAAACTGGATCAAGACATCGCTGCGGGCCTCATGTCGATCAACGCCGTCAAGGGCGTCGAGGTCGGCAACGGTTTTCAGGCGGCAGAGATCACCGGCGAGGAGAATGCCGACGAAATGCGGATCGGGGCGGACGGCAAGCCGGTCTTCCTGTCGAACCATGCCGGCGGCGTCCTCGGTGGCATTTCGACCGGGGAGCCGATCGTCGCGCGCTTCGCCATCAAGCCGACTTCATCGATCCTGACGGAAAAGTGCTCGATCGATGCCGATGGCAACGAGGTGGACGTTCGCACCAAGGGTCGCCACGACCCCTGCGTCGGTATCCGCGCTGTTCCTGTCGGCGAAGCGATGCTCGCCTGCATTCTTCTCGATCATATCCTGAGAGACCGGGGCCAGAACGGCCGGACCAGATGAGGACCTTCCCATGACCTACGATCAGAAACGTGTCGTCGAGGCGATCAGAGCCTTTGAAGCCGGGGAGATCGTGGTCGTCATGGATGACGACGGGCGCGAAAACGAAGGTGATCTGATCGTTGCCGCCGTGCATTGCACGCCGGAAAAGATGGCCTTCATCGTGCGTCATACCTCGGGCATCGTCTGTGCCCCCATGCCGAAGGAAGAGGCCAAGCGCCTCAATCTGTCCGCCATGGTCGCCGACAATGACAGTGCGCATACGACGGCATTCACCGTCTCGGTCGACTTCAAGCATGGTACCAGCACCGGCATCTCGGCGGACGATCGGACGCTGACGGTGCGCAACCTCGCCAACCCGAATGTCGGCGCCAGCGACTTCGTTCGTCCTGGCCATATCTTTCCCTTGGTCGCGCGCGAAGGCGGCGTGCTCATGCGCTCCGGGCACACGGAAGCAGCCGTCGACCTTTGCAACATGGCCGGTCTCCCGCCGATCGGTGTCATTTCCGAACTGGTCAATGATGACGGCACCGTGATGCGCGGGCCGCAGGTCGCAGCCTTCGCCGTCCAGCATGGCCTGAAGCAGGTTTCGGTCGCCGATCTCATCGCCTACCGTCAGCGCAAGGAAACGCTCATCCAGCTTGCCTCCAAGTTCGATATTCAGACACCTTATGGTCCCGCCAAGGCCTACGCGTATTCGCTGCCCTGGGACCCGATGCAGCATCTCGCCGTGGTCTTCGGCGATATCCGCGACGGGGAGGACATCCCGGTGCGCCTGCATCTCGAACATGTGGGCAAGGACGTCTTCGGCACGGATCGCCAGATCGACGCGATCATGAAGCGGATCGCCGACAAGGGGCGTGGCGTCGTCGTCTATCTCCGCGAGGGATCCGTCGGGGTCGGGATTTCGACCACGGCGCGCAGCGGCAAGCATGACCGCGAGGAACACTCAGAAGCCCAGGCCCGCGAAAGCGAGTGGCTGGAAATCGGGCTCGGCGCACAGATCCTGAAGGATCTCGGCGTCACCTCGATCCGCCTCTTCTCCTCGCGCGAGCGCCACTATGTCGGCCTGGAGGGCTTCGGGATCAAGATTTCGGCGACAGAGATCGTCTGAACCCGTTAGGGCCCCTCGTTAGCGACGGGGCGCGGACGCCTGAAGGTCAAGACGCCAACGGCCCTTCGATGACGGGCTCCGGCCCGCCCTTCCATGTGAGCCGCCAGACATCGCCCTGGCGGACAGACTGGACGGCGGCAGGGCGCAGGATGGCAAAGCAGGTGCCGCCTTGCTGGCGGACGGAGGGATAAACAATGCCGTTCAGCCCTGCCCGTCTTGCTTCCAGGGCCAGACGGTTGCCTTCCGGATAGCCGGTCGCCTTGTCCGGCGACAGAGCCGGATGACCGGGCACCGGCCGCAGGTCGAGAAATTCGCCGGAGACACTGCAGAACATTTCCGCATAGTCGGCAACGGCCTCGAACCGACCGGTGCGGGCCAGAAAATCCGTCATGTGGAAGGCGATCTCGGCGAGGCATGTCTTGACGGACAGGGCCGCATACCAGGCGCCGCGCATGTCCCCGTTGAAGCGGTTCGGCTCACGCGGCTTGGCATAGGCGAAGCTGGCATTGATGAAATGCGCGTGCGGCACGTCGTAGACAAGCTCGTTGGCGGCAAGGCCCGAAATGCCGGTCGCCTGCGCCTGCATGCGGCTGGAGGTGGCTGCCTCGATCTCGGCCAGTTCAGCGAGTCCGTCTGCCGTATCCGCAAGGTCGGCCAGCACGGGCCGGCGCAGGCGAGCGGTGGATACCAGCCGCACCGTTTTTGGCTCGGCCAGCGTCGTGACCGGCAATCCGACGAATTCCACCTAGAGGCCCCCGCGCACGGCGTCGAGATAACGGCGAACCTCGAGCATATGCGGGATCCCGCCCTCGATCATGGCGGCGACGGGTGTGCGACGATCAAACAGCGGACCGGTGTTTTCCAGCATGGGCCAGCGATCGGCCATGGCATCGACAAAGAGCAGATGCAGCGCCTTGTAGATGCCGGTGAGCGCAGAAATGCGGGTCATCTGATCTTGGCTCAGCGTCTTCACCACAGTTTCCGGCTTCAGCCGCTCCCAGGTGCTGACCGAGACGCCAAGAAGGGCTGCCGCCTGCTGACTGGTGATATCCCACTTGTCGACGAGGCGACGGAAGGCCTTGAGAGCTGTCGCGGACAGACGCTTGCGCTCGGTCTCGTCCGCAAAACCTTGCGGGACGGCGATCACTGTGGCTTGGCGTTCGGTGGCGTGCAGCACGGCCAATCTCCTTCAAATGACGTTACAAATATATATCACTTGATGGAGTTTACAACCGGAAGCGGCCCTGTCTTTGCCACCATGATGCGATCGGCGCTCTCAGCGCCCGTCGCCTGTTGTGTCCGATGACCTTGCGGGCCCAAAGCGGCGCTCCTAGACTTGCGGCGGGTTTCAGGCTTCGGGGATTTCAGCATGTGGGATTTTTCGATCGGGCGGGCGCTTGCGATCCTGCTCCAGACCTTGCCGTTCGTCGCGCTCCGGATCGTCATCTATTTCGCCATCACGCTGGCCTATGTGCTGGGCACCGGCGGATCCGCCGGGATTGGCTATGGGCTTGGCGGCGTTTTCGGTTCCAGCGAGGATCTCGCCGTCTGGGGCGGGATCATCGGCTTTGGCCTTGTCTCCTTCGCGGTCTACTGGATCCGCGAATGGCTGCTCTACATGGTGAAGGCGGCCCATATCGCCGTGATGGTCGAGATCCACGAGGGGCGGAACCTGATGCCGGATGGCAAGGGGCAGATCGCCCATGGGCGCGCCGTCGTGGAAGCCCGTTTTGCCGAGGCCAACCTGCTCTTCGTGCTCGACCAGCTGATCAAGGGCGTCATCCGCGCGATCACCGGTCTCGTCGGCGGGATCGGCATGATGATCCCCGGGCTGGAGGCGGTTACCCGCTTCATCAACACGGTCATCCGGCTGTCGCTCACCTATGTCGACGAGATCATCCTCGCCCACAACATCCGGACCAACAGCGACAACCCCTGGGAGACAGGGCGACAGGGTCTCGTTCTCTATGCCCAGAACGGCGGACGCATGGTGAAGAACGCGGTGTGGCTTGCGATCTTTCTCTGGCTGCTGACCGCTGCGATCTTCCTGCTCCTGATCGGGCCGGCACTGGGACTGGTCTACGCCTTTCCCGGTGCCGCCAGCGGCTTCGGCATCGCGATCGCCGTGGTCGGGGCGCTGGCGCTCAAGGCAGCGGTGCTTGAACCCTTCGCGATCGCGGCCCTGATGCAGGTCTATTTCCAGACGATCGAAGGGCAGCGACCTGATCCGACCTGGGATGCCAAGCTCGCCTCCGTGTCGCGAAAGTTTCAGGAGTTGAAGGACCGGGCGTTGATGGGCATGCGGGAGGCGATCTGATCCTCAGCAGCGCGTCGAGAAAGCCGAGAAGGTCTGTCCGTCCTGCTCATAGTAACGAAGGATGTAGCCCTTGCTGCCGCCCCGGAGGGGGACCTCGCAGCGCATTTCGGCAGCGGTCTCGAAACAGCCTCCGATCTTGATGCACTGGCCCTTCTGCAACTCCCCGACAATCCCGCTCTTGTAAGTGGGGGCTGCGCGCATGGTCAGCTTGCGAAGGATGCGCACGCTTTCCGGCCCGCGTGGCACACGCAGTTCCGCCTGGGAGGCGCATTGTCCGGTCACCGGACTGAGAATGCAGCCGTTGTGATCGGTGATGCCGGGAAAGGCGGTGGCGGGCGGTCGCGGTGCTGCGACACGCGCGACCACGGCCGTCGAACCATCGGACAACTGCCCGCGCAGGCCACCCGAGGCCGGCGAAAAGCGCCCGAGCGTACCGCCCGTGATATTGTGCAGAAGGAAGCCGTCCGGGGTCGGCTCCCAGCCGTCGAGAAAGCTCATTGCGCCAACGCAGGTGGTCGTTGCGCGAAAACGTCCCTTCCAGTTTTCGAGCGTCAGCGTCAGGCGGCAGGGGCCAAAGATGCTGCCATTGTTGAGGGTCCAGTCGCCGACGAGACTTTGGGGCGAGACAGCAAGGCTCGGCGAACTCGCGGCAAAGCTGCCGATCAGCATCATCAGTCCGAGGACTGTCTTCGTGGTCAATCGTTTCATGGTCCCGTCCCCTCTCGCCTCACATGCGCCCGGCGCTGGACATGAGAAGAGAGCCCGCCACCGCAGCAGGACATGACCGTGGCGCGTTACCGGATCCGCTCCCAGTCCAAACTTTGCCGGTATCGGCGCCGATGCGCGTCAGGTCACGCGGCGTGCCATGCCGACCGAGCGCGGTGCGGTCTCGTCGAAGCCATACTGGGCGTAGAGGCGGTTCGCCGGCACGTCTGCGATCAGGCTGACATAGGCCGTCTTCGGCAAGGTGGCGATGAATTCTGACAGTGCCGCCATGATCCATTTGGCAAGCCCCCTGCCCTGATGGGCCGGCAGGATGGCAATGTCGGTCACCTGGAAGAAGCAGCCGCCATCGCCGATAATGCGGCCCATGCCGACGGTCTCGTCGCCGAGCATCAGGCTGACGCCGAAGATGGAATTGGGCAGCCCCTTCTCCGCAGCTTCCCGGGAAAAGGGCGTCAGGCCCGATTCAAGACGGAGGCGCAGGTAATCGTCGATGTCAGGCACGCGGTGCTCGATGCGGTAGGCGCGGTTGTCGGTCACGTCTTCAGTCTTTCTGATGGATGTTTCTGGTGGTCAGGCGAGCCAACCAGGCTGGAGCTGCACGGCTTCCATGCCGGCGAAGCGGGCGACACGCTGGAGTTCGGCCTCCAGCTTTTCGAGGCGCCCGGCACTGGGCTTCACGCCCGGCTCCAGCCAGAGGCGGCGGACATCGAGAACACCGTCCTTGCGCTCGGCCTTCATGTCGATGCGGCCGATCAGCCGGTCACCTTCGAGCAGCGGAAAGACGTAGTAGCCGTACTGGCGCTTCGGCTCGGGCACGAATACCTCGATGCGATAGAAGAAACCGAAGAGGCGTTCGGTGCGGTTGCGATCGCGGATCAGGGGATCGAAGGGCGAGAGTACGCGGATGCGCGCCGGCGGCTCGGGCACGTCGAGGAGGCTCGAGACCTGGTCGGCGAAAGCAAAAGAGGCGCGCGGCTTGCCGTCGACCGTTTCGAGCTGCAGCTCCTCAAGTTCATCGCGACGGGACATCACCCAGGCCTTGGCCTCCTCGGGGGTGACGATATCGAAGAAGGCCGCGATCTCGCCCGAGGTGGCAAAGCCGAGGCGGGTGAGTGCCGCCCGGCACGCCCAGTCGACAAAGGTCTCGTGTTCGACTTCGGCCGCGTGATGTTCGGCAGGGATGACTCGCTCGGAAAGATCATAGACCTTCTGGAAGCCCTCGCGGCGGGCAATTGAGAGCTTGCCGGTATGCCAGAGGAATTCCAGCGCCGTCTTCGAGGGATGCCAGTTCCACCAGCCGCCGGACTTGTGATCCTCGGCCTTCACGTCGCGGGCCATGACCGGGCCATGGTCGCGGATGCGCGCATAGGTCTCTTCGAAGGCCTGGTCGAAGCCCTCCCCCTGCCATCGGGCCCAGTTCTTGCGGATCCGCTCTTCACGGCGGACGAAGCGATGCTTCCAATAGGGAAAGAAGGCTGAAGGGATGACCGAGGCATCATGCGTCCAGTGCTCGAAGAGCAAGCGATCCTTCTCCAGAAGATGCTGGAGATCCTTCGTTCGATAGGTCTGATTGCGCGAAAAGAGGATCTGGTGATGCGCCCGCTCGACCCACTGGATGCTGTCGACCTGAACGAAGCCCAGATCATGGATCAGGTCGTAAAGCCCCTGACGCCCGAGCGCCTTGGTCGGCGAGCGGGACAGGCCCTGCCGTTCGAGGAAGATTTTTCGCGCAAGCGCGTTGGGCACGAGAATCGACATGCCATTAGGCTAGTGCATGTTCGTGGTTTGTTCAATGGTGGCAAATTCAAGGTTGCAGGTTTCCACCACGGTTCGGCAGAAGACCTTGGCGGTCCCATCCTGATCGGGTGCGATGGAAGACATCTGGCACCGGCCCCATGACCGGTCTATAGGATCAACAATTGCCCGGAGGAGACCCACCCGCCTTGCTCATCCATTTCGACCAGGCCGAATTGCGTTACGGCGACCGTGTGGCGCTCAAAGCCCTCACCCTGTTGCTGGGCGAGCTTCGCATCGGCGTCATCGGACTCAACGGATCGGGCAAGACAAGCTTTGCGCGGCTGATCGCAGGACTTGCCAAGCCGACCTCCGGCACGGTGAGGCTCGACGGTCTCGATACCGTGGCCGACGAAAAGGCGGCGCGGGCGAAGACCGGCTTCATCTTTCAGAACCCCGGACACCAGATCATTCTGCCCATCATCCGCGAGGATGTGGCGCTCGGGCCGAAATCGCGGGGGCTGGCGGCGCCCGAGGTCGAGCGGCTGGTGGACGAGGCCCTCACCCGCTTCGGCATCAGCGATCTGGCGGGTCGGCGACCACATGAGCTCTCCGGCGGTGAACTGCAGCTCGCGGCACTGGCCGCCGTCTGCGTCAACCGGCCCGATGTGGTGATCTTCGATGAGCCGACAAACCAGCTTGATATGAAGAACCGCGCCCGGGTGAAGGCAGCGATCGACGGACTCGGCGAACAGGCTGTTGTCATCAGCCATGACCTGGAGCTTGTCGCGGATTTCGGCCGCGTGCTGGTGTTTCATAAAGGCGCACTTGCCTTCGATGGCGCTGGCCAGGACGCGATCGGCCGCTACCGGGAGATCGCCGGATGCTGACCAGCCTGCATGTCGAAGGCACGAGCCTCCTGCATCGCATCCCAGTCAAGCCAAAGCTCTTCGGCCTGATGGTCTTCGGGCTGCTTCTCTACTTGATCGACCAGCCGGTCATGCTCGGGGCTGCGCTCATCATGACAGCGCTTGTCTATCGTGCGACCGGCATCGGGCTTGCCGAAGGCTTCAGGCGGCTGAAGCCCGTGCTCTTCACCATCGCCTTTCTCGCCGCCGTCAATCTGCTGCTGCTGACACCGCTCGAGGCGCTGGTGACAACGCTTCGGCTTGTCGCGATCCTGTTTCTCGCGGCTGCCGTGACCGCCTCCACTACGGTTGCCGATTTCATGGCGGCCGTCACCGATCTGGCCCGACCGCTGGAAAGGCTGGGACTGTTGAAAGCTGCCGATCTCGGCCTCGCTTTCGGACTGGTACTGCGTTTCGTTCCGGAGATCGCGGCTCGATACGAGGCGCTGAAGGAGGCGCATGCAGCGCGCGGCATTCCGGTGAAGCTGTCGCGTTTGCTCGGTCCGCTGATCATTTCGACGCTGAAGGATGCCGATCGCATTGCAGAGGCAATTGACGCGAGGGGCATTCGGGGTCAGTAACGAGGCGATCTTTTTCGGGGACCTTTCATGACCACCAGAGACATTGTCCTTATCGCCCTGTTCACCGCCATCATCATTGTTCTGGGCTTCATCCCGCCCGTGCCGATCCCGCTCATCCCGGTGCCGATCACGGCCCAGTCGATGGGTGTGATGCTGGCCGGCTGCATCATCGGCGCCAAGCGCAGCGCGCTGGCTTACGCCCTGCTCGTCGTGCTCGTTGCCGTCGGCCTGCCCGTTCTCTCGGGCGGTCGCGGTGGCCTCAACGTGCTGATGGGTCCGACCGGCGGCTATATCTTCGGCTGGATCATCGGTGCCTTCGTCACCGGTTTCCTGGCTGAGAAGCTCGTGCGCGAGGGACAGTCGGCGGCCAAGCAGATGACCGGCTTTTTCATCGCTTCGATCGTCGGCGGCATCGGCGTCGTCTATCTCTGCGGCATGCCGTGGCTGTCGCTCGTCGCCGGCACACCTTTCTCCGCCGTTCTCACGGGTTCGCTCGCCTTCATTCCGGGCGACCTGGTGAAAGCTGCGATCGCGACGCTTGCTGCCCGTGCGGTACTGGTCGGCTATCCGCTGCTTCCGGCCCGCGCATAACACCCAGAAACCGTCGTTCAAGAATCAAAATGCCACCGCTAAGGTGGCATTTTCTGTTTTGGGTTCCTGGGGATATTGAACCGTGACGACATCGACGACGAGACTGCTCTTCGCCTGCGCTTTTCAGGCACTGGCCGCCACTTCCGTGCTGGCAAACGATTCCATGGCGACACTGGGGGCCGGCGGGCTGATCTTCACGCGCAGCGAAGAGATCACCATGGCCAAAGAGGACCTCTACATCTCGCCGGAAAAGGTCGAGGTGAAATATCTCTACCGCAACACCACCGACAAACCAGTCAAGACAATCGTCGCCTTCCCGATGCCGAAGATCGGCGGGCCGGTCGAGATCATGTCTGCGGTTCCTGACGAGCAGAGCGACAACTTCATGGACTTCTCGGTTGTGCAGGATGGCGAAGAGATCGAGGCCAACCTGCAACAGCGGGTGCTGGTGCGCGGGATCGACATGACGGCAGAGGTTGAAGCGCAGGGAGTTCCTCTGCAGCCGCTCTCCAAGGAGACCACGGAAGCGCTCAAGACGCTGGACCCCGAGATTGCCAAGGACTGGCTCGCCAAGGGCCTGATCTACGATCTCAACGGCGGGGCGAACAACAATGGGCAGCCGGTCACGGAATATGTGCCTGTCTGGGAACTCGAATCCATTTTCTGGTGGGAAACGACTTTCCCCGCCAACGCGGATGTTGAGGTCGAGCACCGTTACAAGCCGAGCGTCGGCGGCAGCTCCGGTCTCGTCTTCGCGTTCGATGGCAAACCGTCGGAGGCATATCCCGACTATCAGAAGCGCTATTGCGTCGATCAGGCCTTCGTCGATGCAACCACGAAACTCGAGAGCAAGAACAAGGATCCGGAGGTTTTTTATTTTGAACAGTGGCTCTCCTACATCCTGACCACCGGCAACAACTGGTATGGCCCGATCGGTGACTTCCACCTCACGGTCGACAAACTCCACCCGGAATCGCTCGTCAGCTTCTGCGGCGATAACGTCAAGAAGACCGGTCCCACCACATTCGAGATGCGCGCCAAGGACTACTACCCGATGGACGACCTCAACATCCTGCTGATTGTCACCAACAAGGTGTGGATGCAGGACCAGCAGTAACGGTCTCAAACGGGACCAAATCTTTCCGGCCCGTCAATCGGCCATGATCTGGTAACGGCTTGTAAAACCGTTTCCGACAGGATCGCCAGGATCGACCGATTCCGGTGTCCCCCTGAGCGCCCCATGATGGTGGTGCGAACGCCTCGAACGGATCATGTCACCGCTGCACTGTGACGTCCCCTCCCGGACGTCCTGCCCCTTCGCGCGCCTGAAAGTGACCTTTATGTTCATCAAGAACCTTTCCCTCAGCAAGAAGCTGATCCTCACCTTTTGCACCATCATGGCAGGATGTTTCCTGGCTTCGGTGGTCGTCTTCGTCCAGGCCTATACGGCCAAAACGGCGCTTACCGAGCAGGACCGCGCCCAGCGCATCATCAATCTCGTCGATGCCGCAGCCACAGCCATGGCAGAGCAGGCCGCCAACCAGCGTGGTTATCTTCTGCTCGGCAGCGAGAGCACGCTTTCTGCGGTTACAACGGCGCGCCAGTCGCTCGACGCAGCCCTTGCAGAGGCCCGGCAACTGGCCGCCGGTGATCCGGCCCTCGACGCGCCGCTGCGTGCCATGCGCTCCGTGGCAGATGCCTATGCCTCGACGATCGCCGATCCGCAGATCGCAGCCCGGAAGGGAGGGACTGCATCGATTGCCGAGATCGCCGCGATCGGCCAATCGCAGACAGCCGCAGAACTGGATTCCTTCCGCATGGCTGCGGCCGATATCAAGAGCCGGCTGACAACCGAGGCGGCGGAGACCCGTGCGCGCGTTGAAGCTGCCCACTCTGCACTCGAGATGGCACTCATACTGGGTGCCGCTGTCGCGGGCGTGTTTGCCGTTGCCCTTATCTGGCTGCTGGCCCGCTCCATCGTCACGCCGATCACCGGCATGACCAATGCCATGAGCCGTCTGGCGGCAGGCGACCACGCCATCGACGTGCCGGCCCTCGACCGTGGCGACGAGGTGGGCCGCATGGCGCAAGCGGTGCTGGTGTTCAAGGAAGCAGCCATCGAAAGCGCACGCATGTCCAGCGAACGGCGCGCGCTGCGCGAGGAGGCCGAGGCAGAGCGACAGAAGGCTGAGGCCGAAAAAGCCCGTGAGGCGGAGGAAGTCCGGTTTGCGATGACGGAACTCGCCAAGGGGCTTTCTGCCCTTTCCGACGGGGACGTGGTGTTCCGTCTCCAGCAACCCTTTGCGGCGCATCTCGACAGCCTGCGTGGCAATTTCAACGATTCCCTCGACAAACTGCAGGCCGCCCTGCGGACGGTTGGCGCGAACGCGCATGCCATCCATGCGGGTGCCGCGGAGATCCGCTCTTCTGCCGATGATCTTGCCCGCCGCACCGAACAACAGGCCGCATCCGTGGAGCAAACGGCTGCCGCCGTTGCCGAAGTCACCAAAACCGTGCGGGATACGACCAAGCGCGCCGAAGACGTTGGCCAGCTGGTCGAGAGCACCCGGTCTGGGGCTGAACGATCCGGAGAGGTCGTGCGCAATGCAGTCCAGGCAATGACGGAAATCGAGCAGTCCTCGCAGTCGATCTCCAGCATCATCGGCGTGATCGAAGACATCGCCTTCCAGACCAACCTCCTGGCACTCAACGCCGGTGTCGAGGCCGCACGTGCCGGTGAAGCCGGCAAGGGCTTTGCCGTTGTCGCACAGGAGGTGCGCGAGCTCGCCCAGCGCTCGGCCAATGCCGCCAAGGAAATCAAGGCGCTGATCTCGCGCTCGACAGCACAGGTCGGCAACGGCGTATCCCTGGTGGGCGAAACCGGGACGGAACTCGAAAAGATCGTCAGCGCCGTGCAGGAGATCAGCCACCACGTCAGCGCGATCGTCACCGCGGCGCGCGAACAGTCCACCGGGTTGCAGGAAATCAATCTTGCGGTAACCAGCATGGACCAGGGTACGCAGCAGAATGCCGCCATGGTCGAACAGCAGACGGCGGCTTCCCATACACTCGCGGCGGAAGCGGATTCACTCAACACGCTGCTCGCGCAGTTCCGTCTGGGCCAGGCCAATGCTGCGGCTCCGGCGTCCGCACAGCCGCGTTCGGCAGCCCCCACACGGCCCGCACCCGCCGTTCGTTCTGCAGCACGTCAGCCGGCGGCCGCGTCTGCGACCCATGCTCCCGCACCTTCACCGGCACGGGCCCTTGCCAACAAACTCGGTCGTGCCTTCGGGAAGGGTTCTGCCGCCGCCGTGGAGCCGGTCAAGCAGGACTGGACTGAGTTTTGACATCCGGGGCCGGGCTGCAAAGCCCGGCCTCCTTCGCCGGCATGTTCAACAAGCGCTTAAAAAATCCCCCTCAATTTTAGTAGTTTCTTCCAAAGAATTAACGATTGTCCGCCATCCTGCCGCCATTGACGGGGCCGTGCCAGCGGCCGGGGTAGGGACGAAAATGTTGACATCGTTGAAGAGAATACCGCTCTCGGTGCAGATGGTGCTCGGGATCGGGATCGCGGTTGCCGCCATTCAGGCTGGCACTGCAGCCTATGAAATTTCTGCCGAACGGCTGAGCCTCACCGACAAGGCAGCGAAGCGCGGCGATGCAGCCCTCGACATGCTCGAGTCGGTGCATACGCAGGCCATGCTCAACCGCAAGGCGGTCGGCGAGGACGATCCCGCGATCGAAACGCTCGACGGCACCATGGAGCAATTCTCCAATGCCGGCGGCAGCGTGAAGATCTGGCTGGTGATGGGCCCGAAGGTCATCGACTTCCAGAAGGCCCAGGGCGAAACCGAGTTCGAGAGCCCGCGCGACACGCTCGACCAGCAGACGATCGACACGCTGCAGAAGCTGAACAGCCTCGACGGCGAAACCTTCCGCATGACACGCCCCGTCGTGCTTGGACAGGGCAGCGCCTCTGGCGAGAAGTGCGCCGCCTGCCATACGGCACAGATGAACATCAAACCGGGCGAAGTGATCGGCGTCTACAGCGCCGAGGTCGACCTGGCACCCGAACTCGCAGCCTGGCGCGCCAATGTCTGGACACGGGTCTGGATCGGCACCGGCGCCATCGGACTGATGATCGCGCTTGTCATCGCCATGCTGCGACTGACGGCCATCAACCCGCTCCGCAACTTGACCAAGGCGACGGAACGGCTCGCCGGCGGCCATCTTGACGTCGAGATCGACAATCGCGACCGCAGCGACGAACTCGGGATCATGGCTCGCGCGCTCGAAGTCTTCCGGGACAATCTGCGCCGCAACAAAGCCCTCGAGGACGAAGCCGAGCAGGCACGACAAAAAGCGGAGGCGCACCGCCTTGAGGTGGAGCGTCGCGCCGAGGAAGAGGCTGCAGAGCGACTGCGTGTGGCGACGGCCGGGCTTGCAGGCGGCTTGCGACGGCTGGCCTCCGGGGATCTCGCCTTCCAGATCGACCAGCCGTTTGCGGAGAACTTCGAGGCCCTGCGGCGCGACTTCAATTCATCGGTGCGAGAGCTTGCGGCCACGATGGAAACGATCAGACAGGCATCGGGAACGATCGATGGTGGTAGCGCGACCATTGCCGATGGCGCACGGGAACTGGCTCGCCGCACCGAAAGCCAGGCGGCTTCGCTCGAACAGACTGCCGCCTCCCTCAAGGAGATCAACACGACCGTCGCCGCCGCCAACCAGCGCGTCGCCGAAGCGCAATCCGTTGCCAAGCGGGCAAACGACAGCGCTCTCAACTCGGGCAAGGTGGTGACAGAGGCGGAAGAGGCCATGCACCGTATTGAAGAGAGCGCGCAGCAGATTTCCAACATCATCGGCGTCATCGACGAGATCGCCTTCCAGACCAATCTTCTGGCACTCAACGCCGGTGTCGAGGCCGCCCGCGCCGGTGAGGCCGGCAAGGGTTTTGCAGTGGTGGCTCAGGAGGTCCGCGAGCTTGCCCAGCGTTCGGCAAACGCTGCAAAGGAGATCAAGACTTTGATACAGAACTCGACCTCGCAAGTGGAGAGCGGCGTGCGCCTGGTGCATGGTACCGGCGAGACACTGCTGGAGATCGGCGGACTGATCCAAAAGATGAACGAGCATATGGATGCGATCGCCGACTTCACCCGCGACCAGGCCAGCAATCTGCGCGACATCGGGGGCGCGGTCGACACGCTCGACACCGTCACTCAGCAGAATGCCCAGGTGTCCGAGCAGTCGAGCAATGAAGCGAACAAGCTTGCCGCAGAAGCCGGGTCGCTCAGCCAGATGATCCAGCGCTTCAAGCTGCCAACGGATCAAGGCACCTACCGAAGCGCCGCCTGAGACCGACAAAAGAACCTGATGGAACGAAGAAAGCCCGTGGCTCGCGCCACGGGCTTTCCCTTTGCCTGAACTCGAAACAGTCAGGCTACCGGTCGTCCTCGACATCGTCGACGACGTCCGTCATGGGGCGGTCCGCACCGTCCGCATGTTCGTGATGCCACTCGCCTTGCGAATCCTGCCAGCTGATTTCGGCATCGCCATCTGCGAGTTGCTGAGCCCCGGCTGCCTGCCTTGCGGCGGCAAGCGCTTCCTCGTGTGTCGGATAGGGCTCTGAATAAACGTCACCCAGACGATAGGCATAGCCTTCGTCGTGGGCCACGACGTGATAGGTCACCTTCACCATAAGGCGGCCTCAGTGCCAGCGCCAACGGTTGTCACGCGCCGGCGTCGAGGTCGCGACGAGATACCCGATGACGCCGCCGATGATACCGAGCGTGATGAGCGCCGTGGAGGTGGCGGCCGGATGGCGGCGGACGACGCCGGCGACGCTATCGGCACCGTCTCTGGCATATTCCGCCACGTGGCCCGCCGTGCGGGCTGCACCGTGCAATGCCTCCGCTGCACGGTGGCGGGCATCATAACCGGCGCGACCGGCCTGGCGTCCGATGACGTCCTTCAACTCGGTCATCTGTTGACGCAGTTCGCGCAGTTCTGCCTGCAGGTTGGATGTCGCCATGGCTTGGCTCCTTTGCTGTTTCGGTTTCTTGCCGAACAAACGTGAGCGGGGCGCGATGGTTCCAATGCAGTGCACAAGTGGAACGAAAGGTCGTCCAAACAAAGACGCCCGGCGCTTGGCGCCGGGCGTCCTCGGTGATCGTGGAGATACCGCTTACTTGGTCGCGGCTTCGTACATTTCGAGCACGTAGTCCCAGTTGATCAGGCTGTCGACGAAGGCTTCGAGGTACTTCGGACGGGCATTGCGGTAGTCGATGTAGTAGGAGTGCTCCCAGACGTCGACGCCGAGGATCGGGGATGCACCGTGGATCAGCGGGCTTTCGCCGTTCGGGGTCTTGGAGATTTCGAGCTTGCCGTCCTTGACGGAGAGCCAGGCCCAGCCGGAGCCGAACTGGGTCGTGCCGGCTGCAACGAAATCGGCCTTGAACTTGTCGTAACCGCCGAGGTCGCTGTCGATGGCAGCCTGCAGCTTGCCGGGCAGCTTGTTGCCGCCGCCGCCCTTCTTCATCCAGTTCCAGAAGTGGATGTGGTTGTAGTGCTGGCCGGCATTGTTGAAGAGGCCGGCATTCTTGCCGTAAGACTGCTTGACGATCTCTTCCAGGGACAAACCTTCGAGGCCGGAATCCTTCAGCAGGTTGTTGCCGTTGGTCACATAGGCCTGGTGGTGCTTGTCGTGGTGAAACTCAAGCGTTTCAGCCGACATGAACGGCGCCAGCGAGTCGTAGGCATACGGGAGGGCGGGCAATTCGAAGGCCATGGTGAGATCTCCTTTTGGCAATAAGATTGCGGTTTGGCAGGTGACGGGAACATAGGTGCGGAACAGCGCTCAGGCAACCTTTGCCCTTCCAAAATCCGGCCTCCAAGCGAAAGAAATGTCTTCCGTTTTTGGACTTGCGCGACGTGGCGTTCCGGTCGAGGTTTGAAGCCCGATTGCATCCAACCGAGGTTCCCCATGTTCCGTTCCCAGACGATTCTCCATGTTGCAGCACTCGTGCTCGTGCCGGTTTCCTCCCCGGTGCTTGCCTCCTCGGATGATGCCTGGGCGGAGTTCGCCAGGGATGTTGCTGCCAAATGCACAGCGCTCGCCGAAGGTCGCATCGAGCAGCCGAAGGTTGTCGTCGATCCCTTCGGGACCGAGAGCTATGGCGTGGCCATCCTGACCGGCAAGGCCGTCGGCGCGGACGCCACTGTGAGCTCGATCTGCGTCTACGACAAGAAGAGCCAGGCAGCGGAAATCGGCGGCGAACTGCCGGCCGATCAGGTGACAATCAGCATGCCCTGAGGCCTTAAGCCTCGTAAACCTCCGGCTCTGGCAGGCCATCGATCGGAAAGCCGAACTCGGCGCGGGCGATCTTACATTCCTCGTCGCCGGGCATGCAGGTGCGGCAGACATGCGGGCGCACGGAATAGACCGCGCAGCCAACATGTTTGCCGACTTCGCCCGTGAGCGCGGCGCAGCGCCCATTCTCGAACTTCATGCCGCTCTCGTCCTTGGCGATCATCGCTTCGGGGATCGCGGCGATTTCCTCGTCGCTTTCCATGGAAAAGCGCGGCCATTCGGCGGAATAGGCGCAGCAGGCACCGCAGGTCTGGCAATCGAAAATGTCGGGCGGCGAGGTTTCCAGCATGGATCAGCGCTTCGCAGCGCGGACGCGCATCAGGTTCAGGGCGAAGAAGCCGGTGAAGCCCAGCATCAGCAGGCCGACGAAGACAGGCCCCGCATCGACCGAGATCAGATCCATGGTGAGGCCCGTGCTGCCGGAGCCGGCGGCACTGCCGATCGCGTAAGCGAGCGCGAAGACGGCGGCGCCTGAGACCAGCAGCCCCCCACGAAAGCGTTCGCCGAGCAGGGTCAGCGCCGCCGTATAGAGCGAGAAGCTGGCGGCTCCGAGGATCGAGATGGTGATCAGCAGAGCGGCCTGCGAGGTCATGAAGGGCAGAGCGAGGAAGGCGACAGCGGCGATCAAGGAGCCGGAGACGGCAATCGCCGGGCGCGACAGCCGGTCGAGTAGCCAGCCGACAAAGGGCTGTGCCAGTGCCGTCGGCAAAGCCACCATGGTGACGACGAAGGCCGCGAAATTCTGGCTGTAGCCGCGCTCGACGAAATAGAGCGGGATCATCGAGATCGCCGCGATATCCGAAAAGCCGAAGGCGACGACCATCAGCGTCAAAACCGGCGCCATCCTGACGAAGGTCAGGAGCCCGCCGGCTTCCGAGGCTTCCGGCTTGGTCTTGGCATAACGGCCGAGCATGACCGAGGCAAAGGCGACAAGCGCGACATAGGCCGCCGTCAGCGCGAAGGCGAAGCCGTCCTCGATGCCGACAAGCGGAATGGCAAGCGGGCCGGCAGCGAACCCTGCGCACATGCCCGCGCTATAGGCGCCGGAGACACGGCCGCGCAGGCGGTCCGGACAGGCGGTGTTCAGCCAGGCTTCCGAGACCGTGTAGATGATGCTGGTGCAGAAGCCGAGCAGGAAGCGGGCGACGAACCAGATCCAGAGCTGGTCGAAGGCCGAGAAGGTGGCAAGGCAGACGGAAACGCCGAGCAGCGAGGCGACGATCAGCCTGTCGCCACGGACCACCTGCGTCAGTCTGCCGATCAGAAGCGTCGAGGAGGCAAGGCCGAGCGCAAAGACCGAGGCGTTCAGGCCCGCCATGCTGGAGGAGACACCCCGGCTTTCGAGGATCAGCGAGATCAGCGGATAAGTGAGCCCCTGCCCCACCGCAAAGGCGGTGACGCCCAGGATGACAACCGCGATCGCCGCCCAATCGGGCGCGAAATCCGGTGCGATTTCCGTGGTGTGTGCGGTGTGCATGGGGCCTCCGAGGCGCATTTGGGCGCCCGTCGTTTGAAGGCCCGGTCTAGCGGGGCGTTTGGGGGAAGTCCAGAGAGGACCGCAGGTATCAGAGAGTCGCCAGCGCCTCGCGTATTGCCGCCACCGGCAAGAATAGCCGGAGCGGGTTCGACGGTAACGCCTCGAAACCGTAGCGCAGGTAGAGGGCCTTTCGACGAGCTACGTGATCCGGCTCGCCGTCGTCAAGCACATCCAGAATGACCACCGCAATGCCGATCCGCTCCGCCGCGTGGGCGATCCGCAGCAAGGCGTCGACGAGCAGATCGCCGCCATAGCCTTGTCCGACGTATCGCTTGTCCACGCCAATCATCGAAATGAACGCTGCAGGGATGGCGCCATGGGATGGGCGGCTCCGGGCATAGCGTGAGGGCAACTCGGCGAAATCGACAGAATGTGCATTGAGGGCGTAGAAGCCAATGACATCGCCGCTCAGGGATGTCATCACGTAGACGCGGGCATTGCCCGCCTTGGCCAGCTTGTTCGCGGTCTTGCGGAAGTAGTTGTCGACGGTTTCGACGCCGCAGGAGAACTGATCCCGATCATGGCGCTCGGGATCGAGCAACTCGATGATGACCGAGCGCCCCTCGTCATTCATCTGCTGATGACGCGCGACTTGTGGCTGGCGAAGGCTTTTCGCAAGGCGTCGGTCGGCGAAGACGGATTATCCAGTGCGTCGAAGAAGGCTTCGTGATCGATCGGTTGCAGAAGCGTGCGTTCATGGGCCTCGATCGTCGCGAGCGCCGAAGCATAGGCTGCGTTCATCGCAAAAGCCGTTTCATCGACACCGCTGATGGCAGCGGCGCGCTGGATCGCCTGTTTGACATGAGGCTTGGTGCGAAAGTGCATCCGCTCCGTCGCACGGTCTTCACTGGTCTGGCGGATATCCTTGGCTGTGTTCATGATGGCGACCCTCACGTCTCGCCACAAGTGTACGCCGTTTTGGCGTACGCTTCAATCTCGCCGCTGAAGGTAGGTCAGCCCGCCGCAATCACGCCCGGCACGTCCTGTCCAAGCGCTGCAAACACCGTTTTCAGAATACCAGCAGCGTCGAGGCCGGCCTTGGCATACATGGTTTCGGGCTTGGCCTGGTCCATCCAGACATCGGGCAGCACCAGCGAGCGGACCTTCAAGCCGTTGTCGAGCAGGCCCTCGTTGACGAGGAAATGCATGACATGGCTGCCGAAGCCGCCGACGGCGCCTTCCTCGACTGTCACCACGACCTGATGGTGGCGGGCGAGCTGGCGGATCAGGTCGTGATCGAGGGGCTTGGCGAAGCGGGCATCGGCGACGGTGGTCGAGAGGCCTGCGGCGTCCAAATCCTCGGCGGCGAGCAGACAGTCGGCCAGGCGCGTACCGAAGGAGAGGAGTGCGACCTTGGAGCCCTGCTTGACGATGCGGCCCTTGCCGATTGCAAGGATCTCGCCGCGCTCCGGCAGGGGAACGCCCACGCCTTCGCCGCGCGGGTAACGGAAGGAGATCGGGCCTTCGTCATAGGCAGCGGCGGTGCGGACCATATGCTTCAGCTCCGCCTCGTCGGCAGCGGCCATGACCACGAAGCCCGGCAGTGCTGCGAGGAAGCCGGTGTCGAAGGAGCCGGCATGGGTCGGGCCGTCGGCGCCGACGAAACCAGCGCGGTCGATGGGGAAACGAACCGGCAGGCCCTGGATGCCGACATCGTGGACGACCTGATCGTAGCCGCGCTGCAGGAAGGTCGAATAGAGCGCGCAGAAGGGCTTGAAGCCTTCGGCAGCCAGACCGGCTGCAAAGGTCACCGCATGCTGTTCGGCGATGCCGACGTCAAAAGTGCGTTCCGGGAAGATCGACTGCAGCTTGTCGAGGCCGGTGCCAGACGGCATGGCGGCGGTGATGCCGACGATCTTGTCGTCGTGGCGGGCTTCCTCGACCAGCGCATCGGCGAAAACTGCGGTATAGGCCGGGGCATTCGGCTTGGCCTTGGCCTGGGTGCCGGTGATGACGTCGAACTTGTTGACGCCGTGATACTTGTCGGCAGCGGCTTCGGCCGGGGCATAACCCTTGCCCTTCTGCGTGACGACATGGATCAGCACCGGGCCCTTGGCATTGTCGCGGACATTGCGCAGCACGGGCAGGAGGTGATCGAAGGAATGACCGTCGATCGGGCCGATATGGTAGAAACCGAGCTCCTCGAACATCGTACCGCCGGTGACATAGCCACGGGCATGCTCGACGGCGCGGGTGATGGCGCGGTCGACGGTCTTGCCGAGATAGGCGGTCAGCTTCTTGCCGAACTCGCGGAAGCCCATATAGCTGCGACCGGAGGCGAGACGCGCGAGATAAGCGCTCATCGCGCCGGTCGGCGGGGCGATCGACATGTCGTTGTCATTGAGGATGACGATCAGGCGGGCGTCTAGGGCGCCTGCATTGTTGAGCGCCTCATAGGCCATGCCGGCCGACATGGCACCATCGCCGATCACGGCGATGACCTTGCGGTCGGTCTTTGACAGTTCGGCGGCAACCGCCATGCCGAGGCCCGCGGAAATCGACGTGGACGAATGGGCAGCGCCAAAGGGGTCGTATTCGCTTTCGGCGCGCTTGGTAAAGCCGGAGAGCCCGTCCTCCTGGCGCAGCGTTCGGATGCGGTCGCGGCGGCCGGTCAGGATCTTGTGCGGATAACACTGGTGCCCGACATCGAAGATCAGCCGATCATCCGGCGTCTCGAAGACCTTGTGGATGGCAATCGTCAGCTCGACGACGCCAAGGCCTGCACCCAGATGGCCACCTGTCTTCGATACCGCATCGATCATCTCGTCGCGGACCTCGCGCGCCAGCTGCGGCAGGTCGCGATCCTCGATGGTCTTCAGGTCTTTGGGAAGCTTGACCTTGTCCAGGAGCGGCGTATCGGGCAGGGATGTCACGGGCTGATGCCTCTTCAGTCTTGTTTGGATGCGCGATACCATCCCCCGACGATCAGGGCAATTCCACGTCATCAAGCGCTTATATAGCCGTCAACGGCCCTCCGGCAAAGGCACGAACTCCTCTTCGTCCCCCGGAACGATGTCGAAACGGCCGGTTCTCCACTCTTCCTTGGCCTGTTCGATACGCTCCTTGGAGGACGAAACAAAGTTCCACCAGATATGTTTCTGCGTGCCGAGGGCCGCACCTCCGAACAACATCACGTGACAACCGGTCGCGCCGCCGATCAGGGTGATCTCGTCTCCGGGGCGGAAGACGAGAAGCTGGTCCTGGGCAAAGCGGTCGCCGGCGATCTCGATCTCGCCCGAGAGAATGTAGAGCGCGCGCTCTTCCTGACCGGCATCGAAGGGAAAGCGGGCACCGGGCTCGAGCGTCAGGTCAACGTATAGTGTCTCGGAGAAGGTCTTGACCGGCGAGCGCAGCCCGGCCGTCGAGCCGATGACCACGCGGCCCGAGGCACCGCGATCGGCAAATGTCGGCAGCTCGCCTTTCGCGGTATGCGCGAAGGCCGGATCGATTTCCTCAAGCTGGTCGGGAAGCGCGATCCAGGTCTGCAGGCCGGACATCGAGAGCGGATGACCACGCAGGTTCTCCGGCGTGCGTTCGGAATGCACGATACCGCGCCCGGCGGTCATCAGATTGATGTCGCCGGGGGAGATCACAAGCTCTGTGCCGAGACTGTCGCGATGCTTAATCTCGCCATCTAAGAGATAGGTGACGGTGGACAAACCGATATGCGGATGGGGGCGAACATCCATCGCTTCTCCGGCCTTCAGGACCGCCGGTCCCATGCGGTCGAAGAAGATGAAGGGACCAACGAGGCGGCGACGGACAGAGGGGAGCGCGCGGCGCACGGCAAAGCCGCCGATATCGCTGGAACGAGGAATGATCAAATGTTCGATCGCATCACAGGCAAAGGCGTCACCTGGGACAGGATCGTTTCCGGGAAAGAAGGACATGAAAAACCTCCGTATTCGATCGCCTCAAACTAACAGGTATCGACGCGGATCATAGAACGGATTGACTGGGGGGCGGGTGACGCATCGTTCAGCCTTCGCTGAACCAGCGTCATCTGCACGCTTACCACCTTGGAGCGGAACGATCCGCAGAGCGGATGAAGGCCCTGTCATGCGGAAAGGCATCGAGACCGCCTGCGCTGCACTGAGCCGCTCTTCGTCGGCACGAAGCTCGGCATCCGCCGATCGGGCGCAGTAAGTCCGTTAATGCTAAATAAGTCATATCTAACTATTGTCGTCGCGGTCTGCCGAACCGTTGGGTATGGCTCCCGCGAAGCACGAAGGAAGCGAGGCAATCTTGGTGAAGAAAATTCTGGCGGTCGATGATTCCAAAACCATCCTGTCCATGGTGACCCAAACACTTCAAAACGCTGGCTATGAGACGCTGCAGGCGGAAGATGGCGTTCAAGGCCTTGAAGTGCTCGAAGACAGCGCGCCCGACCTGGTTATCACCGACATCAACATGCCGAGGCTCGACGGCTTCGGCTTCATCGAGCGAATTCGCCGCAGCGACCGTTACAGGGCCATCCCGATCCTCGTGCTTACGACAGAAAGCGACCCTCAGAAGCGGGAACGCGCCCGCAAAGCCGGCGCCACAGGCTGGATCGTCAAGCCTTTCGAAGCTGCCAAACTTGTCGACGCTGTCGGGCGGCTGAGCGGCTGAGCACAGATGCTGCCGGGATAAGTGAGCCTATAAGGCTCGTTCTTTCGTGGCCGGCTACTCCCGAACCGGGATGTGCAATCCAACCTTCACATCGCGTAACACGACATTGGTGTGCATGCGGCGGATCTGCGGGTTTTCCGCCATCAGCTGCGCGCTGATATCGTCGTAGTGCTCCACATCCCGGGCCGTAATGATCGCGACGAGATCGACCTGACCGGTGACGTAGTAGACCTGCTGCACATGCTCCTGCCTGTCGGCCCACGCGCGGAAGCGGGCCAGCGCGTCGTAATTGTCCCGCTCGATCTCCATTCCGGTGATGAAGGTCATCGGGAAACTGGTCGCCTTACGGTTCACCACGGCGATCTCTGCGGTGATGACACCCTCGTCACGGAGACGGCGAAGCCTGCGCTGCACGGCCGATGGCGATAGGCCGACCTTGTCGGCAATCGCTTCCGCCTTGAGCTGGCAATCCCGCTGGACCACCTCCAGAATGCTGCGGTCGAATTGATCGAGCTTATCCGGCATGGTTCCCCCTCCTTGCGCGACCTCGTTTTCGCTCGATTACCCGATTTCGCAGATGCGCGCCATCTTTCCGCACCATCTCCAGCTTTCATGCAGGATTTTCCCGCCTTCGAGCTTAAATGCGCCCATAATCCGCAGCGCCAGCCTCCTATGGTCGCGCAATTGCCAAATGACCTGGGATCAAGATGACAGGGACCACCCCGGCCGCGCTCGACGTGCACGACATCACCAAGAGTTTCGCCGGCATCGAGGTTCTCAAGGGCATCTCGGCGACGGCCCATCGCGGCGACGTGATTTCGATCATCGGCTCGTCCGGATCCGGCAAGAGCACGTTTCTCCGTTGCATCAACCTCTTGGAAGCGCCTGACCGGGGCCGCATCGTTGTCGGCGGCGAGGAGCTGAAGCTTCGCCCCTCCCGCAAGGGCAGCCTGGAGGCCGCCGACCGAAAGCAACTGGAGCGGCTGCGCACCGGGCTTGGCATGGTGTTCCAGAGCTTCAATCTGTGGGCTCATCGTACTGTGCTCGAAAACGTCATCGAGGCGCCCGTCCATGTTCTGAAAATGCCGTGCCGCGAGGCAGTCGAGAAGGCCGAAGCACTGCTCGCCAAAGTCGGGCTCTACAACAAGCGCGATGCCTATCCCGCCTTTCTCTCCGGCGGCCAGCAGCAGCGGGCGGCGATTGCGCGTGCGCTTTGCGTCGATCCGGCCGTGATGCTCTTCGACGAACCGACCTCGGCGCTCGATCCGGAGCTTGTCGGCGAAGTGCTGAAGGTGATCCGCGATCTCGCAGAAGAGGGCCGCACGATGCTCATCGTCACCCACGAGATGAGCTTTGCCCGCGAGGTTTCGAGCCATGTGATGTTCCTCGACAAGGGACGCGTCGAGGAAGAGGGGTCGCCAGACCAGGTCTTCGGCGATCCGAAAAGCGCCCGTTGCCGCGAATTCACCCGCAGCCTTGGCGGGCGCGGGACTGCTTGAAAACAGATCCAGAACCAACCAACCAATCGGGGAAAACGACGATGAAAATGATCTCCCTTCTGCTCGCCGGTGCCGCCTTTGCGGCAACCGCCGTCACCGCCCAGGCCGAAGTCCGCTTCGGCATCATGAACGAGGCCTATCCGCCCTTCTTCGCCAAGGATGCTTCGGGCACCTGGAAGGGCTGGGAAATCGATCTGATGAACGCCGTCTGCGCGGAGATGAAGGAGACCTGCTCGATCGTCGACGTTTCCTGGGACGGCCTGATTCCGGCGCTGCAGACCAAGAAGTTCGACGTCATCTGGTCGTCGATGTCGATCACCGAGGAGCGGCTGAAGACGATCGACTTCACCGACAAATACTACAACACGCCGAGCAAGCTGATCGGACCGAAGGACGGCACGCCGGGTGCGACGCCCGAAGCGGTCGAAGGCAAGACCATCGGCATCCAGGTGTCCACGGTGCAGTCGGAGTATTTCAAGAAATACTTCGCCGACAAGGCAGAAGAGCAGACCTATGCCACGCTCGACGAAGCTTTCCAGGATCTCGCGGCCGGCCGCATCGACTATGTCTTCGGCGACGCCATCCCGCTGGCTGACTTCCTGAAAACCGACTTCGGCAAGGATTGCTGCGCCGACATGGGCGACGTTGCGGCTGATCCCGCGGTTCTCGGCACCGGCATCGGCGGTGGCCTGCGCAAGGAAGACACCGAACTGAAGGCCAAGCTGAATGCGGCCATCGCCGCTGTGCGCGCCTCGGGCAAGTATGACGAGATCACGAAGGCCTATTTCACCTTCGACGTCTACGGCCAGTAATCGGCGGGGGCCGGGAACGAGATGGCGACTGGGTCGATGACGGCGTGGCAATTGCTGGCGCTTCAGCCTCCGGGCTGGGGCGGCGCGCTGTTGACCGGTGCTGCGACGACCGTCGCCATCTCGGCTTGTGCCTTTTCGATCGGGCTTGTCATCGGGTTGTTCGGGGCCCTGGGCAAGCTTTCCGATAACCGACCGGTGGGTCTGATCCTCAAAGGCTATACGGCGATCATTCGGGCGGTGCCGGAACTGATCCTGATCGTCGGGCTCTATTATGCCGGGACCGATGGCCTCAACCGACTGCTGATGGCCTTCGGCCTGCCGCCGATCGAGGTCAACGGGTTTGTGGCGGCGGTTGCCGTGCTCGGCTTCGTTCAGGGCGCCTATATGACCGAAGTGCTGCGCGGCGCGATCCTGGCGATCCCCAGCGGGCAGCTCGAGGCGGCTCGGGCCTTCGGCATGTCGCCGCTCCTGCGCTTTCGTCGGGTGACGCTGCCGGCACTGCTTCCCAACGCCCTGCCGGGCATGGCCAATCTCTGGATGTCGGTCACCAAGGATAGCGCGCTCGTTGCCGTGGTCGGCTATCAGGAACTGGCGCTGACGACGCGTCTCGCGGGCGCCAATACCAAGGAATATTTCCTTTTCTTCCTGGCGGCAGCCGTTCTCTATCTGGTCATTACCCTTCTCTCCAACCTCGTCTTCCATGGCATCGAGCGCCGCGTGCGCCGGGGCCAGAAGCCGGCGCATTGAGGGAGGGGCACAGATGAATTTCGAATGGATCGCGAAATACTGGCCGCTTCTGATCGAGGGCGCCTTCCAGACCGTTTCGCTGCTGGTGATTTCGGTCGGCTTCGGCTTCGTGCTGGCCGTGGGGCTTGCCTTTGCCATGGTGAGCGGCGGCCCTCTTGCCCGCAATCTCGCGCGCGGCTATTCGACCGTGTTTCGCGGGACGCCACTACTGATCCAGCTCTGGCTGCTCTACTACGGCGTGGGCTCGCTGCTGCCGATGGTGCCGGGGCTAAGACAGAGCTTCCTATGGCCGATCCTGCGCGAAGGTTTCTTTTTTGCCGCCGTTTCTTTCACGCTGAATTTTGCCGCCTATCAGTCGGAAGTGCTGCGCGGGGCGCTCCTGTCCGTGCCGAAGGGCGAGCTGGAAGCAGGACGCTCGCTCGGCATGAGCCCGTTGATGCTGATCCGGCGCATCTGGCTACCGCGGGCGATCCGCACGGCGCTGCCGACGATTGCCGGCGAGATCGTGCTGCAGCTCAAGGCCACACCGCTCGCCTTCACCGTGACCGTGATGGATCTCTATGCGGTCGCCTTCAAGGTCCGGCAGGACACGCTCCTCGTCTACGAGCCACTGCTCGTCGTCACCCTCTTCTATGTCGCGCTCACGGCCCTGATCACCCGCGCCTTCGGGGTGGTCGAGGCGCAGGTGCCGATCCGCCGCTGAGGTGGCCCGAAAGTAAAATGCCATGACGAAAGTCTTCGTGACCCATCCCCTGCCCGCGTCTGCCGGTCCCGAGACCCGGGCGCTCGATGCCGGCTTGGTGATCGATCCGGCGAACGGAGCGATTGCGCCCAATGTCTCGATGTCGGTCAACAATGCGCTGATGCCCGGCGATGGCGCCTTCTCCGCCGATGGCGTCGAGGATCTCGCCGATCTTCCCTATCTCTACGCCCGCTGGACGAACCCCACCGTGCGGCAGCTGGAGCAGCGGCTGGCAGCTCTCGAAGGTGCGGAGGATGCGCTGGCGACGGCGACGGGCATGGCGGCGATCACGGGTACGCTGTTCACCTTCCTCAAGGCCGGAGACCATCTCGTGGTCTCGGATGTCTGCTATGCGGGCGCTGCCGAACTCACCCAGCGGATTCTGCCGGAATTCGGCATCGAGGTGACACCGGTCAACATGGCGCGGCTTGATCTGGTTGAAGCCGCCATGCGGCCAAATACCCGGCTTGTGCATTGCGAAAGCCCCATCAATCCGATCCTGCGCATCGTTGACCTCAAGGCGCTGGCGGCCATCGCGCATAGACACGGCGCGTTGATCTCGGTCGATTCAACCTTCGCAACGCCGGTGGCCACGCGGCCGCTCGCGCTCGGCGTCGATCTTGTCATCCATTCGCTGACCAAGTTCATCAACGGCCATGGCGACGTGCTGGGCGGGGCCGTGATCGGGCGCAAGGAGTTGATAGCGCGCATCCGTGGCCGCGCCGGCGTCTATCTCGGCGCTTCTTTGTCGGCACAGTCGGCCTGGCTGATCATGCGGGGCGTCGACACGCTTTATCCACGCCTGCGCATGGCATCGGACAGCGCTCTGGCTGTCGCAACCTTCTTGGAAGGGCATCCGGAGGTCGAGCGTGTGATCTATCCAGGTCTCACGTCCCACCCGCAGCATGATCTCGCCAAACGCCAGATGGATGTGTTCGGCGGCATGATCGGCTTTCGCACGCGAAGTCCCCGTGCCGCGGCCGATAGGCTCGCGGAGCGACTGCGCGTCATCCACTACGCCTTCTCCCTCGGCCACCAGCGCAGCCTCGTGGTGCTGCTCGACACCGAGGAGATGATGACCTCGACCTTCCGCCTGACCGGCGAGGCCCTTTCCGATTACCGCGCCTATGCCGGCGACGGGCTCTTTCGCCTGTCGATCGGCCTTGAGACCCCGGCAGATATCATCGCCGATCTCGACCAGGCGCTTACCCCCTGACCGCATCCGACGGAGACTTGTCCATGGCAGAAACCATCATCCTTGACGGCGGCATGAGCCGCGAACTTCTCCGGCTCGGTGCGGAGCTGAAGCAGCCGGAATGGTCCGCGCTGGCGCTGATGAACAGCCCCGAGATCGTTCGTCAGGTGCATGCGGAATTCATTGCCGCCGGTGCCGATGTCGTCACCACCAATTCCTATGCTCTGGTACCCTTCCATATCGGCGAAGAACGGTTTCGCGCGGAGGGGCCTTCCCTCATCGCGCTCTCCGGCCAGCTGGCACGCGAGGCTGCGGATGCGGCGGGCCGCAAGGTGGTCGTGGCCGGCTCCCTGCCGCCGATCTTCGGCTCTTACGAGCCGGAGAATTTCGATCCGTCGACTGTGCAGGACTATCTGAAGATCCTGGTCGACAATCTCGCCCCCCATGTCGATGTCTGGCTCGGCGAAACGCTCAGCCTGATTGCCGAGGGTGAGGCGGTCCGCAAGGCTATCGAAGGGCAGCCCAAGCCCTTCTGGATTTCGTTCACGCTCGCCGATGATCCGGCTCAGGTGGCCGGGGCAGAACCGAAGCTGCGTTCGGGTGAGACCGTTCGGCAAGCTGCAGAATGGGCAGCGGGCTCGGGTGCTGCGGCTCTGCTTTTCAACTGCGCCAAGCCGGAAGTGATGCAGAAGGCGGTCGAGACCGCATCGGCAGTCTTTGCCGAAAAAGGATCCAAGCTGCGGATCGGCGTCTATGCCAATGCCTTCGAGAGCGAGATTGACGAGAAGGCTGCGAACGAGGGACTGCATGACACCCGCCAGGACCTGACCGGCGATGTTTATTCGCGTTTTGCCTGCAACTGGGCCGAAGCGGGTGCCACGATGATCGGCGGCTGCTGCGGGATTGGGGCGGAGCATATTCACCGCGTGGCGGGTGCGCTTAGAGCGAGAGCATAGCCAGCCGCATTGACGCCTATGGCGGCCAATGTCATAGTTGGCCATGAAGGCGGATCTGATTGTCCGAGAACGGATGGTCTTCGGTGATGGTGCCATTCTGGAAGTTCGGATCTGGTCGGTGCCTGATCCGGTCCCGCCGTCACCTCACCTATACAAGTATGCGCTGTTCTATGGATATCCGGGCGAACGGCTGGTTTGCTACGACAATGAACGTGGCAAGGGTGACCACAGGCATCATGGTGAGATCGAGACACCCTATGCGTTCGTAGGCATTGAGCAGCTTCTCAGAGATTTCCGAGCCGATGTCGAACGGTTGCGAGGAGAAACGATATGACGAGAGAACTGAACGTTCATGTCGGCGGCGGATTTGACGCCCTCCAGGCACGGGTCGGAGACGCCTTGCGCCGTCACCAGGATGGCGAGCCTGTCCACGAGGATCACCTGACCTTTGTCGACTGGGACGCGTTTGCGCGCACCATGACGGCAAAGCGGCTGGAGTTGCTGCGCTATCTTCACCGTAACCCTCAGGAAAGCGTCGCGGCTCTTGCCCGCAACCTGAAGCGCGACTACCGGCGTGTTCACGAGGATGTCGAGCTTCTGACGGCAGCAGGGTTGATCGCACGAGAGGGGCTGGCGCTTTCCACCGGCTATGACGAAATTCGCACTGTGATTGCCCTCTGACGCAACGCCAGAGCGAATGACGAATTGTGTCATTCCTGTGTTTTTTTCTCGTCGACGGTCTTGAATTTTTCCTCCCAGGCCCCATCTGCGCTTCTGCGGACCGGGCCCCTCTGACGACGGATTTCCCTCGTGATGTCGGACCGCATCGAGCACGCTCGATGTCATGCCCGGACCGGACCTCTCTTCAGCGAGACCGTGCGTGCATTGCATCGAGCCGGGTCAATGCAACAGAGGTCATACAATTGGAACTCCTGCTCATCCTGTTTCTCGGCAAGCCACTGTGGATGTGGTTGCTGTTCATCTTCCTCGTCGTGGCGCTTCTCGCCTTCGACCTCGGCGTTCTGAACAAGGACGACCATGAAATCGGCATCGCCGAGAGCCTGAAGCTTTCGGCCATGTATATCACGCTGGGCCTCGCCTTCTCAGGTTTCATCTACTGGCAGATGGATACGACAGCGACCGCCCAGTACCTGACCGCCTTTGTGGTCGAAAAGACCCTGGCGATGGACAATATCTTCGTCATCGCACTGATCTTCGGCTTCTTCGCCATCCCGCGCGAATATCAGCATCGCGTGCTGTTCTGGGGTATTCTCGGGGTCATCGTGCTGCGCGGCATCATGATCGGCCTGGGTGCGACCATCGTCGATCAGTATCACTGGGTTCTCTACTTCTTCGCCGGCTTCCTGATCCTCACGGGCATCAAGATGCTGTTCGTCGCCGACAAGGAACACAAGATTGAGGAGAACGGCCTGATCCGCTTCCTCAAGCGGCGGATGAACGTGACGGAAGAGATCCATGGTCACGACTTCTTCGTCAAGAAGCCGGATCCGGTGACGGGCAAGATCAAGCGTTTTGCCACGCCGCTCCTGCTGGCGCTCGTCATGATCGAGATCGCCGACCTGGTGTTCGCCGTAGACTCCGTGCCGGCCGTGTTCACGATCACGACCGATCCGTACATCGTCTACACCTCGAACATCTTCGCGATCCTGGGTCTGCGCGCCCTCTATTTCGCACTGGATGCCATCCTGCACCGCTTCGCCTATCTCAAATATGCCCTGTCGGTGCTGCTGATGTTCATCGGCTCGAAGATCTTCATTGCCTGGGGCATGGGCTGGGAGAAGTTCCCGCCGGAGTGGTCGCTCGGCATCACCTTCCTGATCCTTGGCGTGGGCGTTGGCTATTCGCTGTGGAAGACGGGGAGCGGTGCGCAGCAGACAGAGGCCAAGGCTGTCGAAGCGCGGAACCCGGCCGAGTAAGGCTCAACCCTTTCCGATACGAAAACGACGAATGGCCCCGCGAGGGGCCATTCTGCATTTGATGGTCAGCGTTGAAGAGCGCGCGGGAATGCCCCCTGCCGCTTACGCACCATCCAAGGGCTCGACGCCGGTCGGCTTGCCAGCGCGATCGAGGCGGATCTTCTCGATGCGGTTTTCGGCAGCCGACAAGAGCTGCTCGCAATGCTTCTTCAGAAGTTCGCCGCGCTCGTAGATCGCGATGGACTCGTCGAGCGCCACGTCACCGCGTTCGAGGCGGGCGACGATGCTTTCGAGCTCGGCCACGGCCTTTTCGAAGGAATAGCCGGAGAGATCGGCGGTTACGGCGTCGGACATACTCAACCCTTCATCAGTCTCAGAATGTGCAGGCCTGCCGATTCGGCGAGGCCTTCGAGATCATAGCCGCCTTCGAGCAGGCTGACGACCCGGTTCTGGGCGAAACGGTCGGCGACTTCGAGCAGCCTTCCCGTCGCCCAGTCGAAATCCTCGCCGACCAGATTGATCTGGGCGAGCGGATCACGGTGATGGGCGTCGAAGCCGGCGGATATCAAGATGAAGTCGGGCGCAAAATCATGCAGCGCAGGCAGCACGCGGCTCTTGAAGGCCTCGCGGAAATGGTCCGAGCCGACATTCGGGGAGAGCGGCGCATTGACGATGTTGCGGTGCTTGCCCGTCTCGTCCTTGGCGCCCGTGCCGGGATAGAGCGGCATCTGGTGGGTCGAGCAGAAGAGCACGGAAGGATCGTCCCAGAAGATGTCCTGGGTGCCATTGCCGTGGTGCACGTCCCAGTCGACGATCGCTACACGCTCGACGCCGTAGGTCTTCTGCACATGACGGGCGGCGATCGCCACCGTGTTGAACAGGCAGAAGCCCATGGCCTTGGTTTTTTCGGCATGGTGCCCCGGTGGGCGCCCCGCGACGAAAGCATTGTCGGCCTTGCCGGTCATCACATCGTCGACGGCGGCGATGGCGCCACCGATGGCGGTCAGCGCCACCTGCAGGCTCTTCTGCGAAGCGTAGGTATCGGCCTCCAGCTGGTTGATGCGATCCTCTTCCTCCGGGATCTCGCGCATCACGGCAAAGAGATGCTCCTCGGGGTGCGCGAGGGTCACGGTATCCTCGTTGGCCTGCTTCGCCTCGACACGTTCGAGACGGGCAAAATTCGGATGCTCCAGGGCGATGTTGAGCGATCGTAATCTATCGGCACGCTCGGGATGGCCTTCGGGCGTGTTGTGCTCGAGGAAGATCGGGTTTTCGTAGAGACGGGTGGCCATGGGCATCCTTCCGGGGTTGGCGAGAAGATAATGCGGCGGCCTGTCATCTTCCACCTCCGATCCGGGTTTTACCCAGGCCATGGAGATGCGGACCCGGCGACTCTGTGGCTGCACGTGCTTGTGAAGCGGACTGCGATGCCGTTAGATGCCGCTAACGGACGGAAAACACCGGGGGACCTGCATGGACGAAATGGAACGGGTGGAGGTAAGCACGCTTGTCGTTGCCTATCGCGATATCGGTCCAACCGGCGAAATGCAGGCGGCCGCGTATATCATCCACGCCGAGGAGGCGCTGCGCCACTTCTGGCGCTATCGACCGCCGCTGGAAGGCGAGCCGCTCTACAGCCCGACGAAGTTCGAGGTCCGCCTGCACAAGCCGTTGAGGCTCGGGGATCCGGTTGGCATGATCGTTTCCGTCGACAAGATCGGCGGCAAATCGGTCGGCTTCGAGGTGCAGATGGAGACGGAAGGCCAGACGGTGGCCGAGATCGATATCACCTGGACAGCTCGGGATAGTGAAACCGGAGAGCCGGTCGCGCTGCCGGAAGATGTTCGCGACTGGCTCTATCGCTACGTGCCCTGAGCATCGCGCCGACCGCAATTCCAAGAGCCACCAAAGAAAATGAAGCCCCCCGGGCCCGAATCCGGGGGGCTTCTATTCCTACAGGCCGGAAGGAGGAGGAGGGCCTGCAGTCTTGTGTCGGAGCACGCTGCTTGGGAGGGAGGATCGCATCGCGCCGGCCATAGAACATTAGAATAGATTGCTTAACTTATCACTAATGAAACCGGGAATGGCCTCAAGCGTGAAATTTGCAACTCATCTCACCAGCACCCACGAGCCGTTCCTATCAGGATTGCGAAAAACACTTGCGCCGCGCCACGTCTCCGCTCATTGACGGTGCATGAAGAAGCTCCCTGAACCCCAGCGCCTCGACCAGCTCCTGGTCGCCCTCGGCCTATTCGCCAGCCGCTCCCGCTCCCGTGACGCCATCCAGCGCGGCACGGTGAAGGTGGACGGCAAGGTCGTGACGAAACCCAGCCTTGTCTTTGCGGCGACCCATGCCTTCGAGATCGACGATCCGGCGCAGGACTTTGTCTCCCGCGCGGCGCTGAAGCTTGTTGCGGCACTCGACCATTTCGGCCTTTCGCCGGAGGGCCGTCACTGTCTCGATGTCGGCGCCTCGACCGGTGGATTTACGGAAGTGCTGTTGAAGCGCGGTGCCGCGCATGTGACGGCCATCGATGTCGGGCATGATCAGCTGCATCCAAGGCTCGCCAGCGATCCGCGCGTGACCAATCTCGAAGGTCTGAACGCCCGTTATCTAGAGCCGGAGGATTATGACGAGGAGCCGTTCGACTTTCTCGTTTCCGACGTGTCCTTCATCTCGCTGAAGCTTGCGCTCGCCCCTGCCCTGGAACAGGCCGAGCCGGGCGCGCATTGCCTTTTGCTGGTCAAGCCGCAGTTCGAAGCGGGACGCGAGGCGATCAGCAAGGCGGGCCTGTTGAAGGAGCCGGAAACGGCGCCGCTGGTCGCAGCCGAGCTTGAACGCTGGCTGACAGAGGACATGGGCTGGACGAGCCTTGGTCTCATCCCCTCCCCGATCGCCGGTGGCGATGGCAATGAGGAATTCCTGCTCGCGGGCTTCAAGCCCGATGATGCCGACCGGGATGAAGACGGCGAGGACGCCGAATGAGCGCGGAGACCGTCACGATTTCGAGCCTCGGCGCCAAGGGTGATGGGGTAGCGCATGGGGCCGATGGCCCGGTGTTCGTGCCCTTCTCGCTGCCGGGCGAGACCGTCTCCATCGCGCGGGTGAAGAGCGAGGGCACGATCATGTCGATCGCCAGCCCCTCCCCCGACCGTGTCGAGCCACCCTGCCGGCATTTCGGGCCTGATGGCAAAGGCGGTGTGTGTGGTGGTTGCTCGCTGCAGCACATGGCCAAGCCCGCCTATAACGGCTTCAAGCGGCAGATCGTGATCGATGCACTCAAGTCGAAGGGCATCGAGGCGCCGGTAGGAGACGTCTTCGAAGCCCATCCGCATCAGCGCCGGCGGCTGGTGTTTACCGCGCGGCGGCGCGAGAGCGGTTTCGTCATCGGCTTCATGCAGGCAGAGACGCATCATGTCGTGCCGGTCGAGGAATGTCCCATCGCGTCGGACGGGCTGATCTCCCGGCTGGACGCGATCAAGATCATCGCGAAAGCGACCAATGCGGAACACTTCCGGATCACGGTGACGGAGACGACGACGGGGCTCGACATCTCCCTCGACGGCTTGCGCGGGGGCCTCGGCGACCGGGAGCGGCGCGCGGTGTCAGATGCCGTGATCAAGCTCAGGGGCATTGCCCGCGTCTCGGCGAATGGCGAGATCGTCATCGAGCCTCACAAGCCGCTGCTGGATTTCGGTGGCGCATGCGTTGTGCTGCCACCCGGCGGCTTTACCCAGGCAACGCATGAGGCCGAGGAACATATGGCGGCTCTCGCCATCGAGCATATCGGCAAGGCCAAGAAGGTTGCCGATCTCTTCGCGGGCGTCGGCACCTTTGCGCTCAGGCTGGCGCGCAAGGCCTCCGTGCATGCTGTGGAATCCGACGAGAAGGCGGTGAAGGCGCTCGATTTCGCCGCCCGCAACACGCAAGGGCTGAAACCGGTGAGTGCCGAGCGGCGCGACCTTTTCCGCCGGCCGCTGATGACCTCGGAATTCAAGGGCTTCGACGCCGTCGTCTTCGATCCGCCGCGCGCAGGTGCCGAGGCGCAATGCGCGGAACTGGCACGATCGCAGGTGAAGAAGGTGGTTGCCATCAGCTGCAATCCGCTGACGCTCGCCCGCGACCTCTCGATCCTGATCACCGGCGGCTACCGCGTCGACCAGGTGACGCCGATCGACCAGTTCCTCTGGTCGCCGCATGTCGAGGCCGTGGCTACGCTGACCAAGGGCTGATCCGCTCAGTAGGTGTAGAGCGTTCCTGAACCGGTCACGTTGGCGCAGCGGCAGCGGCCGCCGACGCGGCCGGGTTTGGCCGGGCAGGACACCTGCCCGCCGCCGCCCACGCTGCCGGACTGGTCGACGACGCAGATGTAGCGCTGCGGGCGCACGCGCGGGCTCTGCTGATTGGTGGAATAGGTTTCGCTGGTGATCACGTCATTGGAATCATTGACGAGGATGATCGAGCCGCCGGTGGCGGGCAGCATGTCCGCCACAGAGACGGTCACGCTGAGAAGCAGGCTGAGGGCGACACAAAACAAACGCAACATAAGGACCTCGACGCAAATTCTCGATTGGGGCTTACCGCGAGGGTAGCGGCAGCACTTATGGCTACCAAACGTCCGAAGCGGATCCCGGTTGCAAAGACTAGCGGCAAAGACTGAACACAGACTGAACCGACCAGGTGTTGCGTGAGATGAACGGGAAACGGCGCCGCTGGGGCGCCGTCTCGATTGCTGTTGCCTATGGGCCGGATCAGGCGGCGCGACGGGTCTGCGGCAAGGCGCCGGCGGCGCGTTCGTCGATGCGGAACTGATTGAGCAGAGCGGTCAGCGCTGCCGCTTCCTGGGCAAGGCCATGGCTTGCCGCCGTCTGTTCCTCGACCATGGCGGCGTTCTGCTGGGTGCCCTGGTCCATGGTGTTGACGGCGGTGTTGATCTCCTGCAGGCCGGTCGACTGTTCACGCGAGGCCGTCACGATGGCGTTGACGTGGCCGTTGATCTCCTGGACCTCGCGGACGATGACGTCCAGCGCCTTGCCGGTCTCGTTGACGAGATCGACGCCGACCTTGACCTGATCGCCAGAGGCGCTGATCAGAGCCTTGATCTCCTTGGCGGCGTTGGCGGAGCGTTGTGCGAGTTCGCGGACTTCCTGGGCGACGACCGCAAAACCCTTGCCGGCTTCACCGGCGCGTGCGGCCTCGACACCGGCATTCAGCGCGAGCAGGTTCGTCTGGAAGGCGATCTCGTCGATGACGCCGATGATGTTCGAGATCTCGCCGGAAGATTTTTCGATGCCCTGCATGGCACCGACTGCCTTTTCGACGATTTCACCGGACTTTTCGGCACCGGCGCGGGCACGGGTCACCAGCTGGCCGACTTCCTCGGCGCGGCGGGCGCTGTCCTTGACGGTGGTGGTGATCTCTTCAAGTGCTGCGGCCGTCTGCTCGACCGAGGCTGCCTGCTGCTCCGTGCGGCGGGCGAGATTGTCGGCCGACGAGCGGATTTCGGCCGCACCGCCGTCGATGGCGCGCGCGTTGCGGCCCACAGCGGCAAGCGCATCATGCAGCTTTTCCACGGAGGCGTTGAAGTCGACGCGCAGACGATCGAGGTCGCCGGAAAAGGGTGTCTCGATGCGCGAGACGAGGTCGCCATTGGCGAGGCGGCCGAGGCCGTCTGCGAGCGAGTGGACCGCAAAGGATACCTGTTCGGCTTCGCGCGCCTTGGCGGCCTCGCGCTCGCGCCGCTCCTGTTCGGTCATGGTGCGGGTTTCATCCGCTTCGCGGGCCAGGCGGCCACGCTCGATGATGTTGTCGCGGAAGACGGCGACGGCTGCGGCCATCTGGCCGATTTCGTCCTTGCGGGCGGTGCCAGGGATTTCTGCCGAGACATCACCGCCGGCAAGCTTGCCCATAACGCCGGTCATGTCGACGACCGGACGGACGACGAGGCGCGACAGGAGGGCTGCGAGGATGGCGATCATGGCGACGACGCCGACGAGGGTGGCAACGGCAGCGGCCGTGCGGAATTCGCCGATGCTGGCGTAAGCCAGATCGCGGTCGATCTGGACGCCGAGATACCAGTCGTCGCGCGGCAGGCCCTTGATCGGCAGGAAGGAGACGAGGACGTTTGCGTCTGCAAAGGTGGTTTCGGTGATGCCGGAGCCAATGGCTGGCGTCTGGTTCGGGAAGGCATCCTTCAGCGTTTTGGTGACGAGGTTGCCGTCGCGGTGAACGAGGATCGTGCCGTCCTGCTTGACGAGGAAGGCAGAGCCCTTGCCGCCCATATCGACAGAGTTGACCATGGCAACGAGCGAGGTCAGCGAAAAGTCAGAAGCGGCGACGCCGTAGAGCTTTCCGTCCTTCTTGACCGGAATGGCGGCGCTGATGATGAGATTGCCTGTGGAGGCGTCGGCATAGGGGTCGGTCAGGACCATTTTGTCGGCCTTGACGGCATCCTGATACCACGGGCGCTTGCGCGGATCATAACCTTCCGGCAGCGGCTGGACCGGCACGCTGGTGAACACGCCCTGTTCATCGCCGACATAGGTGGACATGAATTCGCGGATCAGGACCGGATTGTCGAAGGCTGCCGTGATCCCTGCGGCATCGGGCGCCTTCGCGGCCGCATTACCGGCGAGTTCCGTCAGCATGACGCGCGCGCCGAGCCAGTTGGCAATACTCTGGGATGCCTGGAGACCGGAGCTATCGATCTCGCTCTTGACGGCCGCGCTCGTCGCCTTGCGCTGGAGACTGTCGATATAGAAAGAGAAACCGGACAGGGCGGCAACCACCACGAGGGAGGCGACCACCAGGATCTTGGTCATCAGATTGGAGCTGGTCTTCACGATACGGTCCTGCAAAAACTCTCCGCGCAATTGCGACGCGGTGATGTCATGGGGCATTGTGTGATCACGGCACCATCATGGTGAGGAAGCGGTAAATTTGCCGCTCTCTCTTGGATAACCCGCAGGATTTAATGGGTACTTAAGCGACCGCCGAAAAATAAGTAGGCCTCACATACCGTGACAGCGTTATCAATTGCGGATCGGTGCGTTCTTCGTTGGTTAGGGTGTGAAGTTCCCGCAGTTCGATGCAGAGGGCAGAATGAAGCGAAGCGACAAGCTTAAGGCCGGCAAGTTCGACGTTGACACGGCGCTGGTTCGCCTGCTGCTGCAAGACCAATATCCGGAGTTCGCAGAGCTTCCCATCAAGCCACTCGAGGACGACGGCTGGGACAACTGGACGTTCCGCCTCGGCGCTCATCATAAGGTCCGCCTGCCCTCGGATGCCGCCTATGCCGCGCAGGCGGAGAAGGAGTTTGCGTGGTTATCAAAGCTTGCGCCACAGCTTCCGCTGGTCATCCCGAAGCCCGTGGCCCTCGGAATGCCGAATGTGCGCTTCCCCTGGCGCTGGTCGATCTATGAATGGATTGAAGGGGCGCCGCTTGGACGGCAGGCGGAGCTCGACCGCAACCGGCTTGCAGGGGATCTGGCCGATTTTCTGAAGGCGCTATGGCGAACAGACCGTACAGGCGGTCCGCCGCCCGGGCCGCATAACTTCTACAGGGGTGCAGATGTCATTGATGTCTACGGTCCGGAAGCCCGCACTGCGCTTTCAAAACTGGCCGGACGTATCGACCTGGCAGGTGCCGCGGAGCTGCTCGACCGCGCGGCTGCATCAACCTTCGAAGGAGAGCCGGTCTGGGTTCACGGGGATATCGCTGTCGGCAACCTGTTGATGCGGGACGGGCGGCTCACAGCCGTGATCGATTTCGGCTCTTCGGCAGTCGGCGATCCCGCCTGCGACCTCGTCATCACCTGGCTGTACTTCGACGGCGAAAGCCGGGCAAAGTTTCGTGATGCCGTTGCCGTCGATGAGGCCTGCTGGGCTAGAGCGCGAGCCTGGGCCCTGTGGAAGGCAGCAATCGTGGTGGCGGCGAATTCACCTGTTCATCCGGATGAGACGCCGCCCCTTGAGGTGATCGAGACCGTCGTAAGTGAACACCTCCGACAGTTTTCCTGACAGGCAAACGCCTTACCGCCCCTTCATGAAAGCTTCAAAGGCGGCGCGGGCTTCGGCGCTTTTCAGCTGGGCGACGAAGTGGACGAGCTCTTCCTGCATTCGGGCGCGAACCTCCTCGGCGCTACCCTTGACCAGCGCGCGGGCGATCTTCATCGCCGCCGGGGGCTTGGACGCCAGTGACGAGGCGATCTTCAGGGTTTCTGCCTCGACCTGATCGGGCGACACGACCTTCCAGATCAGGCCGGCCTCGCGGGCCTGTTCGGCGGAAAAGCCTTCGCTGGCTGCCAACATGGCAAAGGCGCGCTGATGGCCCATGATGCGCGGGGCGATCAGGCTGGAGGCGGCTTCGGGGACGAGCGCCAAATCCACAAAGGGGGTCTTGAACAGGCTGCGTTCCGAGGCGACCGTCAGGTCGCAATGCATGTGCAGCGTCGTGCCGATGCCGATTGCGAGACCGTCAACACCGGAGACCAGCGGCTTTGTGACTTCGGTCAGCGCCCGGAGCAGGCCAAAGGCGGCCGGTTCGCCGACGGCACCGGCCATGGCGAAACCGAGAAAATCGGCCATGTCATTGCCGGCGGAGAAGCAGCCTTCGGTGCCGAGGAAGACGATGGCACGGATGCTGTCGTCATTCTCGCCTTCGAGAAGGCCAGCGGTCAGCTTCTGGTACATCGCCTGGGTAATGGCGTTCTTCTTTTCCGGCCGGTTGAAGCGCAGGACGAGCACACCGGGATGGGCTTCCGGGCGGGTGATCTCAATGTGGTCGGTCATTTTTATTGTCCCTCTTCAATTTGTGTCCGTCGCTGCGAAAGGCCCCTCACCCCGCCTCCGCTTCGCTCGGCGCTCCCTCTCCCCGTAAACGGGGCGAGGGGGACCGGTGGCGCTGCGGCGTTCGCTCTTCTCCCCGCTTGCGGGGAGAAGGTGCCGGCAGGCGGATGAGGGGCGATCGGGGCCCGCTGAGGGGTAGTCACCCCCACCCACCGCGTTGCGGCGACCTCCCCCCTCAAGGGGGAGGTGATGATTACGCGAACAATGCCCTGGCTGCGTTGAGGCTTGCCTCGCCGTTGATGACGCGGTCCTTCAAGGCAGCGGTCTCGGCGATCAGGTTCTCGGCGGCGAAGCGGCAGAGGGCCAGGCGGTTGTCGCGGCCGTGATCTTCATCGGCGAGCGCGCCCTTGGCGAGGTAGACGCCGGTCAGCGCCAGGCCGAAGAGGCGCTGATAGGGTGTGGCACCTGCGAGCGCTGCCGACGCATTGCCAGCGGCGAGCTGGGAGAGCAGCCATTCAGTCGCATCTTCCAGATCAGACAGGCTCGCGTCGAGACGGGCGGCGGTTTCGCCAAAACCTTCGAGATTGGAAGCGCGCACGGCGTTCACCACCTGCTTCAGCTCGGTGAGGTAGCCGCGGACATGATTGCCGTTCGACAGCGGCAGCTTGCGGGTGACGAGGTCGGCGGCCTGGATGCCGTTGGTGCCCTCGTAGATCGGGGCGATGCGGCTGTCGCGCCAGAAGCGGGCGGCACCGGTTTCCTCGATGAAGCCCATGCCGCCATGGGTCTGAATGCCGAGCGAGGCGACATCGACGCCGGCATCGGTGGCGAAGGACTTGGCAATCGGGGTCAGGAGGGCTGCGCGCTCGGCCCAATGGCGGGCCTCGTCGCCGTCAGCATGATGGCTCATGTCGGTGGCGTGGGCGCAGACATAGCAGATGGCGCGGGAGCCTTGGGTCAGCGCCTTCATGGTCACCAGCATGCGGGCGACGTCCGGATGCTCGATGATCGGCGACATGCCGGAGCCGGTCCAGCCTGGGGCTTTGCCCTGCGTGCGGTCCCTGGCGTATTGCACGGCCTTCTGGGTGGCGGCTTCACAGATGGCGACACCCTGCATGCCGACGGCCAGGCGGGCATTGTTCATCATGGTGAACATGCAGGCGAGGCCCTTGTTTTCCTCGCCGATCAGCCAGCCGATCGCGCCCGGCTCATCGCCAAACTTGCCGTCGCCATAGATCATGGTGCAGGTCGGCGAGCCATGGATGCCGAGCTTGTGCTCCAGCGAATGGCAGTGGAGGTCGTTGCGGGCACCGAGCAAGCCGTCGTCGTTGACGAGATACTTCGGCACGAGGAAGAGCGAGATGCCGCGCGTGCCGGCCGGCGCATCCGGAAGACGCGCGAGAACCAGATGGATGATGTTCTCGGTGATCTCGTGCTCGCCCCAGGTGATGAAGATCTTCTGGCCGAAGATGCGGTAGGTGCCGTCATCGCGGCGCTCGGCGCGCGACTTCATGACGCCCAGATCGGAACCGGCATGCGGCTCGGTGAGGTTCATCGTACCGGTCCATTCGCCGGAGACCATCTTCGGCAGATACTTCGCCTTCAACTCCTCGGAGCCGTGGGCGGTGACCGCGTCGACGGCGCCCATGGTCAGCGTCGGGCCAAGGGCAAAGCCCATGGAGCCGGAATTCCACATTTCGAGAGCGGCGACATTCAGCATATGGGGAAGCCCCTGCCCGCCGAAGTCTTCAGACGCCGTCAGAGAGTTCCAGCCACCTTCGGCCCAGGCTCGGTAGAGAGTGTCCCAGCCATCGGGAACCACGACCTTGCCGTCGACCATGCGAGCGCCCTGTCTGTCGCCGATCTCGGCGAGCGGTGCGACTTCGTCCGAAGCAAAACGACCCGCTTCCAGGAGGATGGCATCAACGAGGTCGTCGCTCAGGTCGCCCAGCTTGCCGTCTTCGATGGCCTTGCTCAGCCCCGCGACGTGTTTGAGGGTGAACGCGATCTCTTCAACGGGCGCCTTGTACATGACGTGCTCCTCCATCTGGCGTATGCTCTTGGCCACGCCCAGTCTCCCACCCAGGAGGCGCGGCTTATTCTTCTCTTTGGCTAATTGATTTTTACGTAAACGTCAAATCTTTTGCATGCGTCATGCCGTCCCGTCCACCGGCCTAAATCAGCGAAGAGACCCGGAGGGAAACGGCGATCCGAACAAAGATGTGTGAGCGCCGGCGATCCCATCCCATGGTCATCCGAGGCGGCCCCGGTCAAAGGCAAGGCGGGACAAGGGCTTAAAACGCCGCGCGGCCGAATGACGATTGGGAGGTTCTAATGCAGCCTTTTCACATCTGCCGGGCTGCCCGGATTTCGTCATATGACTGTTACCCGGGCTGACTAGTCGGGGGATGAACTTCAACCCAAAGGAGGCTCCCGCCATGACCGAGACCAATACCAATCACCTGTCCTGGGACGAATGGGATGAGCTGCACAATCCGCCGCCGGCCGTGACCGATTTCGACCGTGTCGTTGAACGCGCGGTGTCGCGCCGTGGTTTCCTCGGCGGCATCCTCGCCATGGGTTCGGCTGCTGCCGCCATGGGTACGCTCGGCAATCTGATGAGCTCCACCTCGGCCCAGGCCCAGGAAGCGGGCTCGCGCTTTGCCTTCAAGCCGATCCCGATCGCGACCGACAACACGGTGCATGTTCCGGAAGGCTATAGCTGGAAGCCGCTCGCCAAATGGGGCCAGCCGCTGTTCTCCACGGCCTCCGACATCGACCCGATGAAGGGCGTATCGCTCGAAAACTCCGACAAGGTCTTCGGTGAAAACACCGACGGCATGGAGCTCTTCGTGATCGGCGACGCCCAGGTCATCGCGGTCAACCACGAATACGTCAACAACGAAACCAACCTGCCGCATGCGCCGGAAGGCATGCCGCAGTCGCTCGATGATGTGAAGATCCTGCAGAACATGCAGGGCGTGACCGTCATGGAAGTGGCGGAAGGCGCCGATGGCTGGCAGATCGTTGTCGACAGCCCGTTCAACCGTCGTATCCACCACAACACACCGATGAAGCTCTCCGGCCCGGCCGCCGGCTCCGAACTGGTCAAGACGGCTGCAGATCCCGCCGGTGTCGACTGTCTCGGGACCTTCAACAATTGCGGCGCGGGCAAGACGCCGTGGGGCACCTATCTCACCTGCGAAGAGAACTTCAACGGCTACTTCGGCACCACCACTGCCGACTTCAAGATGCCTGACGACTACAAGCGCTACGGCATCGTGGCCGAGACCCGCTACGGCTACGAGAAGTTCGACGAGCGCTTCGATGTATCGAAGAACCCGAACGAGCCGCGTCGCGCCGGCTATGTCGTCGAGATCGATCCGTCGGATGCTTCTTCCACCCCGATCAAGCGCACCGCGCTTGGCCGCATCAAGCATGAAAACGCTGCGGTCGTCATCGCACGCGATGGTCGCGTGGTCGTCTATATGGGCGACGACGAGCGTGGCGAGTTCCTCTACAAGTATGTCTCCAACGGCATCTATGTGCCGGGCGGCGACACCTCCAAGCTGCTCGACGAAGGCACGCTCTATGTTGCCAAGTTCTCAGACGACGGCAATGGCGAGTGGCTGGCGCTCACCGAAGAGACGACCGGCATGAAGATCGACGAGATCTGCGTCTTCACCCGTCAGGCCGCCTCCAAGGTCGGCGCCACCACCATGGACCGTCCGGAGTGGGTTGCCACCAATCCGGTTGCCATCGAAGCCTATTGCGCGCTCACCAACAACTCGAACCGCGCCGTCATGAAGGACGGCAAGATGCGGACGAATGCCGGTGGCGACGTCATGGATGTCAATGCCGTCAACCCGCGTGCCGGCAACGAATACGGCCAGATCGTGCGCTGGTATCCGGCAAACGACGACCATGCCGACGGCAAGTTCACCTGGGACCTGTTCGTCATGGCCGGCAACCCGACCGTGCACAAGGATGCCTATGCCGGCTCGTCGAACATCAACGAAGGCAACATGTTCAACTCGCCCGACGGCATGATGTTCGATTCGACCGGCCTGCTCTGGATCCAGACCGATGGTGAAGATTCGAACGAAGGCGACTTCGTCGGCCAGGGCAACAACCAGATGCTGGCGGGCGATCCCGTCACCGGGCGCATCGAGCGCTTCCTGACGGCACCGAAGGGTTCGGAAGTGACCGGCCAGACCTGGTCGGCCGACAAGCGCACGCATTTCGTCGGCATCCAGCATCCCTCCGCCCCCTTCCCGGACGGCGAAGGCAAGCTGCCGCGTTCGACCATCGTTGCGATCAAGAAAGACGATAATTCTATGATCGGCTGATCGACGGGAGGCTGGGCGGCATATACCGCCCTGCCCTCTCCACCAACAGAAAAGGCCGCCGACCGGGATACCGGCGGCGGCCTTTGTCATTTCGGATGATGTCGGGTCAGGCGGCGAGGCGCTGGGCGTTGCGCGGGATCTCGACATCGATCTCCAGGATCGACACGTCCTCATCGCGGTCCATCTTGATCTGCACCTTGTCGCGGTCGAATTCGACATGCTTGGCGATCACGGCGAGGATTTCCTCGCGCAACACGGCCACCAGATCGCTTTCGAGCGAGGCCCGCTCATGGGCGAGCAGGACCTGCAGTCGCTCGCGCGCCATCGGGGCGGAACGCTGCTTGCGGAACAGGGAGAAAATGCTCATGCGGCCCTCCGCGCGAAGATCTTGTCGAGGAAGCCGCGCTTCTCGCCCGGAATGGTGATCGGAACATTCTCGCCAGCCAGGCGGCGGGCGGCGTCGAAATAGGCCATGGCGGGGGCGCTGCGGGCGTCAGCGAGCGTGACCGGTGCGCCGATGTTGGAGGCGCGCAGCACGTCCATGCTCTCCGGGATGATGCCGACCAGCGGGATCGAGAGGATCTCGAGCACGTCATCGACCTTCAGCATGTCGCCACGCTGGGCGCGGTTGGCGTCGTAGCGGGTCAAGAGAAGGTACTTTTCCATGCGCTCGCCGCGCTCGGCCTTCAGCGTCTTGGAATCGAGGAGACCGATGATGCGGTCCGAGTCGCGCACCGAGGACACTTCCGGATTTGTGACGACGACGGCCATGTCGGCATGGCGCATGGCAAGGGTCGCACCACGCTCGATGCCTGCGGGGCTGTCGCAGATGATCCAGTCGAAATACTTCTTCAGCTCGGTGATGACCTGCTCGACGCCTTCGGCGGTCAGGTTGTCCTTGTCGCGGGTCTGCGAGGCGGGCAGCAGGAAGAGCGTTTCCAGCCGCTTGTCGCGGATGAGCGCCTGCGGCAGCTTGGCGTCGCCCTGGATGACATTGACGAGATCGTAGACGACGCGGCGCTCGGCGCCCATCACCAGATCGAGATTGCGAAGGCCCACGTCGAAATCGACGACGACGACCTTTTCGTTGCGCTGCGCGAGCGCGGCGCCCAGAGCGGCTGTCGACGTGGTCTTGCCGACCCCGCCCTTGCCTGATGTCACAACAATCACCTTGCCCATGTTGTTCTCCTGTCTATCCCCGCTCAAGTTCACGTCATTCTTTCTGTCATGATCGCATCCCCCTCCAGCCACAGCTGGACGGGATGCCCCTTCAATTCTGGATCCATGTCGTCGGTCATCGCGTAGACGCCGTCGATGGCAACCAGCTCGGATTCGAACTTACGACAGAAGATCCTTGCGTCGGCATTGCCAACGCATCCGGCGAGCGCTCTGCCGCGCAGCGCGCCGTAGATATGGACGGAGCCGCCGGCGATCACTTCGGCGCCCGACTGGACCGAACCGATGACCGTCACATCACCCTGGGTGTAGATGACCGACTGGCCCGAGCGGACGGTTTCGCGCACGATCAGCGAGGGTGCGGCGACCGGGCTCTGCTGCACGACCACCTGCGGTGCCGCCTGTTCGGCAGGCTCAGCTTCGGCCTTTGCGCGGGGCTTTGACGCCGAGGCATCCGGCGCCTCTTCGCGGGGAACCTCGTAGTCGGCGGCCGGCTTGCCGCCCTTCAGCATCGGCGGCATGCCGGGCTCGACGAGGGAAGGACGACCACCCTCGATGCCCATGATCGACACGTTGCGGGACGCCAGTTCGGCAATCAAAGCCTTGAGCTGCGGGCGATCGATCTCGATCTCGGAGACGTCGAGGACCACGGGGCGACCGAGGAAGAAACCGGCCGAACGGGCTGCGAGATCGTCAAGCCGGACGAGCCAGTCGTCGAACGGCGGATCCGGCGTCAGGACGACGGCCAGGAAGGATCTTCCCTTGATGCGGATGGAGCGGGGTTCGGTTAGCACTTTGGTCATCTACGTAAACAAATCGTTGATGAGAGAAGTACCGCCGATTTGGTTAACAAATGGTTAACGCGGGGGATTTGCCGTTAGGAAACAGGCGGATCGCGACCATGAAAAAGCCGCCCGCGGCGGGGAACCGGGGCGGCTTGATGTTAACCCTTTTCGGCTCCACGCGGAAGCCGGATCACAGGGTGCGCTGCCGATCAATAATACGGCGACAGGCACTGTTGGCGGGGGCCGTTATACGGTTGGAAGGTGTTGGAGTACCTGTCATAGGACCGGTAGCGCGCGTGGCACCAGTCATAGTGGCGCGGGTTGAGGCCGGCTGCACGCGGCACCACCGGGGCCGGACGCGGCTGGGCAATCGCACCGCCGATGATAGCGCCTGCCGCAAAGGCTGCGAGCGGATACCAGTAACCATCGTGGTAACGATAGCCTGCGCGACGTTCGCGATAGCCACGATGACCGTTCCAGTAACGGGCGCGTTCATACCGGTCGTAGCGATCATAGCGATCGTAACGGTCGTAGCGACGCTCACGATAGATGCGGATCTGCCCGTCGACATACTGAACCTTGGTGGCATCGGTCGTGGTGGTGGCGGGCGCGACCGGGCGGATGACCTGTGCCTGGGCGGGGACCATGCCGGTGACCGCGAGGATCGATGCGAGAGCGGCGACAGCGGCGGTCTTCAATGCACTCTTCATGATGTTTCTCCCTGCATGTTTCTTTAGGTCATCAGGAGCGGGTGATTGCCCGGTCCTCGACCTTGCAAGAAAGGTTAACGGGGCCAGCCTGAACTCAAAATTAACGTCACGTTCATGGCTCGCGCTCCGCGCGTAACGGTTCCGTGACCGCTCCGGCGCGCAAGTGTCCGTCAACGCGGAAACACCGATCTTGTTCCGGAACCCGCCTCAGTAGTAAGGCGAATAGCACTGCTGACGCGGCCCGTGATAAGGCTGAAATGTATTGCTGCGCCAGTGGTAGGAGCGGTAGCGTTCTGCACACCAACTGTAGTGTCTCGGATGAATGCCGCCTACGTCATGCACGACATGTCGACGCGGGATAGGGCGGTCGACGATCACGCCGGCCCGCATCGAGCGTGGCGAGAACCAAAGACCATTGTGATACACGTAACCGGGACGATGCAGACGATAGCCGTGAGCCCGATGGCCATGATGGCGTGAATACACGGTCACTCGTTCGTAGTGCCTGTAGCTGGTGTGGCGTTCATAGATGCGGACTTCGATGCTGCCGGCATTCGCCGTGGTTCCGGTCATCATGATACCGGATATGGCAAGGCATGCAGCGGCGAGAGCAGAAACAAGCTTCATGCGTGATCCCCCTTCGGCAGAGCCAACCCTCGGCCGCACAGCCCTCATGGCTGATGCTCTGGCCTTGCCGCAGTACGGCCGGATAGCTCCATTCGGGGATGCTAATCGGGCCTGCATGCGCCGACAAGTGGCATGGATATCTCGGGAGGTGCGGCAAACGAAACGAGGGCGATTCCGACGCGGGATCGCCCTCTCTTCACGTGTAATTGATGGCCTTGCCGCGACTTATGCCTCGATTTCGATGTCGCCCTTCGGACGCGAACAGCAGGCGAGGATGTAGCCCTCCTCGATCTCGTCCTCGAGAATGCCGCCATTGTGGTCCATCTCGACGTCGCCGGAGAGCTTCATGACCTTGCAGGTGCCGCAGAGGCCGGACTCGCAGGCAGCGCCGATGCGCACACCGGCTGCACGGGCCGCCTGAAGAACCGTGTGACCCGGGGCGCAGAGACCGTCCTTGCCGGACATCGCGAAGGTGACCTTGGTCGCCTGCTCGCCATCGGCGTGATCGGCGACCACGACGAGCGGCTCGGGCTTGACCGGCTGGAAGGCTTCCTCGTGATACTGCTTCATGTCGAAGCCAGCACCTTCGAGCGCTTCGCGCACGGTCGCCATGAACGGCGCCGGGCCGCAGCAGAAGACGGTGCGCTCGAGGAAGTCGGGAGCCAGAAGCGCGATCTTTGCCTTGTCGATGCGCCCCTTCAGGCCCGACCAGAGCTGACCGCGCGAGACCTGCTCGACGATGAAGCCGAGTGTCAGATGCGGCATCTCGCGGGCCTTGGCCTCAAGTTCCCAGCGGAAGATGATGTCGTCGGGCGAGCGCGCGCAGTTCAGGAAGGTGATGTCGCTGTCTGGGGCCCGGTCGCTCATGTCGCGGGTCATCGACATCATCGGCGTGATGCCTGAGCCGGCGGAAATGAAGAGGTACTTCTTGCCCGGATACTTGGCATAGGAGAAATCGCCGAGCGGGCCAAAAGCCTTCAGCGCCATGCCAGGCTTCAGGTTGTCGAACATCCAGCGGGTGCCGATACTGTCCTTCTGCGCCTTGACCGTCACGGCGACCGTGTAGGGCCGCGAGGGGCTCGATGAGAGCGTATAGGTGCGCATGACCGGCTCAGGCCCGACGGGGATCTCGAGCGTGACGAACTGCCCGGGCATGTAGCGGAACCACAGGTTCGGCTTGTTGGGCCTGAAGGTGAAGGTCATCACGTCGGCGGCTTCCGGCGTGACGGCGACGCATTCCAAGAGATGCTCCCGGTCGGACCAGGGGCGCATCTCGTCGACATGGCGATACTGGGTGACAGCAATATTCATGATCAAGCCACCGCAGACAGGCGAGCCTTGTCGCCCTGCAGGCGGCTCACCATGAAGTTGGAATACCATTCGACGAACTGCATGACGCCACCTTCGTGATCGACGGAATAGGGACCGGGCTCATAGGCCGGCGAGCGGATGCCGAAGGCGTTTTCCTCGACGATTGAGCGGTCCTGATCGTTGGTCATGTTCCAGACATGGGTCAACTCTTCGAGGTCGTAGTCGACGCCCTCAACGGCATCCTTGTTGACCAACCAGGTGGTGGTGACTGCGGTCTCTTCGGCGGAAAGCGGCAGGACGCGGAAGGAGATCGCGTGGTCGCCGAGGATGTGGTTCCAGGTCGTCGGGTAGTGGAAGAGCAGCATGGTGCCGATATGGCTGATCGGAACGTCGGCGGAGAGCGGCTTCCTGACGGCGCGCTTGCCGGACATGGTGTAGCTCTCGGCATCCTGGATCAGCGGCATGCGGGCGGTGCGGAACTGGCCGGACGGGTCCATCTTGAACTCGGACGGCAGGCCGGCGGCTTCACAGCGGGCCCAATGCTCCGCAATGAACGGGTCATCCTTGGCGCCCTGGACGCCGGTTGCCGTCGGGGCTTCCGGATAGGTGCGGCAAAGCTCCGGATGGTTGCCGGCGCAGTGGTAGCATTCGCGGTTGTTTTCCCAGACGAGCTTCCAGTTGCCCTTCTCGATGATCGTGTTCTTGTGGGCGACCTTGGCTTCCCACAGGCGATGCGGCGCAAGGTAGGGCTCGATCGAAGCGCGCATCGGGGCAAAGTCGGGCGCTTCGTTGGCGAGGCAGACGAAGATATAGCCGCCAACGCTCTCGCAATGCACGGTCTTCAGGCCGAACTCGGCCCTGTCGAAATTCTCGCCCATCTGGCGGGCGAAGACCAGCGAGCCGTCGAGATCGTAGGTCCACTGGTGATAAGGGCAGACGAGCTTGGCGGAGGCACCCTTGTCCTGGGTGCAGACACGGTGGCCGCGATGGCGACAGGTGTTGTGGAAGGCACGGATCACCTGATCCTTGCCGCGCACGATGACGACCGGATAGTCGCCGATCTGGGCGGTGAAATAGTTGCCGGCGCGCGGGATCTCGCAGTCATGGCCGATGAACAGCCAGTCGCGATACCAGATCTGCTCCATGTCGAGCTTGAAGTAGTCCTGGTCGATATAGAAGGGCTGCTCCAGGGAGAAACCTTCGCGGCGGTTCTTCAGCTGCCGCAAGACCGTATTGTGCAAGTCCATCTCGTCCTCGTTCTTCCAAATCCAGGCGAGAGAAGAGCGCAGCCGAAGGACACCCCGGGAGCGGGTGCACATGGCTTTGTCCGGTCGCCCGCCGCAACCTCAAATGTCCGTATGCCAAGGCTGGTTTCCGGGCTCAGGAGTGGTCCATTCGCGGACCGCGCCGGCGCCTTCCCAGGGTCGCCCCCAGTGGCTTTTTGCCGAAACGCATTCTCCACCACCGTTGCGGGGGCAGCGCCGGATTTTGACCGGCTTCCCGATTTCCCGCCCTCCCTAGAGGAGCGGCACCTCGAGCTTGGGTTTCATCTAATCACAGGGCGGCGTTTGGCGCTGCACTGCGGAACGACACGGGCGAAATCGTTTGCGACATCGCACAAGCGACACCTTGAAACGAGCCATTTACGAATTTCCCATTGTTTTCCGATGGCTGCGGCAAAGCTCAAGATGTCGCACGCAAAAACATGGCGCAAACGAGCGACCGAAATCAATTGTCTGGATTTGCGCCGCCGCAAGCCTCGCGAAATGTCACGGGTGCAGAATATCATCAAATCATGATTAACCATGCTGCGCTAAGCTCAAGCAATCAGTCCGGGTACCGTCAGAGCGTCAAGATGCAGAAACTGAGATACTACGCGGCTCCCAAAGCGGAAGCGAAGGCGCCGCCCCCATCAAAGGCCGCCCATTCCGAGTTCCTCAGAACCGGTCGGATCTCGCGCAACCGCGAGGACTGGCTGCCCGATGAGCGGCGTTATCTCACTTATGAGGAAGTGGCTGCCCGCACGGGTCGCAGGCTCGAAAGGGCCGCGGAGACCACGCATGAGCGGATCAACGGGTTTCATCAGTCGATCAGGTTTCCAAAGCTGATCTTTCACCGCACTCTGAACAACAGCCCGCATCTCGGCTATTGCCACGTCACGGCGGCGCGGACCAATTTCGCGCAATATGCCGATGTGAAATGGGCCTTCTACATCGCCAACTTCTTTGCCGAGTTGGGTGGAGAACAAGTGTTCTTCGAGCAGATCAAGCAGAACTACGGTCGGATGTATTTTGCCGTGGCGATCAAGCCGGAGGCTGAGGCAAAATCGATGACCATCGACCGGTCGATCCGCGACAATGGCCTGCTGTTCAGGACCGTCGATCCGAAGGAGGCGCTGCGCAACGTGCTGATGCTCGGCGCACGGGACGCCGAGCTTCGCAAGATCATCGCCAAGCTTTGAGAGGACGCGGCGCTCAGGCGCCGAAGCCACCGACCGGCTTCTTCTTGTAGAGGAGCCAATCCTTCGAGACGTAATCGTTGGCGCCATAGATCGTGACGGTGTCGCCACCGGCTGCCTTCGAGGTGGCGAGCGCCTTCTCGGCGAAATTGGTGAAGTCGAAGGCGTTCGGGGCCTGCTCGGAGAAGCAGATGCCGAAGGACATCCCCAACTGCCCAACCCGTGCGCCAGTCGAAGAACCGACGAAATTGGTGGCCTTGAGCTTTGCGCGAACGAGTTCGACCACGCGGCTCACCTCTTCCTGGTCGGAGGTGTAGAGAAGCAGGCCGAAGCGACCGGCATCGAAGCGGCAGGCGAGATCGCCGCCACCCGAGACGGCCTCGAGCACCTTGGCGACCTGCATCAGGAAACGCTCGGCAACCGCCGGGCCCATCTGTTCCTGGATGCGGGCGTAGTCGTCAATCTCGCCGATCGCGACACCGCAAAGCACCGGCATTTCCGGGTTGGCATAGATCTTGGCCACGGCCTTGTTGAAGGCACGGCGGGATGCAAGGCGGGTGACCGGGTCGACGAATTTCGCAGCTTCGGCTTCCTCGGCCTCCCGCTGGAGATCGGCCAGGGCTGCGGTCTTGTCGACAACCGCGCGCACGACATTGCTGTTCTGGTGAGCGCGCTTCTCAGTCGCTGCCTTCAGCATCTTGATCGACTGACCGAGCGGTGTGCCCTCAAGATCGGCTTCCGTCAGGATTGTCTTGGAGGCATGGCCAATGACGCGGCCGTAATCGGTGAGGGAAATCTTCTCCTCGTTGAGGAGCGAGATGAAGTTGCTCATCTCGGCACGGACCTGTCCGTTCTGGCGGCTCAGCAGACCGTCTTCGTGGTGATGGGGCAGATATTTGCGGCCAAGTTCGTCGAGCGCTTCCTGGGTCTTTGCCTTGCCAAGTGCAATGAATTCCCGCACCAGTTCGGGATTGCTGCCGGAATAGGCCTCGTAGACCAGCTCGTAATTGCGCGGCAGGCCGTCAATGCCCATCTGATGCATGGCGGTCGCGACGCGAAGCGCAATGCTGGCGGCCGGATTCTTCACTTGCTGCATCTGTCCATTTCCCCGAATGAGGCTTTCCGTCTCTTGTTCCCGACGATAGCCGAACAGTTCTTTCTTTCAGTTACGTCGGTAGATAAAATTCGAACGATTTCGCCTCCCCCTGTAAAAATTAGGGTGGAAACTGCCCCTGGCTGCGCTGAAAAAAGAGGTTTGCCGCCTTCCTCCGCACGCGATAAGGACGATCGACGGCAGACTGGAAGGCTCTCGAAAATGGCGCGGATCATCCCGATCGCTCACGACACGGACAAAACGGAGGCCATTGCGGCGGCAACCGAGGTGCTGCTGCGCCACCTTCCGGTGGCGATCCCGACCGAGACCGTCTACGGGCTCGCAGCCGACGCGACCCATCCGGCTGCTATTACCTCGATTTACGAGACCAAGGGCCGTCCGCGTTTCAACCCGCTGATCTGCCATATGGCGGATCTCGCCATGGCCGAAGGCTATGCCGTGTTCGACCCGATCTCACGGCAACTGGCCGAGGCCTTCTGGCCGGGGCCTCTCACTCTCGTTCTGCCGCTCAAGGAAAATTCCGGCATTCATCCGCTTGCGACCGCGGGACTTGATACCGTCGGAATACGCGTTCCCGTCGGCTTCACAGCGGAGCTTATCCGCAGTCTCGGCAGACCGCTTGCGGCTCCAAGCGCCAATTCCTCAGGGCGGATCAGCCCGACGACGGCAGAGCATGTGGAGGCCGATCTCGGCCAGAGGATCGAGGTGATCGTCGATGGCGGCCCCTGCCCTGTCGGCGTGGAATCGACGATCGTGAAGGTGGAAGACGGCGAGATCCGGTTGTTGCGACCCGGCGGCGTCGCCGTCGAGGCGATCGAATCCGTCACTGGCAAGCCGGTCATTCGTCCCAAGGTGTCGGGTACAGCAGCGATCGAAGCGCCGGGCATGCTCGCTTCGCATTATGCGCCGAATGCTGCCGTGCGGCTGAATGCGACAGAGGTGTCCACTCGGGAAGCCTTGATCGCCTTTGGTCCCGACGACATATCGGGCGCGGCGGCCGCGCATGCCGTTTTCAATCTGAGCCCCAAGTCGGACCTCACTGAAGCGGCCAGCAATCTGTTCGACTACCTGAAGCGCGCGGATGCAAGCGGGGCTGCGGGCATTGCCGTGGCGCGGATCCCGGACGAGGGCCTGGGTGAGGCGATCAATGACCGGCTGATGCGGGCAGCAGCACCCCGTGGCACGAAGGAATGACAGTGATGAATGTGACCATGAGCCTTGCGGACCGTCTGCGCGCCTTCGTCGATATCGTCGGCGAGGCCAATGCGCTGACCTCGACCGCTGATATCAAACCCTATCTGACGGAGAACCGCGGCCTCTATCACGGCGCCTCGCCGCTGGTGTTGAAGCCGGGTTCGACGGCGGAGGTCTCTGCCATCCTGAAGCTCGCCTCGGAGACCGGTACGGCAATCGTGCCGGTCAGCGGTCGCACCGGGCTTGTCGGCGGCCAGGTGCCGCGTGAGGAAAGCCAGGACGTGCTGCTCTCGCTCGAACGCATGAACAAAATCCGGGAGGTCGATCCCGTCGCCGACGTGATCGTTGCCGATGGCGGGGCCATCCTCGCCGATGTGCAGAAGGCGGCGGAGGCACATGACCGGCTCTTTCCGCTGTCGCTCGGCTCGGAAGGCTCCTGCCGGATCGGCGGCAATCTCGCCACCAATGCCGGCGGCACGGCCGTGCTCGCCTATGGCAATATGCGTCAGCTCTGCCTTGGGCTCGAAGTGGTGCTGCCGACCGGAGAGATCTGGGACGGGCTGCGGCGTCTCAAGAAGGACAATAGCGGCTATGATCTGCGCGACCTTTTCATCGGCGCGGAGGGAACGCTTGGCGTGATTACCGGGGCGGTTTTGAAGATGGTTCCGCGTCCGCGCGGAAAGCAGGTCGCCTATGTCGGGCTCTCCTCGCCGGCAGCCGCGCTTCAGCTGTTCGAAAAGGCCTCGCAACGCTGCGGCTCGGCGCTCACAGGCTTCGAGCTGATGCCGCGGATCGGCATCGAATTCACGACCAAGCATATCCCGGGCGTGCGTGATCCGCTGGCGTCGGTGCATCCCTGGTATGCGCTGGTCGATATCTCGACCTCGGATTCGGCCGAGACGGCTGATACGATGATGCAGGAGCTGCTGGCGGAGGCCTTCGAGGCCGGGCTCGTTTCGGATGCGGCAATCGCTGCCTCGCTCGCCCAGCAGGATGCCTTCTGGCATCTGCGCGAGAGCATGTCCGAAGCGCAGAAGCCTGAGGGCGGATCGATCAAGCATGACGTCTCGGTGCCGGTCTCGCGCATCCCGGCCTTCCTTTCGGAGGCAGACGCTGCCGTGCATGCGCTGATGCCGGATGCACGGATCTGCGCCTTCGGCCATCTCGGCGACGGCAATATCCACTACAACATCAGCCAGCCTGTGGGTGCCGATAAGGCGGCGTTCATCGCCCGCTGGCGCGAGGTCAATGCCGTCGTGCATGCGGTCGTACACCGGCACACGGGTTCGATATCGGCCGAGCATGGCGTCGGCCAGCTGAAGCGCGACGAACTGGCCGCGAGCCGTCCGGCGATCGAGACCGAGCTGATGCGGCGGATCAAGCAGGCCTTCGACCCCGCCGGGATCATGAACCCCGGCAAGGTGATCGGCTGATCCGATGACCGACGCCCCTCGCCTCTCGCTCCGGATCGATCTTTCCAACGGTGCGCGGCTGGGTCCGGGCAAGGCGCAACTGCTGGCACTGATCGAGGAACATGGATCGATCCGGGCAGCGGGCGCCGCGATGGGCATGTCCTACAGACGGGCCTGGCTTTTGGCCGACGAGATCAACCGGATGTTCAAGGAGCCGTCGATCTTCACCCGTCACGGGGGGAAAAGCGGCGGTGGCGCGGGTCTGACGCCGTTCGGCGAGACGCTGCTCGAGGCGTGCCGGCGGATGGATGCGGAGAGCCGCAAGGCTCTCTCGACGGATCTCGACTGGCTTCAGAGCATGCAGGCTGCGGATTTTGTGGCCGAAGGGCGGAAGGCCGACGACGAAGGCTGACGGCTCAGCCTTTGGCCTGGCGAAACAGACCTTCCGAAGCGATCGACACCGTCTTGAAGAGCAGGTGCACCGGTTTGCCGGGGGAAAGCGCCAACTGGCGCAGCGATCGTCGGGTGACTTCGGCGACAAGCGTCTGGCCCTGGCAGTCGACGGTGACGGTCGCGCTGGCGCCCGTGCCCTCCCCGATCTCGACGACTTGACCGGAGAGGCGATTGAGCGCCGAGAGGCCGGCTCCTGCCTCCGTCGCGATGACGATATCGGAGACGGGCACGAAAACGCGGACGCGGGTGCCTGTTGGCAAATGGGTTTGTCGCAGCAGGATCGGGCCGGCTTGCGACAGGGCTTCCGTCAGGCCGTCGTCTTCGTGGTGGGCGGTGATCTCTGCCTCGATGAAATTGCCGGCCGGCAGGTCGCCGGATGCACGGGCTACGGTCGCCAGGGCTTCGTCGGGACGACCGACGGCGCGGGCTTTCCCATGGTCGAAGGTGACCACCGCATTGGCGAGGCGCGCGACCTCCTCGACGGAATGGCTGACATAGAGGATCGGCACGCCGAACTCGTCGCGGATACGCTCGATATAGGGCAGGATCTGCGCCTTCAGCGCAGCGTCGAGGGCCGAAAGCGGTTCGTCCATCAAAAGCAGCTTCGGGCTTGCCATCAGGGCACGGCCGAGCGCGACGCGCTGCTTTTCGCCGCCGGAGAGATGGGAGGGCCGGCGGGCGAGCAGATCGGTGATGCCCAGCAGCGAGGAGATGCGCGTCAGATCTTCGCGGCGCTCGGCTCTCGGCAGCAGGCGTTCGCCGTAGCGGAGGTTTTGCAGCACAGTCAGGTGCGGGAAGAGGCGGCCCTCCTGAAAGACGTAACCGATGCGGCGGCGATGCGGCGGCAGGAAGGTCGAGGCGTCACTCCAGGTCTCGCCGTTGAAGGCAATGCGCCCTTCCTCAGGCCGGATCAGACCGGCAACCGCGTTGATCAGCGTCGTCTTGCCGGAGCCCGAGGCGCCGAAGAGGGCGGTCAGCCCCTCGCCGAGCGTGAGATCGGCTTGAAGCGTGAAGTCACCCTGACGATGGCGGATGGCGAGTTCCAGCATCAGGCAGCTCCCATGCGAGCCGCGATACGGCGCGACAGGAATTCGGAAGCGATCAGGGCGCCGAGCGAGAGGACGATGGAAATCAGCGTCAGGCGCATGGCGGCGACATCTCCGCCGGGCACCTGGGTATAGGTGTAGATCGCCGAGGCGAGCGTCTGGGTTTCGCCCGGGATGTTGGAGACGAAGGTAATCGTCGCGCCGAACTCGCCCATCGACTTGGCGAAGGCGAGGATCGCGCCGGCGGCAATGCCGGGCAGGATGAGCGGCAGGGTGACGGTGAAGAAGACGTAAGGCGGTGGGGCGCCGAGTGTGGCCGCGGCCGCCTCCAGCTTTCGATCCACGGCATCGAGCGACAGGCGGATGGAGCGGACGAGCAGTGGAAAGCCCATGACGGCTGCGGCAAGCGCGGCACCCGTCCAGCGGAAGGAGAAGACAAGGCCGAAGGTCTCGTCCAGGAAAGCGCCGACCGTGCCCCGCCTGCCGAAGGTGATCAAAAGCAGGTAGCCGGTGACGACAGGCGGCAGGATCAGCGGCAGGTGGACAAGGCCGTTCAGAAGCGACTTGCCCCAGAATTCCTTGCGCGAGAGCAGCCAGGCGACCAGCAGTCCCAACGGCAGCGAGAAGGCCACGGCTACAGCCGCGACCTTCAGGCTCAAGAGCATCGCGGTCCATTCTTCGGCCGTCAGGGTCAAAACGGGCATCCCGGATGCAAATTGGGGCAGGTTCAGTTGGTCTTGGCCAGCACGGTAAAGCCGGCGGCGGTGAAGATGGCATGGGCATCGGCACCCTGCAAGTAAGCCAGGAATTCCGCCGCGCGCGGGTTCTTGCCGTCCGTGGTCAGGGCGACGGGATAGACGATGGCGGGATGGCTCGCCTCCGGAAACGTATCGACGACCTTGACCGAGGGATCAACCCTGGCATCGGTCTCGTAGACAATGCCGAGCGGTGCCTCGCCACGGGAGACGAGCAGCAGGGCGGCGCGGACATTTTCCGCCTGTGCGACCTTGTCCTTGACGCTTTCCCAGACGCCGAGGTTTGTCAGCGCCGCCTTGCCATATGTGCCGGCCGGGACCGCATCGACATTCGCCATGGCGAGGCGCTCATCGCCAAGCAGGGTTGCCAGCGGGAAGTTTGGCGCGATGGCCGTCGTAACGGCCGAGTCCTTCGGAGCGACCAGCACAATCCGGTTGCCGAGCAGATTGACGCGGGTGTCCGTCTTCACCTTGCCGGCCTTGTCCAGATGATCCATCCACTTGAGATCCGCCGAGATGAAGACATCGGCCGGGGCGCCCTCCTCGATCTGTTTGGCAAGCGCCGAACTGCCGGCAAAGGAGAAGGTGACGTCCGCGCCGCCTGCGGCCTTCCAGGCGGCGGCAATCTTCTCGGCGCTCTCCTTCAGGCTGGCGGCGGCGAAAACGGTCACCGGCTCTTCGGCACGGGCGGCGGAGGAAAACGAACCACCGACTGTGAGCGCCACGAGTGCGGCAAGAGCAAGGGTGGCATTTCTCAAGGTGCGGTCCATGTTTCTCTCCCCTTCGATATATCCCGATGGATATATCGATAGCCAAAAACAAACCCGCCGACAAGATGCCGGCGGGTTGGTCGACGTCCTCTCGATCAGGCCTTGAGCTGCGAGAGGCTGAACAGCAGGTCGGCGGAGATGCCGCCGCGACCACCGCTCAGAATGGTGGACGCCGGGGAACTGGCAACACTGTTCTGTGTGTCGTACATGGCGGTGTAACGCTGCAGGAGGCGCTCCAATTTCTTTGGATCGCGCAAATCGGCAAGATTGAGTTTTTCCTTAATGATGCGCGCCTGCTGGTCGACATTCATCTTGGAGAAATCGTCAGTGAAGCCGAAGGTCGTTCGGAAGACGGCCATCAGAGCATCGTCGGCGATCATGCCGAAGGCATCGGTGATGGTGGGTGCCGTGCGCTGGAAGTAGAGCGCCAGGCGGACGGCCTGGTTGCTCGCGCCTTCTGACTCTTCGAGCGTCTGGCGGAGGTATTTGTTGACGGTTTCAATGGTTTCGCCGCGCTGCTGGATCGTGCCCATAGTCTGGCGGGTCAGGTTTCCCTTGGCATCGAAATTGAAGGAAGCGACAAGCTCGGCCCAACGACTGTCGGCCTGCTGATTGACGAAGCTCTTGCGGTCGGAGAGATCCGATGCGAAGGCCTTCTTGAGGAAATCGTCATTCACGGTCTTCGGATCAAGGCCATAGGCGCTGATGACGACGTCGAGAACCTTGCGGTCGGCCAGGAGTTCCTTGACCGTGGTGATCGACTGGATGCGCTGCTGATAGACCTCCGCCTTCTTGGTGGCGGCTTCCTGGGCGGCCTTCTTCTCGTTGGCACCAAGGAAGCGAACCTCGTTGATGACGAACTGCTTGGCGATCATCGTCGCCGTCAGCGTGTTGTGCGGGGCAAGCGGCACGGCGGCATTGCCTTTGCTGTCGAAGTTGAAGAGCTTCGACATTTCGATCAGACGGCTGTCCTTCGACTTGTTTGCAAAGCTGTTGGGATCGGTGAAATCGCTGGTCAGAGCGCGCTTCAAGTCACGGTCCGAGAATTCGTTTGCCTCAAAGCCAAAAGTACGCTGGAGCACGAGCCGCGTCGTGACGTCGGACAGGAGGTCATCGACTTTCTTGACCTCGTTCATCCGCGTCTTGAAGAGATTGATCAGATTGGTCTTCTGCTCCTGGTCCGCATCGTCATAGTAGGTCGCAAAGCCGGAATTCGTGGAGGCGAGCTGGGTGGATCCCTGCGCGGTCATGCCGGACTTAACGGAGCCGTCACTGGCGAAGTTGAACTGGCCAGCAAGCGCTACCCATGCGTTGCCACCATTTGTGGCAGCATAGCTGGACGGATCGGAGGTATCGCTGGTGACGATCTGCTTGAAGGTGCTCGCGGCCATGAAGCCCAGCTGGTAAGCGGTCTTCACATATTTGAACAGCCGCTCGTCACTGGTCAGCTGGTCGACGCTGGTGATCGACCCGATCTTGGACTCGTAATAGGCGCGCTCGCGCTGGCGATAAAAATCGGTGGCGTAGGTCTGCTCTTCCTCGACATACAGCGAGACCGTCGCCTCCTTCTGCGCGGCCGTCTGGGCGGTGGCACCGGACAGCGTCCCATCTGCATTGAAGTCGAAGGCTTGAGCAAGCTTCAGGAAACTCGCGGCACCGGCAGAGCCATTGGCCACAAGTTGATTGACATAGCTGTTCGGATCCGCGGTGTCGCTGGTCAAGACCTTCGTGAGATGATCCTTGGTGTAACGGTTGCCATCGATGCCGTAGGCGTCGGACAGGAAACTCATCAGGCGGCTGTTGTTCACCAGATCATTGACATTGGTCACCTTGTCGATGACCGCCTCGTAGTAGAACGCTTCCGTCTGAAGGGATTCGTTCTTTCCCGCGAGCGAGGTTGCATATTGTTTCAGCAGTTTGTCCTGCTGCGCATCGGTTTGCAGGTCGGCCTTCCCGGCCGTAAACTGGAACGAGGCGGCGAATTTGCGATAGCGCTCGTCACTCAACCGGTTGGCAAAGCTCTTTTCGTCCGAAAGATCGCTCTCCAGCACCTTCTTCATGAAGGCCTTCGCATAGGTGAACTCTTCCAGACCATGCGCCTTCATGGCGTATGAATAGAGCTGGTAGTTGTTGAGAAACTCGTCGACCGTTTTGACCTTGCCGATGTTCTCTTTGAAATAGGCCGTCTGGCGCGTGACGATGGGATCCGAGGCCGCGCGATTGAGGCTGGCCTTGATGTCACGATTGACAAGATTGTAGCTCAAATAGGTCGAGACCATGAGAAATTCCTGAAAAACGGATCGCGCGCGAATCACACTATGATGCACAATCCTTGCCTTAAGCTTTATGAAATCGTGAAGAAGCCGAAGGTCTAAACGCAGCCCCGGACTGCTCAGGGCCCCTCTTGAAGCGCTTCACGTATCAGGCCGGAACAGAAGCATCACGGTTTTCACTTTTTCGAAACCGTGACCGGTACGACAAAACTAACCATTTGACCGCGCAAGGTTTTCTTTACCGCATCTTTTAAGCTGTCTCCAACAGGCCGCTGCCTATGTTGCCCTCACAGAGGACGAAAAGTCCCAAACAGACGAGCACATGACGCGCTCTCGGGTAAAACAAGGGTAGCATGAAGATGACGAACACGGTTTTGAAGCCAGCCTGGGCCGGCGCCACTCTGCGTCTGGATCCCTCGCGGTTCCCCCAGCAGGTTACGTATGCTTTGCGCGGCGCTCTGGGCGACGTCACAATCACGATTGACGAGCGCGGCGCCGTTCTGCGCAAGATCCTTCCCGGCAGCGGCCTGCCGCTTTCCTTCGCGCTTCCGACCCGCGCCTTCAAGGGTGTTGCCGCCCGTGCCATCGATCATGGCGACGGCGAGGTTACCGTTACGCTTGAACTGCATCACGAAGATCCGGATCTGTGCATTCCGCTGCTCGTCGCACATGATCTTTGCGACATCGCCGCCGACTGGCGCGGCTGGGCCGATGCCTTCCGCATTCCGATGCTGATGGTCGAAGCCGACGGCGTTGCCCGCCCGCTCGAGGAGCATCTCGGCGAGGTCCGTACCCGCGAGACGCAGCCGCGTCGCCGCCACTCCTATTTCGCCGAGCGTCGCCCCCGTTTCCTCGTGCGCCGCACGACAGGCAAGCTCGGTGTAACCATGAAGATTTCCGGAAAGGAAATCATCGCACGCAACTGATTTCGTCCCAGGACTGAACATGCAGAAGGCCCGGAAGTCGACTTCCGGGCCTTTTGTTTTTGGGGGATATCGGCCGGCAACGTCTCGAAATGAAACGAAATCGGCGCCCGGTTTAGGTTGACCTAAGCGAAGTTCAGGCGAAGGGAATAGCAGCGACCAGGCCCAGGAAGATGATCAGGCCGACACGATTGTTCGACTTGAACAACTTCAGGCATTGGGCGCCGTCATCGATATCGAGAACCTTTATCTGCCAGGCGAAGAGGCCGGCTGCCATCAACAGACCGATCACGGCCGGGAAGGCGGCACCGCCTGCAAGGAAGGCCGACAGCAGGAGGACGAGCGTCAGTCCGTACAGTCCCGTCAGCCAGATCTTGGTGTCCTGACCGAAAAGGCGGGCGGTAGAGCGGACGCCGACAAGAGCATCGTCCTCGCGGTCCTGATGGGCATAGATCGTGTCATAGCCGATCGTCCATGCGACAGCGCCGATGTAGAGCAGGACCGCTGCGAGCGAAAGATTGCCATGCAGTCCTGCCCAGCCCATCAGGCCGCCCCAGGAAAATGCGAGGCCCAGGAAGAATTGCGGCCAGTCGGTGAAGCGTTTGGCAAAGGGATAGATCGCGACAACCGCGAGCGAGAGGATGCCGAGCACGATCGAGAAGGTGTTGAAGCAGAGAAGGACAGCAAGCCCGACCAGCGACTGGATGACCATGAAGATCTTGGCGTCGCGGCGGCTGATGCGACCTGACGGCAGGGGTCGCGAGCGGGTTCGGGCGACCTGATTGTCGATGTCGTGGTCGACGAGATCATTGTAGGTGCAGCCGGCGCCGCGCATAGCGACCGAGCCGATGAAGAAAAGCACGAGGTGGAAGACGAACAGGCCAACGCTCAGACGGTCTTCTGCGGCCAGCGCATTGGCCCCGAGCGCCGAAGACCAGAAGCAAGGCCACATCAAGAGTTGCCAACCGATGGGCCGGTCCCAGCGGGCAAGCTGGGCATGGGGCCAAAGCCATCGCGGCAGGATGCGATAGACGAAGTTGTCGGAGGGCGCGTCAATGACGCGATCGATGTTCGGCTCGGTGGTGCTCATGGGCAAACTGATAGAGCATGGGCGGTTGCAAGAAAACCGCCCGCCGTCGTTCGCCCGTTAAAATCGGCTGCGGCCTTTTCGTCAGTCGAAGCTGACGCCGAACCTGTAGCTCGCGGAGACACCGACCAGCAGCTGGTTTTCGCTGCCTTTCTGGCGGACCAGGCTTGAATCGGCTGCGGGACCCGCCAGCCGCTTGTATTCGGTGAAGGCGCTCATGGTGATCTTTTCGGTGGCGTTCCAGGTGATCGCACCGCCTGCACCATAGGAGGTGACGCCGCCGTCCGGACTATACTGGCTGAGGCCCGATGCGGCGGATTCGGCTGCGTCGACGCCGTAATAGGTCGTGGTATAGCCGCTGGTGGCAAAGGTCATCCGGGGACCGGCCGAGACCCTGAGGTCAGGGGCGATGTCGGCAAAGGCATCGACCGCGACATCGGCAACGAGGCCGTCATGGGCGCGGATGCCCTGACGGACTTCACCTCGGGCGCGCATCCAGTCGGTGACATAGACATCGGCGAAGCCGCCGAGCTCTGCCCCCCACTTCACCTCGGACAGACCGCGCAGCGCATCATCCGTCCCGGCATCCCGTGGACGCACGAACTTGCCGACGACGCCGGCGCGGAGCACGTCGGTGTCGTAGATCGCGACGGACGGATTGTCATTGCGGGAGGAGAAGCGCGGCGCGCCCCCACGACCAACGGAGATGATCGGCTGGAAGAACAGCTTGCGGTCCTTGGACCCTTCGAAGGTGGGTGCCGAAATCCCCGAGCCGCCCAGTGTGATGTACCAGTTGCCGGAAAAGAAGCCGTCGGCAAGCGCTGGCGAAGACCAAAGCGCCGACGATGCGGCAATAACAGCAGCAATACGCAGCCCGTTCATGAAGACCCCCAAGAAAACGCAGAACGAAAGACCCGAAGGCCGTGACTTCATCTTCGCTCAATATTTCAGGAATCGGTTACGGGACCTTTAACCACGTCACCATTGCCGTCGCCCCGCATCGCGGCCCATCAGCGACGCTGATCGATCCATCAGTCAAGCTTCTGGAATCACGGCGAAATCAGACAATCCTGGCGACACGTCGGCTATCGGGAGCAGATTTGTGTTTCGGGCGCGTGTTTCGCCTTGACCTTGCCCTCGTCGGCGACTTTCCTGCGGTGCAACGAGAACAGGAGACCCGCCATGGCTGTCGATACATCCGCCCGCACCCCCACCTTCACCTATGTCGACGGCGAGTGGTTTTCCGGCAATCCGCCGCTAATCGGACCGGTGTCGCATGCGATGTGGCTGGGCTCGACGGTGTTTGACGGCGCCCGCTGGTTCGACGGCATAGCGCCGGATCTCGACCTGCATTGCCAGCGCGTCAATCGCTCGGCCGAGAACATGGGCATGAAGGCGGTCATCGCGGCCGAAGAAATCGAACGCCTCGCCTGGGAGGGAATCGCCAAGTTCGACGGCAAGACGGCGATCTACATCAAGCCGATGTATTGGGCCGAACATGGCCAGATGGGCTCGGTCGTCGCGGCCGATCCGGAATCGACCCGGTTTGCGCTTTGCCTGTTCGAGGCGCCGATGCACACCGCCAAGCCCTCGTCGCTGACGCTCTCTCCCTTCCGCCGCCCGACGCCGGAATGTGCGATGACGGATGCCAAAACCGGTAGCCTTTACCCGAACTCCGGCCGCATGATCATCGATGCGCGCAAGCGCGGCTTCGACAATGCCCTGGTGCGCGACATGAACGGCAATGTGGTGGAGACCGCCTCCTCCAACGTCTTCATGGTCAAGGACGGGATCGTCTACACACCGGCTGCCAACCGCACCTTCCTTGCCGGGATCACGCGGGCCCGCGTCATGGGGCTGCTGCGCGAGGCGGGCTTCGAGGTGCGCGAGGCGACGCTATCAGTCGAAGACTTCATGAATGCCGACGAGATCTTCCAGACCGGCAATTATTCCAAGGTGGTCCCGGTGACGCGGCTCGATGACGCGCAGTTCCAGGAAGGTCCGGTAACGCGCAAGGCGCTGGAGCTTTACATGGACTGGGCAAAGTCGACCGCTGGTACCGACGGCTGATCTCCGGCCGGCGGCGCTTGATCGCGCAGCACCCTGTCTCTATCTCTCGGTCAGACCGCTGTTCCATTTCCCGGAAGGAAATCCCTTGTCCGTCTTCAAGAACCTGCCCTCCCCGCCCGCTGCCGCCAAGAAGCGCGTCACGGATACCCGCCACGGGATCACCCGCACGGATGATTATGCCTGGCTGCGCGCCGACAACTGGCAGGCGATGTTCAAGGATACCTCCATCCTCGATCCGGAAATCCGCTCCTATCTGGAGGCAGAAAACGCCTATATGGAAGCGGCGATGGCCGACACGAAAGAACTGCAGGGCCAGCTCTTTGCCGAGATGAAGGGCCGTATCAAGGAAGACGATTCGTCGATCCCGATGAAGGACGGTCCGTTTGCTTACGGGTCTGCCTTCGTTACCGGCGGCGAGCAGCCGCGCTATTTCCGCATTCCGCGCGACGGCAATCCGAAGGACGAGGCGATCCGCGACCTGCTGCTCGACGGCGACAAGGAGGCAACGGGCAAGGACTATTTCCGCCTGTCCGGCATCGACCACACGACTGACCACGCCTTCGGCATCTGGGGTTACGACGACAAGGGCTCGGAATACTACACGCTGCGGATCCGCGATCTCGCCACCAAGCAGGATCTCGATGACATCCTGGAAAATACCGCCGGTGGCGGGGTCTGGGCGCCCGACGGCAAGAGCTTCTTCTATACGCTGCAGGACGAGAACCACCGTCCGTCCAAGGTCTTCCACCATATCGTCGGCCAGCCGCAGGCCTCCGACCGGCTCGTCTACGAGGAGAAGGACCCCGGCTTCTTCATGGGCGTCGGCGGCTCGCTGCTCGACGATTTCATCTTCATCGACATCCACGACCACGAGACCTCGGAATATCGCCTGCTCTCGACCAAGGACCTGATGGCGGAGCCTGTGCTCGTCGCCGAACGCGAGGAAGGGGTCGAGTATTCGATGACGGAGGGCGGCGACGTCTTCTACATCCTGACCAATGCGGACGGCGCGAAAGACTTCAAGATTGTCGAGGCACCGGTGACGGCTCCTGGTAAGGAGAACTGGAAAGAGGTGGTGCCGCACGAGCCGGGCCGGCTGATCCTCAACCACATGGCCTTCGCTCGCCATCTCGTCTGGCTGGAGCGTCGCGAGGGCCTGCCGGTGATCATGATCCGTGACCGCAAGTCGGGCGAAGAGCATTCGATCGCCTTTGCCGAGGAAGCCTATTCGCTGGGGCTGCAGGGGGCTGCGGAATACGACACCGATGTCATCCGCTTCTCCTATTCGTCGATGACGACGCCCTCGCAGTTGTTCGACTACAACATGGCGACGCGCGAGCGTACGCTTCTGAAGACCCAGGAAGTGCCGTCGGGCCACAACCCCGGGGACTACGTTACCCGCCGGGTGTTTGCCGAGGCGCATGACGGCGAGAAGGTGCCGGTCACCCTGCTCTATCGCAAGGATACGAAGCTCGACGGTTCGGCGCCCTGCCTGCTCTATGGCTACGGCGCCTATGGCATCACCATTCCCGCCGGCTTCAACACCAATTGCCTGTCGCTCGCCGATCGCGGCTTCGTCTATGCGATTGCCCATATCCGCGGCGGCAAGGACAAGGGCTTCTCCTGGTATGAAGACGGCAAGATGGAAAAGAAGGTCAACACCTTCAAGGACTTCATCTCGGCCGCCGACCACCTGGTGAAGCAAGGCTTCACCGCTTACGACCGGATCATCGCCGAAGGCGGGTCTGCTGGCGGCATGCTGATGGGGGCGGTCGCCAACATGGCGCCGGAAAAATTCGCCGGCATCATCGCCGCCGTGCCCTTTGTCGATGTGCTGAACACCATGCTCGACGACACCCTGCCGCTCACCCCGCCGGAATGGCCCGAATGGGGCAATCCGATCGAGTCGGAAGAGGAATATCGCTGGATCGCTGCCTATAGCCCCTACGACAATGTCGAGAAAAAGCCTTACCCGCCGATCATCGCGCTTTCGGGCCTGACCGATCCGCGCGTGACCTATTGGGAGCCGACCAAGTGGATCGCGCGGCTACGCGCCACCGCGCCGGAGGCCGGTCCCTTCCTGCTCAAAACCAACATGGCCGCCGGCCATGGCGGCAAGTCGGGACGTTTCCAGCGGCTGGAAGAGATCGCGTTCGAATATGCCTATGCGATCAAGGTGGCGGGTAAGATGTGAGGCGGTGACCCCAGTCACATTCCGCAAGCATTGATGGGTGTGTTTTGGGCATTGCTTCGGCAATGCCTGAAATTGTCTTCGCTAAAATTCGCGATTCGTCGCGCCTACTTTCAGACGTTTCGTTTCGCAAGGCCCAATCGTCATAATGCGCCGCAGCACGCAAGCTTCGCGCAAGGTTGAATGGTTAACAAAAGGTTAATTCTTCAACCGGGGTGTCCGCCATGAGGATTGAAAGCGGCCTGAGCAGCTACTCGTATCAAAGCCGGCACGTGCCGAACACGGTCGGCACGGAGGATGCTGCACCCGAAACGGCAAACACCAATACGCCCCGCGCCAGCGGTGCCAGCACGTTTTCGAGCACGCTTCTCTCCAACCAGCTGGCCTCGGCTCTGTGGACCGTCGAAGGCTCGCGCAAGGCGATCGTTGATATCGGCAACAGCCAGAACCGGGATCGCCAGCCTGCGGATTCGCGGGTTCAGATGGTGGAAGCGGCCTATCGCGAATACGAAATCCCTCCTTCGCCCTATCAGGAATTCTGATCCGACGATGCGGTCAAGAAGGCCGGCCGGCATGAAGCCTGGCCGGCCTTCTTGCATCTGGAATCCTTCAGGAGTGTCGATGCGCGTGATCAGCACCGTGTCCGTGCTGAGCGTGACCATGGTCATGCCCCGCTTCGCAGGAAGCCTTTTCCGCCCCACAGCAGGACGATGACAAGGTGATCGCCTCGCCCGCCCTCCACTCGCTGTAACTCTGGCTGAGGATCTGGAAGGAAGAATTCAGAAAAAGGCCCGCCATGATGCCGGCGACGATCAGGTCGGGCCAGGCGGTGGCCGTCCCCCAGACGCCCAGTGCCGCGATCATGACGATGACATTGCCGATCGCATCATTACGCGAGCAGAGCCAGACCGAGCGGACATTGGCATCGCCATCCTTGTAGGACATCAGAAGCAGAACGCTGGCGATATTGGCGGCGAGCGCGAGGAAGCCAACGGACCCCATAACAGGCGCCTCGGGTACCCCACCCTGAAAGACCCGCCAAATGGTAGAGCCAAAAACCCAGAGCCCCATCAGGAAGAGGCTTCCCCCCTTGGCAGCGGCCGCCAAGCTGCGGGTTTTGAGCGATGCTCCGATCACGGCGAGCGAAATGCCATAGGTCACGGCATCGGCGAAGAAATCCAGGGCATCGGCCTGCAGCGCCTGGGAACGGGCCATCTGTCCGGCGGTCATCTCGACGGCGAACATGGCGGCATTGATGGCAATCACCATCCAGAGCCGGCGTTTGTAGGTTTCGGACATGCCGTCGAAAGGGGCATGGTCATGGCCGCAGGCTGCACTCATTTCTCATTTCCTTCAGGTCTTGATGTGGTCACGCATCGACCTTAGGATCTCTAGTAACTAGAGGTTCAAGAGGTTTTTTTTCCATGTTTTCGATCGGAGATCTGTCGCGGCGCGCCGGGGTGAAGGTGCCGACCATCCGCTACTACGAGCAGATGGGGCTGATCTCGGCACCTGACCGCACCGAGGGCAACCAGCGCCGCTACGAGAAGACCGATCTCGAGCGGCTGACCTTCATCCGCCATGCGCGGGATCTCGGCTTTCCGATCGAGGCGATCCGGGAGCTCCTGACGCTCAGCCGCCACCCGGAAGAACCCTGTGAGAGGGCCGACCAGATTGCCCGGGAACAGCTGGAGGAGGTGCGCGAGAAGATCGTACGGCTGAAAAAGCTGGAGGCGGAACTCGCCCGCATCGTCTCGCATGCCGATTGTCATACGGTGGGCGATTGTTATGTGATCCGGGCGCTCTCCGATCACGGTCTTTGCGAACACGAGCATTGAGGAGCGCACCATGCCTGTCATCCGTCCGCAAGATGCGCCACTCGAAGAGGGCAAGGGCGAAGGATTGAATGACGAACTCGGACCCTATTCCGCTCGGCTGCTGTCCGATGCCGGTGGACTGACGCAATTCGGCGCCTTTCTCGAAACGCTGCCGCCGGGCTCCTTTTCCTCGCACAAACACTGGCATGAGCAGGAGGACGAGTTCGTATATGTGCTCTCGGGAAGGGTGATGCTGAACGAGGGTGATGCCCTGACCGAGATGCGGCCTGGCGCTGCAGCCACCTTCAAGGCGGGTGTCGCGGTCGGCCATCGGCTGGAGAACCGCTCGGACGAGCCGGCGACCTATCTGGTGGTGGGCACGCGATCGCCTGACGATGTGGTCCATTACGCAGACAAGGATCTGCTGCTGACCAAGGTGGGGTTCGAGAAGCGGCTGACGACGAAGACGGGGGTTAAGGTCGAGCGGTGAGCCGGCGCTTAGGCCGCCGACTCGATTTCGAACTCGAAGTGTATCCTGTCGTAGGGAAAAACCACGCCGTCATCTACCCTATCGATAACACCGCTCTTCAAGAGGGTGTCAAGATCGGCATGAACCGCCTTGAAGTCGCGACCGGCACGCCGCGCAACCTCCCGCATGGTCAACGGCCCCTGTCCTGTCATCAACTTAACGATCTCAAGCCTCTTGGGGGTCAAAATCCCATGCATCGCTTCCCAAGAGGGGAAACTCAGGCTGAACTCGCCGCGGGGAGCCGCCTGACCGGTAGCAGCCTTCATGGCATCGGCGAGCGCCTCCATCGTCTGCTCCAGACTTTCGATCTTAACCTTGAGCGTTGTCATCCAGCCATCCTTTCACGTCTGCAAGAAAATCCGCGGTCAACTGGTCGATGCCAATGAACGCGTAAGGAGCTTCAATGGCTCCGACATGCCGGTGATCGCCCTTCCCGGCCTCATTGTCATAACGCAGCACACATACGCCTTCTGAAACGAGGGCGAGGCTATATTTGAACTCATGAAGGCTACCCCGCACGGCAACCGGAACATGCCATATCAGTATCTCGACGAACACACCGTCGCACACAAAGCTGCGCATCCTCCGGATCAACGTCGCCTTCGCCATCCATCACCTCACGGCCGGTGATGGACATTACTCCATCAGCGGCTGTCCGAAAAGATCGCCGTTGACAATCGATCCAATCTGGCGCATCACAGCCGCCATGATCGACATTCGCGCAAACATCGCCTGCACGTATTTTTGGGCCTACCGGTAACCGGCGGCCCGACAAGATCACATTGTCAACAGGCCGCCGTCAGGCGGCCTTGTTGTTTTCCGGACGACTTTCCCCCTGACGGCACGAAACGAGACCAAGGGAAAGTGACATGACCGAAGATACAGATCTCACCCTGCCCCGCCCGCCGATCGTGGCGATCCGCCATGCCAAGCCGCGCGACCTGCCGCAGCTCAACGAGATGATTGCAGCTCTCTCGATGCATCTCGGTGACGCCTCGGCCATGACGCCGGAAGCGCTGGAGCGGGATCTTTTCGGCCCCATGCCATGGATTCAGGCCCTTGTTGCCGACAGTGGTGAAGACGGCCTGATCGGCTACGCCATCCTGGTGCCGCTCTACAAGGCGCAAGAAGGCAAGCGTGGCATGGAATTGCATCACCTCTTCGTCCGTGACGGCCAGCGCGGCAACGGCATCGGCCAGCATCTCGTCGACCGCGCCAAACAGATCGCGCGTGCATCGGGCTGCGACTTCCTCTCGGTTTCGGCTGCCACCGGCAATTTCGCCGCCCATCGCTTCTACGAGAACATGGACTTCGTTCCCCGACCGGTCACCGGCATGCGCTACCTGCAGACGCTGAGCTGATCCCAGCCTTCAAGCACGAGGAGACATCGGATGACCCGTATCGCGATTGCGCTTCAGAACGACTATGCCGACTGGGAGCCAGCCCTCCTGATGGCGGCCACCCGCTATTGGCTGGACTGCGAGGTTGTGACGGCGAGCCCGTATGGCAAACCGGTAACATCCATGGGCGGCCTGAAGGTGACGCCCGACATCGGCTTCGACGCGATTGATGCGGAGCGGTTCGACGCACTGATCATTCCCGGCGGCTATGCCTGGGAAAAAGGCGTGGCGTTCGACTTCACCGCGCTGGCGACGGCGTTTCGCGACGGAGGCAAGGTGCTTGGCGGGATCTGCGCGGCGGCGAGCGCTCTCGCTGCGACAGGCGTGCTGGATGGCGTGGCGCATACCGGAAACTCGCTCGCCTCGCACATGAAGTATCCCGGCTATCGCGGGGAGGCCCATTACGTGGACCAGCCCCAGGCCATTCGCGATACAAAGATCGTTACCGCAGCCGGCTCCGCGCCGGATACCTTTACGATCGAAGTGCTCAAGGCGCTTGATCTCTACGGGCCCGAAGCCGAGGAAGAACTCGCGATCTTCGCCGCCGAGCACCGGCGATAGGATGGAAATCTGAAAGCGTCAGTGCCTGACAGGCGGATTTTCCGACCATTTCTGCAGGGTCGTCTTGATCAAAATGAGTGCCGCCTGCTGGGCGTGGTCGCGTTCCCGCGGATCGACAATGGCAGAGAGGCGCTTTTCGAAAGCACGGACCGTTTCGTCCACCCAGCGATGCAGGGCCGGATCGGGATAGTTGTCGAGCAAGGACCGGAGCGCATTCTCCATTCGCCGGCGTTCGATGCTCATGTCCCCTCCGAAGTCATTTCGACGATGGGAAGATGACAGGCAAGGCTTGCGCGATGCTGAACAGGCCAGTGCGGTGTTACTGAACGGCGGGGATGGCCTTGAGATAGGCGGCGATCGCCTCACGATCGGCGGCTGTCAGTTCCGCCATGTTCTTCTGCACCTCGACCATGGAGCCACCGACGCTGTCGTAATCTGGCGTGAAACCAGTTGCGAGATAGGTGACGATGTCGCCTTCGCTCCAGGAGCCCATGCTCTTGGAGCCCGGCGTGATGTTGGGGATTGTCCCCTCGCCTTCCGGATTGGGTCCGCCGGCAAGCCACTGGCCGGCAAGGAAGCCGCCAAAGGCGTTGCGAGGCGTATGGCATTCGCCGCAGTGACCGGGACCCTCGACGAGATACTGCCCGCGCTTGACCATGTCGGAGGCATCTGCGAGCTCGACCCTCGGCGCGTCGTTGACGAACAGAAATTTCCAGCCGCCGAGCAGCACCCGCTGACTGAAGGGGAAACCGAGCTCATGCGACGGAGCCACGGCGTCGCTGGCCGGCAGGGTCTTCATGAAGCCATAGAGATCGTTGATGTCTTTAGGCGTCATCCGCGCATAGGAGCCATAGGGGAAGGACGGGTAAAGATGTTCGCCCTCACGTCCGACGCCGCGGGTCATGGCATCGCCGAACTCGGCCAGCGTCCAGGCACCGATACCCGCTTCGGGATGGGATGAAATGTTGGGAGCGTGGAACGTACCGAAATCGCTCTTGAGCGGTGCTCCACCGGACAGGACTAGACGCGCATCGCCCGTGGCACCTGCCGGCGCATGGCAGCTGGCACAGCCTCCGGCGAAGAAGACTTCCCGGCCATGGGTCAAATCGGGTTCGCCGAGATTGGCCCAAACCGAAGGGTCCTGGCGGGTCGGTGCGGTGATGAACAGGAAGGCGCCGAAACCGGCTGCTCCGAGCGCGACGAGGCCACCCAGCCCCTTGACCCAAGTCGATGCCATTTCCGGCCTCCGTTGATATTCTGTTTCCAACTTGAGGAAACGGAGTGGCGGGCGCGGCGGATCAGCCGATCTGCGCCCGCCGGGAAGCCTTAATTCTTCAGGCGGTAGGTCTGGTGACAGTCACCACAGGTGCTGCCAATGGCCTGCATGGCTGCGCCGACGCCAGCCTGGTCGGCCGGAAGGGCTGCGAGTTGCGCTTCGGCAGCGGCGGTAAGTTTGGCGGACTTTGCCTTGAAGTCGTCCATGTTCTGCCAGATCGCCGGTGCGGCCTCGCTGTCCATGCCTGTTTCGCTGCCGGCAGGGAAGTGATCCGGGAAGGTCTTGCTGACTTCAACCAGCGTGGTGAGTGCGGCCTTTACGGCTTCCGCGTCATAGGGTTTTTCACCCTTGGCAATGCCGCCGAGCGTGCCCATGGCACCACCGACCTTCTTCATCTCCTCCTGACGGACCACCTGCGGTTCGCCCGCAGCGATGGCTGCGGACACGCCAAGACAGATCGCCGCCGCAGCGGACAGAACGACTTTCAACTTCATCAGCTTTTCTCCAGAGTTCGGCCGGGCGCACCGGCGATCAGTTGCGGGCAATGCATGTTTGCAGGCTTGAGACAGACGATTGAAGTCACAAAGGAGTGATAAGTCCTACCCCAATCAACTTTCGGATATCTATGACGAATTCACGTCAGGCATCTGTCAGCGAATTGTCAGGGAAGCCGGCCGTTCGCTGCTTTTGCGGCGATAGATCAAGCCACCGATCGGGTTCGCGACCATGTCCGGCGATCTCGATCCGATCCTCGAACAGCGTGAGGACCGCGAAGGCATTGTCATGCTCCGTATCGACCATGCCGCAGAAGTTGACGAAATGCACACCATCCCGTTCGGCGTGTCCACCCGCATGATGATGGCCGCAAAGATAGGCTATGGCTGAAGACGACGAGACGACTGAGGTCGCCAGTTCTTCTGCACCCCACAACATGTGATCGGAGGAAGGATAGATCGGATAATGACCGAGAAGGATCACCTGCTCACCGGCGGATTCGGCTGCGGACAGACGCTCGGTGATCCAGGCTGCCTGGGCGGCGGAAATGCCGGCGTTCCACTCATAAGCGTTTTGCGCCCCGCTCGCTTTCAGTGCCTGCAGTCGCATCTCGGCTTCCTGCCGCCTTGGGTCTTCCGGCGCCGTGGAGAATAGCGAGATCTCGGTGCCGTCGGTGACGAGGAGGCGCAGGCCGTCGAAAACCAGTTCGTGATAGGGCGACGGCATCGAGAGCAATTTGTGGACCTGCGTCAAACGGTCTGGCTCGACCAGGAAGTCGTGATTGCCCGGCAGCAGGATGCGCGGCGCGTGGAGGGTGCCGAGGATATCGAGTGCAGCGGCGAAGTTTTCCCATCCCCGATCAATCAGATCACCCAGCACCACGACTGCATCGAGAGGCTGGCCGTTGAAGTGCTCCACTGCCTGGTGGAGCTTGTCGCGGGAGCGACAAAAATGCCGGTCCATCGTCAGGTCCGGTTCGAGATCTGCGTATTGGGGATCGGCAATGATGCCGAGCCGCAAGCGTGGGCGAGTCTGAGTCATGAATTCACCGCTTCCAATCTGGGCGGTGCATAGGGCCAGGCGATGACGGATGGATGACAGCCGCTCAGTCGGGCAGATTGGGCTGTATCCGGGTCTGCGGCATGATCCCCGCGTAAAGCGTCAGGCAGATCAGTGTCAGCGGCACGGCGAGCATGGCGCCGACGGCACCCCAGAGCCAGGTCCAGAAAACAATGGCGCCGAACAGCATGAAGGCATTCATCTGCAGCCGCTTGCCCATCACGGCTGGGATCAGCAGGTTTTCCAGCAGCCCGTTGAGCATGAAAAAGACGAAGGCGGGCATCAGCCCGAACAGCAGGCTTTCATGGGCCAGCAGGCCGCCAATGGCCATCGAAAGGGTCACCATGGCAATACCGAGAAACGGGATGAAGCTCAGGAGAAATGTCGCAACACCCCAGAGCAATGGTGTCCCAAGACCGCCGATCCAGGCAACCAGAGCCGCGACAACGCCGAAGAGGCCATAGACGATGACCGCCGTGGCGAAATAGTAGCCCAGCGCTTCCTCCACCTCGTTGAACAGGCGGATAGCCTTCAGCCGACGGGCGCGGTCGGAAAAGGCGCGGATCAGTTCCCGACGCAATGCCAGTCGGCAGGACAGGAAAAGCAGCAAGCCGGCGATGAAGATGAAAAGCTGGAGCAGGGCCGGCGTAACACCGGACGCGATGGTCGAGAGAATGGTACCGGAATTCTGCATCATCGCCTCCATGGAATCGGGGCCACGCGAAAGGATTGCCAGCGGGCGTTCCATCCACGCAATGCCTTCGAGATATTTGATTGCCCGGTTGACCATGTCGGGACCGCTTTCAATCAGCATGTTGACCGGAGTCCAGATGATGCTGATCAGCAGGAGAAGCAGGACGAGGAAGAGGCTCGAAAGGACAATGGCTGTCACCGTCGGGGGCATGCCGAGCTTGCCGAGACGATCCGCGGCGATACCCAGGATAAGCCCGACCACGATCGCCATGGTCAATGGGATCAGGATGAAGGAGGCCAGGTGCAGCGCAATCAGCGCGAAAATCACGAAAAGACCGATCACCGACCATGACACGACATAGTCGAGACCGGTCTTCTTGAAGCGCACCTTGCGGGAGGCGCTATGGCGGTGGCTGACTTGCATGTTCACCGGAGCAACTCCGATGCCACAGATGTTTGGACTTTCGCTGCTGACATGGCCTTGATCCCCGTGCGACATCTTTCAACGTACGGGAACAATTTCCGTTCCACAGGGGAACGGGGAGTCCAGCATCTCGGCTTCGCCTCAGGCCTGCGGCGCGACGAGCGTCAGGCCGATGCCCCAGGGATCGGCGAGGCTGAAGCCCCGGACAGTCCGGTCGACCTTGATCTCCAGACCCTCCAGCGTGGCCAGCACGCGATCAAGAGCCGCCTGATCGGTGAAGGCGAGTTCGTAGTCCTGCAGTCCGGTCATGGCCGCAGTGCGCGCCGGAGCATTTCTGCTGTTCCAGACATTCGCGGCCACGTGATGATGGTAGCTGCCGGAGGCGTAGAAGCTTGCGCCCGGATAGCTCGCCATCTTCTTCAGGCCGAGCACGCCTTCATAGAAGCGGTCGGCTTCCGGCACATTGCCGACCTGAAGGTGGATGTGGCCAAGCGCTGCGTCCGGCGACATGCCAGCCCAAGGCGTCTTTGCCGCGCTGTCATAGAGGGCCTGGAGATCGAGACGCCGGGTGTCCATTTCGACCGTGCCATCGGGATGGTAGGTCCATTCCTGAGGCTTGCGGTCGCGATACACCTCGATGCCATTGCCTTCGGGGTCGGACAGATAGATGGCTTCGCTCACCAGATGATCGCTTGCGCCGTCGAACTGCAGGCCGAGATGGGCCGCATGGGCCAGCCAATGGGCAAGCTCGGCGCGATCCGGCATCAGGAAGGCGTTGTGAAAAAGCCCGGCGGCGTTCCGCGGTGCGGGAGCCGCGGAATTGTTTGTCGTGAGTGTCAGCAGGACACGGTTGCCAGCGCCGAGTTCGACGCCGCTTGCGCTGGTCTCAAGCCGCTTCAGCCCCAGCGCTCGCTCGTAGAAGCCCGCCATCGTGTCGAGATCGCGGACGACCAGATGCGCTCGGCCGACATGCACCGGGCGGCTGAGGGCAAAGGAGGCGGTTTCGTCTTGGGCGGTTGTCATCGTGGTTCTCCTGCTGCCTTCGGCTGGGCTCCGACCAGAAATGGCGCAAAACCTTTGTTCACATAAGACGGAATTTTCTCGAAAGATCGTTCAATGAAAGTTGACGACATCACGCCTCAAAGTTGATCCTGATCAATGCGAGGTAGCATCGCCGGACGCATTCTGCCGCCATGAAGAGGAAACACCCGGCGGGTGACAAAGGAGAGCAAGATGTACAAGAAGATCATCGTCCCGGTTGATCCAGCTGCCACTGCAATTGGTGAGAAGATCCTGACCAAGGCCAAGTCGCTGCTCGATGCGGGTGGTGAAATCGTGCTGTTGACCATCATCGAGGACATCCCCGGCTATCTGGCCATCGACGTACCGGTTGATCTGATCGAAGGCGCGATCACCGACGCCAAGGCCAAGCTCGTGACACTCAAGGAAAAGACGGGTGCCAGCGCGCATATCGAAATCCGCTCCGGTGCGCCGGCTCGAGAAATCCTCGCGGCAGCCGAAGAGCATAAGGCGGACCTGATCATCGTCGGGTCGCATGTGCCCGACTTCTCCAACTATTTCATCGGCGCGACGGCCGACCGGGTCGTACGCCATTCGAAGATCTCCGTTCTGGTCGACAGGTGAGACGATGGACAATCCCGCACAAGCCATGGACACGGCGCATTTCGAGCGCATTCTCCTCGCCCGCAAGGACGAGATCGAGCGGCGGCTGAAGAAGATCGACACGGATCTCGGCACGCTGAAAAGCGCCGACAGCGCCGAGCGCGCCACCGAGGCGGAGAACGACGAAGTGCTGGAGGAATTCGGCCAGGTCGGCGAAGAGGAACTCAGGGCGATCGATGCGGCGCTGGACCGGATCGCCAAGGGGCGTTATGGTCAGTGCACCAAATGCGGCGAGCCGATCTCCATGGAACGGCTGAAGGCGGTGCCGCACACACCATTCTGCAAGGATTGCGCAACCTCGCATTGAGAGGCGCCTTTTGAGGGGCGATGGGCAGGCCGGAGTGATGAGCTCCGGCCTGTTTCTTTTTGGTTTCACTTCTTGCGCATGGCCTCGGCGAGCGCGGCACCCAGGCCGCCCATGGAGGACTGCTCGGTTTTCGGCGGGCGTGCGTTGGCGTTCTTCATCGCATTGGCATTACCGCGCGCATCGCCGCGCATCGAGGGCTGTTGTGCCTCGCCGCCGTCCTTGCGCATCGTCAGCGCGATGCGCTTGCGCTTGACGTCGACCTCGACGACGCGGACCTTCACCACATCGCCAGCCTTCACCACCTCATGCGGATCCTTGACGAAACGATCGGCAAGCTGGGAAACGTGGACCAGGCCATCCTGATGCACACCGATATCCACGAAGGCACCGAAGGCGGCGACATTGGTGACGGTGCCTTCGAGCGTCATTCCGACCTTGAGGTCGGTGATTTCCTCGACGCCTTCGGCAAAGGTCGCGGTCTTGAAGGACGGGCGCGGGTCGCGGCCGGGCTTTTCGAGTTCGGCAAGGATGTCCTTGACGGTCGGCAGGCCGAACTGTTCGTCGATGAAGCGCTTGGGGTCGAGGCTCTTCAGCGTCGCGCTATCGCCCATCAGCGAGCGCAGGTCGCGGCCGCAGGCGGCGACGATCTTCTTCGCTACGCCATAGGCTTCCGGGTGGACGGAGGAGGCATCGAGCGGCTCCTTGCCGTTCGGGATACGCAGGAAGCCGGCGCATTGCTCAAAGGTGCGGGCGCCGAGGCGCGGGACTTTGAGGAGATCCTTGCGGCTTTCGAAGGCGCCGGTCGCGTCGCGATGGGCAACGATGGCTTCCGCCGTCGTCTTGCCGAGACCGGAAACGCGCGCGAGCAGCGGGGCGGATGCCGTGTTGAGATCGACGCCGACGGCGTTCACCGCATCTTCGACGACGGCATCGAGCGAGCGGCCGAGTTTGCCCTGGTCGACATCGTGCTGGTATTGGCCGACGCCGATCGACTTCGGCTCGATCTTGACGAGTTCGGCCAGCGGATCCTGCAGGCGCCGCGCAATCGAGACGGCGCCGCGCAGCGAAACGTCGAGATTGGGGAATTCCTTGGCGGCGGTTTCGGAGGCCGAATAGACCGAGGCACCGGCTTCCGAGACGATGACCTTGGTCGGCTTCGGTGCAGTCGACGGGAACTGCGCGAGCATGTCGGCCACCAGCTTTTCCGTCTCGCGGCTGCCCGTGCCATTGCCGATCGAGATCAGCTCGACCTTGTGCTTGCGGATGAGCGAGGCGAGTTCCGTCTGGGTGCCGCGGATGTCGTTCTTCGGCGGGAAGGGATAAACGGTCGTCGTTTCCACCACCTTGCCCGTGCCATCGACCACGGCGACCTTGACGCCCGTGCGGATGCCGGGGTCGAGGCCCATGGTCGGGCGCGAGCCGGCGGGGGCTGCCAGCAGCAGATCCTTCAGATTGCGGGCGAAGACGTGGATGGCTTCTTCCTCGGCCCGCTCGCGCAGTTCGCGCATCAGGTCGAGCGAGAGCGAGACGGACAGCTTGACGCGCCAGGTCCAGCCGGCGACCTCGAGCAGCCATTGGTCGGCGGGGCCTTTGCCGGCGACCTGATAGGCGGCGGCGATCATGCGCTGGCTCGGCTTCACCGGGGCCGTGTCATCGCGGTCGACTTCGATCGACAGTGACAGGAATTCCTCGTTCCAGCCGCGCAGCATCGCAAGCGCCCGGTGACCGGGGACGGTTGCCCAGCGTTCTGAATGGTCGAAATAGTCGGCGAACTTGGCGCCCGCCTCCGCCTTGCCGTCGACGAGCTTCGAATAGAGTATGGCGCGATCCTTCATGTCGTTGCGCAGGCGCCCGATGAGATCGGCGTTTTCCGAGATCTGCTCGGCAATGATGTCGCGGGCGCCTTCGAGCGCCGTCTTCACGTCCGGCACATCTTCGGTGATGTAACCGGCTGCGAGCTGCTGCGGGTCGCTCGTGCGGTCGGCAAGGATCGCGTCGGCGAGCGGCTGCAGACCCTTTTCGCGGGCGATCTCGGCGCGCGTGCGGCGCTTCGGCTTGTAGGGCAGATAGAGATCTTCGAGCTCGGCCTTGGTGGTGACCGAGGCGATCTTGCGGGCGAGCTCGTCGGTCATCTTGCCCTGGCCGTCGATGCTCTCAAAAATCGACTTCCGGCGGGCGGCGAGCTCGCGCAGATAGATCAGCCGCTCGGACAGATTGCGCAGCTGCGTGTCGTCAAGACCGCCGGTCACTTCCTTGCGGTAGCGGGCGATGAAGGGAACCGTGGCACCCTCGTCCAGAAGACCGACAGCGGCCGTCACCTGATCGGGACGGGCGTTGATCTCGGTGGCGATGAGGGCGGCAATGCTCTTGATGTCGTCGGCCATGGGTCTTCCGTCTTGTGCCAAGAAGGCTTTGTCTTTTCTCAGGTTCTCATCGCAATCCGCAGAACACGTTTGCGGAACCTGCCGAGTGGAGGCGGACCATAGCGAGGGAATGCGGCAAGGCAAGCCTCGTCAGCCTGCCAGTTTGCGCCTCACGGCCTCGGCGATGAAGCCGGATCGGGTATATCCCTGACGCGCGGCCGCCTTGTTGAGCCTCATTAGCAGGTGCTCTTCCATCGTGATGGTCACCTTCACGGCACGACCTGGAATATCCACAGGCAGAAGTGTCACGAGTTCCGCTGTCGCGAAGTCCTCAGTGAATTCCGGTTCGGCACGCAATGCGTCGAGGCTGCGGAATTCGGGGAGCGGTTCACCGTCCTGCATCATCATTTCCACATGCAGATCGAGTGCTTCCTTGCCGTCGAGCAACAACTCGTCGAGCGACGTTGCAGCGGAGATGCAGCCGGGGAGATCCGGAAAGGATATGCCGTAGCTGTCACTGTCCTTGTGGACCAAGGCGACGATCTGCATGTCAACGCTCTCTCTTTTCCCGTTCACTTGGGTGGCCAGTTCCAGCCGGCCTGTCGCCATATCGAACGCAGTGTCCCAACCGGAATATCGCGCTTTGGATGGGGAACCGTTACGCGTCCGGGCTTGGAGGGGTGCCGGTAGTGCTTGTGACTGCCTTTCTGCCCGACCTCGAACCAGCCCTCGGCAAGCAGCCTGCGCAGCACCTCATGGCTCGTCACAAACGCCTCCCTTATACGTATTTATAGGTATAGCACCTGATCGACGCAAGCTCATCCCTGAATTCCCAGGGGCGAAGGTGCGAAACGCTTGACCTTTCGCTTCCCTCCCCTTAACCGCCGGGCATTCCCTTGTGGCACTGGAGGCTGGCGATGAAGGTTTTGTTGATCGGGTCGGGTGGACGCGAGCATGCGCTGGCCTGGAAGATCGCCCAGTCGCCACTTCTGACCAAGCTTTATGCCGCCCCCGGCAATCCCGGCATCGCCGAAGAGGCGGAGCTTGTTACCCTCGACACGGATGATCACGCTGCTGTCGTCGCATTCTGCAAGGACAAGGGCATCGACTTCGTCGTCGTCGGGCCGGAAGCACCGCTGGTCGCCGGCATTGCCGACCGTCTGCGCGAGGCCGGTATCGCGGTCTTCGGACCATCGGCGGCGGCTGCTCAGCTCGAGGGCTCCAAGGGCTTCACCAAGGATGTCTGCGCCCGCTTCAACATTCCGACCGGGGCGTACCAGCGTTTCAACAATGCGCCGAAGGCCAAGGCCTATGTGCGCGAACAGGGTGCGCCGATCGTCATCAAGGCCGATGGCCTTGCCGCCGGCAAGGGTGTCACCGTTGCGATGACGCTGGATGAGGCGCTCAGCGCGATCGACGACTGCTTCGAGGGCGCCTTTGGGGCAGCCGGTGCGGAAGTCGTGGTCGAAGCCTTCCTCGATGGCGAGGAAGCGAGCTTCTTCTGCCTGTCCGATGGCAAGTCACTTCTGCCGCTTGCCACCGCCCAGGACCACAAGCGCGTTGGCGACGGCGATACCGGCCCGAATACCGGCGGCATGGGCGCCTATTCGCCGGCGCCGGTCATGACGCCTGAGATGGTCGAGCGGACGATGAAGGAGATCATCGAGCCGACCATGCGCGGCATGGCCGAGATGGGGCACCCCTTCCAGGGCGTGTTCTTCGCCGGGCTGATGATCACGGAGAAGGGTCCGGAACTCATTGAATTCAACGTCCGCTTCGGCGATCCTGAATGCCAGGTTCTGATGATGCGGCTGAAGAGCGATCTCCTGCCCATCCTCTATGCCTCGGCCACCGGCACACTGGACCAGGTTTCGGCCGAATGGAGCGCAGACCCAGCGCTGACGGTGGTGCTGGCCTCCAAGGGCTATCCCGGCGCATACGACAAGGCTACGCCGATTGCCTCGCTTCCCGAGGCTGGGGACGGCGCGAAGGTCTTCCATGCGGGCACGGCGCTCAAGAACGGCCAGCTGACTGCGACCGGCGGGCGCGTGCTCAACGCGACGGCGCGTGGGGCGACGGTTGCGGAGGCGCAGGCTGCCGCTTACCGGCTCGTGGATGCGGTGGAGTGGTCCAACGGCTTTTGCCGCCGTGACATCGGCTGGCGGGCAATTGCGCGCGAGAAGTCCTGATTTCCGGCAGATCGCGCTGGATTTCAGGTGGAAATCCGCCCTTTCGTTCAAATTTTATCAAAGCTTCTGACCGGATCGAAAGAAACGATCGCTAATGTTCTTCCCAACAATCGGGGAATAAGGTGATGCGTCTCATCCTTTCGACATCCATGGTTCTGGCAGTATCGACACTGGCCTCGCCGGTTCTGGCCGGCTCGATCTCGACCGTGAGCGGTCTTGCGCCGACCCAGCCGAGCATCGTGCAGGTCGATTGCAGCGAATGCCCGCCGCCGGCTCCGCGGATTGACGGAAAGGCCTACCAGGTCCCGACCGTGCCGTCGGGCAGCCAGACGGCGGAAGTCGTCGAAATCGATGGCGAGAAGAAGCTGAAGCGGGTTGAGAGCTGGCTCGGTGGTTCGCCCGTGGTGGTCTACACCTCGGCCCATGGTTGGGCAACGAATGGCTCCGCCATCGTTGCAGGCGCGCTGCCCACCGGCGATGAAGTCGACCATGACGCGACCACTGCTGCCGTCGACGCCTCTGTCGGTGCACAGAAGACGCCTGCCCTGGCTGGCTTCGAACTCCGTCTTAACTAATCCCCATCCGCCGGCCTTACGATCCGGGCGCGGCGGTCTCTCGTGGTAGACACGGACATAACGCCCGGTCCAGTCCCGGGCGTTATGCCGTTGTCTCCCCCATATTTCGCCCCTACATTCTTGTAGTGAAATATCGCGATAAGCTTAAAACCATGTCAACATTTCGCGACGAGACTGACGACAGTCTCGGGACATGAAGTGCCGATCCGTTCGACTGATCCTCCCACCGGCGCCCGAACCGCACTTCAGACGAAAGCTTTCCCAGGCATGAAAAATCTCAAGATTTCCCTCCAGCTGATCGTGCTGATCGGCGGACTTATGGCGGCCTTTGCCGCTGCCACCTATTTCCAGGTCAGATCGTCCACCGCGACCATCTACCAGCAGCGCTACGAGTTGCTGCGCACGCAGGTCGAAACGGCGCTATCAGTCCTCAAGGATTTCAATGATCGCGCAGTGGCCGGCGAGTTTTCCGTCGAAGAAGCCAAGACACGCGCTTACGACATGCTCAACAAGATGCGCTTCGAGCCGGATGGCTACTTCTTCGGCTATGACTATGACGTGGTGATGGTCTTCCATCCGACTTCGAAGGACGTGGGCAAGAGCAACAAGGGCAAGCCGGATGCCAATGGTTTTGCCTATCGCGACGAGCTGGTTCGCCTCGGCCAGCAGGGCGGCGGCTTCGTCGAATTCATCGGCCCGAAGCCGGGCAAGGATCCGGAAGACCGCTCCTATCCCAAGGCTTCCTACGGCAAGGCCTTCGAGCCCTGGAAGGTCGTCATCGTCACCGGCCTGTACACGGACGACCTGAAGGCCGAAATCCGCTCCAGCGTGATCAAGACCATCGCTTGGTCTGCAGGCATCTTCATCCTCGCGTTGGTCGCCGCCTATTTCGTCATCCGCAACATTACCGGCCCGCTCAAGGCCATCCATGATGCGCTTGAGGCCGTCGCCGACGAGAATGTAAGCATCGCCATCCCGCATACGGACATGGCCAACGAAATCGGTCTGATGGCCAAGGCCACCAAGAGCCTGCAGGACAAGGTGCGCGAGCGTCACGCGCTTGCAGCCCGGCAGGAAGAGCAGCAGCGCGAGCTTGACAGCGAGCGCAGCCAGAATGCCGAAGCACAGGTTACCGAAGCACGCCAGCAGGCGCATGTCGTCTCGACCATCGGCCAGTCACTGGAACAGCTCGCCCATGGCGATCTCACCGTTCGCTGCGCGGATCTCGGCCCGAAATATGCCGGCCTGCGCGACAACTTCAATGATGCACTCGCCCGTCTCGAAGAGGCCATGGCACGTGTCAACCTGAAGGGCAACGACATTGCGGTCTCCAAGGAAGAGATCCGCCGTGCCTCCGGCGAGCTTGCCACCCGCACCGAGCGCCAGGCTGCGAACCTCGAAGAGACGTCGGCCGCGCTTGACGAACTGACCGTTGCGGTTCGTCAGACGGCGGACGGCGCCCGCGAAGCCGCAAACCGCGTGAGTGCGGTGAGTGGCGAGGCCAAGCAGAGCGACGAGATCGTTACCCGTGCGATCAACGCGATGAGCGGCATCGAGCAGTCGTCGGCGGAGATCACCAAGATCATCGGCGTGATCGACGAGATCGCCTTCCAGACCAACCTTCTCGCCCTGAATGCCGGCGTCGAAGCAGCACGCGCCGGAGAAAGCGGCAAGGGCTTTGCCGTCGTTGCCCAGGAAGTTCGCGAGCTTGCGCAACGCTCGGCAGCTGCCGCCAAGGAGATCAAGGATCAGATCGCCCGTTCGTCCGCTCAGGTCGAACAGGGCGTGCAGCTGGTCGGTCAGACTGGCGAGGCGCTGAAGCGCATCTCCGACCAGATCGCCAGCGCCAACGACATCGTGTCGAAGATCTCGCACAGCGCCCAGGAGCAGGACACGACCCTGCGCTCGATCTCCGCCTCGATGAACCAGCTCGACCAGGCGACCCAGCAGAATGCCGCCATGGCCGAGGAAACCACGGCCTCTGCCGAGGTTCTCGCGAACGACACCGGTGACCTCCTGAACCTGATCCGAAGCTTCAAGACGAGCCAGGCGGGTGCCGGCCAGCAGCAGTATCGCATGGCAAGCTGAGGCCCGGACTGTCTTCGAGAACACAGAGGCCGCGGGAGCGATCCGGCGGCCTTTTCGTTTCAGCCCCTGGCTTCGATATGCGCCGCGAGCTGATCGAGTTCGCGATCGGAAAAGACTTCGATGCCCGCCTGCCGCATCAAGGCTGCCGTGACGCCCAAGCCGGGGTGGCGGGCGCCGGAAAACGAGCCGTCATAGATGAAGCTGGAACCGCAGGAGGGGCTGCCATCGATGAGGAGTGCGACGTCGCATCCCTGCTCGCGGGCAAAGGCAACCGCCTTCTTGCCACCCTCGACGAATGCCTCCGTCACGTCGCCGCCCGTCACTTCCAGGACCCGTGCCCGACCGGCCAACACATCCTCACCATTCATGCCGCCTTCGATTTCGGCGGGCGGACGCGGCGTCGGCAGGCCGCCGGCCTGTTCGGGACAGTAACCGACGAGGCAACCCTCGGCCTTCCAGCGCTCGATCAAGGGATCTGCGAGCAGCTTGCCCTTGCCGTCATAACGGACGGGGCGGCCGAGCAGGCAGGCGCTGATGAGGATTTTGGGGGGCATGAAGGTCAGTCGTCCAGTTTACCCACATGGTCGGCTCGCTCGTGAATGATGCGAACGACTTCCACCATGCCATCCTCCAGAATGACATAGAAAATCAGATGTGAGCCGCACCGCCGGCGACGGTAACCAGGCCGCAACGAAGGTACCTCGCTGCCTGAAAACGGATAGGTTCCGATTTCCGCTATCATCGCAAGGATCTGCCTAAGGTAACGTTCGGCTTGAGCCTCCGACCATCGATCCCGCGTGTAGTCACCGATCTCAAGAAAATCCTGGCGTGCGGCGGGACTAAGCCGGATCTCAACCACGGCTCTTCCATCTTTCTCGGACAGAGCCCATCAGATCTTCGGGATCGAACGGCACAGAAGGCCCGCTGTTCTCACCCTCGATCAGCGCATTCCGCAGCCATTCGATCCGGGCCTGCTCTTCTTTCAGCAGCTGAAGGCCGGCTTCGACCACTTCTTGCGCCGACTTGAACTGGCCGCTCTCGAGCTGGGCGTCGATGAAGCTGTCATAGGGGTCGGCAATGGTGACCTGAACGGGCTTGTTCATGGGGATGGCGTCCTCGGCAATTCCAAGAACAAGACTTTATCACCAATGTGCGCTCAGCCAAAGATGCTTACGCAGCCTTCACTGCGATCTGCACGCCGGTTTCGTCCTGCAGCAGGCGGATAACGGCAAACAGATTGTCGGCACGCGGGTTTCCGGACGGGCCGAACATGCGCATCAGGCTTTTAGGCGGCAGGCCGGACTTCTGGGCGAGTTCCTGAAAACCGATCGTGGCGTTGATGTAATCGCGCAAAAGAGCCCGACCGGTTTCGACGTCACCCGAAAGCAGGAGCTCGATCGCCTCGCTCAGCAGTGCGGCGCGAAAAGTTGGATCCGATTGCGCTCGATCGCGAACGGTTTCCTTGAAGTCTCTCGTCAAAGCCATGTTAGCTTGCCTTCCGCTTCTTGTATTCTGCCCAACGGGCCTGCGCCGTCTTGATATCTGCCTGCTGTCGCTTCTTGGTTCCGCCGGCGACCAGAATGACGAGTCTATCGCCGTCTCTACCGAAATAGATGCGGTAACCGGGTCCATAATCGATGCGATACTCCAGAACACCTTCGCCCACACCCTTGGCATTGGAGAAGTTGCCTAGCGACATGCGGGTGATGGCCGTCGTAACCTTGACCGCAGCCATGGAGTCCAGCCCTTCGAACCAGAGCCCGAAGGGACTGCGCCCTTGATCGTCGAGGAACTCACGGATCTCTATGGCTAAATGGTAACATATAGGCCACCATTATCAACTGAGAAAGACCCCGCCGAAGCAGGGTCTCACATCATCAGCCGGTGATCTTGGAGAAATCGGCGACTGTGCCGGTTGCCTCGCGGATGGCCTTCAAGAGCGCAAGGCGGTTGGCGCGGATGGCCGCGTCCTCGTCGTTGACCAAGACATCCTCGAAGAACTTGTCGACCGGGCCGCGCAGGGTCGAGAGCGCCTGCATGGCGGAGCGGAAGTCTTCCGATGCCACGGCTTCGGCTGCCGATTGCGAGGCTGACTGGATGGCGGCGAAGAGTGCCTTTTCGGCATCGAGCTTGAGTAGTGCTTCCGACACGCCATCGGCGACGACGGTGCCCTTCTTCTCTTCGGCGGCCAGCAGCTGGGTGGCACGCTTGGTGCCGGCCAAGAGATTCAGGCCGTCTTCCGAGGTGATGAAGGCGGTGAGCGCCTCGGCCTTGCGGGCGACCACAAGCAAGTCGTCGGCTTCGGGCGTCAGCACGGCGTCGATGATGTCATGGCGGGCGCCCTGATCGCGCAGATAGACCTTTAGGCGGTCGTGGAAGAAGGAGAGGAGGTCGGCATCCTTGGCGACCGATGCGATGGGCAGCCGGATGCCCTTCTCCAGGATCATGCGCACAACACCCAGCGCTGCGCGGCGCAGGGCATAGGGATCTTTCGAACCCGTCGGCTTTTCGTCAATCGCCCAGAAGCCCACGAGCGTGTCGAGTTTGTCGGCGAGCGCGACGGTGAGGCCGACCTTGTCTTCCGGCAGGCGGTCCGACGGGCCGTTCGGCTTCCAGTGGTCTTCGATGGCGGCAGCGACAGAGGTGTTCTCGCCCTGCAGCAGCGCGTATTTCCGCCCCATGGCGCCCTGAAGTTCGGGGAATTCGCCGACGGCTTCGGTGCGAAGGTCAGCCTTTGCCAGCACCACAGCGCGGTCAACGAGGGCCAGATCGGCACCAACGATCGGGGCCAGCACTTTGGCAAGTTCGCGGATGCGCGCGACGCGTTCCCCTTGCGTGCCCAGCTTGGCATGGAAAGTCACGTTCAGCGCATCGAGCTTGGCCATGCGCTGGTCGAGCGGCTTCTTCAGGTCCAGATCGAACTTGGCGGCAGAGGCCTTCAGCGTATCGAGGTCCGGCAGGTCGCCCTGGTCGCGCTTCCAGAAATGCAGCGCATCCGACAGGCGCGCGCGCACGACCTTGCCATTGCCATGCATGATCTCGCGGCCGCCGTCGGTGGCCTGGATGTTGGAGATCAGGATGAAATGGTTGGAGAGCTTGTCCGTCGCACCCTGCGGACGCACGACGAAGCACTTCTGGTTGGTCTTGATCGTCAGGCGGATGATCTCGGCCGGGATCGAGAGGTAATCCTCCTCGAACGTGCCGAGCAGAACCTGCGGCCATTCGACGAGGCCGGAGACTTCCTCCAGCAGGCCTTCGTCCTCGACCAGTTCCAGCCCATTGGCAAAGGCGATGTCGCGGGCGTCATGCAGGATCATGTCCTTGCGGCGCTCGGCATCGAGGATGACCTTGGCGCGTTCCAGATTGGTGACGTAATCGTCGAAGCGCTTGACGGTGATGGCATCGGGCGCGTGGAAGCGGTGGCCGTAGGTGACGTTGCCCGCCACGATGCCGTCGATCTCGAAGGGGATGACCTGGACTTCGTCATGCTCGGGGCCGAAGGTGCAGACGATGGACTGCAGCGGGCGCACCCAGCGCAGGCTTTCCATGCCCTTGCCCTCGATGCCGCCATAGCCGGAGCCCTTGGGCATGGAGGCAAAACCGGAGCGCATCGACTTCGGCCAGGGGAATGTGCGGATGATGCCCGGCATCACATCGGCTATGATCTCTTCCGCCGCACGGCCGGGCTTTTCCAGATAGGCGACGTAGAAATCACCCTTCTTCGGATCGGTCTTGACGATGGCCTGGTCGATCGAAGTCAGGCCCGCGCCGCGCAGGAAGCCATCGATTGCTCCTTGAGGCGCTGAAACGCTCGGGCCCTTCTTCTCTTCCTTGATGTCTGCAGAGCGCGCGGTAAGGCCGCGGATATCCAGCGTAAGGCGGCGCGGCGTCCAGTATTCGCGCGCACCCTCATAGGTGAGACCCACATCGACAAGCGCATCGGTGACCATCTTCTTCAGATCGCCAGCCGCCTTGCGCTGCATGCGGGCGGGGATTTCTTCGGAGCGGAGTTCGAGCAGGAGATCGGGCATCGATTGAGACTTTTTCGCTTGTTGCAGAAGGCTGCGGCGGACTTAGCAAGCCGCGCGGCAAAAGTCATCCATGGATCGGTGCAAAATGGCGGTGCATCAGGCAGCGGTCAGATCGGTTCGTACCGGAATGGCAGCCAGCTCTGCAGCTTTTGCCGTCGCTTCCGTCTTCAGGTCATAGCTCGTCTGGAGGTTCATCCAGAACTGCGGCGACATATCGAAATACCGAGCGAGGCGAAGCGCCGTATTGGGCGTCAGTGACGTCTGCTCTGCGACCAGACGCTCGATCCGGGTGCGTGGTACGTTCAAGAGGCGCGCCAGCGCTCCGGCGCTCAGGCCCATGGGTTCCAGAAACTCATCGCGCAGAATTCCACCTGGATGGACGGGCGGCAGGACGGTTGTCATGGCATGTCTCACCGAACAACTAAGCAGCTGAGATGAGGAATGTACCATGCCTCAAGGGAGAGACCTACCACCCTCCCCCGCCACCGCCGCCACCGCCGCCGCCCGACGAGCCGCCGGAGAAGCCTGAGGAGGATGAGGAGCTGGAGGGCGGTGGGGTTGGGATGGTGGAGGCAATGGTCGAGGCCATGGAGGAGGAGAAGCCGCCGATGCGACCGCCGAAGCCGCCGGGATTGCTGCCGTGATACCAGCCGGGGCTATAGTTGTCGGCAGCGGCACCGGCTGCGGCGGTGGCAAGCCAGGTCTGGAAGGTCTCGGACCACGGCTTTTCGACGCCCAGCGCCACAGCATAGGGCAGAAGCTTTTCGAAATGGCTGGGAGACATGGTCGGCGCGCCGGCCGTGTTCATGCGGTCTTCTTCCGCAAGCGTCAGATAGGTGCGCAGGCCCTCGATGCCGTCCATCAGCTTGCGGCCGAGCGGGGTCGGCGCGCCCATGATGTAGAAGAAGAGCAGGTTCACCAGGAGGATACCGCCGAAGGCGACGAGGACCGGGAACTGGTGGGTCGCTTCGAGGTCGATCCACATCGAGATCAGCATCAGCGCCAGGGTCGACAGCGCGACGAAGCCGATGAGGGCCAGCGCCAAGACGATCATGATCCTGCTGAACAGCGAGCGGCCGCGCCTGAAGGAATTCACCAGCCCGATGGTGAAGGTACCGAAGAACACCGAGAAGAAAGTCGGCACGAAGATGAGTGCGTAGACGTCTTCGGAGAGATCGCCGAAGATGAAGAGGCAAGCGACGACCGCGATGGACAGGCCGATGCCGAACGAGGTGTAGCCGGCATTGCCCTTGTAATATCTGTTGCGGTGTTCCTTTTCGATGGCTTGGCGGAAACGGTTTCCGACGGACTTGACCCGTTCACCATTGGCCTTGTCGATGACGATTGCCTTGCCGGCCGTGGGGATCTCGGCGATCAGCGCCGCCTCGCCGGATTGCAGCTTGCCTTCCACACGCTTCTCCGTGCGGCGGATCGTGATGCTGCTGTCGAGGTCGTCGAGTTCGACGTAGCCCTTCACCGCCAAATCGAGAGCGGAGGCGGACAGCGCAGTCCAACCGGCACCGGAAAAGCCCTTGTTGTCGATGTAGTTGACCAATGCGGGCGAGATGCCTTCGGGCGCATCCCAGCGCGGGACGATGACCCCCTTGGAGGGATCACGGCCGACGACCACCCAGGAACGGAGGTAGTAGAGGAAGATGACGGCAAGGCCGCCAAAGCCGATGATGGTGTTGAGGTTGTCGCGGATGAACCACCAGGTGGTATCCTCTGAAGAGGGCGCGGCGACCAGCCCCTTGTCGAAGGCGAGTACGATGGTCAGGCCCTCGTTCGGGCCGAGGGGGGCTGTAGTCTGAAATTCCAGACCGTTCGATCCCGGGATTTCACGCGCATTTTGCTCCTGAGAGCCTGATGGACCGGTGTAGAAGGTAGTCTTGGTCGGGAGAGCATTCTCGGGCAGCGTGACCGTCGCACCGGCGCGATCGATCGGGAAGAGCCAGCCATTGCCGGTCACGTTCCAGTAGAGCTCGTCGTGATCGTCGAAATAACGGATCTGGCGGCCGGTGCGGTAGGTGATGGTATAGGTGTATTCACCAGGACGCAGGAAGACGTCTGCAGAGCCGGTATAGATCCGGATGCCGCCTGTGACGTTTTCGGTATGATAGTCTTCGGGCTGGCCGTCCCGCTCCACCGAGATCAGGTCGAAATCGACCTTCTGGCGGAACCCGCGCGCATCCTGCGCATAGAGCGGAAAGTCCCGAAAAATGCCGCGCTTGATGTCATTGCCTTCGGCATTGACGGTGATCGTCTCCGTCACCTCGAGCGTTGCGTCGGGAAAGACGGTGATGGCGGCGTGGTAGTCGCGGATGACTTCCTCAGCCTGCGCGCCGCATGCCATCCAGAGAAGGAGAAGGAAGGCGGAGCACAGGCGAAGGAGCATGGTCATTTCGGATCGTTCCTGACGAGCTCGACGCCGAGCGAGGCGAGCGCATCCCAGTAGCCGGGATAGGTCTTGGCCACGCAGCCGGGGTCGAGAATGGTGATGTCGCGGATCTTGAGGCCCGCGAGCGCAAAGCTCATGGCGATGCGGTGATCGGCAAAGGTGTCGATCTCGGCCGGCAGGGACTGGCCGACAAGAGATGGGTCGGAGAAGACGAGCAGGTCGTCGCCCTCTTCTTTCGCCAGGCCTTCGCGAATGTTGTTGAGGCCGGTCGAGACGGCGCGGATGCGGTCGCATTCCTTGACGCGCAGGTTCTCGATGCCGACGAAGCGGACCGGGGTCTCGTTGAAGGCGGCGAGCACGGCAATCGTCGGGATGGCATCCTGCATCTGGCTGCCGTCGATCACGGCGGGCATGTTGGGGAACTGCGCGATCACGTCATAGGCCTTGGCATCCGGCTGGGTGAAAGCCTCGGACGGCGTGCCGATATCGATCTGGCCCTTGGTCAGAACTTCAGCACCCCAGAGATAAGTGGCAGCGGAGGCATCGGGCTCGATGTGGAAATCGGTCGCGGTATAGCCCGTCGGCTGGATGACCCAGGACGATGGTGTCGGCTGCTCCACCTTGGCACCGAAGGCGCGCATGGCCGACATTGTCAGGTCGATATAACCACGGGCGCCGATATCGGCACCGGCAAGCTCGATGGTGAACGGCTCAGAACCGCAGGCTGCGGCCATCTGGAGAGCGGAGACATATTGGCTGGAAAGCCCGGCATCGATCACGACATGGTTCTTCTCGAAACGGCCGGTGGCATCGATCGTGACAGGCGGGCAGCCGGTGGGGCTTTCGATGGTGACACCGAGCGACTTCAGAGCTTCGACCAGCGGCTTGATCGGGCGCTTGCGCATATGCTCGTCGCCATCGACGACATAGCGGCCATGGCCAAGCGCCAGCGCAGCAGTGAGGAAGCGGGTCGCGGTGCCGGCATTGCCGAGGAAGAGCGGGGCTAACGGGGCCTTGAGCTGACCGGAGCTGGTGACGACGAAGGTGGTGGCATCCGGCTCCTCGACGCTCACGCCCATCTGGCGCAGCGCTTCGGCCATGTAACGGGTGTCGTCGCTTTTCAGCGCGCCGGTCAGGCGGCTCGTGCCCTTCGCCAGACCTGCCAGGAGAAGCGCGCGGTTGGTGATGGATTTCGAACCCGGAGGGCTCACCTTGCCGGTCAGGGCATGGGCGGGCGGAAGGATGGTCACACTGTCAGTCGTCATGGATCCCAGTCTCAATGCATCGTCCGGAGAAGGACGTCAGAACTTGACCGTCGGTACCGCACGGTCGGCCTCGTTGGCAATCTCGAAATAGGGTTTCTTCGAGAAGCCGAACTGGCCGGCGACGAAGTTGTTGGGGAAGCTCTCGACCTTGACGTTCAGATCGCGGGCCGCACCGTTGTAGTAACGGCGCGACATCTGGATCTCGCCCTCGACGGTTTCGAGCGACTTCTGCAGCTCGAGGAAGTTTTCGTTGGCCTTCAGGTCCGGATAGGCTTCGGCAAGCGCGATGATCTTGCCGAGCGCTGCGCCGAGAAGCCCCTCGGCTGCCGCACGGCCGGCGACATCCCCTGCGGGGACCGCCTGCGCCTTGTTGCGCAGTTCCACGACGCTTTCCAGCGTATCCTTTTCGTGGCCGGCATACCCCTTCACGGTCTCGATCAGGTTCGGGATCAGATCAGCACGGCGCTTCAGCTGCACATCAATGCCGGACCAGGCTTCCTCGGCCATCTGCCGGGCCTTCACGAGGCCGTTGTAGATGAAGACGAGATAGAGGCCGATGGCGGCAAGGATGGCAAGGGTCGTGAACATGATGCGGAAGGCTCCCAGCTGAATGCACGGCACGTTAGCCGGTCGTCACGGGAAAGTCATGACCGAAGTTCCAGAGCGCAACTGCCGGGGCGATCGGTCAAATTGATGGCAATCGCGCACCGATCCATTAATCCGGCATCACTAATATGGCAGCTCAAGAGGTGTTTTGCGGCGGGGCAATCGCATGCAAGTAACGACCTGGACCAATCAGCCCATCTGGGCCCTTCAGGCAAGCCGCGAAATTCTGAAAGCGGCCATTCTCGATCGCCGGCTTGGCGAGACACTGAAGGAGATCCTGTCCATCATTACTGCGCTACCGCAACTCGAACTGTCCGAGATGGCGGCCATCTACATCCGGGACGCGGTACAGGACCGTCAGCGATTGCTGCATCACAACACTGCCGACCAGCTGGACCTGCCGATCGACCTGCCTCCCGGTGCGCGCATGCCGGAATGTATTGCCGACCGGGACGATCTCATCCCCTACTGGATCCCGATCAGCATGCCCGGCGATCCCGATTTCGGCATCGGCGTGTTCTTCAGCCGCAGTGAAAAACCGATTTCATTGGAAGGTCTCTCTGCCCTGCGACTGCTGGTGCAGGAGATCGGGCCGGTGATACAGCAGCGCAATGGCTGCACGTCATCCCTTCTGGACCTGGTCGAACTCTCAACCGACGAGATCTATATCTTCGAGCATCAGCGCTTCACGATCAGTCGGACAAACGCGACGGCGAGTGTCCGCACCGGCTATAGCCCTGAAGCGCTTGCGGGCATGACGCCCGCCTCCTTGAAGGTCGGCATCTCCGAGCTCGATTATCGCGCCAAGCTCATGCCACTCGTCGCGGGCGGAGCGCAAAGCGTGACATTCGACGCAATCCAGCGGCGGCGGAACGGGACGGTCTATCCGGTGAAGGTGCATGTGTGGCGCATCCGGGGTCCCTCTTCCGACCTTTTTGCGGAAGTCGCGATCGCCAAAGCCGACCAGCGCAAAGCCTTCGGCTTGCTGGAACAGGTGTTCGATGCGATCCCGGGTGGCATCGGCGTTTTCGACAATCGCTCACGCCTCTTGATGGCCAACCGGCGGCTCTACGATCTGATGAACATACCGCCGGAGCTTTTTCCGCCGGGTTCCACATTCGAGGATATCCTGCGCTACAACGCCAGTCGTGGCGAATGGGGTGATGGTGATCCTGAAGCCATGGTGCGCGAGCGGGTGGAACAGGCTGCGCTCGGCCTGCCCTACAGCTTCGAGCGCGAACGCAAGAGCGGCAAGGTTCTGGCGGTGCGCTCGGAGCCGCTTTCGAATGGCGGCTATGTGCTGAGCTATACGGACATCACGCTGCGCAAACGTGCGGAGAAAGAACTGATCCGCAACCGCGACGAACTGGAGAAGACCGTACGCCACCGTACGGCTGAAATTGCCGCCCAGGCGGCGGCACTTGAGGAAGCCCTTCAGCAGGAAAAGAACATCAATGCGATGCAGCGACAGTTCGTGGCGATGACCAGCCACGAATTTCGCACCCCACTCGCCATCATCGATGGGGCCGCCCAACGCATCCAACGCAAGAAGGGCGAGATGGAAGCCGCCTTTCTGGCCGAGAAGACGCAGCAGGTTCGCTCGGCCGTCGCCCGCATGGTTGAGCTGATGGAAAGCTTCCTGTCCGCAGGGCGCATCGACACCGGCAAGATCGAGCTCTCGCTGGTGGACTGCTCGCTGCACAAGCTCATCGAGCAGGCCATCAAGCGGCAGAAGCTGTCCTCCCAGCATCACCGCTTCGACGCCGACTATCAGACACTGCCACCCGTGATCCGGTGCGATGCGCTGGCGATCTCGCAAGTGCTGACCAATCTTCTGTCCAACGCCGTCAAATACGCGCCCCGTGCGCCCGACATCACCATCAGGGGCTGGGAAGAGGACGGCTTCGTCTTCCTCTCCGTCAAGGACGAGGGCGTGGGCATCGATGCGGAGGACGTGCCGAAACTCTTCCAGCCCTACTTCCGTGCCCGCACCTCGACCGGCATCGCCGGGACAGGCATCGGCCTGTCGCTCGTCAAGCAGATCGTCACTCTGCACGACGGCGACATCTTCGTCGAAAGCGAACGCGGCAAGGGAACCTGCTTCACCCTCGTCCTGCCGGTCCAGGGGCCGGCGGCGAAGGATACTGCCGAAACGGCGCCGGAGGTGAGCGCTGCCTGACCCCTGGGAGCCTGAAAGGAAGATGACATGATCACCGTGCTTTGCGTCGAAGACGAAAGAGACGTCCGTGAACTGATCGTCGAGGAGTTGGAGGAGGCCGGCATTCGCGTGCTGCAGGCGGAAAACGGCAAAGAGGGGCTCGACAAGATCCTGACCCAACGCCCGGATATCGTTATCTCCGACATCACTATGCCGGAAATGGACGGGATCTCGATGCTTGGAGAATTGCAGATCAACCACCCGCAATTCTCCAACATGCCCTTCCTGTTCCTGACCGCGCTCGCCGACCGGGAAAAGATGATCGAGGGCCTAGGCGCCGGCGCAGAGAGCTATCTCACCAAACCGATCGACTTCGACGTGCTGATGGCGAAGATCCACGGACTGGTGGTCCGGATCGAAAACCGGGTGGCGGCGGGGCTGGAGTTTTAGGGAAGCTCTTCAGGCTTGTCCGGCGCGGGGTAGACTTAAGATATGCAAGCCGTGAACCACTTCTCCGGCTCGATCGAATCTGGGCTTGATTACATCGAGGAACTGCTGATCACCATGCTCATAGGCACGCCATAGGGGGTAAGCCACCATGTCCGCATACTGGACGAGGCGGGTCGCCTTGGAGTTGACGAAGAATGGCACGTCGACGAGGTTGCGTAGCTTACCCCAGCGATGGCCGTGCCGGCGAAAATTGATGGCCAGTTCCTGCAAGCGTGTTTCTTTGGTCGATTCATCCATGATGATGATACCGCGCTGGGTATTGCTGCGCCTATGCATGCGTGCCAGAAACTGGTCAAAGCGGCTGCAAAGATGCTCGAAACAATAGTCCATCACATCCTCATCCGGCATGGCCGCTTTCTCGACAACGATGCCGAAAAGTGCCCACTCTCTCTTCAACTGTTCAGTGGTTTTCAACGCCTCGCAAAGACATTCGCGGCGCACTTCCCTGCTCCCCAGACGACGCCAGCGGTTGCGGCCCGACTGCATTTCATTGGCATGAAACTCCAGCCTGTGCGGCTCCTCCGCTACGATGTTTCGCGCCAACTCATCTAGCAAAAGATCAAGGTGATAAACCTGCCGCTCGAACACGGCTATGCCCGCCAGAACGAAGTGCCTCTCGTTCTTGTTCGGTATCGAACCCGCATCATCGACATAGAGCAGATACATGAAGGCGGCCGAGTGAAACCAGAGTTTCAGTTAACTGCAAAGGCAGCTCTCTCGACCGCGCTCTACATATAGTAGAAATTCGCACGAAAGTCAATTTCACGCAATGCGTGCAGATTTAAGCCGCCCGACCGAAATTCGCCCCACCGGCATCCGTCAGCAGAAATGCCTCGCCGCAGCTCTTCGCCAGCGCGCGGACGCGGCCGATATAGGCCTGGCGTTCGGTCACGGAAATCACGCCGCGGGCGTCGAGCAGGTTGAAGATGTGGGAGGCCTTAATGCACTGGTCATAGGCCGGGAAGACGCATTTGTGCAGGCGCTGGTTTTCCGAGTCGGAAGGCGCGCCGGCGGCGAGCAGCGCCTGGCATTCCTTTTCGGCATCGATGAAATGGCGATGCAGCATCTCGGTATTGGCAAATTCGAAGTTATGACGGGAATACTCCTGCTCTGCCTGCAGGAAGACGTCGCCGTAAGAGATCTTCTCTTCGCCTTCGCGGCCGTTGAAGTTGAGATCATAGACGTTGTCGACGCCCTGGACATACATGGCCAGGCGCTCGAGACCGTAGGTCAGTTCGCCCGAGACCGGCGAGCAGTCGATGCCGCAGACGGCCTGAAAGTAAGTGAACTGCGAAACTTCCATGCCGTCGCACCAGCATTCCCAGCCGAGACCCCAGGCACCGAGCGTGGGGCTTTCCCAGTCGTCCTCGACAAAGCGGATGTCATGCAGCAGAGGATCGAGGCCGATCGCCTTCAGTGAGCCGAGATAGAGCTCCTGCAGGTTGGACGGGTTCGGCTTCAGGATGACCTGATACTGGTAATAATGCTGCAGGCGGTTCGGGTTTTCGCCGTAGCGGCCGTCGGAGGGGCGGCGCGAGGGCTGAACGTAAGCGGCACGCCAGGGCTTGGGGCCGAGTGCGCGCAGCGTCGTTGCCGGATGAAAGGTGCCGGCCCCGACTTCCATGTCGTAGGGCTGGAGCACCGCGCAACCCTTGTCCGCCCAATAGGCATGCAGCGTCAGGATCAGCGCCTGAAAGGAGCGCTTGGGGTCCATGTGCGGGGCAAGGGGCGTGTTCATCAGGCTATCCATCGGGTTGGCTCAAGTTGCGGCCCGTCTGGTGCCATGAGCGGGCGGAAGGGTCAAGCGTTTCGGCCTTCAGAGCCGCCAGCCGCGTTGTCTCGGCCGATTGGACGTCAGCCGTCGAGTTCGTCTGCCCGCTGAAGCTTGCCGACGAGCGAGAAGGAAACGCCGGAAGGCTCAAAGCGGATTGCGGCCTGTCCCTGGAAGAGGTCGGAGACGACGCGTTCGGTGAGGCGCGAGCCGAAGCCGCGGCGCGTCGGCTCGGTCACCGGCGGACCGCCGCTTTCCTGCCAGTCGAAGGTAAAGCTGTTATCCTCGCCCTTGTGCCAGCGAATGCTGATGCGGCCCTCGGGACGCGAGAGCGCGCCATATTTGGTGGCATTGGTGGCAAGCTCGTGGATCGCGAGCGACAGGCCAAGCGCCTGCTGGGCGGAGAGATAGGCTTGCGGCCCAAAGATCGAGATGCGCTCGTCGCCATCGACATGCGGAGCCACGGCCGTACGGGCGATGGCGCTGATTTCGGCGGCGGTGACGCTCATGCCGGTCAGCACGTCCTGGGCCTTTGCCAACGTCTGGATGCGCCCGCCTATGGTGGTGGCCGCGTCCGTGATGGAGGTTGCGCCGCGCAGGCTCTGGCTGACGATGGACTGGACCATGGCCAGGGTGTTTTTCATCCGGTGCGCAAGCTCACGATTGAGGAGCTTCAATTCCTCCTCGTGCCGCTGGCGCTCGTGCAGATGCTTCTGCGCCTCGACATAGGCTTCCTGCAGCGCCTGTCGGTCAACCACGGCGTGGGTGGTTTCGGTCACGACGTTGAGCAGACCTGCGATAAGGCCTTGATCGTCGTAGAGCGGGCTGTAGGAGAATGTCCAGAAGCTGTCCTGCATAACGCCGTCACGGCGGATCTGCAGTGGCAGGTTTTCCATCCAGGTGCCCTCGCCCGACTGCGCACGACGCACGAAGGGCTCAATGCCTTCCCAGACGTCGGCCCAATAGTCACGGAAGGGCTGACCCAGGGCGCTGGTTTCCCGGCCTGCCAGCATCGGCAGATAGGCATCGTTATGAAACTGCAGAAGCTCGTCGCCCCACCAAAAACACATGGGCTGGCGGGTCATGAGCACGAGGCGAAGCGTCGTCATCAAAGACATGGGCCATGTGTCGATCGGACCAAGCGACGTCGCTCCCCAATCAAAGGCTCGGATCTCCTCCACCATCTGGCCCGTGATGCCGTCAAGCTGCGTCGTGTCGCTCATGGGTCTCCAACTTCAGCAGCCTGCGCAAATCAAAATTGACGATAGTGCAATGGCTTAGGTTATCTTTTCCGCCGGCACAACCGAAACATGCCGCACAACCGGCCGAGGCCGAGCGAAGCCGATCAGTCGTCGTCTTCGCGGCGTGGGCGGTATTCTCCGGTTTCGGGATCCTGGATCAGCGTGCCAATCGCCTGGTTCTGCCGCTCCTTTTCTTCGGCGCGGGATTTTGCCGCGAGCTTTTCGGCATCGGATATGAAGCGGCGATAGAGCAGCCAGGCGCCACCGACCAGGATCGTCAAGAATATTAGCTGCGCCATGTCCCCTCGCCCGCCAGTCCCTCTCCATCGCTGCGGTCAGAGACCGTAGCGGCCCCATAGTGCCTTTTCCTCAAGCGTCTCGGCAAGACCGGCGACTGCCTGAGCAGCGATCTGGTCGGTCGAGCCGAAGGCACCGATGCCAGGCAAGCGACGACCGAAGAGACCCTTCTGCGCACCGACGAGCTCGAGGCGGGCATCCCTGCCGTAGCGGGTCTTGATCTCCTCGCGCAGGCCACCGAGGCGGTCGACGAGGCCGAGTTCGAGGCCCTTTCGGCCAGTCCAGAAGAGACCAGAAAACAGGGTCGGATCGTCGGCAAGCTGCGCGCCACGGCGGGCCTTGACCATGTCGATGAAGATCTCGTGGATCTCCGCCTGCAGGGTCTTGAGATATTCGATATCGCTTTCCTTTTCCGGCTGGAAGGGGTCGAGGATCACCTTGTTCTCGCCAGAGGTATAGACGCGGCGCTCGACGCCGATCTTCTTCAGGAGTTCCGGAAAACCGAAGCCGCCAGAGACTACGCCGATCGAGCCGACGATGGAGGTTGCGTCCGCGATGATCTCGTCACCGGCAATGGCGATCATGTAGCCGCCGGAGGCCGCGACGTCCTCGACGAAGACCAGAACACGCTTGTTCTTTTCTTCGGCCAGCGCGCGGATGCGGTCGTAGATCATGCGCGACTGGACGGGCGAGCCGCCCGGCGAATTGATCGACAGCGCCACCGCCGGGCTGTCCTTCATGGCGAAGGCCTTTTCCAGCTGGCCGGCGACCGAGGCGAGGTTCAATGCAGGGCGAAAGCGCGAACCGCCGCTCATGATCGGCCCATGCAGCCTGACGACCGGAATGACGATACCCTTCTTCTGGAAGCGCTTGGGAACCAGTCGTTTCAGAAAGCCTGCCATGGTCGCGTTTCAACTCCTCACGATCTCAATCTGATGGGAGATGTAAGAAGCGAGGCCGCAAACACAATGGTCGCCCCGGAAAATCAGTGTTTTCAACGCAGGCGCGGATATCCGGCCCGGCCATTGTTCAGATCATCGACAAAGGGCGCGAAGGCGTGGCTGTCGGGATTGTCGTGCATGAGAAGCGGCGCGCGCAACTGAAGCCTTGCCCGCGAACCCTTGATGGCGGTGACCAGGATGCGGGTCGCATTTTCGCCCGGTCGCGGATGGATAGCCGTGATCTCCAGTCCGCCGAAGCGCTTGCCGCAGGCGGCGATGATTTCGGCAATCGATTGGGGCCTTGCGATCAGCGACAGCTGTCCGCCGGGGATCATGATGGCACCCGCCGTCCGGATCCAGCTTTCAAACAGGTTTTCCGTCATCGCATGGGCTTCCGCCTTCAGCGCATCGGGTGTCTTGCGGTCGCCCGGGTCGTTGAAGGGAGGGTTCATGATGACGTGGTGAAAGCTGTCGTCGGCGAGGCCGGCAGCGACACGGGCCTTGCCGGTCAAAGTGACATCGGCCTGGATAACCTCGGCACGAGATGCGACATCGGCATTTTCCGTCAGTGCGAGGCTTTTGCGGGCGAAGCCGGCCATGTCAGGCGAGCGCTCGACAAGAACGACGGAAGCATGGGGAAGCCGGGTTGCGACGGCCAGACCGGCGGCTCCGGCTCCCGCACCGAGATCGGCAACGCGGATGGCGCGATCATCCACGATCAGACAGGCGAGCAGCATGGCGTCCATGCCGGCGCGATGGCCGCGACCGACGGGCTGCACGAGATGGAAACGACCGCGATGGAAGGCATCGACCGTTTCGGCCTGAGGCTTGTCGAGGCTGGGCTCTACGCTTGCCGCCATCGCGCCCTCACGCTTCGCGGTCGCGCAGTTCTGCCCCAAGGCCGGCATCGGTCAGGATGCGGCGGGCCTGATCCACGCAGTCGGAATCGACAAGAAGGCGTCGCTGCAACATGCCGAGCGAACCCTCCAGAATGCTCATCGACTGGTCTGCGATCATCGAAGCGATCCCGGCATCCCGCATCAGGCTTTCGGCAAAGGAGAGCAAGACGACGTCGTTGCTGCGAATGATCTCATGCATCGATTTCAGAACTCACTGTTAACGGCAAAACCGTGTTCAAGCCGGCAGGCGAGGCAATTCGCCCCTTGCCGTGGCCTTCCGGGCTTTTTATTGTCGGCCACCAAACTGAACAGGAGTCCGGTGCGTTGGGCGTAGTCATACCGCTTGAGGAAAGCAAAAACAAACAGGCATCCGTCAAGCCTCTGGTGGACCTGACCAAAAGCGGCATGGAGCGCGTCAACCAGCTGATCCTGTCGAAGGCAGGCTCGGATGTGCAGATGATCCCTGAGGTGGCCAACCACCTGATCTCGTCCGGCGGCAAGCGGCTGCGCCCGATGCTGACGCTGGCGACCGCGTCTATGTTCGGCTACGAAGGCGACCATCACATCAAGCTCGCGACATCCGTTGAGTTCATGCACACGGCAACGCTGCTGCATGACGATGTGGTCGATGAAAGCGATCTGCGCCGTGGCAAGTCCACCGCCCGCACCATCTGGGGCAACCAGGCCAGCGTTCTCGTGGGCGACTTCCTGCTTGGCCAGGCTTTCCGGATGATGGTCGAGGTCGGCTCGCTCGAGGCGCTCGACGTGCTCTCGACGGCGGCCTGCGTGATTGCCGAAGGTGAGGTGCTGCAGCTTTCCGTCGCCAAGAACATGGAGACGACGGAAGACGATTATCTGGCGGTGATCCGCGCCAAGACCGCGGCCCTGTTTGCTGCCGCCGCCGAAGTGGGTCCCATCGTTGCCGGCACGGACAAGGCTACCCGCAGCGCGATGAAATCCTACGGCATGAATCTTGGCCTCGCCTTCCAGCTGGTCGACGACGTGCTCGATTACGGCGGCAAGGCCGCAGAAACCGGCAAGAATGTCGGTGACGATTTCCGGGAAGGCAAGATCACGCTTCCAGTCATTCTCTCCTATCGCCGCGGCACGGCGGCAGAGCGGGAGTTCTGGAAGGAGGCGATCGAAGGTGGGCAGAACGACGATGCGCGGCTCGAGAAGGCGCTCGGCCTGATCGCCAAGTATGGCGCGCTCAACGACACCATTCAGCGCGCGCAGCATTACGGCACCATCGCACGCGATGCGCTGGCCCCGCTGCCCGAGACGCCATGGAAGAGCGCCCTCAACGACGTGATCGATTTCTGCATCTCGCGCGTGAATTGACGCAGACGCTGCGAGCTGCTTGCGAGGCTGCTTCAAAAAAGCCATTCTGTCGGTGAATCATCGTACGATCGTCCGCGCGCGGGCAACCGGCGCTCGTTCTCGGATCTGGAAAGGCTCGTTCATGCGGCAAAGCTTTGCCCTTCGCACTCTCGCTGGCACCGCGCTCGTGCTTCTTATGAGCCTCTCGCTGGCGCCACTGGCCAATGCGGCCGGCAGCGACAAACCCGCAGAGGCCGAGAGTTTCGATATCGAAGCCGTCGATTCCTTCGCCGGCGCCTTTCTTGCCGCACGGACGGCTGAGGCCGACCGCGATTATCCGAGTGCGGTGAAGTTCTACAAGAAGGCTCTGGAATTCACGCCCAACGAGCTGGAGCTGCAGCAGCGACTGATGATCGCGCTGATCATGAACGGCGAGTTCGATGAAGGTGCCGATCTCGCAAAGGTGCTTGAAAACGATCCGGCCGTCGAGCGCGTGACATCCGTTGCGCTTGGCTTCCGCGCAATCCGGGACGGCAACTACAGCGAAGCCTTGAAGCATTTCAAGTATCAGGGTCCGAATGATCTTGATCGCCTGATGAACCAGTTGCTGATCGCCTGGACCAAGGTTGGCGAGGACAAGGGCAAGGAAGCCCTGAAGCTGGTGCAGGAAATCAAAGGCCCGAGCTGGTACGGCATTTTCCGGAACTACAATGCCGGCGTGATGGCAGCCATGATCGGAGACGTGGACGCAGCCCGAAAAGCCCTGACCGAGACGGTGACGGATCGCAACGGCGGCGCTACGGCGCCGGATACGTTTGCGCGCGCCGTCATTGCGCTTGCGACGCTTGAGGCGCAGGCCGGCAACAAGCAGAAGGCTCTCGACGCTCTGGCGGCCGGGGACGAGCTCATTACCAATTACGCGCCGTTCAAGGCGTTGCGGGACGAAATCGAAGCGGGCGGCAAGCCGAAGCCGGTGGTTGCCTCGGCGGCTCAAGGCGCGGCCGGCGTGCTGTTCTCGATTGGCGGCGCGCTCAATCGCGAGGGTGCCGAAGACACCGTCATGCTTTATCTCCAGCTTTCCCATGCGCTGGACAAGGAAGCGGCCGATACGCTGATCTTGCTGGGCGGCATTGCGGAGAATGCGAAGCAACCGGAAAAGGCGATCGCCTTTTACCGGCAGGTTCCCGAGACTTCGCCGATGCGCCGCATTTCCGAGCTGCAGCTTGGCCTGACGCTGGCCGAGACCGGCAAGGTCGCCGAGGCCCGGGAACATCTGCAGGCGCTCATCGCATCGGATCCACAGGACATCAGAAGCTATCTTGCCTATGGTAGCGTGCTCTCCGATGCCAAGGACTATGCAGCCATGGCGGAGAATTACGACCGGGCGATCGAGATCATCGGTCCCAACCCATTGCGGAACCATTGGTCTGTGTTCTTCCAGCGTGGCATTGCCTACGAGCGTCTGAAGAAGTGGGAGAAGGCGGAGCCGAACTTCCACAAGGCGCTTGAACTCAATCCCGATCAGCCGCAGGTTCTGAACTATCTGGGCTACTCCTGGGTCGACATGAACCGCAATCTCCAGGAAGGCCTGGAGATGATCAAGAAGGCCGTCGAACTGCGGCCGGATGACGGCTACATCGTCGACTCGCTGGGCTGGGCCTATTATCGCCTCGGCCGCTTCGAGGAAGCGGTGGTCGAATTGGAACGGGCCGTCGAGCTGAGGGCTGGTGACGCGACGATCAACGACCATCTGGGAGATGCCTACTGGCGCGTCGGGCGCAAGCTCGAGGCCAAGTATCAGTGGAAGCGGGCACTGGCCTCCGAACCGGAAGAGGTGCAGATTCCGAAGATCCAGGCAAAGATCGACAAGGGGCTGCCGCCAATCGAGGCTGATGCGGCGAAGGTCGAGACCAAGCCGGCCGCAGAACCCAAGAAAGACGACAAGAAGACCTGATCCGCATGACCCCTGTTGCAGAGCGCCGGCCGGAGCGGATCGTCGAGACGGCTCCGGCCAAGATCAACCTCGCTTTGCATGTCACGGGCCGTCGCGATGACGGTTATCATCTGCTCGACAGCCTCGTGACCTTCGCCGAAGACGGCGACGAACTTACCTTCGAGACGGCTGAGCAAGACGGCTTTATCGTGTCCGGCCGCTTCGGGAGTGGACTTTCAAGCGAAGACAATCTTGTTCTGAGGGCGCGCGATCTGCTGCGGGCAGCACTGGCCGAATACGGCGAGCCCTATGGACCCGTATGCATCACGCTCGACAAGAGCCTGCCGATCGCGTCGGGGATCGGCGGTGGCTCGGCAGATGCGGCAGCGACATTGCGAGGGCTTCTGAAACTCTGGAACGCGAAACTGGCTCCCGGGAGGCTGGAACAGATTGCCGTGAAACTCGGGGCGGATGTGCCTATGTGCCTTGCCTCGACGCCACTTCGGGCGCGCGGGATCGGTGAAGCGATCGAGTTCGCCACCATGCCCTCCTTGCCGCTGGTGCTGGTCAACCCGCTGAAACCTGTTTCGACGCCGGAGATCTTTCGCAACCTGAAGCGTCGCGACAATGAACCGATCGGCGAGATGCTGCAGTCAACCGATGTTGCGACCTGGATGCAGTCGCTCTCAGCATTGCGCAACGACCTGCAGCCACCCGCCGAGACGCTGGTGCCAGAAATTGCCGAAGCCTGTGATCTTCTGCGTCAGAGCCTTGCTGGTTTCGTGCGGATGTCCGGGTCCGGCGCCACCTGTTTCGGGCTTTATCAGACAGAGGCTGCGGCGATGCGCGCCGCTCTTGCGCTTTCGGCCTATCGGCCAAACTGGTATGTGCTGCTGACGCGCACCGTATCTGGAGACAGCCGATGAGCCGTATCGACGAGAGCCGCCCTTTCATACCGGTTGGCATTGCCGTGCTCACCGTCTCGGACACACGCGGCCTGTCCGATGACAAATCCGGCGACACGCTGGTCGCGAGGATCGAAGAGGCCGGCCATCGCCTCGTGGCCCGGGCCATCGTCAAGGACGACAAGGCGGCGATCCGCGAGCAGGTCGAGGCCTGGACAAAAACGCCTGAGATCGACGTGGTGATCACCACCGGCGGCACGGGCTTCACCGGCCGCGACGTCACGCCAGAGGCGCTGGAGCCCCTGTTCGAAAAGCGCATGGACGGCTTTTCAGAAGTCTTCCACCGCATCTCCTACGACAAGATCGGGACATCAACGATCCAGTCGCGGGCAACCGGCGGTGTGGCAAACGCAACATTCATCTTCGTGCTGCCCGGATCACCGGGCGCGTGCAAGGATGCCTGGGACGGTATCATCAAGCTCCAACTCGACTACCGGCACATGCCCTGCAATTTCGTGGAAATCATGCCGAGGCTCGACGAGCATCTAAAGCGCAGCCAAAGCTGATCAGCGGCGTGCTTCGCGGGCGACCCAAGAGGGGATGATCTCGCAGGCAAGCCGACGGGGTTTGTGGCCTCGCGCCAGTTGCAGCAGTTCCCTGCCCTCACCGGCAAGCCCTTGCGCCTGACGTTTGGGAATCAGCAGTCCATTTTCCAGCGGCGGCGTGCTGCGGGTCAGACGCCTGTAGAGGGGAAGCCGGTAAAGCCGCGACTCGGAAAAGCGGGCTGGCGCCTTGTTGAGCGCAACATATTCCGCCACCTCGTCGACCCAACCCTGGCCGAGCCGGGCGCCTGGCTCGATCAGGAGAAGCCATTCGCCGCGTGCCTTCCCCAGCAGATCCTTCATGTCCCATTGCTGATAAAAGCGGCAACCGGCGGCATCGGCCACGAAGGACGAGCCGTCCGTCGAACCATGGTCCAGGATGATCACATCACTCACAAGCCCTTCGACAGCACCGGCAACTAGCACGGACAGCGTCTGTGCAAGCTCGGGTTCCTGGTCGTGGCATTCCATGATCACTGTCAACATTGCCTATATCTACCGCATTGCACAAAGTTTTGCCACATACAGATTCTTGAAGTTTGTTCTTGCAATGTTCTCGTTTTGGGGCTAGGAATAAAGTCATTGAGCGAGGCCGGAAAGCCCGCGAGGAGCAAACATGAACGAGCTGTCTCTTGTGAGCCAGGCTGCCTTTCAGCCCGGCAATACGGCAGATATTGCCGACGCATTGATGAATGCTTCCGGCATGCGGATCGAGATCGATCGGCGGCGCGGACGGGCAGCCGGGATCAATCCGGCCGGGCGGTTCGAAGTCCAGGAACGTGTTGCCTTCGACGATGGCTGGCAGACGCTGGAGGACATGCCGCCCTTCCGCACCGAGGTGCAGGTCGAGAAACCGCGCACGGTGATTACCCGCAACGATTCGCCCGACATTCCCTTCGACCGCTCGATCAACCCCTATCGGGGTTGTGAACACGGCTGCATCTACTGCTTTGCCCGGCCGACGCACAGCTATATGGGGCTGTCCGCCGGCCTCGACTTCGAAGCCAAGCTGTTTGCCAAGCCCGATGCGCCGCGTCTGCTGGAGCGGGAGCTCTCCAAGCCGGGCTACAAGGTCAAGCCGATCGCGATCGGCACCAATACCGATCCCTATCAGCCGATCGAGCGGGAATGGCGCATCATGCGGCAGGTGCTTGAGGTGCTGGATAAGGCGAACCATCCCGTGGTGATCGTTACCAAGTCGGCACTGATCCTGCGGGACATCGACATTCTCAAGTCGATGGCCGAGCGCGGACTGGCGAAGGTGGGAATTTCGGTAACGACGCTGGATCGCAAACTGGCGCGGACGATGGAGCCGCGTGCCTCGACGCCTGCCAAGCGACTGGAGGCGATCAAGGCCCTGTCGGAGGCCGGTATTCCCGTGGCCATTATGATGGCGCCTGTCATTCCGGCGCTGAACGACCACGAGATCGAGCGGATCCTCGACAGCGGCAAGGCTGCGGGGGCGACAGAGGCGAGTTATGTGCTGCTGCGCCTACCGCTCGAAGTCAGCCCGCTCTTCCGTGACTGGTTGCTGCAGAACTATCCGGATCGCTACCGGCATGTGATGTCGCTGGTACGCTCGATGCGCGACGGCAAGGATTACGATGCCGAGTTCGGAAAGCGGATGAAGGGGGCCGGGCCCTATGCCTGGCAGATCAGCCGCCGCTTCGAGATGGCGACAAAGCGGCTCGGCCTGACACGGCGCAGCCTGCATCTGAGGGAAGACCTGTTTGTCTCACCCAACAGCGATGGGGTTCAGCTCTCGCTGCTCTGACGGCGTTTTCGTATTCCGGTGCCGTTGTCCGCCGCCTCGCACCGGATGAAGTCCCTGGTAAGCCGCCCCGGCGCCATGATCGGCGATCGGGACCGGGGACTTGCAGGAGGTCGGGTGCGCGTGCGATTTCTGCCGCATGAAACGACGCACGCCACCCGATTCTCCTGGCCTCTTCCCCGACCTGCCTCTCGTGCCTGACTTCTCGCTGGAGAGCCGGGCCAAACGAAGAGGACTTTGGCCGGTTGCGGGAACGGATGAAGCGGGCCGAGGGCCTCTGGCAGGCCCCGTGGTGGCCGCAGCCGTCGTCCTCGATCCGAAGCGCATCCCCGAAGGCCTCAACGATTCCAAAAAGCTCTCGGCTGTCCAGCGGGAGGCGCTCTACTACCTGATTCTGGAGCAGGCAACGGTCTCGATCGCCTCCTCGTCGCCCCGGCGGATCGATCTCATCGACATTCGCAAGGCCAGTCTCGATGCTATGCGCAGGGCGGTCGCGGGACTGCAGATCGAGGCGCGGCATGTCCTCGCCGACGGACGGGACGTGCCGATGGGGCTCACCTGCAGCGGTGAGGCCGTGGTCAAGGGAGACGGGCGATCAGTCTCGATCGCCGCGGCCTCGATCATCGCAAAGGTCATGCGCGACCGGATGATGGTGCGCGCGGGGCTCGTCTATCCCGGTTACGGATTCGAAGTGCATGCAGGCTACGGCACCGACCGCCACCGCAGCGCCATCGTCACCCACGGCCCCTGCCCCCTGCACCGGATGAGTTTTCGGCCGCTGAAGCCCGCGACGGTCGATCAAGATGATCGCTTAGATCGATAATCGCTCCGACCTAAGCCTGCGCCCTGAACTCAATGAGCGTCCCAGACATATCTGTGCGCCGCCTCACCAACCCCCACAAACGAAAACGCCCCGAGCGGAAGACCACTCGGGGCGCCTGAACTTGTTTTGCCGCTAATGCGACCGAACCGACCTCAGTTGAGGCGCGACTTTACTTCGCCGATAGAGGCCTTGAACAGAGCCTGCTGTACGCCCTCATCAGACTTCTTGGCGAGAACCTTTTCCGCGGCAGCGATCGCAAGATCGACGGCTGCAGCGCGAACGGCATTCACAGCTTCCGTCTCGGCCTGCTTGATCTTCTGCTCGGAGAGTGCATTGCGGCGTGCAACGAACTCTTCGGTCTTCTGCTTGGCCTCTGCCGTCAAGGCAGCCGCTTCGCGTTCGGCCGCAGCGACGATGGCTGCCGCTTCGGCTTCAGCTTCCTTGCGCTTGCGCTGGTATTCAGCCAGCAGATGCTGGGCTTCTTCGCGCAGGCGCTTGGCTTCGGCAAGTTCGTCACGGATCTTGTCAGCGCGGTCATCAAGCGCCTTGGCCATCATGCCCGGCACCTTCAGATAGGCGAGCAGGCCGAGAAACAGGATGAGCGCAACAAGTGCAAAAAATGAAGCGTCCATGTTGCTTACGCTCCCTGCTTGGCGACGCCGGAAACGGCGGCCTTGATGTCGGCGGCGGTTGACTTCGTGCCGATCAGTTCTTCAACGATGGTACCGACGGTGTCGATGGCGATCGTGTCGACTTCGGCGAAGGCGCGAGCCTTGATGTCAGCGATGCGGCTTTCGGCGGCGGCGATCTTGGCAGAGAGTTCCGCTTCGATGGCAGCGCGCTCGGCGTCGGCCTTGGCCTTGGCCTGGTCGCGGGCGGCAGATGCAATCTGGCCGGCCTTGGCTTTGGCAGCAGTCAATTCGCGTTCGTAGGTTTCGATCGCGGCATCGGCTTCCGACTTCAGACGAGAAGCCTCATCGAGATCCTGCGCGATACGGTCGTGGCGATTTTCAAGAATGCCGCCGACGCGCGGAACGATGACCTTCTGCATGAGCATGTAGAACACGCCGAATGTGATCACCAGCCACAGAAGCTGAGACGGATAGGTCGAGAAATCGAACGGCGGGAACACGCCGCCGCCATGGCCCGCGTCGTGGGCAACGCCGGTTTCCGTGTGAAGCTGGCCTTCTGCCGGCACTTCCTCGGCATAGGCGGGGGTCACAAACATGCTCACCTCCAGGTGTATGCTCAAATGCGCGAGATCACGGCTGCCATCCCGGCGCGCCGTGACCCCAGACTCCAGCCGTTATCAGACGGCGAACAGGAGAAGGAGAGCGATGAGCAGCGAGAAGATGCCCAGAGCTTCCGTAACGGCGAAGCCGAATACCAGACGGCCGAACTGGCTGTCAGCAGCCGACGGGTTGCGCAGAGCGCCCGACAGGTAGTTGCCGAAGATGTTGCCGAGGCCGAGAGCCGTGCCGGCCATACCAAAGCAAGCCAGACCTGCGCCAATGTACTTTGCTGCTTCCGCTTCCATGAATGAACTCCTTCGAGATGGTTGTTGCGGGTGTTGACTGACGCGAGTGCGCCGATGTCGGTGATCCTTAGTGCCCGCCGGGGTGTATTGCGTCGTTGAGGTACATGCAAGTCAGCACCGCAAAAACGTAGGCCTGGAGGAAGGCGACGAGGAACTCGAGACCCGTCAGGGCGACGGTCATGATGAGGGGCAGAATTGCGCCGCCGATGCCGATCGCGCCAAGGGCGCTCAGCGAAGTGACGAAGCCTGCAAATACCTTGAGCGTGATGTGTCCGGCCAGCATGTTGGCGAAAAGTCGAACGGACAGAGAGATCGGACGCGACAGGAAGGAAATGATTTCGATCATCACGACCAGCGGCAGAAGCGCGCCTGGAACACCACTCGGCACGAAGATCTGCAGGAAGTGGAAGCCGTGCTTGTAGAAACCGTAGACCACAACGGTGCCGATCACGAACAGGGCGAGCGCGAATGTGACGATGATCTGGCTGGTGATCGTGAAGAAATAGGGGAACATTCCCAGAAGATTCGCCGTCAGAATGAACATGAACAGCGAAAAGACCATCGGGAAGAACTTCATGCCGTGACTGCCGGCACCTTCGCGCAGCATGGAGGCAATGAATTCGTAGGACATCTCGGCCACCGACTGCATGCGCGTCGGGATCAGGCCGCGATTGCTGGTGGAGAAGTACAGGAAGCCGGCAGCCGCCGCGACGGTCGCGACCATGAACAGCGAAGCATTGGTGAACGACAAATCAATTCCGCCAACCTCGATCGGCACAATCTTCTGAACCAGGAACTGATGAGTAGGATCGTTCGACACGTTCTGCTCTTTCGCTTTTGCCGCTCTGGGCGGGCACTTTCGTCCGGCACCGACCGTTAGAGGTCGTCGCCCTTGTTTTTAAAATCCATCCTGCGGTCTGCCGGATGAGGCGACGCCACCATCCCCACAGTTCGCATGACGTTCAACACACCGGCGCAGAACCCGAGGAGCAGCATCACGATCATGCCCCAGGGCCCTGTACCCGCAAAGTGGTCGAAAAGATAGCCGATGATCGCGCCGACAATGACAGCCGAGACGAACTCACTCGAGATCTTCATCGCCATTCCGTAGCCCTTGCGGGTTTCCTCGGCGCGGATCTCGTCGCGTTCTTCGTCCTTGTCCGCAGTTCCCCGCTGTGCGAGCTCTGCGGCCAGTCGCCGACGACGTTCTTCCAGACTTTCTTCTCGGTTATCCGTCACGATCCGCTCCGCCCGCTCCGTCTTCTGAGGGCGACCAGCGCCCGAAATGAATGCAGAAACGGCCGTATACAAACCCTCTGGCCCGCTTTGAAGTCGGGCGCACCATAATTTTGAGCCCCCGGATAGTCAAGGCATAGAAGGGGCAAGTTGCACCACAAATTAACCTCGGAAAATCATAGACTTAAGTACAAGGAGGGGAATCGTGTCAGATGACAGAGGACAATTCCGGTCAAATGACCGCGAGGAGCGGCCAGAATCTCCTGCGCGCAACAGCAATGACGGCGGCCTGCCGGGCCAAGGGAGACAGACATCCCGCAACAGCTTGCCGACGGTCGCGTCCCATGGGACGCTCCGTCTGACCCGGCCGGACAGGTTCAAAGATGACGCGCTTTCTTCTTCGCATTGCCATCAGCATCGTGCTCGGCTGGACGGTCGGCGTCTACGCAGCCTTGACCTTTGGCCCGGAAGGCAATCTCACGCCTATGCTGTATATCTTCGTGACGGTTCCGCTGACCTATGCGGCGTCGTTTCTGATCGTGCCGCTGCTATCGAACTGGCTGGACCGGCTGCGCTGAGAAGCGACTCAGCTCCAGCCGCCGCCATAGGTGCGATAAAAGATGTGCTTGCCGATCTTTTCGACGCGCTTCATCGTCGGCCCCCAGGCCGGGCGTACATATGTCGCATGGTAGTGGGTGGCAGAGCCGACGTCCTTGAACCAGATCTTGCCGGCAGTCACTGCCATCGCGATCTCCTTGGCGATCTTCCAGTGGCGTGGCGAGGTAACGAGGTCGGGGATGCGGTCGCAGGCGAAGGAGAACTGGCAGCGATTGCGCCAGTCTTCGTTCTGGTAGACCACGCCGCAAATCGTATCGGGATAATGGGGGTTGCGCACGCGGTTGAGGATGACCTGAGCGACAGCCGCCTGGCCCTTCACCGATTCGCCGCGCGCCTCGAAGTAGATGCCTTCGGCGAGGCACTTTTGCTCCTTGTCGGAGAAGACGCTGGCAGGCAGCGGAGTCGCGGCCCAAGCGTGATCCTGCGGCCCGATCTCGGGTATGAAACGGCCCTGATCAGGCTGTTTTTCGGTGAGGATGCTGTCGAATGGCGAGACTGTCGCGTAATCCGGCGCGGGCGGTGCATAGGCGGTTGCGAGAACGTCCGGTACGGTGTTGGTGACGAGGTCGGCGATCATCGGCGGCAGGGACGGATCGACTGCCGGTTTTTCGCGCTTGAAATAGAAGCTGGCGAGTTGAACGGGCTCTGCCTTGTCTTCTTCGCGAGCGAATACGGAGGGAGCCTTGAGCTCCGGCTCCAGTAGAGAACTGGTCCGCTGCATAATCGAACCGGCGGAGAAAGCGCGCGGCGGCAGCATGGGCTCGACGGCGACCACCCTGCCCTTCTTCTGGTCCCGGGTAACGCGCATCTCGTCTGGAAGCGAATTGGGATCGGCCTTGCCGCCATCGAAGGCAATCCGGCGGCCATCGGGCAGGATCAAACCGGCGCCACCGGAAAGTGCATCAGTCGCCTCACCCTCGGAGAAAGCCAGGCTGGCTTCGTGGATCGAGCCGGCCGGGGTCGAGGTCATGACCATGCGCCAGTTGCTGGTGCCACGGTCAAGACCGGTCAGAAGACCCGCCATGTCTGCCTGGGCGGCAACGGATGGGAAAATCAGCCAGCATGCGAGGCCGAAGACCAGGGGGGAGGTCCAGTTCTCCAATCGGGAGAGGACCTTCTTCGAAGGACGAAACTTGGGACGCAAGGCCACACTCCAACACACGCTGGCGCAGGTTCGATGGTTCGAACTGCAACCGGATTACATTAGAGGAATATCTCTCATTAACCTTGATGCTTCGTTAATGCGTAATCACAGCTTCGGGAGAAGGTCGCACATGGGAAAAGACCGCCGGACGCGCCTGCGGTCTTGTCGGGTTTGCGTGCTCCCGGACCGATCAGATGATGACGTGCGACCCGAGCTCGATCACCCGGTTGGCCGGAAGACGGAAGTAGTCGGAAGGGTCTGCCGCGGCTTCGGCAAGCGCGATATAGAGCCGGTCCTGCCAATGCGGCATGCCCATGCCCTGCCCTGCCACGAGCTTGCGACGGCCGAGATAGAAGGACGTCGACATGATATCGAACTTCAACCCGCCGCGCCGCAGGCTGGCCAGTGTCTTGGAGACGTTCTGGGTCTCCATGAAACCGAAGCGGATTTCAACGCGGGAGAAGCGTTCGGAGAGCTCTTCGACAGCGAAACGGTCCTCTTCGGCAATGCGCGGGCGACCCAGCGTGCGGATGGTCAGGATGATGTTGCGCTCATGGATGACATGGTTGTGCTTCAGATTGTGCATCAACGCTGCCGGCGCCCGTGTCGGATCGCTGGTGAGGAAGATCGCCGTGCCGGGGACGCAGGCCGGACCATGCTCGCCTTTCTTCTCGATCATGCCGATGAAGGCCTCGAGCGGGATATCGTCACGGCGGGTTTTCTGGAAGAGGATTGCGGTGCCACGCCGCCAGGTCCACATGAGCACCGTGAAGGCCGCGGCGAAAAGTACCGGTATGTAGCCGCCGTCATGGATCTTCAGGAGATTGGCGCCCAGGAAGACCAGTTCGAGCAGGAGCAGCGGGGTGAGCACGGCTGTTGCGAGCGCCAGGCTCCAGTTCCACTTCTTGCGGACGAATTCGAATGCCATGATCGTGGTGACAACCATCGCACCGGTGACCGAGATGCCATAGGCGGTGGCAAGCGCGTCCGAACTTTCGAAAAGCAGAACCAGCGACAACACACCGACAAGCAGCAGCGTGTTGACAGAAGGCAGATAGATCTGGCCGGTCTGGGTCTCTGATGTGAACAGGATCTGCATGCGGGGCAGGAAGCCGAGATGGATTGCCTGGCGCACGAGCGAGAAGGCACCGGTGATGACCGCCTGGCTGGCGATGATGGTGGCGAAAGTCGCGAGGACCACGATCGGCAGCAGCGCCCAGGAGGGAAACATCAGGAAAAAGGGATTGGACATCGTCGACGGGTCGCGGAGCACCATCGCACCCTGCCCCAGGTAATTCAGCACGAGTGCCGGAAAGACCAGAAAGAACCAGGCGAGCTGAATCGGCCTACGGCCGAAGTGCCCCAGATCGGCGTAGAGCGCTTCAGCGCCCGTGACCGTGAGGAAAACAGCACCGAGCACAACAATTCCGAGAAAGCCCTCGCGGAGCAGGAAGCTCACCGCGTACCAGGGATTGAAGGCAGCAAAGATGCCAATGTCATCGAAGATGTGGATGATCCCGCCAGCGGCCATGACAACGAACCAGATGGCCGTAATCGGTCCGAAGAAGCGGGCGACCGCGCCCGTGCCCCGCGATTGGACGGCAAACAGCCCAATCAGAATGGCAAGCGAGATCGGCACGATGAATTCGGACATGTCTGGTGCGACGAGCTTCAGACCCTCGACGGCCGAGAGTACCGAAAGCGCCGGCGTAATCATGGAATCGCCGAGAAAAAGGGCGGCGCCGATCAGGCCCAGCACCATCAGGATCGGGCCGTGGCCGTTTGCGCTTTTCGACAGGAGGGCGAGCAAGGACAGAGTACCGCCCTCGCCGTCATTGTCGGCACGTAGAAGGAAGAGGACATATTTCAGGGTCACGATGATGGTCAGCGACCAGATCATCAGGGAGATGAGGCCGATAACCTCGACGCGGGTGATGCCGTCAACGGCGATCGGCTTCAGGGCCTCGCGGAAGGCGTAGAGCGGGCTCGTTCCGATGTCGCCGTAGACGACGCCAACCGAGCCGAGTGCGAGGAGAAAAAGACTGCGTGCATCCTTCGGACCAGCCGCAGGCTGGTGATCGATCTGTTGCATGGGGTTACAGGCTCTTCAGAGCCAGCCTTTCCAACGGAAAAACAAGAAGGGGATGATGGCGGAAAGAAGCATGGCGAGGATCGCCATGGGATATCCGAAGTTCCATCCAAGTTCCGGCATGAACTTGAAGTTCATGCCGTAGATCGACGCGACGAGGGTCGGCGGCAGAAAGACCACCGAAGCGATCGAGAAGATCTTGATGATGGCATTCTGCTCGACATTGATGAGGCCGAGCGAAGCATCGAGCATGAAGGTGATGTTGTTGCCGACAAAGGCAGCGTGCTCTCCGAGCGACTGGATGTCGCGCGCCACGATCGTGCAGAGCTCCGCTGCATCCTCATCGCGCCGAACGACAGGCTGTGACTGGAGGAAGGTGACCAGACGAGCCAGGGAAACCAGACTGTCGCGCAGCTTGCCGACGAGCTGGTGATTGCTGGCGATGTCAAGCAGCTTGTCTTCCAGAAAACGCGGCGGCCGGCGCTTGGCCGCCTTGCGGTTGACGAAAATCGTTATCGACAAGGAGTCGAGGCGAGATGCCACCATCTCCAGGATCTCGGCCGTGCGGTCCACGACGGTCTCCAAGAGATGACCGAGCAGCTTGGCGCCCGTATCACACTGGCCATTCAGTCGCAGAAGGCTGGCGCTAAAGAGCGCAAAGGCCCTCGGCTCGGCATAGCGGATGGTGATCAGGCGCCCGCGATGGAGGATGAAGGCGACATCGGTGAGCAGCGGATAGGTGGAATCGGCCCGATAAATCAGCGAGGCCGTCATATAAATGGCCTCATTCTCGACGTAGAGACGGCTGGAGGGTTCGATATCCTTCAGTTCGTCCGGCGTCGGCAGCGGAATCCCGATCTGGCTCTCGACGAAGTGTTCTTCTTCGAGGGTCGGCTTGATCAGGTCGATCCAGATGAAGTCATCGAGGAAATTGCTGGCTTGAGGCTCCGTGCCGATGACTTCGGCACTTCCGTCTCGTCGATAGGCCCTTATCAAGGACTGGTCACCTTCATGGCACGCCGCACAATTGAGTTGCGGAGACAATCATAGTCCCGAATGGAAAGCCAAAGCAATTGTTGCAGCACAGCAATGCAGCCAATGCACGCCTGCGCGAGCAGATCGGCGAGCCGGCTCCTTGTTGCAGGTGACTATTCGAAGACGATGGCAGGCGCTGCGCGACCGGAACGTGCCTTGACCTGCTCCCAGGCCTTCGTCGCGATGTCACGGTAGATCCTCGCCTGCGGCCCATCGGGTTCGCTGACGACAACGGGTGTGCCGGCATCGGAGGTCTCGCGGATCGAGATGGTCAACGGCACCTCGCCCAGGAAGGGCACGCCGATCTTTTCGGCTTCCGCCTTCGCGCCACCATGACCGAAGATGTCGTAGCGGTTTCCAGTGTCGGGTGCGATGAAGTAGCTCATGTTCTCGACGATGCCGAGAACCGGAACCTCAACCTTGTTGAACATATTGAGCCCCTTGCGGGCATCGATCAGCGCAAGATCCTGCGGGGTCGAGACGATGACAGCGCCGGAGAGCGGCACCTGCTGGGCCATGGTCAACTGGGCATCCCCGGTGCCCGGCGGCATGTCAACGACCAGCACATCGAGATCACCCCAGGCAACCTCACGCAGCATCTGCATCAGCGCCGACTGGACCATCGGGCCGCGCCAGATCATCGCCGTGCCCTCATCGACCAGAAAGCCCATCGACATGGCCTTGATGCCGTAATTCTCCATGGGAACGATGATGCGGTTCTCGATCTGCTGCGGCCGTCCCGAAATACCGAGAAGGCGCGGCATGGAGGGGCCGTAGACGTCGGCATCCAGAATGCCGACTCGCAGGCCGTTCGCCTTCATTGCCAGAGCCAGATTGACAGCCGTGGTCGATTTGCCGACGCCGCCCTTGCCGGAGGCGACCGCGATGATCGCTTCTATCCCGGGAACGCCGGCCTTGACGCGCTGCGCCCCGCTCTGCGGAGCACCATGATTGTGGGCATGACCATGATGATGAGCAGGAGCCGCCGCCTGCGGACGCGGCGGCGGCGGGCTTGAGCCCTGCTTGCGTTCCGCCGTCAGGCTGACCACGGCGCCCTTGACGCCGGGCAGCGCCTTGACGGTGCGCTCGGCCGCCTGGCGCAGTGGCTCCAGCTCCTGCGCCCGTTCGGCCGGCACGTTGATCGAGAAATACACCTTGCCATCGGAGATGAAGACATCCGAGAGCATGCCGAGATCGACGATATTGCCGTCGAGATCCGGCCCGCGGACCCCCTTCAGCGCCTCAACCACCTGCTCGCGCGACAATTCGGCCATCTTGATCTTCTTTCCGCTTCCGCATTCACTTCAGCGCAACCAGATAATGGAGCGGAAGGCATTCGCCAACCGGAAATGCGGCGCCGGGCTGCGACCTTTGCGGCAGAAACAGACAAGCCGCCGGCGGAGAGCACCCCCCGCGGCGGCTTGTCAGGCTGCACCCGTTGACGGGTGTCGTGCAACGTCCCCTCTGGACTGTCTCATGTGATGCAGAAAGCGTGCCAATCTCGAAAACGCGGAAAATCAGGCCGCAAAGCACACTGCCTGAGTCACAACATCGCGTTCGTGCCGGGAAACTAGGCTGCCGCATTGGCTTGGCGCACAAAAAAGCACCAGCGTTTGCCGTTACTTGATCAGACCCAGCCTGAGCGCCTTGGCGACGGCCTGGGTGCGGTTGACGGCATCCAGCTTCTTGGTCGCACGGTTGAGGTAGTGGTTGATCGTGTGTTCCGACAAGGTCAGGATCTCGGCGATCTCCACGCTGGTCTTGCCGGCTGCCGTCCAGTTGAGGCAGTCGAGTTCGCGCTCGGTCAGCATATCGCTGTTGCGGCTGTCCATCTCGCGGATTTCGGCGAGGCGGTTGAAGACGTGGGCCGCGACATAGGCGAGCTCCATCATCTCCCGCGTATCAAACAGTTCACGATCGCCGATGAAGGAGACCGCGCCTCGGGCTCCGGTTGCATCGTGAACGGGGAAGTAAGCGCCGCGGTTCATGCGAAAGCGATGGAATAGCGCTTTGGACACTTCGCCTGAGCGCGGATCGCGCTGGGTAGCAACGTCATCGATATCGAAACGCAGGGGTATGGACGAGCGACGCAGATGCGCCAGCACGGGGCTGCCGGAAAGCAGTGAGACCTGGTCGAACTCCGTCAGCAGATCGGATGGCCAGTTGGTGATGATCGAACTGCTGCCGAGTTCCTGTGCTGTCGCACCGGGCAGGTTCAGTACCATGAAGGCGCGGGCACCATATTGCTCGGTCACGCGTTTCATAAAACGGAACACGTCAAACTGGGTCTTGAAGCCCTTGATGTCAGAGACCAGCGCTTCAACGCGGGCGGCAGCTGCCGCATCCTGGTTGGTCATCACACACCCGTCCAATCCGAATCAACGGTCAAGAGGTTCAGGAAGATCGTCCAAGACGTATACGTCAACTGCTACATCACCTGCCATCGGTCGTGCATCGGGAACGCAATGCGTCATGAAACGCGTGCCTATTCCCCATCATCGCCGGATCCTGCTTGCGGGATCATTCGAAAGAATGAATGAAGGGACACCCAAAGGCGATTTCAACAACGAATCTGGTCCCTCAGGTTGCTGGAGCATAGACTTGTCGAGGCCTTACGGTCCAGATACCCCAAAAATTTTACCGTAAACCTCTGTCTTCGGCCCTATCCGCAGCGCAGAGAGACACCGATAGCGACAAGGAGACGCGCGTGATCGCGACACAGAGCTTCAACGGAAAGCCACTCATCGAAGACCGGATGGAACTGGGTGAAGGCCCCACCTATGACGCCGCGACGGGCTTGCTCTACTGGTTCGACATTCTCGGCAAGACGCTTTGCGCCTTCGATGAGGCTACCGGTCAACTGAGCCGGCATTCGCTGCCTTTTCTCGCAAGCGTCCTGGCGATCATCGACGACAAGCGTCAGTTGCTTGCTTCCGACCAGGGTCTCTTCCTGCGCGACAGCCAGACCGGCACGCTCTCTCCTTATGCTGCCATCGAGGACAAGCCGCAGAACCGCTCGAATGATGGCCGCGTGCATCCGAGTGGCGCGCTCTGGATCGGTACGATGAGCCGGACTGCCGAGACGGGCGCCGGTGCGATCTATCACGTGAAAGGAACCGCGGTGACGAAGCTTTTCGATGCGGTCAGCATTCCGAACGGTATCTGCTTCTCGCCGGATGGCCGCGTCGGCTACTTCAACGATTCCAAGGTCAACCACATGATGCGGGTGGATGTGGATCCGACGACGGGTGTGCCGACGTCTGCGCCGACTGTGTTCATTGATCAGTCCCAGCGTCAGGGCGTCATCGACGGGTCGGTCGTCGATCTCGAGGGGACGATCTGGAACGCCAACTGGGACGGCGGGGCGGTGGATCGCTATGGCCCCGATGGCACCCACATTGCGCGCTACGCGGCTCCCATGCGCCGCCCGACATGCCCGGCCTTTTATGGCGCCAATCTCGACCGGCTTGCGGTGACGTCGTGCTGGGAGGGGCTGACGGATGCGGAACGTGTCGAAGACGTCCTTGCCGGTGTCACCTTCGATCTCGGCGTCGCCGTGAAGGGCAAGCCCGAACCCCGCTTCAAGCTCTGATAACCAAAGACGGACCGGATGCGGGGCCAAGGCGGCCCCGCAAACCATTGTCGGGACATTTTGTTCCGGCAGATAGACCAAAATATTCAAAGACTAACCTGCGGAACGAAGATCGCCGCCGGACATTTTCCTCTCGAACCGACGCGGCCCCGGAACATCTCGCAGGGCAGCGTCAGTCGCAGACCATCTCAGAGGAAAGGTAGGTCCATCATGAACAAGTCTCTCAAGACCCTCGCTGCAGCCATGCTGCTCGGCTCCACCGCCATGGCCCCGTTTGCCATCGCCCAGGACGCGGCGCCCGGTGCAACGACCACCCCGCCGGCCGCGACCGATGGCACCACAGGCTCCGGCGCTACGGGCACCGGTGTTGCTCCCGTGACCCCCGACGCGAATAGCGGTGCTGCCGGCACCATGGGCACGACCGCCCAGGACACGACCGGCGCAGCCTCCGGCAATGCCACCTACTTGACCGAACAGGCGGAAAACCACATTTCCGTCAACGACTTCATGGGTCAGGCGATCTACACCGCCGACAATCAGTCGATCGGCAACATCAATGACCTGCTCGTTGAAAAGGATGGCGGCGTTGTCGCAGCTGTCGTCGGCGTCGGCGGCTTCCTCGGGATTGGCGAAAAGAACGTCGCTGTTCCCTTCGAGAACATCACAATCACCCGCGTGATGGACGACGACACGGCAATGACGGGCACTGACGGTACTGCCACGACCGATGGCACCGCTGCCACCGGCATGGGTACGACCGGCACCACCGGTACGGCTGGCACGACGGCTGCCACCGGCACGGATCAGACCCAGGTCGAACAGGTGGCAGACGCGGAAGTGCGCCTGACGACCACTGAAACGGCCGAAAGCCTGCGCAACGCCCCGGAATTCCGCACGCTGGACGACCAGGCTGATGATGCGACCGACGGCACAACCACCTCGTCGACGGATAACAACTAATCCCGGAACGAGCTACGTGCTCGACGCTATGACGGGCGGCGCTTCGGCGCCGCCTTTTCTTTTGCAATCACAACAGGCTGCAAAAGCGCAGGGCGTCATAGATCGCCGCATGGATATTGCGGCTTTCGATAGCGTCACCGATGCGAACCAGATCGAAGGCTGCCTCTGCGTTCTTCACGGGTAGCGGATCCCGCCGGGCGATCAGGGCCGGATAATCGACTGCGCCGCAATTGCGTGAGAGCGGCTTGAGTTCCAGATAGAGATCGGCATTGGCCATGGTGCCATGTTCCACGACCACCTGAGCGACACGGCGTTCGAGACGGCTATCGGCGAAATCCGAGCCGAGGGTTGCGACGAGGCCGTTGCCCTCGCGACGCACGGCGACGAGCCGGGTGTTGATCGTCACCTTCACATTCTTTTGCGCAAAGACCTTCGCATAAGGCACGTGGTTCATGCCGCCCATTTCGGGCGCGAAGAAGCGTTCCGGCGAGACGACTTCCAGTTCGAGGCCAGCCTCGGCAATCAACTCCGCCGCACTCATGCCAGGATGGCCGCCATTGTCGTCAAACAGCAAAACGGGGCCTTCGGGCTTGACGCTGCCTGCGAGGATATCCCAACTCGAGGTCACCAGATCCTCGCCGGCCTCCAGTTCCGGAGCCTGAGCGATGCCGCCCGTCGCGATCACCACCAGATCGGGATTGAAGGCCATCACATCCTCGGCACCGGCATAGATGTCATAATGGATGGACACGCCAAGCCGCTCCAGTTCAGCAAGACGCCAATCGACGATGCCTACCATTTCCTTTCGGCGCGGATTGCGAGTGAGCAGGTTCACCTGGCCACCGGCCCGGCTCGATGCCTCCAAGACCTCGACATGATGTCCGCGTTCGGCGAGCACGCGTGCGGCTTCGAGGCCGGCAGGCCCCGCCCCGACGACGACCGCCTTGCGGGGTTTCGCTGCCTTGGGCAGGTCATGCGGGATCAGGGCCTCGCGGCTTGTCGCCGCATTGTGGATGCACAGAGCCTCGCCACCTTCATAGATGCGGTCGAGACAATAAGTGGCGCCGACGCAGGGGCGGATCTGATGTTCACGGCCCTCGATGATCTTTTTGACGATGTGCGGATCGGCGATATGGGCGCGGGTCATGCCGACCATGTCGAGCTTGCCCTCGGCAATCGCATGGCGGGCCGTCGCGACATCGGCGATGCGGGCGGCATGGAAGACCGGGAACTTGGTCGCCGCGCGCACGTCGCCGGCGAAATCGAGATGCGGCGAGGCCGCCATGCCCTGGATCGGGATCACGTCGTTCAGCGAGGCGTCGTGCTCGATGTGCCCCCTGATAATGTTGAGGAAGTCGATCTTGCCGGAGCTTGCGAAGCGCTTCGCGATCTCCACACCTTCGTCCCGGGAAAGACCTTTGTCCCAATCCTCGTCGGCGACCATGCGGATGCCGACGATGAAATCCGGGCCGACAGCCTTTCTGACGGCTGATATCACCAGGTTGGAAAAGCGCATGCGGTTGTCGAGCGAGCCGCCGAATTCATCGTCGCGCCTGTTGGTGGCCGGCGACCAGAAGCTGTCCATCAGGTGGCCATAGGCCTCGAACTCGATGCCATCGAGGCCGGCTTCCTGCATGCGGGCGGCGGCCGTCGCATAGTCGTCGACGATGCGCTCGATGTCCCAATCCTCGATCTCCTTGGGGAAATGCCGGTGGGCCGGCTCGCGGATCGGAGAGGGGCTAAGCACCGGCAGCCAGTCCCCCTTGTTCCAGTTGGTGCGGCGGCCGAGATGGGTAAGCTGGATCATCACGGCGCAGCCATGCTCGTGACAGTCGTTGGTCAGGCGCTTCAGATGCGGGACGATCTCGTCCTTCCAGGCCAAGAGGTTGCCAAAGGCGGGCGGGCTGTCGCGGCTGACACTGGCGGAGCCAGCGGTCATGGTCAGCGCAATGCCGCCCTTGGCCTTTTCGACGTGGTAGAGCCGGTAACGCTCGGTCGGCATGCCCCCTTCCGAATAGGCGGGCTCATGCGCCGTCGACATGATGCGGTTCTTCAGCGTCAGGTGCTTCAGCTGGAAGGGCTGGAGAAGGGGGTCGTTGGGGCGGTCAAGCATGGGGCATAACCCCCTCTGCCCTGCCGGGCATCTCCCCCTCAAGGGGGGAGATCGGATTGTCGCTGCCCTCCCAATCCGTTGATTTCAGTCCGGGCAGACAGTGGAACCGCAGGGCAGCGGATCGACCAATCTCCCCCCTTGAGGGGGAGATGTCACGCAGTGACAGAGGGGGGTGTCCCATGGGCTTGTCGTCTCTCAATACCAGGCGTCCGGCTTGGCGCGCTTCGTTCTCTCGACATAGTCTAGAAGCGCCTCGTCGATGGCGACATCCAAAGGCGGCGCTTCGTATTCGGCAAGCGTCTTCTTCCAGCGGGCATTGGCGCGCGTCGCCATGTCCGTGGAGCCGGCTTCCGACCATTTTTCGAAGGGTTCGTTGTCGGACAGCGACGAGTCCCAAAAGGCGGTCTGGTAGTTGCGCATGGTGTGGGCGGAGCCCAAGAAATGACTGCCCGGACCGACCTCTTCGAAGGCATCCATGGCGAGCGTGTTGTCGTCGACGACGACGCCGGCGAGATAGGAATGCAGAGCGCCGCAGAAGTCCGTGTCCATCACGAACTTCTCGTAGGACATGGCGAGCAGCCCATCGACGAAGCCGGCCGAATGCAGGATGAAGTTCGCGCCACAATGCACGGCCGACATCATCGACATGACGCCCTCCTGCATGGCCTGGGCATCCGGCAGCTTGGAATTGGAGAAGTTTCCGGCGCAGCGCAGCGGCAGTTTCAGCCGGCGGGCAAGCTGGCCGATGACCATGGAGCCGATTGCCGGCTCCGGCGTGCCGAAGGTCGGCGATCCCGAACGCAGCGACATTGATGACAGGAAGTTGCCGAAGATGACGGGTGCGCCGCGGCGTTCCAGCTGGGTGAGCGCGCAGCCGGCCATGGTTTCGGCGAGCGACTGGGCAATGGCGCCGGCATTGGTGACCGGACCCATGGCTCCGCCGAGGATGAAGGGCACGATGACAGCCGCCTGGTTGGCACGGGCATAGGCACGCAGCGCCTTGGTCATGGTGCCGTCCCAGACGAGCGGCGAATTGACGTTGACATTGCCGAGGATGACGCAGTTCCGGTCGACGAAATCCGCACCGAAGACGATGCGGGCCATCGCGATCGATTCCTCGGCGCGCTCTTCCGCCGTGACCGAGCCCATGAAGGGCCGGTCGGAATATTTGATGTGGCTGTAGACCATGTCGAGGTGGCGCTTGTTGACGGGAACATCGACCGGTTCACAGATCGTGCCGCCGGAATGGTGCAGCCAGGGCGATGACTGGGCGAGCTTGATCAGGTTGCGGAAGTCCTCGATCGTGCCGTAGCGACGGCCCTTGTCGAGGTCCATGACGAAGGGGGAGCCATAGGCAGGCGAGAAGACGACCGCATTGCCGCCGATCTCGACGTTGTTTGCAGGGTTGCGGGCATGCTGGGTGAAGGTTGCAGGCGCCGAGCTCAGGATTTCGCGCAGCATGCCCTTCGGAAACCGCACCCGGAGTCCCTCCATCTCGGCACCCGCCCCGCGCCACAGCTCGAGCGCTGCGGGATCGTCGCGGAACTCGATGCCGATCTCGGCGAGGATGCGGTCGGCCACGGCCTCGATGCGCTCGAGGTTTTCCTCCGACAGGATGTCGTAGGTCGGGATGTTTCGGCGGATGTAGGGCACCACCAAAGGCGAGACCAAGGCTCCCCCTCGCCGGGCCGGTCGCTGCCTGCGTGTGACGACGTTTTCCGCCAGTGCCTGATCCATGACGCTTCCCCTCGTTTTCTCAGAGGCTAGTTCAGGATAAACTTGCTGTGACGCTGGAAAATTACTGGAGATGCAATAAGCTCCACTTATGACAACATTTCGCAGCCTCATCCCCTCGGCCAATGCGCTGGTGATCTTCGAAGCGGCTGGCCGGCACGAGAACTTCACCCGGGCGGCGGAAGAACTCGGCATGTCGCAGGTCGCCGTATCCTATGCCATTCGCGGGCTTGAACAGCAGCTCGGCACGCAACTCTTCGAGCGGCAGCATCGGGCGGCACGGCTGACGGAGGTCGGCGAGCGGTTTCATGCCGATGTGTCGGCCGGGCTGTCGCGGATCGGCCGGGCGGCGGAGGAAATCCGCATGAAGGGCCGTGAGGTGAATGTGACGCTCGCGGCTTCCACGGCCTTTGCCTCGATGTGGATGCTGCCGCGCCTTTCCGCCCTCAGAGACGATCTGCCCGACATCGATCTCCGCATCCAGACCAGCGTGCGGGATCTCGATCTCGACGAGGAGGACATTCCGCTCGGGGTGCGCGGTGGCAACCCGCAGGACTGGCCGCATTATCATTCGGCCGAACTCGCTCCGGAGATCGTGGCGGCGGTGGCGAGCCCCGCCTTCGTCGAGGCGAATGGCTTGCCCGACAGTCCCGAGGCGATCGCGAAACACCGGCTGATCTGGCTGGAAGAGCCGGTGCGACAGGCCTGTAGCTGGCCGGAATGGTTCGCCTCGGCCGGTATCGACTATCGGCCGACCGGGCGGCGGCTGGCGATCAACGACTATGTACTCGTGATTCAGGCGGTGCTCGCCGGCCAGGGCATTTCGCTCGGCTGGCGGCATCTCGTCGAGCGGCTGGTCGAACAAGGGCAGCTTGTCGAGGTGGGCGGACATGCGCTGCGCACGGGGCAGGCCTTCCATGTCGTCTGGCCGAGGTCACGCGACTTGAGTGCGGCTGCGACGCGGGTGCGAGACTGGCTGCTGAAGCAGACCTGAGCGACAAGAGGATGAATCAGGCGGAGGCTCGGTCGACGAGCGCGAAGTCGTGATGGTTCTCGGCGAGGTAGCGAAGGGTGGCGGCTGCATCAACCGGCTTGCCGAAGTAATAGCCCTGTCCCATGCCGCAACCGAGTTCGCGCAGCTTCTGGGCTTCGGCCTCCGTCTCGATGCCTTCGGCGACGACCTCGAGATCGAGGCCTTCGCACATGCTGACGATCGCCTTGATGATGTGCTCGGACGTGCGGTCGGTGGTGATGGCCGAAACAAAGGCGCGGTCGATCTTGACCTTGTCGAAGGTGAACTCGCGCAGTCGCCCGAGGCTCGATTGGCCTGTGCCGAAGTCGTCGAGCGAGATGCGGATGCCGGCGTCCTTCAGTTCCTTGATGATACGGCGGGCGGTGTCGGCCGAGGACATGACCGCCGTCTCGGTGATTTCGAGTTCCAGGCGGCGCGGGTCGAAGCCGACGCTGTTCAAGATCGACAGCGTGTTGACGTAGGTCCTGAGATCCATGAGCTGAACGGATGACAGGTTGAAGGACAGGAACAGATCGCGCGGCCAGGCGAGCGTCGCTTCCGCTGCCTTGCGCAGCAGTGTCTCAGACAGCGTATCGATGAAGCCGCGCTCTTCAGCAAGCGGCACGAAGACGGCGGGGGAGACGAAACCTAGGTCCGGATCGATCCAACGGGCGAGCGCCTCGAAACCGACGACACGGTTGTCGCGCAGCCGCACGATCGGCTGGAAGTGAACATCGACCGTATCGTTGATGATCGCGTTGCGCAGCGCCTGTTCGAGCTGCGTTGCCTGCTTCATCTCCTGGGCGATCTCGCGGGAATAGACGGTGATCTGGCCGCGACCGCGGCGCTTGGAGCGGTAGAGCGCCGTCTCAGCGCTCTTCATCAGCTCCTCGAAATCCTCGCCGGCAAAGGGATAGACGGCGAAACCGAGCGAAGCAGAGAGGCGGACGTTGCGGTCTCCGAGATCATAGGGTGCGGACAGCACGTCCTTGATCAGCTGACCGGCGCGTTCGGCACCCAGTCGTTCGAAGACCAGCGGCAGGACGATTGCGAATTCATCGCCGTCGTGGCGGGTGACGGTCGCGCCATCGGGCACGCAGGCCTTCAGGCGATGGGCGACCTGGCAGAGGATCTCGTCGCCGGCGGCCTGGCCGAACAGATCGTTGATTGGCTTGAAGCCATCGAGATTGACGATGCCGACAGTGAAGGGGGCAGGATCGGAAGCACGGTCGGCGGCAAGCTGGCGCACCTTGTCACCCAGCCGATGGCGGTTGCCAAGGCCGGTCAAACGGTCGGTATAGCCTGTTATCTTCTGGTCGCCCTGAGCTTGCGGCTCAGAGGCGATGGCAGCGGGACCCATTCATGCTTCCTGGTACGGTTCCATTACGCATTCAGAATGGGTCCAAAACATTAAAATTATCATATCGATGCATGTGAAGACGCCGTCGCCTCCTCCCCAGAAATCGGGTATCAGGCTGTCGAGGCAATCCGCTCGATATCCGGCACGCGGCGGCGGATCGCCTGATCCACGACATCCGGGCTCAACGGCTTCAGGATGACATCGTTCATGCCGCAGGCGTAGCAGGCTTCGCGGTCGCGGTCGAAAGCCTGGGTCAGGACCCCGATGATCGGCACAGAGTTCACGACGTCGTCTTGTACCTGCCGGATGCGGCGCGCGGCCTCGAAGCCGTTGATCACCGGAAGTGTCACATCCATGAGGATGATGGCGGGATGAAGCTCGCTGCTCAGCCGCACCGCCGTCTCGCCATCGGTACAGATACGATAGGCGTAACCCAGACCTTCCAGGATTTGCGAGAAGACGATCTGGTTGATCTCGTTGTCCTCGGCCACCAGAACCAAGGAGGGTTCGGGTCTTGCCGGGATCGCCGGGGGCCTAGGGGCGATTTCATCCACTTGGCGCGCCACAGCGCCCTCACGAGGCGTGTCTTCCGTCGAAATCTCCCAGTCATCCGCCGGCGAGGGGCGCGCTTGCAGCGCGGTCAGCCGGTCGAGTACGCAGAAGGCGAGGTCCGTCTCGATCTCGCCAGCTGAAATCGTGAGATAGTCGACATCGGATGTCTGGAGCCGTTCGAGGCATCGCGTGTCGAGATCGATGTCAATGATGGCAAGATCTATCGCAACACCAACCGAACCGGCAACGTTGAGGAAGGCATCGACTTCCTGTTCGTCGCGTACGCAGCAGCTGTCGAGGCCAAGAAGCTGAAGAATGTCGAGCGCGCGCGCTTCGAACTCCCTGTCGGCGGTCACCAGCAAGGCCTTGCGCCCGGTCAGGCGACCATCCACGTGGATCGTTGAGATCGGCGGCGCATGACTGCTGGCCGCTGTCTCCGGGCGAGCCGTGGAAAGATCAGCCGTCGCGCCAACTTCGCCGAGGCTTGCCACCACCAGATAGCGGCCGGGTGTGCCGACACGCTGGACATGGACGAGGATCGGGCGAGGAGGATCGCCGTAAAGCCGCATGGACAAGGTCAGCGACGACGTCATACCGGTGTCAAGCACCTGACGTGCTGCGCTGGCCAGCCGTTCCGCGACTTCGGGCTCGAACAAGGCGTTGATCGTTCCCCCGAGAACATTGTCGGCGCCCACCGAGACTGCCGAGCAGAAGACCTTGTTGACCGCGACAAGCTGCAGGTTTCGGTCCTGAACGAAGACGGGATGGGCCAGATTGTCGAGGATTTCTTCGGTGAGCTGGACACGCTCGATGTCCGCACGCCATTGTTCTTCCCGGCGCTTCTGCTCGGTAATATCCGTCATCACACAGAAGCCATGGCCTGACGGAAGGCGACGCTTGGAGAAACGGGTCCAGCGCTTGCCATCGTTGCAGGCCTGAAACTCGTAACGCTCCTTCCAGTGCGCAGCGATCTGGCGCGTCAACCACTCCTCGCGGCTGAGCGTTGCGCCCTCTGCCTCACCGCTTGCCGCATTGCGAAGACCGAGATCATAGGCGGCTCCCAGGATATCCCGCAGACGCGTGCCGGGCTCGAAAAAGGAGATCGGCAGCGGCAGGAACTGGCGGGCACTGCGGCTTGCGAAGATCAGGTGGTCGTTGCGGTCGTAGACGAAGAAGCCTGAGGAGAATGCTTCGGCGACAGCATCCAGAAGGGCAGCATCCAGCGCAGCTTCAGCCGACGGATTGTCGAGCCCCTGCCCTGTTTTTTCCTGGCCGGGGACCGGTGGAAACTCGCTCACACTGCTGCCTCTTGGAACCTCGTCGCAAAAAGCGCCGAGAATTTGTGGGGCTGATGCCATGACGGAGACATGCCGTGTTGCACTTCCGGCGGGAACCCACACGAGGGACACATCGGCCGGTGCCCTCATTCCACTGCCAGCGGACCTGCTGTCGGTACATTGCAAGTCATTGTTCAGATTAGACAGATTCCGTTAAGGTCGGCTTAATGATGGGCATTTGCCGAGGCGAAGGCGATTTCGTCTTTCGTCGAAGGCCCGAATCCGCGAAAATGAAACCATGATCATCAAGCAGCTTTCCGAAACCCTGATCAACCAGATCGCCGCCGGCGAGGTCATCGAGCGACCGGCCAGTGCGGCCAAGGAATTGATCGAGAATGCGATCGACGCAGGCGCCACCCGGATCGAGGTGGCGACGGCCGGCGGCGGCAAGACGCTCTTACGCGTCATCGACAACGGTTGCGGCATGGGACCGGAGGATCTGGCGCTCGCCATTCGCCGGCATTGCACGTCAAAGCTCAACGAGACGTTGTTCGACATCCGCTCGCTCGGCTTTCGCGGCGAAGCCCTGCCCTCGATCGGCTCCGTGGCGAAGCTGACGATCACCAGCCGTCCGCCGGGTGCGGACAGCGGTGCGGAGATCGCCGTGGTCGGCGGCAAGGTCGGCGATGTCAGGCCGGCGGCGGCCAATCCCGGCACCACGGTCGAGGTGCGCGATCTCTTCTTCGCGACACCGGCGCGGCTGAAATTCATGAAGACCGAAAAGGCGGAAGCCGGCGCGATCACCGAGATCGTCAAGCGCATGGCAATCGCCTTTCCGGCGATCCGCTTCGTGCTTTCCGGCACCGACCGCTCGACGCTCGAATTCCCCGGCACCGGTGACGACCATCTGGCGCGCATCGCCCAGGTGCTGGGCGCCGATTTCAAGGACAATGCGATCGAGCTCGACGCCGAGCGCGAGGATGTGCGGCTGACGGGCTTTGCCGGCGTGCCAACCTTCAACCGGGGCAATTCGGCCCATCAATATGCCTTCGTCAACGGACGGCCTGTGCAGGACAAGCAGATCCTGTCGGCAATCCGCGGCGCCTATGCCGAGACCATTCCGCAAGGTCGATATCCGGTGGCGGTTCTGTCGCTGACGCTTGATCCGGCGCTGGTCGATGTGAACGTGCATCCGGCGAAATCGGACGTGCGCTTCCGCGACCCGGCGCTCGTGCGCGGCCTGATCGTCGGTGCCATCAGGCAGTCCTTGCAGCGCGAGGGAGATCGGGCGGCAACAACCGGGGCCGGCGGGATGCTGCGGGCGTTTCGCCCGGGATTTTCGCCGCAGCCGACGCAGGCCTGGTCACCGGCCAGTTCGCCCTCGCGACCGCTTTATGGCGGCGCACCAAGCTTCGGCGGCGGGTTTGCCGGGGCTGCAGCGCCAGCCGCTCGCGGGTTTGGCGAGGCAGCGCAGGCGGCTTTCGACAGCCTTTCCATGCCGACCGCCAGGAGCGAGCCGATCGTGGCCGCTCCGGAAACGCAGGGCGCTGCCGTCGACGCGATTGGCAGCTATCCGCTGGGAGCCGCGCGGGCGCAGGTGCATGCCAACTACATCGTCGCGCAGACGGATGACGGGCTAGTCATCGTCGACCAGCATGCCGCCCATGAGCGGCTGGTCTTCGAACAGATGCGCAAGGCGCTGACGGGTCGCAGGCTTCCCTCACAGGGTCTGCTGATCCCCGAGATCGTCGACCTGCCGGAAGAAGATTGCGACCGGCTGATGACCCATGCGGAAAGCCTGGAGCAGTTGGGGCTTGCGATCGAACGCTTCGGTCCGGGCGCCATTGCCGTGCGCGAGACGCCGGCAATGCTGGGCGAAATGGACGCTACGCAGCTGGTGCGGGACCTTGCCGACGAGATCGCCGAATGGGATACGGCTGACCGTCTGTCGGCGAAGCTCGAACATGTCGCGGCGACCATGGCCTGTCACGGCTCGGTGCGATCCGGGCGTCGCCTGAGGGTCGAGGAGATGAACGCGCTTCTGCGCCAGATGGAACAGACGCCGGGGTCTGGCCAGTGCAACCACGGGCGGCCGACCTATGTGGAGCTGAAGCTCTCCGACATCGAACGTCTGTTCGGGCGCAGTTGAGCGGCATTCGACGGGGTTTTGGGGTGGAGCATCTTTCATTCGCCGGGAGGGCGCTGTATTGCAGTTCCGTGACACGCGGCGCAGGAGAAGAGTGATGAACCGTTTCGAAGGCGGCGGAAACCGCGAAGCCAAGATCCGCTATCTCGATGCCGATTTCCAGATCCTGACGCCCGGAACCTTCGTCACCTGCGCGATCACCGGTCGCCCTGTCATGGTCGACGAGCTGAAATACTGGAGCGTGGCGCGGCAAGAGGCCTATGTCGACGCGGCAGCCTCCCTGGAAGCAGAAAAGCGCGCGGGCGCCCTGCCCAACCAGCGCCGCTGAGGTTTACGCCTTTTTTGCCAGACGCCTGCGGCGGCAGGCCTCGATCGCACGGTCGATGATCAGGCCCGGCGCCTTCGGATCGTCGAAAAGCATGTCGACATCCACCACGCGTGATTTCTCCCGAAGTTCTTCCGAACGGCCGTGACCACCGGTCAGGCGCACGCTGTCCTTGGCCGTTGTGACGAGCTGCAGCCCCTGCCTTTCGGCACGGGCCAGCAGGTCCGCGATCTCGTCGTCGGCGAGGTGGTGGTGGTCGGGAAAATCCTGGCGGTCGGCGATGACGGCGCCCAGCTCTTCCAGCGTGCGGTAGAACTTGTTGGGATCGGCGATGCCCGCATAGGCGAGGACCTGATAACCGGCGAGATCGTCTGCGGCGCGCGGCACGACATTGGCGACGAGCACGGGCTTGCCGCTGCGCGATGCTTGGCGGACGAACTGATCGGCGGCGTCCCCTCGCCCGACCTTCAGGATGGCATCGAGATGGCGCATCTGGATGCCGATCGGAGCGCGAACAGGCCCTGATGGGACGACCCAGCCATTGCCGATGCCTCTGAGGCTGTCGACCACGATCAGCGCGTAGTCGACGGCAAGACGCGCGCTCTGGAAACCATCATCCATGATGATGAGATCGGCGCCTTCTGCCACCAGCTTTTCGGCACCGGCGATCCGACGGCGGGAAATGACCGTCAGGCCCTCGCGGGCGAGCAGCAGCGGTTCGTCTCCGACGGCGGTGGAGCGGTGATGATGGCCGTCGACGACCGTGGTGACATCGAGCGAGCCGCCGTAACCGCGGCTTAAGAAACCCGGCTTCAGGCCCTTGGCCTTGGCGGCGCGGGCAATGGCAATTGCAGTCGGGGTCTTGCCGGCACCGCCGACGGTGAAGTTGCCGACGCAGATGACGGGAACCGGCAGTGCATGCCTGCGGCGGTGGCGCATGATGGCGCCGGAGATGCGGCCATAGACAAAGGAAAGCGGGTAAAGGCAGATCGCCTGCCAGCCGGTCTTGGTCCACCAGAAAGGCGGTGCCTCGGATACCATTCTCGTCCCTGTCGTGACCACGACGCCCCTGTGGCGTCCTTCCCTTGGGCGCAACAAGAACCATTGCAACGCATAATGGTCAAGCTGGAGCGTGCCAAAATGGCACTGACGGCATCAGGCGAGGACGGCCTCGAGCTCGGTAATGTCCGCCAGAACCATGTCGGAATGCAAGGTCAGCGTTTCGCGCGAGCCGGTGCCCGAGAGCACGCCGACCTTCAGCCCGGCGCCGGCATTTCGAGCCATGTGGAGATCGTGGTTGTTATCCCCGACGACGGCGACCTCCAGCGGGGACAGGCCGGTTGCGGCACAGAAGCCGAGCACCATTCCGGCCTCTGGCTTCTTGCCATGGCCGCTGTCATAGCCCGCGACGAAATCGATATAGGGCAGGATGCCGAAACGTTCGGCGGCCACGCGGATCGAGCGCTCGTTGTCGCTGGAGGCGATGCCGAGGCGCAGACCCTTGCCATGCAGGCGGGCGAAGAGCGGCTCAAGTTCGGTCACGGGAACGGAAAACTCGGCGGCCCGTGCAAAGCAGTCGTCGATCTTCGGAACCAGGGTTTCGAGACTGAAGGGCGAGCCAGCCTTGATCATGCCTTCGGCGATCTCGACCGTGTTTCCGGCGGCAAACAGGCTGTCGGGGACAATCGCGCCGCTCACCGGATCCATGCCGCAGGCTGTCAGCAGACGGTCTGCGAGGGACGCATCGCCGTCGGCGGCCATCAAGGCGACTTCCCGGTTGACCGGGCCCCAGCTCGCGTCGAAGTCGAGCAGCGTCCCGTCCTTGTCGAACAGAATACCGGCAATACGGGGTTTGTCGGTCATGGATAAGGTCCTGGATAAAGAATCAGCTCTGGCCTGCGACGCGCGGCTCAAGCTTGGCCTTGACTGAAAGTGGGCTGATATAGGGCTCGAGGCCCTTGAGGGTCGCGGTCAAGGCTCCGCGCATCTCCTGCATGCTTTCGAGACCGGCGTCGATCATCTTCGAGCGGGCGACTTCGTTGTTGAGGAGGAAATGCACCGCCTTGGCCAGCATCTCGGCATCGCGAACGATGCGGGCCGAACCCTTGCGCACGAGGCGCTGGTAGCTTTCGCGGAAATTGCTGACCTGCGGGCCGGAAAGAACTGCGCAGCCCAGCATGGCCGGCTCCAGCGGGTTCTGGCCACCGTCGGCGGAGAGCGAGCGCCCGACGAAGGCGACTTCGGTCAAGCGCAGGTAAAGACCCATTTCGCCAATCGTATCGCCGAGGAAGACATCGGTTTCGGGCGTGATCATATCGCCGCGGGTGCGACGGGCGACCACAAGCCCCTTTTCGACCAGCATGGCCTCGATCTCGTCGCTGCGCTCCGGATGGCGCGGCACGAGCACGGTCAGCATGCCGGTATGGGCCTTCAAGGCCCGATGGACCATGGAGGCGATCTTCTCTTCACCGTCGAAGGTGGAGATGGCGGCCCAGGTCTTGCGGTTGCCGATTTGCTGGCGATAGCGCTCCAGGACCTGCTCGTCGCAAGGCGGCGCATCGCTGTCGACCTTGATATTGCCGGAGACGCTGACCGGCCAGGCGCCGAGATCGCGGAAACGCTCGGCATCGAGATCGGATTGGGCAATCACCAGGGCAAGCTTGCCGAACAGGGTTTCGGCGATCGACGGGTGGCGCTTCCAGCGGTCGAAGGAGCGGTCCGACATGCGGGCATTGACGAGGATCTGCGGGATATGGCGGCGATGCAACTCGGCAAGCGTCGTCGGCCAGATCTCGGATTCGACGCCGATCGCAACGTCGGGCTGCCAGTAATCGAGGAAGCGGCGGACGGAGGGCAACAAATCGAGTGGCACATACTGGTGCAGCACCATATCGCCGAGGCGGTTTTTGGCGACTTCGGCGGAGGTCACGGTGCCGGTCGTCAGCAGTACGTGGATGTCGCGGCGGCGCAGTTCGCGCATCAGGGCGACGACCGCCGTCGTTTCGCCGACACTTGCCGCATGGATCCAGACCAGCGGGCCGGCCGGCCGGGCAAGGCTTGCATGGCCGAAGCGTTCGTTGCGGCGGGCGCGGTCTTCCTTGCCCTTGGCCGCACGATAGGCGAGCATCGGACGCGACAGAGGATATATGGCAAGCCCGAGCCAGCCATAGGATGTGAGCGCGAAGGATGCGAGACCGTCGCTCAGCGCCATGGTTCAGACCTGCTCATCTTCATCGACAATGCCATGTTTCCCGTTCAGGAGGCGTCGCTACGCAACAAGAGAGATGCAAGAAGACTGAGTTGAAAACGTGACCCTTTCGGGTCGGGTGCGGCGGCGGTCAACAAGCCGCCGCCTGAACCTCACTTGTCGGAGGGGTTCAGAAGCCGATGCATATGCACGATGAAGTAGCGCATATGGGCGTTGTCGACGGTTGCCTGTGCCTTTGCCTTCCATGCCACGAGTGCACTGGCGTAATCCGGGAAGATGCCGACGATGTCGAGCGCGTCCAGATCACGGAACTGCACCTCTTCGAGGTTCGACAATTCACCGCCAAAAACCAGATGGAGAAGCTGCTTGTTTTCGTTGGTTTCCGTCATGATTGCGGCCTTTTTCGCATTCTTGGTCTGTTGCAATCCATCTGCGCGATTTCCCCTGAAAGGTCAACTCCGTGGAACTCGGGTGATGTTCTTGAGCAATGCCGGAAGAAGGTCACCCGATGCTGCGCACAGCACGGGATGGGTGACGTCTTGCCTGTTATAAACGAGCGGCTGGCCCTCGAGATCGGTGATCGACCCGCCGGCCCGCGTCAGGATCAGATCGGCGGCGGCCAGGTCCCAATCGTGTGAACTCTTCTTGACCAGCGTCGCATCGATACGGCCATCGGCGACCAGAGCCAGGCGATAGGCGAGCGAAGGGATATGCTCGACGCGCTCGATGCGGGGTCTCAGCACCGGGCTGAAGCTTGCTATCATGTCCTGGGCGGAGGCGACCTTCAGGCTACCCTCGATGCCGGCCGTCGATACGGTGATGTCCTGGCCGTTGCGCCTTGCCGGACCGGCCGCAGTTGCCGTGAATTCCTCACCGAGGGAGGGCGCGACGAGAATGCCCGCGACCGGCTTTCCCTTGTGGACAACGGCGACCGACACACACCAGGTGTCCTTGCCGGCCAGGAAGGCGCGGGTGCCGTCGATCGGGTCGATGACGAAGAGGGTTTCGCAGGAAAGGCGTGCCGGGTCGTCATCGGTCTCTTCCGACAGCCAGCCATAATTTGGCCGGGCGTGGCGGAGGATTTCCTCCAGAATGCGGTTGGCGGCATAATCGGCAGCACTGACCGGCGAGCGGCCCTCGTTCTTCCACCAGACTTCCGGCGACTGGCCGAAATGGGCCATGGCCACCTTGCCCGCCTCGCGGGCCGCTTCGGTGATCAAAGCGAGATCCGCCTGCCAGTCGAAACGGGGTGCGCTTTCCGGCTTTCGATCAGAGTCCGGCAAGGGTCATGCCCTCGATGGCGAGCGTGGGAGCGGCCACACCGAACTTGCGGTCGATGTCGTTGGCGACCGTGATCCGCATGAACATGTCCTTGAGGTTCGAAGCCAGTGTGATCTCGGAGACCGGATAGGTGAGCTCACCGTTTTCGATCCAGTAGCCACTCGCACCGCGACTATAGTCGCCAGTGATCATGTCGACGCCACTGCCGATCATGTCGGTGACGTAAAGGCCCGTGCCGACGCTGCGGATCAGCTCTTCCGGCGAGATGTCGCCGGGCTCCAGCGCGAGGTTGGTTGAGGATGGCGAGACGGAGGTGCCGCCGCGCACGCCGCGACCATTGGTCTTGAGCCCCAGTTCGCGGGCGGCAGACGACGAGAGGAACCAGTGCTTCAGCACCCCGTCCTCGATCATGGTCAGCGCCTTGCCCGAAACGCCTTCGCCATCGAAGGGGCGAGAGGAGGAGCCGCGCATCTTCAGCGGATCGTCGGTGATGTTGAGGCCGGCCTTCAGCACCTGCTGCCCCATCTTGTCGCGCAGGAAGGAGGTTTTGCGGGCGACCGAAGCACCGTTGATGGCGCCGGCGATCGTGCCGACAAAACCACGGGCGACACGTGGGTCGAAGACGACGGTGAGGTTCGAGGCGGTCGGCACTTGACGCGGGTTCAGGCGGCGGATGGCGCGCTCGGCGGCGCGGCGGCCGATGTCCTCGGGGCTGTCGAGTTCGGCGAAATAGAGGCGGCTGTCGAAATCATGGTCGCGCTCCATCTTGGTGCCCTCGCCGGCGATGACGCCGACGGAGCGGGAGAAGCGCGAGCCGGCATAGCTGCCGGAAAAGCCGTGCGAGGTGACGAGCACCAGACCGCCCATGCCGGCGGAGGCACCGGCACCCAGCGAGTTGCTGACGCCGTTGACCGAGCGTGCCGCCTCTTCCATGGCCAGCGCGCTCTCGCGCAGCTGGTCGCTTGAGACATCCGTGTCGTCGAAGAGCTGGAGATCGGCGATTTCGCGTGCCAGATCGCCTTCGTCGGCGAGGCCGGCAAAGGGATCTTCGGGAGACACCTTGGCCATGGCGACCGCGCGCTCGGCGAGCGCCTTCAGGTCGAAGCCGGGATTGGCCGAGACGCTTGCCACCTGGCGGCCGATGAAGACGCGCAGCGAGAAGTCGTCGCTTTCGGATGCTTCCGTCGACTCGACCTTGCCGAGACGCACGCTCACACCCTTGGAGCGGGAGCGGACAACGACGGCATCGGCCTTGTCGGCACCCGCCTTGATGGCAAGATCGACAAGCTGTTCGGCGCGTTCGAGGAGGTTGGCGGAATCGATTTGATTGGGCATAGGTTGGCCTTTCCTTCCCGCTCCATTTATTGTGCCTTACAAGGGGCATCAAGGGCGGTTCGGGCTTTTCCATTCACGAGCCCGGCATAGGCCCACGAGAAGTCCGCCTGACGTCGGCAAACAAGGAGAATAGACTTGGCCAGCGCAACCGAAGCCCTGTTTGCCCAACCCCTGCTTCTGCTCGGCGGTGCCGTCATCGCGGCCCCGATTTTCCGCAAACTCGGGCTTGGGACCGTGCTGGGCTATCTCGCGGCCGGCGTGATCATCGGCCCTGTGCTGCATCTGATCGGTGGCTCGGGCGAAATCCTCGCCGTGGCCGAACTCGGCGTCGTGCTGCTGCTCTTCATCATCGGGCTTGAGCTCAAGCCCAGCCGCCTCTGGCATATGCGGCGCGACATCTTTGGGCTGGGCACCAGTCAGGTCGTGCTCACAGGTCTGGCGCTGACGGGCATCGTGATGGCTTCGGGTCTGCTCGACTGGCGCGGGGCGCTGGTTGCGGGGTTCGGCCTGGCGCTGTCATCGACCGCCTTTGCCCTGCAGCTTCTGGAGGATTATGGCGACATGAACAGTCGCTACGGACAGCGGTCCTTCTCGATCCTGCTGTTCCAGGACCTCGCGATCGTGCCGCTTCTGGCGATGGTTTCGGTGCTCGGTGCACAGGGAGGCGGGGCTGAGCAGTCACCGCTTCTTGAAGTGGCAATCGCGGTCGGAGCCGTGATCGCGATGATCCTGGCTGGCCGCTACCTGCTGACTCCGATGTTCCAGATCATCGCCAGGACCGGCGCCCGCGAGGTGATGATTGCCGCAGCCTTGTTCGTGGTGCTCGGATCGGCCTATCTCATGCAGGTCGCCGGGCTTTCCATGGCCATGGGCGCCTTCCTCGCCGGCGTGATGCTGGCGGAATCCTCCTATCGCCACGAGCTGGAGGCCGATATCGAGCCGTTCCGCGGCTTGCTGCTGGCGCTCTTCTTCATCGCCGTAGGGCTTTCGATGGAACTGCAGGTGATTACCGACAACCTGCTCTTGATCGCGCTTGCCGTACCGGTGCTGATGGCGGTCAAGGCACTTGCGATCTTCACGATCTGCAGAATCGCCGGATCGTCGCGCAATGATGCAATCCAGATCGCCATGCTCCTGCCGCAAGGCGGAGAGTTCGGCTTCGTGCTATTCACTACGGCTGCGGCGGCCGGCCTGTTCAGCGGCGCGGAGGCCTCGCTGCTGATCTCGATCGTCACCCTCTCGATGGCGCTGACGCCGCTGACGGCGATGATCGGCCAGAGGTTGCTGAGCCGGGATTCCGTCGAAAAGGAAGAGATGGAAGAGGATTTCGAAGGGGCCGGATCCGACGTGCTGATGATCGGCTTCTCGCGCTTCGGCCAGATCGCGGCGCAGATCCTGCTGGCCAGCGGACGGGACGTGACCATTCTCGACGACAGCCCGGACCGCATTCGTCAAGCGGCGACCTTCGGCTTCCGGATTTATTTCGGAGACGGCACACGGCTCGACATGCTGCGCGCAGCCGGCATCGAGAAGGCGAAGATCGTTGCCGTGTGTACGCACAAGAAGGAAATCACCGACAAGATCGTCGACCTTATCCGGTCAGAATACCCGGATGTCCGGCTCTTCGTGCGCGCCTATGACCGGATCCACAGCCTCGAACTGCGGGCCAGGGACGTGGAATACGAGCTGCGCGAGACCTTCGAGTCCGGTCTGCTTTTCGGTCGCCGAACCCTGGAGGGCCTGGGGGCTACCGAGGACGAGGCCTATGAAATCGGCGAGGATATCCGCCGGCGTGACGAAGAACGGTTGAGGCTTCAGGCACAGGAAGGCATTCTTGCCGGCCGGGAACTGATGCACAAGCGACCGGTGAAACCGGAACCGCTGATCAAGCCGAAGAAACCGATCCAGACGGTCGAGGAAGACGACAAGATACCAGCGGCCTGATCGCGCTCAGTGGCGGACGAAATCCTCGATCCGGGCAGCAAGATCACGCTTCAGCGGATCCTTCAGGCGGTCGCAGATCTCGAGGATCTGGCGGGCCTTGAAGAAGTCGAGGACCTTGTAGCTGTTGACCTCCGGCCGGATGTAGATATCCGGCTGGCAGATCTTCATCTTCAGCGCGATATGCGACTGCATCATCAGCTGCGAGGCGCCGAAGAGGCTGTCGATGCGGTTCGGGACGAGCGAGCCATCGCCTTCCGGCGCACCGATGACGTCGATCGCCACCATGATATCGGTCTTGCCGACGAGATGGTCGTAAGGGACCGGGTTGAAGATGCCGCCATCGATCATAAGCCGACCATCAATCGTCACGGGTGCGAAAAGCGCCGGGATGGCCGCCGATGCCGACAGCGCTTCGTAAAGATCGCCTTCGCTGCGGACCATTTCGCACTGGCCGTAGTAGTCGGTCGCGATCACCGTCAGCGGCAGTCTCAGGTCTGCAAAACTCTCGGGGATCTGCGGCGGCAGGAAGGCGCGCAAGAGGCGCGGCAGGTTGAACTGGCCAAGCCGAAAACCGCCCAGCGCGCGGATGCTGGCCGGGCGCAGGCTCCAGAAACGGTTGAGAACAAGGCCCCGGTTGTCGGCGAGTTCCAGGGTGTAGTCCCTGATGTCGCGACCGCTCATGCCGGCGGCATAGCCCGCACCGAGGATCGCGCCCATGGACGAGCCGGCAATCAGCGCCGGCCTGATGCCGAGTTCATCGAAGACTTCGAGAACCGGAATATGGGCAAAGCCGCGAGCGCCCCCTGCCCCAAGCGCCAGACCGATCGTCGGATCGGCCTTGACGGCTGTGGATGGGATGGGCGTTTCTGCAACGAGATCCATGGGCTCAGCCTTTCTCCACTGACGGGATCAGGATGGCCTATAGGAAAAGAAGTACATTTTCGTGTCACCGAAGGTGCGCTCCTCGATGAAGGCGAAGACCGGATCGACGGAGACCTGCACATCGCCGCGCTCTTCGAGGATGACGAGCGCATCCTTCGCCAGCCAGCCACCCTGATGGGCGGACAGGAGCGCCTTTTCCCCCAACCCCTTCCCATAGGGCGGATCGGCAAACAGAAGCTCGAAGGGTTCGATATTGTTCGAGGGGCCGAGGCTGGTGGCGTCGCGCCTCAGGATGCGGGCCCGGCCGTGCAGGCCGAGCGCATCGATGTTTTCCCACAGAAGGCTGCGGCCCTCGACGCTGTTTTCGACAAACAGCGCCGACTTGCAGCCGCGCGACAGCGCCTCGATGCCAACGGCACCTGTCCCGGCAAAAAGGTCGAGGATGCGGGTGCCGTCGAGCACGCCCGGATGGGCGTGCGCGAGGATGTTGAAGAGGCTTTCGCGCGTCCGGTCGATGGTCGGCCGGATGTCATTCGACTTCGGCGTGGCCAGGCTGCGGCCACGAAACTCACCGCCGACGATGCGCATGCCGGTTTACCTCTTGCCCTTCGGGGCGCCGCTGCGGCCACCGGAGGGCTTACCGCCCGGGCCACCCGCGCGCGGGCCACCGGCAGGACGACCGCCTGGCTTGCCGCCAAAGCTCTTGCCACCACCGGGCTTGCCACCAAACGACTTTCCACCAGGCTTACCTGCGGGCTTGCCGCCGAAGGATTTGCCTGCAGGCTTGTCACCGAAGGGCTTTCCGCCACGCGGCTTGTCGCCGAAGGGACGTTCGCCACGCGGGCGGTCATCCCGGGGTCTGTCGTCGCGGGGACGATCATCGCGCGGGCGATCGCCACGCGGAGGACGATCACCAAAGTCACGCTTCGGACCACGGTCGGAAAACTCGCGGCGCGGGCCGCGGTCTTCACCTTCGCGACGCGGCGCTCGTTCGGCACGGTCGCCGAAATCGCGGCGAGGTCCACGGTCGGCACCTTCGCGGCGCGGAGCGCGATCGTCACCGTCACGACGGGGCGGACGGGCACCGAAGCCACCAGGCTTACCACCGCGGCCGCCGGGCTTCTGATCCGGACCGTCGGCGCGGATCCAGTCACCCTCTTCGTCGCGGGCACGAGTGATCTGAACGGTCGAGGTCGGTCGGTCGTCAAAACGGTCAACGGGCTTTGCGCCCCGCGGATCGGGCTTCCGGCGCGCTGCGGCGGCGGCTGCCTTTTCGCCAAGCGGACGGGCGCCGGGCGCCATCCAGACATTGGCGGTGCGGCCTTTGGTGTTGCCAGCCGGACGCTTCGGCTTGTCGCCAAACTTGTCGCCGGACTTGCCATCGTCGCGGCGCGTGTCGAGGCGTCCGAGTGCCTTCTCGCGGCGGTCGCCCTTGTCGGACCAGTCTTTTGGCGCGCGCTTCTTGTCTGTCGGGCGCTCTTCGCGGCTCCAGTCGGACTTCGTTTCGCGGCCGGGCTTCTTCGCCGTCGCTTGCGCCTCTTCCTCGTCGGTCTCGACGCCGTGGCTGTAAAGCGGCGCGTCGAAATTGGCCTTGGATTCCTCGATCAGGCGGGGACCGAGCTGGTCGCGCAGCATGCGGCCGCGGACCTCAAGCACCTTTCCTTCCGGCAGGTCGCCAAGCTGGAAGGGACCGTAGGAGATACGGATCAGGCGGTTGACCTCGAGACCAAGCGCGCCGAGCACGTTCTTGATTTCGCGGTTCTTGCCTTCGCGCAGACCCATGGTGATCCAGACATTGTGGCCCTGCTTGCGGTCGAGCGTGGCGTCGATCGCGCCATAGAGCACGCCGTCGACGGCGATGCCTTCCTTCAGCGCGTCGAGCGCCGGCTGGTCGACCTCGCCATAGGCGCGCACGCGGTAGCGGCGCAGCCAGCCGGTGGTCGGCAGTTCGAGCACGCGGGCGAGACCGCCGTCATTGGTGAGCAGCAGCAGGCCCTCGGTGTTGATGTCGAGGCGGCCGATCGACATGACGCGCGGCAGCTCTTCTGGCAGGTTCTCGAACACTGTCGGGCGGCCTTCCGGATCGGAATTCGTCGTCACCAGGCCGGCCGGCTTGTGGTAGAGCCACAGACGGGTACGTTCGATGCCACGGATCGGATGACCGTCGACCTCGATCTTGTCGGCGAGCGTCGCATTGACGACGGGGGTGTCGAGCACCTTGCCGTTCATCGACACGCGGCCTTCCATGATCATGCGCTCGATGTCGCGGCGCGAGGCGACGCCGGCGCGGGCGAGCAGCTTGGAGATACGTTCGGGCTTGACGACGTCGTCGCTCGCGGTTGCTTCGGCACGCGGAGCGCGGGCGGGCTTCGACGCGGGCTTGTCTTCGAACTTGTCGGCCGAACGGGCGGTTGGTTTTCTGGTTTGCGGCTTGCCGCTGCGGTCGGAGGACTTTGCCCCCGGACGCCTGGACTTGTCTTTGAATGTCATTTGCTGTTTGCCTGTGGTTTGGGCTGTCGTATCAGGTCGCGCGGCTCTGGTTAAGTGGAAAGTTCAGGCATGGCGCAGACAAACGGCTTCATGGAAGCGGCTTTCGAGGAGGCGCGGGCCGCCGGCGCCCGGGGCGAGGTTCCGATCGGCGCCGTGGTCGTGCGCGACGGCGAGATCCTTGCACGAGCCGGCAACGAAACGCGCGCGCTGAACGATGTCACGGCGCATGCCGAGGTGCTGGCCATCCGGCGCGCGGCCTCTGCCGTCGGGGACGAGCGTCTCGTCGATGCCGATCTTTACGTGACGCTCGAGCCCTGCACCATGTGCGCCGCTGCAATCTCCTTTGCCCGTATTCGCCGACTCTATTATGCTGCGCAGGATGTGAAAGGCGGAGCGGTGGAGAATGGCGTGCGCTTCTACGAGCAGGCAACCTGCCATCACGTACCGGACGTCTATTCGGGCATCCGCGAAAGCGAGGCCGCCGAGATGATGCGCAACTTCTTCCAGGACAGGAGAGATTGATGATCTATGTCGTGCTCGCTCTTTCGATCGGGATCATGGCATCCATTTCGATCTGGGCCTATCGCAATGTTGCGCCGCAGGCGGACAGGCTGCCAATGCAGTGGTCGGCGCGCGGAGAGATCAACTGGCGGGCTCCGCGCATCGTCGCCGTGGCGGCATCGCCGCTGCTGATGATCAGCCTCATCGTGATCATCTTCATATTTTCCCGGCATGACCATGCCGAGCGCAACATGGCCTTGCTCTGGGTTTCGTTCATCGGTCCGGCCTTGCAGGCCCTGCACATGGCGCTTGTCGCACGCACTGTCGAAAACGAGGAGTAACTCTCGATCAGGAACCGGCGAAGGTCTTCAGCTTGTCGCCGGCCATCCGATAGCGGATCCACTCCGTCTGCGGTTCGGCACCGACGGCGTCATAGACGCGGATCGCCGGCTCGTTCCAGTCGAGCACGCTCCATTCAAACCGGCCACAGCCCTTGTCTACCGCGATGCGTGCGAGATGCTTGAGCAGCAGCTTGCCGGCCCCTGAACCACGATAATCCGGGGAGACATAGAGATCTTCGAGATAGAGGCCGTTCTTCGCCTGCCAGGTCGAGTAGCTGTAGAACCAGACGGCAAAGCCGGCCGGACGACCGTCATAGTCAAGGATCGCAGCCTCGGTCACCGAACCTTCGCCGAAGATCGAGGCGCGGATCGTCTCTTCGGTCGCCTCCACCTCATGGCCTGCCTTTTCATAGACGGCAAGTTCGGTGATGAAGCCCAGAATGATGGCGGCATCGTCCGATGTTGCGGGGCGGATGGTGAACGGCATGTCTCGACCTCAAGCAAAAGGGCAGGTCGTTTCCGCCCTGCCCCGGTATGATGTGCTGCAAAAGACGCTTATTGGAAGGGCATCCACCAGGAGCTACTCTGCCGGGCGGCCTTGGCCTCCTTCTTGCGGCGCTTTTCCTTCTTCAGTTCCGGTTCGCCGAGATCGGTCAGCGCCACGTCCTGGGTCTGGCGATATTCGGCCGGCGGATCGGAGAGAAGGCGGCGTTGATCGAGGTACGCACCCTTCTGGAGCGCACGCGCGTCGCGGAAGGCCTGCCATTTCTGCGTCTCGGTCAGGGTGCCGGCCGTGCCATAGCCTGCGAGCAGCGGCGAGCGGTAACGCGGATTGTTGGCATTGGCATCAGCCTCGGCCACGAGACGCTCGCGCGCCTCTTCCGGCGATTCCACCCATTCCGGATTGTTTTCACGGTTGGCAACCGATGTCTGTGGGGCAACGAGGGCCGCAGTCTGCGCGCCACCCGGCGGCAGAACGAGGTCCGGACGCGGATTGTATTTCGTGCCCTTGTTGGCAGCTTCTCGCGGGGCGATCGAGACGGCGGAGCCGACGTCATCCACCAGCTGCTCCATCGCGGTCTTGTCGGTGCCGTAGGTCGGGCTGCCGACGCAACCGGAAAGACCTGCCGTGACGCCGAAAAGACCGACCAGACCCAGGCCAACTCTGAACAGATATGCCGAATTCATGAATGCCTACCAGCCTCGCCGCAGTTTCATAAGTCGTGCCGAATACTCCCGACCAGCCCTGCCGGTCGATTTCGGCCAATTTCAGGCAGTTTTACCGGATGACCCGCGAAAGCGCAAATCATCCGGTCACATTTCCTCAAGCCAGGCTTTCTTAGCCAGCCAGCGCCTTGAGTTCGCGCAGCGCCTGGGCGTCGCGCGCCGACACATCCGGATAATCCGGATCGGAGCCCACGTCCCTGGTGATCTTCCAGGAGCGGGCGCATTTCGTGCCTTCGGCAAGCTTCGGCTCTACGGCGACCTTGGTGCCATCGTCGAGACGGAAGGCTTCGGCAGGGCCTTCACCTGCGACAACGGAGATGTCGGAGGTGATGCAGATCTCGGCGAAGTCGAGACCGTCTAGCGCCTTCAGAAGCTCCGCATCGGCGACATGCACGACCGGGGCGGCTTCCAGCGAAGAGCCGATGCGCTTTTCCTTGCGCTCGATTTCCAAGGCACCGGTGACGGCACGGCGGACGGCGCGAACGCCCTTCCACTTTTCGGCGATGGCCTCGTTGGACCAGTCGGCCGGGATCACCGGGAACTGTTCCAGATGGACCGATTCGGCCTTCGGATCGCGCGAGAGCCAGGCCTCTTCCGTCGTGAAGGGCATCATCGGGGCAAACCACAGGACCAGGCAGTCGAACAGCTTGCGGATGACGAAGAGGGCCGAGCGGCGCTTCAGGCTCGACGGGGCGTCGCAATAGAGCGTGTCCTTGCGGATATCGAAATAGAAGGCCGAGAGTTCGACATTGGCGAAGTCCGAAAGCGCGCGGACGATGCGCTTGAAGTCGAATTCGTCATAGGACTTGCGGACCAGCTGGTCGAGTTCGGCCAGGCGATGCAGCATCAGCTTTTCGAGTTCCGGCAGGTCGGCATAGGAAATCTCGTCGCCGTGGTCATGGGCGAGCGTGCCGAGCATCCAGCGGATGGTGTTGCGGATCTTGCGGTAGGCGTCGATGTTGGTCTGGATGATCGTCTTGCCGAGGCGCTGGTCTTCGGCATAGTCGGTCGACATGACCCAGAGGCGCAGGATATCGGCGCCGGATTCCTTCATCACATCCTGCGGCGTCACCGTGTTGCCGAGCGACTTCGACATCTTGCGACCGTCTTCCGCCATCGTGAAGCCATGGGTGATGACGGCGTTATAGGGCGCACGGCCACGGGTGGCGCAGCTTTCCAGGAGCGAGGAATGGAACCAGCCGCGATGCTGGTCGGAGCCTTCCAGATAGACATCGGCCGGCCATTTCAGGTCCGGGCGATCTTCCAGCGTGAAGGTGTGGGTCGAGCCACTATCGAACCAGACGTCGAGAATGTCGGTGACCATCTGCCACTTGTCGCCGTCATGCTCGTTTCCGAGGAAACGCTCCTTGGCACCTTCGGCAAACCAGGCGTCGGCGCCTTCCTTTTCGAAGGCTTCGAGGATGCGGGCGTTAACCTTCTCATCCTTCAGGACATTGCCTTCGGCATCGGCGAAGACGCAGATCGGCACGCCCCAGGCGCGCTGACGCGAGAGCACCCAATCCGGGCGCTGCTCGATCATGGCGCGCAGGCGGTTCTGGCCACCGGCGGGGACAAAACGGGTCTGATCGATGGCCGAGAGCGCGCGGGTGCGCAGGGTCGAGCCGTCGCCGAGTTCCTTGTCCATGTAGACGAACCACTGCGGCGTGTTGCGGAAGATGACCGGCTTCTTGGAGCGCCAGGAATGCGGATATTCGTGCTTGATGCGGCCACGGGCGAAGAGGTTGTTGGCGGCGATCAGTGCCTCGATGACGCGCTTGTTGGCGTCGCCCTTCTTGCCGTTGTCATCGAGCACACGCGCGGCACCGCCTTCAGCCGAGGGGCCGAAACCGGGGGCGTCTTCCGTGTAGAAGCCGGCGTCATCGACCGGGAACGGGATTTTCGTTTCGATACCACGGGCTTCGAGCGCGCGGACATTGGCCATCCAGGCTTCAAAGTCTTCGCGGCCATGGGACGGCGCCGTGTGGACAAAACCGGTACCGGCGTCGTCGGTGACGTGATCGCCGTCGAGCATGGGCACGGCGAAGGTGTAGCCCATGGATGCCAGCGGGTGGGCGCAGGTGATGGCGCCAAGTTCGGCACCGGTCACGTCGCGGACGAGCTTGAAGGTCACCTTAGCTTTGGTGGCTGCGTCTTCGGCCAGGCGCTTGGCGAAGATCAGCTTCTCGCCCGGCTGCGGACCGAAGTCGTTGGTGGCTTCCGTGATCTCGTAGAGACCGTATTCGATCTTGGAAGAATAGGAGATCGCGCGGTTGCCCGGGATGGTCCATGGGGTGGTTGTCCAGATGACGACGGACGCCGACTTCAGATCCGCGGCGCCTTCGACTACCGGGAACTTCACCCAGATCGTGTCGCTCTCGACTTCGGCATATTCCACTTCGGCTTCGGCGAGCGCCGTGCGTTCGACGACCGACCACATGATCGGCTTCGATCCACGATAGAGCTGGCCGGACATGGCGATCTTCAGGAGTTCGCCGGCGATCCTGGCTTCCGCGTGGAAGGCCATGGTCGTGTAGGGATTGTCGAAATCGCCCTCGATGCCGAGGCGACGGAACTCTTCGGCCTGGATGTTGATCCAGCCTTGGGCAAACTCGCGGCATTCCTTGCGGAATTCGTTGACCGGGACCTCGTTCTTGTCCTTGCCCTTTTCGCGATACTTTTCCTCGATCTTCCACTCGATCGGCAGGCCATGGCAGTCCCAGCCGGGCACGTAGTTGGAATCAAAGCCGCGCATCTGGAAAGAGCGCGTGATGACGTCCTTCAGCACCTTGTTCAGCGCATGGCCGATATGGATGTTGCCGTTGGCATAGGGCGGGCCGTCATGCAGGACGAATTTTTCGCGGCCGACGGCCGAGGCGCGCAGCTTCTTGTAAAGCCCCATCTGCTTCCACTTCGCCGCCATTTCCGGCTCCTTCTGGGGAAGGCCGGCGCGCATCGGGAATTCGGTCTCGGGCAGATAAAGGGTCTTGGAATAATCTGTCTTTTCAGGGGTATCGGTCATGGATCAGCCATCGGATGGGGCGACCTCAAACGGTCGCGGAATTACGTCTTGGAGTGGCGGCAAGCGGGCGTCAGGCTTCAAACCCAACGCCAAAAACCCGGACCTTCCCGCAGCTTCTCAAGCCGCCGGGAGGGCCGGGCCAATAATTCGAATGATCCGGGCCGCCAGAAGATACGTCATGTCGCCGCGTTCTTTAGGGGTTTTTCGCGCCGAAAGGAAGGGGGCAAGATGGGCGAGATGGACAGGTCAAAGCGACACGCTTAAACTCACTTCACAACTGCAGGTCCTGAGCCTTTTTGACGGCAGAACGGAAGTGCCATGACGCGCAAGGCGCATATTCAAATCGACATCGACGCTAAACTGGCCAACGACTTCGCTGCCGCGGTTACCTCCGCGCAGACGTCTGAAGCCGAAGTGCTGCGGGAGATGGTTGAAGACTACGTCGAGCGCCAGAAGGTCGATAGCGGCTATCGTCAGTTTCTGGAGGCCAAGGTTGCGCGTGGCCGCGAAGACGTGGCTGCAGGAGCGGTCGTCACGGCAGACAATACCGAACAGATGTTTGCCGAGCGACGGGAAATGGCTCTCAAGGCGAGCCGCTCATGATCGTTCGATGGACGCGTCAGGCCATTCGTGACCGCGCTTCCATCTTCGACTACCTCGTGGCGAAAAACCCGATGGCAGCGCTGTCCATCGACCACAGCTTCGAACAGGCCGCCATCCAGCTTGGTCAGTTTTCCCATTCCGGCTAAATCGGCCTGGTCCTTGGCACCCGTGAACTTCTGCCGCATCCCAGTTATCGCCTTATCTATGAGGTAACCGACGGCCAGCTCGCCATCCTCGCGATCGTCCATACCTCACGGCAATGGCCACCGATTGACCGAGACTAATAGGACCGTCCGCTCTACGCGCCGAGAGCATCAAGCCGCCAGTGTTGGCTTAAACGCTGGATCTCTGTCAGCCGGAGCGCGCCGCATCCGCAAAGAAATCGGCTTGGGCGAGCCTACGGGCAACCAAGATGCCGACCAGCAGAGACGCCACGAAGATCGCGGCGGAGGCGTGACCGAGGCCAATTGCCGGGATGGAGGCCCCCGGGCAGAAACCAGCAATGCCCCAGCCGATGCCGAAGACGGCGGAACCGCCGATCAGCTTCGCATCGATGGCGCTTGCCTTCGGCAGGTGGAAGGTCTCGTCGAAGATCGGCTTTTGGCGGCTGCGGAAGAGCAGCGCGTAGCCGGGGCCGGCCACGGAAAGCGCGCCGGCCATGACGAAAGCGAGGCTCGGATCGAAACTGCCGGCGAAATCGAAGAAGTTCAGAACCTTGGCAGGGTTCGCCATGCCGGAGAGGACAATCCCTGTGCCGAAGAGCGCGCCGATCAGGAAAACGAGGAGGAAAGGCATCAGATCGCCCCTGCGAAGACATGGCGGATGAGGAAGACGGTTGCGATGGCAAAGGCCATGAAGGTGACAGTCGCGGCAATCGAGCGGCGCGACAGGCGGGCCATGCCGCAGATGCCATGGCCGGAGGTGCAGCCGGAGCCGAAGGTGACCCCGATGCCGGCGACCAGGCCGCCGATGATCAGGGCGGTTGTCGAGACGGGCACCGAATACTCGACCTCGTAACCGCTGAATGACAGGGCGAGCGGCGCGAGGATCGCACCGGCCAGAAAGGCTGCCTTCCAGGACCAGTCCCGCCCCAGCGGCGGCAGGATGCCGCCGATGATGGCGGTCATGCCGGCAATCCGGCCCCAGGTCAGCATCAGGAGAAGCGCCGAAAGCCCGATCAGCAGGCCACCGGCAAAGGACGTAAGGGGGGTGAATTCGGTCAAGACAGGCTCCAGCGTCACCCGCGACGTCACGGGCTCGAATTACATATGCCCACTCATATGTGACGCGAGACCGCACGGCAACTCACGTCGCCGACAAACCCCGAGTGTTCAGAAGGCGATGGCCTCGTCCAGGGGGCCGATGGGCTTGACGCCTGACAGCAGCGCCCTCGCCTCCTCCGCATCCTTGCGGATTTGGGCCACAAGCGGATCGAGGCCGTCGAACTTCCACTCGTCACGCAGGAAGCCGAAGAGCGACACGGAGCCGATTTCGCCATAGAGATCGCCGGAGAAATCGAAGATGAAAGTTTCGAGCCAGGGATCGCCATTGGTGGTGACCGTCGGTCGGTAACCGAAGCTTGCGACGCCATCGCGGATGATGCCATCGGGGCGACGGAAGCGGACGGCATAGATGCCGGGGCGGAGCGTCGCTTCGGGTGGCAGATGCATGTTGGCAGTGGGAAAGCCCAGCGTCCGACCGAGCTGCTTGCCCTTCATCACCTCGGCTTCGACAGTGTAGCGATAGCCAAGAAGCCCGGCCGCCTGCGCGACGTCGCCTTCAGCGATCAGGCCACGAATGCGGCTCGACGAAATGACTTCTCCCCCCTCGTCGCGGAAGGCATCCACGAGGCTCACGCCAAAGCCGTGCCGGCTGCCGGCCTGCATCAGGAAAGCCGGGCCGCCCTGCCTGCCCTTGCCGAAATGGAAGTCAAAGCCGGTGACCACTTCGCGGGCCCCCAGCCAGTCGCGCAGGATCGTCTCGACGAAATCCTCTGCCGAGCGCTGCGAGAACTCCCGGTCGAAGGGATATTCGATGACGGAATGGAAGCCCATGGCTTCCAGAATGCGTGCCCTGAGCGAGGGCGGGGTCAGGCGGAAAACCGGGTTCTCGGGATTAAAAACGGTACGCGGATGGGGCTCGAAGGTCAGCACGAGTGCGGGTACCCCAAGCGCTTCGGCCCGCTCCAACGCCCGGTTCAGCACCGCCTGATGACCGCGATGCACACCATCGAAATTGCCGATGGCGACCACACCGCCGCGCAGTTTTGCGGGCAGCGGTTCCCTCTTTTCGTTGCGGTGAAAAACGGTCATCGCAGGTCTCGCCTCATGCCAGCCTGTGCATCCAGTATTGCGGGGCGACCTTTTCCCGCTCGAGGAAGAGCTTCAGCCTTGCCTCGTCCGTCACGTTGTTGGTCGCGTAGTCGGCGGCGTGGATGCCACCGGAAATGTAGAGCAGATCAAGGCCGGCATCGACGGCGCCCTTGACGTCGGTCGGCATGCCGTCGCCGATGGCCAGCACACGCGCCTTGTCGAAGTCGCCGCGCGCCTCACGGGCGGCGGCGAGCGTCGCCTCGTAGATTGGCGTGTGCGGCTTGCCGGCGATACGTGTTTCACCACCAAGGGCGGTGTAGAAGGCCGCCACCGCGCCGGCGCAGGGGATGATGCGGTGGCCGCGCTCGACGACCAGATCCGGATTGGCGCAGATCAGCGGCACCTTGCGGGCCACAAACTCGGTCAGCATGTAGCGATAGTCTTCCGGCTGCTCGGTCTCGTCGTCGAAGAAGCCGGTGCAGACGACGCAGTCGGCCTCCTCCTTCGAGACGACCTCGACATCGAGACCATCGAACAGCGGCAGGTCGCGCTCTGGGCCGAGCAGGAAGACCTTCCTCGGGCCGGCGGCAATCAGGGTGCGCGTCACGTCGCCGGAGGTGACGATCCGGTCATAGGCGCTGTCGGGAACGCCGATGGCGCGCAGCTGCGGGATGACGCCGATCGCGGGGCGCGGCGAGTTTGTGATCAGCACAACCGTCAGGCCCTTTTCGCGGGCTGCGGTCAGCGCCTCACCGGCGAGCGGGAAGGCATCAATGCCGTTGTGCAGGACACCCCAGACATCGCAGAGAATGACGTCGTAAGCGTCGGTCACGTCGCCAAGGGTGGAAATGCTGCGGGTCATCGTCTGTCCTGACTGCTGATGTGAGACCGGTGACATGGCAAAGGACGGGCGGCAAGGCAAGGGGGAAGCGTGCCGGAGGCCGAAAATGCCGCGACCTCTCCTTCCGTGTCAGAGCAGGAAATGCGCGGCCAAGCCAAGCGCTCCGGAAACCAGAAGCGTCTTGCCGATGCCAAGGTGGAAGCGGAAGATCATTACGGCAGCCAGGACGGCGATGACGGATGCCTGCCAGTCTAAGGTCGACCAGACGGGGTGCGGCACCGACAGCGTGAGGAGCCCGAAACTGGCAATCGTGGCCGGCTCCACCTGCCTGAAGATCACATGCAGCGCAAACCAGACAGCCAGATTGAGGATCACGCCGACAACGGCGGCGGTGATGGCGGACAGTGCCGCACTCAGGAGCCTATTGCCGCGCAGCCGCTCGATATAGGGGGCGCCGGCGAAGATCCAGATGAAGCTCGGGATGAAGGTGGCCCAGGCGGCGATGACGCCCCCGAGGAGGCCGCCGAGCAACGGATCAAGCGCCCCGCTCTGCCGGAAGCCGGCGAGGAAGCCGACATAAGAGAGAACCAGGACCAGCGGTCCCGGCGTCGTTTCGGCGAGCGCCAGACCATCGAGCATTTCGCCGGGTTTTAGCCAGGCGTAGTGATCGACGGCGACCTGGGCGACATAGGCGAGCACGGCATAGGCGCCGCCAAAGGTGACGAGCGCCATCTTCGAGAAGAAGCTCTGGATTTCCGGCAAAGCCGTCTCCGGCAGCAGGAGCCAGAGGAGCGGAAGAGGCGCGAGCCAAACCGCGATCCAGAAGAGGAGTGCCGCAAGCTGTCGGAGGAAGGGAGGACGGGCCGTTGCCTCTAGCACAACCACGACGGCGGCGTTGGACGTTGACACCTTAGCGTGAAGAAGACCAATCAGCGCGGCGGTCAGAACGACCAGGGGGAATGGGATCGAGAACAGGAACAGGGCGAAGAAGGCGGTAGCGGCCAGCCAGCGGTGGAAAGCCGTCTTCAGGGCCCGCTTGCCGATGCGGATGACGGCTTCAACGACAATCGCCAATACTGCAGCCTTCAGTCCGAAGAACAGGCCGGCGACAAGGCTCGTGTCCTGGTAGAGCGCATAAAGCGTGGAAAGACCAAGGATGACTGCAAGGCCGGGGAGAACGAAGAGAAGGCCTGCGACAATGCCGCCGCGCACGCCATGCAGGAGCCAGCCGATATAGGTCGCGAGTTGCTGCGCCTCCGGGCCGGGCAGCAGCATGCAGTAGTTCAGGGCATGGAGATAACGGTCCTCATCGATCCAGCGCTTTTCCTCGACGCAGATCTTGTGCATCAGCGCGATCTGTGCGGCCGGACCACCGAAGGAGAGGCAGCCGATGCGAGCAAAGGCGGATACGAGTTCCGAGACTGTTGGAGCTGCAGGGCGATCGATCGGAATCTGGGAATCGTGAATGTCGGTGGGCTTCGCCGGCATGCACCCTTCCTTTTTTCAAACGCGCGCTTGACTCGTCACGAGGCTATTCTTATCTCAGCGTCGCTGGCACTCCCCAAGGGAGAGTGCTAACAAATTCCGATGTGGTCCCGTCCGGGATCGCGAATGTCATTTGATCGAGGGATTAGACAATGGCAAGCACCAATTTCCGTCCTCTGCACGATCGCGTTGTCGTCAAGCGCGTCGAGTCCGAAGAAAAGACCAAGGGCGGCATCATCATTCCCGACACCGCCAAGGAAAAGCCGGCTGAAGGCGAAGTCATCGCCGTTGGCCCGGGCGCCCGCGACGAAAGCGGCAAGCAGGTTGCCCTCGACGTCAAGGTCGGCGACCGCGTTCTGTTCGGCAAGTGGTCCGGCACCGAGGTCAAGCTCGACGGCGTTGACCTGCTGATCATGAAGGAAGCCGACATCATGGGCATCATCGGCTGATTTCAGCCGGATACCCGACTTCCTTTTTAACCAATTCACCAATGGGCTAGACGCCCGGGAGTTTTGAACATGGCTGCTAAAGAAATCAAGTTTGGCCGCACCGCGCGCGAAAAGATGCTGCATGGCGTCGACATCCTCGCTGACGCCGTGAAGGTTACCCTCGGCCCGAAGGGTCGTAACGTCATCATCGACAAGTCCTTCGGCGCTCCGCGCATCACCAAGGACGGTGTATCGGTCGCCAAGGAAATCGAACTGGAAGACAAGTTCGAAAACATGGGCGCCCAGATGGTCCGCGAAGTTGCTTCGAAGACCAACGACATCGCCGGTGACGGCACCACCACTGCAACCGTTCTTGCCCAGGCCATCGTTCGCGAAGGCGCCAAGGCTGTTGCTGCCGGCATGAACCCGATGGACCTGAAGCGCGGTATCGACCTCGCCGTTTCGGAAGTCGTCAAGGATCTGCAGGCCAAGGCCAAGAAGATCTCCACCTCGGCTGAAGTTGCCCAGGTCGGCACGATCTCGGCAAACGGCGACACGCAGGTCGGTAACGACATCGCTGAAGCCATGCAGAAGGTTGGCAACGAAGGCGTCATCACCGTCGAGGAAGCCAAGACCGCCGAGACCGAACTCGAAGTCGTTGAAGGCATGCAGTTCGACCGCGGCTACCTGTCGCCGTACTTCGTGACGAACCCGGAAAAGATGGTCGCTGACCTCGAAGACGCGTTCATTCTCCTCCACGAGAAGAAGCTCTCGAACCTCCAGGCCATGCTGCCGGTTCTCGAAGCCGTCGTTCAGACCGGCAAGCCGCTCGTCATCATCGCTGAAGACGTCGAAGGCGAAGCTCTTGCAACGCTCGTCGTCAACAAGCTGCGTGGCGGCCTGAAGATCGCGGCCGTCAAGGCTCCGGGCTTCGGCGATCGCCGCAAGGCCATGCTGGAAGACATCGCCATCCTCTCGGGCGGCACTGTCATCTCGGAAGATCTCGGCATCAAGCTCGAGTCGGTCACCCTCGACATGCTCGGCCGCGCCAAGAAGGTCTCGATCACCAAGGAAAACACCACCATCGTTGATGGCGCCGGTGCAAAGTCCGACATCGAAGGCCGCGTTGCCCAGATCAAGGCCCAGATCGAAGAAACCACCTCCGACTACGACCGCGAGAAGCTCCAGGAGCGTCTGGCCAAGCTCGCCGGTGGCGTTGCCGTCATCCGCGTCGGCGGCTCGACCGAAATCGAAGTCAAGGAGCGCAAGGACCGCATCGATGACGCTCTGAACGCGACCCGCGCGGCCGTTCAGGAAGGCATCGTACCGGGCGGTGGTACCGCTCTCCTGCGTTCTTCCACGAAGATCACCGTGAAGGGCGTCAACGACGACCAGGAAGCCGGCATCAACATCGTTCGCCGCGCCCTGCAGTCGCTGGTTCGCCAGATCGCCACCAATGCCGGTGACGAAGCTTCGATCATCGTCGGCAAGATCCTCGACAAGAACGAAGAAAACTACGGCTACAACGCCCAGACCGGCGAATTCGGCGACATGATCGCCATGGGTATCGTCGATCCGGTCAAGGTTGTCCGCACTGCCCTGCAGAATGCAGCTTCGGTTGCTTCGCTGCTGATCACCACCGAAGCCATGATCGCCGAACTTCCGAAGAAGGAAGCTGCTGGCGGCATGCCGGGCGGCATGGGCGGTATGGGCGGCATGGACATGATGTAAGACCTTCGGGTCTTACCATCAGGTCCATTGGAGCCGCCCATCACCTAGAGTGGTTCAGCGCGTCAAGCGCGCTGAACTGGCGGCATGGACATGATGTAAGACCTTCGGGTCTTACCATCAGGTCCATCAAAGCCGCCCATCACCTAGAGTGGTTCAGCGCGTCAAGCGCGCTGAACTGGCAGCATGGACATGATGTAAGACTGATCGGGTCCGACATCTGAGCCATCCGGTTCATTTCTTAAAGGGCGACCTCCGGGTCGCCCTTTTTGCATGTGGCGATGCAGTTTCGAAGACGTTTGCAACATATGGTAGCTGAAGTCGTCCCGCTGACTGTCATTTTAATTTATTCTAATATTAAGTATACTTCACTTATCCTGTCATTCTGTCCCGGATTGAAACGGAAACCGTTTTCATCAGAAATAAATCGTGGTATCCAGTTCGTTAATTCCGGCGCCATCAGCGTGTTAATCTTCGACTTTCTTGTGGGGGACAGTCGAGAGCCGGGCGGTAACACTAGTACTGCCGTGGTGCGCATTGCTGTGGCCGGAACACTATGCGGCGATAGGTTTGTCCTGATCGGTCGGTCCGTCGACTGACCGACCTGGTTTCAAAGGCTGTGCTTTCTCGATCAGGAGCGGGTGGCACAGTGATCGTTGTCGTGTGTTTCGAGTGCCGGGAGCCTGATGGACGGATGATCGTTCCGATGGGGGCACCGGCCTGACACGCCGGGATGGGGGTGGCCTCAGGGCAAATTTGCCCGGGCCGATGGAATATGGGCCGGTTCTGGCTATCGACTTGGGGAACGCCTTGTTCAAAATTGCGAATGCGGATCTTGCGACCACCTTCAGGGTGAGCGAACAGGATGGAGACGGTCTGGCAGGGCAGAACGCCTGCCGATTCGGCCTGTCCGAAGACTGGACAGGCGACCTGACAAACGGGCTCCTGAAGCTTGGTGACCGTGCACGATCACTGCACGGTCTGAGCAGCCATGAATGTGGTCTGCTCACGGTGATGCGCTGCTATGATCCCGCCGATCGGGCACATATCTTGCGGCTGTTCGAACAGGCGGCCACACAGCCATCCCGGTTCTGCTACTCGACGACCATCGTCTCGAGCACATCTCACCGCCAACCCGTCTTCTGCATCGGCGAATCCTCTGCCTTTGAAGGCAGTGGCGGCGGCATGGTCGGGCTCTTTATCTTCCCCCGGTTCCAGCTGCCGACAACGGTGTCCGTGACGCCGTCCTAAAATTTCCGGTGCGCGCGTCACTGGGCCTTGGTGCCGAGGGTGCGCTAACACCCTCGGCGCACCTGTGGTCAGACGCGAGCGGGAATACCTAGTCCTTTCTGGCTTGCCGGACGGGCTTCAGCCCGGGCCCACCAGTCAAGAACCCGAGGAAAATCTGCGAGGCCCAGATCGGCCTCGCCGTCGTAGAAGACCTTAAGGCAACGCACCCAGGGCCAGGTGGCGATATCGGCGATCGTGTAGTCTTCGCCTGTCAGCCAAGGCCCCTTTTCAAGCTGTGCCTCAAGCACGCCGAGCAGTCGGCGGCTTTCGTCGCGGTAGCGCTGGGCCGGATAGGGATTGTTCTCCACCTTGTCGGCTGCGAATTTGTGGAAATGGCCGTACTGGCCGAACATCGGACCGACACCGCCCATCTGGAACATCAGCCACTGCAGGACCGCGTAGCGTGCAGCGCCCTCCTTCGGCAGGAGCTTGCCGGTCTTGTCGGCGAGATAGATCAGGATCGCGCCAGACTCGAAGATGCCGATCGGCTTGCCATCCGGGCCATTCGGGTCGATCAGCGCAGGAATACGACCGTTCGGATTGAGCGAGACGAATTCGGGGCTCTTCTGGGCATTGGTGCCGAAATCGACGAGATGCGGCTCGTAGGCAAGCCCGAGTTCTTCCAGGGCGATCGAGACTTTGACGCCGTTCGGCGTCGGCAGGGAATAGAGCTGGATGAGATCGGGATTGGTGGCCGGCCATTTGGCGGTGATGGGAAATGCGGAGAGATCTGCCATGGAAAGCTCCTTTGCTCGGCGGACTTTTTCGTAGGTAGGAAGCGAGCCCGTCGGCGGGAAGAGGAATGCAGCGAACAAGAGCGGATCAGTCGTTTCCTTTTTGTGAACGAACAGTCAAAAACTGTTAACCTATCCCTGCGACAAAAAAGCATGCATCTAGGCGGCAGTTACTGGAACCGCCAAGGCTGGGGGTTTCAGGGTCAACGCTCAACGGAGTTCCCCCCTTATGTCCGCCACCAATAACGGTCTTCTCGTTCTCGTTCGTATCCTCCTCTCCTTCATGTTCATCATGTCGGGCTTCGGCAAGCTGGCCGACCCGGCCGGCACCGCAGGCATGATCTCCGGCGCTGGCCTGCCCGCCGCCGATCTGCTCGCCTATGCCGCCGGCCTCTATGAGCTGGTTGCCGGTCTCTTCATCCTCGTCGGCTTCCAGACCAAGATCACCGCCTGGACCGTTGCTCTGTTCTGCGTCTTCACCGGTCTCGTCTTCCACACCGGCACCGTTGCCATCGAAGGCTGGCCGGAAGGTGCGCTCGGCTGGATCAACACGCTGAACCAGATCATGGTCATGAAGAACATCACGATGGCCGGCGGCTATATCGCTCTCGCCATCACCGGCGCCGGCGCCTACTCGATCGACGCACGTCGCTCGGCTGCCTGATATCCCTGCCTCACAAGGCAAAAGGAAACCCGCTGGAGAGATCCGGCGGGTTTTTTTGTGTTTCTTGCTGACTATCGTCGTGGGGTTACCCCCCTCTGCCCTGCCGGGCATCTCCCCCACACGGGTGGAGAGCGGATGGGGGCGGCGCCGCGCACTCCCTCTCCTCTCCCCACCTGTGGGGGAGATGTCACGAAGTGACAGAGGGGGGCAACACACACACACAAAGGCTGCTGGCGAGTTGCTCCTTAAAGCGCGCCGCGCACGGCCTCGATGATCCGGCCGATCATCGCATTGCCCTCATGCTCCTGCTTCCGTGCCCTGACAAGGCAGGCCTCGGAGCGAAGAATAACGCCGTCCGAGAGGACCTTAAGGTGGTTGGCGCGCAGCGTCGAGCCGGTGGAGGTGATGTCGACGATGATATCGGCCTGGCCGGCAGCGGGGGCCCCTTCGGTGGCTCCCAGACTTTCGACGATGCGATAAAGCTGAATGCCGTGGCTTCCCGAAAAATGCTGTTGCGTCAGGCGCCAGTATTTGGTGGCGATCGCCAGACGCCGGCCATGGCGGGTGCGGAATTCGGCCGCGACATCGCCGAGATCGGCCATGGTGTCGACGTCGTACCAGATTTCAGGCACGGCGACGACGACATCGGCATGGCCGAAGCCGAGGCGAGCTGCGATCTCGACGCGGGCGTCGGCTTCCGCCAAACCCTCGCGGATCAGGTCTTCGCCGGTGACGCCGAAATCGACCGTGCCATTGCCGATCTCGCGCGAGATTTCGGAAGCCGAAAGATAGGCGATCTCGACATCGTCGAAGCCTTCGACACGGCCGCGATAGGAGCGGTCATTGCCGACGGCGACGATCTTCATGCCGGCACGCTCGAAGATGGCGGAAGCATCGTCTTTCATGCGCCCCTTGGAGGGCAGACCGATGGTGATGGTCATGACGCACTCCTTTCCGTCTCGATGCGATCCAGCCACAGCGAGAAGCCGACGGCGGGGATATGACTTTCTGCACCAAGCAGGGTCAGCAGCCGGTCGAAACGACCGCCACCGGCGAGCACGGCGGGTTTGCCTTCCACGGCCACTTCGAAGACGAGGCCGGTGTAATAATCCAGCGGACGGCCGAAGGCGGCGCGGTAGGTGATGCGGGTGAGATCCGTGCCGATATTCGCAAGGGCTGCCACGCGTTCATCGAAGCGGCTGAGTGCTGGTCCGAGCTTGAGGTCGGCGGCATCGGCAAAGCCGGCGAGTGCCGCCGACGCATCGCCAAGCGGCAGTTCGAGCGAGAGGAATTCGCGCAGCAAGAGGAGGGCCGCACCATCGAGGCGGGTCTCGGAGAGTTCCAGCTTTTCCTTGAGGCGGCGGGCGATCTCGGCCGGGGTGCGGCTCGCATTGGTGAGATAGCCGGTTTCCTGCATGGTCGCATCGATATGGGCGATCAGGGCCTCCTGGTCACCCTTTGCCAGCAGGTCCGAAACCTCCGGCGCCAGACCCGGCACCGGCGTCGGCGTCGCGAGCGTGCGCAGGAGCTGGTCGATCTGGACGGGATTGCCGAAGGCCTGGATCAGGCGCTTCTGCCAGCCGGCGGGCAGGCCGAGCGCCTTGACGACGGCTTCGAAGACGGCCTGATCGCCGAGCGTGACGGTGAGCGGCTTTGTCGGCAGCAGGCGCGTGAGGATCGCCACGCTGTCTGAAATCGCGCGGGCATCCGAGGCGGCGACCGCGATATCACCGAGATCCTCGATGCCGGCCTGGTAGAACTCCTGCGGGCCTTCGCGGCGCTGACGGAAGACTTCGCCGAGATAGGCGTAACGCTTCGGCGTGCCGGTCGCGGTTTCGATGTGGCGCAGGCAGACGGGAATGGTGAATTCGGGGCGCAGGCAGAGGCTTTCGCCGCGCTCGTTTTCGGTGAGGAAGATGCGGCGACGCAGGTCTTCGCCCGCCATATCGAGAAAAGGGGCTGCCGGCTGGATCACGGGTGTATCGACGCGGGTCGTGCCGCGCGATGTGAATTCCTGCAGGATGGTGCCGGCGAAATCCGGCATGTCGGTCAGGGGCATGGAATTGAACCTGGAATGTGTTGATACCCCCCTCTGCCCTGACGGGCATCTCCCCCACAAGGGGGGAGAGCGGGTTGGGGCCAGCCCCTCGCGCTGCCGCCACTCTCCCCCCCTGTGGGGGAGATGTCACGAAGTGACAGAGGGGGGTAACCGCCAGCTCTGACATCAGACACCGCAAACGGGGCCCTCAGCATCAGCGACATGCGCCGACCGGCCCCCTCCCCCTTGTGGGGAGGGTTGGGTAGGGGAAAAGCCACCCGCTCAGACATCAATCACCTTTCGCCCGTCGACGATCTTCCGCCTGATGCTCAAGGATCTCCTTGACCTTGGCGACCAAATCCGCCTCGGCTACGACTTCCTGGGCGACGCGGGCTTCGCGCCATTCGGCATTGTCGGTGATCTCGCCGGAGAGGCGCTTGCCCTCGATCAGGTCCTTGATCTGGACGACACCTTGCGCGCGCTCGTCGCCGCCCTGGATGATGGCGATGGGGGCACCGCGGCGGTCGGCATATTTCAGCTGGTTACCGAACTTCTTCCAGTTGCCCTGGTACATTTCGGCGCGAATGCCTTCGGCGCGCAGCTGTTGCGTAAAGCGCTGGTAGCGGCCCATGCTCTCGACATCGCCATCCATGACGGTGACGAGGACCGGGCCCAGCACCTCATCCTGACCGAGCTTGCCGAGGTTCTTCAAGGCCGTCATCAGGCGCGAGACGCCGATCGAGAAGCCCGTGGCCGGGACCGGCTGGCCCATGAAGCGCGAGACGAGACCATCGTAACGGCCACCACCGCCGACCGAGCCGAAGACGACCTTTTCGCCCTTCTCGTTGGTGACGTCGAAGGTGAGTTCGGCTTCGTAGACGGGGCCGGTGTAGTATTCGAGGCCACGGACGACGGAGGGGTCGATCTTGATGCGCGTGGCATCGTAACCGGCGCCGGCGACGAGCGCGCCGATCATGTTCAGCTCCTCGACGCCCTCTTCGCCCTTGGATGTTCCGGCGACGAGAGCGGCCAGTTCGGCTGCGCTTTCGGCATAGGACTTAATGCCGACGAAGAAGAGGACTTTGGCGATCTGATCTTCGTTCAGCCCCGCGCCCTTGGTAAAGTCGCCGCTCTCATCCTTTCGACCTGCGCCCAGCAGCAGCCTAACGCCCTCAGGTCCAAACTTGTCGAGCTTGTCGATGGCGCGCAGGACGCCGAGGCGCCGTCCGGCATTCTCCTCGCCGCCGACGCCGATCGCCTCCATCACGCCGTCCAAAACCTTGCGGTTGTTGACGCGGATCACATAGTCGCCGCGCTTGATGCCGAGGGCTTCCAGCGTGTCAGCCATCATCATGCACATTTCGGCGTCGGACTGGACGCCGGGTGCGCCGACGGTGTCGGCATCGAACTGCATGAACTGGCGGAAGCGGCCAGGACCCGGCTTCTCGTTGCGGAAGACGTAGCCGGCGCGATAGGTGCGGAAGGGCAGCTGGATTTCCTGGAAATTCTCCGCAACATGACGCGCCATCGGAGCGGTCAGGTCATAGCGCAACGACATCCACTGTTCGTCATCGTCCTGCAGCGAGAAGACGCCCTCGTTCGGGCGGTCGCTGTCGGGCAGGAACTTGCCCAGCGCATCGGTGTATTCGAAAAGCGGCGTTTCGATCGGGTCGAAGCCGTAGCGCTCATAGACCTCGCGGATGGTCTCCATCATCTGGTTGGCGGCGCGAATGTCGGCGGCCTCGCGATCGACGAAGCCGCGCGGCAGGCGGGCCTTCAGCTTCTGGGGCTTCTTGTTCTTATCGCTCATGATGACAACCGGAATTTTCGTTTCAAAAAGGTGCCGGTGTCTTAGAGGATCAAGGATTTGGCGGCAAGGGCGAAGGCGGGCGGGGACGAGGCCCGATGCTGGAAAATGGGCGGTGGCGGTGGTATATTCCGGCGCGAAACCAGAGGTTGGACCAATGAACAAGCGCGTCACGCTCGAGATGCCGGAAGAAATGCACCAGTTGATCGTTGAATACGCCTCGGAAGCCGGCGCGGAGCCGGATGATTATCTGCGTCAGATGATCCAGCGCGAGCTTCAAAACCTGCAAGATTTGGCTGCCGCCGATGAGGCCATGAAGCGTATTCAGAGCGGCGAGGACAAAGTTGTCAGCTCCGAGGAGTTCTGGTGTGGCCTGGACGATTGAGTATCGTCAGCCCGTTCAGAAAACGATCAAGAAACTCGACCCCGTCATCCAGCGCCGCATCAAGCAGTTTCTTGAAGAACGCCTTGCTACCCACGACAACCCCCGAAGCCTCGGCGATCCGCTTCACGGCAGCAAGCTTGGTGCCTATTGGCGCTACACAGTTGGCGATTACCGCATCATCTGCGATATCCAGGACCAAAAGCTCGTCGTCCTCGTGGTCGAGATCGGCCATCGCAGCTCCGTCTATCGGTAAGACATGATCCTTGAAGCCCTCAATTATGCCGCGACATGGCCGCTGACCTCGGCTGCGCATCGCCCGTTCATCCGCTCCTCCGTCAATCTCTGGGCGCGGGCCAATCGCTGTTCAGCCGACTGGGCGGACCATGAGCGACGGACCAAGGCCGCAATTCTCGGGGCGGCCGAAGCCTGCCGACAGCGGCGGACGGTGGTGGTGCTGGGATCGGGGCTCTTGCGCGACGTGCCGATCTTCGAGCTTTCGCGGCTCTTCGATACGGTGGTGCTGGTCGATCTCGTGCATCTGGCCAGCGTGCGGGGCTGGCTGAAGCTCAAGGGCCTGAAGAATGTGCGCCTGATCGAGCGGGACCTTTCGGGAATAGATGCTCTGCTTGCCGGCGAGGTTTTGGAGCCGCTCGCGTTTCTCCGGCAGGTGCCCTATCTCGATTTCGTGGCCTCGGCCAATCTGCTCTCGCAGATCGGCATCGGGGTCGCGTGGCGCCTCGGTGGGCAGCCAGCGGAGGACGACAGGATGCGCCAGGTGATCGCAGCGCATATTGAAGGACTGGCGCAGCTGCCGGCGAAGACCTGCCTTGTCACCGATGTCAGCTATGCGGTCATAGACCGTAACGGCCTCAAGCAAGGGACCCAGGACCTGATGCACGGCGTCGATCTCGGGCGATCTTTCGCTCATTGGGACTGGCCGGTGATCCCCTTCGGTGAAGAGAGCCGGGACTATCGCATCGTGCATCACGTCATTGCCCGCTGAGACATCACTCTCGCTTCGGATGCCTTGCTTTCGTCTGAATGACGGCCCATTTTCAGGGCATGAGATCGATCGCCCGCCTCTTGCTGCTTGTCGCAGCGCTTGCCTACGGCGCCATGCCCATGACCGGCATGTCGGCCATGGCGATGCCTGTGGCGCATGCGATGGAGGTGAGCGGCGATGCGGAGATGCCCGTCTCGGCCAGCGAGGTGGCGGTCGACAGCGACTGTCCGCATTCGGTACCGTCAGCGATCGCCGCCGACGCTAGTGGCAGCACCGATCAACCTGCCACACCCTTGAAGTCGGCCTGGCATTGTGCGGCCTGTCTTACCCTGCCTGCAGATCCGGTTCTTGCCGAGAGTGGCAAACCGGCACGCGCCGCTGAGGCTCCTGCGCGTCTCCCAAGGCTTGTCTCGCAGATGACGGCGCCGCTGACGCCCCCTCCCCGCGCCTGATCGGATGAAACGCGCACAGCCCGTTAGCTGCGCAATTCCATCTTCAGATCAGCACAGGAGACTTCAATGCTGAAGACCCTATTCGTTGCGGCGTCGCTTGCGACCGCGCTTTTCACGTCGGTTGTCCTTGCGCAGGACAACACCATGCATCAGGGGCATGATATGTCCACGATGGACCACGGCATGATGCATGACAGCCCGTCGTCCAAGGCCTTTCAGGAGGCCAATGCCAAGATGCACAAGGACATGGCCGTGCCGCTCACCGGCAATGCGGATGCCGACTTCGTCCGCGGCATGATCCCGCACCATCAGGGCGCCATCGACATGGCGAAGATCGTGCTCGAACACGGCAAGGATCCCGAGATCCGCAAGCTCGCGGAAGAGGTGATCAAGGCCCAGGAGGGCGAGATCGCCATGATGAAGGCGTGGCTGGCCAAGAACGGCCAGTAAGCTCGGTCGAAACCCGAAACTGCAATGGCGCTCACGGGCGCCATTGCTTTGCCCGAGAGAGGGATTAGTCTCACGCTCCCTGATCGATAAGGAGGCGTCATGTCCAACCGCCCTGTCTCCGTCATCGGCTTCGATGCCGACGACACGCTCTGGCAGAACGAGCAGTATTACAAACTGACGGAAGGCCATTTCCGCAGCCTGCTCACCGACTATGCCGAGGGCGATCATGTCTCCGAGCGCCTCTTAAAAGCGGAGAAGCGCAACCTTGCCCATTATGGCTTCGGCATCAAAGGTTTTACCCTCTCGATGATCGAGACGGCGCTGGAGATCACCGAGGGTCGGGCGCCCTCCTCCGTGATCAGTGAAATCCTGGCCATCGGACGCGATCTCCTGAGCCACCCGGTCGAATGCCTGCCGCATGCCCGCGAGGCACTGGACTCACTGGCCGGCAAATTTTTCCTCGTGCTGATTACCAAGGGAGATCTCTTCGACCAGGAGCGTAAGCTGGCGCAATCCGGGCTTGGCGACTATTTCGACGCGGTCGAGATCGTCTCCGACAAGACAGCCACCACCTATCGGCGCATCTTCGGCAAGCATGGCGAGGGACCGGAGCGATCGATGATGATCGGCAATTCGCTGAAATCCGATGTCGTGCCGGCAATCGCGGCTGGCGCCTGGGGCGTGTTCGTGCCGCATGAACTGACCTGGGTGCTGGAGCATGTCGAAAAACCCGAGGAGGCGCCCCGCTTCCGCGAGATCCCGGATCTCGGGCATGTGCCTGACCTCGTCGCCAACCTGCAGCCCTGAGGCCCTCATGCGATCCTTCGACCAGATCTATGCACTCGCCGTCGCTCGAAAGGGCGAAGACGGTGTTCTGGAGAGCCTGCGGCATCCAAAATCGCGGGTTGAGATCGCGGCCATGCCGGATGACCGTTTCCTCGCGCTGATGACGAAATGCATCTTCCAGTCCGGCTTCAACTGGAAGGTCGTCGAGGCCATGTGGCCGGGGTTCGAGGCCGCATTTCACGGCTTCGACATCGCACGCTGCGCGATGCTGCATGACGAGGATTTCGGCCGTCTCGTTTCTGATACGCGGATCGTGCGGCATGGGCCAAAAATCCGAGCGGTGCAGGAGAATGCCGTCTTTCTATCCGGTCTGGCACGCGACCATGGAACAGCAGCCGCTTTCTTCGCCAGCTGGCCGACGGAGAATTATGTCGGGCTGCTCGATCTTCTGCAGAAGAAGGGTTCGCGGCTTGGCGGCAATACGGGGCAGTATTTCCTGCGCTTTGCCGGTATCGACAGCTTCATCCTCTCGCAAAGCGTGGTGAACCGTCTGATCGCCGAGGGCATGGTCGGAAAAGTACCGACATCGGCGAAAGACAAAACAGCCGTGCAGGCGGCGTTCAACAAGTGGCGCGGACAGTCCGGCCGTTCCCTGACCGAGATCAGCCGGATCCTTGCCATCAGCATCGACTGAGGCTCACGGGCGCACGAGCCTAGCCCTCAACTCTTCCGTGGTCCCCCGGCAACAGCAACCCTCGATGTGGTCGTTGACCAGGCCCATGGCCTGCATGAAGGCATAGACGGTGGTCGGACCGACAAAGGTCCAGCCGCGCTTCTTCAGGTCCTTCGACAGGCGGATCGAGGTCGGCGAGGTTGGATTGGCCTTGAGGGTGGCATAATCCATGCGCGGCGGGCGCTCGACGGCGTCGGGTTCGTAACTCCAGAAGTAACGAGACAGCGAGCCGAATTCCGTTTTCAGATCCACCGCGCGGCGGGCGTTGTTGACGGTCGAGACGATCTTGCCGCGATGGCGGATGATGCCGGCGTCCGCCAGGCAGCGGGCGATATCCTCGTCACCGAAACGTGCGACTTGATGAAAATCGAAGCCGGCAAAGGCGGCGCGGAAGTTTTCACGCTTCCTGAGGATTGTCAGCCAGGACAGGCCCGATTGAAACCCTTCGAGGCAGATCTTCTCGAAGAGCCTGACATCGTCAGTCACAGGCCGGCCCCATTCCTCGTCATGGTAGCGACGATAGTCTTCAAGGCCGCCATGCCAGAAGCAACGGTCGAGACCGTCGTCTCCCCGGATCAGGCCTTCTGCGATCGTCTCCATGCGATTCCCTCCCGCCATTGAGGGCGTTTACCATTTGTTCACGATTTTTCCAAACCGGGCGCTAACCCTTCCGAAAGGTTTACGGACCGGATCGCATTTTCATGAATGCGTCTTTACCAAATGGCGGGCTCCGCTCTGGCACCTTCAGGGGGAATTGGTGGCATGTCGTGCCGCCGCATCCGGTCCTTAAGTTCATGAGTTGTCCGATGTCCAAGCGTTCCCTGTTTCTGGCCTTGCTGACCAGCCTCTCGATTGCCCTGCCCGTTCACGCCAACGACCGCTATCGCAGCCGCCCGCCCGTCATGGTAAGCCCAGACCTGCAGGCGTCGTGGGTGATGCAGCTCGGCGGCGTTCCCGCACAGACGCGCGGCTATACAACGCCGCAGCGGATGCGACAGGCCATCCCGGCGGGCCGGCAGCGCGTGGTGCAGCCGCAGCAGGTGCTTCGCGAGCAACCCTTACTCCGCCAGCAGCCGGTGCAGCAGCGCCGCGTTGTGCAGCAGCGGCGCGTGCTCTTCCCGCAACAGCCAGCGGCCCAGCCGGTGGCGATGCGGCCTGAAAAACCCGTTCGCACGCAGATCGAACCGAAATTCCTGCCACAGATGGTCGAGTACCAGACAAAGCAGAAGCCCGGCACGATCGTTATCGATACCCGCGAGCGCTTCCTCTATCTGGTCATGGCAGACGGCATGGCGAAACGTTATGGTGTCGGGGTCGGCAAACCGGGCTTCGAATGGGCCGGCACTCACAAGGTGACGGACAAGCGCGAATGGCCGGATTGGCGCCCGCCGCAGGAGATGATCGCGCGCGAGGCGGCCAAGGGGCATTTCCTGCCTGCCCATATGCCGGGCGGCCCGGAAAATCCGCTGGGTGCCCGCGCCCTCTATCTCGGCTCGACGCTTTACCGCATCCACGGAACGAACGCGCCGTGGTCGATCGGCAACGGCGTATCCTCGGGCTGCATCCGCATGCGTAATGAAGATGTCATCGACCTCTATGAGCGGGTGAAGGTCGGAACGAAGGTGATTGTGATCTGAGGCGCTTCTCAGATCACACAGACTCGATTAGCTCTTGCTTTGAAGGGCGAAGCAGTTAGGCTTGAAGCCCTGCAAATCAGGGGGATTGCTAATGCTCAACACGACTTTCCGCAAGGCGGCGGTGGCGGTGATCGCGCTCACGCTCGCCTTGCCGGCGCCCGCCAGCGCCATCAGCCTCAACCGCATCCAGACGACCAGCGACGTGACGCTCGTTGCGCAGCAGCGCAAGGAAGTGCCTGAGAAGTTCAAGCGCAAGGTCGTGCGGCTGACCACCGATGAAAAGCCGGGCACGATCATCATCGATACCAACAACAAGTTCCTTTACTATGTCGAAGGCAACAACCGCGCGACCCGCTACGGGGTGGGCGTCGGTCGTGAAGGCTTCGGCTGGTCGGGCGTGGTGAAGATCGGCCGCAAGGCGGAATGGCCGGAATGGCGTCCGCCGGCAGAGATGCGCCGCCGCGAAGCCGCCAAGGGCCATATCCTGCCGGTCGTGCAGGAAGGCGGTCCGGACAATCCGCTTGGTGCGCGCGCCATGTATCTCTACAAGGGCGGTCGTGACACCATCTTCCGCATCCACGGCACCAACCAGCCCTGGACGATCGGCCTTAACATGTCCTCGGGCTGCATCCGCATGATGAACAAGGATGTCGAGCACCTCTACGAGCGCGCCGATATCGGCACCAAGGTGATCGTCATCGGTCCGGGCAACCGCCAGGGCGACGTCTCCTTCGACGACAAGGGTGTTGACATCCTGCGCACGATTTTCGGCGGATGAAGCGAAAGATCCGTTTTTAGAGGCAGACGGTCGCATCCGAAATGGGGCGGCCGTCTTTCATTCCAGGGTTCAGTTCGCTCAGCGCTTCACGTCGCAAAAGATGTCCCCCTGATGCGTGAGGATCGGCTCGCCACCAACGGCGCTGCCCATCTTCAGCTTGACTACCTTCAGGTCGTAGCGCCCGCTAAAGCGCTTTGCGGTACTCGAACTGCGATCGGTGATCATCGCCATGGACACGCGATAGAGGGGTTCCCTCTCCGGCGCAAAGGCGTGGATGCTGAAGCGCAGATCGCGCTCATCGATCCAGTATTGCTTCAGCATTTTCGAGGTGATCTGAAACCGCTGGAAGCCTGACGGGACAGCCTTATCCTTCACGCCAGCCATGCCGCGGAAATGGACGATCCTCTCCTGATCCTTGTTGCTGAAGCCGCTTTCCAGGGACATGTCGATCACAGCGTCGGATGTGGCGCAGTAGATGCGCTCGATCGCTGCCGCCGATGTCACCGACGAACACATGAACATGCAGGCGACTGCCAAAATCTTCTTTGCCATGATGGCCTCCCGGGATGCCCCATCCCGGGACAATTATTACAGCAATCGCTTAACAATTCGCTCAGGCTGACGCGCGGCGATCGAGCGCCCTGGGTCGCGGACCACCATAGGCCCAATTCAGAAGCTCGACCGTATGCACCACCGGAATGCCGGTGGCGGAGCCGATCTGGGTCATGCAGCCGATATTGCCGGCGGCGATGATATCGGGCTTCGTGGCCTCGATGTTCCTGACCTTGCGGGCCTTAAGCCGCGCGGAGATTTCCGGCTGCATGATGTTGTAGGTGCCGGCGGAGCCGCAGCAGAGATGGCCTTCCGGCGGGTCCTTGACCGTGAAACCGGCCGACTTCAAGAGCAGTTTCGGCGCCATCGTCACCTTCTGGCCGTGCTGCAGGGAGCAGGCGGAGTGATAGGCGACGGTCAGGCCCTTGGTCTCCGAGATCGGCAGGTCGAGGGTGGAGAGATATTCGGTGACGTCCTTCGCCAGCGCCGAAACGCGCGCCGCCTTTTCGGCATAGGCGGGGTCGAGGCGCAGCATGTGGCCGTAATCCTTGATCGTGGTGCCGCAGCCCGAAGTCGTGACGATGATTGCGTCGAGGCCGCCCTCTTCGATGGCACGGGTCCAGACATCGACATTGCGGCGGGCACTTTCGAGCGCCTGTTCCTCACGCCCCATGTGGTGGACGAGCGCGCCGCAGCAGCCTTCGCCCTGCGGTACGACAACCTCGACGCCCAAGCGGGTCAGAAGCGAGATCGCCGCTTCGTTGATGCCGGGGTCGAGGATAGGCTGGGCGCAGCCTGTGAGGATCGCGACGCGGCCTCGGCGGGCAACTGACGCAGCATGGGTGGCGGGTTTGGCGTAGTCCGAGGGTGGCGGCACCCTGGAGGGGGCAAGCCTGAGCATGGCAGCCATCGGCTTCAAGGCCTTCACCTGGTCGAAAAGGCCGGCAAAGGGCCGCCCAAGAGCCGCGAGTTTGAGCGCCAGGCGGAAGCGGCCGGGATAGGGCAGGACCATCGCCAGCATGTTGCGCGTCAGCCGGTTCGCGACCGGCCGCTTATAGGTCTTTTCGATATGGGTGCGGGCGTGGTCGACCAGATGCATGTAGTCGACGCCGGAAGGACAGGTCGTGGTGCAGGCCAGACAGGAGAGACAGCGGTCGATATGGGTGACGACCTGCTCATCCGCCGGACGGCCGTTTTCCAGCATGTCCTTGATCAAGTAGATCCGCCCGCGCGGGCTGTCGAGCTCGTTGCCGAGCGTCACATAGGTGGGACAGGTGGCGGTGCAGAAGCCGCAATGCACGCATTTGCGCAGGATGCTCTCGGCTTCCGCGACATGGGGATCGGCGAGCTGTTCGGCGGTGAAATTGGTCTGCACGCATTTCCTCCCCTGGAGCGGCCCACCTGGCCGCTCCTGTGACTTCAATTCAGATCCACCAGTTGGTGGGGCGGGCGATCGGTTCGCCGGCCGAGGCCTTCTGCAGACCGATGACGCAGCGGACGACGATCCAGATGGCGACGCCGAAGATCAGTACGACGCCGATGGCCACAAGCATCAGGATAGAGGCGATCAGCGCGTAGAGCAGACCGATCCAGAAAGTGCGGATGGCGTAGGTGTAATGCGTATCGACCCAGGCCGCGCTCTTGCCGCGGTTCACATAGGCCATGATCAGCCCGACGATGCCGGTGAGGCCGACAACGAAGCTCACGAGATAAAGGACGTAGACCACCTGGACATTCATACGCCCAGGCGAGAACCAGCCCTCGCCTCCCGAGGTCGCGGGCGGCTGGTATTGTGGATCAGTCATGGCAAAGCTCCTTGCATCATCAGACCGGGATTGAAGATCCGGTGTGGATCGAGTTTTGCCCTGACTCGGTCTGAAAGCAAAGCGACGGCCGGCGATTGCGGTTCAAAGGCAGAGAGTTCGGCGCGCACCAGCGGTGCGGCCCTGACAAGCGTCGCGTGGCCGCCGCCAAGGGTGCGAATGCCATGGCGCAAGACGTCGGCTTCGGGATCGGCCTCCATGCGCATCCAGACGAGCCCGCCCTGCCAGTCGTAATAGGCATCGATGCCGGCGCGCAGCCGCAAGCCGGCGACGAGCTTCCAGGCTTCCGACGGTGCCATGGACACACGCCAGAGCGGGCGCGCCGTGCCATCGGCATAGGGCAGGACGTCACGGATTTCACGCCAGAGGGTTTTCGAATCCGCATCATCGAGGCGGCTGACCGGTCCAAAGCCTGCCATGGCCGCCGTCAGCTTTTCGGCACGCACGGCAACGGAGGCCTCCAGGCCTTCGAGGCGCATGACGGTGGCTACGCCATCTGCAAGCTTTCCACCGATGAAACGGCCGCGCACGCTTTCCGGCAGGTGGGCCGCGCCGGAGACTTCGACGGAGAGCGACATGGCGGCGGCGAGAGCCTTCATCGCCTGCTCGTCCTCAAGGCCGGAGAGAACAAGGGTGGTGGAGGTTTTCGGCACCGGCAGAACCTTGAAGGTGACTTCGGTGAGGAAACCCAGCGTGCCGTGAGACCCGGCGAGCAGCTTGACGAGATCGAGCCCGGTGACGTTCTTCATCACCTTGCCGCCGGCCTTCACGACATCGCCTGCGCCATTGACGAAGCGGACACCGAGCAGATGGTCACGGGCAGCGCCCGCCATGAAGCGGCGCGGACCGGAGCTGTTGACGGCAAAGAGCCCGCCGATGGTGGGTGTGCCCGAAGTGCCCATGGCGCCGCGATGGTCGACGGGTTCGAAGGCCATGCCTTGGCCGTTTGCAGCCAGTGCTGCCTCGATCTCGGCAACGGGGGTGCCTGCGCGGGCGGTGATGACCATTTCAGCGGGGTTGTATTCGACAATGCCGGTGAGGCCCGCGGAGGAGAGTGTGGCCTCAGCAGCAACCGGATTGCCGAAGCCCGCCCGGGTGCCACCGCCACGGATCTTGAGCGGGGTTTTGCTGGCAGCGTGCTCGCGGATGATCTTGGCGGCTTCGATTTCGGTCGAGGGGGTCAGCATGGGGTGGATTCCGAAGCTATTGAAAAGCCCCTCATCCGCCTGCCGGCACCTTCTCCCCGTAAACGGGGAGAAGGCCGGGTGCGGTGACGTCTCCGTCCCCTCTCCCCGCCTGCGGGGAGAGGGTCAGGGTGAGGGGCGAATTTGTACTGAGAACGATCCATCATCCCCTGCCCTCCAGTGGAAAGACCTTGGAGGGATTGAGGATCCAATCCGGATCGAAAGCCGAACGCACGGCCATTTGCTGGTCAAGATCGACCTGGGTGAACTGGTGCAGCATCAGGTCGCGTTTCTCGATACCCACGCCATGTTCGCCGGTGAGGCAGCCGCCAGCATCGACACAGAGCTTGAGGATCTCCATGCCGGCGGCTTCCGCCCTTGCGGCATCTTCCGGGTCGTTGATGTTGTAAAGGATCAGCGGGTGCATGTTGCCGTCGCCGGCGTGGAAGACATTGGCGACGCGCAACCCGTAGCGGTCGATGATCTCGGAGGTCTTGCGCAGGACATAAGCGAGCTGGCTGAGCGGCACGGTGCCATCCATGCAAATGTAATCGGCGATGCGACCGGTGGCGCCGAAGGCGGATTTGCGGCCTTTCCAGATGAGGGCGGCCTCAGTTGCCGACTGGCTTTCGCGCACGGTCTTCACCCCGTGGCGTTTGGCGATCTCGACGATCGAGGCCAGCATGGCGTCCATCTCGGCCTCGGAGCCCTCGACCTCGACGATCAGTAGCGCTTCGACATCAAGCGGATAGCCGGCCTTGGCGAAGGCCTCGCAGATCTCGATGGCGGGCTTGTCCATGAATTCGATGGCAACCGGAATGATGCCGGCGCCGATGACATCGGCCACGCAGGAGCCGGCGGCTTCCGCGCTGTCGAAGCCGAAGAGCACGGGGCGCGCGCCCTCGGGCTTGGCCAGCAGGCGGACGGTCGCCTCCGTAACCACGCCGAGCTGGCCCTCGGAGCCGCAGACGAGGCCGAGCAGATCGTAGCCCTCGGCATCGAGATGTTTGCCGCCGAGATCGACCACCGTGCCATCGACGAGGACCATTTTCACGCCGAGCAGGTTGTTGGTGGTGACACCGTATTTCAGACAGTGAGCGCCGCCGGAATTCATCGCGATGTTGCCGCCGATGGTGCAGGCGAGCTGGGAGCTCGGATCAGGGGCGTAGAAATAGCCATCGGCGCCGACGGCATCGGAGATGGCGAGGTTGGTGACACCAGCTTGAACGGTGGCGGTACGGTTCGGATAGTCGATGTCGAGGATGCGCGTCATGGCGGAGAGGCCGAGAACGACGGCATCTTCCTGCGGGATTGCGCCGCCCGACAGCGACGTGCCGGCGCCGCGCGGGACGACGGGGATGCCATAGCGGTGGCAGTATTTCATCACGGCCGCGACCTGGGCTGTGGTCTCGGGCAGGACGACGGCGAGCGGGCGGCGGCGATAGGCGATGAAGCCATCGGTTTCGAAGGGCACCAGCGCTGTGTCTTCGGCGACGAGGCGGCCAGCGGGCACCAGCTCCTTCAGGTCGGCCAGGATCTCGGCGCGGCGCGACAGGACTTGTGCTCTCGGCGGCAGAAAGGCGATTGCCTCGCTCATGATGGTATCCTCCCCATGTGCCGCGATCCTAGCGGCAGGACGCTCGCCACTCAACTGGTCTAGTTTTCTTACCACTAGGACTTTCGCAGGGCAAATGCTATGCACTTATGACCAAATCGGAAAAAGTAGCAGCCACTCATGACCAATCTCAGTGATCTCGAAGTCTTCGTCCGCGTCATCGCTGCCGGCAGCATGTCGACGGCGGCGCGCGACCTGGGGCTTTCGCCTGCCGTCGTCTCCAAGCGCATCAAGCGGCTCGAGGACAAGCTCGGCACACGGCTTCTGCAGCGCACGACGCGGCAGATCTCGCTGACGGAGGCCGGCCAGGGGTTTCACGAGCGGGTGCTGACGGTGCTCGGCGGACTGGAAGAAGCGGAAGCCTTTGCCTCGGGCCGCTCGTCGGAGGTCAACGGCACGCTGAAGATTTCGGCATCGACCTCGTTCGGCCGCATGCATGTCGCGCCGCACCTGAAGCCCTTCATGGAGGCGCATCCGGATCTGGCGATCCATCTGGTGCTGTCAGACGAGTTCACCGACATCGTTGGCGGCGGCTTCGATCTCGCGATCCGCATTGCCGAACTCAACGATTCCTCGCTGGTCGCACGCCGGCTTGCCCCGGTGCGCCGCGTGCTCTGTGCATCGCCTGACTATCTCGCCGAACACGGGACTCCTGAGACACTCGACGACCTGAAAAGGCACCGCTGCCTGCCGGCGCATAACCACGAATCCTGGCGGCTGGAGGGTCCGGGCGGTCCGGTCACGCTCCGACCGGAGGGTATGCTGATCACCAATTCCAGCGAGGTGATCCGTGAGGCTGTGATCGCCGGCCTCGGCATTGCGCTGCGCTCCACCTGGGATGTCGGAACCGAATTGAAGAGCGGCAAACTCGTGCAGGTGCTGCCGCAGTATGAAAGCTCGCGCAATGTGGCGCTGTCGGCCGTCTATCCGAGCCGCCAGTTCTTACCCGCCAAGGTGCGGCTTTTCATCGACTATCTGGCGGAGTTGTATGGGCCGGTGCCCTATTGGGAGCGTTAGGACTGCGCCGAAAGCCCACCCGGTACCGAGCTCCAGAAGCCATATTTCTTCGAATGATTGCGCCTTAGCTCCGCGAGAAAGGCGGCGTGGGTCGAGAGGCCATGGCCTTCCGGCAGGTTCGGCATGAGGCGCGCGATTTCGCCGACGTAACGCCCGGCATGGGGATAGGCCATGCCGATGCCACGCCGCAGGATATCTTCGACCAGCACACGGTAAAGCACGACAGCGGCCAATGGCTCTTTGGCGGCAAGCGCTTCGGCGGCGGGGGCGAGGTCGTCATAGTGACGGCCTTCCCAATCGTGGCTGTGGCGCAGGACATGGGCGGCAGCGAGATCCAGGCGCGGCCAGGCGAGGAAAAAATCGAGGGCGAGATAGATGTCCTCGTGCTCCTTCGCCAGCGCCAAGGCACGGTCGAGTTCATCGAACTCGGCGAAATCGTCGAGCTTCGAAAGATAAAGTTTCAGTACGGATGGATCCAGAGTCTCGGCAAACTCGCGCCAGCGCAGTTCCTGGGCATCCTCGCGACGCTTGAGCCTTTCGAGGATTTCGGCCTCCAGCAGGCGGCGTTCATGGGCGCCGTAGTCCGGACCGACGGAGGCGAGCACGCCGTTGACCGGGATGAGACGCACGCCGCGCGGGCGCTCACGCACCCATTCGAGCGCGTCCTCGAAACGGCCGGCCTGATGCAGCATGCTGGCCACGGCCAGCGTGTCGCGACGATTGTCGGGCTTCTGGCGTTCGAGCGCGAGAAAGTCGTCGATATCGCCCTGATGCAAAGCAAGCGATTGCAGGAGATCCAGCGCGCCGAGCTTCAAGGGTTCTGACGGGACGACCTCCGCCAGCACCTTGCGCCATGCCGTCGCAGCCGGGCTTGAGACAACGCCGGTGAGGGCTCGCAGCAAACCGGTGTGCTCGCCGTAGCGGTCGCGCAGACGGAGACGCTCGAGATGCGGCACGAGCAGCGGCTGTTCCTCGGCGCCGACGATCCTGATGAGCTCGATTGCGGCAAGCTCCGTGTCCTCGAAGACCTTCCAGAGGCGGGCATTGTCGGTTGCCATGCGGGCCGAAACGGGGAAGCGCAGGCCCAGGAAACGCAGGATTCGCTCAGCCGCAGCCTGGGGATCGGCAGCGCCGAGTTCGGAGAGGATATTGCGGGCAAGCGCTGCGAATTCACCGGCAAGATCACGGGCGCGGGCCCGGTTGATGCGCGTCGTGGCCTGATCGATCGCGTCGAGGCGCTTGTCGATCAGGCGGGCCATCTCATCCGGGCCGGTTTCGCCGGCCAGCGCCGTTTGCAGTCTGGCCTTCAACGCCTTGTTGGCGGCAGCCTCCTCAAGAAGGATATCGACCAGTTTCTCGAGCCCGAGGCCTGACAGCCCCTTCTTGTCGAGTTTAGCCTTGGTCTGCTTCGCCATTCTGCCCGTTACCCATTTCCGCGTGCTCTATATCGAACGGAGATGCATGCTCGGCAAGGACAAAAGCATATCGACTGATTTCCGCTCCCGAGCCTGACTTGATGCAGTACTGTTTTCTGGTATCATTTCACGATGAAGAAGAAACATCGGGCCACGCTGGAGCAGATCTTCGCCCGACCGGTCAGCGGCACGATCCGCTGGTCGGACATTGAGGCGCTGTTCGTCGCGCTCGGGGCCGAGGTCAGTGAGCGCGAGGGGTCACGCATCGGCGTGTTTCTGTTCGGGCAGGTCAGGGTGTTTCACAGGCCGCACCCGACACCGGAGACGGACAAGGGCGCGGTCGCCAGCATCCGCAAATGGCTGGAAGAAAATGGAGTGACGCCATGAACAATGTGATCGAAATCGATGGCCACAAGGCCGTGGTCTCGCTCGATCCAGATCTCGGTCTCTTGCGCGGGGAGTTTCTAGGGCTGAACGGCGGAGCGGACTTCTACGGCGAAAGCATCGAGGCCCTGCGCCGGGAAGGCGCCATATCGCTCGCCGTCTTTCTGGAGATGTGCGCGGAAAAGGGCGTCGAGCCCCATCGACAGTTTTCCGGCAAGTTCAATCTACGACTCGATCCGAAGCTGCACGAGGCAGCCGTGATCGCAGCGCGTGCCAAAGACAAGAGCCTCAACGAATGGATCGCCGACGTCATAGCCGAGGCGGCTGAGCACTGATCATCCGTCCTGTTCGTGACTTCTGCGGATCCGGCGCACGACCCACCACACGCCTAACACGGCGAGTGGAACCGAGAGGCCGGTGATGATCGCGGGGTCGAAGGGCAGGACGTCATGCGGAATGGCCTTCACAGCATAACCGACCAGACCGACGACATAATAGGAAATAGCGGCGACCGAGAGGCCTTCCACCGTCTGCTGCAGTCGTAGCTGCATTTCGGCACGGCTGTTCATGGCGGTCAAAAGGTCGGAGTTCTGCCGCTCCAGCTCGACATCGATCCAGGAGCGGACAAGCGCGGTCGCACGCGACAGCTTGCGCGAGAGGTTGGCCTGGCGTTCCTCGACGGACTGGCAGGTGCGCATGGCGGGCGCGAGGCGGCGTTCGAGAAATGCCCCGAGCGTTTCGTGGCCGGGTACTGGTGTTTCATCCAGCGTCTTGATGCGTTCGCGCACGATGCCGTCATAGGCACGGCTTGCGCCGAAACGGTAAAGGCTCAAGGCCGCATTGGCTTCGAGCTCGGCGGCGAGACGCGTGAGTTCGGAGAGCATCTCGTCGGACTCGTCGCGGGCATGGGCCTTCATCCGCTGGGTGACGGCAGTCAGGCCGTCCTCGATGCGGCGAATCTCGGGCGAGAGCGTCTGGGCGAGCGGCAGGCCGAGCATGGCCATGGTGCGGTAGGTCTCGATGTCGAGCAGGCGCTGGACGACGGCGCCGCGACCGGCTTCGGTCATGCCTCTGTCGATGACGAGGATCTGGGTGAGGCCGTGACCGTCCTGGCGAAAGTCGGTGAGAACGGCTGCCTGGCCGTTCTTCAACTCGCTGTAGCAGAGGCTTGCGGGATCGAAGACGCCGCGCGCCTCAACCGTCTCCGGGCTCTCGGGTCTCAATTCAAGCCGAATGCCGGAGATCAGCGGCCCCGGCGCGGTGAAACCATCCCCGAAGGGATGGACGGGCACTTCTCCGCCGAACTTGTCCGGCAGAGGCCCGTCCCAAAACCAGGTCGAGAACTCCGTGTGCCGTTCCCAGCGCAACGTCCCCTGGCCCCAGGCGAGCGAATGATAACGGCCATTCTTCTCGGGCGGGGCGACGCCGCGAGCGCGCGACAGTTCCGAGATCGCAGCGTGATGGACCGCTGAGCCGCCATCCATCATGAAGGCAAGCTGAAAGATCACGCGGCCGGATTTGACCAGCGCATAAGGCCGCGCATGGATCTCCCCAAGCGCCAGCGCGCGCTCCGGCGCCATTGGAAATGCAAAATCACCCTTCGCCACGCCGATCGTCTCCCTTGCCCAGGCTGCAAGCTAGCAGCGCGTCGACTTCTGCGCAAAGGTGCAAACGTCACAGCTCGACCTTCCAGGACTGGAGCATTTCTAACTGGACAAGAAAGTTGACCAGTTAGCATTTCACTTGCTATGAAACGGTATGGAGAGAGGCTGATGAACGAAAGCGAAGAGACGCTGTTTTCCGGCGTAAGCCACAGCCGCACGGCAGACGAAGTGGTGCAGCAGATCGAGCTTCTGATCCTCGATGGCGTGCTGCGCGACGGAGATCGCCTGCCTGGCGAGCGGGAGCTTTCGCAATCGCTGGAGGTCTCCCGGCCAATCCTGCGTGATGCGCTGAAGGAGCTCGAAAGCCGGGGACTTCTGCTCAGCCATCATGGCGGCGGAACCTTCGTTGCCGACATCATCGGCCAGGTGTTTTCCAAGCCGGTCACCGATCTCATTTCGCGGCATGCCCGCGCCACGCGCGACTATCTCGAATATCGCCGAGAACTTGAGGGCCTGACGGCGGAGTTGGCCGCTCAGCGGGCGACGGAAACCGACAAGGCGCTGCTCACGCGGATCATCGAGGACATGCGCCGCGCGCATGTGGATCAGGAACCTGAGGACGAGCTCGCCGCCGATGTCGAGTTTCACAATGCCGTCGGCGAAGCGGCCCACAACATCATTCTGCTGCACACGATGCGCGCCTGTTACCGGCTCTTGTCGGAGGGCATCTTCTTCAATCGCAAGGCCGTGTTCTCGCTGCCCAATGCGCGGGAGCGGCTGCTCGAGCAGCATGTGGCCATCCATGACGCGATCCTCGACGGCGATCCCGAAGCGGCCAAGGCCGCAGCGCAGGCGCATATCGATTTCGTCATGCGCGCGGCCGACGAAAGCGCGCGGGCGGGCGAATGGGGACGCGTCGCGAAACTCAGGCTGATCCGGCGCGATGGCGGGCGCGGGAACCGCACTGCCGGCAATTCCAAGACGGAGACGAAAGCGTGAGCCAAGCCCAATCGCGGCCGAAGGTCGGCCTGTTTGCCACCTGCCTGGTCGACCTCTTCCGGCCGAGTGTCGGCTTTTCAGCCGCCAAGCTGATCGAGGATGCCGGCTGCGACGTGCATGTGCCGATCGCCCAGACCTGTTGCGGCCAACCGGCCTATAATTCCGGCGACACGAAGGATACGCGCGATCTGGCCAAACAGGTGATCGAGCAGTTCGAGGGCTTCGACTATGTCGTGGTGCCCTCCGGCTCCTGCGGCGCCATGCTGAAGATGCATTATCCGGAACTCTTCAAGGGCGACGTCCGCTGGGAAGAGCGCTGTCGGCGCTTCTCGGACAAGGTGTTCGAGCTCGTTTCCTTCCTGACCGACGTGCGCGGCATGACACGCGTGCAGGCGCAGCTCGACAGAAGCGTGACCTATCACGACAGCTGTTCGGGCTTGCGCGAGCTTGGCATCGCGAAACAGCCGCGCGCGCTGCTGTCGAGCGTCGAAGGGCTGGACCTCAAGGAGATGTCCGGACCAGATGTCTGCTGCGGGTTCGGCGGAACGTTCTGCGTCAAGTATCCCGATATCTCCGGCAAGATCGTCTCGAAGAAGACGGCAATGATTGCCGAGACCGGCGCCGAGCTGCTGCTCGCGGGCGACATGGGCTGCCTGATGAACATGGCGGGCAAGCTGAAGCGCGAGGGCTCATCCATCGAGGTGCGGCATGTCGCGGAAGTGCTGGCCGGCATGACCGACGGCCGGCCGATTGCCGGCAGCCGCAAGTAGTGGACACAAAGGGAGGACGAAGGCATGCAATTCACCGCCCCGCAGTTCAAGGACAATGCCGCCAGGGCGCTGGCCGACGGCCAGTTGCAGAAGGCGCTGACCAATGTCGAGAAGGGTTTCATCGCCAAGCGTGCGGCCGCCGTGGCCGCCCTTCCCGAATTCGACGCCCTGCGCGACAAGGGTCGCGAGATCAAGAACCATACGCTTGCCCATCTCGACCTCTATCTCGAAGCCTATGAGCGCAAGGTGACGGCATCAGGCGGACATGTGCACTGGGCGGAAAGTGCCGAGGATGCGCGCCGGCTGGTGCTCGACATCTGCCGGCGGGTCGGGGCCAAGACCGTGACCAAGGGCAAGTCGATGATCACCGAGGAGATCAACCTCAACGACTTCCTCTCCGAGCATGCGATCGAACCGGTCGAGACCGATCTCGGCGAATATATCATCCAGCTTCGCGGCGAACATCCTAGCCACATCATCGCGCCAGCCGTGCATCTTAACAAGGAGCAAGTGGAAGAGGATTTCCGCCGGGTGCATACGCATCTCGATGCCGATCGTGACCTGACGGCGCCGGAAACGCTGCTGTCGGAGGCGCGGCAGGTGCTGCGCAAGCGTTACTTCCAGGCCGATGTCGGCATCACAGGCGCGAACTTCCTGATCGCCGAAACGGGCACTTCCGTGATCGTCACCAATGAGGGCAATGGCGACCTGACGCAGTCGCTGCCGAAGGTGCACATCGTCGTCGCCTCCATCGAGAAGCTGGTGCCGACACTCGAAGACTGCTCGCAGATCCTGAGGCTCCTCGCCCGCTCCGCGACGGGTCAGGACATCTCGGTCTACACGACATTCTCCACCGGGCCGCGCCGCGCCGAGGACACTGATGGGCCGGAGGAGTATCACGTCATTCTGCTCGACAATGGCCGTACCGCGATGCTCGGCAGCGAATTCCAGGACATGCTGCGCTGCATCCGCTGTGGTGCCTGCATGAACCACTGTCCGGTCTATCACGCAGTCGGCGGCCACGCCTATGGTTCGGTCTATCCGGGGCCGATGGGCGCGGTGCTGACACCTTCGCTTTTCGGCGTCGACATTTCAGGCCACCTGCCGAATGCCTCGACCTTTTGCGGACGTTGCGAGAGCGTGTGCCCCATGCATATTCCGCTGCCAAAGATGATGCGGCACTGGCGCGAGCGCGAGTTCGAGAAGCACCTGAACCCGGCCACGGCACGCTACGGCCTCGGTGTCTGGGCCTTCTTTGCCAAGCGGCCGAAGCTTTACCGGCTGGCGGCGTCAGTCGGCGCGCGGATGTTGAGCGTCATTGGCGGCAGCCGCGGGCGGATCGCCGCCCTCCCCTTCGCGTCGGGCTGGACCAGCGTCCGCGATCTGCCGGCTCCGGAGGGACAGACCTTTGCCCAGCAATGGGCCGCACGCCAGAAGCAGGGAGCCTGACCCATGGACAGCCGCCAGGCCATTCTTTCCCGCATCCGTACCTCGCTGAAAGTGGGCGCAGGTGACACCGATCGTGCCGCAACTGTCGCTACACGACTTGCCGAGCGTCCGCGCGGGATTATCCCCAAGCGCGGCCAGCTGCCGGCCGAGGAGCGGCTGGCACTCTTCATCGCCATGGCCGAGAAATACAATGCGACGACGGAGCGGCTCACCTCGCGCGAGACCCTGCCTCAGTCGGTCGCCGAGTATCTCAAACAGCGCAATCTGCCGGCCTCGATCCGGATCGGTGCCGACACCAGACTTGTGAACCTGCCCTGGCAGAGCGCCGGAGCGCTTGAGATCCTGGATGGCGCCTCCGACGGCAACGACCTCGTCGCGGTCAGCCATGCCTTCGGCGGCATTGCCGAGACGGGTACGCTCTGCGTGCTCTCCGGCCCCGACAATCCGGTAACGCTCAACTTCCTGCCCGACCACCACATCGTCGTCGTCGCGGCATCTGACATCGTTGGCGACATGGAGAGCCTCTGGGCAAGTCTGCGCGCAGCACAGGGGGACATCATGCCGCGCACGGTCAACCTGATCACCGGGCCGTCGCGCTCGGCCGACATCGAGCAGACGCTGCTGCTCGGGGCGCATGGGCCGCGCGCGCTCCACATCGTCATCGTCGGAGAGCCTAGCCTAAACTGAGCTCACGGCGCACTTCCAACGGTGCGCCGACCCCAAAAATGGAACAATCGTATCGTCGAGGCGTTTCTTACGCTCTTCAAACGAACGAATTTTCCAGAGTGGGGATTATGGCTTTACCAACGGATCCGCACGAAACGCCGCGCATCGCGCTCGTTTCCACGCATGGCTACGTGGCCGCCCAGCCGCCTCTCGGGGCTGCCGATACCGGCGGCCAGGTGGTCTATGTTCTTGAGCTCGCAAAGAAAATAGCCCAGCTCGGACACAAGGTCGACATCTTCACCCGTCGCTTCGAAGACCAGCCCGAGATCGACGAGGTGGACGAGAATGTCCGGGTGGTGCGCATTCCCTGCGGCGGCCGCGACTTCATCGCCAAGGAATATCTCCACCGGCATCTGACGGAGTGGAATGAGAAGGCGCTACGCTGGATCAAGCGCGAGGGTCTCTCCTATCTCTTCATCAACAGCCATTACTGGGATGCCGGTGTGGCCGGACAGCGCCTGTCGGAGGCGCTGCGCGTTCCGCATATCCACACGCCGCATTCGCTCGGCATCTGGAAGAAGCGGCAGATGGAGACCGACTATCCCGAACGCGCCGACCTGTTCGAGCAGGAGTTCAACTTCAAGGAACGTATCCAGCACGAGTTGATCATCTATCGCAGCTGCCAGCTGGTGATCGCGACGACCCCCATCCAGCTGGACATGCTGACCGAGGATTACGGGCTGGCACGCAACCGCGTGCACATGATCCCGCCCGGCTATGATGACAATCGTTTCTATCCCGTGTCGGAATCCTCGCGGCAGATGGTACGCCAGCGCTTCGGATTCGAAGGCAAAACCGTCCTCGCCCTGGGGCGGCTTGCCACCAACAAGGGCTACGACCTTCTCATCGACGGCTTCTCAGTCCTCGCGGAACGCGTGCCCGACGCGCGGCTGAGGCTTGCGCTCGGCGGGGAGAACCTCGACGCGCAGGAACAGTCTATCCTCTCACAGCTCAAGCAGCAGGTTGCCGATCTCGGCATCACCGACAAGGTCGATTTCTCGGGCTTCATTCCGGACGAAGATCTGCCCGACATGTATCGCGCCGCCGATCTTTTCGTACTTTCCAGTCGCTACGAACCCTTCGGCATGACTGCGATCGAGGCAATGGCGAGCGGCACGCCGACGATCGTCACGATCCATGGCGGCCTCTTTCGGGCCGTCAGTTATGGCCGCCATGCGCTGTTTGCCGACCCCTTTGACAAGTACGATCTCGGCATCACCATGATGAAGCCTTTCAAGCATCCGAGGCTTTACGGGCGCTTGTCACGCATGGGGGCACACAAGGCCCGAAGCCTTTTCACCTGGACCGGGATCGCCCAGCAACTCGTGGCCCTTGTGGAAGGCCGTCCAGTGGCGCAAGCTCTCGAAGAAAGCGACTGGGCAGAGCCATGGAACGACGGGGATTGAAACCGGTACGCCTCTTTTCCTCCGACCTCGACGGAACGCTCGCGGGCGATCGCGACGCGTCGCGGGAGTTTGCGCGGCTCTGGCAGGCGCTGCCCTATGGGAAGCGCCCACTTCTCGTCTACAACAGTGGACGGCTGATCGAGGACATGCTCGACTTCACCCTCGCGGAAGGACTGCCGCCAGCGGATTTCCTGATCGGCGGCGTCGGCACGATGTTGCATTCGCAGACACATCCGCATCTATCGGAGCATTACACCGCGCTGATTGCTGAAGGGTTCGACGTCGATCTCATCGAAGCCGAGCTTGTCATGATGGAGCGGCTGACCCGCCAGCCGGCGCAGTACCAGCATGACTACAAGTCCAGCTGGTATCTGCATGACGCAACGGTCGAAGAAATCCTGGAACTGGAACAGCATCTCGCTGGTTCCGGACATCGTGCTCGGATCGTCTATTCCAGCGCGCGGGATCTCGATGTGCTGCCGGAAATCGCCGACAAGGGGAGAGCCCTGACCTGGCTCTGTGAAGAGATCGGAATCGCGCTCGATGAGGTCGTCGTCGCCGGAGACACCGGCAACGACCGGGCCATGTTTGAGCTGGATGGTGTGCGCGGGATCCTGCCCGGCAATGCTCTCCCCGAGCTCATCAGCCTGGCGCAGGGCAGAGCCGGCATGTTCTTGAGCCAAGGCGTCGCCGCAAACGGCGTGATCGACGGACTGAGACAATTTGGCGTATTCGCGGCATTCTAATCGGTCCCGATGTCGTAAAACGGCGATGCGTGGGTGCCGAATGTCGCATTGAATTGAACCCTGACGGTTCACACCTGTTAGGCAGCAATAACCATCGCGTGAAAAGCGCTGCTTTTTAATACTCGGCGTCGCGCCTTAAGGGTATTTCGGCGTATTCTCATCAACGAATCGAGGTGCAAGTTCATTGGGTATCATCGGCCGCATCACATCCAACCTCAAACTCATGCTGCAGCGTCCGCCGCGGCAGCAATTCGCTGCGATCTGTCATCGGACAAAGAAGAAGACGGGCGAACTCGAGGTTCTCGTGATCACCAGCCGGGATACCGGTCGCTGGGTCATTCCGAAGGGCTGGCACATGCCCGGGAAGCTGCCGCATGCGATTGCCGAACAGGAAGCGTATGAAGAGGCTGGCATCAAGGGCAAGGCGTGCCGCGAACCCTTCGGCTACTATAGCTACATGAAGCGCATGCGGGGTGGGCATCAGGTGCTGACCCGCGTGCAGGTGCATGCCCTGGAAGTCAAAAGCCTGCTCAAGGAGTTTCCTGAGAAAGGCAGCCGCAATCTCGAATGGGTGAGCTGCCAGGAAGCGGCATCCCGAGTGGACGAACCGGAGCTCAAGGCACTGTTCCTTGCCTTCGGAAAGCAAACCAATCCCGTCGCCGACAGTCTCAAGATCAAGGCCAACGTCGCCTGAAACTTCTTGTCACGATACTGTCATATTGAACCCAAGAGACTTTGCCGCTAGGCCTTCGGGATCGAAGCGAAGTCTGCGGTGATTTGGTCGCCACCTTCGTTTCACATCATTCTGCCACCATGTCACGTATGAGGAACCGGAAGGGAGCCTCTTCCGGAAAGCATTTGCCATGGGCAAGACGACGCCAAAGCTCGTAAAGCCGACCCTCGACAAGGATCTGGAGAAGATCGCGCATGTCGAAGAAGCCTCGCAGTATGTCTCGCGAGGACTTGCCCCCTATGGTCTGGCGCTGATATTTCTCATACTGGCCGCGATCGTCGCCGCGGGCGCCGCCATGGACCGGCCCGGCACGACCATCGTCATGGCCGCCGCAGCGCTGGCTGCCTACATGGCGATGAACATCGGCGCCAATGACGTCACCAACAATGTCGGCCCGGCTGTCGGCGCCCGCGTCATCAGCATGGGCGCGGCTCTGGCGATGGCGGTGGTGTTCGAGATTGCCGGTGCGATGATCGCCGGCGACCAGGTGGTCGCGACCATATCGCAAGGGATCATCGATCCTTCGGTGACGCCGACGGCCAGCGCCTATGTCTGGGTGATGATGGCAGCCCTGCTCTCGGCCGGGCTCTGGGTGAATTTCGCCACCTGGGTGAACGCGCCGGTGTCGACCACCCATTCGATCGTCGGCGGCGTACTCGGCGCAGGCGTGGCAGCGGCCGGCATCGGCAGCCTCAACTGGGGCGTTGTCGCCGGGATCACCGGAAGCTGGGTGATCTCGCCGCTTCTCGGCGGCGCAATCGCCGCGCTGGTGCTCGCCTTCATCAAGGAATTCATCATCTACCGTGAAGACAAGATCGAAGCTGCGAAGCGCTGGGTTCCGGTCCTGATCGCGGTCATGACCGCAACCTTCATCACCTATCTCAGCCTCGAGGGTCTGAGCCAGATCATGACGATCGGACTGAAAACCGCCGTTGTGATCGGTCTTGCCTGTGGCCTGGTCGCCTGGGTTGTCGTCAAGCCGCTTATCCGCCATCAGGCGGCGGGGCTCGAAAACCGCAACCAGTCGCTGCGCAAACTCTTCCGTCTGCCGTTGATCTTCGCGGCAGCCCTTCTTTCCTTCGCCCATGGCGCCAACGACGTCGCCAACGCCATCGGCCCCCTCACAGGGATTGTCGAGGCCACGCGCGCCGGCGGCCTCGTGGAGGGCGGGCAGCCGCAGCTCTGGGTCGTGATGATCGGCGCAATCGGGATTTCCCTCGGCATCCTGCTCTTCGGCCCGCGCCTGATCCGCATCGTCGGCGAAGAGATCACCAAGCTCAACCCGATGCGGGCCTATTGTGTCTCGCTGTCGACAGCGACGACCGTGATCCTCGCTTCCGCACTCGGGCTTCCCGTCAGCTCGACCCATATCGCCGTGGGTGCCGTATTCGGTGTCGGTTTCTTCCGCGAATGGTACACCCGCAACTCGAAGCGCCGCGTCGAATACATGCGGGCCAAGGCGGAGCGCTGGGAGGTGGAGCCGAAGCCCGAACGCAACTCCGAAGAGGTTCGCCGGCGCTACCTCGTGCGCCGCTCTCATTTCATGACGATCGTCGCGGCGTGGATCATTACCGTTCCGGCGTCTGCGGCCCTTGCAGCTCTGCTCTATTGGGTTATGTCTCAGCTCGCTCTTTGATCCCGGAGACGAGACTTCATGCGTGCCAATTACCGGATGCAGCGGCTCTATGTGACCGCCGACCTCAACTTGAATCAGGCCTTCGAGGCGACGGCGGAGCAGTTCAACTACCTCGCCAATGTGCTGCGCTTCGAGGACGGGGCTGAGCTTCTCGTCTTCAACGGACGACAGGGCGAGTGGAAAGCGGCAGTGCATTTTCCGACGCGCAAGAAGATCCTGATCACGCCTGTCGAAGAGACGCGGCCGCAGCCTGAGGTTCCAGACCTGCATTTCCTTTTTGCCCCGCTGAAGGTCGGCCGGATGGACTATCTGATCCAGAAGGCGGTGGAGATGGGTGCCGGCGTGCTGCAGCCCGTCATGACACAGCATGTGCAGGGCAAGATCGGCAGCGTGGACCGGCTGCAGGCCAATGCGGTCGAGGCCGCCGAACAATGCGGCATCCTCGCAATACCCAGGGTCTTCGAGCCGGTGAAGCTTCGAGACCTTCTCGACCGCTGGCCGGCGCAGCGCAGGATCATCTATTGCGACGAGGACAGCGCGACGCAGAACCCTCTGCCCGCCCTGTCGCGCATCGAGGAAAGGTCGCTTGCACTGCTGGTCGGCCCGGAAGGCGGCTTCTCAGACGAGGAACGCGTGCTCCTGCGGTCCCTGCCTTTCGTGACGGCCATTCCTCTCGGCCCGCGCATCCTCAGAGCAGACACGGCAGCAGTGGCTGCATTGGCCGTCGTCCAGGCTGCGATCGGCGACTGGCGCTAGTCTCTTCCCGCATCTCAAGTCGTTCCAGTTTTTTGAGCCGTGCTGCAGAGAATTTCACTTGCACGGCACATAAATCCGGTTCAATCAGCCACAGTGATGGGCCTGCTCGTGCCCACCGGCGACGCCCAGCAAGGTATCTTTCATGGCCCGTGATACGACCGACCAGACCCCTCTCGGCACTCTCGACGACATGGCTGCCTATATGGCCGCCGGGTCCAAGCCGAAGGAGAAATTCCGGATCGGCACCGAACACGAGAAGTTCGCCTTCTTCCGCTCCGACAACAGCCCCGTTCCCTATTTCGGCGAGGCCAGCATCTGTGCGCTTTTGAAGGGCATGCAAGAGAAGCTCGGCTGGGAGCCGATCATCGACGGCGAGAACATCATCGGGCTTGGCGAACAGCACGGCATGGGCGCGATCTCGATCGAGCCGGGCGGCCAGTTCGAACTCTCGGGCGCGCCGCTCGAAACGCTGCACCAGACCTGCAAGGAATCAAACCAGCATCTGGCCGTTCTGCGCGAGGTCGCAGAACCCATGGGCATCCGTTTCCTCGGTATCGGTGGCAGCCCGAAATGGTCGCTTGCCGAGACGCCGCGCATGCCGAAGTCGCGCTACGACATCATGACCCGCTACATGCCGAAGGTTGGCAGCCAGGGTCTCGACATGATGTACCGGACCTGCACGATCCAGGTTAACCTCGACTTCTCGTCAGAAGCCGACATGCGCCAAAAGATGCGGGTGTCGATGAAGCTGCAGTCGCTGGCGACCGCGCTTTTCGCCTCTTCCCCATTCACCGAGGGCAAGCCGAACGGGCTTCTCTCATGGCGCGGTGACATCTGGCGTGACACCGACAATCGCCGTGCAGGTGTCCTGCCCTTCACCTTCTCCAAGGACTTCTCCTTTGGCGACTATGTTGCCTGGGCGATCGATGCCCCGATGTATTTCATCGTGCGCGACGGCCGCTATCACGACTGTACCCACATCACCTTCCGCCAGTTCATGGACGGGGCGCTGAAGGGCGAGGTCGCCGAATGGGAACCGCAGCAGGGCGACTGGACCAACCATCTGTCGACGCTCTTCCCCGATGTGCGCCTGAAGCGCTTCCTGGAGATGCGTGGCGCCGATGGTGGCCCATGGCGGCGCATCTGTGCGCTGCCGGCTCTCTGGGTCGGCCTGCTCTATGATGAGACAGCGCTTAATGCGGCAGACGATCTGACTGCAAATTGGACGGTCGAAGATGTCATCGCCATGCGCGATGCAGTGCCCTCCCAGGGCCTGAAGGCATCGGTCGCCGGTCGCCCGCTGATGGAGGTCGCCCGCGAGGTGGTCGAGCTTTCCCGTAAGGGCCTGAAGGCTCGTGCCCGCCTCAACGGCGACGGCCAGGACGAGAGCGTGTTTCTCAACACGCTCGACGAGGTGCTAGCCAAGCGTACGACGCTCGCAGACGACATGCTTGCGCTCTATCACGGTCGCTGGAACGGATCGGTAGAGCCGGTCTTCGAAGAGTATCAATACTAAGGCGAAGTCAGGTCGCGAGCTCGCCTTTCTGCGGTTGGCAAAAAGCGGTTTGCCTCAGGGCCTTTCCGGATATAGTGCTGTTACATCTGCACGCATCCGGGGAGAAATGCCATGCTGCCACTGTTCGACATGATGCTGCAGGCTCAGAACGGGACCGCCATGGAGGCGATGGCGAAGCAATTCGGCCTCGCGCAGGAGCAGGCGGCCAAGGCGGTCGCGGCGCTCATGCCGGCCTTCGCCTCCGGTTTCAAGCGAAATGCCACCAATCCCTATGATTTTTCGGCCCTTGTCCAGGCGATGACCTCGGGCAATTATGCCAAGTATTTCGAGGACATGAGCTCGGCCTTCACACCACAGGGCATTGCCGACGGAAACCAGATCCTGCAGCAACTCTTCGGCTCCAAAGAGGTGTCGCGGGCAATCGCGGCGCAGGCGGCCCAGTTTACCGGGATCGGACAGGACATCTTCAAACAGATGATGCCCGCCATGGCGGATGCGCTGATGGGCGGGTTGTTCAAACAGACCACAGGTCAGTTCACCGGGGCGAATGCCTTCGCCGGCACGCCCATGGGCGCGATGATGCAGCAGTGGCTGGAAAACACAGGGCTGCAGCCAAAGCCTCAGCCCCAGGCTGCCACGATGTTCGACAATCCGTTTACACGCGCCTTCCAGGAGATGATGGGCACGGCGCAGAGAAAACCGGAGCCGCAGGCGACCGCCAATCCCTTTCTCGACAATCCCTTCACCAAGGCGTTCCAGGACATGGCGGCAGCCTATACGACGCAGATGACGGGACAGGCGGCAGAGCCGCCGAAGGCCGCGCCCGAACCTGCGAAGACGCCAGAGAAAGAAGCACAGGAAAGCTTTGCGGCCATGGTCAACACCATGTTCGACAGTGGGCTTGAGGTGCAGAAGAGCTACCAGAAGAGCATGGAGCAGATCTTCGACACCTATCTTTCGGCTTCACGCAAGGATGCCCCGCAACCGGCAGACCCGGCACCGGACGCCAAGAACTGAGCCGTCACGACCCCGGTGAAACGACAAACGGCGCGGTTTCCCGCGCCGCTCTGCATTTCGGCTTCACTTCTCTCTCAGAACTCTTCCCACTCGCCTTCGGGCTTACCATTGTCCTTCGCCTGATTGAGCTTGGCGCCTAGACCAATCGAGATCTTGTCCATCAGCGAGCGTGCCGGCGAGGCAACTGCACGGCTTCCGGCTTCCGCAGGGGCGACTTTGGGCTTGAGGAAGGAGCGCGACGCAGGCTTTGGAGCACCGTTCGCTGGCGACGGCTGGGACGTTGCCGGGGAGACGGGACGGCTGAAACCCGTGTCGCGCTGGTCGGCGAAGCGGTTCTGCAGGGTCGAGGCATTGGCCTCGAGCGTGAACTGGCCGACGAGACCGGAGAGCATCTCGGCGTCGCGGGTCAGCCCCGCCATGTCGGCATTGGTCTGCTCGGCCGCCCGTGCGTTCTGCTGGGTGACATTCTCCATGCGGGCAACCGCATCATTGATCTCGTTGAGGCTTGCGGATTGCTGCTTGGCGGCCGATGCGATGGAATGGATGTGATCACCGATCTGGACGACCTGGCCGGCGATCGAGGACAGGACGGTGCCGGTTTCACGAACCATGCCGACCCCGGTTGCGACTTCCTCGCCAGACTTGGTGATAAGTGCCTTGATGTCCTTGGCAGCCGTTGCCGAACGCTGGGCGAGTTCTCGAACCTCTTGGGCAACCACCGCAAAGCCCTTGCCGGCTTCACCGGCTCGCGCGGCTTCGACACCGGCGTTCAGAGCCAGCAGGTTCGTCTGGAAGGCGATCTCGTCGATCACGTTGATGATCTTTGAGATTTCGCTTGAGGCATTCTCGATGCGCTGCATGGCGTCGACGGCACCGCCGACGATCTCGCCGGAACGGTCAGAATTCGCGCGGGCTTCGCGGGCGAGACGAGAGGCGTTCTCCGCGCGCTCCGAGGAATGCCGGATTGCGTCCATGATCTGACGGATGGCGGTCGATGTCTCCACCAGGGCTGCTGCCTGTTGTTCCGTGCGCTGGCTGAGATCGGCCGTGGACGAACTGACCGTGCCGCTCTTGCGATTAATCTCGGCGACATTTCCATGAACCGCGGCGACCGTCCCGGAGAGGCGCTCGAGCGAGGCATTGAAGTCCAGACGCAGACGATCGAGATTGCCGGCCAGCGGCTGGCGGATCGTGCCGGTCAGATCGCCATTGGCGAGGCGCTGAAGTCCGGCCCCCAGGATCTCGATGGCTTCGGTCAGCTCCGACTGGGCGGCGGCACGTTCGGCCTCGCGCTGCTGACGTTCGCTTTCCGTGACAGACCGACGGTTTTCGTTTTCTGCTTCCAGTTGGCGCTTGTCGATTTCAGCCTGGCGGAAGACAGCAACGGAACGGACCATGTCGCCGATCTCATCCGAGCGGTTGATACCCTTCAGCTCGATATCGGTATTGCCGTCCGCCAGCTGGCCCATGGATTGGACAAGTTCGGAGATCGGGCGCGTCAGACTGCGCGAGAAGATGAAACCGACCGCAGAGCCGACTAGCACGAGCAAGGCCCCCATGCCGACCGACTTCATGCCAGCATCGACCAGTTGCGAAGCCACTTCGTCTTCTCCGATCAGAGCCACGACAGACCAGCGGACATCACCGAAATCGAGGGGTACGACCGCTGCATGGCTCGTGATGCCACGGTAGCCTTCGATTTCGCCGGTTGCATCCTCACCGTTCATCGCGCTTGCCAGCATCGGAGACGACAGGCTGACCTTCAGGCTGTCGACGTCGGATGTGCGGGCGCTGTCGGAGACCAGCATGCCTGACTTGCTGACCAGGAGTGTTTCGCCGCTCTGGCCCAGACCCCGGGTGTTGCCAAAAATGGCGTTCAGTTGATCGTTCGGCAACTGGTATGCGAGGACGCCAAGCTTGCGCTCGTTCATGATGATCGGCACAGCGATAAAGGCCGCCGGCGCGCCGGCGGAAGGCTCATAGGCCTCGAAATCCGAATTGGCAAACACCTCGGGATCGTCGCTGGCAATTGCCTTCTTGAAAACCTGCGCCAGTCCGGAGTCCTTGTAGGGGCCGGTCAACAGATTGGTACCGAAGTCGCGCTCTTTCTGGACCGTATAGACGATGTTGCCTTCGGCATCGATCAGGAAGATATCATAGTAACCCTGCGCCTTCAGATGCTTCAGGAAGGTCGCGTGGCCCTGGCGGTGGGCACGGTCGTAGCTGTCCTTCTTGGCGCTGTCGAGGTTGTACTTCTCGCCGACCGGGCTGGGATTGTCGTCGATGTAGCGCTTCTGCAATTCGGCAGCCGGGTTCTCGCCGAGCTTTGGCCAGGCGCCGGTGATGCCGAAGAGGGCCTGCTGTGTCATCATGTCGGCTGCCGTGCCACGCGCATCCAGCCTGATCGCCTCAAGGAAGCGCCGTGCCTCGTTGCGCCGACCGTCGGCGGTCGCCTCCAACTGCTGGTAAACCTGCTCATCAAGAATTCGGATCTGCTGCACAAGACCGATCGCCACGGAAGCACTCAGGATTACGAGGGCAAACAACGTGGCAGCCAGGGGCAGCTTGGTCGATATACGCATGAGGGGTCTCCGAAACAGGTAGCACGTCAGGCATGTCAATCGCTGACATACGCGCGTTAGCAACAGGTTACTTCCCGCCGCTTTTCCTCTCCTATTTCACACCATTCATTATTATTTTAGCGTTTACAAAAAAGCCCGGTCCAAGAATTTGGGACCGGGCAAGAGGCAGGGCTGTTGGCTATCACCCTGCGGGGATGGAAAGCGTGTTCAGTCAGTCTTCTGACCGCGAAGGGATCGTTCGGCGCGACGGCGCGCCAGACGCGTCAGATGCTGCGAAGGATCGTCAGCATAACCGTGGCGACGCAAGACATCCTGAACTTCACCTCGCGTGAGGCCGAGGTCATTCAGGAGACGTTCGTCGAGATCGGCCAGGCTGTTTACAGCAAGACGATTGCGAAGCGTCACGCGAAGGGATCGGAACCATGCATTGAGGCGAGCCAGACGCGCGGCAAGCGTCCGGTTCGGCAGGTCAACGGCGAGGTCGAGGTCAAAATCGAGGATCCGATCGTTCGTGCGCATGGCATCTTCCTTTCAGCAGGCACGAGGGACTTGCCCCGTCCGCGAACACGGACAGGAGACGAGGGTTGGAGGTGGGTGTTTGGCCGGAGACCGGTCGGTGAGGATGACGATCATGAAGATGGCGAAAGGATATTGATCAGTCCAACGAATGTTTCTAATGATAACCATCAACCCTTCTTATGGATGACACCCATGTCGGCCCCTCTCGATATCGATCAGTTGCAGACCTTCATTGCCATCGTCGACACCGGCAGCTTCACCAAGGCGGCCGGACGAGTTTTCAAGACGCAGTCCGCCGTATCCATGCAGATGCGGCGCCTTGAAGAGCGGGTCGGCAAACAGCTCTTCATCAAGGATGGGCGCGGCAACCGGCTCACAGCCGATGGCGACAAGCTGCTGAACTATGCACGGCGCATTATTCGGCTGAATTCCGAGGCAATCGCCGCCTTCGATGACAACCGCCTCGAAGGAACGCTTCGGATCGGCACACCGGACGATTACGCCGACCGCTACATGCCCGAGATCATTGGACGCTTTGCCAAGACACATCCCAACGTGGAGCTTTACATCGTCTGTGAGCCTTCGATGGATCTTGCGGAGAAGATGGCCAAGGGCGAACTGGACATTGCGCTCGTCACCCACAATCCGCTTCTGCGGCAGTCGGATGTCGTGCGTACCGAACCGCTCTGCTGGGTGGGTTCGGCCAACCATCCGCTGAAGGACGACGCGCCGGTGCCCCTTGCCGTCGGAAGACGCGACTGCCAGTGGCGACAACTTGCCTGTTCGGCCCTCGATGCCGATGGGCGCGATTACCAGATCCTGTTCACCAGTTGGTCTTCGACCGTGGTCGCAGCCGCCGTGCTCGCGGGTATGGCCGTATCGATCCTGCCGGAATCAGCCTTGAGAACGGGCATGAAGGTACTGACCGCCAATGACGGCTTCCCTCCGCTTCCGCCGGTACAGATCGGACTTATGAAGCGGCCCGGCCTGTCCACATCGCTGCTCAATGCGATTACCGACCACATCACCGCCTGTCTCGACAACATCACGCCGGCACAGGCGGAAGACGACATGGATGGAGAGCCGAAGACCTATTCGCGCTATTATCCACGGCTGCGCGCCGGGCATATGATTCCGGGCTGGTAGCTGCTTCAATAGGCAAAGATGTTGGCGCGAACGATGCGGTGCCACTGATCGAGGTGGGCTGCCGCGATATCGTCCGACTGGCGGGTCGTGAAGCGGATAACCTCGCCTGTGGCCAGGATCATCAGCTTCAGGTTGACGCGGAACCGCTCAAAATCCTCCGCGGGGATGAGGTGTGCCAGGTCGCGGTAGAAGCTGGTGATGATCTTTTCATGGAAGTCGCTGGAGAGCTGAAGCAGATCATTGTCGGTTGCGATGGCCTGCCAGAGCGCCATGTAGATGGGTTGCTGACGAAACATGGCGTGCAGTTGCATCAGGCTGTCGGCTGCCCGGTCTGCCGCCTCGTCAAGCGACTGGACACCCAGGAAGACCTGGCGGATGAAGTCTTCCAGCTCCGCTGAGAAGCGGTCATGCACGGCCTTGATGACCGCGACCTTCTGGGGAAAGAACTGGTAGAGTGAGCCGATCGAGATTCCGGCACGCTGAGCGATCTCGCTCATGGTCGTGTCGTGAACGCCTTTCTCCAGAAACAGGAGAACCGTCGCTTCAAGGATTGCCTCCAGCCGCTGTATGCTTCGTTCCTGTTGCGGCGTTTTTCGCGGCTGCAGTCGACCGTCCATGGTGTGCTCGCTCAATCAAATCGTCCTTGGGTTCATCCCAAGGTTTCACGTTGCCAATGGCATAGGTAACGGTTGTGGCCAAAAGGTTAATCCGGGGTCACCACAACCACTTTAACCAGATCTTCACAAAAAAGGTCCGTGATCTGAATCAACCCTCGATCTGCAGGTGTCGTTCGCGCGCGAGGTCGAAGATCTGGATACCATCCTTGGGACGGCCGCGGTTGCGCCACTTCGGATGCTTCAGCGTGTATGACGCATCATCGTAGCCCGCCTGCCAGTGCTCCTCAATTGAACGACGGGAAAACTCCGCATCCATGGCATGGGTTGCATGGGAGGCGCGGCGGTGGATCAGATGAACGATGGTGACGTCGTATTCGTGTCCAATCGAACGCAGGATCCTTGCATCCTCGTCATCCTGGAATTCAGGAGGCAGTTTTTCCAGCAGACGCTTGGCGGCGCGGCGAACGATCTGACGCCTTGCGAAGTCATCGGTGTTCATACGGGTTCGGCTTGAGTAGCGGATTTCCTTGATGCGACTTTCCACCTCGAACTGGTCACGCGGCATGTCGCCCCGCGCGTTGAACAGATCGACCTGAAAGATCTCCAGGTCGCGCGAAGCGTCGTTAACGTTCAGCACATGCTGCAGCGGGGTGTTGGACACCAGGCCGCCATCCCAGTAGTGACGTCCGTCGATCTCGACCGGCGGAAAGCCCGGTGGCAGCGCTCCCGAAGCTGCGATGTGGCGCGAATCGAGGCGCGTCTTGCGATTGTCGAAATAGGCGAAGTTTCCGGACCGGATCTCGACTGCCCCTAGGCTGAGGCGGGTCTGGCAGTCGTTGAGAAGATCGAAGTCGATCAGTCGGTCGAGCGTCTTCATCAGCGGTTCGGTATCGTAAAAGCTGACCCGCAGGTCGGGGTTGTTCAGGACCTGATGCGGTGTCGGCAGCCGCGGTGAGAAAAAGCCCGGAATACCGAAGGCGACTGCTGCAAGCGCAGCCGCATCATTCTGCATCCGTCGAAGCGTGTTGTCCTGCGCCGCCCACGGAAAACTCAGGCCCGAGGAGACGGTATTCCAGAAATCGCGCAGATTGGCGATCCGTCGCTCCCTCGGGCTTCCGGCGATGATCGCGGCGTTGATCGCGCCGATCGAGATCCCGGCAAGCCAGTCAGGTTCAACATCGTTTGCATGCAGGGCTTCATAGGCGCCCGCCTGGTATGCGCCAAGCGCACCGCCACCCTGAAAGACGAAAATACGGTCGGTTGCGGCGTTGGTGTCTGCTTCAATCATGTTGCGGTCCAGCACTTGTTGCAGTGCAATATATGGAGTCCCGCAAAGCTTTCCGCCAGAGCAAGAGCCTTCACTGTGCATTCATCTTTGTCACGATCTATTGCAGTACCTCCAAAAGTGATGCGATGCATCGTCGCCGATCTGGATTATTCAGGAGGACGAATAGTTTCTGGGGGTATGTCCGCAACATGATCCGATCGAATGCATTTCTGCTGATGGCCGCCTTCGCCGCAGGCCTCCTGACCACCCAGCCGGTCGTCGCAGACGAAGCCTCCGTTGACCAGCAGATCGAGGCGCTTCTGGGCGACGCCGCCGACTACAAGGAACTCTTCTACGCCTTCAAGGTGGCGCTGGAGGAAGGGAAATCGGACATCGTCGCCAGCCTCGTGAACTATCCGATCACCGTCACGATCGATGGCGAGCAGGCCACCTATTCCTCGGAGCAGGAATTGCTCGATGCTTATGATTCCGTCTTTACCGAGACCATTGTCGAAGCGGTCTCAAACCAGGAGTATGGCGACCTCTTCGTCAATTCCGAAGGCGTGATGATCGGCAATGGCGAGGTGTGGATCTCGGGGATCTGCGAAGACAGCGCCTGCAGCAACGCCCCGCCGCGCGTTGCCGTCATCCAGTCGGGTAACTGAGCGGCGCTTTTTGCGAGGAACAGGCGGCACTCTCGTGCCGCCTTCGTCGCATCGCCAGGCTGATTCAAGCTGCCAGGTCGAGAACGATGCGGCCGTCGATCTGGCCTTTTTCCATCCTGTGGAAGATGTAGTTGATGTTTTCGAGCTTGTCCCAGCTGAAATGCGAGGCGACCTTGCCCTCGCCGGCAAACTGCAGGCTCTCTTCCAGGTCCTGACGCGTGCCGACGATGGAACCGCGTACCGTGATGCGTTTCAGCACGGTCTCGAAGACGGGAAGCGAGATGAAGCCCGGCGGCAATCCGACCAGCGACATGGTCCCCTTGGAGCGCAGGAAGCCATAGGCCTGCTCCATGGCTTTGGGCGAAACCGCAGTGACAAGCGCGCCATGCACTCCGCCCGTTGCCTTCTGCACCTGTTCGATCGCATCCGCCGCCGTGCCGTTGACCACCATGTCGGCGCCGAGATCAGTGGCGAGCTTCAGCTTGTCATCGAAAATGTCAGCTGCCACGACATGCATGCCCATGGCCTTGGCATATTGGACTGCCATGTGGCCAAGGCCGCCGATGCCCGAGATGACCACCCATTCGCCGGGCTTCACTTCGGTTTCCTTCAGACCCTTGTAGACCGTCACCCCGGCGCAGAGCACGGGTGCTGCCGGACCGAAGGCCAGATTGTCCGGGAGACGGCCAACATAATCGGGATCGGCCAGGCCATATTGGGCAAAGGTGCCGTTGACCGAGTAACCGGTGTTCTGCTGGCTGCCGCACAGCGTTTCCCAGCCAGTGCGGCAAGGCGAGCAGCAGCCGCAGGCGGTGTGGAGCCATGGAACGCCGACGCGGTCGCCTTCCTTGATGCGCGAGACGCCGGAGCCGAGTTTCGCAACGTAACCGACGCCTTCATGGCCGGGGATGAAGGGCGGGTTGGGCTTGACCGGCCAATCGCCATTGGCGGCATGCAGGTCCGTGTGGCAAACACCTGTCGCCTCGTATTTCACCAGGATCTGGCCTGGTCCCGGATCCGGGATTGTCCGTTCCTCGATCACCAGCGGCTTGCCGAATTCGCGGACCACCGCAGCCTTCATCGTCGATGCCATAACACTCTCCCTCGCTTGATTGCGCGCGGCGCGTGTGTCCGCCGCTCAAGCAAAAGCTAGGCGTGGAAGCCGGCAAGCGGATTGATCGGTGTCAAAGAGCAGGAGATTTCATGGAACTGTCATGAACAGGGGAGCCGCGACGCTCCCCTGTCCGACCATCAGCCAAGGTTCTTCTTCAAAAACTCGACGGTGCGCGACCATGCCAGATCAGCGGCCGCCTTGTCGTAGCGAGCCGCGGAGGTGTCATTGTTGAATGCATGGTTCACCCCGTCATACATATGCAGCTCGTATGTTTTGCCATTGGCATCGAGCGCTGCCTTGAAGGCGTCGATACCGGCGTTGATCCGCTCGTCGAGGCTGGCATAATGCAGCATCAGCGGTGCCCTGATCGCGGGCACCTGTTCGGCCGGGACCTGGGAGCCGTAATAGGCGACACCGGCGCCGAGCTCGGGCGAGGCCACCGCCATGCGGTTCACCATGCCGCCGCCCCAGCAAAAGCCGATCGCGCCGACCTTGCCATTGGTCTTTTCATGGCCGGCGAGAAAGGCGCGGGTCGCCTCGCCATTGGCCACCGCGGCGACCATGTCGAGCGACTGGAACATGGCGCGTGCCTCGTCCTCGTTGGACGGCGTCCCGCCATTCGGCGAAAGGAAGTCGGGCGAAAGTGCTACGAAGCCCTCCAGCGCCATGCGCCGGGCAACATCGCGGATATGCGGATTGAGGCCACGGTTTTCGTGGATGACGATGACGGCGGGCAATTTCTCCGCAGCATCCTTGGGGATCGCGAGATAGCCCTTCATCTCGCCGGACGCGCCGGGATAGGTGATGTCTGCGACCTCAAGGCGGGCGTCGCCTTCTTCGACCATGGCGGCATTCGCCTGGTTGGCCGCGAGCATGGGCATGATGGCGGCGGCCGCGGCACCGGAGCCGGCGAGTGTCGTCAGCTTCTGCATGAAGCCGCGGCGGTCGAGGGTCAGGTGGGTATACTCGTCATAGGCATCGATCATGGCCTGCGTGATTACGGGCTTGGACATGGCACTCTCCTTGGGGACGGATTGGATGCCTTGCCGAAATAGCGCCGCGCCGACCGCCGCCCAGACACGTTGCCGTGAAGGCTTCAGCTGGTGGCCATCCAGACCGCAAGCCACAGCCACATGATGACGAGTGAAACAAATCCGACCATGAAGAACAGGCGGCGCAGGGGCAGATTGCCGGTCAGCTGCATGATGGCCTGCATATAGCGAGCTGCGACGAAGACCCAGGCGAGAACGACAGCAGCCAGATTGTCGGCTTCGGTGAGGTAGAGCAGAATCGAAAAGGCGTAGAAGATGACCGGCAGCTCGAACTGGTTGGCGATCGCGCGATTGACCACACGGCTTTCTTCGGGCTCGGCGAGGTTTTCCCGAAAGGCGATCCGCTCGACTTTGCCGGAGCGCACAACGGCGGCGCGTCGGACAACCAGCAGAGCGTAGAGACAAAACACGAGGAAGGCATGGGCCAAAAGCGGCCAGAACATCTCAAAACCGGTCATCGAAAAATCAAGTCCTTGAATGGGTCAAAAGAGGGATCAGGAATCGTTTGCGGCCTTGGGGCCAAAGGCCAGCCGCAGAATGAGGATGCCCGAGATGACGAGCGCTGCGAACTTCACGCGCGTCAGCCAGGACAAAATTTCAGCCAGTAAGCCTGCTGTCCCTGGTGCCGGCGAGGCCGGCGGGAAAAGCATGAGGCTCGTCACGTTCTCGACGTAGTCAAAAGCAGCGTAACCAATCGGCAATGCCAGCAGAACGGGCAAAAGCCCTTCGGCCGGACGTCCGTAGAGGCTCGCACCGGTCGCCAAGCGTCTCGTCAGGAGGGCGAGAAAAAGACCGAGGACAGCTGGCAGAACCAGATCGGGGCCGAGATGCATGGCCCGGAGAAGCTCGGCCGCTTCCGGCCTCGTCTCCAGGAGCGACCTCAGCGCAAGCAGCCCCTGCCCCGAGCTCTCGATATCGAGATCGGGAATGGACCTTCCACCGGTCACACCGGCGAAGGGCAGGGCGAAGCTGAGGTTCATCCAGCCGAGCAAAGCAGCAGAGAGGACGCCGCTTGCCCAAAGGAGCGGCGCCTGACGTGGGCCGGGCACACGCCCCAGGATCATGCCGCGCCCGGGTAGTTCGGGCTTTCGCGGGTGATGGTCACGCCATGCGGATGACTTTCGCGCAGGCCGGCGCCGGAGATGCGGACGAAGGTCGCCTTCTCCTGGAAGTCCTTGATGTCCTTGCCGCCGACATACCCCATAGCGGCCTTCAGCCCACCGGCGAGCTGGTGCAGGACGGCTGAAACGGGGCCCTTGTAGGGGACCTGGCCTTCGATGCCTTCGGGCACGAGCTTCAGCGTGTCGCGCACTTCCGCCTGGAAGTAGCGGTCTGCCGAGCCGCGGGCCATGGCACCGACGGAACCCATGCCGCGATAGGCCTTGAAGGAGCGGCCCTGGTAAAGATAGACCTCGCCCGGGCTTTCGTCCGTGCCGGCGAGCAGAGAGCCGACCATGACGGCGGACGCACCGGCTGCGATGGCCTTGGCGACGTCGCCGGAGAACTTCAGGCCGCCATCAGCGATCACTGGAATGTCGTACTTGTTGGCCTCCTCGACGGCAGCCATGACGGCGGCGAGCTGAGGCACGCCAACGCCGGCGACGACTCGGGTGGTGCAGATCGAGCCCGGGCCGATGCCGACCTTGACGCAATCGGCGCCGGCATCGATCAGCGCACGCGTGCCCTCTCCCGTCGCAACATTGCCGGCGATGATGCGGATGGCATTCGACATCTTCTTCACATGGGCGACAGCATCCAGAACCTTCTGGCTGTGGCCATGAGCGGTGTCGACAACGATGACATCGCAGCCGGCATCGATCAGGCGCTCGGCGCGCTCGACACCGTCGTCTCCGGTGGAGATGGCGGCTGCGACACGCAGGCGGCCCTGGGCGTCCTTGGCAGCGTGCGGGTTCAGCTGCGACTTCTCGATGTCCTTGACCGTGATCAGGCCGACGCAGCGGCCTTCGTTGTCGATCACCAGAAGCTTTTCAATACGGTGCTTGTGCAGGAGGCGCTTGGCTTCCTGCTGGTCGACGCCGTCCTTGACCGTCACGAGGTTCTCGCGCGTCATCAGTTCGTAGATCTTCTGGCTCGGATCGGAGGCGAAGCGGACGTCGCGGTTGGTCAGGATGCCAACGAGGCGACCGGGACGGCTTGAACCTTCAACAACCGGAATACCCGAGATGCCATGCGCGCCCATCAGCGCCTTGGCTTCGGCGAGCGTCGCGTCCGGACCGATCGTGACCGGATTGACGACCATGCCGCTTTCGAACTTCTTGACCTGGCGAACTTCTTCAGCCTGCTCGACCGGTGTGAGGTTGCGGTGAATGACGCCGATACCACCGGCCTGGGCCATGGCGATGGCAAGCCGGCTTTCGGTGACGGTGTCCATGGCAGAGGAGAGGATCGGGAGGGAGAGGTCGATATCCTTGGCGATGCGGGTCGCGATATTCGTCTGCCCCGGCATTACTTCGGAATGCCCCGGCTGCAGGAGGACGTCGTCAAAGGTGAGCGCTTCTGCGCCTGTCGCCGACATTACAATGCGTGCCATGCCAATTTCCTTCGTTTGAATAGGCAGAATCCACCCGGGACAGAGGTTTCCACCCGGTCGCTTCTGCATGAAATGCTTGGAAGTTGGCGAGGGCTGGTAACACGTTCATGACAGGAAGGGAATAGCAAAACGTGGGCCAGAGCCGGCTTTGAACGTGCCGGAACGATAGCCCACAGAAAACTACCAAATCATTCGAATTTTAGGTTCAGCTTACACGGAGCCTGAATTCCTGTCGCGTATAACCGATCCCATCCTCAGGGGGCTGGGGGTACAAGAGCAAGAAGAAACGCTGCGAGGGGATTTGACATGACCGCATTGAAGAAGCGTGCACAGGCACTCGAAAACCAGTTCGCCCGCCAGGCAGAAGTCGAATTCAAGGCCAAGGTGCGCGGCAGCAAGATGATCGGCCGCTGGGCCGCCTATACGATGGGGCTCGACGACGTGGAAGCCTATGCCCGTACCGTCGCCGCCAAACAGGTCGTTGAACCACACCGCCTTCTCGAGCAGTTGCGCAAGGACTTCGGCCAAGCGGGCGTCACGGTCAGCGAGGCCGATATCGATAGCCGCATGCACGCCTTCATCGAGCAGGCGACCGAAGAGATCTATGCCGGTCGATGAGGCCTCGAAAGGGGCCGCACGCTAAAGCGCGGCCCCGAACCCGTCAGATGTCGAACTGGTAGGCCTTGGGCACGAAGCGATAACCCTGGTCGATCTTTTCGACGAAACCGACAGACGGGAACGGCATGTGGTAGCCAAGGAAGGCGAGCTTGTCGGTCGCCAACATGTCGAAGACCCGGGCACGGGTCGCCGCTGCGGCAGCCTTGTCCATGTCGAAGCGGACTTCCCAATCCGGGCGCTGCAGCGACAGGACGAAATGGTTTGCCGTGTCGGCGGTCAGCACCAGCTGGCGGCCTTCCGACTCGATCCGATATATCATGTGGCCCGGCGAGTGACCGAAGGCCGCCATGCCGGTGATGCCGGACACGACCTCACCCCCGTCGCCAATGAAGGTGGTTTTCTCGGCCATCGGCTTCATGCTGGCAAGCACGCCCTTGTGGCCGTTTTCGGCCGGCGTGCCGACGCGCGCCGGATCAACCCAGAAATCATATTCCACCTGGCCGGTGACATAACGCGCATTCGGGAATGTCGGTTGGCCACCTACCATCAGGCCGCCGATGTGATCGCCATGCATGTGGGTGATGACAACAGCGGTCACATCCTCACGCTTGTAGCCGGCCGCCGTCAGGCCCTCAACCAGTCGGCCCAGACCGTTTGCCCGACCGCCTTCGCCGAGACCGGTGTCAAAGAGGATGACGTCAGAACCGGTATTGACCAGCACAGGCGAGAAGCTGTTGACGAACTTGTCGGCCGGCAGGAAGTTTGCCTCAAGCAGCGCGCCGACGGTCTCAGGCGACTGGTTGGTTCCAAAGGTCTCCTGCGGATTTTCCGAGGTGCGCGCGCCATCCTTGACCACCACGACCTCGAACTTGCCGACATTGAAGCGGTGCGTTTCCGGCGGCATTGCATGGTCGATATCCATCGAGGTCTCCGCACCCGACTGCTGCGCCATGGCAGCCCGCGTCATGATCATGGGAGCGGCCAGTGCTACTCCAGCGCTCCCGAGCAGCATACGTCTTTTCATCGAAATCATCGCAATCTCCTCAAACAAATCGCCTAGGCCCTGCACAGGCTCACCTCGACATAGGGGAAGCCGGGGCGGCGGGAAGCGCTCTCACACCATCGTGATGCGTGCTGATCGACACTGCTGGAACCCCGCTTAGGCAGGGTGCGTCTGGCAGGCGATCGCCGGTTTCAACATGGGCGTGTCTGCGCTATTTGACACTTTGGCCGGTCGCACTCGCGACATCTTCCGGAATGCCGATGAACCGCATCACACCGCTTATCCTCGCAGTCGCCCTGTTCATGGAGCAGATGGACTCGACCGTCATCGCCACAGCACTTCCGACGATCGCCGCCGATCTCGGCGTGGGACCGATCACGCTGAAGCTGGCGCTGACCTCCTATATGGTGGCGCTCGCGATCTTCATTCCCATCAGCGGCTGGATGGCCGATCGCTACGGTGCAAAGCGCGTGTTTCGCGCGGCAATCCTCGTCTTCATGCTCGGCTCGATCTTTTGCGCCATCTCGGACTCGCTTCTCACCTTCGTCGCGGCACGCTTCCTGCAGGGCATGGGCGGTGCGATGATGACGCCAGTCGGAAGGCTGGTGCTGCTGCGCACGACGAAGAAGAGCGAACTCGTCTCGGCCATGGCGCTGCTGACCATCCCTGCCCTGCTGGGCCCGATCACCGGTCCACCCGTCGGCGGGTTCATCACCACCTTCTTCAGCTGGCACTGGATCTTCCTGATCAATATTCCGATCGGTCTTCTGGGTCTCTGGCTCTCCGGCCTCTACCTACCCGAGATAGCGCCGATCGAAACCGGGCGCATCGACTGGATGGGCTTTCTGCTGAGCGCTGCCGCTGCGTCCGGCCTCGTCTTTGGGCTCTCGGTGATGAGCCTGCCTGCGCTCTCGGTCTGGATCGGCATTGCGGCCACCCTCATCGGCATCGTCTCGCTTGTGCTTTATGTGCTGCACGCCCGCCGGCACCCTGCCCCATTGCTCGACCTGTCGCTCTTCGCCAACAAGAGCTTCCGCGCCTCGATCGTCGGCGGCACGCTGTTTCGCATCGCGGCCGGTGCCACGCCTTTCCTCCTGCCCCTGATGCTGCAGCTCGGCTTCGGCATGACCGCCTTCGAATCGGGCATGACCACCTTTATCGCAGCCGTCGGGGCGATCTCGACCAAGTTCATTGCCAGACGCGCCTTCGCAGCGGCCGGTTTCCGCAACGTGCTGATCCTTGCCGGGATTTTTGGCGCGATCACGACGGCAGCCAATGCGCTCTTCACCCCGGCCACCCCGATTGTGCTGATCATGGCTATCCTCCTGATCGGCGGCTTCTGCCGTTCCTTCTTCTTTACGGGCGTGAACACGCTGGGCTATGCGGAGATCGAGGATCGCACCGTCTCGCAGGCAACCTCGCTCACCTCGGTGCTGCAGCAGGTGAGCCTGGCGCTCGGTGTCGCCGCCGCAGCCTCAATCCTCGAGGCCAGCACGCGGATCACCGGCGAGACGCTCTCGCTTGGCGATTTTCACCTCGCCTTCGCGATCGTCGCCGGACTGTCGCTGTTTGCAGTGGTGCCCTTCTTCGGGTTGCCGCGCGATGTCGGCTCTGCCGTCTCGGGCTACCGACGGACCAGCGAGGACGAGACGATCGGTGTGAAGTGATTATTCCGGCCGCTCGCAGAGCGCCGAAAGCTTGTTGCCATCGGGATCGCGGACATAGCAGGCGTAGAAGTTCGGATGGAAATGGCGCAGGCCAGGTGCGCCTTCGTCCGTTGCACCATTGGTTAATGCTGCCCTATAGAAAGCATCGACTGCGGAACGCGACGGCGCGTCGATGGCCGGCATGGAGCCATTGCCGACGGTGGCTGGTTTTCCGTCGAAGGGTGCGGTCACCCAAAAACGGCACCTGACATCATCCGGCGGGCCGTAGCCGGCCTCATTCTCGACCGTGACCCGACGCCCGATACCGAGCGTGGCAAAGACGGCATCGTAGAAGCGGATGGCCCGCTCAAGATCATTGGTGCCGACGGTAATATAGGTGAACATCCGTAGCGACCACTCAGCCTTCCGTTTCGTCGGCTGTATCAAGCTCGCGCGGATCGCGGGCAAAGCCCTCCTCGTCGAGTTCGCCACCCAAGGCTCCGCCCTTGCGGCCCTTGAAGCCCTTGGCGAGCAGGAACATCTCGACCGATTCCGAGCGGGACGAGGCCGGCTTGATATGCAGCACCTGGCGGAAATTCTGCTTCAGCATGTTGAGCAGATCCTTCTCCGTGCCGCCCTGGAAGGTCTTGGCCAAGAAGTGTCCGCCCTCGGCCAAAACCTCGACGGCAAAATGTGCCGCGACTTCGCACAGATGCATGGTACGCAGATGGTCGGTCTTCTGGTGGCCGGTGGTGGGCGCTGCCATGTCCGAGATGACGAGGTTCGGCGTGCCGCCGACGCCTTCGATCAGCTGGCGCGGGGCGTCCGGATCGAGAAAGTCGAGCTGCAGGATCTTCACGCCCGGGATCGGGGCCATTTCCAGGAAGTCGATCGCCGCGACGCGGATATCCTCATCCGTCGAATCGGTGACCTTGGCGGCAATCTGCGACCAGCTGCCCGGGGCGGCCCCCAGATCGATGATGCGCTTGGCACCTTTGAGGATCTGGTGCTTTTCGTCGATTTCGAGCAGCTTGAAGGCCGCGCGGGCGCGGTAGCCTTCGAGCTTCGCCCGCTGGACATAGGGGTCGTTGATATGGCGCTCGATCCAGCGCCTGGACGAGGCCTTGAGCTTGCCCTTCTTGACCTTCTGGCCGAGCTTTCGGCCGGTGCGGTTGCCGCCGATGGGTGGTTTTGCCAAGGTCAGCGCTCCCTCGAAACTGGAGGACGTCGATTGCGGCCGCGGCGCCAGACGCCATCGTCGGCCATCATGTCGGTGAGAAGACCTTCGCGCAGGCCACGATCGGCAACCCGCATGCGGCTCGACGGCCAGCGGCGACGGATCGCTTCCAGGATCGCGCAACCGGCCAGAACGAGGTCGGCGCGGTCAGGCCCGATGCACGGATTTGCAGCGCGTCCGGCATAATCCCAGGAGAGGAGCTTTGCCTGCATCGCCGTCACCTCGGCATCGGACAGCCAGAGGCCATCGACCTTGCGGCGATCGTAGCGCGGCAGATCGAGATGCACGCCCGCGAGCGTCGTCACCGTCCCGGAGGTGCCGATCAGATGGAAATCGTCCATGCTGCGCGGGATATCGGGGCATTCGAACTTCGCCAGCATGCCCTCGACCTCGCGGGTCATGGCCTCGAAGATATCGGGCGTGACATCGCGGCCGCCGTGGCGCTCGGAGAGCGTGACCACGCCCACCGGAAGCGATGTCCAGTGGGTGATGTGGTTGGCGAGCCGGCTGGAACGGTTGTCGTTGATGCGGATGACGGCGATTTCAGAGGAACCGCCGCCGATGTCGAAGAGCACGACCGAGCGGGCCTCGCGACCGACCAGCGAGGAGCAGCCGGAGACGGCAAGCCGCGCCTCGGTCTCTCGATTGATGATCTCGAGCCTGAGGCCGGTTTCGGCCGTCACACGATCCAGGAAGAGTTCACCGTTTTCGGCCGCGCGGCAGGCTTCGGTCGCAATCAGCCGCATGCGCCTGATCTCACGACCAGAGAGCTTGGAGGCGCAGACACGCAGCGCATCTACCGCACGGTCCATGGCATCCTGAGAGAGGCGGCCATGGGCGGCGAGACCCTCGCCAAGACGCACGATGCGGGAAAAGGCGTCAACCACGCGGAACTGGCCCGGCCGGGTGGGCTGGGCAATCAGCAGGCGGCAATTGTTGGTGCCGAGATCAAGGGCCGCATAGAGGTCGTCGGGGCCACCGTCCTGAACTGGGCGAACACGCTCAACGGGCCGAACAATACTCTGAGGCAGCAGGTTTTCATTCGGCGGCTGCACGGACGCAGCCGCCCCGGTCTCCGGGCGACGCTGCCTGGTGACCAAGACAGACGGGGGCTCGGAGCCCGCCAGCGGTCGGATATGGCCCGGCTTTGGCACTGCCGCATGACGATTTCGGTTGCGCTTGCGCTTGCGACCCGGGCGGCCACCCGGCACCGCATCGCCGCTGCCGGCCGTATCGGGAGAAACCGCACGAAGCTGCGGGGCGGTCGCTCCACCAGCACGGGAAACATCGGCATGGACGAAGTGATCACCGACGGCGGAACCACTGATCCGAGCCTGGGCATCCTGCGTGCCGCCCGGCACCGATGCCGGGAGCGGGCCTCCGCCCTTGCCGCGCCGACGGCGCTTGCGCTTGCGGATGGGACCATCCGCATAGACTGTTTCGGAACGTCGCTCGGCAACCGGCGTGCCCGCCTGTCCTGCCGAGGCAGAAGCATCGTGACCGTTCCTTGCCGGTCCCGCCTTCTTGCCCTTGCCGCGCCGGCGGGAGGCCCCGCCCTTGCGCTTGCCTGTCGACGCCCCCTCGCTGTTCGGCTGTCCGCCGCGATTGGGGTCTGTCACTGGAGTTATCCACTGCACCGCGCAAGGCGCCAAGACTGACGCATGCCGCTGGTGTCTCATTCGTTTCGTTGGACAAAGCATACCAGCGCAAGCCCACGGCGCCAAACGGTTTTTCAAATGGGGACGCAGGCCGTTTGGCTTCAAACCCGCCTCACCTCGATCCGGAGACACCTCAGAGCCGCTTCGCCAGCCTTTTCCCGGGCCCGACATTTTTTTTGAAATTCGGCCTTTGCAATGACGGATCTTTTGGCTATAAGCCCGCTCACCGATCGCCGCAGCGATACCCTGGTGGGGAATAGTTCAACGGTAGAACGACGGACTCTGACTCCGTTAATCTTGGTTCGAATCCAGGTTCCCCAGCCAATTCTCCCAAAAGTCCTTGCTTCTCATGTTTTTCCGTCGTGCCGGATCCCGTTTTGGCGTCATCGGCGACCTGATGCCCAAAACTGATGCCCAAAGGTGATGCCCAAGCTGAAATCGGCATGGGGTGACCTTCGGGCCTGATACAGGGTGTCTTCGTCATGGGAGTCCGCCACGGGGTCGAAAATCTTATCCGCCGGGGAAACATCTTCTACTGGCGGCCACGCATTCCAGCAGCCTTCATTCACTGCCAACCCGGCAGCCGACTTTCACTGACCCTTCATTGTTCGGACCATAGGAAAGCACAGATGATCGGCCGCAGACTGAACACGCGGCTTGCCGAATTGAAGATGCAGTCGAAGGAAACAATGTCCAAGCAGCAGCTCCAGAAGCTCTTTGAACATGAGCGCGACAAGGAACTCGAGCGACTGGGAGAGATCAGCGAAGCCTCGAAGATCTTCGGGCGCGCGGGTGATGTCGTTGACATGGAGCTCGATCTTGAAGCGGGCTGGGCCTACCAACTTCTCGCCAAGTTCGGAACCCGTGTGGAACTCTCCCTGGAGGGAGACTGCATCGGCCTCAGCTATCTCTTGAAGAATGGCGTACCAGTCTCCCATGTCGATGCCATCCGCACCAACTATCGCGCTGAGCGCACCACAGCCGTTAGCGCAAGCTTTGAAGCCGGCATCCGCAGGCTGATGTACCACTTCGAGATCGAAGACACCGCGATCAATCGCCAGCGAGCAGCGTCAAAGATCTTCGAAGGTCGCGCAGCAGCCCTCCTTGAGATCGATGAGCGCCACGAACTAGTGGATAGAACCTTGAGCGAGTTCACTGGCGGCGGCAGACCAGCCAGTCCCGCACCGCGGGCCCCAGCAGTCGAAGTCGCCGCTCCGGTTTTAGACCAAACGCCTTCCATTCCCGCAGAGGCGGAGGCCCTACCTCCACCCCTGGCCCCGGCCCCGCCCTCGGAAGAAGCAAAGCCTGCCTATCTCGATCTTACCCCGCGCCCGGCAGAGCCAAGCAAAGCCAGTGTGACACCGAAGTCAGGGGCACAGCGGGTCGTCCCCGTTTCTGACTTCGAGCAGGAATGTGAAAAGCTGATCGCCAATATGGGTAACGAGTGGGAGCCAGCGACCGGGCGAGATGCCATGGCGTTGGTTCGAATTTTCAAGTCCGTTCTCATCGAGCACGGCGTCGAACATTCCGGCCAGATCGAGCAGTATCACATTGGCCAGCTCCGTCAGCACTTCAATTATATCCCCACAGACTGGGGACGAAGCAGCAGAATGCGTGTCATGTCAGCCCCGGAGTTGCGTGCTGAAGGTGACAGATTGAAGCGCCTGGCTGAGGCTGCCGGAACCAAGCCGAAAGTGGGGCTCGCGGCCACGACAATTCGCAAACATTTCGGAAACCTTCAGCATTTTCTGAAGCACCTCAAAGGCCACGGTTTCGAAATCGAGGCCTGGACTTTCGAGGGTCTGCGACCGAGGAAGCCGAAAGCAGGAGACATTCGTCACCAGCAATACAAGCCTACGCCGAAAGACATCGCTCCGATTTTCTCGACTCCCGTCTACACCGGATCTCTGGGCCAATTTCGGCAACGGAAAAAAGCCGGCCCGCACGTCTTTCACGACTCGCTCTACTTCCTCCCGATCCTCTTCACCTATCTCGGGCCGAGGCGCAAAGAATTTGCCGGGCTGGCGGTGGATGACATTGCGAAAGACGATGATGGATATGTCATCATCCTTCGAACCAATACCTATCGCCGCCTGAAAAACAGACAATCGAAGCGGATGTTGCCGCTCCCAGACGAAATGGTGCGTCTCGGCTTCATCGAATACGTCGAAGCAATCAAGAGATTGGGCTATGGGCCGCTGTTCCCTGACCTCTTCTCCGACAAAACCAACAATGATCCCGGCGATCGCTTCTACGATACATTCGTGCCCATCATGCAAGAAGCGCTGGGCGAAAAGATGTGGGACCGGGCGATCCATGCGTTCCGCCACGGCATGGCAGATACATTGAAACAGGCCGGAGTCTCGCCCGATGTTATCGATGATATCTCAGGTCGCCTTACCGAGGGGAGCGAGACCAATACGCGCTACACCAACCCTGCCGGGCTCCCACTGATGCGGAGCGTTCTTCAAAACTACCCCGTGATCACGTCGAACGTCGAACATAAGCCACTCCAGCTCCTGCCCTGGATTGAGAACAAGCAGTCCCCTCCGTGGGCGCGTGAGGGGAAGAAGTAAGGGCGTCGAGGCGGAAATGATTTCCGCCTCGATCAACCCTGGCCCCTACGCTGCTTCCCAGACCTGGTTCAGAATGCGTGCGGCGAGTGCCGACTTATCTTGTGGCAGGAAGCGACCGTAGTGCTTGGCAACCATGTCCGCTGTGTCCTGGATGGCATAGCTCGCCTGCTCATATGAGCCCGTCTGCTTCAGTATGTGTGTGGCAAGCACATCGCGGACATTGTGCGGGCCGTGGGGCAAGAGACCCTTGATGGCCCCTCGCCCGGTATAGGGATTGTAGATGCCGTATCGCTGGATCGTCAGCCGCCACGCTTCATAGAAGCTGGTGATGTCATAGGCTGCCTCAGTGCTGGTCGTTTTGACCGTCTTCACAAAGAAGGTTCCGGGATCCTCTGCCGTTCGCAACAGCACCGCCCTATGCCGTTCGATATAGGCGTCGATGTAACGATACAGATCGAGAAGATCCGGCAGGATCAAACGAAAGGGCTTGTCGCCGAAGAATGAGGAATGGGCATTCTTGAATGCGACGGCCGGGATCAACACTTCCCAACCGCCGTCTCGATCGCTCCACCGGATCTCGCCGCGCTTCATCTTCTCGAGGACACGCTCAGACCGCGGGATCTGCCCCCGAGGGCACAACATCAATTGCCTCAGGTTCTTCTGGCGCAATCCGAGATGCAGCCCAAGTCGCAACATCAGAAATGAGCGGACGGCCTCGGCGGCAGGGCGAGGATAGAGCTCCTCATCAGGCATCAGCCGAATGATCTCTTCTGTGATCTTCCTGTACTCGCCGACCGGGCTTTCAGCTTCAAGAACGGGCATAATGGGTTCGAAGGGATCGCGATGAACGCGTGCGATGCGCTGAATTTCCTTCACGCGTTGTGACGCATGCTTGTGGAAATCCTCGCAGGCGCCATGCCAGTCCTCGCGGGCGTAGTCGATCTCGTTTTGAGAGACGAGCACCGGAATCGCATGCACCCGGGTCAGAAGCTCTGGATGTTGGCGAAGCCACCCAGTCCCCTCCTTGGTGATCGCCAACGCAATGCGCAGCATGTCGACTTCCCAGGACGTGTAGAAGCCCCGGCGGCACTCCCGCCATTGCAGATACCAGTCCCAAACGCCTGGAAAGATCAGAAGGCCAAAGTTCAGATGGCGCAGGGACACCCCGCACCCTTGAATTTCTCCGCTCTTCGAGGCCGCCAGCGCCCCGAACATCAAGCCAAGATGTTCGATCTTTTGGGAAGCAGTTTCTTCGCCCCAGACCCCGCTGCGCTGAAAGCCGATCGAGGTTAGCGCAGACGTTTTGAAACGAATGAGATCGGCCATCTCCATGGCGAGCGCTGGCGGCGCATCGATAACACCAGAGAGAAGGTCGGGATCCTCGATCGCACCGTGGTCATCCACAGTGACGTCAATCTTTCCACTCCGGTGCACCTGCCCGCCATAGGCTACTCCTGGGAACCTGATGGCATAGCGCTGCTTCGCCGCCGCCGCCTGAAATTTCCGATAATCGGTAGAGCCGCTGATGATCACCCGGCGGACCCATTCAAGAATTTCCTCCCTTTTGGCGAACGGCAGAGAGTTGAAATCATCGGGCAGATGCCAGGCCAGTCGGCGACGCTCGGCGGGTTCGATCCCTGACAGATCAAAGCCTGAGCATGAGCGTGCTTGATGCGGCAGCTTCGCCTTGAGATAGCCTTGGGGCAGTCGGTAGCGGCGCTCGATCCTCCCCAATACCTCGAAGCTATCTGTGCTGCGAGGCACACGCCTGCCCTCCATCCAGCTCAGGATCGTGTTCTTGTCAGTCGGTTCATCCGGTGGAACGATTGATCGGTGCAGGACCCAGTAGGTTTCACCATGCCGCCGCATATGAAGCGCCAGAGCCTCGGCAAAGCCGGAGGGTTCGATCCACTCGGTGAAAAGAGGCTCGGGAAACTCCACTGTCCCCGAGGACACTCTCTGCGAAGCCGTCGGCTCGATAGCTGACGGGCGCGATTCCGCCGCCTCTTTCGCCCTAGCGGGTTTTGCTGTTTTACGCGCCGCTGCGACTCGGCGGGGCTTCTGGCCAGATCGATCGGCCTCAGACAGGCTGCCGTCCCTGCCCCAGCGGATGATTGCATCAAAGCCCGGATCAAGCGCACGGTGATGGGTTGCCAGCAGCTCTGCGTCGACACCAGTCACTCTGGAAACGATTTGCCAGTCGGTTCTGCCATTGGTTCTCGGCGGTCCGCATCTGCGCTCGATCAAGCGTCGCATGTAGGCTTTGAGCGCCTCAGCGTCATCGCTGGAAAAGATGGGGTTCAGTCGCTGCAGGCAATAGGCGTCGATCTTGCGCTGAAAGGTTCTGATGGCTGTAAGCTTCGTCATTTCACATCATGCTCGTGGTTATTCTGCCCCTCGATCGAGAGGGGCAGTCGAGCTAGGCGAGCTGCGTTAACGAAACGTTTGAGGTTGGGGGCGCTGTGGAATTGCGATTCAGAATCAAACGGCGTTTTATGAAGTAATGGGGGGAATAGGTCCGGATCAGATGAACGCCGTTCGGCGCTCACTGCTTGGCAACAGCGGTAAACACGAAGGCACCGAAGCTAACTCTGGTCAGCTCTCACTCATCCTCAGGAGCGCCATCTGGATGGAGAAGGTGAAGCTTTCGCCGGAACGGACGGTCATCGACCCGGTACTTTCCTACGAGGTCATCGAAAACGAGATCGCTTTCGCGCTCGTCAAAGCCCTGGTCGACCAACATCGAGACGATCTTTTCCTGGAACTTCTCCAGCTCGGCTTCCTGCCCCTTTTCAATCGCGCGCCGGATCAGCCAGAACAGGGCGACACGGGCAACGTCATCTCGCTCTGGGCGCTTAGCCCGCCTGTTTGCGTCGCGCAGTGCCTTCTGCCGCTGCCTCGCTGCTTTCAATGTCATAAGCCCTCCTGATAGATTTCTGGCCCTATCATGGTCAAGGGACCGGCGGCGCGGTGCAAGCGTGTTTTGGATGAATCGAAACCATCGATTTCTGAATCAGAAATCCAGAGTTCGGAATCAAATAAGCGCAATTTGTTTCGGGTTGCGGGCGCTTTGTTTCAGCGCGAGACAGGTTGCCTGAGGTTGAACGCCGTTGCGGAATCGATCTGCCAGACTTCTGAATCAAAAATCCCGAAGTCGGAATCAAACATGCGCAATTTGTTTCAGGTTACCGGCAAAGCGAGATGCCTTGCCGACAACCCGAAGTCAGTTGGCTCAAATCGACATCGTTTGTCGAATGGCAACGCTGTTCCGGTCATCGAGGATGTCGATTACCGTCTCCCCATCCAGCGCCTGCTGTTCGAACAGAACCGCCGTCAGCCGATCAAGCCGCTCCCTATTGTCATTGAGGATTTCGGCCGCCCGCCCGAGCGACTTCTCAAGCCGACAATGGACGCGAGCGGCTAAATCCGGATGCGCATCGAGCACCACGGTCGGATCCTTGTCATCCCGGTATAGGAGCGGCTGCACCGCCCCAAAGCCAAGACTGCGCTCCAGGGCAAGCGCAAGCCCGGTCGCACGGGCGAGATCACTGTCTTCTGACCCGGCCGAGCCAACAGAGACTGAGCAGAAGACAATCTGCTCTGCCGCCCGCCCGGCCATCAGCATCGTTAGCAGATCTTCCCGATAGCCGAGCGTGTCGCTGCCCGACCTATGGAAGGACAGTAGATTGTACCCGCCTTCGGGCATGTCGATCGTAATCCCCTGGATTGGACCGAGCTTGAGGACGTGATGGACGATCGCATGGCCCGCCTCATGGACAGCGAAGCGCCAGCGTAGATCATGCGGAAGCTGCGGCCTGTTCATGCGGATGCCGTCCTCCAGATCCTTGTATCGGATCGGACGCGTCTGCCGGCGAGCGACCTGACGGGCTTCGCGTACGATGCGTTCGACGTCAGCCCCCGTAAGGCCCATCGCACGGGTTCCCAGGCGCTTCAGAACCGATTGAACGTCGATCTCGATTGAACCCGTATTGGTCATGACTTGCTCGGTCATTGGCTGCCTCCATTCAGCGCTGCTTGTTGACTTAGGCTGTCCTCTACATCCGGGGACGGCTTGGGGATCTCGGGTTCCTCCTTGGTTCGCACTTGCCCCTCGGCAACCAGAACCTTCAGATCCTCGCCGAGATGGTGCCGGAAGATCTCGGCAAGGGTCGCTGTGTCAGGCCGCGGGATCTCGATTTGGGTTTCCAAGCGCCCGGAACGTTTTAAGGCCTCGTCGATTTGCTCCGGTCGATTGGTGGCGCCGACGACGATGAGGCCTTCGCCCTTCACCGCACCATCGAGGAGTTCGAGCGCTTTGTTGACGACACCATTCCAATAGTC